>NZ_NMWT01000025.1 GCF_002860365.1 Bifidobacterium parmae
CCGGTACGCCGGTTGTCACGCCAGTGGCACCGCCGGTTGGCTGCGTTCGGAAGGGATAACCGCTGAAAGCATCTAAGCGGGAAGCCCGCTCCAAGATAAGTATTCCCCGGACCCTCGGGTCCGAGACCCCCCATGAAGAACACGTGGTCGATAGGCCGGACGTGGAAGCCCCGCGAGGGGTGGAGCCGACCGGTACTAACGGGGAAGCGCGACACACACATCCCAACCCCTGGTTGGGACGGCATCAAACCTCTTCTGCGAATCATGAACGACACGGAGCAACCGTGACGACACGACAAGACAATCAACACTAGCGTCCACCATCCGGTCCCCAAACCACCAGCCCGAGGGGATATACGAGGAAGCGGGAGCGCCTCGCCCCACAATTGAAGATTTGCGGCGGTCATAGCCCAGGAGAGACGCCCGGTCCCATTCCGAACCCGGAAGCTAAGACCTGGCACGGCGATGGTACTGCACCCGAGAGGATGTGGGAGAGTAGCACGCCGCCGCACCACACGTGAAACGGACCCCCGGTCGAGCCACCACGGCTCCCGGGGGTCCACGCATACCCGCACACACGCCGGCCACGCGCATGGGATCCCGCCCCCGCCGGCGGGGGCTCCCGCGAAGCGGGTGGGGGTGGCCGCCCCGGCCCCCGCGACCCGGACCACCCTCCGACGCGTGTGCCGCGCGCCACCTCCCGCCAGCGGGAGGAACACCACCACGCCCACCGGCGAAGCCGGCGGGCGCAGACCGACCGAGGGGGGCTGCCCGTCAACGGGGGGAGGAACCACCGCACCACGTCATCTGGGGAGCTTGCCAGCGGCTGACAGGTAAAGTTCAAAGTTCAATGAACTTTCTGATGTCCTCGATCTCCTTCTGGCAGATGGCGTGGCCCATGCCGGGGTATTCATGGGATTCGAGGCGGCCGGTGGCTTCGAGCACACGGTGTGCGGTGCGCTGGTCATCCAGCGGAATCGTGCGGTCCTCGGAGCCATAGTGCAGCAGGAAGCGCGTGTCGCCGGCGATCGTCGAGCCGTCCGTCGTCTCCTCGCCCTTGAACGACGGGCTCATCAGAATCGCCGCGTCGAACATGTCGGGGTGTTCGCGCACGATGCGATACGACATGTAGCCGCCCTGCGAGAACCCGACGAGGATCTTCCGCCGGGACGCGAACATCGGCGAATCCAGCAGCGCGACCACCGCATCGCCCACCGCCGAGCATTCCCGGCGTCGCTCCTCGGTGCCGCACCCGTCCGGATACCAGTAGGCGCCGCCCATGTAATCACGGTCGTAGGTGCCGTGGAACGACAGGTAGCTCGGGATCCGTCCCGTCCCCGCATACACGCCGTCGATGACGCGGATCATCTCCCGCTCATCGTTCCCGTATCCATGGAACATGACGAACAGACGATCGTCGCCGGTCGAGGCGCGCCTGTCTCCGACGATGGTTTCGATATGATTCACCGAACTGAGACGCATGATTCGTTCCTCCCGAGGCATTGACACCACGCCGCCCATGACAATGATGCACGTTTCCGCTTCCCAGTGTAGAAGGGACAGAACGATGCCGCGGCGTGCGACCGTCAGTCGCGTGCCGCGGCACCCGTATTCCGGAAGACGTGGCGGTATGTCTGCTCGGACCGCCGCACGATCTCACGTCACCACAGGCCGATGATCTTCCACCATCCCAGACCGACGGTCAGGTAGATGGCGACCGTCACCACGCCGCAGACCAGGCCGACGCGCAGGAACTCCGCGGTCTTCACGTAGCCGGCGCCGTAGATGAGGGCGGACGGGCCGGACGCGTAGTGCGTCATCGCGCCGATCAGGCCGGACGTGCAGCCGAGCAGCAGCGCCGTCGCCATCGGGGGAGCGCCGGCCGCGACCGCCACGGACAGGAACAGCGTGTAGATCGCCACGACCTGTGCGAGCTCGGAGGCGAACATGTAGTGCAGCAGGAAGTAGCAGACGGTGAGCAGGACGAGCACCACCGGCCAGGACCATCCCTCGATGGAGTCGGCGATGAACGCGCCCGCCCACTCGGTGACCCCCAGCTCGTTCAACGGGGTGGCCATGCCGACGAGGATGCCGAAGAAGATCAGCGTGGACCATGCCGACGAGTTCGCCGCCATCTCCTTCCATGTGATGATGTCCGTGACGAGCAGTACGGCGACGCCGAGGAACGCGACGGTCGTGGCGTTGATGCCGGTGACCTGGCCGGTCGCCCACAGGACGAGCATCGCCGCGAAGGTGAGCAGCATGATCCACTCCTTGACGGACAGGCGTCCCAGCGATTTCAGTTCGGCCTTCGCGTCCGTCTGCGCGCTCGGCACGTGCCGGACGCTCGGCGGGTAGATGAGGTAGACGAGCGCGGGGATGACGATCAGGCACAGCAGGCCGGGCACGATCGCCGCCAGCGCCCATGTGCCCCAGGAGATCGGCGCGTCCGAGTCGGAGGCGAGCTGGGCGACCACCGGGCCGGCGGCCATGGCGGTGATGAACATGGACGAGGTGATCGCGTTCACGTTGTTCGCGGTGATGCACAGGAACGCTCCGATGCGCCGGCGCGACTCGTCGGATTCCGGCGTGGACTCCTGCACGTCGCTGATCGACGTGATGATTGGGAACAGGATGCCGCCCAACCGGGCCGTGTTCGACGGCGTCGCGGGCGCGAGCAGCAGGTCGGCGGCGGTCAGACCGTAGGAGATGCCGAGACTGGACTTGCCGAGCAGGCTGATGAACACGAGCGCGATGCGCCGGCCCAGTCCGGTCTTCACGAATCCCTGGGCGATGAAGAACGCGGCGACGATCAGCCAGATCGATGCGGAACCGAGACCGGAGAACGCGGCGGTCTTCGGATCCATCGTGCCGGTGAGCATCGCCACGGTCAATCCGATGATCGCCACGGCGGACGTGGGCAACGGCTGGAGGATGAGCCCGAGGATCGTGCCGAGGAAGATCGCCAGCATATGCATGCCCTGGGCGGTCAGACCGTCCGGCACGGGCAGGATATAGATGACGAGGGTCACGGCGATGCAGACGGCGGCCTTGAGCGCCTTCGCATGCGGGATGGAGGTTGCGGCCTTGGACGTCGCCGACGTCGCGGAGGCCGACCGCGTGCTCGGGGAGGACTTCAACGGTATGGACATGGTCATCGTGACTCCTTCATTGGGGCTGCCCCTCCGTCTTCGTCGGTGGGAGGGAACGGATGATGCGACCGATTGCCCCAAGGCTACGATGCGGGCTTCCGCACCCGCAAATAAGCGACGCCTATATGGGAACGGAAGGCCGCGGCGCGCCGCCGGGAACCGTCGGAACCGTTGGAAGACTGGGCGTGTCGCCATAGTGGCTCCGCTTATTTGAGGAGGTGCGCGGCCCGCTCCTATCGTATGAGGCGACGCGGCGACGAAGCCGACGACAAGACCCGGACCCACATCCAACGGACAAGGAGCGACATCATGACCGGATTCGCCACACTCAAGGATTCCTTCACCAACCGCGGCCTCGCCGCCACGATCGACGAGCGTGTGGCCGCCGACGTGGACGGCCTGCTGCCCGCCGCCGTGCAGTCGCTCGACATGCAGGAAGAGACCGTGTACGAGCGTTTCCGGAACATCGGCGACGACCTCGGCCGTCGTCTGTTCCTGATGGGTGTGTGCCGCGAGAACCGCCGCCTGTTCTACCACGGTATGTCCAGGCATCTGACCGAATACATGCCGATCGTGTACGCGCCCACCGTCGCCCAGTCGATCATGCAGTACGACAAGTACTATCTCGGCTCCGACGTCGCCTACGTCTCCATCGAACACCCCGAACGCATCAAGGACGCGCTGCGCCAGTACGCGGAAGGCCGTGACATCGATCTGATCGTCGCCACCGACGGCGAAGGCATCCTCGGCATCGGCGACTGGGGCGCGCAGGGCGCGGAGATCCTCACCGGCAAGCTCGCCGTCTACACGGCGGCCGCCGGCATCGACCCTGCCCGCGTGCTGCCCGTCATGATCGACGTGGGCACTGACCGCAAGGAGCTCCTCGACAATCCGCGCTACGTCGGCAACCGTTTCCCTCGCGTGCGCGGCGAACGCTACGACGCGTTCATCGACGCGTTCGTCCACGACTGCCTCGAACTCTACCCGGACGCGCTGCTGCACTGGGAGGACTTCGGACGACCTACCGCCGCGCCGATCCTCGAACGCTACCGGGGCGACGTGCTCACCCTGAACGACGACATCCAGGGCACCGGCGTGACCGTGCTCGCCGCGCTCGTCGCCGCCCGCCGCATCGCCGGCACCTCCTATGACGACACGCGCATCCTCGTCTTCGGCGCGGGCACCGCCGGCGTCGGCATCGCCGACCAGCTCGTCGACGACCTCGTCGTCAACGGCGGCATGGACCGCACCGAGGCGATGGGACGCGTCGCGCTCGTCGACCGATACGGTCTCGTCGTCGAAGGTCAGGACGGACTGACCGACGGCCAGCGCAAGTACGCGCGCAAGGTCGGCGAATTCCCGGCGCTCGCCGACCCGACCGACCTGGCGGCCGTGGTCGACGCGTTCCGGCCGAGCGTGCTCATCGGCACCTCCACCCGCCCCGGCGCGTTCGACGAACGCGTGGTGCGCGCCATGTGCGCCCACGTGGAACGCCCGCTGCTGTGCCCGATCTCCAACCCGACCGAGCTCGCCGAGGCGAAGGCGGCCGACGTGATCCGCTGGTCCGACGGCAAGGCGTTCGTCATCACCGGCACCCCGTCCGCGCCCGTCGAGTACGAGGGCGTGACCTACCACATCGGCCAGGGCAACAACGCGCTCATGTACCCGGGCATCTGCTTCGGCGCGATCATCGGCAAGGCGAGACTCGTCAGCGACCGCATGCTGCTCGCCGCCGCGCACGCCATCTCCGGCATGATCGACGTGGACGAGCCGGGCGCCGCCGTCCTGCCGCCCGTCAGCGACCTGAAGGAGATCTCGCGCAGGGTCGCCGTCGCCGTCGCCGAACAGGCCATCGCCGAAGGCCTCAACCGCGAGCCCGTGCCGGACGTCGAAGCCGCCGTCGAAGCGAACACCTGGCGCATCGACTGACCATCCCGACCGTGATCCCGCCTTCCTGACGAGCTGCCCCGCCCCGTGGAAGCACGCTACAATGGAGTGTGTTTTCCCCGAGACGAGGCGGCTCATGGCATCGATAGACAACATCCGCGATCTGGAGTTCTTCCAGCTCGTCGCCGAACTCGGCAGCTTCACCGATGCGGCCGCGGCCGCCCGCGTCTCCCAGCCCACCGTCTCCCAGGCGGTCAAACGGCTGGAACGGCGGCTCGGCGCGACGCTCATCGAACGACGCCGCTTCGGTGCCGGGGGAGAGGCGACGCTCACGCCGGCCGGACTCGCCCTCATCCGTCACACCGCCACGATCCTCGACGAGATCAACCGCCTGCCCGACGAGATCGCACGAGCAGGACGGGCCGGTTCCCCGGCGGACGGCGACCCGGCCGTCGCCTACTCCGTGGGACTGCCGCCGATCATCTCCGCCTACCTGCTGGGCGACGAAACCATCGACGCCCTGGCACGCACCCTGTCCGGCGAACTCGACGGCGAGGTCACCGTGCAATCCGTCGGATCGCGCCGGCTCCTCGACGCCATCGAACGGCATACGGTCGATTTCGGCGCGGTCGCAGCCGTCGAATCGTCGCCGTCGTTCGGCGTCGCACGCACGTTCCGAATCGCCTCGTTCCCGTTCGGCCTCGCCTACGCGAAAACCGGCGCGGCCGCGACCGCGCTCGCCGGCCGGATGACGTTCGACCTGTCCGACGGGAAGGCGATGAAGGGCATGCGGTTCGTCACCCTGTCCGACGACTTCGTGCATTCGAAGGCGGCGGGCGCGTTCATCCGCTCCCGCATCGACCCCACCGACATCATCGAGGTCGCCGACGTCGGCACGATGAAGTCGATCATCGCGTCCGGCATCGCCGTCGGACTGATGGCGTCCGTCGCGGTGGAGGGCGACGGGCGCATCGCGTTCATGCCCGTGACGGGCGCGACGTTGCCCACCTTCGACGTCTACGTGTTCGACGACACCTCCTCGCATCCCGACGCGCGGCGCCGCCGGGACGGCGCGGACGCCTTCCTCGACGTCATCGGGCGGCGATTGGCCGGCTGAACCCGTTCCCGATCCGGAACGGAACGTACCGGATGGCCGCCGGGAGGCTCCCCGCGAACCATGGCAACGCTACCATGGGAGGCGTGCCGCGGCTTCGCGGCGAACCGGACGGAAGGCGAGGAACACGCATGGACGATACGCGGGAGACGATGGACAACGTGGTGCGCAAGGACGCGGGACTGCCGTACCACTACGACGATCCGGCCATCATGGACGGGCAGCTCGCATGGCAGGACAAGCTGTGGGAGTACAACCAGACCAGACCCACCGAACAGGACCGCCGCGCCGAACTGCTCAAAGGGATGTGCGCCGAAGTCGGCGAAGGCGTGCATATCGAGACGCCGCTGCACGCGAACAACGGATGCCGGCGCGTGCATCTCGGCAAGGGCATCTACATCAACGCGTTCATGAGCATGGTCGACGACGCGGAGATATGGATCGGCGACTACGCGATGTTCGGCCCGTCCGTCACCATCGCCACCGCGGGACACCCGATCCTGCCGATCCTGCGCGAGCACCACTACACGTACGCGTTGCCCGTGCATATCGGACGCAACGTGTGGGTCGGCTCCAACGTGAGCATCCTGCCGGGCGTCACCATCGGCGAGAACAGCGTGATCGGCGCCGGTTCGGTCGTCACGCGCGACATCCCCGCGAACGTGGTCGCCGTGGGTGTGCCGTGCAAGGTGGTGCGTCCGATCGGCGAACACGACCGTGCATACTACTGGCACGACCGTCGCCTCGACGTCGAGGAGTGAGCGGGCGGCGCCAAGGTGAACGGAGGGTGACGCGCGGGGGACGGCTTGTGCGGCGTGCGTCGGAGAAATGGTCTATAGTCGGATAGGTCACGTTAGTGGCCACCTTGTCCGTTTCACACACGAAAGGTGAGCCGTGTCAACTGAACAGGAACCGGCGGAGACGCCGATGCTCGGCAAGAGCGTCATTTCCCTCGACGATCTCTCCATCCCCCAGATCACCGATCTGCTGCATAAGGCGCAGTACATCGACGCGCATCGCAGGGAAGTGGCGCACGCCTGCGACGGCAGGGTGCTGGCCACGCTCTTCTACGAGCCCTCCACCCGCACGCGTCTGAGCTTCGAGACCGCGATGCTGCGTCTCGGCGGCAAGGTGATCGGCTTCGCCGGCGCGCAGCTCGCCTCCGTCACCAAGGGCGAATCCATCGCCGACACCCTGAAGACCGTGTCCAACTACGTGGACGTGGTGGCGATCCGCCACCCGAAGGAAGGCGCGGCGCTCGTCGCCTCCCGCGCCGCCTCCGTGCCTGTCATCAACGCGGGCGACGGCGGCCACATGCACCCCACGCAGACGCTCGCCGACCTCGCCACCCTGCAGTCGCGTTTCGGCCGCGTCACCGACCTGACCGTCGGCCTGTGCGGCGACCTCATGTTCGGCCGCACCGTGCACTCGCTCATCGAGACGCTGTGCCGCTTCGGCAACGTGCGTTTCGTGCTCATCAGCCCCGACGAGCTCAAGACCCCGCAGTACGTGCTCGACCGCATCGACGCCACCCCGTCCTGCTCCTACGTGGAGGTCAAGGACCTGGTCTCCGTGATCGGCGACCTCGACGTGCTGTACATGACCCGTGTGCAGAAGGAGCGCTTCTTCAACGAGGACGACTACCTGCGCCTGCGCGACACGTACATCCTCGACGAGGACAAGCTCGCCCTGGCCAAAGAGCACATGGCCGTGCTGCACCCGTTGCCGCGCGTCAACGAGATCGCCGTCGAGGTCGACGACGACCCGCGCGCCGCCTACTTCGAGCAGGTGAAGAACGGCATGCTCATGCGCATGGCCCTCGAAAGCACCGTGATGGGCGACGAGCTGCCCGGCTACGAACCGTTCGAGAACAAGGAGGTCCAGGCCTGATGGAGGTCACCAGCATCCAAAACGGCATCATCATCGACCACGTGCCCGCCGGCACCGCGCTGAAGGTGCTCGAATACCTGAAGATCAACCCGGCGAAGACCAAGCTCGCCCTCATCATGAACACCGACAGCCACCTGTACGGCACGAAGGACATCATCAAGATCGAGGACGAGGACGGCAAGAAGGGCCCGTCCGTCGATCTCGACGTGCTCGGCCTCGTCGCGCGCACCGCGACCGTCGGCATCGTGCGCGGCGGCAGGATCGTCGAGAAGAAGACGCCCACGCTGCCCGAGCACGTGGTGAACATTCTCACCTGCCGCAACCCGCGTTGCGTGACCACCACCGAACGTGGCATCGAGCAGATGTTCCACCTGACGCACTCCGAGCGTCAGGAGTACCGCTGCGACTACTGCGACGAGGAAGCGAAACTGTAAGGAGCCGATATGCCGACGCTGCGCAACATCAAGGTGTGGAACACCGACGAGGTCATCGACGTGAAGGTGCCGCTCGCCGCGGAATCGATCCTGGAAGGGGAGCGTTCCGGCGCGGACGGGTTCGACCGTCTCGAGATCGACGCCACCGGGCTTACGCTCGCGCCCGGATTCGCCGATCCGCACGTGCACTTCCGCGATCCCGGACAGACCTACAAGGAGTCGATGGTCTCCGGTTGCGCCGCGTCGGCCTCCGGCGGATACACCGACGTCCTCATCATGCCGAACACCGTGCCCGCGATGGACGGCGAGACGATCGACGATCCGGACGCCCCCGGCGCCAACGAGGTGCTGTCGACGGGACGCGACGACGTCATCGACTTCCTCCAACATTACGCCGACGACCACGGCGTGACGCTGCCCGTGCGCTACGACCTATGCGTGTGCGCCTCCAAGGGCCGCGCCGGCCGCGAGGCCACCGAGCTCGGGCATTGGCGCCGCCACATGCCGGGCGTCGACGACGAGTCCAAGGACGCCGACCAGCTCGCGCATCCGGTCACCGCGATCAGCGACGACGGCTCGGCCGTGACGCCCGAGACGCTCGACGCGGTGTTCGCGCTCGCCAAGGAGTCCGGCCTGCCGCTCATCGAACACTGCGAGCATCATGACACGGGCGCGGTGAACGAGGGGCCCGTGTCGCGCAAACTCGGCGTGCCCGGCATCCCCGAGGACACCGAGCTGAAGATCGTCGCGCGTGACATCGCCAAGGCCCGCGAGACCGGTGTGCACGTGCACTTCCAGCATGTGAGCACCGCCGGCAGCTTCGAGGCGATCCGCGCCGCCAAGGCCGAAGGGCTGCCCGTCACCTGCGAGACCGCGCCCCACTACCTCTCCCTGAGCGACGAGGCGCTGCTCGAATACGGCACGCTCGCCAAGATGAACCCGCCGCTACGTTCGGAAGCCGACCGCAAGGCCACCTGCGAGGCCGTCGCCGACGGCACCGTCGACCTGCTCGCCACCGACCACGCGCCGCACACCATGGAGGAGAAGGAACGCGGGTTCCTCGACGCCCCCAACGGCATCATCGGCCTCGAATGCGCGTACGGGGTCTGCCACAGGACCCTCGTCGACGGCGGATACATCTCCGACGAACGGCTCATCGAACTGATGAGCGTCGAACCGATGCGCCTCATGGGCCACGAGGCCACCGACGTGACCGCGCTGCTCGACCGCGAGACCGACGCCTCGCGCGAACCAGACGCCAGGCGCGTGCTCGACCTCACGCAGGTGAAGGACGCGACGGGCATCGGCCTCGTCGTGCTCGACACGTCCCGCGACTGGACCGTCGACCCGGAGACCTTCCACTCCAAGGCCCGCAACACCCCGTTCGGTGGCTGGAAGGTGACCGGACGACCGCTCGCCACCATCATCGGCGGCGCGATGGTGTTCAGCCGACTCTAGGACTTCAACGAAAGGAAACGCATGGACCGCTTGATCGACGCCATCGAAGCGACGCAGAACCCGAGCGTCGTCGGACTCGACCCCACCGAGGCGCTCGTGCCGCCGCAGGTGGTGGCGGGACTCGCCGACGAGGTCAGGGACTCGGTGGAGGACCCGGCCGAAGCGCCGGCCGTACAGCTCGCCAGCGCCTTCTACGAGTTCAACCGCACCATTATCGACGCGGTCGCAGGCATCGTACCCGCCGTCAAGCCGCAGATCGCCATGTACGAGGCGCTCGGCCCCGCCGGCGTCGACGTGTACACGATGACCTGCGACTACGCGGCCAGCCGCGGCCTGTATGTGCTCGCCGACGCCAAGCGCGGCGACATCGGCTCCACCGCCGCCGCCTACGCGCACATGCTCACCGGCGTGAACGGCTTCGACCCGTGGAAGGTCGACGCCGTCACCGTCAACCCGTATCTCGGCACCGACGGCATCACCCCGTTCGTCGACGCCGCCAAGGAGAGCGACAAGGACCTGTTCGTGCTCGTGCGCACCTCCAACCCCTCGTCCAGCGAACTGCAGATGCTCGACCTCGCCGACGGGTCGAAGGTGTACGAACGCGTCGCCGACCTCGTCGAAGGATGGGGCGCCGACACGATCGGCGAACACGGCTACTCGCGCGTCGGCGCGGTCGTCGGCGCCACCCACCCCGAGGAGGGCAAGGCACTGCGCGCACGCATGCCGCACACCTTCTTCCTCGTGCCTGGCTATGGGGCGCAGGGCGGCACCGCCGCCGACGTGCGCGGCATGTTCGACGAAAGCGGCTCCGGTGCCATCGTCAATTCGTCGCGCGGCATCATCGGCGCATGGAAGAAGGACGAACGGTACAGCCCGTCCATGTCCGCCGACGACGCACTTGCGCTCGTCGACGAGACGGCGCGCGCCGCGGCGATCCGCATGCGCGACGATCTGCGCGCCGTGCTGTAGCCCATGGACCCGCGCACCGGCGCACCGGCGTCGACGTGCGCGGGCATCCGCGACAGCAACATACCGACCACCCACCAACGTAAGGAGCACCATGAGCGCCACCTTCACCCCGACCTATGACGTGGTGAACGAGGCCGTCGCCGCGGGATTCTTCCCGCCGCGCCATCCCGTCGACGTCACCGACGTCACCGAACTCACGCCGGGCGTCGTCCGGCTCACCTTCCGCGACCCCTACATCGCCGAGCACGCGCGTCCGGCCCAGTTCGTCAACATCTTCACCAATGACCCGCTGATGCCGATGCCGCGCCCGTTCGGCGTGAGCGAGACGCACGACGACGAGGTGAGCGTCATCTTCGCCGTCGTCGGCAAGGGCACCGCCGGGTTCGCGGAACTCAAGGCCGGCGACGTGATCCAGGTGCTCGGTCCGCTGGGGCGCCCGTTCGATACGAAGACCGCCGCCCACTACGTGCTCGTCGCCGGCGGCCTCGGCGTGCCGCCGCTCATCTACACGGCGCAGCGCCTCGCCGACGACCCGGCCACCCGCACCACCGCCGTGTTCGGCTACCGCAACGTGCATTTCGCCGACCGTTTCGTCGAACCGTATGCCGACGCGACAGTAAGCATCGACGAATCGGAAGGCAACGTCATCACCCTGCTCGACCGTCTCGAAGCGGACGGCGGCCTTACGGTCGAAGGCCTCGACACGGTGATTCTGTCCTGCGGGCCGTTGCCGATGATGAAGGCCGTCGCCGCATGGGCCGCGGAACGCGACCTCGCCTGCCAGCTGAGCATGGAACAGCGCATGGGCTGCGGCTACGGCACCTGTGTGCTGTGCACCGTCGACACTGTGGACGGACGACTCAAGGTGTGCGCCGACGGACCGGTGTTCACCCGCGAACAGCTCGGATGGGGGAAGTGACGATGACCACGAACAAGACCGACGTGAAGCACACGGACCACATCAACCTGTACGAGGCCCACGAGTGGAAGCACCCCACCCAGGTGGCGGGCGTCACGTGGAAGAACCCGGTCGGCACCGCATCCGGCACCTTCCAATACGCGGCGGTGCGCTGGTTCTACGACGTGAGCCAGCTGGGCGCCGTCTCCACCAAGGGCTGCTCGCCCGTGCCGTGGGAGGGCAACCCGTCGCCGCGCACCGCCGAGGGCCCCGCCTCCAACATCAACGCTGTCGGCCTGCAGAACCCGGGCGTCGACCACTATCTCGAGGACGATCTGCCCAAGCTCAAGAAGGCCGGTGCCACCGTCGTGGCCAACGTGGCCGGGCACTGCGACGACGACTATGCGGCCGTCGTCGCCAAGCTCGCCGACTCCGACGCCGACATGCTCGAGATCAACGTGAGCTGCCCGAACGTGACGCACGGCGGCATGAGCGTCGGTACCGACCCGGTCGCGCTCGCCAAGCTCATGGACCGTCTGCGCCCGATGACCGACAAGCCGATGATCATCAAGCTCACGCCGAACGTGACCGACATCACCGTGCCGGCCCGTGCGGCCGTCGAACACGGCGCCGACGCGCTGAGCATGATCAACACGCTGCTCGGCATGCGCATCAACATCCGCACCGGCGAGCCGATCATCGCGAACACGACCGGAGGCGTGTCCGGTCCGGCCGTGCTGCCGATGGGTCTGGCTGCCGTCTACCGCACGCGCACCGCGCTGCCCGATATTCCGATCATCGGCATCGGCGGTGTCGACTCCGGCGAGAAGGCGCTCGAATACCTGTACGCGGGCGCGAACGCCGTGGAGGTGGGTGCGGCCGCCCTGTTCGACCCGGTGGCGCCGCTGCGCGTCGCCCGCGAGCTCGACGACCTGCTCGACGACCGCCCCGAACTCGCGGCCAAGCTCGCCGCCGGCGAGACCTGGCGCTGACCGCTCCGCAACGAAGGAAGGAAAACGACATGACCGACAACGCATCGCTCGACATCCGATTCACGCAGTTCCTGCTCGAATCCAAGGCGCTCAAGTTCGGCGACTTCACGCTGAAGTCCGGACGCAAGTCCCCGTACTTCATCAACGCTGGCGCGTTCGACGACGGCCGCAAGATCGCCACGCTCGGCGCGTTCTACGCCGAGAAGATCGCCGCCGAGATCGAGGCCGGCAGGCTGCCGAAGGACATCGACACCGTGTTCGGCCCCGCTTACAAGGGCATCCCGCTGGGCGTATCCACCGCGATCGCCCTGACCTCCGCCCACGGCATGGAGGTCGGCTACACGTTCGACCGCAAGGAGAAGAAGGACCACGGCGACGGCGGCATGATGGTCGGCACCCAGCTGAAGGATGGCATGAAGGTGCTGCTCGTCGACGACGTGATGACCGCCGGCACCGCGGTGCGCGAGGTCATCCCGAAGCTCAAGGCCGAGGCGGATGTCGAGGTCGTCGGCCTCGTGCTGTCCGTCGACCGCATGGAGAAGACGAAGGACTCCGACCTGTCCGCGGTGAAGGCCGTCGAGGCCGAGTTTGGCTTCCCGGTGTTCGCCATCGCGAACGTGCGCGAGATCTTCGAGGCGGGACGCTCGATTCTCACCGATTCCGGCGAACCGTACGTGACCGATGCCATCAAGGCCGCGGCCGACGCATATCTCGAGCAGTACGGCGCGTGACGCCGGACGACTGAACGGATGAGGCTCCCGCCGTCCCGTATCGGGGACGACGGGAGCCTCATCCGTTCGTGGGGGAACGCGCTCGTTGGGAGCACCCCCTCGGTCCGCTTCACGGACAGATCCCCCTCAAAGGGTGCACAGGGGAGCCGGGATTGGTCGGTTCACCAGGTGCCGATGGGGGCGGCGACGGCGTCGAGGACCGTGATGAGGTCTTCGGGGGAGACGCCGACTGAGAATCCGCGTTTGCCGCCGGAGACCAGGATCGTGTCGAAGGCAAGGGCGCTTTCGTCGAGCACCGTCTTGTGCCGCGTCTTCTGGCCGAGCGGGGAGATGCCGCCGACGACATAGCCGGATTCGCGCATCGCGACCTTCGGATCGGCCATCGCGGCCTTCTTCGCGCCCACGGCCGCCGCGAGCGCCTTCAGGTCCATGTGGCCGGACACCGGCACGACGCCGACCACGCGTTCCGAACCGGTGTCGGCCATCAGCGTCTTGAACACCTGATGCTCGTCGAATCCGAGCTTCTTCGCTGCTTCCACGCCATAGCCGTCGTCCATGTGATCGTTCGAATGCTCGTACTCGTAGGGCGTGAACGCGACGCCCGCCTTCTCCAACTGCACGGTGGCCGGTGTCGAGCCGGTTCCCTTCTCGTGCTTCTTTTTCTTCGCCATGCCTCCCATGATACGAAGAAACCCCCGCCCACAGGGGCGAGGGTTTCATTCACCTGTCACGGTAAGGGCATCGCGGACGAATCCGCTCCGTCTTACTCGTTGATCTCGGCGAAGTACAGCAGGGTACGGATCATGTTGGAGGTGAAGCCGTACTCGTTGTCGTAGAAGGAGACCGTGCGGGCCAGGGTCACGCCGTCAACGGTGTTGACGTCGGTCTGGGTCGGGTCGAAGACGCCACCGTGGGTGTCGCCGAGGATGTCGGAGGAGACGATGCCCTCATCGTTGTAGCCGTAGTACTCGCAGTCGGCGAACGCGGCCTTGAAGGCCTCGTTGATCTCGTCGGCGGTGGTCTCGGTGTTGAGGACGGTGGTCAGCTCGGTGACGGAGCCGTCCGGGACCTGCACGCGCTGGGCGTGGCCCTGCAGCTTGCCGTTGACGGACGGAACGACCTTGCCGATGGCCTTGGCGGCACCGGTGGAGTGGGCGATCGTGTTGATCGCGGCGGCGCGCAGGTTGCGGCCGGTCTTGGTGCCACGCGGGCCGTCCAGCAGCATCTGGGTGCCGGTGTAGGCGTGGATGGTGGTCATGAAGCCGGCCTTGATGCCGAACTTCTCGTCCAGCAGCTTGACCATGGCGGCCATGGAGTTGGTGGTGCAGGAGCCGGCGGAGACGATCACGTCGGACGGCTTGAGGATCTCGTGGTTCACGCCGAACACAACGGTCGGGGTGACGTCGTCCTTGGCCGGGGCGGAGATCAGGACCTTCTTGGCGCCGGCGTTGATGTGGGCCTGGGACTTCTCGGCGGAGGTGTAGAAGCCGGTGCACTCGAGCACGTACTCGACACCGTCGTTCTTGACCCACGGGATGTTGTTGGCGTCCTTCTCGGCGTAGACCTTGTATTCCTTGCCGTCGACGACGATGGAGTCCTCGGTGGCCTTCACGTCGACCGGCGTGCCGTCGTCGTGACGGAAGGTGCCGTGGGTGGAATCGTACTTCAGCAGGTAGGCCAGCGTGGCCGGAGTGGTCAGATCGTTGATGGCGGCAACTTCGATGTCGCCGGCCTGGCCGCCGCGAGCCTGGAGCTCGAAGATGCGACGGAAGGCGAGACGACCGATGCGACCGAAGCCGTTGATACCAATCTTAACTGTCATGTAATTCTCCCTTGTAGGGTGACGCCGGAGCGCAAGGCACGCCGGAGCCATTGTTTACCAACATCGACCACTCTAGTGCGTCGTCTGTACGAAACGCAACGTCCCGCATCGTGTTTCAGAGGAAAATCCCGAAAATTTCGTGAGCGTTCACATAGAAGGTGTCGAAAGAACTGGGCGGCAGTGGGGAGCGGTGCGGCACGTGTATCGCGGTCTGCGCCGGACCGTGGTCGTCAACGCCGCAGCAACGGCGAGACGTGCGTGTCCAACGCGCCCAGATCGCCGCCGAATGCGTGCAGACGCGTCACGCACGGCATCGGCGCCTCGGCGGGGAACGTGACGATCAACGTGCCCTCACGCACGCCGATCGATGCCGGGACGCCGGGGCGGAACTCGTTGCTCACGCCCTGCACCGTGTCGCCCGTCAGCGTGCCGTCAAGCATCTCGTAGCGCATGCCCGGCTCGTCCACACCGCGGGACACGTCCGAATGGGAGAACACCGACACCATGCGTCCCGGCGCGGCGTCGTGCGCGGCGAAGTCGAGGCGACCGTCGCGGATCGCCGTCACGATCGTCCCGTCGCCGTGCAGGAAGCCGATGCCGCCATGACCGGCGACGAGCGCCATCAGCCGTATCGCGGAGAGCGTGTGATCGATGCGGCCTCCCAGCGCGCCGTACACATGGAACATGCGGCATCCGCGCGCCCATGCCACCTTGAGCGCACTCAGCAGATCCGGATCGTCCTTGAGCGGCGGCAGCGTGATCGTATCCGCGCTTGCGTCGGGACGGTCGCCCTCAAGCGAATCGAAATCGCCGACCACCACGTCCGGTGCCACCCCCGCCGCCCGCGCATGGTCGAGTCCGCCGTCCGCCGCGACGACGAACGCGCCGCGCGGCACCCTGATCGGCCGATAGTCCGGCGACGCATAGTATTCGCCAGCCGCGAACACCACGCACACGCGTCCCTCATCATCTGCACACATATCGATTCAGTGTACGCGCGACGCGCCGATGTCCGTTAATGTTCATCCCATGGCAGTGAAAACAGCGGCGAGCGACCGGCCGATCCTCAGATCCAAGACGTTCCTGTACGTCACCGAATTCTTCTCCGGCATGGCCGTGATGGCCGCCGAACTCGGCGCCTCGCGTCTGCTCGCACCGTACTTCTCCAGTTCGCAGATCGTATGGACCATCATCATCGGCACCATCATGATCGCGCTCGCGCTCGGCGCCGTGTTCGGCGGGAAATGGGCCGACCGCGACCCCGACCCGGACAAGCTGTACCTGCGCATCATGGCCGCCGCCGTATGGATTTCCCTCATCCCGCTCGTCGGCAAATACGTGGTCCTCCTCGTCTCCGGACTGCTCATCGTCACCGTGTCCACGAACTTCCTCGTCATCGCCGCGTTCGCCAGCTGCATGATCGTCTTCGTGCCTCCGCTGTTCCTGCTCGGCACCGTCACCGCGGGGCTCAACAAGTTCGCCACCGATTCGCTCGACGACAACGCGTCCGTTGTCGGACGGCTGTCCGCATGCAACACGATCGGCTCCATCCTCGGCACGTTCCTGCCCACATTCGTCACCATCCCCGCAGTCGGCACGTTCGTCACGTTCCTCGTCTTCTCCGGCCTGTTGCTCGCCATCCCGATCGTCTACTTCGTCTCGATGCGGGCCAAACGCGTCGCCTGCGCCGTCTCGGCCGTCGTGTTCGCCGTCTCCGCCGTACTCTCGCCGATGAGCGGATTCGCGTTCTGGGAGAACTCCTCGACCCTCGCCTACGAGGGCGAGTCCATCTACAACTACCTGCAGGTCAAGAACCTCTCCGACCGCACCATCCTGTCCACCAACGTGCTGTTCGGTGTGCAATCCGTCACGATGAAACGCGAGGGGCTCACCGGCATGTACTACGACACCGCCCTCGCCGCGCCCGCGCTCGCCGACCACGCGCGCTCGGCGCTCATCCTCGGCATGGGCACCGGCACCTACGCACGGCAGCTGAGGCGCTACTACCCGAAGATGACGGTGCAGGGCGTCGAAATCGACGCGAAGATCACGAAACTCGCCGGCGCATACTTCGACGAGCCGGACGACGTGCCTGTCGCCACCTACGACGGACGTGCGTGGCTCGCCGCGTCCCGGGAACGATACGACGTGATCATGGTCGATGCGTATCAGGACATCACCATCCCGTTCCAGATGAGCTCCGACGAGTTCTTCACGATGGTCAGGAACCACTTGAACCCCGGCGGCGTGATGGTCGTCAACATGAACATGGTCTCCGACGGACGTGGCTCCATCAACGAGGCGCTCCAGACCACCATCGCCAACGTGTTCAACGGAGCCTGCCGCATCGGCGCGACCTACACGGCCGACGTGCCCGGTACCACGAACCGTGAGCTGTTCGCCAAGGCGCCGACGGCCGCCGAACTGAAACGCTACGACGGGTGCAGCGACTCGTGGCGGCGCACCGGCGGCATCGCCACCGTCTCCGAGCCGGTCGGCAGCGACATGCGCGACGACGTGAAGGCCTCGGCGTTGAGATCCGCGACGTGGGAGCGCACGCGCGACGGCGCGCTCGCCGCATACATGAGCGAGGTCGCCTCGCGCATGGAACCGGTGCGCGACCCGTCGGCCGATGCCGGCGACCGGTCGCTGATCCTCACCGACGATCACGCACCCGTCGAACTGCTCGGCATGAGGGCGATCGACAACATCATCGCCGAACAGGCCGGACCGTACCGCGACATCCTGAAGAAGGAGGGCATCGGCGGACTGCTGCGCGAAGTGGGATGAGGCTGCGCGACACGCAGGGTGTCGTCGTCCGGGGCTGTGGTAATATGCTTCCTTGGCTTGAGAAATCAAGAAAGCGGGGCAACCCCACCTGGAAGCCTTTCACGGCCTCGGGTCCACGGCAACTGCCGGCGCATCTCGTATGATGCGCGAGTGACGTTCACGACGTCCTGTGCAATGCAACGCATGCGGCGTTTGCTTTGGTATGCCATGGAATCGAGACTGCGTCAGGTCTTACGGATGGGCTCCGCAACGGAAAACAGAGGATTGGAGTCATCATCAGCGACGAACCACGCATTAACGACGAGATTCGCGTCTCGCAGGTGCGCCTGATCGGCCCGAACGGCGAACAGGTGGGAGTCATCGCGACCTCGGTCGCCCTCAACCTGGCGAAGGAAGCGAACCTCGATCTCGTCGAGGTGGCGCCCAACGCGAAGCCTCCGGTCGCCAAGCTCATCGATTACGGCAAGTTCAAGTACAACGAGAAGATCAAGGCCCGCGAGGCCCGCCGCAATCAGAACACGGCCGAGATCAAGGAGATCCGCTTCCGCCTCAAGATCGACGACCATGATTTCGACGTGAAGAAGGGCCACGTGGTCCGCTTCCTCAACGGCGGAGACAAGGTCAAGGTCACCATCATGCTGCGCGGTCGCGAGCAGTCCCGCCCGATCGGCGGCGTGGAGCTGCTGCAGCGCCTCGCCGCGGAGGTGGAGGAGTACGGCACCGTCGAGTCCAAGCCCAAGCAGGAGGGCCGCAACATCATCATGACGCTTGCGCCCAAGGGCAAGAAGGTGCACACCCAGTCCGAGCAGCGCCGTCGCGGCGCCGAATCCCGTGCCGAGCGTCAGGCCCGACAGGCCGCGCGTCTTGCGGCCAAGCAGGAGGCGCAGGCGCAGGCCGCCGCGGAGGCGAAGGCCTCGGTCTCCGCCACGACTTCCAAGAAGCACACCAACAAGGAGGGCAGCAATGCCGAAGATGAAAACTAATTCCGCCGCTTCCAAGCGCGTCCGCCGCACTGGCACCGGCAAGCTGATGGCGGCCGGCAGCGCCATGCGCCACAACCTCGAGCACAAGTCCGCCCGCCAGCGCCGCGCGCTGAAGGCCGACGAGGTTCTGCCCACGCCGCAGACCAAGAAGCTCAACCGCCTGCTGGGCGCCCGCTGAGCCTGAATCAGAGACAAGACCTGCAAACTTCAGAAAGCTGAGGAAATAGAAATATGGCACGTGTCAAGCGCGCAGTGAACGCCCACAAGAAGCGTCGCGTCGTTCTCGAAAGGGCCTCCGGCTACCGCGGCCAGCGCTCCCGTCTGTACCGCAAGGCCAAGGAGCAGCTGCTTCACTCCTTCAACTACAACTTCCGCGACCGCAAGGCCCGCAAGGGTGACTTCCGCAAGCTGTGGATTCAGCGCATCAACGCCGCCGTCCGCGCCGAAGGCATCACCTACAACCGCTTCATCCAGGGCCTGAAGCTGGCCGGCATCGAGCTGGACCGCCGCGCCCTCGCCGAGATCGCCGTCTCCGACGCCGATACGTTCAAGACCATCGTGGAGGCCGCCAAGGCCGCCCTCCCGGAGGACGTGAACGCCCCGAAGGCCGCCTGATTCCGGTATCGCGAATCGTGTCGAAGACCCCGCCAGCCGCGGGGTCTTCGCGTTTTGTACGCCGGGCGTTCGCGGAAGGTCCGGCGAACGGGAGGATGACATGACCGACGACGACAACGACGGATTCGCGCGGCTGCTGGAGCAGTTCGCCGCGCACATCGACGTGGAGCGGGGACTCGCGAAGGCGACGGTCGCCGCGTACTCGTCCGATCTCGCGCGCTATGTCGCGTTCCTGCGTTCCCGCGGCGTGACGGACATGCGCGCCGTCACGCGGTTCGATGTGGAGGATTTCGTCGCCGCGCTGGATGCGGACGGCGAATCCGCGCGATCCAAGGCGCGTCGTCTCGCCGCCGTGCACGAATTCCACCGGTTCGCGCTCGGCCAGCATGCCGTCGCCGAAGACGTCGCCGCGGACGTGAAGGCGCCGAAGAGCGGGGCCACGTTGCCGGACGTGCTCACCGTGGACGAAGTGACGCGCCTGCTCGACGCGGTGCCGGTCCAGGGCGACGATCCGGTCATGCTGCGCGACAAGGCGCTGCTCGAATTCATGTACGCGACCGGCTGCCGCGTCTCCGAGGCGACGGCCGTGAACCTCGACGACATCGACCTGACCGACCAGCATGTGGCGCGGCTCATGGGCAAGGGGTCCAAGCAGCGGCTCGTGCCGGTCGGCGGCTACGCGTGCGTGGCGATGACGCGCTATCTCGATCTCGCAAGGCCCGTGTTGGAGGCGCGTGACCGTTCCGGCAGTCCCGAACGCCGCGCGGTGTTCCTCAACAAACGAGGGAAACGACTGTCGCGCCAATCCGTGTGGGAGGTCGTCAGGGCCGCGGGGGAGCGCGCGCACATCATGCGCCCGCTGCATCCGCACACGCTGCGTCACTCGTTCGCCACGCATCTCATCCAAGGCGGCGCGGATGTGCGCACCGTGCAGGAGCTGCTCGGCCACGCCTCCGTCACCACCACGCAGATCTACACGCATGTGAGTCCGGAGAACCTCATCGAGACGTATCTGACCGCGCATCCCCGCGCGCGATGACCCGGAAACCAAACGGAAGATGATAAGGTAAACCATATGCCTACCGATATGCTTGGACGCGAGTATGAGACCTTCCCCGCCCCCGGACCGTTGCAGCAGCATGGCCCGGCGAGGGTCATCGCCATGTGCAACCAGAAGGGCGGCGTAGGCAAGACCACCAGTTCCATCTCCATCGCCGGGGCGTTGAGCCAGTACGGGCGCAGGTGCCTCATCGTCGACTTCGATCCGCAGGGTGCCGCCACCGTGGGGCTCGGCATCAATGCGAACACCGTCGAGAAGACCATCTACAACGCGTTGTTCGATTTCCGCATGGACGTGCATGAGGTGGTGCATCACACCGCCTTCGAGAACCTCGACATCATCCCCGCGAACATCGATCTGTCCGCGGCCGAGGTGCAGCTCGTCACCGAGGTGGGGCGCGAGCAGATTCTCGCCCAGGTGCTGAAGCCGCTGCGTGCGGAATACGATGTGATCATCATCGACTGCCAGCCGTCGCTTGGTCTGCTTACCGTGAACGCGCTGACCGCCGCGGACGGCGTCATCATCCCCGTGGAGGCCGAGTTCTTCGCGCTGCGCGGCGTCGCCCTGCTCATGCAGTCCATCGAGAAGGTGCAGAACCGCATCAACCCCTCGCTCAAGGTGTACGGCGTGCTCATCACGATGTTCACGCGTACCCTGCACTGTGAGGAGGTCATGCAGCGCATCTACGAGGCGTTCCAGGACAAGGTGTTCCACACCGTCATCTCCCGGTCCATCAAATTGCCCGACTCCACCGTCGCCGCCGCGCCGATCACGATCTTCGCCCCGCAGCACAAGACCAGCAAGGAGTATCGCGAAGTGGCACGCGAACTCGTGGCCAACGGGGTCGTCGCCTGAATGGAAGACGTGAACACCACCGCGACGGCGTCCGATCCGATCGCGGCGGGGGAGCCGGACGCCGCGACGAAGGCCGCCGGCTTCACCGTGAACCTTGATGTGTACTCCGGCCCGTTCGACGTGCTGCTCGGCATGGTCGCCAACCGCCGCCTCGAACTGACCGAAGTGTCCCTGTCCGCGATCACCGAGGAGTTCCTCGACTACGCCCGCGGACTCGACTTCGCCGCGGACATGGACGAGGCGAGCTCGTTCCTCGACGTCGCGTCGATTCTCGTCGAGGCGAAGAGCGCGGCGCTCCTGCCCGCCGATCTGTCGGGGGAGCGTGACGAACGGAGCATGGAGGCGCTGCGCGAACGTGACCTGCTGTTCGCCAGACTCCTGCAATACCGGGCGTTCAAACAGGCGGCCGGTGACTTCCGCACGCGTATCGCCGCGAACGCGGGTCGGTTCCCGCATCCCGGGGAATTGGACGAGTCGATCTCGGCCATGCTGCCGGAACTCGTGTGGACGATCGGAGCCGACGATCTCGCGTCGCTGGCCGCGCGCATGTTCGCCCACGCGCCGGTCGCGACGGTGAGTACGCGCCAGCTGCACGTGCCTCTGGTCGACCTTGAGGCGCAGGCCGTGTTGGTCCGGGACAGACTGCGCGCGTTGGGCGAGGACGGCTCGATGACCTTCGCCGAACTCGTAGCCGATGCGGACGGGCGCGCGGAGGTCGTGGGACGTTTTCTCGCCGTTCTCATGTTCTTCAAACAGGGTTCCGTGCAGTTCCGTCAGGCCGGACCATATGAGGCGCTTCATCTGAGATGGATGCCGGACCAGCCCTCGTTCGCGGACGAGGGTACGGACGGCGCCGTGGTGCTCAAGGACGTGGATGCCGTATCAATCGACGAAAGGGATT
This sequence comes from Bifidobacterium parmae, assembly GCF_002860365.1. GTDB lineage: Bacteria > Actinomycetota > Actinomycetes > Actinomycetales > Bifidobacteriaceae > Bifidobacterium > Bifidobacterium parmae. Next base: position 22,552 of record NZ_NMWT01000025.1, read on the forward strand.
TCGCATGAACGTGGAGGAGTTTCCAGGCGGATTGAAGGCGTGCCTGGAGGCGATGCTCATGGTCGCCGACGAGCCGTTGACGCCGGCCGATGCGGCGCGCGTGCTCGGCGTGGACGAGGAGACGGTGAACGACGCGTTGGAACGTCTGCGAGACGCCTACGAAGTGGCGGAACGGGGGTTCGAACTGCGCCGCACCGCACGAGGATGGCGGTTCGCGAGCCGCGCCGTGTACGAGCCGGTCGTCTCCGCGTTCGTGACCGACGGCCAGACCGCGCGCCTCGGTCAGGCCGCGTTGGAGGCGCTCGCCGTGATCGCCTACCGGCAGCCGGTCACGCGTGCGCAGATCTCCGCGATTCGCGGCGTCAACTCGGATGGTGTGATTCGCTCGCTCATCGTGCGCGGACTGGTACGCAGCCAGGGGGTCGATGCCGAATCCCGGGCCACGTTGCTCGTCACCACCGACCTGTTCCTCGAGAAGATGGGGTTCGATTCGCTCGACGACCTGCCCGAGCTCGCCCCGTTCCTGCCTGATTCGGTCGGCGAGGTCACCGCCGACGCCAGCGGCATCCACCTGTAGCACTACTTATAGTCGGTTTGACTATAAGTAGTGCTATGCTGATGCACCGTCAACGAAAACCATAATCGGACGGAAGTGGACGATGGGCATCGGCAATGTCTCCGAACGACGGCTCGCGCCGCCGCAGGTCGGCGTATCCGTCGTGATCCTGGCCCTGGGCGAGGATTCGACGGGGCGCAGTCGCCTGTGGCTGCCGCTCGTGCGACGCGTGCGTCAGCCGTTCCTCGGAGCATGGGCGTTGCCCGGCGGCGGTCTGACCGCCAACCGGTCACTCGAACAGTCGGCATACGCCGCGCTCGAATCGACCACCACGCTGCACCCGCGGTATCTGGAACAGCTGTACACGTTCGGCGACCTCGGCCGATCCCATGGGGGATTGCCGATGGTGTCCATTGTCTACTGGGCGCTCGTCGGCACCGCGGAGGCGAAGGACTTCGTCGAAGCCGACAACGTCCGCTGGTTCCCCGAGAACGACCTGCCCGAGCTCGCCTTCGACCACAAGGCGATCATCGATTACGCGCTATGGCGGTTGCGCACCAGGATCGCCTACCCGGATGTGGCCGCGCGCCTCGTCGGCGAGACGTTCACGCTCAGCCAACTGCACGACGTCGTCGAGGCCGTTACCGGAGAACCGGTCGACCTCGCCAACTTCCGCCGCCGCATCCTCGCCTCCGGCGAGCTCGAAGACACCGGCGTCAAGCAACGCGTCGGCAATCACCGGCCAGCCGCCGTCTACCGGTACGTGGCCGCCGCCTCCACGTCATGGAATCCGTATGACTGGCTGAAGGCCGACGAAGGCCGCACGGACGGTGAACACCCGGACACGACCGGTACGATCCCCGGACCTGATCCGCCGCCCGCCTCCGTGGATGACGATCCGATGTCCGCGCTCGCGCGTTGAGACGGATTCCGCCCTCCTTCTTTTCCGCAATCATCACCTCCGCTTTCGAACCCCGACGCAAACCGCGCGCCCGGGGAGGCGAAGCATACCCAAAAAAGGAACGAACATGACCGCAACATTCACCGCGCCCTCCGTCGACGAGATCATCGCGCGTCTCGGCGCGCAAAGCACCTGCGACGCGGGACTCACCCTCGACCCGTGGCACTTCGACACCACCCGCCCCAGCTACGGCCCCGGCGCCTCCATGCTTGACCGCCTGCCGAAGAACGCGCCTCGCCAACAGGTGCTGCCCGATGAGTACCGCAACGCCTCCGACGAGGAGCTCCAGCAGCGCATCCGCGACGCGAAGCGCCGCCTCGGCTCCAAGCTGCTCATCCTTGGCCACTTCTACCAGCGCGACGAGATCATCGAGCACGCCGACTTCGTCGGCGACTCCTTCCAACTCGCCAAAAACGCGACCGAACGCCCCGACGCCGACCACATCGTGTTCTGCGGCGTGCACTTCATGGCCGAGACCGCCGACATCCTCTCCACGCCCGAACAGACAGTGACCCTGCCGAACCTGTCCGCCGGATGCTCGATGGCCGACATGGCCAACATCGACCAGGTCGAGGAGGCGTGGGAGCAGCTCGGCGAGATCTGCGGCACCAAGCCGGACGTCGACGGCCTGCAGCCGATCGTCCCCGTCACCTACATGAACTCGTCCGCCGCCCTGAAAGCGTTCTGCGGCCGTCACGGCGGCATCGTATGCACCTCGTCCAACGCGCACGCCGTGCTCGAATGGGCGTTCGCCCGCGGCCGCCGCGTCCTGTTCTTCCCCGACCAGCATCTGGGCCGCAACACGGCGCGCGCCATGGGCGTCCCGCTGAGCGAGATGCCCCTGTGGGATCCGTTCAAGGCGCGAGGAGGCGCGGCCGACCCCGCCGACTACGCGAACGCGCGGATGATCCTGTGGAAGGGCTTCTGCTCCGTGCACCAGCGTTTCACCGTCGAGCAGATCGAACGCGCCCGCAAGGCCTACCCGGGCGTCAAGGTGATCGTGCACCCCGAATGCTCGATGCAGGTCGTCGACGCCGCCGACGGCACCGGCTCCACCGCGTACATCGTCAAGGAGATCGAGAACGCGCCCGCCGGCTCCGCCATCGCCGTCGGCACCGAGATCAACCTCGTCAACCGCCTCGCCGCCCAGCACCCCGACAAGACCGTGTTCTGCCTCGACCCGGTCGTCTGCCCCTGCTCCACCATGTACCGCATCCACCCCGCCTACCTCGCATGGGCGCTGGAGAACCTCGAACAGGGCAACGTCGTCAACCGCATCACCGTGGACGAGGACACCGCCCGCGAGGCCAAGATCGCGCTCGAACGCATGCTGCGCGTCCACCCGTGAACGGGAGCCCCGGGAAAGACAAGGCAACAGCAATGAACGACATCGACATCATCGTCATCGGCGCGGGCGTGGCCGGACTGTCCGCCGCGCTCGCCGTGGCGGGCGAAGGCCATGACGTGACGCTCGTCACCAAGACCGAACTCGTCGAATCGAACACGTACCACGCGCAGGGCGGCATCGCCGCGGCCATCTTCGCCGACGACGACCCGAAACTGCACGCCGCCGACACCATCGCCGCCGGGCACGGCCTGTGCGACCCGAAGGCCGTCGACATCCTCACGCGCGAAGGCGCCGACCGCGTGCGCGAATTCGCCGCCGCCGGCGTGCGCTTCGACCGCGACGCCGACGGCCGCATGCTGCGCGGGCTCGAGGCCGCGCACTCGCGGGCGCGCGTCGTGCACGCCGGAGGCGACGCCACCGGGCGCATCCTCGAACTCGACGTGTCCGCCATGGTGCGCGCGAACCCGCATATCCGCATCGTCGAACACGCGTTCCTCAAGGACCTTCTCGTGCGCGACGGCCGCATCGCCGGCGTCGCGCTGCTCGAAGACGGGAGCGACGTCACGGTGCCGGCCGGCCGCGTGATCCTCGCCACCGGCGGTGCGGGCCGCATGTACCCGTACACCACGAACCCGGTCGTCGCCACCGCCGACGGACTCGCCGCCGCATGGCGCGCGGGCGCCCAGGTCGCCGACCTCGAATTCACCCAGTTCCACCCCACCGCGATGGCCGTCGGCGAACATTTCCTCGTCTCCGAAGCCGTGCGCGGCGAAGGCGCCGTCCTGCTCGACGAGCACGGACGCCGCTACATGAAGGACGTGGACCCGCGCGCCGAACTCGCGCCGCGCGACGTCGTCGCACGCGAGAACTTCCGCGTCATGCAACGCCAGAACGGCAGGCCGGTCATGCTCGACGCCTCCCCGATGCGCGACGAGCACCCCGACCTCGCCGAGTTCCTCGCGAAACGCTTCCCGACCATCGACGCCTACACGCGCTCGCTCGGCTACGACTGGAGCAGGGAACCCATCCCCGTCGCGCCCGCCGCGCACTACTATATGGGCGGCATCCGCACCGACCTCGACGGCCGCGCCTCCATCCCCGGACTGTACGCGGCCGGCGAATGCGCGCGCACCGGCGTCATGGGCTCGAACCGCCTCGCCTCCAACTCGCTGCTCGAAGGCCTCGTCTACGGGCGCCGCGCCGGCCTCGCCGCCGTGCACGACGCGGACGATACGACATGGACGCCGCAGCCGCTGCGCAACTCCGCGACCGGCGGGGTCTACGACGAACCGCCCGTCGCGCTCGCCACGTCGCCCTCCGCCGGCGACGACGCGACCGCGGAGGACGTGTGGGACCGCACGCGCATCCAGAACACGATGTGGCACGACGTCGGCGTGCTGCGCGACGCCAGCGGACTCACGCACGCCGTCGACGAGCTCGGCGCCGGACTCGCCGCGGCGGACGCGCACGCGGCGACGGCCCCGACCGCCGGCGATGCCGACGTGACCGCGCTCGAGAACCGCGACATGCTCACCGTCGGATACGTGGCCGCGACCGCCGCACTCGCCCGCACCGAATCGCGCGGCGCGCACGCCCGCACCGACTTCCCCGAACCCCGCGACGAGTGGGCGCACTCCGTCGCCTACGTCAGGCGATAAGCCGATAAGCGATAAGGAGCCTCATGCTCACGCAACAGACCATCCACGCCGCCGTCGAAGCGGCGCTCGCCGAGGACGCACCCTATGGTGACGTGACCTGCGAGACCACCATCCCCGCCGACGAGACCGGTGCCGCCCGGCTCGTCGCACGCGAGGAGGGCGTGATGAGCGGCATCGACGTGTTCGCCGCCGCCTTCACCACGCTCGACCCGACCGTGACCGTCGAACCCGCCATCCGCGACGGCGAGAGCTTTAAGGCCGGGCAGGCGCTCGCCGTCGTCTCCGGCTCCGTGCGCAGCCTCCTGACCGCGGAACGCGTCGCCTTGAACTTCACGCAGCGCATGAGCGGCATCGCCACGATGACCGCTTCATTCGTCGCCGCCGTGGACGCGATCTACGAGGATGGATACATGGGATCCGGCGGGACGGACGCCGGGGTGACCCGTCCACGCCGCTACGCGCGCACGCGCATCGTCGACACACGCAAGACCACGCCCGGACTGCGACCGTTCGAGAAACACGCGGTCGTCTGCGGCGGTGGGCACAACCATCGCTACGGTCTGTCCGACGCGGTCATGCTCAAGGACAACCATCTCGCCGCGCTCGCCGCCCGCGGCATCGACCTCGCCGGCGCGATCCGTCACGTGCGCGAACAGGTGGGGCACACCACGCACATCGAGGTGGAGGTCGACCGGCCCGACCAGATTCCCGCCGTGCTGGACGGCGGTGCCGACACCATCATGCTCGACAACTTCACGCTCGACGACACGCGCCGCGGCGTCGAGGCGATCGACGGGCGCGCCATCGTCGAGGCGAGCGGCAACATGACGCTCGAACGCGTCGCCGCCGTCGCCGCCACCGGCGTGGACGTGATCTCCGTCGGCGCGCTCACCCACTCCGTGCGTTCCATCGACCTCGGACTGGACTGGCTGCGATGAACGGGACGGAACAGATGGACGGCGGTGCCGCGACACGGGAACCCGGTGAACTCTACCTCGACGCGGCCGCCACCGAACCGGTCGGCCCGGACGTCATCGCCGCGATGACCCCGTTCCTCACCGACGCATACGCGAACCCGGCAAGCGTGCACCAGCCCGGCAAGACCGCCGCCCGCGCCCTCGACGCGGCCCGCGCCTCCTTCGCCGCCGGCCTCGGCGCCAAACCGGACGATGTGATCTTCACATCCGGCGGCACCGAATCCGACAACCTCGCCGTCAAAGGCATCGCCATGGCGAGGATGGGACGGCTGGGAGAGCACCCGCGCATCGTCATCTCATCAATCGAGCATCCGGCCGTCTCCGCGTCCGCCGACTGGCTCGCACGCTGGTTCGGCTTCGACGTCGTGCGCATTCCCGTCGACCACGAGGCCCACTTCGACCTCGACGCGCTCGGACGGGCGCTCGACGGCGAGGCGGGGAGACGGACCGCGCTCGTCAGCGTCATGCTCGCCAACAACGAGGTCGGCACCGTCGAACCCGTGGAGAAGATCGTGGCGATCGCACACGCGCACGACGTGCCCGTGCACGTCGACGCCGTGCAGGCCGCAGGACTCATCCCCATCCGCATGCGCGACTGGGACGTGGACGCGCTGAGCGTCTCCGGGCACAAGTTCGGCGCGCCCAAAGGACTCGGCGCGCTGCTCGTGCGCGGGCGCACCCCCATCGAACCGGTGCTCTCCGGCGGCGGACAGGAACGCGGTCTGCGCTCCGGCACGCAGAACGTGGCCGGCGCGGTCGCGCTCGCCATCGCCTTGGATTCGTCGAACCGGCGCATGGCCGCCCGTTATCGGGAGCTCGTCGCCTCGCGGGACATGCTCATCGACGCGGTGCGGCGGGTCGTGCCGCGGGCCGAACTCACCGGAGACCCGGAACGACGGTTGCCCGGGCATGCGTCGTTCATTTTCCCCGGCGTGACCGGCGAGGCGCTGCTCGTCGACCTGGACGCGCGCGGCATCGCCGCCTCGTCCGGCTCCGCATGTGCGATCGGACGGCATGAGATTCCCGCCACGCTGCTCGCCATGGGATTCGAGCCCTCCGTCGCGAAGACCGCGCTGCGCATGACGTTCCGTGAACCGCTCACCCGCGAGGAGGTCGAACGGATCTCGCTCGCGTTGGAGGAATCGTACACGGAGCTCACCCGGCGGTGACGCCCGGCACGTGCGGTTGTACAGTAGGGGCCATGGCGACGGTGCGGGAGCGGCAACCGGTGCTCGCCGTCCGCCGGCGAGGAGGTCTCCATGGGCAATGTGATCGATGATCTGCGGACGCGGTTCGTCACGTTCGACGAGGATCCGTTCAACGAGGTGGACAGTCTGGTGCTCTCGCAGCTGTCGTATGCGCGCATGCCCGGCAACGTGCCGCGATGGGACGGCGGCGATGCCGATGACGCCGGTGGCGATGATGCCGATAGCGCGGCCATCCCCATGGTTCCTGTCCGTGACCTGCTGCGCGCGGAACGCTATGACGCCATGTTCGGGCGCGTATGGTCGCCGCAGTTGAACGTCGACCTGTTGCGGGCCATGTGCGAGAACCCGCGTTGGCGGGCGTTGCGCGTAGGCGCGTATGTGGATGAGTTCGATGCGGCATCCACCAAACAGTTCTCGGCGTGCGTGTTCGACGTGGGCGACGGCGCGCTCTACGTCGCATTTCGCGGCACCGACAGTTCGATCGTCGGCTGGAAAGAGGACTTCACGATGGCGTTCCGCCGGCCGGTCGCCTCGCAATCCGCGGCCGTGCGGTATCTCGCCGACGTGGCTTGCCGGTGGGACGGCCCGCTGATGGTGGGAGGGCATTCCAAGGGCGGCAACCTCGCGGTGTATGCGGCCGCCTCGATGCCGGACGACGTCGCGTCGCGCGTCACGGCCGTGTACTCGCATGACGGCCCGGGGTTCGACGAGGCGTTTCTGGAATCGCCGGAATACCGGCGCATATCGGCCAAGGTGCACAAGTCCGTGCCGGAATCGTCGGTCATCGGCATGCTGTTCGAACAGCGTGAGCAAGCCGCGGCGGGCTATGAGGTGGTGACGAGCGACGGGCTCGGCATCATGCAGCACTTCGCCTTGAACTGGCAGGTGAGGGACGGCCGGTTCGTGCACGCGGACGGCCTTACGGGCGGGGCTCGCTACGCGGCCCGCACGCTGAACGACTGGATGGCGCGGTACGACGACGAACGGCGGCGGCTGTTCATCGAAGGTCTGTTCGCCATCCTCGAGGCGGGCGGATACCCTACGTTCGGTGAGCTCACCGCGCATTGGGCGCAATCGTTGCCGGCGATGCTCGTGGCGGCCCGCGGCATCGACGCCGGGGACCGCGGGGTGATGGTCGAAGTGCTCAAAGGGTTCGCGGCGACCGCGGCCACGTCGGTCATCCCCGGAGGCGATCGACGGGAGTAGGGTGGGGAACACGTATTGCTGGTGACGCATGGGCGGCGTGCCTGAACCCGTGCGGTGCAGTGTGATCGAGCCGTTTCCCGCATGAACGAGGAATGCCTTGCGCATGGCGAAAAGCCGTGCGCAAGGCATTCCTCATATCGGCGTCCGAGTGGTGTCTGCCATCGGGTGCTTCCTGAATGCGTTCAGTCGATGAGCTTGTAGCCGTGGTCGGCGACGACGCTCTTGAGCTTCTCGAGATAGGTTTCGGCGGCCTTGGAGAGCTTGGCGCGCTCGTTGGTGATCCAGCCGACGAGCATCGTCTCGTCCGAGTCGAGCGGGACGGTGCAGATCTTCTCGTTGTTGAGGTCGCCGTTGTCGATGCCCGTGCACACCGTGTAGCCGTTGAGGCCGATGATGAAGTTGAGGATCGTGGCGCGGTCGGTCACGTTGATCTGCTTGGGGGAGTAGTCCGGCCAGACGGCCTCCTCGGCGAAGAAGAAGGAGCCGTCCTCTCCCTGCTCGTACTGGATGAACGGGTAGGGCTTCAAGTCCTTCATCGTGACCATCTTCTTCGAAGCGAGCGGGTTCGTGCGCGCCAGGAACACGTGCAGCGGCGCGCGGAACAGCGCGTGGAACTCGAGGTGCTTCTCGCGCAGCAGCTTGCCGATGACGTCCTTGTTGAAGTCGGACAGGTAGATGATGCCGACGTCGGAGCGCATGTTCGCCACCGAGTCGATGATGTCGCGCGTGCGCGTCTCGCGGATCGTGAACTCGTATTCGTCGGAGTGGATGGAGTCGATCATCTCGACGAACGCCTCGACCGCGAACATGTAGTGCTGCGTGGACACGGTGCACAGCTGCTTGCGCGGCTTCGCGTTCTTGTAACGCTCCTCGAGCAGCGACGCCTGGTCGAGGACCTGGCGTGCGTAGGTGAGGAACTCAGCGCCGTCGACCGTCAGGGCGATGCCCTGCGAGGAGCGGGTGAAGATCTCGATGCCGAGTTCCTTCTCCAATTCCTTGACGGAGGAGCTCAGGGCCGGCTGCGAGACATAGAGCTCGTGTGAGGCCTCGTTCATAGAACCGCATTCGACGATCTTGACGATGTATTTGAGTTGCAGAAGCGTCATAAATATCAGTTATAGCAGTGGGGATGGTCGAAGGGTGAGGTTATAGCCGGTCGCTTCCACGCCGGTGGACGCCATGTGAGACATCGGACACGCGTCCGACTTCGCGGCTCCGCACGCCCGGCCGGGGCGCGTCGAGCCGCTACAGACGCACGCCGAGCGCGGCGAGGGAGTCGCGGGCGGCCACGGCGCCGGAGAACAGCAGGCCATGGATGCCGACCTCCTTCGCGCCGGCCACGTTCTTCGCGGTGTCGTCGAAGAACACGCAGCGCTGCGCCTCAAGACCGAAGCGGGAGAGCGCCAGCTCGTAGATGTCCGCGTTCGGCTTGTGCATCTTCTCCACGCCCGAGACGACGGTGCCGTCCAGCAGGTCGTCCAGCACAGGGTATTTGTCGAAGGCGATGTGGATCGTTTCGTGCGACCAGTTCGTCAGCCCCCACACGCCGTAGCCGTGGGATTTCAGATCGCGCAGCAGCTGCTCCATGCCCGGCAGCATGCGCGGCAGCGCGTCGCCGTAGTGTTCGATGTAGTACCTGAAGATCAGTGCGATGTCCTCGCCCTGCTCGCGGACCACATCCGGATAGATGCGGGCGAAGTCCTCGCCGGCGTCCATGCGGTCCTCGTAGCGGAAGAAACCGTGCGGGTCGTCGTCGGCGCAGATCGCGTCCACCACATCGTCGGGGAAGCGCCCCGCCAGACAGGCGCGCGTGCTCCAGTCGAACAGCACGCCGCAGAAGTCGAAGATCACGTCGGTGATGGGGGAGTCGTGCATGGCGTCTCCTTGATTGATATATAAGGTATCGATATGCGGGGCGTATCGATATGAGGTCAAACGGATACGGCACCAGTGTACGGGCGGGGTGGAATCTATCGGATCCGCCGATCCCTGTCGGTCCGTCCCCTCCGGACCGGGCGTGTTAGCGAACCGTTAGCGAATCGCCGTCGGGCATATACGTAGGCGTATGGGACCCGTAAAAACCGTTTCCGTTCCTTCACATCATCCATAGCATTGAAGACGCAATGACCCGATGGCGCAGTCGCGCCCGCCGACATGGCGGGCGCAGCACCGTCGGGTTTGTTTGATGAAAGGAGAAAGACATGCCCTGGTGGGTAGATGTTGCCTATGTAGTGGGCACGATTGTCATCTTCGTCCTGTTCGACCTCTTCGGAAAGTGGGTGGACAAACTATGATGACGTTCTTCACCGTGCTGGGTGTAGTGCTGGGACTGGCGGGAATCGCCTACATGATCTATTCCCTGTGCCGTCCTGAGAAATTCTGATCGAAGCTGTCTAGGGAACAAAGGTTCATCACATGGTATATCTTTTTGCGATCATGGCATTCGCGCTGATTGCCATCATCCTGGCGGCGATCTACAAGCCGCTGGGCGACTACATGTACAACGTGGTCACGTCCGACAAGGACTTCTTCTTCGAGAAGTGGATCTACAAGATCGTCGGAGTCGACTCCAAGAAGGGCCAGACTTGGAAGGCGTACCTGCGCGCCCTGCTCGGCTTCTCGCTGCTGAGCGTCCTGGTCCTCTACCTGCTCCAGCGCGTGCAGCAGTGGCTGCCGTTCTCGCTGGGCTTCCCGAACGTCGAAGGCCCGCTTGCGTTCAACACCGCGGCCTCGTTCGTCACCAACACGAACTGGCAGTCGTACTCGCCTGACGTCACGCTCGGCTACACCGTCCAGTTCGCCGGCCTGACCGTGCAGAACTTCGTGTCCGCGGCCGTCGGCATCGCGGTCGCGATCGCGCTGGTGCGCGGCATCGCATGGCGCAAGTCCGAGACCATCGGCAACTTCTGGGTCGATCTGACCCGCATCACGCTGCGCATCCTCATGCCGATCGCCATCGTCATGGGCGTCGTCCTCATCGCGCTCGGCGTCGCGCAGAACTTCGCGGGCTTCGTCGACGTCAACACCGTCGCCGGCGGCACCCAGAAGATCATGCAGGGCCCGGTCGCCTCCCAGGAGGTCATCAAGGAGCTCGGCACCAACGGCGGCGGCTTCTTCAACGCCAACTCGTCGCATCCGTACGAGAACCCGAACATGTGGACCAACCTCATCGAGATCCTGCTCATGCTGTGCATCCCGGTGGCGCTCACCCGCACCTTCGGCCGCATGGTCGGCGACATCCGCCAGGGCTACGCGCTGCTCGGCGCCATGGTCATCCTCTTCGGCGCGAGCTTCTTCTTCGTGGTCACGGCCGAGTCCTTCTCCGTCGACCCGATCACCACGCTGACCGGCGGTTCGATGGAAGGCAAGGAGACCCGCTTCGGCATCGTGTGGTCCGGCCTGTTCGGCACGACCTCCACCAGCACCTCCACCGGCGCCGTCAACTCGATGCACGACTCGTACACCGCGCTCGGCGGCATGATGTACATGCTCAACATGATGCTCGGCGAGGTTTCGCCGGGTGGTGTGGGCGCCGGCCTGTACGGCATCCTCGTGATGGCGATCGTGGCCGTGTTCATCGCCGGCCTCATGGTCGGCCGCACGCCTGAGTACATCGGCAAGAAGATCGGCCCGCGCGAGATGAAGATGGCGTCGCTGTACTTCCTCGTCATGCCGATCACGGTCGTCGCCGGCGTCGCCCTGAGCTTCGCCGTGCCGTTCGCCCGCCAGTCGATCTTCGACACCTCGCTCAACAACAGCGGCAGCCATGGCTTCTCCGAGGTCGTCTATGCGTTCACCTCCGCGGCCAACAACAACGGTTCCGCCTTCGCCGGCATCACCGCCGACACCCCGTGGCTCGACACCATGCTCGGCCTGGCCGTGCTGCTCGGACGATTCCTGCCGATCGCGCTCGTGATCGCGCTGGCCGGCTCCCTCGCCAAGCAGGACAAGGTGCCGGAGACCTCCGGCACGATGAAGACCGACAACGGCCTGTTCGTCGTCCTGCTGGTGTTCGTCATTGTACTGATTTCCGCGCTGACGTTCTTCCCGACGCTTGCTCTGGGACCGTTGGCAGAAGGTTTGGTGGCGTGATATGACTTCCGCAACTGTCAACGACGTCGCGAACAACGCGAACTCCATCGTGAGCGACGTCAACCAATCGAACAACAAGTCCCTCGGAGCCATGCTGGGCAAGAGCCTGCCGGACGCGTGCCGCAAGTTCGACCCGCGCAACATGGTGCACAACCCCGTCATGTTCATCGTGTGGGTGGGCGCCGCGTTCCTGACCCTGCTTGGCATCTTCCAGATCTTCGACGGCTCCCTCGCCAACGGCGAGCCGGTCTACTTCACGTGGATCGTCGCCGTCGTGCTGTGGCTCACCGTGCTGTTCGCGAACCTCGCCGAAGCCGTCGCCGAAGGGCGCGGCAAGGCGCAGGCCGACGCGCTGCGCAAGACCCGCACCACCACCCCCGCGCATATCATCAAGGGATACGACGAGAAGAACGACCCCGACGCGCGCGGTCCGGAGAAGGGTGAGGGCTCCGCATACATCGAGGAGATCCCCAGCTCCGACCTGAAGCTCGGCGACGTGGTCGTCGTGGCCGCCGGCGAGCTCATCCCCGGCGACGGCGACATCATCTCCGGCATCGCCTCGGTCGACGAATCCGCCATCACCGGCGAATCCGCCCCCGTCATCCGCGAGTCCGGCGGCGACCGCTCGTCCGTCACCGGCGGCACCCGCGTCCTTTCCGACCGCATCGTCGTGCGCATCACCCAGAAGCCCGGCGAGAGCTTTGTCGACAAGATGATCGCCCTGGTCGAAGGCGCCAACCGCCAGAAGACCCCGAACGAGATCGCGCTCGACGTCCTCCTGAGCTCGCTGACCATCATTTTCCTGGTCGTCGTGCTGTGCATCAACCCGCAGGCCTCCTCGGTCGACGCCTCCGTGAGCCTGACCGTGCTGATCGCCCTGCTGGTATGCCTCATCCCGACCACCATCGGCGCCCTGCTGAGCGCCATCGGCATCGCCGGCATGGACCGTCTGGTCCAGCGCAACGTGCTCGCCACCTCCGGCCGCGCCATCGAGGCCGCCGGCGACGTGACCACCCTGCTGCTCGACAAGACCGGCACCATCACCTACGGCAACCGTCAGGCCTCCGAATTCCACGCCCTCCCCGGCGTGGACCACGCCGAGATGGTCAAGGCCGCGGCTCTGAGCTCGCTGGCCGACTCCACCCCGGAAGGCCAGTCCATCGTCGCCCTCGCCAAGACCGAAGGCTTCGATCTGGACGAGGTCCCGGGCGCCGTGGACGTGGCCTTCACGGCCGAGACCCGCATGTCCGGCCTCGATTTGCCGAACGGCGACCGCATCCGCAAGGGCGCGACCTCCGCCGTCGAGGCGTGGATCGACAAGGAAGGCGGCACGATGAGCGTCGAGGTCCGCGACGCCCTGCACGAAAAGGTCAACTTCATCTCCGGACAGGGCGGCACCCCGCTCGTCGTCGCCGAGCAGTACGCCAACGGCGAGGTCAAGGTGCTGGGCGTCGTCCAGCTCAAGGACGTCGTCAAGAAGGGCCTGAAGGAGCGCTTCGCCGACCTGCGCAAGATGGGCATCCGCACCGTCATGGTCACCGGCGACAACCCGCTGACCGCCAAGGCCATCGCCAAGGAGGCAGGCGTCGACGACTTCATCGCCGAGGCCAAGCCCGAGGACAAGCTCGCCTACATCAAGAAGGAGCAGGCCAACGGCCAGCTCGTCGCGATGACCGGCGACGGCACCAACGACGCCCCCGCGCTCGCGCAGTCCGATGTCGGCGTGGCCATGAACTCCGGCACCTCCGCCGCGAAGGAGGCCGGCAACATGGTCGACCTCGACTCCGACCCGACCAAGCTCATCGACATCGTCCAGATCGGCAAGCAGCTGCTCATCACGCGCGGCGCGCTGACCACCTTCTCCATCGCCAACGACGTGGCGAAGTACTTCGCCATCATCCCGGCCATGTTCATGGAGAAGTTCCCGGGCCTCGGCGTGCTCAACATCATGGGCCTGCACAGCTCGCTGTCCGCCGTGCTCTCCGCGATCATCTTCAACGCGATCATCATCGTGCTGCTGATCCCGCTCGCGCTCAAGGGCGTCAAGTACCGTGCGGAGGCTTCCGAGAAGATCCTCGGCCGCAACCTGTCGATCTACGGTCTCGGCGGCATCGCCGCCCCGTTCGTCGGCATCTGGATTATCGACCTGTTCGTCCGCCTCATCCCGGGCTTCTGACCGGATGCAGGGCATATAAGGAGCAACAATGAAATCCTCAATGTCATTGAATCTGCGCAGCTACTGGGCCGGGTTCAAGGCCGTGATGGTCTTCACCGTCATCGTGATCGTGTACACGTTCGTGATGACCGGCATCGGCCAGCTCGGCATGCCCGACAAGGCCAACGGCTCGATGGTCACCAACTCGCAGGGCGAGGTCGTCGGATCCTCGCTGATCGGCCAGTCCTTCACCGACGAGAACGGCGACGCGCTGCCGCAGTACTTCCAGTCGCGTCCGTCCGCCGCGTCCGACCCGAACAAGGACGAGGACAACCAGGGCTACTACGCGGCCGCGTCCTCCGGCACCAACAAGGGCCACGCCGACGAGGACCTCATCAAGAGCACGACCGAACTGCGCAAGGCCATCGCCAAGCGTGAGGGCGTGAGCGTCAAGGATGTTCCGGCCGACGCGGTCTCCGCGTCCTCCTCCGGCCTCGATCCCGCCATCAGCCCCGCGTACGCGGCCATCCAGGTCAAGCGCGTCGCCAAGGAGCGCGGCCTGAGCGAGGAGAAGGTCGAGGAGCTGGTGCGTGAGAACACCACCGGCCGCGGTCTCGGCTTCGTCGGCGAGGACACGGTGAACGTGGTCACGCTGAATCTGGCGCTGGACGAGCTCGACTGACGTCCGGCCGTATGACCGACAGGGGTGACGGTGCGAAGTGCTGCGCCGTCACCCCTTCGGTGCGTTCATCGTATACAGTCGGTATCGGGAAGTACGCGGTACCGGCACGGGATCGGGGGAATGGAAGCATATGGCTGAGGCTCGTGGATCGTTCAGAGTGCTGCTCGGCGCCGCTCCGGGCGTTGGCAAGACCTGCGCGATGCTCAAGGAGGGGCATCGTCTCGCCGAGGAGGGGCAGGACGTCGTCATAGCCCTGTTGGAGACGCACGGCCGCAAGGCCACGCAGCATGCGGCCGAGGGGTTGGAGAGTGTGCCGCGCAGGCGCATCCGCTACCGTGGCATGTGGCTTGAGGAGATGGACCTGTTCAAGGTCATCGAACGGCACCCTCAGGTCGCGCTCGTCGACGAGCTCGCCCACACGAACGTGCCCGGATCGGTGCATGAGAAACGCTGGCAGGACGTCATGGACCTGCTCGATGCGGGCATCGACGTCATCACCACCATCAACGTGCAGCACATCGAATCGCTCAACGACGTGGTCCGCGACATCACCGGCAGCACGCAGAAGGAGACCGTGCCGGACAAGGTCCTGCGGTCCGCCACGCGCGTCGAGCTCGTCGACCTTCCGCCGGAAGGACTGCGCGAACGACTCTCCGCCGGTCTCGTGTACAAGCCGGACCGCGTCGACGCGGCGTTGAGCAACTACTTCCGCGTCGGCAACCTCACGGCCCTGCGCGAGCTCGCACTGCTATGGCTCGCCGGCCGCGTCGACGAGACCCTCAAGCAATACCGCGACGAGCACCACATCAAAGCCAAATGGGAGACGCGCGAGCGTGTCATCGTCGCATTGTCGGGCGGGCCCGAAGGCGAGCAGCTGCTGCGGCGCGGCGCCCGCGTCGCTAGGGCTTCCGGCGGCGGCGACCTGATCGCCGTGCACGTCACCCCCGAGGACGGTCTCGCCGGATCCAACCCCGCGCTGCTCATCAAACAGCGCGACCTGGTGGAGAAGCTCGGAGGCACGTTCCATCAGATCGTCGGCGAGGACATCGCCGACGCCCTCCTCGATTTCGCGCGCGCCAACAACGCCACCCAGGTGATCGTAGGCGTCTCCAGACGGGGTCTGCTGTCGCGCTGGCTGGGCAGGCCGTCGACGCCCAACGGCATCATCGAGAAATCCGGCGACATCGACGTGCATATCGTCACGCATACCTTCGCCAACAAGGGACTGGCCAGCATCCGCATGCCGTCGAGACGTCACGCGCCCATGGCGCTGGGACGCACGATCGGTGGACTGCTGTTCTCCGCGGTCTCGGTTCCTGTCGTCGCATGGGCGTTGTCGGCGTTCAGCTCCATGGCGTTCGTCCAACGCGACGCGCTCATCCTCCAGCTGCTGGTCGTCATCGCCGCGGTCATCGGCGGCTTCGTCCCCGCCACCCTGTCCGCATTGCTCAGCGGTCTCGTGCTTGACTTCCTGTATACGCAACCGGTGGGCACGCTCCATGTGATGCACGCGTCGGATGTCGCCACCATCATCCTGTACATCGTCGTGGGGCTCATCGTCTCCGCCGTCGTCGACAGGGCCGACTCCCACACCAGGCAGGCCCAGCGCGCCAGCGCGGAGTCGGAGATCCTCGCCTCCGTGGCCGGTTCGGTGCTGCGCAGCGACGACCCGTTGGAGGCGATCGTGCACCGCACGCGCGAGGCGTTCGGATTCGACTGCGTGCGCGTCGTGCAGGACGGCCGCATCATCATCTCCGACGGGGAGCCCGCGCCCGCGAAGGATTCCGACGGGAACCAGGCGGCTGGCGCGTCCGTCGAAGAGCCCGAGACCATCGCCCATGACGAGCACGGCCCCGCGCTCAAGCTCTACGGCAGATCCATCGAAGCCTCCGACCAGCGTATGCTCATGGCGATCCTCTCCCAGATCGAGACCGTGCTCGAGCACAACGACCTGGAACGCAAGGCCAGCGAAATCGGTCCGCTCGCACAGGCCGAGCGCGTCCGCACCGGCCTGCTCAACGCGGTGAGCCACGATCTGCGCCGTCCGCTCGCCTCCGCGACCGCGGCGGTCTCGGGACTCGAGCGCATGGGCGCCACGATGAGCGACCGCGACCGCGAGGATCTGCTGTCGGTCGCGTCCAACGGACTCAAGCAGCTCACGAAACTCGTCACCGACCTGCTGGACGTGTCGCGCATCCGCGAAGGCGCCCTGCCGTTGTCGCTCGTCGCCACCGACGTGGGCGAGACCATCATCCCCCTGTTCGACGAACTCGGCATCGGGCCGTGGAGCGTCGACCTCGACATCGCCCCGGATCTGCCGCTGGTCGTGGCCGACCCGCCCCTGCTGCGCCGTGCGTTGTCGAACGTGGTGGTCAACGCCCTCCGTTTCACGCCGAAGGACCGACGCGTGCGCATCGCCGCCTCGGCGTTCAACGGCGTGGTCGAGATCCGCGTCGCCGATCAGGGGCCCGGCGTGCCGGACTCGCGCAAGGACGACATCTTCCTGCCGTTCCATCGGCTCGGCGACACCGACAACACCACGGGACTCGGTCTGGGCATGGCGTTGTCGAAGGGGTTCGTGGAATCGATGGGCGGTTCGATATCGCCCGAGGACACGCCCGGCGGCGGGCTCACCATCGTCATCACCCTGCGCGCCGCGGGCGCCTCGCTGGAGGCGGGCCAGCCGATACCGAAGGACGAGCTGCCGAATCCGGCGGATATCCTCGAACAGGACACGTTGAAGGTATCGGACGCCGTCTCGGACGTCATCCTGCCGTTGCCGGGCCGCGGACGTTCCGACGAGCGCGGACTCGACAGGTTCATCACCTACGGCGTGATGCGCGGCGGCTCGGACGATCCCGCGGACCATGACGGCGTGACGGCGGACACGAAAGCGGACGACGCCCCCCGGCCGGTGAATGCCGCGACCGAGGAGCATACGGATATGACGGATATGAAGGAGGCGGATGCATGATGAAGATTCTGGTGGCGGACGACGATCCGCAGTTCCTCAAGGCGTTGAAGATCACCCTGCATTCACAGGGCTACGACATCGTGACTGCCCGTGATGGCGTCGAATGCATCACCGTGGCGGTACGCGAACACCCCGACCTGTTCGTGCTCGACCTCGGCATGCCCCGCATGGACGGCATGGGCGTGATCCACGGCGTGCGCGGATGGACTGAGGCCCCCATCCTCGTCGTCTCGGGCCGTACCGACGCACGTGAGAAGGTCGCCGCGCTGGACGCCGGCGCCGACGACTACGTGACCAAGCCGGTCTCGATCGACGAGCTGCTCGCCCGCATCCGCGCGCTGCTGCGTCGCGTGACGTTGGAGAACGCCGCGGAAAGCGAATCTCCGACGGTCGCATTCGGCGACGTGACCGTGGACCTCAACGCGCGTGCGGTGTTCCGTGGGCGTCAGGGGCGGCAGGTGCGCGTCAAGCTCACGCCCACCGAATGGAAGGTGCTGGAGGTGCTCGTGCGCAACGCGGGCAAGCTCGTCACCCGGCAGGACATGCTCACCACGATCTGGGGCGCCAGCCATGTCAAGGACACCGGCTACCTGCGCCTGTACGTCTCCCAGTTGCGCCGCAAGATCGAGCCCGACCCGGCGCATCCGCGCTATCTGAAGACCGAAACGGGCATGGGGTACCGTCTCGACGTCACCGGCGCCGCCGACTGACCGCAGACTCCCCATAAACTAAATGAACGGGCCCCGCCGGGAATCCTCCCATGCGGGGCCCATGTCGTCAGGCGATGGCGTCCGCCAACGAGTCGGGTATCGCAGCGATCACGTCGGAGGCGACGATCGGATGGCCCAACGTGTCGAAGCGCTGACGGCTCGCGTTCATGCCGAACAGCTCCGGCGGCTCCCAGCCGCATTGCTCCGATTCCGAGGCGATCGCCGCCGCGGAGCCGTGCAGGTATGCGGCGGCCGAGGCCGTGCGCGCGACCGTCCATGGATCGTACGGCGCGGGCGAGGGACCGTCGCCCGCGCGCTCCTCGTCGTCCACGTCGTCCACGGCGGCGTCCGTATCCATCTGGGCGAGCAGCGCGCCGGTCATGCCGGCCAGCACGTCGCCGGCCCCGGCCGTGCCCAGCCATGCCGGCGCGGCGCCCGCGACCAGCACGCGCGCGCCTTCGCCCACCACGATCGTCGCCGCCCCCTTGAGCAATACGGTCGCGCCGGTGCGGTCCTGCGCCTGACGGGCGCAACGCAGCGGTTCGACCTCGACCTGCGCCGCGGCGACGCCCAACAGGCGCGCCAATTCGCCCGCATGGGGCGTGATCACCACCTGTGGCACGACGCGCTCCGGCAGCAGGTCGAGCGCGCCCGCGTCCACGACGATCGGCGGCATCGACGACGCGTCCTGCGCGTCGGCGGCGTAATGGCCGAGCAACGCGGCGATCGTCGCACGCTGCACGTCATCGCCGGCATCATCGCCCGCCGGCACGCCGGAACCGACCACCCACGACTGCACGTGCCCCTTGCCGAGCACCGCCTCAGGCAATGCCGCGAGCACCATGTCCTGCGCACGTTCCGGGCCGAGGTAGCGCACCATGCCCACGTTCGTGCGCGCCGCCGCCCTCGCGGTCAGCACCGCAGCGCCGGGGTAGCGCGACGAGCCGGTGACCAGCCCGACCACGCCGCGCGAGTATTTCGCGTCGCCGACACGGGGAAGCCGTACCGCCTCGGACGCCGACTCCCGATCCGTCGCCTCGACGAGCGGCGTCGCGCCGTCCAGATCGAAGCCGAAGTCCGCCAGTGTGATGCGACCGCAGGCGAACGTCGCCGGAGGCAATATCGCGCACGGCTTCATCGCGCCGAACGTCACGGTCTCATCCGCCGGGATGTAGGCGCCCGTCAGCGAGCCATCGTCCACGCCCACACCGGACGGCGTATCCATGGCGAGCACCATCGGCAGCTCCCCGTCCGATTCGCGACCCGGCAGCGCCGGACGGTCGGGGAGCGGGCCGTCGCCGCCGCGCGCGTCCGCCGCGGGCAGGCCGAGCGCCGCGGCGACCGCGGCGGGCACTCCGCGCAGCGGACCGTTCAACCCGATGCCGGTCATCGCGTCGATGACCAGATGCGAACGGCGCGCCACACGGACCGCCGCCTGCAGACGCTCGCCGGCCTCTCCCGCAGAAAAACCGGATGCGCAGCCGGGGATCTCGGCGTCGGGGTCGAGCACCAGCACCTTGCCGCCGGCACGTACGAACGCGGCGAACCCCTCGTCATGCAGGGAGCGGCCCACCGCCACGGCGTTCACCTGGGCGCCCTCCTCGGCGAGCAGCGCCGCGGCGAACAGTCCGTCGCCGCCGTTGTCGCCGCCGCCGGCGAGCAGCGTCACGACCGCATCCTCGATATCGACGCCCTCGTCGTCGAGCATCCTCGCGGCCGTATGCGCGGCCGCGTTCGCCGCCATGCGCATCAGCGGCACCCCGTCGTCGAGCAGCGGACGCTCCATCGCGCGCACATCCGCGGCCGTGAAGGCGCTGTGCAGCAGGACCTCGCGGCGTTCCTCATCGTTCGGTGTATCCATGGCGACCTCCTAGGTTCCGTCCGCCCTCCTGTGCGCGCCGTCGGAACAGGGCGCGCCGGCGGCGGCTCGCGGGCTACCCACCAGTGTAGTCGCGCCGCCATGCCCGCCCCGTATGCCCCATCATGCGGTTTCGGGCATTTGACCGCGAAGGCCGCCGGCCCCTATCCTGTATGGCGATACGGCGCCGGCGGCGTGCAAACGGAACCCCGAGCGCATGAGACAGGCCCGGCCGTCGCGGCCGGGCGGGAAGGAACGGACCATGTTCGGCAGAAGGAACGGCGGACTGTTCGCCGACGGCAAACCCACGCTCGCCCAGTGCGACCCCGAATTCATCGACCTGTTCTCGGCCTTCGCCTACGACGAGGTCGTGCACGAGCCGGGTGCGAACCATCCGGACCTCGACGACGCCACGCGTTCCATGGCGATCCTCGCCACGCTCATCGGCAGTCAGGCCACGGACGCCTACGGGATGCTGCTGCCCGTTGCATTGAAAAGCGGCGTGACCCCGGCCCAGGCCAAGGAGATCGTCTATCAGGCGGTCGCCTACTGCGGCTTCGGGCGCGTGCTGCCCTTCCTCACCATCACCAACGACGTGCTCGCCGACCAAGGCGTCGGCCTGCCGCTTGAAGGCAGGGCGACCGTCACCGCCGACACGCGCGCCGCCGCCGGTGAGGCCAAGCAGATCGAGATCTTCGGCGAGGGAATGCGTGGGTTCGCACATTCCGGCCCCGAAGACACGCGGCACATCAACAAATGGCTCGCCGACAACTGCTTCGGCGACTACTACACGCGCACCGGGCTCGACACCCGCCACCGCGAGATGATCACCCTGTGCTATCTGGCCGCGCAAGGCGGATGCGAGCCGCAGCTGACCGCCCACGCGAAAGCCAACATCGCCGTCGGCAACGACAAGGCGTTCCTCATCGCCGTCGTCTCGCAGTGCATGCCCTACATCGGTTACCCGCGCACGCTCAACGCGCTCAGATGCGTGAAGGAGGCCGCGGCGGCGGCCGAGTGACGCGCCCGGCAGCGGGCATCCCGTCCGTTATAGTGTTCGTTGGCAAAATCCACGGCAACATGACACGGAAAGCGACGGGTGAGACGACATGGCGATCGATGCACAGGGTCTGGAGATTCAGATCGGCGCAAGGACCTTGCTGCACCCGTGCGACTTCCACGTGGCCAAAGGCGACAAGATCGGTCTCGTCGGCCGCAACGGCGCCGGCAAGACCACGCTCACGCGCGTCATCACCGGCGACATGCTGCCCACCTCCGGCAAGGTGCGCGTCTCCGGCAAACTCGGCTACCTGCCGCAGGACACGCACGCCGCCGACCCCGAACAGACCGCGCTCGACCGCATGATGAGTGCGCGAGACATCGCCTCGATCATCAGCCGCATCCGCAAGGCCGAAAAGGAGATGACCGACCCCGATCCGGATGTGATGACCAAGGCCATGAACCGCTACGACAAGGCCATGCAGGACTTCGACAAGGCCGGCGGTTATGCGGCCCAATCCGAAGCCATCGCCATGGCCTCCTCGCTCGGCCTGCCCCAGGAGGTCATGGAGCGGCCGCTCGGCACGCTCTCCGGCGGGCAGCGTCGACGCATCGAACTGGCGCGCATCCTCTATTCCGACGCAGACACGCTCATCCTCGACGAGCCCACCAACCACCTCGACGCCGACTCCATCGAATGGCTGCGCGGCTACCTGAAGAAATACGAAGGCGGGTTCCTCGTCATCTCCCACTCCACCGAACTGCTCGACGAGGTCGTCAACAAGGTGTGGCACCTCGACGCCCAGCTCGGCCAGATCGACATGTACTCGCTCGGCTGGAAGGCGTACCTGCACCAGCGCGTCGTCGACGAGGAGCGTCGCCGCCGCGAACGCGAGGTCGCCGAGAAGAAGGCCGAACGCCTCATGAAGCAGGGCATCCGCCTGCACGCCAAGGCCACGAAGGCCGTCGCCGCGCAGAACATGATGCGTCGCGCCGAGAAGCTCCTCGAGAACACCTCGGAGGCGCAGAAGAAGGAGAAGGTGGCGGACATCCGCTTCCCCGAACCCGCGCCCTGCGGCAAGACGCCGATCATGGCGAAGGACATCTCCAAGGCGTACGGTTCCAACATCGTGTTCGCCGGCGTCAACCTCGCCATCGACAAGGGCTCCCGCGTCGTCATCCTCGGCTACAACGGCGCCGGCAAGACCACCACGCTGCGTCTGCTCGCCCACATCGAACAGCCCGACACCGGCTCCGTCGACTACGGCCATGGCTGCAAGATCGGCTACTTCGCGCAGGAGCACGATACGCTCGACCTCGACGCCACCGTGCTCGAGAACCTCACGCACGTCGCCCCCGAACTGAACGACACGCAGGCGCGTTCCATCCTCGGCTCGTTCCTGTTCTCCGGCGACGACGCGATGAAGCCCGCCCGCGTGCTCTCCGGCGGCGAGAAGACGCGACTCGCGCTCGCCACGCTCGTCACCTCGCGCGCCAACGTGCTGCTGCTCGACGAGCCCACCAACAACCTCGATCCCGCCTCGCGCGAGGAGATCCTCAAGGCCATCGCCAAATACGAGGGCGCGATCGTGCTCGTCACCCACGACGAGGGCGCCGTCCAGGCGCTGAACCCGGAGCGTGTGCTCCTCATGCCCGACGGCGACGAGGATCTGTGGAACGACTCCTACCTCGAACTGGTCGCCGAGGAGTAAACGGCCGGGTCTGCGGGTGCTACTCCACGGCGGCGGTGAGGGACTCCAGATACGCGCGCATGCGGCGCAGACCCTCGGCGGTGGCCTCGGGCGTGCCCACGTAGCTCAGACGCACGTAGCCGCGGCCGCGCTCGCCGAACCCGGAGGCGGGCGTCACCACCACCTTGGCGCGTTCCAGCAGGTCGACCGCGAACGCATGGTCGTCCATGCCGGTGGCGTGCACGTCGACCAGCACGTAGAACGCGCCGTCGGGCGTCGCGCACGAGACCAGCGGCATGTCCGCCACGGCGGCGACGACCATGTCGCGGTTCGCGCGGTAGACGGCCGTCATCTCGTCGAGGATCTCGTTCGACCCCTCCAACGCGGCGACGGCGCCCTGCTGGAGCGCTCCCGGCACGCAGGAGACGATGTCCTCCTGCATCACCGTCATCCGGTCGACGATCGGCTTCGGCCCGAACGCCGCGCCGATGCGCCAGCCGGTCATCGCGAACGTCTTCGAGAAGGAGTCCACCACCACGGTGCGACGGCGCATGCCCGGCACCGCCGCGATCGACAGGCATTCGACCGACGGATCGTAGACGAACGAACGGTACACCTCGTCGCTGATCACCCACAGGTCATGCCGTTCGCACACCTCGGCGATGAGGTCCAGCTGCTCCGCGTCGATGACCGCGCCGGTCGGGTTCGACGGCGAATTGAGCAGGATCGCGCGCGTGCGCGGCGTGACCGCCGCCTCCACGTCCGTCGCCTGCATGCGGAACCCGTGCGCCGCGTCGAGCGGCACCGGCACGACGTTCGCGCCGACGAGCCTCACCTGGCCGAAATAGTTCGCGTAGCCGGGATCGGGGATGAGGATGTCGTCGCCCGGGTCGAGCGTCGCCAGCATCGCCAGATACACGGCCTCCATGCCGCCGGCCGTGACGATCACGTCCGTGTCCGGATCGTAGTCGGTGCCGTCCGCCGCGTTGCGGTGCTCGCACCACGCCTCGCGCAGCGCGGCCGCTCCACGGTTGGGCGTGTAGTGCGTGTCGCCGAGGCTCGCGGCGCGGTAGGCGGCGTCGATGACCGGCTGCGGGGTGTCGAATCCGGGTTCGCCGATCGCGAACGAGACGGCGTCCGGCACGTTCGCGGCGAGTTCGAACATCTCGCGCACGCTCGGGTACAGGGCTTTGGCGGCGCGTCTCGATACCTTCGGCATGGCGGCATACTCCTTGCACATCCGGATTCGTCGTATGCGGCGGCGGGGTCGCGGTTCCCCTTCACGAACCACGACCCCGCCGCCGAAATCCATAGGTTGCCGGCAAGTATGCCATCGTCGCGTTACGCGGAGGAGATCGTGTCCGATGCGCGAGAAACGGCGATGGGCATCCCGGCGACGGCTCAGTCGAAGAACCCGCTTCCGATCGACGGCATGCTCCGGTACGGCGGACGGTACGGCGGGCGATGCGCGCGGTCGCCGTACAGGTCCTCATGGCCGAACGCGGTGGCGTGCCGGTCGCGGCGCATGTACTCGTACACGTCCACGTCGGTCGGATCTGGCTGGTCCGACCAGTCGACGCCTCCCGACAGCAGCGGGTCGCGCGCGTCGATGCGGCTGCGCATCAGCTCGATGTCCTCCGACGCGTCCGCCAGACGCTCCGGATCCGTGCGCCGCAGCCGCTGCTCGACCAGATCGAGATAGGCGCGCTGGTTCTGCAGATCCTCATGCAGCCGCACCTCCTCGCACAGCGCCGTGTACAGCCGCTCCCCACGGCACGCGCGCTGCGCCTGCTCGACGGTCTCCTCGTGCCGGCGACCCGCCTCGACGCGTTCCCGCGAGGCGACGATCTCGTGCGCCAGCCCGTCGAACAGCGTGGAGAGCCGTTCGTCCATCCGCGAGTTCACGGTGTCGCGCAGGGACCGCTGACGGGCGAACGGACGTTCGCCGTTGACCCGCAGCGACAGCATGCCGGTCGGTTCGAATTCGCGCGACCGTCCCTCCAGCCATTGCGGCGCGTCGCTTTTCGGCACGCCGGTCAGCGTGCGCGGCTTTGGCGGACTGCCGGGCTTCGACAGCTCCGACACGTGGAACGACGACCTGAACCCGTCCTCGTCCCGCACGACGAGATGCGGCCACGGCCATTTGGACCGCTTCGCCTCGTCGAACAGCTCCCGTGACGGGTCGACGACGGCGTATCCGCGTTCGACGGCCATACGGGCCGCCGTCCCGATGATCGTCGCGGCCCTGTCCACCTGATCGTCCGACACGTACCGCCGATCGACGTCCTCCCGGAACAGCCGGACCCACGACCGTGCCGTCGCGTCCTCGTCCCGCATGATGCTCTCGTCCGACATGATGTCGCTCCTTCCCCCGATGCGCGGCCTGCGCTGGCCGCCTTGCGGACCTTCGTCGTCCGCCGACACGCACCACCATGCCGCGTCTGTGAGGCATATGCAAATCGCATGCGAACAATGTGCATAACGGTGCATAACTCTGTGCATAACCACTGAACGGGGATGCGGAAACGGATGAACATGGATGAAATGTCGCAATACATCGTCTCCGGGTATTGCCAATCATCCACGCCGCCGGTACATTGATAACGCCCGATCACGGAAACGGAGACACCATGGCCCAAGACACGACCCCGAACACCGCCCCCGCCGCGGGCGCATCCGCGGCCCCGCGTACGCCGGGACTCGGCGTGCCCGATCTCATCTCTATCGGCGTGTTCGCCGCATTGTACTTCGTGATGGTGTGCGTCGCCACCCTCGCCAGCACCCTGTTCACCGGAGGATTCGGCTCGATCTTCCTGCCGGCGGTCGCCGCGCTGATCTCCGGCCCCGTGTACATGCTCGCCGCCGCCCGCACGCCGAAATTCGGCGGCATCACGGTGATGGGCCTCGTGATCGGCCTGTTCCTGTTCGTCTCCGGGCATTTCGTCCTCTCGTTCGTCGCGAGCGTCGTGTTCCCGCTCGCCGCCGATCTGATCGCGCGCGCCGGAGCCTATCGCGGCAAGGCGCTGCTGCTCGTCTCCTACGTGGTGTTCTCCTACGGGCTGACCGGCCCCATCCTGCCGCTGTGGTTCATGAAGGACGCCTACGTGGCGAGCCTCGAGGCGCGCGGCAAGGACGCGGCGTACATCGACGGCGTGTTCGCCAACATCACCATGGGCACGTTCGCCGCGTCGATGGCGGCGATCCTCGTGTGCGCGGCCATCGGCGGATGGTTCGGCCAGCGCCTGTGCGCCAAGCATTTCGCCAAGGCCGGCGTCGTCTGATGGCGACGGCCGCGCGCGACCTCGACCCGCGTACGAAACTGGCGCTGCTGCTGCTCGCCAACCTCATGCTGTTCTTCCACGCCGCCGCGGCCACGCAGGCGGTCATGGCCGTCCTGTTCCTCATCCCGCCGCTCGTCGCGGGCAGGCGGCGCATGGCCGTCCGTTTCGCGCTCCTGTACGCCGCGGCGTTCGCGCTCGGAACGATCGATCCGGAGGCGTTGGGCATGCCGTGGCTGCATGTCGTCGCCGCGCTCGCCGTCGGATGCGCGATGATGCTGCCGTGCCTCGTCACCGGCGCCTACGCGTTCACGACCACCTCGGCCAGCGCGTTCGTGTGCGCGATGCGACGCATGCGCGTCCCCGAGGCCGTGGTCGTGCCGTGCGTCGTGATCATCCGGTTCTTCCCGACCATCGGCGAGGACTATCGCGCCATCCGCGACGCGATGGCGCTGCGCGGGCTCGTGTCCGGCCGCTTCTCCATGCTGCGGCACCCGGCGAGGACGCTCGAATACGTGCTGGTGCCGTTGCTGATGAACGCGACCATCGTCGCGCAGGACCTGTCCGTCGCCGCGTTGACGAAAGGGCTGGGACGCGACGGGGCGCACACCTCGCGCACGACGATCCGCATGACCGTCGCCGACTGGCTGGTCATGGCCGCGTGCGCCGCGCCGCTCGCCCTCGACATCGCGGGGGTGGTCGGATGACCGCCGACCCCGTGCGCATACGCGACGTCGTCTTCCGCTACGACGCCGCCGCCGACCCCTCCCTGGACCACGTGTCGCTGACCGTCCGGGCGGGGGAGTGCGTCGTCCTCGCCGGCGCCAGCGGGTGCGGCAAGACCACGCTGACCCGCGTCGCCAACGGGCTCGTGCCCACGTTCTTCCACGGCGACTTCGCCGGCGAGGCCACCGTGTGCGGCGTCGACGCCGCGCACGGGCCGATCGACCGGCTCACGCCGTTGGCGGGCAGCGTGTTCCAGAATCCGAAGACCCAGTACTTCAACGCGGACACCACCGACGAACTCGCCTTCCCCTGCGAGAACATGGGGATGCCGGCCGGCGAGATCGACCGCCGCGTGGAGGACGTGGCGCGGCGCTTCGACGTGACCGGGCTGCTCGGCCGCAGCGTCTTCCGACTGTCCGGCGGGCAGCGGCAGCGCGTCGCCGTCGCCGCCGCGACGGTGCTCGGGCCCCGTCTCGTCATCATGGACGAGCCGACCGGCAACCTCGACGCCACGGCGATCGATGACATGCGCGAGGCGGTGCGGCGGCTGAAAAGCGAAGGC
The DNA here is from genome assembly GCF_002860365.1 of Bifidobacterium parmae. GTDB lineage: Bacteria > Actinomycetota > Actinomycetes > Actinomycetales > Bifidobacteriaceae > Bifidobacterium > Bifidobacterium parmae. The sequence goes on from NZ_NMWT01000025.1 coordinate 50,193, forward strand.
GTCGCCGTCCTCGTCGCGGAACATCGCCTCGCCTGGCTGAACGGCGTCGCCGACCGGTACCTCATATGCGAGCGCGGCCGCATCGCACGCGCATACACGGCCGACGAGTTCCTCGCCCTGCCGCCGGAACGCGTCGCCGCCATGGGATTGCGCGCGCTCGACCTAGGGCCCTGCCGGCGCGAGGTCGCACGGCTGGCGGCCATCCCGCCGGCGTGCGACGGCCCGGTGCGCGGCGGCGGTTCCGGGGACGGCGGCGTGCTGCTGCGCACGGAAGGGCTCGTCGTCGGCTACGGACGCCCACGCCGCCTGCCATGGGAGCGACGGCGTGACGAGGCGCGGGAGGGGTTCTCCCGCGCCGTACCCGACCTGACGCTGCGACGCGGCGAGATCGTCGGGCTGATGGGACGCAACGGATGCGGCAAGACCACGCTGGTGCGCACGCTCACCGGACTGGCGCGCCCGCTCGCGGGCCGCGTCCTTCTGGACGGCGACGCGGCGAGACCCCACGATCTCACGCGCGCCGGGTTCCTCGTCATGCAGGACGTCAACCACCAGTTGTTCGCCGACGGCGTGCGCGAGGAGCTCACGCTCGGCATGGACCCGTCCGATCCGGAACTCGCGAAGCGCCGGGACGGGCTGCTCGCCGACCTCGACCTCGCCGCGGTCGCGGACCGGCATCCGATGAGCCTGTCCGGCGGGCAGAAGCAGCGCGTGGCGATCGGCGCGGCGCTCATGTGCGGCAAGCGGCTCATCGTATTGGACGAGCCGACCAGCGGGCTCGACCGGCTCCACATGGAGCAGGTGGGCGGTCTGCTGCGCGACGTCGCGCGGCGCGGCGCGGCGGTGCTGGTCGTCACCCATGACGAGGAGCTCGCCGCCGGATGGTGCGACCGCGTGGTCGACATGTCCGCGTGACCGGACCGTCCGCCGGGCCGTCCGGGCCGTTCGCCGCGAAGTGGCCTCGGAACGTTGGAATCATGCGCGACACGCCGTGATCGCGGAAACCGTACCCGATATGCCGGCCCGTGCGGGCGTGTGTTAGCTTCTAGGAGAGACGCGGGGGCACGCCGTCGTTCCCGTCTCGCACGGCAACGATCGAGGACGGCGGCGGGAGGTGCGCCATGGGCGATGCGCGACGGGAGATGGAACGGCTGCGGCCGGTCTACGAGACCGGCGTGCTCAGACTGCTGCTGCGCCGCAACTCACGCATGTACGTGGCGCTGCTCAAGGCGGCGTTCGACCCGCTGACCGGCGAGCTGCCGCGCGAGACGCTGGAGGAACGGTTCGCGCAGGGGCTCTCCGCGCTCGCCGACATCGGCGAATACGCGCCGGATCCCGGCCTCACGTTCGGGCAGGCCGCGCACCGCGTGCTCGTCGACCTGACCCGCGAGGGCGAAGGCGACTACGCCTGGCTCGCCAACTCGCACGACGCCGCATCCCACCGGTTCCTCTACCGGCTGACCGCGCGCGCCCACCGCGCCATCGAGGCGCTGGGGCGGTTGGAGGACGAATCCCGCACCCTGTCCGGCGCGCAGGCCAACAGCATCATCATGGAAATCGAGCACGCCCGCATGCGGCTGACCGCCGACCCCGGCGAACGCGTGCGCCTGCTCAACCGCGAGATCAAGGAGCGCAAGCACGAGATCAGACGCATCCAACAGGGGATGCGGCACGAGACGCTCGACGACTCGCAGGTGGAGGACATCATCGCCGTCATCCACAACACCCTGCGCGGCGTGCCCGTCGACCTGCGCGAGCTCGTGCTCGCCGAACGGGACAACGGCGACGCGCTCCGCCGGCGCATGCAGGCCGGCGACATGGACGTCGACGAGATCCTGGACGCCTACAACGCCGAATACCGCGCGAACTTCGGCGAATCCGACATGGGACGACGCTTCGAGGACGCCTTCCAGGTGATCATCACCGACGAAGGCCGCCAGCAGATCGACGAGGCGATGCGCGACATCGCGAAAACGCCCTACCTCGCGGGGGAGTCCGCCGCGCTGCTCGGCCAGGTGCGCGACGAGCTCGCCCACATCTACGACGGCATCGAGGCGGTACGCGCGCAGATGCGCGTCTCCAACGAGGAGATCGGGCGTCTCGTGCGCCAGCAGACCGACACCCGGTACCGGTCGATGCTCGCGCGGCTTAACCGTCTGTACGCTGCCGTCAACGCCGACGCGCAAGCCCATCCCGGCGCCGACGACAGACCTTACGGCACCGACGTCGGCGGCGTCAGGCTCTCGCCGCTGCCCACACGGCCGGCACGGTCGATGGTCCGCGCGGCATCGCCCGGACTGGACGCCGCCGGGGATTCCGACCTGCCGCGCGTCGACCTGAAGACGCTGATCGACAACGGCGGACCGCGACTGCGCCGCATGATCGCGCTCATCCGGAGGAATCCGGTGACGGCCGACGGCGGAATCGACATCGCCGCCAGCTTCAACCGGCTGCCGGAGGCCGACCGGCGCGAAAGCGAACTCGTCGGGTTCCTCGGCGCAATCGGCGGCCAGGAGGACGGCGACGCCGTCTGGCATTGCGTGACGATCGACGGCAGGCCGCGGGACTGGCGCACGCGTGCGCTGATCGCCGGTATGGACGAACTGGACGCCATCATGGAGGAAGGATGACCATGGACGAGAAGACCAACCCTGACGCCCTGTTCGAAGGGGACCGCGGCGACATGGGCGCGGACGCCCGCAGGGCCGCCATCGCACTCAAACGCGAACGGTACATCGAAGGCGAGCTGTACGACCTCGTCAACGACAACCGCGACGCCGTCGTCCGCTCGCTCAACAACGACATGCTCGAGCTCGTCGACGACGAACGCCACCGCATCATGTACGCGACGCCCGTCACCGGCCCCGACGTCCCATTGCGCTCGCTCAAGACGCGCACCAGCCTCAGACGCGAGGAGGCCGCCCTGCTCGCGTTCCTGCGCATCCGCGTGCTCGAATACGAGAACATGCAGGTGGCGGCGGACCAGTGGATCGTCGGCTTCGACGAGATGCGCGCCGCGCTCGCCACCGGCGCCGGATACCTCGCCTCGCGCAACGACGAGGAGGGCGTACTCAGACAGGTGGGCACGCTCGTCAACACGATGGCCACCTACGGATACCTGACGGCCACCGACGACGACGCCATGTACCGGATCACGCCGCTCGTCCCCGTCGTGCTCGACCGGGGACTGGCGGACGCATGGCTCGGCGTCGCCGCGGAAGGCGACGATGCTGCGGACGACGGCGAGGACGCGGCGGCCGATGCGGACGCCGCTGACGGCATGACCGATGCCGACGACGACGGCGCCGCCGTGGAAGAGGAGGAGTGACCATGGCCGCCAGGGAACTGCAGATGATCGCCGACCGGTGGATGATGGAAAGCCGCTGCCTCGTCAACTGGGGCTCGTATCAGGGCTACCACGAATTCAGGCCGTCCACCGACCCGAAGCTCCCCGTGACCCTGCTCGCCGGAGCCAGCGAATCCGGCAAATCCACGCTCGTGGACGCGCAGATCTCACTGCTGTACCCGACCGGCACGCCGTTCAACAAGGCGTCGAACTCGGGGCGCTCCGAACGCAGCGACTACACGTACCTGCGCGGCATGATCGGCGTCGGCAGCACCGCGGGCGGCGACGAACCCGTCTACCTGCGCGGCCGCGACGGCGACGGGGCGCCGCAGGCCGTATGGGGCGCCATCGTCGACACCTACGTGAACGCCACCAGCGGGCAGACGCTGTCATGCGCCAAATTCCTCTACCTGATGGCGGGCGACGGCCGCAGTGACGTGCGACGGCAATACGCGGCATGGGGCAAGCCGATCGACCCACGACTCATGGACGCCTACCGCGACCATCCGTTCACCCCCACGCAGCTGAAGGACACCTACCCCGGATGCGAGACCTTCACCAGCGCCGACGCGTTCCACGAACACATCTGGGACGTGATGGGACTGAGCGAGGATGCCTGCCGGCTGCTGCACAAGATCCAGTCCGCCGACGCACCCTCACGGCTCGACGACATCTTCAAACAGGGCGTGCTCGGCGTGCCCGAAGCCCTGAAACTGGCGCGGGACACCGTCGACGACTACGAGCGCTACGAAGCGAACTTCACCGAAATGGAACGCAAGGCGAAACGCGTGGCGGCGCTCGCCGGCATCCGGGACGCGTGCGACGCCTACGACGCCGCACGCCGCCGCGTCCGGACGCTCGACCCGGTGGACCCGGGACGTGAGGACGGGGCGGCCGCTATACGGCATTGGGCGACGGCGCGCATGGCCGACGAGGTCGCCGCACGGCTGCCCATCGACGAACGCGAACGCCGCGAACACCAGACGGCCGCCGAGACCGCATACCGCGACGGCGAGAAGATCCGTGCGGGCATCGACGCCATCCGCGACCGCATCAGAGGACTGGACGGCGGCAACCTCGCGCGGATGGAGATGGAGCTCGAACAGGCCCGGCGCGCGCTCGCCGACGTGAAGACGAACCGCGGACGCATCGAGGCCGGGTTCGAGGCGATCGGCGAGACGATGCCCGGAGACGAGCATGCCTGGACGGAGAGGCGCATCGCCGCCGTGGACTTCACCCGCCTGTACGACCGGCGGGCCCAGGAACTGGACGAGACGCGCGACCGTGCCGTCGCCGCCCGCTCCGCGGCGGACGACGAGCTGCGACGCCTCGAACGCGACTACGAGCGCCAGAAGACGCAGCGCACCCGCATCACCCAGCAGATGGACGAGACCCGCGCCATGCTCTGCCGGGCCACCGGACTGTCCGCCGGCGAACTGCCGTACGTCGCCGAGCTCATGGACGTGCGCGAGAGCGAGGAACGGTGGAGACTCGCCATGAACGTCACCTACGGCGCCATCGCGCAGACCATCCTCGTCGACAAGCGCCACGAACGCGGCTTCGCCGCCAAGGTCAGCGCCATCGACCCGCATGCGATGGCGCGACGCACCTGGCAGTTCGTCGACACCACGGAAGGCTTCGATGCGGACGACGGGAAGACCAAGGCCGCGGACGACCGGCCGTGGATGTCCTCCAAGCTCCGCTACCGCGAGGATTCGCCGTTCGCCGGATGGCTGCGCGCGCAGACCGCATCCGAACGGTTCGACGCCGTATGCGTCGATGCCATCGACGACGCCGACCGCGAACACCGCCAGGTGCAGGCGGACGGTCAGATTAAAAGCGGCAGACGCGGCCAGCATGGCGTCAAGGACCGTCGCGAGGTCATCGGCTACGTCACCGAAGCCTATCTGGAGGCGCTGGAACACGGCATCGCCGAAGCGCGCGACCGCTCGGAACAGGCGGAACGCGACTATACGGAGGCGAAACGCCGCGCGGAGGCGCTGCGCAGCGGACTCGAACTCGCCAAGCAGCTCGCCTACACGTCATGGGAGAACGTCGATGTGGAATCCGCCTCGGCCAAGGTGGATGGACTCGAGACGTCGATCGCCGCGATCAGGAACAACCCCGAACTCGCCGAGCTCGTCCGTCGCAGGGAGTCGATGGAGGAGGAGCTCGACCGCAACGAGCAGCGCCGGTTCGCCGCGAAACGCGACGCCGACGCCGCGGCAGCCGCCTGCGAAGCCGCCCGACGGTGGCTGGACGCCCACCGGGACCATACGTCGCGGGGGATCGGGGCCGATGCGGACGATGCCGGACACGGAAACGCCATTCCTCTGGACGACGGTACGGAAACGGCGCTCGAACACTCCTACGAGGACGGGTTCTCGGGAATCGCGGACACCGCGCTGCGCGCCCACATGATCATCGGGGCGGGCACCGACGCATCGGCCGCGGGCACGTCGTTCCCCGAACGCGTCATCGCGAGGATGCGCGACGACATGGCCGGCCGCATCGACGCGCTCGCCGCGCAGGCCTCGGCCGCGAAGACGGTCGTCGAAGCCCGGATGGAATCGTACAAGGGCATGTACGCCGCTGACGACGACGCGTTGTCTGCCACCGTGGAGGACCGCCGGTACTATCTCGACGAGCTGGAGGGATTGTCGCGGCTGACCGCCGGCGAGGCGACCGGCGCCGAATACCGGCGTTGCCTGGAACAGCTGCTCATGAGCCTGCTGACCATCAAACGCGCCGTCGACACCGACGAGGCCGACATCCGCGACCAGCTCGACCGCATCAACGCCATGCTCGACGGGCAGCGGTTCGGCCCCAGGCACGGCAGCCTGTCCCTGCATGCGGACGTGCGCAAACCGGACCGGGGCTTCTCCTCGCAGCTGACCCGGACCATCGGGGCGCTCAACGACTGGAAGTCGTCGGGGAGCGACGATCCGGCGGCGATGCGCAAGGTGTTCGCCTCGTGCGGCGGCATCATCGGCCTGCTGCGCGCCCAGCTCGCGCAGGTGAAGGACGCGAACGGCGTGAAGAGCTACGGAGCGCGGGATCTCGATCCGCGATGCCGTTCGGCCTTCTACGCGATCGTGCACCACGAGGACGGGCTCGACGAACGCATCACCTCCACCGGCGGGCGGTCCGGCGGCGCCCTGCAGGAGCTCACCTCGTTCGTCTACGGCGCCGCGCTCATCTACCTGCTCGGCGGCGGCATGGAGAACCGGCTCAGGCCCAGCTACACGACGCTGTTCCTCGACGAGGCGCTCATCAAGGCGGACGGCCGCTACACGCAGCGCGCCCTCACCGTGCTGCCGCGTCTCGGCTTCCAGGTGATCGTCTCCGCGCCGGAAAGCAAGACCGGCGAGATCCTCGAGGTCTCCACCAAGGCCTACGTCACCTACAAGAACCCCGACACCGGCCTCACCTCCCTGCGCGAGGCCGATCTCGCCGGGGAAGACGAGGCCGTGTACGTCGCCTGACGGCGTGATGCTCCCTACGGGAGACACGCCGTCGAACAGGCGTTCGATATGCGTCGGGGTTTCGGGTATCCTTGGTGCGGAAAATCCGCGGCCGGACGCGCGCCGCGGCGACTGACGGAAGGCGGGGTGTGCGATGGCGGCGAAACGGAAGACGACGGGCGGCAGGAACGGCGAGGTCGTCGTCGAGAAGGTGATGACCAGCGACTCGTTCCTCACGCGCGAGATCCGCAAGGCGCCGCTCGTCGAGCACGACGGTTCGCTCGTGGCGGACATCTCGCACATCCCCAACGACCTCAAGATCACCATCCAGGGCGCGCGCGAGCACAACCTCAAGAACGTGGACCTCGCCATCCCGCGCAACCGCATGGTCGTCTTCACCGGCCTGTCCGGCTCGGGCAAGTCGTCGCTCGCGTTCGACACCCTGTTCGCCGAGGGCCAGCGCCGCTACGTCGAATCGCTGTCCGCGTACGCGCGCCAGTTCCTCGGCCAGATGGACAAGCCGGACGTCGACTTCATCGAAGGCCTGAGCCCCGCCGTGTCCATCGACCAGAAGACCACGAACCGCAACCCGCGCTCCACCGTCGGCACCATCACCGAGATCTACGACTACCTGCGTCTCCTGTTCGCGCGCACCGGCATACCGCACTGCCCCGAATGCGGCGAACCCGTCGCCTCGCAGACCCCGCAGCAGATCGTCGACGCGCTCATGGACTATCCGGAGCGAACGCGCTTCCAGATCCTCGCGCCCGTCGTCAAAGGCCGCAAGGGCGAATTCGTCGACATGCTCGAACTGCTGCGCTCCGACGGCTACGCCCGCGCGCTCATCGACGGCCAGATGCGGCAGCTGTCCGACGACATCACGCTCGCCAAGCAGAAGAAGCACACCATCGAGGTCGTCGTCGACCGTCTCGTCGTCAAGGACGGCATGCGCCAGCGTCTCACCGACTCGGTCGAGACCGCGCTGAAGCTCGCCAACGGCTCCATCGTCATCGACTTCGTCGACGAGGAGGAGGGGAGCCCCGCCCGCCGCCGGCCGTTCTCCGAACACCGCAGCTGCCCGAACGGGCACGTGCTCGAACTCGACGAGATCGAGCCGCGCACCTTCTCCTTCAACGCGCCCTACGGCGCATGCCCCGCATGCACCGGTCTCGGCTTCAAGCTCGAGATCGACCCGGAGCTCGTCATCGCCGACCCGGACAAGTCGCTCGCCGAAGGCGTCATCGAACCGTGGAGCAACACGAAGATGACCTCCCAGTACTACGGCCATCTGCTCGAAGGCCTCGCCCGCGAGATGGGCTTCTCGATGCGCACCCCGTGGAAGGACCTTCCCGCCGACGTGCGCCACGACATCCTCTACGGCCACGAGTTCAAGGTCGACGTCTCCTACCGCAACCGTTGGGGCCGCCTCCGGGAATACTCCACCGGGTTCGAGGGCGTGGTGCGCTCGCTCATGCGCAAGCACGAGGAGACCGACTCGCAGTCGATGAGGGAGTACTACGAGTCGTACATGCGCGAAGTGCCCTGCCAGGTGTGCCACGGCAGGCGACTCAAGCCCGAGGTGCTGGCCGTCACCGTCGGGGGCCTGTCCATCTTCGACGTGTGCGACATGCCCGTCGTGCGCGGGCTCGCCTGGGTCAACGGCCTGAAGCTCGAAGGCGCGGACGCGAAGATCGCCGGCGAGGTGCTCAAGGAGATCCGCGCCCGCCTCGGCTTCCTCAACGACGTCGGCCTCGACTACCTCACCCTGTCGCGCGCCGCCGCCACCCTGTCCGGCGGCGAGGCGCAGCGCATCCGCCTCGCCACGCAGATCGGCTCCGGCCTCGTCGGCGTCATGTATGTGCTCGACGAGCCGTCCATCGGCCTGCATCAGCGCGACAACGCGCGTCTCATCGAGACGCTCCACCATCTGCGCGACCTCGGCAACACGCTCATCGTCGTCGAACACGACGAGGACACGATCCGGGAGGCCGACTGGCTCGTCGACATCGGCCCCGGCGCGGGCGAGCGCGGCGGCGAGGTCGTCTACTCGGGGCCGGCAAGGCATCTCGTCGATGCGAAACGCTCGATCACCGGCGACTACATCGCCCACCGCCGCGAGATCGTCGTGCCCGAGCACCGCCGCAAGGTGCGCAAAACCGCACAGCTCAAGGTCGTCGGCGCGCGAGAGAACAACCTCAAGAACATCGACGTGAGCTTCCCGCTCGGCGTGTTCACCGTCGTCACCGGAGTCTCGGGATCCGGCAAATCCTCGCTCGTCAACACGATCCTCTACCCGGTCCTCGCCGACAAGCTCAACGGCGCGCGCATCGTGCCCGGCAAGCACCGCCGCGTCGAAGGCCTCGACCAGGTCAGGAAGGTCATCCACGTCGACCAGAACCCGATCGGGCGCACGCCGCGCTCCAACCCCGCCACCTACACGGGCGTGTGGGACAAGATCCGCGCCCTGTTCGCCAAGACGCCCGAGGCGCAGGTGCGCGGCTACGGGCCCGGCCGCTTCTCCTTCAACGTGAAGGGCGGGCGCTGCGAGGCGTGCCACGGCGACGGCACGCTCAAGATCGAGATGAACTTCCTGCCCGACGTGTACGTGGAATGCGAGACCTGCCACGGCAGACGCTACAACCGCGAGACCCTCGAGGTGAAGTACAACGGCAAGACCGTCTCCGACATCCTCGACATGCCCATCGAGGAGGCCGCCGACTTCTTCAAGGCGTACACCGGCATCTCCCGGTACCTGAAGACCCTCGTGGACGTCGGCCTCGGCTACATCCGTCTCGGCCAGCCCGCCCCGACGCTCTCCGGCGGCGAATCCCAGCGCGTCAAACTCGCCACCGAGCTGCAGCGCAGGTCCGACGGCAAGACGGTGTACATCCTCGACGAGCCGACCACCGGCCTGCACTTCGAGGACGTGAACAAGCTGCTCAAGGTGCTGCAGGGGCTCGTCGACAAGGGCAACACGGTCATCGTCATCGAACACAACCTCGATGTGGTCAAATCGGCCGACTGGATCATCGACCTGGGGCCCGAGGGCGGCGACGGCGGCGGCACCGTCGTCACGCAGGGCACGCCCGAGCAGGTGGCGCGGTGCGAGGCGTCCTGGACGGGGCGCTTCCTCAGGGACATGCTCTGAAAGGCGACGCCGTGACCAACGACATCGAACGGCATTCGCCCGAGGTATGGCGACGGACGGCCGACGCGCTGCGCGGCGCGACGGCGGACGGCGCCTCCGACGCCGACGGCGCTGCGGCGGGGACGAACCGCAACGGGGCGCCGCTGCTCGGCGACTCGCGCGACCTGTTCCGTCCGAAATCCTCGGACATCCCCGCCGAACCGGGCGTATACAAATGGCGCGACGGCGAAGGCCGCGTCATCTACGTCGGCAAGGCGAAGAACCTGCGCAACAGGCTCGCCAACTACTTCCAGCCGCTGTACCTGCTGCACCCGCGCACGCAGACCATGGTGCTCACCGCGCGCAGCCTCGAATGGACCGTCGTCGGCACCGAACTCGAATCGCTCACCCTCGAATACACGTGGATCAAGGAGTTCGACCCCCGGTTCAACGTGCAGTTCCGCGACGACAAGACCTACCCGTATCTGGCGGTCTCCGTCGGCGAGACCGTGCCGCGCGTATGGGTGACGCGCAGCCGCAAACGCCGCGACACCCGCTACTTCGGCCCCTACGCGAAGGTATGGGACCTGCGCCACGGGCTCGACCGGCTCCTGCGCGCCTTCCCCGTGCGCACCTGCGCCGACGGCGTCTACCGCAAGGCCGAGCTCACGGGCCGCCCCTGCCTGCTCGCCTCCATCGGCAAATGCTCCGCGCCATGCGTCGGCCGCATCGACGCGAAGGAGCACCGCCGCATGTGCGAACGGCTCGTCGGCGTGATGACCGGCAGACTCGGCAAGTCGTACATCGCGCAGCTCACGCGCGACATGAAGGCCGCCAGCGCCGAACTCGAATTCGAGAAGGCGGCGCGGCTGCGCGACGAGATCGCCATGCTCTCCTCCGTCGTCCAGCAGAACGCGGTCGTGCTCGACGACCAGGTCGACGCCGACGTGTTCGGCTTCGCCACCGACGAGATCGAAGCGTCCGTGCACGCGTTCCACGTGCGCGCCGGCACGATCCGCGGCGAACGCAACTGGAGCGTCGAACGCGTCGACGACGTCAGCGACGCCGACCTCATGGCCGACCTGCTCGTGCGCGTCTACGCGGACGCGCGGACCGACGCCGCGGCGGACGCGCGTCCCGGCGCGCCGGCCGCCGGCGTCGGCGCGGACGGCATGATGGCGAAGGTCGAGGAGCGGCGCGACGCCATCGGCTCCACGCAACGCGTGACCGCGACCGACGCGGCGTCGCGCGCGCGGGCGACGCGCGAACGCAACGCGCGACGGGAGGTCACCGGACGCGCCGACCTGCTCGCCCCCATCGCCCCGGTGCCGCGCGAGGTCATCACGCCCATCGAGATCGAACCGACGCGGCGCGGGGAGCTTGAGACGTGGCTGACCGGACTGCGCGGCGGCGCGGTCACGATCCGCGTCGCCGGCAGGGGCGACAAGCGGCAGCTCATGGACCGGGCGAACGACAACGCCGCCCAGGCGCTGGCACGGGCGAAGATGAGCCGCATCGCCGACATGGGCGCACGCACCCGCGCCATGAACGAGGTCGCCGACGCGCTCGGCCTTGACGAGGCGCCGCTGCGCATCGAATGTTACGACATCTCCAACACGGTCGGCGGCGCCTTCCAGGTCGCCTCCATGGTCGTGTTCGAGGACGCCGTCGCCAAGAAAAGCGAATACCGGCGCTTCGCCATCCGCGGCAAGGACGGCCAAGGCGCGCTCGACGACCTGAGCGCCCTCTACGAGACGCTCACGCGCCGTTTCCGCCACGGCAACATCGCCGGCGACTCGGGCGAGAGCATCGAGGCGGAACGGCGTGCGGCCGCCGCGGCGGGCGTGCGGCGCGACGCCGGCGACGGTGCGGACGGAACGGCGCCCGACGACGCGACGACGGGGACGACGGTCCAGCAGAACGCCGACCGCCACCGGTTCGCCTACAAGCCGAACCTCGTCGTCGTCGACGGCGGCAGGCCGCAGGCCATGGCCGCCGCGAAGGCGCTCGCCGACTGCGGCGTCGACGACGTGGCCGTCTGTGGTCTCGCCAAACGGCTCGAGGAGGTGTGGGTGCCGGACGACGACGACTATCCGATCATCCTCAAACGCCAGTCGGAAGGCCTGTACCTGCTGCAGCGCGTGCGCGACGAATCGCACCGCTTCGCCATCACCTACCACCGACAGACGAGGCGCAAGGGGGCGCTGCGCAGCGCCCTCGACGGCATCCCCGGCGTGGGTCCCGCCTACCAGAAGCGTCTGCTCGCGCGGTTCGGCTCGGTCAAGGCGATGCGCGGCGTCGGCGTCGAGGAGCTGGAGACGGTCAAGGGGATAGGCCACGCCAAGGCGCAGGCCATCTACGACGCGTTGCACGCCGGCGATGCCGGCGACGGCCGCACCGGGAACGATGCCACGGCGCGGGCCGGACGAACCGAGTAGGATGGTCGGAAGAACCGGGAAGGCAAGGAGGGAAGCATGACGATCGCCAATCGGTGCGCGGTGCTCGGCAAGCCCATCGCGCATTCGCTGTCGCCGGTGCTGCACAACGCGGCGTACCGTGCGCTCGGACTCGACGACTGGGCGTACGACAGGCACGAGGTGGGGGAGGAGGACCTCGACGCGTTCCTCAAGGGGCTCGATCCCACGTGGCGCGGGCTCAGCCTGACCATGCCGCTCAAGAAGACCATCCAGCCGTACGGCACGCCCCGCAACGTGTGGGCCAGGGAGCTCGGCATCGCCAACACGGCGGTGTTCGACTGGGACGAGGCCACCCACGACGACCCCGCATGGCCCCACGGGAAGCCGGCGATCAGGCTCTACAACACCGACGTGGTCGGCATCCAGCTGGCCTTCGACCACGCCGACCGCGAACTCGGCGTGCACCGCGACGGGCGGACGGGACGCCGCGCGCTCATCATCGGCAACGGCAACACCGCCACGTCGGCGGCGGCCGCCTGCCTGATGCTGCCGGGCGTCGCACGCATCACCGTCGCCGCGCGCCACCCCGGCCGCGACCTCGGACTGGACTCCGCCGCGAAACTGTTCCGCGGCGTCGAAGGCCGCCCCTACGACGAGATCGATTTGTCCGACGCGGACGGGGTGACGGCGGCCGCATGCGGATCCGACTATGTGATCAACACGATCCCCGGGCACGCCGCGGACGGTCTCGCCGAAACGCTCGACCATGCCGGGAGCGCGTTCGACGGCATGCTGCTCGACGTGGTCTACGATCCGCGGCCCACGAGGCTCATGCAGGCGTGGCGCGCCCACGGCGGCCACGCGATCGGCGGCGAGGAGATGCTCCTCTACCAGGGGCTCATCCAGGTGCTGCTCATGACGGGCGTCTGGGACGACGACCCGCCGTCCGACGCGGACCGTCGTCTGCAGGACGTCACCACCGACGACGACCATCTGGAGATCGCCATGAGAACGGCATTGGAGGAGGCGCTGTGATCAGGAACCAGACGCTGATGAACACGTTGCGCGGCACCGCGGCCCCGATCGACGCGGCCCCGGACCCGTCCGCATCAGACAGGCCGGCGCCCGCCGACGGCTTCGAGGTGCTGCTCATCACCGGCATGTCCGGCGCGGGGCGCTCGCACGCCGCCGACTGCGTGGAGGACATGGGCTGGTACGTGGTCGACAACATGCCGCCCAAACTGCTCGTCCCCCTCGTCGACATGATGACCAACGCCGGCGACGGCAAGGGCGTGCACAAGCTCGCCGCCGTCATCGACGTGCGGTCGCGCGAATACTTCGACGACCTCAACGAGGTGCTCAGCCATCTCGACGACCTCGGCGTCAAGACCCGCATCCTGTTCCTCGACGCCAGCGACGACGTGCTCGTCACCCGCTACGAGAAGGTGCGCAGGCCGCATCCGCTCCAGCACGGCAACCGTCTCATCGACGGCATCGACGAGGAGCGAGCGCTGCTCGCGAACCTCAAGGAGCGGGCGGACATGGTCATCGACACCTCCGCGCTGAGCATCCACCAGCTGTCCACCAAGCTGTACGAGGCGATGGTCGGATCCGGTCCGAAGACCGTCGCCGTGCACATCTTCAGCTTCGGATTCAAATACGGCACCCCCACGGACGCGGACTTCGTGGCCGACGTGCGGTTCCTGCCCAACCCGTTCTGGGTGCCGAGCCTGCGCGAGCTCACCGGATGGGACAAGCCGGTCGCCGACTACGTGCTGAACAGCGCGGGCGCGTCCGAGTTCCTCGACGCGTACGAGAAGGCGCTGCTCGTCGCCATCGACGGGTACGCGCGCGAGGACAAGCACTTCGTGACGATCGCCGTCGGATGCACGGGCGGCCAGCACCGTTCGGTCGCCATGAGCGAGGCGCTGGCGAAGCGTTTGCGCTCACATGGGCTTGATGTCACGGTTTCCGCCCGCGAACAGCGAAAGCGCAAGTAATCGCGCCCATGCGGCGCTGACCACATGTCGAGACGTCGGCCGCGAAAAAGTGAAAACGGCGCGACTGTTGTCCAAGATGGCCGGTATCACAGAAGTTCGGCGGACGGCGGGGAAGAGTCCCCGTCCGGCAGACCCGGACCCCTGGAACCATTGAGAGGGACGAGACTTAGGAGGTTGGCTCTTGGCTCTTCTGGATGATGTGAAAAGCGAGCTCGCGGCGCTTGAGGACGAGAAGGCGGACGCCAGGAAGGCGCAGGTCACCGCCATGATCCGCTTCGCCGGCGGCTTCATGAACAACGCCCAGAAGCAGGTTGTCATGCTCGCCACCTTCGATTCCCCCGTCGCGGCCCAGTGGCTGCGCGACAACATCGAGGACCTGTACAGCCTCGAAGCCAAGATCGTCAGCTCCCAGAGGACGACGCCGACCGGCGTCCACGAGTACCATGTCGTCAAGGTGGAGCGCGGCGCGGTGAATCTCGCCGTGGCGACCGGCCTCATCGACCGCAACAAGGCGGTTCGCGGCCTGCCCGTCAAGATCGTCCAAGGCAAGATCGCCCAGGTGCGCGCCGCATGGCGCGGCGCCTTCATGGCCAGGGGAATCCTGTCCGATCTGGGCAAGAACCCGTGCATGGAGATCGTCTGCCCGTGCAACGAGGCCGCCATGGCGCTGGCGGGTCTCGCCCGTCGCCTCGGCATCACCGCCAAGCCGCGCCAGCTCAGCAAGTCGTACCGCGTGACGCTCACCGACCCGGACTCCATCGAACGCATGCTCAACTCGATGGGTGCCATGCGCTCCGCCCGCGATTGGACGGGCAAGCGTTCCGACGGCGAAACCCGTTCCAAGGCGAACAGGCTCGCCAACTTCGACGACGCGAACATGCGCCGTTCCGCCAAGGCCGCCGCGGAGGCGTGCGACAAGGTGCGCAAGGCGTTCGAACTGTTCGACGCCGCCGGCGTCGACGTGCCGGACAACCTGCGCGCCGCCGGCCAGCTGCGCCTCGAACACGGCGACGCCAGCCTGGAGGAGCTCGGCCGTCTCGCCGACCCGCCGATCTCCAAGGACGCCATCGCCGGCCGTATCCGCCGACTGCTTCAGCTGGCGGAGAAGACCGCCAAGTCGCGTTCCTGAACGTTTTCATAACGTTTCTCAGATACGTTCCAAAAAATCCTGTGTCAGGCCCGCCCGGACGGCGGGCCTGTTGTATTATGCGAAGTGGCAAGAAACCGCCACTTTCCCGCGCAAGCGGTTAGGAAAGGATATTCATGAAGACACTCAAGGATCTCGGAGACCTCAAGGGCAAGCGCGTCCTGGTCCGCGCTGATTTCAACGTCCCGCTGGACGGCACCACGATCACCGACGACGGCCGCATCAAGGCCGCCCTGCCGACGATCAAGGCCCTGCGCGAGGAAGGCGCGAAGGTCATTCTGATGGCCCACCTCGGCCGCCCGAAGGGCAAGGTCGTCCCGGAGCTCTCCCTCGCCCCCGTCGCCGCCCGTCTCGGCGAGCTGCTCGGCATCGACGTGCCGCTGGCCGCCGACACCTACGGCGAGGACGCCCAGGCCAAGGTTGCCGCGATGAACGACGGCGACGTCGTCCTGCTGCAGAACGTGCGCTTCAACCCGGAGGAGACCAGCAAGGATCCGGCCGTGCGCGCCCCCTACGCCAAGAAGATCGCCGCCCTCGGCGACGTCTTCGTCTCCGACGGCTTCGGTGTCGTCCACCGCGCCCAGGGCTCCAACTACGACGTGGCCGCCGATCTGCCGGCCGCCGCCGGCCTGCTGGTCGAGAAGGAAGTCAAGGCCCTGTCCAAGGCCACCGAGAACCCGGAGCGTCCGTTCACCGTCGTGCTTGGCGGCTCCAAGGTCTCCGACAAGCTCGGCGTCATCGAGAACCTGCTCGACAAGGCCAACCGCCTCGTCATCGGCGGCGGCATGGTGTTCACCTTCCTCAAGGCCAAGGGCTACGAGGTCGGCACCTCCCTGCTCGAGGAGGACCAGCTCGACAAGGTCAAGGGCTACATCGAGACCGCCGAGAAGAACGGCGTCGAGCTCGTGCTGCCGACCGACATCGTCGTGAACGCCGGCTTCCCGGCCGGTGACACCCCGGTCGCTCCGGAGGTCGTCGCCGCCGACGCCATCCCGGCCGACAAGATGGGTCTCGACATCGGCCCGGAGTCCCAGAAGCTCTTCCACGACAAGATCGTCGACTCCAAGACCGTCGTGTGGAACGGCCCGATGGGCGTGTTCGAGATCGCCGAGTTCGCGGAGGGCACCAAGGCCGTCGCGCAGGGCCTGGTCGACGCGACCGCGGCCGGCGCCTTCACCATCGTCGGCGGCGGCGACTCCGCCTCCGCGGTGCGCAACCTCGGCTTCCCGGAGGACGGCTTCTCGCACATCTCCACCGGTGGCGGCGCCTCTCTCGAGTTCCTCGAGGGCAAGGAGCTGCCGGGCCTGAAGGTGCTCGCCTGACATCGACTCCGCATCGGCTCCCCGCGTCCCCGTGGCGTGGGGAGCCATGCCGTTTCATCCCCGTATATGCGCGTCATGCGCGCTTCACGCACTTCAAGGAAGGAATCCATGGCGTCCGAACGCGTTCCGCTGGTCGCGGGCAACTGGAAAATGAACTTCGATCATCTCGAGGCCACGTATTTCGTGCAGAAGTTCGCATGGCAGCTGCGTGACGCCCATTTCGACTTCCGCAGGGTGGAGGTCGCCCTGTTCCCCTCGTTCACCTCGCTGCGCAGCGTGGAGGTGCTCGTCGAGGCCGACAAGCTCAAGATCCGATACGGCGCGCAGTCCGTGTCCGTCACCGATCAAGGGGCGTTCACCGGCGACATCTCCGCCGACATGATCGCCCATCTCGGGTGCTCGTATGTGATCATCGGCCATTCCGAACGCCGCAAATACCATCCCGAGGACGATGCGAACATCGTCGACCAGGTGCGCGCCGTCCTCGCCGCAGGCATGCAGCCGATCCTGTGCGTCGGAGAAAGCTTCGAGGAGCGCCGGCAGGGCATCGAGCTCGACTTCGCCGTCGGTCAGGTGCATGACGTCACCCGTGACCTCAACGAGGCCGAAGCGGCGAAGCTCATCATCGCCTACGAGCCGGTGTGGGCCATCGGCACCGGCATGGTCGCCACGCCGGAATCCGCGCAGTATGCGGCGCAGGCCATCCGCGACGACCTGAGGGCCACGTTCGGCGACAAGGTGGCCGATACCGTGCGCATCCTCTACGGCGGCTCCGTGTCGTCGAAGAACGCGGTCGAACTCATCGGCGAACCCGACGTGGACGGGTTCCTCATCGGCGGAGCGGCGCTCGACGTGGATGAGCTGACCCGCATCTGCCGGCTGACGGCCAAGGCCACGAGATGACGCCGTCCATGCACCGTCCATGCGTCGGCCGTTTCGCCGTTCTCAAGACATTGCGCTATGCTGGAGCGCAGATTGATACCAAACCGGAGGTAATCCACCCGTGACCGCTCTGAAAATCGCCCTCGAAATCGTCCTCGTCGTGCTCAGCTGCCTGCTGACCCTGCTCATCCTCATGCACAAGGGCAAGGGCGGCGGCCTGTCCGACATGTTCGGCGGCGGCCTGACCCAGAACGCGGGCACGTCCGGCGTCGCCGAGAAGAACCTGAACCGTTGGACCGTCATCATCGCCCTGATCTGGGTGGCGATCATCATCGCCCTCGGTCTGATGACCAAGTTCAATCTCATCTGAGCGTTCCCGCTCGTGATCGCATGACCCATGACCGGCATCCGGCCATGGGTCGTATTCGTTATGGCGGGTCCGGCCCCGACGGCGCGGCTCCGCATGGAATCGGAAGGGTACACCAATGGTCACCATGAACCGCAACAAAGTCGTCATCGTCGGCACCGGTCAGGTGGGCGCCACCGCCGCGTTCGCCATCGTCACGCACGGCCTGTGCAACGAGCTCGTCCTCATCGACCATGTCGCAGCCAAGGCGGCGGGGGAGAGCCACGACCTTGACGACGGCAGTGAATTCCAGGACCGTCACGTCAAGGTCCGCATGGGCGATTACGCCGACTGTTCCGACGCGGACATCGTCGTCATCACCGTCGGCCGCAAGCCTCCGGCCAATTCGACCCGTCTCGCCGAACTCGGCTTCACCGTGGGACTCGTCGGCGACGTCGTCGATCACGTCATGGCATCCGGTTTCGATGGTGTGATCGTCATGGTCTCCAACCCGGTGGATGTCATGGCATGGTATGCGTGGAAGCGTTCCGGGCTGCCGCGCACGCAGGTGCTCGGCACCGGGACCGCGCTCGACACCTCGCGCCTCAAGACCATCATCGGC
The DNA here is from genome assembly GCF_002860365.1 of Bifidobacterium parmae. Classification (GTDB taxonomy): domain Bacteria; phylum Actinomycetota; class Actinomycetes; order Actinomycetales; family Bifidobacteriaceae; genus Bifidobacterium; species Bifidobacterium parmae. Next base: position 68,866 of record NZ_NMWT01000025.1, read on the forward strand.
GAGGAGACAGGCCTCGACCCGCGCAACGTGGGCGGTTTCGTCATGGGCGAGCATGGCGACTCCCAGTTCGCCGCATGGTCCACCGTCTCGCTCGGCGGCAAGCCGTTCGCGAAGTTCCTGGCGGACAACCGCAGCCGCTTCGCCTCCGTCTCCACCGAGGAGATCGAACGCAAGACGCGTATGCGCGGCAACGAGATCGTCGCCGCGAAGGGCGGCACCAACTTCGGCATCGCCTCCACCGTCGCCGGCATCGTCCAGACGATCCTGTGGGACGAACGACGCATCGTCCCCGTCTCCACGCTGCTCGACGGCGAATACGGTGAGCATGACGTGTTCCTCGGCGTCCCCACCGAACTGCGTGCCAACGGCGCCAACGAGATCGTAGAACTCGAGCTCACCGACGAGGAGCACGCGAAGCTGCATCATTCCGCCGAACTCGTCCGCTCCTACTGCGAGGGTCTGCTGTGAACGCCGCCCGCGCACCGAAGCTCATCGTCGCCGACCTCGACGGCACGCTCCTGCACGGCGCCCCCACGTTCGAGGGACGGCATCTGACCGAACGCTCCATCGAGGCGGTGCGTCGACTGCATGACGCCGGCTACCGGTTCGCCGTCGCCACGGCCAGACCGGTGAGCACCGGCTACGCCATCGCGGAACGGTTGCCGGTCGACGCCTGTATCTATCTCAACGGCGCCCTCATCGACCTCGACCCCGCGAAATCCGACTACGGCATGCTTACTTCGGGCCGTCTGCCCGCCGACGGGCATCTCAGGAAGATCGGGTTCTCGTCGTCTCGCGCCTGCGAGGTGTGCCGGTCCCTGCTTGCCGCGATGCCCGACCTCGAAGTCGGCATCGTCATGGACGACGTGAGGTACACGAACTTCGACGTGAGCGTCTACTGGAAGACCCAGACTTGGCGCCTGACCGACTTCACCGAGACGGATGTGCCCGCGGGCATCGCCGACAAGATCATCGCGTTCCCGAAAGGAGAGCAGCGTGAGACGCTCCTCGGTCTGATTCCCGACGACTTCGCGTTGTCCGTTTCCGAGGGCACGTTGTACATGCTCATGAACCCGAAGGCGAACAAACGTGACGCGTTGAACGTCCTGTGCGATCATATGGGCGTCGCCCCGGAACACGTCGTCGCATTCGGCGACGATCTCGTGGACATCGACATGATGCGGTTCTCCGGCCGTTCCGTCGCTGTCGCGAACTCCAATCCGCAGGTGCTCGCCATCGCCGACGAGATCTGCCCGCCCAATGACGAGGACGGCGTCGCGAAGTGGATCGAAACGCATCTGCTGTGATCGTGGCGTGGCGCTCCGGACAGTAAGTTCAATTGTCGTCGTCCGTCATGTGAAACCATGCCATGAGGGAAATTGAACTTGTCTTGAACTTCCTCTAGGTTATGAACCAATGTTCAATATGGATATTGAACTTTGTGGTTTGGAGGAAGACATGTCCACAACGGCTTTCGCGGAACGGCTTCACGAGGCGATGAACGACAGGGGATTGAAGCAGGTCGACCTGGTGCGCGCCGCCGAAGATCAGGGCGTGAAGATGGGCAAAAGCCACATCAGCCAGTATGTCGCCGGCAAGACCATGCCCCGCGAAGACATCCTCGAGTTCCTCGCCACCGCGCTCAGCGTGGATGTGGACTGGCTCAGGGGGGACCGTGTCCCGGCATCCTCCGAGGTGTCGGACCGGTCGGCCGCGCCGGCCGCCGAAGCGACCGGACAGTCCGCCGCGTCAACGTCGTCGCCGGCCGCGCCGTCCGTGACCGGGGAGTCGTTCGTGCCCCGTCGCCGTACCTTCGGCAAGTCGCACAAGCTCGACAACGTCCTCTACGACGTGCGCGGCCCCGTCGTCGACGAGGCGGCGCGCATGGAGGCCGACGGCACGCATATCCTCAAACTCAACATCGGCAATCCGGCGCCGTTCGGGTTCCGCACGCCGGACGAAGTCGTCTACGACATGGCCCACCAGCTCACCGAGACCGAAGGCTATTCGCCGTCCAAGGGCCTGTTCTCCGCGCGCAAGGCCATCATGCAGTACGCGCAGCTCAAGAACCTGCCGAACGTCACCATCGACGACATCTACACCGGCAACGGCGTGAGCGAGCTCATCAACCTGTGCATGTCCGCCCTGCTCGACGACGGCGACGAGGTGCTCATCCCCAGCCCCGACTATCCGCTGTGGACCGCCTGCGTGAACCTCGCCGGCGGCACCGCCGTCCACTACGTGTGCGACGAACAGTCCGAATGGTATCCGGACATCGACGACATGCGCTCCAAGATCACCGACCGCACCGTCGCCATCGTGCTCATCAACCCGAACAACCCGACCGGCGCGCTCTACCCGAAGGAGGTGCTGCAGCAGATCGTCGACCTCGCGCGCGAATACCATCTCATGATCTTCTCCGACGAGATCTATGACCGTCTCGTCATGGACGGGCTCACGCACACGTCGATCGCCTCGCTCGCCCCGGATCTGTTCTGCATTACGTTCTCCGGCCTGTCGAAGTCGCATATGATCGCCGGCTACCGCGTCGGCTGGATGGTCCTGTCCGGCAACAAGCGCATCGCCCGCGACTATATCGAGGGCATCAACATGCTCGCAAACATGCGCATCTGCTCGAACGTGCCCGCCCAGTCCATCGTGCAGACCGCACTCGGCGGCCATCAGAGCGTCAACGACTACATCGTGCCCGGCGGACGCCTCTACGAGCAGCGTGAATACATCTACAACGCGATCAACCAGATTCCCGGCCTGTCCGCCGTCAAACCGAAGGCCGCGTTCTACATCTTCCCGAAGATCGACGTCAAGCGGTTCAACATCCACGACGACGAGCAGTTCGCACTCGACCTGCTGCACGACCAGCGCATCCTCATCACGCGCGGCGGCGGTTTCAACTGGGGCGAACCCGACCATTTCCGCATCGTCTATCTGCCGCGCATCGAGATCCTCAAGGACGCCACCGCCAAGATCGCCGACTTCTTCAGCACCTACTGGCAGAACTAGTCCGGACCGGCCTGCACCATGCGATTCGATCCGGAACATGAGCTGAGACGGTGCGACCGTGTCATCGCGCAACGCGTCGCGCCATACGTCCATGTCACCATGTCCGCGTGCACGGTGCGTGCGGCGGACAATCCAGGCGAGCCCGAGCCGGCCTCCGCGTTCCTCGCGCGCGCCCGAAACGGAACCGCGGAATTCCGGCCGTTCCCGATACCCGGGCCATGGGGGACGACGTGGGGCACCACCTGGTTCGAGGTGACCGGTCGCGTCGATCGCGCGGCGACCCGCGGCCGCGACGTGGAACTCGTGACGGACCTTGGCTGGAACCGTCCGGACTGGCCGGGATTCCAAGCGGAAGGGCTCGTCTACCGGGCCTACGGCACGGTGGTCAAAGCCGTCAATCCCCGCAACCGGTGGGTGCCGCTCATCCGCGCCGACGGCACGGACATCGCCGGTCTCGACGAGGACGGTCGGTTCACGCTCTACCTCGAAGCCGCGTGCAATCCCGACCTGAGCGAGTCCACCGGCTTCGCTCCCACGACGCTCGGCGGCGATCCCACCGGCATACGGGATCTGCCGTACACGGTGAACCGCATGGACGTCACCCAGTTCGACCGCGACCAGTTCGCCTTGATGATGGACCTCGAGACGGCGTCCGGTCTCGTCCGCGAGCTCGCGGACGATGATCCGAGACGATGGCGGCTCGCCAAAGCGCTCAAACGCGCGTTGGACGCCTACGACGAACACGACCGCGAGACCACCGTCCCGCAGGCGCGCGCCGAACTCGCCGGAGTGCTCGCCGCGCCGGCCGCCGCGAGCGCGGTACGGCATGTCGCCGTCGGCCACGCGCACATCGACACCGCATGGCTGTGGCCGATGCGCGAGACCCGGCGCAAGGTGGCGCGTACCGTCGCCAACGTGCTCGCCCTCATGGACGAGGACCCCGACATGACGTTCGCGATGAGCTCCGTCCGACACTACACGTGGCTCGAACACGACCATCCAGACCTGTTCGCCCGGATGCTGCATCGCATCGACGAAGGCCGGTTCATCCCCGTAGGCGGCATGTGGGTCGAAGCCGACATGATGATGCCCACCGGTGAATCGCTGGTACGCCAGTTCACCACCGGTCTCTCCTACTGCCGCAACCATCTCGGCGTGAGACCGCGCGGCGTCTGGCTCCCCGACTCGTTCGGCTTCGACGCCGCTCTGCCACAGATCGCCCGACGCGCCGGATTCGACTGGTTCCTCACCAACAAGCTCTCCTGGAACGACACGAACCGTCCCGACCATCACGCCTTCCTGTGGGAGGGTATCGACGGCACGCGCATCCTCGTCCACATGCCGCCGTCCGCCACCTACGGATCCACGATGGAGATGAACGAGCTCATGCGCTCGCAACGCGACCTCACCGACAAGGACCTTGTGGACGACGCGATCATCCTCTACGGGCACGGCGACGGAGGAGGCGGTCCCACCCGAGAGATGGCCGCGCGAATCCGCCGCGCGCACGACCTCGAAGGCGCCCCGAAGGTCGCCTTCGGCACACCCGACCAGCTGTTCGCCGCGTTGCACCGCGACATCGTCGACGACGTGCAGAACGAGACACCCGTACGACGCGGCGAACTCTACCTCGAACTTCACCGCGGCACATACACGGCGCAGCAGGAGATGAAACGTCGCTGCCGAGAGGAGGAATCCCTGCTGCGCGTCGTCGACCGTCTCGTTGCGACGGCGCTCGTGCACGTTCCCGGCTATGAGCCGCCGCGCGCCGAACTCGACCGTATCTGGAAACGTCTGCTCGTCAACCAGTTCCACGACATCCTGCCCGGCACCGGCATCGCCCGCGTCCACCGCGAAGCGCGCGACGTCTACGCACAGGACATCGCACGGCTGCATGAACTCGCGACGGAGACGACGCGTGCGCTGCTGCGCGACGCCGCCATCGCCGACAGGAATGAAGCCGTCACGGAACGGGAAGGATGCGATGCCACCCTACCGAACGCGTCCGGGACATCGACGGCACGCGACGGTTCCCGCTGCGACACTGGACAATGCGAACGTCCGGTACGCGTCACGCGCGACGACGCCGGCGTGACGTTCGACAACGGCCTGCTGCGCGCGCACATCACCACGGAAGGCGCCGTGAACTCCCTGATCGACCTCGCCGTCGACCGCGAGATCGTGCCCGAGGGGACGGCCATCGGCCGTTACGAACTGCTGCGCGACGAGCCGTCGCAATGGGACGCATGGGAATTGGAACGCGACGCGTTCGACACCGCCATGCCGCTCACGGATGCGGCACTCGCCGATGTCGCCGTCGCGGCGGACGGCACGGCGACGGCCGTGGGCATCGTCGCGACGGACGGCGTGCGCATCCGCACGCGCATCGTGTTGCGCCCGGACGCTCGCTCGCTCGACTTCCACGCCGATGTGGACTGGCATGCGCAGGAGCGTATGCTCAAGGTCGACGTTCCCGTGGCCGTGCGCACTGACCGCGCGCGGTTCGAATGCCCATACGGATTCGTGGAACGGCCGGTCACGGCCGGTCCGCTCGGGGAGAATCCCGCATACGAGAGCTGCACGGGGCGGTTCGTGCGCGTCGCTGAGACCGGGTACGCGGTCGCCGTCGTGAACGGGTCCACTTACGGTGCCGACGTGTCGTCGGTCCGCCGCGATCCGATGCAGGGGAGCTATGGCGGCGTGATGGTCCGGTTGTCGTTGCTGTCTTCTCCGCGATATCCGGATCCGGATGCCGACATGGGACGGCACTCGTTCGACTGGTCGGTGCTCGCCGCGGCGGACATGCCGGCGACGTTTGCCGAGGCCGTGCGGCTCAACACGTCGGATGTCGATGGTCTGGCCGATGTCGCGCCGCTTGCCTCGCTCGACCACATGCGAGGCCTGGTGGTGCTCGACTGGGTGAAGCCCGCCGACGATGATTCCGGCGACATCATCCTGCGTCTGGTCGAGGCGGCGGGCGGTCGGGCGAAGGTGACGCTGCGTCTCGATCCTGCGCTTGACGGATGCTCGGTCATGGAGACCGATCTGTTGGAGGAGGAACCTCCTGGACCGGATCTGCCGCGCGCGCTCGAGATCGAGACGCCGGCCGGACGCGACGGCGTGCCGCTCGTCTTCGGCCCGTTCCAGCTGGCGACGCTGCGCATCCGGAGACGCATGCGGAGACGATGAAAAGGGGTGGGGTTCTTCCGGAAACGATTTCCGGAAGAACCCCACCCCTTAGGTCAGGTTCGCGGTCGTGGACCGTTCACCTCGGCGAAGGCGATCAGGCCTCGGCCTTCTTGCCTTCGATCAGCTTGTAGCCGAAGCCGATGACGAGCACGTAGACGCAGCCGACGGCCATCACGATGATGCCACCGAACTGGCCGGCCGCGTCGGCCGCGACACCCATGATCGGCGGGAAGATGGCGCCGCCGATGAGGCCCATGAGCATGAGGCCGGAGATCTCGTTCTGGCGCTCCGGACGGTACATGAGCGCGTGGGAGAGGAACAGCGAGAACACGTTCGAGTTACCGAAACCGACGAGGGCGACGGCGGTCCAGAACAGCCACTGCGGCGGGTCGTTCGGGGTGAGCGTGAACACGGCGAAGCAGACGGCGGACAGCGTCATGATGACGCCGCAGATGCGCATGCCGAGCTTGTTGCTGATCTTCTGGAGCACGATGCCGCCGGTGAAGCAGCCGATCATACGGGCGATGAAGTAGACCATCGTCGCGTTGGTGGCGACGGTCAGGGCGATGTCGGTGTGCTCCATGAGGATGCGCGGCGCCTGGGCGTTGATGCCGACGTCGACGCCCACGTGGGCGACGATGCCGAGGAAGCACAGGAAGACGATGCCGTCGGAGAACAGCAGCTTGAAGCAGCGGCCGATGGTGGTGGTGCCGGCGTCCGGAGCGGGCTCGTCGATCTTGTCGAACGCGAGCCAGATGTAGCCGATGATGCCGACGACCAGGTAGATCACGAACAGGATCCACCACATGTTGAGCTGGTTGAAGCCCCACGCGGCGATGTACGGAGCGAACAGGGAGGCGAAGGCCTTGACGAACTGGCCGGTGGTCAGCGTGGAGGCGAGCTTGTCGCCCTTGACGAACACGGTCAGCAGCGGGTTGAGGGACACCTGCATGAGGGTGTTGCCGATGCCGAGGAACGCGAAGGAGATGACGATCAGGACGAGGCGGGCGGTACCGGAGAAGGCGACGTAGCCGATGATCGGCAGGGCCATGGCCACGAGCGTGACGAGGATGGACCACAGCACGGTCTTGCGGCGGCCGATCTTGTTCATGAGGATGCCGGTCGGCACGGAGAAGATGAGGAACCAGAAGAACACCATCGTGGTGAACAGGTTCGCGGTGCCGTCGGCCAGAGAGAACTCCGCCTTGACGTAGTTGGTGGCCGTGCCGACGAGGTCGACGAAGCCCATGACGAAGAACGCCAGCATCACCGGGGCGATCTTGGCGAAACCGGCATTGCCGGTCTTGGTGGTTTCGTTGCTCATTGTAATAATTCCCTTTTTCCTGTAATGAGACTGACGAAATAATCGATATTCAGTTATGGCTTGCCTTGGGCGGCGGGTTTTGTCCCCGCGCCGGGACGGTCGTCGAAAAGCAAGTGATGCTGGGACGGCGGTGTCCCGGCGCGAAACGGGCGCCAAGGAAAGGTGGCGGGTGACCGTCCTTCGCGTCATGCGACAGGACGGTCACGATGCCGCGTCATGCGGCGGACGGACTCACTTGCCGGCTTCGGCCAGGTAGTCGGTCATGTGAGCCGGGTACTCCGGCCAGGCGCCGTTGGCGGTGCACACGAAGGCGGCGGTGTTGACGGCCTTGCGGTGCGCCTCGGTGAGCGTGTCGCCCAGCAGGATGCGGGCGGTGAAGGTGCCGGAGAAGGAGTCGCCCGCACCGACCGTGTCGACGACTTCGACGCGCGGGGTGTCCACGGTGGAGATCTCGCCGTTCTTGGAGATGATCGTGGAGTAGGCGGAGCCGGCGGTCAGGATCACGTAGTCGAGCTTGTACTGCTCGAGGAACCAACGGCAGGCGTCCTCGCCGGAGGTGCCGCGGATGTCGAACATGTCGCGCAGGAGCAGCAGCTCCTCGTCGTTGATCTTGAACACGGTGGCGGCCTCGAGCAGCTCTTCGATGAGCTCCTTGGAGTAGTGGTCGCCGCGCAGGTTGATGTCGAAGAACTTCATCGCGCCCGGCTTGGTGTGCTTGAGCAGCTCGGTGATGGTGGCGTGGGACTCGGGGGAGCGCAGGGCCAGGGTGCCGTAGCAGACGGCGTCGGCCTGCTCGACGACCTCGATGAGCTGCTTGGTGTACAGGATGTGATCCCAGGCGACGCCCTTGACGATGGTGTACTCCGGGATGCCGTTGCGCAGCTCGACTTCGACGGTGGAGGTCGGCCAGGCGTTGCGCTGGATGACGGCGTGGATGCCGGCCTTGGCGGTCTCGGCCAGGAGCTCGTCGCCGAGCTCGTCCTCACCGACGGCGGAGACGGAGTAGCCGTCCGCGCCGTTCATCATCGCGTGGTAGGCGAAGTTCACCGGGGCGCCGCCGGCGCGCTTGCCGGAGGGGAGCATATCCCACAGGAGTTCGCCGAGGGAGAGAACGATGGGCTTGGACATGGTGGTTCCTTTCCTTCTGTTGTTTTTCCGTATGGAAAATCTTGGGTTTCGCGGTCAGCTCAGATCGAAGAACATCGAGGGGTGATCAAGGAACTGGGTGGCCGCCACCGCCGCGGTACCACATACGGTCGCGTCGGTGGGCATGGTGGACAGTCTGATTTCGGTGGAGTCGCAGATCTCGCGGATCGAGCGGCTGCGCACCGTGGCCTGCACTTCGTCGAGCAGCAGGTGTCCCGCTTCGGAGACGATGTCGCCGATGATGATGAGCCGGGGGTTGAACGTGTTGAAGATGTTGACGCATCCGTAGCCGATGTATCGGCCGATGCGCCGGACCATCTTCACGGCGCTGTCGACGCCTTCCCGTGCAAGCGCGAACAAGGCGCGGGCCGCATCCGTGTTGCTCATCAATTCGGCGTGGGGTACGGGGCCTCCCTCCTCGATAAGCATCTCCCGGATGGCGGGGGTGGAGCAGTAGCGTTCGAGGCAACCGCGGTTGCCGCAGTCGCACGGTTTGCCGTCGATATCGATGGAGACGTGGCCGATTTCGGTGGCGGCTCCGAGCGCGCCGTTGATGATGCGTTCGTTCTCGATGACTCCCAGGCCGACGCCTTCGCCGACGAGGAAGTAGGAGATGTCGTCCTCTCCGTGCGATTCGGGATCGAACAGATAGTGGGCGAGCGCGCCTGCGCGGGCGTCCTGCTCGACGAACACCGGTACACGGAAGGCGTGGCCGAATTCCTCGATGAAGTTGACGTCGCGCCATCCGAGCATGGAGGAGACGACGGCCGTGCGGCCTTCGTCACGCATGTAGGGGCCGGGTACGGCCATGGCTATGGCGATGATGGAGGGGTCGGCATCGAGTAGCGACTGGAGCCGAACGTGCATGAGACGGACGGCTTCGCCGATGGTCTCGTTGGTGACCGGCGGCAGGTCCTCAAGGCCGAGCGTGTTGCCGCACAGGTCGAACACGCCGACCTGCACGAGCGAACGTGCGAACTTGACACCGATGATGTGGAATCGTTCGGTGTCGAGCATCAGTCCGATGGAACGGCGGTTCTTCGCGCCTTCCATGTCGCCGGTTTCCTCGATCGCGCCGGCTTCGATGAGCTGTGCGGTGATCTTGGTGATGGCGGCGGGGGTGAGGTTCAGTGATTTGGCGATCTGAGCCCTGGAACTGACCCCGTTGTGGTAAAGGTGCTGGAGTACGCGGGAACGATTGGATTCCGCCACCGTCGCCTGGGATGTCGTGGTGTTGGCTTGTGTGCTGCTGTTCATCTCGACACCTCCTTGCGCGATTGACCGGCTGTCCGCTCGTCGTTGAATCTGAACTTCGCTGACATATTAACGCGGTTAATGCATGAACGCAATTAAGATTTCATGTGGCGTGTCGTGTCGATGTACGCGTGTCGCGCTGGTTGAAGTGCTATGTGACGGACTGATGTGGCTGAGCGCTCCCGTGTCATGCCGATTCGAGATGACGCATCGTCGCGGCTACGGCGGCCCCGCGCAAGGCGATGCCGGCTCCCTGCTGGCATCGCCTGATGCGGGTGCGCTCGTGGAAGTCGGATACGGTCATCGCGTCCAGACGGTTCTGCGCCGCGTCCAGGAACGTGCCGTTGACGATGTCGGCGGGGCCGTACACGCATACGTCGTCGATGTCGAGCAGGCCGATGGGCATGGCGATCGCGGAGGCGAAGTACGAGCCGGCATCCTGCAGGACCGCCGTCCTGCCGTTCGCGTCGGCTCCGGACATGCGTGCCCTCAACGCCGGAGCGCCGATCAGCGTCTCCATGCAACCGTGTTTGCCGCATGGGCATGGCGGCCCCTGATCCGGGTCGAGGGCGATATGGCCGATCTCGCCGCCCGCGTCATGCTCGCCGAGCACCGGCACGTCGTCGATGAGCGTCGCGGCGGCGATGCCCCGGCCGATTTTCACGAACATAAGGTTCGATTCGGCATCGCCGAAGAACCGTTCGGTGATCATGGAGGCGATCGTATCGTTGACCACGGTCACGGGAACGGGAAACCGTGCGCCGACCGCGGCGGCGAGATCGATGTCGCGCCATCCCAACGCCGTGGATTCGCGGATGACGCCGTCGCTGACCACTCCGGGGGTGGCGATGCCGATGCCGATGAGCGAGTCGCCGTCGATATCGGATCCGAGCCGGTCCACGAGCCGGATGATATCGTCCGGATCCATGCTCGCGTCGGGTTCCAGCGCGATCTCCATGTGATTCTGCGGCGTGCCCCTGAGATCGGTGACCGCCCCCTCGACGAGACGATCCTGGGACAGGTCGACGCCGATGACGTGCAATCGCGTCGGATCGACGGCGAGCAATGTGGCGCGCTTGCCTTTGCCGCTCACACTCGTCGCGTGTCCGCTCTCGCGGATGAGTCCCTCATCGATCATGCCGTTGACCACATCGGATACGGCGACGCGGGACAATCCGGTGATACGGCTCAACTCGGCCCGCGAGCGCGCGTCTGAGGGGAACAGCAGATTGAAGATGAGCGTACGGTTCATGCGTCGCACGTCGGACGGACTGGCCTTGCCGGGGTGCCCTCCGTGGACGATCAGCGGCAATGGCCGTGTGCGGGTCTGCGGGGTCATGCGACATCTCCTTGCCTGAGGCATCCGTTTCCGTCGTCGTTGATGGGCGGATGCGCGTCCCCGTAACCGCCGGACGCACTGTCTATCGATGATGTCTCCCCATTATACGAGGCGTATGAAAGCGCCGACCCGTCCGGCGGGAAACCGGCAGGTCGGCGCTGGGAATCATCGGCGTTCGCCGTCGAACACGAAGAGCGCGTGGGCGTCACCCGCGGCTTTGTTCTCGATGTAGGTGCGGAACAGGGCGAGACGTTCCACGGTGCTTCGCGCCAGAGGCTCGGGCAGTTCGTCCATGGGGAACCATCCGACGGACAGGCTTTCGTCGTCGCCGACGAACGGCTCCGCGTTGCCGCCCGGCTTCAACGCGCACAGGAACGAATGATCCATGTATTGCGCGTTGTCGCCGTTCGCGTAGGTGATGACGCGCGTATCCGAGGTGACTGCTACCAGGTCGGTGACGACCGCATCCACGCCCGTCTCCTCCTTGATTTCACGCACCACCGTGTCGGCAGGCTGCTCGCCCGGTTCGTTGATGCCGTACACCATCGCCCACTCGCCGGTGTCCGAACGGCGGCCGAGCAGCACGCGGCCTTGATCGTCCAGCACGCAGCCGGTCACGCCGATCAGCCACAACGGGTCATGGCCGATCTTCTTCCTCAGATCCAGGATGAACTGCGGGGTCGTCATGCGATGGCCTTCCCTGCGGCCTCGGCGCGTTCGCGCATCCACTCCTCGACGTCGTCGATTTGCTTCGGGATGCCGGCGGAGATCCATTCGGGGCCGTCCTCGGTCATGAGCACGTCATCCTCGATGCGGATGCCGATGCCACGGTACTCCGGCGGGATGAGCAGGTCGTCCTCGCGGAAGTACAGGCCCGGCTCGATGGTGAAGATCATGCCCGGACGGATCGTCGCGCCCTGATAGGACTCGAACCGCGCCTGCGCGCAGTCGTGCACGTCGAGTCCCAGATGGTGCGCCACGCCGCATGCAAGCCAACGGCGATGCTGCTGGCCCTCGGGGGAGAGGGACTCCTCCACGTCCACCGGCAGCAGGCCCCATTCGTGCAGGCGCTCGGCGATCACGCGCATGCAGGCGTGATGGATGTCCGAGTACGTGGCACCCGGCTTCGCCGCCTCGAACCCGGCCTGCTGGGAGTCCAGCACCGCCTGGTAGAGGCGCTTCTGCAGATCCGTGAATTTCCCGTTCGTCGGGAAGGTGCGGGTGATGTCCGCCGTGTACAGCGAATCGACCTCGACGCCGGCGTCGACGAGCAGCATATCGCCCGACTTCACGACGCCCGTGTTGCGCATCCAATGCAGGATCGGGGCGTGCGGGCCGGAGGCGACGATTGAATCGTAACCGACCGTGTTGCCCAGTTCGCGCGACACCGCGTTGAACGCGCCTTCGAGGATGCGTTCCGACCGGGGCTTGTCGAGCGCCTTCGGCAAGGAGGAGAGCAGACGGTCGAAACCGGCCTTCGTCGCGGACACGGCCTTGCGCATCTCGCCGATCTCATACGCATCCTTGACCATGCGCGCCTCGGACGTGAACTCGTGCAGCTTGTCGTCCGCCGCGGCATCGCGGTCGGGGTCGGCAGCGCCGTTCGTTTCGCGCACGGATTCGACGAGGGCGGTGATCTGCGGATCGGTCTCACGCATGACGCGCACGCGCACCGCGCCCGCCTCGCCGCCCACGTCCTTGGACAGGGCGTCGGCCAGCTGGGCGATGTCATGGGTCTCGATGCCGGTCATCGCCGTCATCTCCTTGAGACCGGCGCGCGGCCCCACCCAGTATTCGCCGTAGTGCGCGTTCATGAAGAAATCGGTGGTGGAATTGTCGGCGCGCGGGGCGACGAACAGCTCCGGCACATGCGTCTCGCCGGCCTTCGCTTCGGGCGAATCCGGGGCGACCGGATTGAGCACGAGCACGGCGCCCGCCTCGTAGTCCACGCCGAGACCCGTGTAGTAGGCGAACGCCGTATCCGGACGGAACATGTAGTCGCAGTCGTTGTTGCGCACCTTGGGCTGTCCGGCCGGAATCACCAGACGCTCGCCGGGGAACGCCGCGCCCAGGGCTTTGAGACGTGCGGGGGTGTACTTCGAGGATTCGAGCGGCTTGATGTCCGGCTCGTCGTCCGCCCAGCCGGAGCGCATGAACTCCTTGAACGCCTCGGAACGCGGGCGCAGCGAACGGTTGTTCACACGGTCGGCCATCGCCTGGTCGGCCCCCGGCGCGCTCGCGCGCTCCTCCGCCTCGTATTCCCTGTCCTTGTCGGTGACCACTTCACCCATGAAAACGCTCCTGTTCATCATCGGGGACTCGTTGACTCACCCTCATAGTAGTCGTCGCCGGCGGGACATGTCACGGACGGGTGGGACGGGCGTCTGTCGGAGGTCGCAGCAGCGAATCCACGATGCCGACGACGGCTCCCACGAGCGCGGGAACAAGCCATCCCAGCTGCTGCTCCTGCAACGGCAGCAGCAGGAGCAGGGAATCGAGCCACGGCAGCGATCCGCCGAAGACCACGGCCAGCGAGGCGATGCACGTGGCGACGGAGGGGACGGCGGCCAGCAGGATCGTCCATGGGTAGACGCGCGGGAAATGCGCTCCGAACACATGATGCGTCAGCGCGAGCAGCACGAGCACGATGGCGAGCGGGTAGAGCGCGGACAGCACGGGCACGGAGACCTTGATGATCGCGCTCAGCCCGGCGTTCGACACGATGAAGCTGAACACGGTGAAGATCACCTGCCATGCGCGGTAGCTCACGTCACGCCCCGCGATGGTGCGGAACCTCGTGTGGAAGTAGGTGGCGCACGTGCAGATCAGCCCGGTGCACACGTTGAGGCACGCGATGACGAACACGACGCCGAGGAACGCGGTGCCGGAGGCACCGAACACCGACGAGGTGAGGTTGGTGAGCACGGTCGCGCCTGTGTCCGTGGAGGAGTCGATCGCCGTGATGCCGCCCGACACGACGCCCACATAGCTCAACGCGCCGTAGATGATGACGAGCAGCACACCGGTGCCGATTCCGGCGAATGCGGTCTCGCGGCGCACTTCGTTCTCGTCGTCGACCTGCTGGGCGCGGATGTTCGCGGAGATCACGATGCCGAAGTACAGTGCGGCGAGCAGATCCATCGTCTGATAGCCGTCGAGGAAGCCGCGTGCCAGCTGGTTCGTCGCGTAGTCGCCGCTCGGGTGTGGTGCCGTGCCGCCGTGGACGAGGCATGCGACGAACAGGATGGCGATGAGTGTCAGCAACAGCGGGCCCATGAAACGTCCCAGCACCTTGGACAGCCGTTCGGGATGCTGGGCGAAGACGAACGCCAATGCGAAGAACACGGCCGAGTAGACCAGCTGAGCCGCCCACGTGGACGAATCCGGCGTGAACGGCGCCACCATCATCTCGAACGAGGTGGTCGCGGTGCGGGGAATCGCGAAGCACGGGCCGATGGTGAGGATGATCGCGAGACCCAGGAACAACGAGAAACCGGGGGAGACGCGCGAGGCGAGCGCGTCGAATCCGCCGGCGAAGGTGACGGCGATGACGCCGAGGATCGGTAGGCCGACCGCGGAGACGATGAATCCGACGCCGGCCGGCATGATGGCGAAACCGGCCTGAGCCCCGACGAACGGCGGGAAGATGAGATTGCCCGCTCCGAAGAACATCGAGAAGAACGTGAACGTCATCACCAGACGTTGCCTTGCGGTCAGATGCATGCGATAGGCCTCCTTGTTCCGGTCGTCCGTTTCCGGCGCCGTGTTCGTGCGGCGGGGACGGTCCATCCATGGAACCTCCTCCTCGCCGTGTGTTTCCGAGTGCCACCATAACCGCAAAGGCTCCCGGCCTTGCGGTCGGGAGCCTTGTGATTCCAGCTATTCAGCCGTTATGTGGACGCATGGCATCCGCATGCGTGCGCCTGTCTCAGCCGTTGACACGGTCGATGCCGGACTGCACGTCGGCGATGACCGAATCCCAGGACTTGATGAAGGCGGCGACGCCGTCGGCCTCGAGCTTGTCGGTGACGGCCTTGAAGTCGATGCCGAGGTCGGCCAGCTTGGCCATGACGGCGTGGGACTCCTCGTAGGTGCCCTTGATGGTCGGGGCGCCGTTGCCGTGGTCGGCGAGGGCGTTCAGGGTCTTCTCCGGCATGGTGTTCACGACGAACGGAGCAACGAGCTCGTCGACGTAGACGCAATCGGAGTAGGCCGGGTTCTTGGTGCCGGTGGAGGCCCACAGCGGACGCTGCTTCTTGGCGCCCTTGGCTTCCAGCGCGGCCCAGCGCGGGTCGTTCGCGAACTTGTTCTCGAACAGCTCGTACGCGATGCGGGCGTTGGCGATGGCGGCCTTGCCTTCGAGAGCCTTGGCCTCGTCGGTGCCGAGGGCCTCGAGCTGCTTGTCGACCGCGGTGTCCACACGGGAGACGAAGAAGGAGGCGACGGAGCCGATGTGCTTGAGGTCGTGGCCGTTGGCATCAGCCTGGGCGATGCCTTCGATGAAGGCGTCGATGACCTGCTCGTAGCGCTCGAGCGAGAAGATCAGGGTAACGTTGACGGAGATGCCCTTGGCCAGGGTGGCGGTGATGGCCGGCAGGCCTTCCAGAGTCGCCGGGATCTTGATCATCGCGTTCGGACGGTTGACCTTCTCCCACAGCTCGACGGCCTGCTTCTCGGTGTTCTCGGTGTCGTGGGCCAGACGCGGGTCGACCTCGATGGACACGCGGCCATCGACGAAGTCGGTCTTCTCGGCGATCTCGCGGAAGATGTCGGTGGCGTTGCGCACGTCGGTCGTGGTGAGCTCGCGGATGGCGGTCTCGACGTCGACCTTGCCGAGTTCCTTGAGCTGCTCGTCGTACGGGCCGACCTGGCTCAGGGCCTTCTGGAAGATGGACGGGTTGGTGGTCACGCCGACGACGTTCTTGTTGGCGATGAGGTCCTGCAGGGAGCCGGACTCGATGCGGGAGCGGGACAGGTCGTCCAGCCAGATGGAGACGCCGGAGTCGGACGTACGCTGCGTTGCTTCAGTCATTGTTTTCCTTCCTAACCGTTCCATGCCGCTTTCGCATGGAACACATCTGATATGTGATTGGGGCAGGGGCGGCGTCACCGCGTCATACACGCACGACGCGGTGACGCCGCCCGACGGATCACTTGGCGGCTTCGACCTCCGCGATGGATGCCTTGGCGGCCTCCACCACGTGCTCGGCGGTGATGCCGAGGTCGATCATGTTCTGCGCGCCATCGCCCTGCAGACCGAACTGCTCGATGGAGACGGGCTTGCCGTAGGAGCCGAGGTACTTGTACCACGGCATGGCAACGCCGGCCTCGACGGAGACACGGGCCTTGACGGCGGCCGGAAGCACGGCCTCCTTGTACTCGGCGTCCTGCTCCTCGAACCATTCGACGGACGGCACGGACACGACGCGGGCCTTGACGCCCTCGCCGGCCAGGGTCTTGGCGGCGGCGACGGCCCACTGAACCTCGGAGCCGGTGGCCATGATGATGACGTCCGGGGTGCCCTCGGTGTCGACCAGGACGTAGGCGCCCTTGCGCACGCCGTCCTTGGCCTTGGCCGCGGTCTCGGCGAGCACCGGGATGCCCTGGCGGGACAGCACCATGGCGGCCGGCAGCGTGTTCTTCTTCTCGAAGAAGTAGCGGTAGGCCTCGGCGGTCTCGAAGGCGTCGGCCGGGCGGACGACCTCGAGCTGCGGGATGGCGCGGAAGGAGGCCAGGTGCTCGACCGGCTGGTGGGTCGGGCCATCCTCGCCGACGGCGACGGAGTCGTGCGTCCACACGTACAGGTTCGGGATCTCCATCAGCGCGGCCAGACGGACGGCGGAGCGCTCGTAGTCGGAGAACATGAAGAACGTGCCGCCGAACGGACGGGTGTGGGAGCCCAGCAGGATGCCGTTGGTGATGCAGCCCATGGTGAACTCGCGCACGCCGAAGTGCAGCTGACGGCCGAACTCGCTGCAGACCGGCCACTGCTTGGTGGCGCACTCGGCCGGAGCGAAGGTGGCGGCGCCCTTGAGGTCGGTCTTGTTGGAGCCGCCGAGGTCGGCGGAGCCGCCCCACAGTTCCGGCATGACGGCCGCGATGGCGTTGAGGACGGAGCCGGAGGCGCCACGGGTGGCGACGTTCTTGCCGACTTCGAAGGTGGCCTCGAGGTCGTCGATGGCCTTGTCGAAGCCTTCCGGCAGCTCGCCGGCCTTCAGACGGTCGTACAGGGCGGCCTTGTCCGGGTTGGCCTTGCGCCAGGCGTCGAACTTCTCGTCCCATTCCTTGTGGGCCTCGAGGCCGCGCTCGGCGACCTTGCGGGCGTGGGCGAGGGCCTCCTCGTCGACGTGGAAGTTCTCCTCCGGGTCGTAGCCGAGGATCTTCTTGAGGCCGGCGACGGCCTCGGCGCCCAGCTTGGAGCCGTGGGAGGACGGATCGTTGGTCTTGCCCGGGGTCGGCCACGCGATGAGGGTGTCGACCTTGATGAGCTTCGGCTGGTCCGGGGCGGCGGCCTCGGCCTTGGCGATCACGTCGGCCAGGCCCTCGACGTCCTCCTTGTAGGAGCCGTCGGGCTGGATGAAGCTGAACTCGTCGGTGTACCAGCCGTACGCCTGGAAGCGCTTGAGCACGTCCTCGGCCAGCACCAGGTTGGTGTCGCCTTCGATCTGGATGCGGTTGGCGTCGAAGATCACGGTGACGTTGCCGAGCTTCTGGTTGGCGGCCAGGGCGGCGGCCTCGCCGGAGATGCCCTCCTCGATGTCGCCTTCACCGCAGATGGCCCAGATCTTGTGGTAGAACGGGGAGTCTTCCTTCGGGGTCTCCGGGTCGAGCAGGCCGCGCTGGAAACGCTCGCCGTACGCGAAGCCGATGGCGGAGGCGAAGCCCTGGCCCAGCGGGCCGGTGGTCATCTCGATGCCCGGGGTCAGGCCGTACTCCGGGTGGCCCGGGGTACGGGTGTCCGCGCCGCCGCGGAAGTGCTTGAGGTCGTCCAGGGTCAGGCCGTAGCCGGAGAAGTAGAGCTGGACGTACTGGGTGAGGGAGGCGTGGCCGCCGGAAAGAATGAAGCGGTCGCGGCCTTCCCAGTTGGGATCGTTCGGATCGTGCTTGATGAAGTGCTGGTACAGGGTGTAGGCGATGGGCGCCAGGGAGACGGGGGAACCGGGGTGGCCGGAACCGGCGTTCTCAACCGCGTCGGCCGACAGGACCTTGGCCATCTTGATGGCGCGCTCGTCCAGCTCGGTCTCCTTGAATTCGGTCATGGATGTCTTTCCTTCCGCTTGGTCGGGCCGCGTGTCCGGCTTGTGCCGGGCGCTGTCGCCCTCACATTGCGCTATCCATGCTACCTTCATTTCGCGACGTAGCGTTGTGATTTTGGCGTGTTTTGGTAACTTCTGTTCTGTTAGCGTTCACAATATGTGTCGCTTCGCTGGCGACGAACGCGTTAGCAGTCGAAACGGGCGAGTGCTAATACAATGGATACGGCGCAAACGCATGCGGAGCGCGGATTCCGGGCTCCCGGAACGACGGAGAAACCGCCGCCCCGGCCGCGCATGCGCGTGTCGCGACGCGTCCGCGGCCATCGCGTGAAGCGCCGCGGAACACGACATGAATCATGGATGAACAGTACCCGCCGGGTACGTAACGCAAGGAGGTGCGCATGCCGCAGACAAGACGCATGGTGGTCCTGCGCGCCGTCGTCGAAGACTACATCCGCTCACAGGAGCCGGTCGGCTCGGCCGCGCTCACCAAACAACACGACCTCGGCGTCAGCTCCGCCACCGTCCGCAACGACATGGCCGCGCTCGAGGAGGAAGGCTACCTCATCCAGCCGCACACGTCGGCCGGACGCGTGCCCACCGAGAAGGGCTACCGGTACTTCGTGGACCGTCTCGCCACCGTCGTGCCGCTGTCCAAGGCGCAGCGTCGCGGCATCGACGGCTTCCTGTCCGGATCGGCGAGCCTGCAGGACACGCTGCAACGCGCCGCGCGCCTCCTCGCCCGCATCACCGGGCAGGTCGCCGTCGTCGCCTCGCCGTCGCTCGCGCGTTCCGTACTGCGCCACGTCGAGCTGGTCCCCGTCGCGACCGCTACGTTGCTCGCCGTCGTCATCACCGACACCGGGCGTGTCGCGCAGCACACGATTGTCGCCCCCGACATGCCTTCGTCCGAACTGCTCGGCCTGTTCACCGACACCGTCAACGCCGAATGCGCCGGCCTGTCCCTCGCGCAGGCGTCGCAACGCATCCGCGCGCTGGGCGCCGACCCGCGGTTCCGCGAGACGGACGCGCTCGCCGGGCAGCTCGCCGCCGCGTTCTCGGCGATGCACGACGACGAACGCGGCAGCGAACTGTACATGTCCGGCGCATCCAGCCTCGCCCACCAGCGCACCATGGCCGACCTCGCGCCGCTGTTCGACGCGTTGGAGGAACAGGTCGTGCTGATGAAGCTGATGAGCGCGTTGAGCGAGGAGACTGCGCGCGGCGACGGCGTCGGCGTGGCCATCGGATCCGAGACGCACACGCCCGGGCTGCTCCATGCGGCCGTCGTCACCAGCGGCTACGGCAGGACCGAGACGGGCGACGAGACGGCACGCGAAGACCGGCCGCGGGAGACGGGACAAGCCGAGGGCGCATCCGTCCCTTCCGGGGGCGATTCGGACGATGCAGGCGACGCGATAGCCGCCGTCCACGGCCCCGGCGGCGAGCCGCTCGCCTTCGTCGGCTCCATCGGCCCCACCCACATGGACTACGCGAACACCATCTCCGCCGTGCGCGCGGTCGCACGCTACCTGACCGCCTTCCTCGCCGACGGCGACCCATCCCACCGCGACCCTCCCGGACGCGCGGCGGACGGAAGCCCGACGACCTCGGGCTGACCGCCTCCGCTGACCCCTCCTTATGGCACAATAACCCGCTAGCAACAACAGACACAGGCCTAATACATAAAGGAACGAACGAACCGTGGCAGACTACTACGAGGTGCTGGGCGTCGACCGCACCGCGAGCGACGACGAGATCAAGAAGGCGTACCGCCGGATGAGCCGCAAATACCATCCCGACATCGCCGGTCCCGAATTCGAGGACAAGTTCAAGGAGGTCAACAACGCCTACGAGGTGCTGAGCGACCCCGACAAGCGCCGCATGTACGACTCCGGCGTCGACTCCAACGACCCCAACGCCTCCGCGGGCTTCGGCGCCGGCGGCTTCGGCGGCATGGGGGACATGGGCGACGTGTTCAGCACGTTCTTCGGCGGCGCGTTCGGCGGCGGCTCGCAGGGTCCCACCCCGCGCACCCAGCCCGGCCGCGACGCGCTCGCCAGCATGACCATCGATCTGAAGACCGCCGTGTTCGGCGGCACCGAGCAGGTGCGCATCACCACGTTCGGCCTGTGCCCCGACTGCTCCGGCTCCGGTTCCGCCGATGGTTCGAAGCCCACCACCTGCCCCGACTGCCATGGCAGCGGCTACCGTCAGAAGGTCGTCCGCACGATGCTCGGCCAGATGATGACCTCCGCGCCGTGCGAGCGCTGCGAAGGCCACGGCGACGTGATCTCCAAGCCGTGCCCCTCGTGCATGGGCCACGGCCGCGTGCGCGTCACCCGCAGCGTCGGCGTCAAGGTCCCCGCCGGCATCGGCGACGACTCCCGCATCCGTCTCGCCAGCCAGGGCGAGGTCGGCGAGGGCGGCGGCCCCGCCGGCGACCTCTACGTGGACATCCGCATCCGCTCCAACAAGCAGTTCACCCGCGACGGCGACGACCTGCACTGCTGGGTGCGCGTGCCGATGAGCTGGGCCGTGCTCGGCCACGATCTCGAGATCGACACGTTCGACGGCGAGAAGACCGTGACGGTCCCCGCCGGATGCCAGCCCGAGGACACCGTCACGCTGAAGGGCCTCGGCGTCACGCGCATGCGCGCGCAGGGGGAGCGCGGCGACCTCATCGCGCACATCGCCGTCGAGATTCCCACCAGGCTCGACGACGAGGAACGCTCCCTCATCGAGAGGTTCGCCGCCTCGCACGACGGCGACGCCACCCACGTCGCGCAGAGCTCCCGCCCCGCCGCCGGCGGCCAGTCCGGCAAGAAGGGCTTCTTCTCGAAGCTCAAGGACGCGTTGAGCTGAATCGCTGCCGGGAAAACGCTCCGCCGTTCCCGGTGACATGCGGAAAGGCCCTGTATCCACGATGTCTCGAACCGTGGATACAGGGCCTTTCCGTTATGCGCGCGAAGCCGTCAGCCGGCCACGGACGGATCGATGGCGGGCAGGACGCCCGAGATGAGCAGGACGGCGACCACCACGGCCAGTCCGATGCGGTAGATGGCGAACGCCTTGTAGGAGAACGTGCTCACGAACTTGAGGAAGCCGATGATCACGATGTAGCCGACGAAGAACGCGACGATCGTGGCGGCGATGGTCGGGCCCCAGCCCGGCCAGGCGGCCCCGCCGATCGCGGCGCACGCGTCCGCGGCCTTCGTGGCGTCGCAGGCGGTCACGTCCTTCACCGCGGAGACGGCCTCCAGGATGCCAGCGCCGAACACGGCGGGGATGGCCATGAGGAAGCTGACGCGCACGGCGGCCTCGCGGGTGTAGCCCATGGCACGGCCGAACGTGATGGTGCCGCCGGAACGGGAGACGCCCGGGATGAGGGCCAGCATCTGGCCGACGCCGAAGAGCAGCGCGTCCTTCACGGTCATCTGGTTCATCGTCTTGACCTGCTTGGAACGGCTGTCGAAGATCCACAGCAGCACGCCGAACACGGCGAGCACGGTGACGGTGATCCACAGGTTGCGCAGCGTCGTCTCGATCATGTCCTTGAACAGCAGGCCCGCGATGAGGATCGGCATCGTGCCGATGATGATGAACCATCCCATCTGCGTGTCCGGGTTCTTCGCGCCCAGACGCGACTTCCAGTCCTTGCCGTCATGGCCGAACAGGGAGCCGAACCATGCGCCGAGGATGCGGATGATGTCGCGGCGGTAGTACAGGATCACGGCGAGCTCCGTGCCCAGCTGGATGATGGCGGTGAACGCGGCGCCCGGATCGGAGCCGATCATCAGGTCGCCGATGATGCGGATATGCGCACTGGAGGACACCGGCAGGTATTCGGTCAACGCCTGGACGAGACCGAGGAAAATCGCCTGGAAGAAATTCATAGACCCCTCTAACCTCTGGAATTCGGGTATTCGCATATTGCGGTATTCGTCATTTGCGATGACCACTGTACTCATAGGGGGCTAAGACCGCGCTCATGCGCGGCGTTCCACGGACGATGTCTTGCACAATGCACACAATGAGGCCACAATTGGGCGAGGACGCGGGCCGGCCGGGCCCGTCGACGAAGGAGCGAATTCATGGATACGTACCGCAAGAGCAGGGGATACGCGCCGAAGGGGTTCTTCGAGTGCGAGGGCAGGGGGCTTGAATGGCTCGGCGAGGCCATGCCGCAGGGCGGCCCGCGCGTCGTGCAGGTGATCGGCTGGGGCGACGACCATCTCGACATCGAGAAGGTCCATTCCGCGATGCCCACCGTCAAGGCGGCGCACGACTTCGGCGCGGCGCTCGCCCGCATGCACGATGCGGGCGCCCCGCATTTCGGCTCCGCGCCGGCCGGATACGACGGCACCTGCTATTTCGGCCCGCTGCAGGATCCGGTGCCGATGGCGACCGGCGAATGGGACGACCCGGTCGCCTATTACGCGGAGGGCCGGCTCCGCCCGATGGTGGAGCTCGGCATCCGCCGCGGGGAGCTCGACGCATCGGACATGGCGCTCACCGAGCAGGTGATCGACGCGATGCCCGACCTGCTCGGCCGCGCCGCCTCCGACAAGCCGGCGCGCGTGCACGGCGACCTGTGGAGCGGCAACGTGATGTGGACCGCGGACCGCGGCTACAGCGAGGCGGTGCTCATCGACCCGGCGGCGCACGGCGGCCACCGCGAGGAGGACCTCGCCATGCTGGGATTGTTCGGCATGACCTACCTGCGTGACATCCTCGACGGCTATCAGAGCGTCCATCCGCTCAAGACCGGCTGGCAGGAGCGCATGACCCTGTGGCGCCTGTACCCGATCGCCGGCCACTGCGTGTTCTTCGGCGGCGGCTATGTGGGCGAGTACCGTTCCATGTGCCGTTCCCTGCTGGGATGACGCCGCGGCGGCACGTCACAGCCCTTTGAGGAAGTCCTCCGCCTCCCTGACGAGGCGTTCGGCCTGGGCGGGGTCGGCGGAGGCCGCCTTCCGCGCCTCCTCCGCGCGATCCCATTCGCGTTCGAGATGATGCACGTAGTCGGCCAGCTGGTCGCTGCATCTGAGCAGCATCGACGCCTTGGCCTTCCATGCGTCCGCCAGCGACGGCAGGTCGCCCTCGTCGAAATCGAAGCCGATCTCCCCGCCGAGACGGCGCAGCAACGCCAGCGTGGCGGGCGCGCAGTCGTCGTTGCCGGTATATTGGGGGACGGACACCCACATCGACGTGGTGTCGAACGACTGCTCGCGCGCCATGTCGTCCAATACCGTGGGGATGCCGACGGGGCCGCTGTACCCGCCTTCGCCGTCGTTCGCGCCGCAGTCGCAGCTGCGGCCGCATTCGTCGAGATCGTGCGAGACGTCGACCGGCAGCGGACGCGTGTGCGGGCAGTCGGCGTACATCGATCCGAGCGTGACGATGCGGTCGACGTCGAACTCGTCGGCGATGTGCAGGCTCTGCCGGCAGTATTCACGCCAACGGTAGTTCGGTTCCGGTGCGAGCTGCGCGTAGATGCGCAGATCGGGCGCGAGCGCGATCTCGTAGAACGTGGTCTGCGGCCAGATGATGCGGGGGCGTCCGGTGACGCGGCACAGCATCGGCCGCGACACCTGATAGTCGTAATAGCCGTCGCAGCTGATGTGGCGTATCTCCCGCGCCTCGTAGCGCCCCAGCAGATGCCGGATCACGTTGGTCGCCGACTGGCAGGCGTCGTTCCATCCCTCGAAGGCGGCGAGCATGACGCTCTGCCGCTGGTCCCGTTCCTCGCTCATGCCTCCCACAATAACGGCGGAACGCATGGCGGACGGGCGCGATGCGGCGGTGTTCGCCGTAGGCGTGCCGATGCGTCGGGCCGCCGCCCCGTCCCGCGGCGTCGACCGCATCCGCCGACGCGACACGCCGTGTTTGCAATTCGCTCGCGGATGGATATAGTAGTGACTCGTGCTTCGGCGGGGAGCAATCCCCACGACCAGTGCGGACATAGCTTAGTTGGTAAAGCGCAACCTTGCCAAGGTTGAGACCGCGGGTTCGAGTCCCGTTGTCCGCTCTAAGGTCCGATGAGTTGACGACCTTACGGTGGGTTAGCCAAGCGGTTAGGCAGCGGCCTGCAAAGCCGTATAGACGAGTTCGACTCTCGTACCCACCTCTCAGCAAACCGAAGCGATTCGGTCGACTGCTGGACGCAGGCCCGGGCGGTTGGCGCAGAGGTAGCGCACTTCCCTGACACGGAAGGGGTCACAAGTTCGAATCTTGTATCGCCCACCATGCCGAAGCGATTCGGCTGATAACTGAATACCGAAGCAATTCGGGCGATTGGCGCAGCGGCTAGCGCACTTCGTTCACACCGAAGGGGTCGTAGGTTCGATTCCTACATCGCCCACCGGATTCCGCTTCTCACGGCGGAATCCTTCGCGGACATAGCTTAGTTGGTAAAGCGCAACCTTGCCAAGGTTGAGACCGCGGGTTCGAGTCCCGTTGTCCGCTCCATTCCGAACCCCCGCCATCGTGCGGGGGTTCTTCGTTTTTCCGGCATGTCCTCCCGGCCCCGCCGGCTTCTCCGGAATCCCCCGATGCTCCTGCACGACCCGGTCGGTCCACGGGCGATTGTGAAGATTCATGAGAGCACCGTCCACATTCCCCGTACGGCTGGACTCGCACGGGTTCCGTCGTCCATCGTGGAATGCATGGGCGCCGGGCGACCGCCGGGCGCCGGCCCACGACGACGGGAGGAACCGACATGGACGGGCGGCGGCATGACGATACGATCGCACGGAACGCGCGGCGGCGCGGCCGGTGGAAGTCGCGTCGCCGACGCGCGGCGGCGGAGCGCGAACGCCGCCGCATGGAACGACTGCGGCAGGAGTCGCTGCGCATCGTGGCGTCCCTCGCCGTCGCCGTCATCATGTTCCTGCCCGCCGTCCTCGCGGCGCGACACGGGCAAGCCCCGCCGCAACCGTCGCAACGACGGGCCGTGGCCGGCTCCGGTTCCGTCGCATGGTGCGTGGACGGCATGGGACGGGCGACGACGTTCGCCTCGACCGCGAGCGTCATGGACACACGGCCGAGACCGTTGGCGTGGACAGCGGAGACGGGGGCGGCCGGCGGATGCGGGCGCACGCTGTCCTGGCCGCTGCGGCACGTCGACAGACGACAGGCGTTCGACGGGCCGGCGCAGCCGTGGCTGGCCGGTCACCGGGGCGTCGACCTCGCCGCGGGGGAGCACGACGAACTGCTCGCCCCCGCGGACGGCGTCGTCACGTTCACGGGAACCGTCGCCGGCAAACAGGTGGTGAGCATACGTCACCGCGATCTGACGCTCACCTTCGAGCCGGCCGTCACCGCATTGGACACCGGAGCGCAGGTCGTGCGGGATGAGCCGTTCGGCGAAGTGGGCGCGCATTCCGACCACTGCGACGGGGCATGCCTGCACTGGGGCGTCAGACGCGGCGACGACTACCTCGATCCCGAGGCGCTGGCCGAGCCCCGGCGCATCGCGCTCAAACCGGTGGTGCGCGAGGGATCCGGCGAGGCCCGCACACGGTAGAATCGGTGGCGACACATCCTAGGAGGTCGTGCAGAACGATGATCACGGAATACCTGAGGCCGCTGGAGCAGCCGATCGACACGGACAGGAACCTGTTCTCGATACTCGAGGAGCGCGCCGCGCGCACGCCGGAGCAATCCCTCATCGAATACAAGGAGCCGGGCACGGGGCAGTGGCGGTCCTTCACCGCCGTGGAGTTCCGCGACAAGGTCGTCGCGCTCGCCAAAGGCCTCATCGCGCGCGGCGTCATGCCCGGCGACGCGGTGTCCGTGATATCGAAGACCCGTTGGGAGTGGACGGCGCTCGACATGGCGATCATGTCGATCGGCGCGCTCACCGTGCCCGTCTACGAGACGAACTCGCCGGCGCAGGTGAGCATGATCTTCAACGATTCGCACGTGCGCATGGCGTTCGCCGAGAACGACATGCAGCGCGACAAGGTCGAATCCGTGCGCGACCGGTGCCCGGACCTCGGCGACGTGTACGTCATCGACTTCGGCGCGCTCGACACACTCGAGGAGTACGGCAGGGGCGTCACCGACGCGGAGTTCCGCGAACGCGAACAGGCCGTGCACGGCGACGACCTCGCCACCATCGTCTACACGTCCGGCTCCACCGGCACGCCGAAAGGCGTCGAACTGAGCCACGGCAACTTCATCTTCATCACCTATTCCGGCATCCGGTCGATGCCGGCCATCGCCATGCCCGAATACGCGCGGCTCTGGCTGTTCCTGCCGCTCGCGCACGTGTTCGCGCGCTACATGCAGTTCTTCTGCTTCGCCGGCAACGTCACGCTCGGACTGTCCGGGAACCTGAAGACGATCCTCTCCGACTTCGCCGCGTTCAAACCGACGTTCATCCTCGCCGTGCCCCGCATCTTCGAGAAGATCTACAACGCGGCCTCGCAGAAGGCCGGCGCCGGATTCAAGGGACGCGTCTTCGCGGGAGCGACCGTCACGGCCCGCGCATGGTCGAAGGCGCAGCAGTCCGGCGAGCCGATCCCGTTCCTGCTGAACCTGAAGCACGCCGTCTACACGCGGCTCGTCTACAGGTCGATCCTCGATGTGTTCGGCGGCCATGTCGAATACGCGGTCTCGGGAGGCGCCCCGCTCGACAAGTCCATCGCGCACTTCTTCAACGGCATCGGCCTGCCGCTGCTCGAAGGCTACGGCATGACCGAAACGTGCGCGCCCGCCACCGTCAACCCGACCGCCGGCTACCGGATCGGCACGATCGGCCTGCCCATGCAGGGCACGGCGGTCGGCATCGCCGACGACGGCGAACTGTGCATCAAGAGCCCCGCCGTGTGCGTCGGCTACCACAACCATCCCGAGCTCACGCGCGAGCAGATCCGCGACGGGTGGCTGCACACCGGCGACCTCGGCTCGCTCGACGAGGACGGCTTCGTCACCGTGACCGGCCGCAAGAAGGACCTCATCATCACCGCCGGCGGCAAGAACGTCTCGCCGGGCGAGCTGGAGGCGTCGGTGATGACCTCGCCGGTCGTCAACCAGTGCGTCGTCGTCGGCGACCGCAAGCCGTTCGTCGCCGCGATCGTCGCGCTCGACCTGGCGGAGACGAACACGTGGCTCGAAGCCCAAGGCGCGAAACCGTGCGCCGACCTGGCCGAGGCGGCGCGCAACCCGATCGTTCGCGCCGAGGTGGAGCGGGCCGTCAACCAGGCCGACGAGCTCGTCTCCCGCGCCGAATCCATCCGCAAGTTCGAGATTGTGCCCGACGACTTCACCGAGGAGAACGGTCTCGTCACCGCGTCGATGAAGGCGCGCCGCGAGGCCATCACCAAGCGGTACCGCGACCTCATCGACAACGTGATCTACGCGGGCAAGAAGTGACGCCCCGCGCCGGAGAGCGCCGATATGCGGAAGGCCCCGTGCCGGAATCCACGAGCGTGGTTCCCGGCACAGGGCCTTCGTCGTCCCGTCACGTGGACGGAGGCATGCGCCTCACTGGCGCGGCGCCGTCTTCTTCGTGTACATCCGCGTGGCGAGCAGCGTCGCGTAGCGCTTGATGACCTTCGGACGGATGACCTTCATCGACGCGGTCATCAGGCCGTTCTCCTGCGTGAACTCCTCGGGCAGGATGATGAACTTGCGCACCGACTCGGCGCGGGAGACGCCCTCGTTGGCCTGATCGACCCACTTCTGCACCTCGGCGCGCACGGCGGCGTTTTCCGCGGCCTCCTCCATCGTCATATGCTCGTCCAGGCCCTTCGCCGCCAGCCACGGGCGCAGCGACTCCTCGTCCAGCGTGATGAGCGCGGAGATGAACGGGCGCTTGTCGCCGAGCACCAGCGCCTGGGAGACGATCTCGCAACGCTGGATGACCTCCTCGATCGGGCCCGGGGCCACGTTCTTGCCGCCGGCCGTGATGATGAGGTCCTTCTTGCGTCCGGTGATGTACAGGAATCCGTCGTTGTCGATGCGGCCCAGATCGCCGGTCGCATACCAGCCGTCCTCGGTGAAGGAGGTCTCGGTGGCCTCCTCGTTCTTGTGGTAGCGGGGGAACACGGCGCGGCCCTTGACCTGGATCTCGCCGTCCTCGGCGATGCGCAGCGAGAAGCCGGGGAACGCGATGCCGACCGAACCGGCGTGGAACGGGACGCCCAGCACGTTGAACGCGCACGGGGCGGTCGTCTCGGTCAGACCGTAGCCCTCGTACACGGGCACGCCGGCGCCGCGGAAGAACGCCATCAGCTCCGGATCGAGCGGGGCGCCGCCGGCGACGATCCACTTGGCGCGGCCGCCCAGCACCTCGCGCAGCGACTTGTAGACCACCGGGTCGAACGCGGCGCGCTTCGTGCGCGTCAGGGCGCCCGCATGGCCCTTCTCGGAGATCTCCTTCATGTAGTCCTGCGCGGCGACGACCGCGGAGGCGAACACCATGCCCTTCGCGCCGTGACCCGCCTTCTGGGATGCGGCGTTGTACACCTTCTCCAGCACGCGGGGCACGACGATCATGATGGACGGCTTGGCGACCTGCAGGTCGGAGATCAGCGTCCTGATGCCGGTCGCGATGTAGATGTGGACGTTCGAGGCGACGACGATGTAGTTGATGGCGCGCGCGAACGAATGCGCCTGCGGCAGGAACAGCAGGATCGTGTTCTTCTTGTCGTGCAGCAGTTCCGGCATGTAGTCGGGAAGGTTCAGCGCCGTCTGGCAGTAGTGCTCATGCGTCATCTCCACGCCCTTCGGCGCGGCGGTGGAGCCGGACGTGTAGACGATCGAGCACAGGTCGGTCTTCTGCACCGAGTCGATGCGCTCGTCCAGCTCCTCGTCGGACACGGACTTGCCGTACGCCCGGATCTCGTCCAGTCCGCCGGTCTCGATGCACACGATGTGCTCCAGCGACGGGCACTCCTCGACGGCGCCGTCCGCCTTGTCGCGCATGGCGGTGTCCTGCACGATGAGCAGGCGGGCGTCGGAGTTGTTGACGATGTTGCGGATCTGCTCGGCGGAATCCGTGTCGTAGATGGTGGCGAGCACGCCGCCGCAGGCCATGACGGCCGCGTCGGTCAGGTCCCATTCATAGGAGGTGCGGCACATGAACGCCACGCCGTCGCCCTTCTTCAGCCCGTAGTGCAGCAGGCCCTTGGCGATCTCGCGCACCTCGGCGAGGAACTCGTTCGCCGTCTTCGTGACCCACTCGCCGTCCTCCTTGTACGTGTACAGCGGGTCGTCGCCCATGCGCTCGGCGCGGTCGGCGTAGATGTCGTAGATCGACATGCCCATGTCCAGCGGGGGATTGCCCTGCGTGGTGGTGGTCAGCAGGCCCGACGCCGGATCGATCTCCGTGACCGTGGGACGGTCCGGCCCCCACACGTCGGTGTGGGGCAGCTCGATGGACTCCTCGCGGGCGATGTCCTCGCCGGCGTAGTCGGGTTCGTTGCCGGCGTCGTCGCCGACCGGATGCACGAAGTCGGTGCCGAGACGCAACGCCTTGCGCGTGATGTTCGTGGTTTGCTGCTTCAACGTGGAAAAAACGGACACGTGGTGCTCCTTGACCCAATTCCTGTCTGGTCCTGTCTCAAAACAGCCAGTTTAGCGCCCCGGACGCGACACGTCACCTTACGGTAGCGTAGGGAGACGGGGGCGTGCGCGCGTTCGTGGACGTTCCTCCGGGCGCGCCGCGCGGTTTCGGCTACACTGGGGCCTCGTATGACCCGATACGGCCAATGTCAGAAAGGGCTCTCATGGCTGAAATCAAGGAAGCCACGGTGGCTTTCGGTGTGCTGGACGAGACGTCGGATACGGAATCCCGCGTCGCGTTGACACCGGACATCGTCACCAGGCTCGGGCGGAGCGGAATCTCCTGCCTGATCGAACGCGGCGCCGGCGCCGCGGCGCACTACACGGACGAGGACTATGCGAAGGCGGGCGCCACGGTCGCCCCGCGCGACGAGGTGATCGCCAAGGCGGACGCGCTCGGCTTCGTCGACCGGCCGTCCGCCGAAACCGTCGCCAAGCTCAGGGCCGGCCAGTGGGTGATCGGCATGCTCGGCTCGTTCACCGACGCCGACTACGTCGACGCGCTCGATAAGGCCGGAATCGTGGGCATCGCCATCGAACGCCTGCCGCGCCAGCTGTCCAGCGCGCAGTCGATGGACGAGATGACCTCGCAGAACTCGGTGATGGGCTACAAGGCGGCCATCCTCGCCGCCGACGCCTACGGCTCGTTCCTGCCGATGATGACCACCGCCGCCGGAACGATCCGCCCGGCGAAGGCGCTCGTGCTCGGCGCGGGCATCGCGGGACTCCAGGCCATCGGCACGCTGCGCCGACTCGGCGCCGTCGTCACCGCGTACGACGTGCGCCCCGCCTCCAAGGGCGAGGTCGAATCGCTCGGCGCGAAGTTCCTCGACCTCGGCCTCGACTTCTCCAAGGGCCAGGGCGAAGGCGGCTACGCGCGCGCCCTGACGCCCGAGGAGCAGAAGGAGCAGCAGGCCGCGGTCGATGCGAAGGCCGCCGGCTTCGACATCGTCATCACCACCGCGAAGGTCCCCGGCCGCAGGCCCCCGGTGCTGCTCACCAAGGCCGGCGTCGACGGCCTGAAGCGCGGCGCCGTGATCGTCGACTGCGCGGCGTCCGAGCTCGGCGGCAACGTCGAGGGCTCCGCCATCGGCACGCGGACCACCGAAGGCGGCGTCACCATCATCGGCGCGCCGTACCTCGCCTCCGGCGTCGCCACCACCGCGTCGGACCTGCTCGCGCGCAACGTGGCCGACGTGCTCGCCCACTTCGTGCGCGACGGCGTGCTGTCGCAGGATCCGTCCGAGGAGCTCGACGCCGCGCTCGTCGTCGCCGGCCGCGCCGAGGCCGCCGGAACCGCGGCCGAAGAGAAGTAAGAAGGGAAGGAAACGCAAATGCCCACGCTCGTCGTCTCCATCACACTGTTCGTGCTGGCGCTGCTCATCGGCATCGAGGTGATCGGCAAGGTGCCCGCCACCCTGCACACCCCGCTCATGTCCGGCGCGAACTCCATCCACGGCATCGTCATCGTCGGCGTCGTCATCGTCGCCGCCGAGGCGAACTCGCCGCTCGCCTACGTGTTCATCTTCCTCGCGGCCGTGCTCGGCACGATGAACGTGGTCGGCGGCTACGTCGTCACCGACCGCATGCTCGAGATGTTCAAGTCCAACAAGAAGAAGGGGGAGGAGAAGTAAATGGCCTCCGCAACCGTCGGAACCATCGACATCGTCGCCTGGTTCGTCTACCTGTTCTCCGCCGTCATGTTCGTCGTCGGCCTGCACTTCATGAACTCGCCGAAGACCGCCCGCAAGGGCAACCAGATCTCCGCGTTCGGCATGGTTGTCGCCGTGCTCATGGCGTTCATCGTGCTGTTCGCCAAGGGCTTCGTCAACACGGTCGCCGTCGTCGTGCTCGTCGTCGGCATCCTGATAGGCGCGGTCGCCGGCGTCGTTTCCGCCAAGAAGGTCAAGATGACCGACATGCCGCAGCTCGTCTCCGTGTTCAACACTGTCGGCGGCGGCGCTGCCGCGCTCGTCGCCCTCAACGACATCCTCACCAAGGAGGGCGTGCCGGACCTCGTCGTGCTCATCACCGCCGGCCTCGGCATCCTCATCGGCTCCGTCACGTTCACCGGCTCGCTCATCGCCGCCGGCAAGCTGCAGGGCGTCAAGTGGGTGAAGAAGCTCACCCTGCCCGGCAAGGGCGTGTGGAACATCGTGTTCATCGTCCTCACGGTCGCCAGCTTCGTCATGCTGTGCGTCCAGCCCGGCCAGCGCCTCCTGTGGTCGATCCTCACGACGCTGTTCGCCCTCGGCTACGGCCTCGTGTTCGTTATCCCGATCGGCGGCGCCGACATGCCCGTCGTCATCTCCGTGCTCAACGCCTGCACCGGCACCGCCGTCGCCATGTCCGGCCTCGCCATCGACAACGTCGCCCTCATCGTGGCCGGTGCGCTCGTCGGCTCCGCCGGCGTGACCCTGTCCATCCTCATGGCGCAGGCCATGAACCGTCCTCTGCTGTCCGTCCTCGCCGGCGGCTTCGGCGGCTCCGACGCGGCCGCCGCCGGCGACGGCCCGGAGGGCACGATGAAGGAGACCTCGCCGGACGACCTCGCCGTCCAGCTCGTCTACGCCGACAAGGTCATCTTCGTGCCCGGCTTCGGCCTCGCCCAGGCGCAGGCCCAGCGCGAGCTCGCCGACCTCGGCGAACTGCTCAAGAGCCATGGCGTCGAGGTCTCCTACGCGATCCACCCGGTCGCCGGCCGCATGCCCGGCCACATGAACGTGCTGCTCGCCGAGGCCAACGTGCCCTACGAGGAGCTCGTCGATCTGGAGGAGATCAACCCGCAGTTCCCGTCCGCCAACGTCGCCCTCGTCGTCGGTGCCAACGACGTCACCAACCCGGCCGCCCGCCGCCCCGGAACCCCGGTCTCCGGCATGCCGATCCTCGACGTCGACAAGGCGCAGAACGTGGTCGTCATGAAGCGCGGCCGCGGCACCGGCTACGCCGGCATCCAGAACGAGCTCTACTTCGAGGACAACACGCAGATGCTGTTCGGCGATGCGAAGAAGAGCCTGCAGGCCGTCATCGCCGCCGTCAAGGAGCTCCTCGCGTAGACGAGCCGTTCCGCGTCGGACGAGCAGTGGCCCCTCCATCGGAGGGGCCACTCGCGTATTCCCGGTCCGGCCGGCCGGCCGACGGATCGGGCGGGGAGACCGACCCGGCCTCACAGATCGAACACGCGTCCCACGAACGCGGTGACGCGCCGCCAATACGAATCGGGGTCGGTGCTGGCCGCCATCGCGTGGGCCGCGCCGGGGACGACGAGCACCTCACGGTCGATGCTCGCGCAGGCCGCGACGTTGCGGTCCAGGAACGCCGGATCGACGAACGTGTCGGCGCCGCCGTGGATGAACATCATCGGGATGATCGTCCGCCGCAGCGAGGGCAGACAGCTCGCCTCCTTGAACCCGTATCCCGCGGCGCACCGGCAGACGGCGCTCATGCAGCGCACCACGGGGACGCCCATCCAGCGGTACGGCAGGCGGTACATGCCCTTCGCGTTGAACAGGAACTGATCCCAAACGGACGTGTAGCCGCAGTCCTCGATGGCCGCCTTCACGTTGCGGGGCAGCGAGGGGTCGCCGGTCGTCATCATCACCGTCGCGGCCCCCATCGAAACGCCGTGCAGCAGGATGCGCGCATCCGGATCGCTGGCGACGATCAGCGATATCCATCCCAGCAGGTCGCCGCGTTCCAGCCATCCCATGCCGATGTAGCGCCCCCCGCTCGGCTCATGGGCGCGCTGGGCCGGGATCAGCACGGTGAACCCCATGCGCGCGAACCGGTGCGCGTACTTCGCCATGTCGCGGGGACCTCCGGAATACCCATGGAGGGTGATCGCATAGAGGTGCGGGGCGGGGGAGGCGCAATCCGGATCGAACAGCCATCCGCGCAGATCCGTTCCGTCCTCGCCGCGCATCCGCACCGGCTGGCGTGCCCTGTCGAACCATTGCGCGGCCTCGGCCTCCTCGCCGGCATCGGCGTGCGGCGTCTCCAGATAAGCCGTGGTCGCGCCGTCATGGGCCATCAGCCGGGCCATCCAATGCGCGTACCGGGTGTCCAGGGACAGATGGAACATCAGCTCCCCCGCGGCCAGCAGGCCGGACCCGAGCATTCCCGCCCCGGCCGCGACGCCGATCAACGCGTTCCTGGTGATTCGCCTCATCGCAGACCTCCTACCGCCCGACGAACAGGTCCCGTATACGATTGTAGTATCCCGGCACCCCTGGTTGTCCCGCGCCCCGCTATAATGGTGAGCTGTTGCTTTGGCGAGGGAAGAGCCGTCCTGCGCACCGCGAAGGTCCGCTTCTTCCGTTATCGACTCGGCGTGATGAACCTCCTAGGGGCGTTCTGCGGCGCGTCGTGGCGTCAAAAGACAGAACGACAAGTGACACACCAGTCCATACAACCCAAGGAGACCAGATATGGCTACCAAGATCGTCCTCAACGGCGAAGTCCGCAACGAGTTCGGCAAGGGCGTCGCCCGCCGCCTGCGCGTCGCCAAGCGCATCCCCGCCACCATCTACGCCGGTGGCGCCGAGCCGAAGTTCCTCACCCTGCCGATGAAGGAGACCACCCTCTCCCTGCGCCACACCAACGCCCTGTTCGAGCTGAACTTCGGCGATGAGAAGGCCATGGCCGTCGTCAAGGACGTGCAGCGCAACCCCGTCAAGCGCATCGTCGAGCACATCGACTTCTACGAGGTCAAGGCCGGCGAGAAGATCGACGTCGAGGTGCCGGTGTTCGTCGAGGGCACGCCGAAGGGCGCCGCCGTCGCGTTCGTCGACATCCAGGAGCTCAAGGTCCGCGCCGACGTCGCCAACCTGCCGGAGCGCATCGTCGTGAACGTCGAGGGCCTGACCGACGGCACCAAGGTGTTCGCCAAGGACGTCGTCCTGCCCGAGGGTGTCGAGCTCGACGTCGAGAACGCCGAGGAGTCCGTCGTCACCGTCGAGGTCCCGGAGGATGCCACCGAGTCCACCGCCGCCCCGGAGACCGCCGCGGCCCCGGCCGCCGACGCCGCTGCCGCCCCGGCCGCCGACGCCAAGTGATCGCTGCCGGCGTGAGGCCGGCATGACGATCTGATTTCCCGGGAAGACCCGCGACACGTCTCGCGGGTCTTCCCATTTGCTTTTCATAATGTGAACCGGCGCACATCCGCCGTTGCGGGATGTGCGAAAGTAACTGACAGCACCGGGCGCCACAAGCGCGCGGCAACCCCTTCGAAAGGCCGTCATCGTACGGCCGATTGCAACAAAAGAAGTGAACATGACTGAGAACACGCATCACGATCCGGCGGCGCTCGACAAGCTGGTCGAGCCGTTCACCGTACTGCCGAACGAGAATCCCGCCTCCGACGCCAAGCGCGCCGAGCTCATCGACAAGCCGGCCTTCGGCCAGGTCTTCTCCGACAACATGACCCACATGACGTGGACCAAGGGTGAGGGCTGGGGCGACCGCCGCGTCGAGCCGTACGCGCCGCTCAAGATGGATCCGGGCGCATCCGTGCTGCACTACGCGCAGGAATGCTTCGAAGGCCTCAAGGCGTACCGCCACTCCGACGGCTCCACCTGGCTGTTCCGCCCGGACGCGAACGCCGAGCGTTTCCAGAACTCCGCGAAGCGCCTCTACCTGCCCGAGCTGCCGGTCGACGACTTCATCGGCTCCGTCGCCGCGCTGGTGCGCCGCGACGCCGCCTGGGTCCCGTCCCGCCGCGAGTACACGCTGTACATGCGTCCGTTCATGTTCGCCTCCGAGCCGTTCCTCGGCGTGCGCGCCCCGCACGAGGTCGACTACTGCGTGATCGCCTCCCCGTCCGGCCCGTACTTCCCGGGCGGCGTCAAGCCGGTGAGCATCTGGGTGGAGGACAAGTGGTTCCGCACCGGCCCCGGCGGCACCGGCTTCGCCAAGTGCGGCGGCAACTACGCCGCCTCCCTGCTCGGCGAGTACACGGGCATTGAGAACGGCTGCGAGCAGGTCTGCTTCGTCGACGCCGCCACCAAGACCTATCTCGAGGAGCTGGGCGGCATGAACATGATGGTCGTCCACAAGGACGGCCACGTGGAGACCCCGTCCCTGACCGGCAACATCCTGCCGGGCGTGACCCGCCGCTCCCTCATCCAGCTGCTGCAGGACCGCGGCATCGACGTGGTCGAGACGATGATCGCCCTCGAACAGCTGCTCGAGGACATCAAGTCCGGCGAGGTCACCGAGGTGTTCGCCTGCGGCACCGCCGCCATCATCACGCCGATCGGACGCTTCAAGTCCCCGAAGTTCGACGTGACGGTCGCCGAGGGCGGCGTCGGCGAGCTCACCCAGTCGCTGCGCGACGAACTGCTCGGCATCCAGCTCGGCGAGATCGAGGATCCGCACAACTGGATGTGGAAGGTCTGCTGAAGCGGTCGGGAGTGATTGTTCGGCGGATGCTTCGAGTCGTGATTCTGATTGGTTGTTCGGAATTGATTTCGCGAGTGTGTTAGTCGGACGCGATCCCAAGAGTCAGTAGTGGGCGACAGGCGGTGCAGTTGTTGCCCGTGGCCTTATCTTATGAAGCGCCTCATATCGGCTCCATAGCCGGTGTGAGGCGCTTTCGCATATTCCGGCTTTGCATGAAACCGTCCACGGTGCCGGTGGTGCCGTTTGCGGCGTGAGCCTTGTGGACACCGAGCGGTTGACTTGTCCCGCGATGACGTGACGCATGGCATAGCGGCGGGGATACTTGGGAAACCTTGGGTACCTGTCGGACTGGGACACACTCCGCGTCGCGATTGATGGAATTGACCTCACCGTGATCACGGTGAGGTCAAAGATCGCGGCCGCAAATCGTAGGACTTGCGGCCGCTTCACTACCCAAGGGAGATACTACCATGAAACGGAGACTCCTAAGAGCCTACGGGCGCTTATGGTGGTGTCTCTGATGTCAGAGGTCTCACATCGTGATTGTCGCCGTGTACAGTGACGACACATCGTATGTGAACGGCATGCACCGGCTGTTGGGATACCCTGATGCTATGCCATATCCCTACGGGAAGGAGTCGCGCAATGAGTAGTGTGGATGCGCGTAGAAAAACGCGTGCGTTCAACAATAGGATAGTGTGGCGTAAGGCCGTGCAGGGCGCGCGGCGTGACGGCACGTCGCTTGAAACCGAGCTTAACCGCGTGGTGTCCAAGTATGCGGCCGTTGCCGATTCGACGACATTCGATGACTGCGATTACATGAATCCCGACTTGCTGCCGGGGGAGTCCGTGCATAAGACGTCTGATGATACCCGTACGCATTTCGAGTCTTTGCTGGCCGAGGTACGTCGTGGCGTATGAAATACGGAGATGCCGGCATTCCTCGCCTCGTGCTGGGCGGGCGTGAGCCGGCGGAAGAACAGGTCGAACACCTCCAGCCCCCATGCGCAGACCGTCGACGACGCGCGTGCATATCGGGTCCACCCTCTTCCAATCCATGCGCATCAGCCGCGACACGGCGCTCCTGGACGCGTGCACGCTCAGCCAGGCGACCGGCCGTTCGAAATCATACGTGTACTCGCTCTTCATCCTCGCCCACGACGCCGTCGCGACCGTCACCCTGTGCTCCGCGCAGTCGACGCGGACGGGCGCGTATTCCAGCAGGAGCTTCGTGCACCCGACGTCGAGATGCCGCCAACGTCGCGCGGGCAGACGGTCGTACGGGTTGCCATGCTTCCCGCATCTGGAGCACCGGTCCATGTCCCGCGAGTACGGGCGCACCGGCGCGACGTTGGCGGGCAGGTGCAGCATGCGCTTGAGCGCGCCGGCTGATACGGTAGGCACAGGCGTTTCCTCTGTTATCGGTTCTATTTCTTGGCGGAAACAAACCTAACAGGAGAACGCTTTTCATACCCACACACGCGAAAGCCCCGGCGACGCCGAATCCCACAACTCCCACCACACAAACTGGCGAAGACTCAATAAGATTCGAGTCGCGCAAGGACTTAGTCAGACGGATTTGTCTAGATTGACGGGTATTGCGACGCAAACAATCTCTAGGATTGAGACGGGCAAGAAACGCACGGGCGCACTGTCCGGCGATTGCCGTTGACGGCCGATCGTCGCGCCGTCGTCACGGTGTCCGGGCACGTGGATACACGGGATATGGGCGCGTTCATGGCGTTGTTGGCTGAGGGCGTGTACGTCTGCGACCGTGTGAACGATTACCGGACGAAAACAAGGATGTGAATCATGGTATGCGCGGACTTCCCTCACGGCCCGACGCGTGGCCTACCGTCATGCCGCCGATGTGAGCGGCCGATGCTGTCCCTGTTCTACGTCTTGCCGCCTGGTTTTCCTAGCTTTCGCCGGGCGGCATACCTACCTATTATTTACCTTTTTGGTATATCCTTTATATCATCTGATTATCGTTAGGAGGTTGTTATGGCTAAAGTGATTGTCAATGTCGATGATGACGTGAAGACGCGTGCCGCCGCCCTGTACGAATCCATGGGCATGACACTGAGCACTGCGGTGAATATGTTCCTTCGCCAGTCGATTCTCGATGAGGGGATGCCGTTCAAGCCCACGCGTCGCGCGCCGGACGGATACCCGGTTCCGCCGAGGCATTCCGCGTACCTGTTCGACAAGTCGGAAACCACGGGGCATGTGATTCTGCCCGCCGATTGGGACGATCCGGAGGATGCAGTCTATGACCGCTACGCAGACAAGTGAGCCGCGCCTGTACGACGTGTGGCTGATGTTGGTGGAATTTCCCGATCATCCCGGCGTAGGCAAGCCGCGCCCCGTCGTCATCACCGACATAGACGGTGATTTGCTGTCCGGCATCGTCGCCAAGATCACCGGCAACATGTCGTGGGATGAAGCCGGTGACGTTCCGCTTCTGGACTGGAAGGCCGAGGGATTGGACAAGCCGTCGCTCGTGCGGTGCTCACAGCGTTTCTACTTCAACCGCAGTGAGCTGTTGAGGCGTTTCGGTCGTCTGTCGCTGAGGGATGCGGAACACGTCAACGACGGTCTTGCGGCTTCGCCGGACGTTCCGCCACATAGGCGACGGGCGTAAGCCCGGCTCATTCGTCGAACCGCATCATGGGTGTTCCCGAGATAAAACGAACGCCCTGCAAGCCGTAAGACTTACGGGGCGTTCCCAGATGCAAGGGAGATATTACCATGAGGACGCGTCTTTTGCGAGCGTGTGGCGTGGTCAGATGGTGCGGCTTCTGCCGCAATCCTATATGGTGACTATAGCCGTCTATGCGGGCGGAACCATAGTCATCCATGTGACTGTCTGACCATGATGGGATACCGGCGCGGATTGTTCCGCGTCGGCGTCTCCCTTGGATGAACGGGCGCGGTCGTGCGCCCTGAAATATCGCGGCCGCCCTCACCCGCCGTCACAAGTGGGTAAGGGACTATGACGTGTTCCAAGGTAGACGGGATACGCTGGTTGTATCTATGAAAGGTGGTGTGTTATGACGGTTGTCGAAAGCTTGCCCGCCTATGTCCAAGCTGAGGCGTTGGCGCAGCGCAAGGGCTTGCATGTCAGTGATTTGATTAACGCCTACTTGGCTGGCTATGTGGCCGGCAGTGGTCCCGAACGTGACGAGCGCGGCTATCCGGTGCTCCGATTGGACTCGGGTTATCCGGGGATTGTGCGCCCTGAAATTCGGGATGGTGCCGTGGTCTTGCCTGAGGGGTGGGACGATGACGAGTGAGCGTGAGCCGAAGCGCTATGAGATTTGGGGTTCCTTTTGCGTTTCCGGATAAGCCGGGTAAAAGCAAGAACCGGCCGTCGGTGGTGCTTCAGTGGGATGGCGGGCGTCGTATGGTGCTGATTACGAAAGTGACCGGCAATGTCGATCGGCGTGAGGTTGGTTACGTGGTGTTACGAGACTGGTCCGAAGCTGGTTTGACGAAACCGTCCGCGGTTCGTTGCTCTCAGTTGTTGGACGTTCCGCGTGAGTTGTTTCTTGATGATGGGCCGGTTGGCGTGTTGTCGAGATATGACGCGGAACGCGTGTATAACGCGGTGCTTGAAGCCAATCCCGGTATCGAGCTGTAATCGTCTCCTGTTTGATATGTCGGCGTGCCGTGGCCTAATCACGACACGCCGATCTGCTTACCTGAAAAGATGCGCGATGTCATCAATCATCAAGCTCATTCGAACACGATAGCCGATTGAACCGGAGTGCCGCTAGTGTATTGATGTGTGTGGAGGATGGTCGCAATCCACTGGAACCGTTTGCTCCGAAGGATTGTGCATGAGAGGGGGAGAACATGAAGGTGGCGTTGGAAAGCAACGCGTTCTTCATGGGGGTGGAGTATCTCGCGGTGTTCTGCTGCGGTCTGGTCGGCGGGCTGGCGGCCGTGCGCAAGCAGTACGACCTGTTCGCCATCCTCGTGATCGCGTGGCTCACCGCGTTGGGAGGTGGCATCCTGCGTGACGTGCTGCTCGAAGTGCCGCCCGTCGGTATCACCGACCGGTGGTCGGTGGTTACCGCGCTCGTCTCCGGTATCGCCATCGCGATCGTCCACCCGGAGATCAACAAGCTCAAATGGTCGATGATCACGCTCGACGCGCTCGCGCTCGGTCTGTTCGCGGTCAACGGCACGGCGAAGGCCATGTATCTCGGCACGTCCGGCATGACCGCCGGGTTCCTCGGCATGGCGACCGCGCTGGGCGGCGGTCTCACCCGCGACATCCTCCTCAACGACGTGCCGATGATCATCCGCGACAAGCACTGGTACGCGGTGCCCTCCGCCATCGGATGCGTGTGCACCGTGTTCGTGTGCAAAGGGCGCATGGCGGGATTGCTGGATGCCGAGCAGGAGATTGGGCTCGACGTGCTCATCATCGTGCTCATCGTCGGCATGCGCCTCGCCTCCGTGATCTACAACATCAAATTCCCCGGGGCCGTGGAACGCCACAACGTGTACCTGCCGGGGGAGGGACACTATCTCAGGCGGCCCGACATCACGCCGAAATCCGGTGCCGCGGACCGCGGACCCCATGCGCGGTGGGATGAGGACGACGACGCCTGACGAACGCGCGTCGCGTTATCCGCACGGCGTGCTATCATCTACGTCTCGTATGTCCTTATAGCAAACGTCGTTTGGAGTTACATTGGCAAACATCAAGTCGCAGAAGAAGCGCGTCATCACCAACGAGAAGGCGCACAAGCGCAACGTGGCCGTCAAGTCTTCGCTGAAGACCGCCGTCCGCGCCACCCGCGAGGCCATCGCCGCCGGTGACAAGGCCGCCGCCCAGGCCGCCTACCAGGTCGCCGCCCGCAAGCTCGACAAGGCCGCCAGCGCCGGCGTGATCCACAAGAACCAGGCCGCCAACCGCAAGTCCGGCCTCGCCGTCGCGATCAACGCCCTGTGAGACCGGTTCCGCTCCGTTGAGCGGATGGTCGAGGAACCCCGCAAGCCCACCGGTTTGCGGGGTCTCTTATTTCGCGTACACTAATGTAGGTTTGACTACAGTCGATTAGGAGGCATGCTCAGTGGCCACCCAGCACAACCAGCCCGGTTCCACCGACCAGTCGTTGATCCGCAACTTCTGCATCATCGCGCACATCGATCACGGCAAGTCCACCGTGGCGGACCGCATCCTGCAGCTGAGCGGCATCGTGCCGGAACGCGAGATGCGCGACCGCTTCCTCGACCGCATGGACATCGAACAGGAGCGCGGCATCACCATCAAGTCGCAGGCCGTGCGCGTGCCGTGGACGTTCGACGGCACCGAATACACGCTGGGCATGATCGACACCCCCGGCCACGTGGACTTCACCTACGAGGTGTCGCGCGCGCTCGCCGCATGCGAGGGCGCGGTGCTGCTCGTCGACGCGACGCAGGGCATCGAGGCGCAGACGCTGTCGAACCTGTACATGGCCATCGACCACAACCTCACCATCATCCCGGTGCTCAACAAGATCGACCTGCCGAGCGCCGAACCGGACAAGCACGCCGAGGAGATCGCCGGCCTGATCGGCTGCGAGCCGAGCGACGTGCTGCGCGTGTCCGGCAAGACCGGCGAGGGCGTCGCCGACCTGCTCGACCAGATCGTCATGGAGGTGCCCGCGCCGGAAGGCGATCCCGAGGCCCCCGCCCGCGCCCTCATCTTCGACTCCGTATACGACTCCTACCGCGGCATCGTCACCTACATCCGCATGGAGGACGGCGAACTGCACGACCGCGAGAAGGTGCACATGATGGGCATCGGCATGACGCACGATCCGATCGAGATCGGCGTGATCAGCCCGGACATGACGCGCACCAAGGCGCTTGGCGCCGGCGAGGTCGGCTACATCATCACCGGCGCGAAGGACGTGAGCCAGTCGAAGGTCGGCGACACCCTGACCTCCGCCGTGCGCCCCGCCGCGGAGCCGCTGCCCGGCTACCGCGACCCGAAGCCGATGGTCTACTCCGGTCTGTTCCCGATCGACAACGCCCAGTTCCCCGAGCTGCGCGAGGCGCTCGACAAGCTCAAGCTCAACGACGCCGCCCTCATCTACACGCCGGAGACGTCCGTCGCGCTGGGCTTCGGCTTCCGCTGCGGCTTCCTCGGCCTGCTGCACATGGAGATCGTCTCCGAGCGCCTGAGCCGCGAATTCGGCCTCGACCTCATCCAGACCGCGCCGAACGTCACCTACGAGGTGACCAGCGAGGACGGCACCGAGCACCACGTCACCAATCCGAGCGAGTTCCCGGACGGCAAGATCAAGAAGATCGTCGAGCCGATGGTCGCCGCCGACATCATCACGCCGAAGGAGTTCATCGGCGCGGTCATGGACCTGTGCCAGGACCATCGCGGCCAGATGGGCACGATGGAGTACATCTCCACCGACCGCGTGGAGATGCACTACCGCATCCCGTTGGCGGAGATCGTGTTCGACTTCTTCGACCAGCTGAAGTCCCGCACCAAGGGCTACGCCTCGCTCGACTACCATGAGGACGGCGAGCAGACGGCAGACCTCGTCAAGGTGGACATCCTCATCCAGGGCGAGAAGGTGGACGCGTTCAGCGCCATCGTGCACCGTGACAAGGCGTACAGCTACGGCGTGATGATGACGAAGAAGCTGCGCGAGCTCATCCCGCGCCAGCAGTTCGAGATTCCGATCCAGGCGGCGATCGGCTCGCGCATCATCGCGCGCGAGAACATCCGCGCGCTCAGGAAGGACGTGCTCGCCAAGTGCTACGGCGGCGACATCACCCGTAAGCGCAAGCTCCTCGAGAAGCAGAAGGCCGGCAAGAAGCGCATGAAGATGCTCGGCCACGTCGAAGTGCCGCAGGAGGCGTTCATCGCCGCCCTGTCCACCGGCGAGGACGCGAACGACCGCGATACCAAGGACAAGATCCGCGCCGCCCAGAAGACCGAAGGCTGATGTTCGAGGTCTACATCCACGTCCCGTTCTGCCTTCGCCGTTGCGGCTATTGCGACTTCAACACGTACACGGCGACCGACCTTGGCGCGGGCGCCTCGCGCGGCAACTATGCGAACATGGTCATCCGCGAGATGGAGCTCACGCGTGAATGGCAGCTCGTTCACGGCATCGAGGAGCCGCCGGCGGACACCGTGTTCTTCGGCGGCGGCACGCCGACCATCCTCTCCGCGGACGACCTCGTGGCCATGCTGGACGCGGTCCGCCGCATCTGGGGCGTCGCGCCGGCCGCGGAGATCACCACCGAAGCCAATCCGGACACCGTCAACGAGTACTACATCGGGCGTCTCGCCGAAGGCGGCTTCACACGCATCTCCTTCGGCATGCAGTCCGCCGTGCCGCACGTGCTGAAGACCCTCGACCGCACGCACACGCCGGCGAACGTCGAAGCCGGCGTGCGCGCCGCCGGCAAGCTGGGTCTGCGTTCCAGCGTCGACCTCATCTACGGTGCGCCGGGGGAGAGCCTCGATGATTGGCGCACCTCGGTAAAGACCGCCATCGATCTCGGCGTCAACCACATCTCCGCCTATGCGTTGACCGTCGAACCGACCACGAAGATGGGGCGGCGGATCGCCGCCGGCACCCTGCCCAAGCCGGACGACGACGACGAGGCCGCCAAATACGAGATCGCCGATGACCTGCTCACGGCCGCCGGACTCGCATGGTACGAGGTGTCCAATTGGGCGAAGCCCGGCTACGAGAGCCGGCACAACCTCGGCTATTGGCGCAACGTCGACTGGGCCGGTCTCGGCCCCGGCGCGCACTCGCACTACAACGCCGTCGCCTCCGACGGTGCCGGCGCGACGCACGCTCTGCGCGCATGGGACATCGCGCATCCGCGCATGTGGGGCACCGCCATCAACGAGGGCCGCGTCCCGTGGGGCGGCAGCGAGGCGATCACGCCGGGGGAGAACCTCGAGGAGCTCATCATGCTCGGCCTGCGCATCCGCGAGGGGCTCGACCTGACCCGCATCGACCGGGCCATCGCCTCCGCGCGCGAATCGGAGGGCTCCACGTCCCTGCGCTCCATTGACGCCGCGCGACTGCGGCCGATGGTCGAAGACGGCCTCATCGTCATCGAGACCGATGCGGAGGGCCACACGCGC
Organism: Bifidobacterium parmae; assembly: GCF_002860365.1. GTDB lineage: Bacteria > Actinomycetota > Actinomycetes > Actinomycetales > Bifidobacteriaceae > Bifidobacterium > Bifidobacterium parmae. Next base: position 113,499 of record NZ_NMWT01000025.1, read on the forward strand.
GTCGTCCCCACGCGCGTCGTCCCCACGCGCAAGGGCCGTCTCCTCAACGACGCCGTCATCGAGCGCTTCTTCGCCCTCGCCGGCGTATGACCCCCGGAAACGAAACCACACGAAACACGCCATGTCCTATCTTGAACCTGCCATGCTGAGCGACCGCCGTCGCGCGCTCATCTTCGTTAACATCATGCTCTCGTGCATCGCCACGACCATCATGGCCACGGCGCTCACCACGGCCCTGCCTCCCATCGTGCGCGATCTGGGCGTCGCCATGCAGACCGGCCAGTGGCTCACCAGCGGATACTCGCTCGCCATGGGCATCGTCATGCCGTTGACCGCGTTCCTCATCACCCGGTTCCCGACCAAGCCGCTCTACCTCGCCGGCGCCGTGCTGTTCATCGTCGGCTCGCTGGTCTGCGTGGCCCCGGTGCCGTTCGCCGTCATCATGGCCGGCCGCGTCGTGCAGGCGTGCGGCAACGGACTGCTCATGTCGATGGCGCAGGTCGTGCTCATGACCATCTACCCGGACAACCGCGGCACGGTCATGGGCTGGTACGGTCTCGCCGTCGGCGTCACGCCGGTGATCGCACCCACCTTGTCCGGCCTGATGGTCGACGCGTTCGGTTGGCGTTCGATCTTCTATCTGGTGGTCGGCGTGATGGCGGTGTCGCTGGTCGCGGCGTGCTTCGTGTTCGGCGATGTGCTCAAGACATCCGAACGGTCCTTCGACGTGCTGTCGTTCGCGGTGAGCATCGTCGCGTTCGGCGGCGTGACGCTCGGCGTCGGCAACATCGGCTCCATGCCGTTCACGAGCATGGCGGTCCTGCCGCCGCTGGCGCTCGGCGTCGCGGCGTCCGTGTGGTTCGTGGCGTTGCAGCTGAAGCGCGAACGCCCGTTCCTCGACGTGCGCATCCTGCGCCGTCGCGGATTCGCGTTGAGCGTAGTCGGCAGCATGCTGCTGTACTTCGCGATGATGGGATCGTCGGTGATGCTCCCGCTGTACGTGCAGACCATCAAAGGCGGTTCGGCGTCGATGGCCGGCCTGGTGAGCCTGCCCGGCTCGCTCGCCATGGCGGTGGTCAGCCCGATGGCCGGCCGCCTCTACGACCGGTTCGGCGTCAGACGCCTGTTCCTCTTCGGCGGCGTCTGTCTGACCGCCAGCAACCTGTGCATGGGGTTGCTGCCGTTGTCCGCGTCGATCTGGGTGGCCGCCACGATCAACGTGGCGCGCTCGCTGGCGATCGGCTGCCTGATGATGCCGTTGGTCACGTGGGGCACAAGCGCCGCGGGCGAGGGGCGTCTCGCCGACGCGAACGCGCTGCTCACCGCGTTGCGCACCATCGCCGGGGCGATCGGGCAGGCCGTGTTCGTCGGGATGATGACCGCGCTGGCGGCGTCTGCGCACGCCGGCGGCATGGATATGGCCGCAGCGGACATGCACGGTCTGAACCTGACGTATCTGGCCATGGGCGCGTGCGCGCTCCCGCTGATCGTCATCCCGCTGGTGTTCCTGCGCGGCGGGGAGGATGGGCGTCGTGCGGCCTGACGATTCGCGTACGTCGGCATCGATGGTCGGACGTGTTCACTCCACGCCGCCCAGCAGCGTATGCGTATAGTCATGCAGCTGCTCGCGGGTGAGCGCATGCCCGCGCAGGTATGACCAGTCGAGCACGAGCATCACCGTGTTCGCGTAATGGTCGGCGACGAGGTCGGCCGGCAGGTCGAACCGGTCGCGGTCGACGCAGGTGCGCATGATCTCATGCGCCCGGGCCTCGATGAACATGTGCAGACTGGAGAACAACGGGCCTTCGGGCGGATTGTGCTCCAGCACCGCGCGCAGCAGGTCCGCGTTGGACTCCAGCAGGTCGGCCATCGCGTCGAGCGCCGTATCCACGCGATGCTCCGGCCCGGCCGATGCGAGGTCGGCCAGATTCGCCTGTCTGGACAACGCCGTCCAGCAGTAGTCGAGCAGATCGTCGCGGTCCTCGAAGTAGTTGTAGAACGTGGCGCGCGGGTATCCGGCCCGCTCGCACAGCGCGTTGACGCTGATCCCGGTGAACGGCTTCTCGGCGAGCAATGCCGTCATCGCGTCGAAGAACGTGTCGAGCGTGCGCTGCGCGCCGCGGGTGAGCTTGGCGTTGAGATCCTTCTTCATGACTGTCCAGCATAGTCTATCGTCCATATTTTTGCAGTTGTCAAACTATATGGTAATTTAGACAACTGTACAAACATGGACGTATGGAAAGCTGGAACCATGATGAATGACACGATCGCGGCCGATGCCAAGACGGAGACCGTGACGCCGATCGCCGCACCGCTGATCCTGCCCTGCGGCGTGAGAGTGAAGAACCGGATCTACAAATCCGCGATGAACGAGGCGCTCGCCGGCCGCGACTGCGCGCCGACCGAAGCCCACGTGCGTCTCTACCGCACATGGGCGAGGGGAGGGGCCGGCGTGCTCGTCACCGGCAACGTGATGGTCGACCGCACCCAGCTCGGCGAACCCGGCAACGTGGCCGTCGAGGACGAGCGCGACCTGAACATGCTGCGCCGATGGGCCACCGCCGGCACCGAGAACGGTACGCACTGCTGGATGCAGATCAACCATCCCGGCCGCCAGTCGCCCATCACCGTCAACCCGCATCCGCTCGCGCCGAGCGCCGGCAGCATCGACGGCGAATACGGCAGGTTCTTCGCCGAACCGACGGAACTCACCCGCGAGCAGATCCGCGACATCGTCCGCCGGTTCGCCGCCACGGCCCGCATCGCGAAGAAGGCGGGATTCACCGGCGTGGAGATCCACGCCGCGCACGGCTACCTCATCAACCAGTTCCTCTCGCCGCTCGACAACCGGCGCACCGACGAATACGGCGGCGACATCGAACACCGCGCCCGGTTCCTGTTCGACGTGTTCGACGCGGTGCGCGAGGCGGTCGGCCCCGATTTCCCCGTGGCGGTCAAGCTCAATGCGCAGGACGGCGTGCCGGGGGGTTTCAGCGAAGAGGAGTCCGTCTGGGTCATGAAACAGCTGGAACGTCGCGGCGTCGATCTCATCGACATCTCCGGCGGCACCTACGCGAAGCCGGTCATCCAGACCAACGGCGGCGCGGAGGAGGACCGCAGGCGCGGCGTCTACTTCACCGACTTCGCGCGACGCGTCACAGGCGAACTGACCGTGCCGGTCGCCCTGACCGGCGGCTTTCGCAACGCCGCCGACATGGAGCGCGCGCTGGGCGAGGGCATCACGCAGATGATTGGCATTGCGCGGCCGCTTGCGCTTGTGCCCGACCTGCCGAACCGCATCATCCGCGACCGGTGGGACGGTTTCGTCGAACTGCCGCGCGTGACGACCGGCATCAGGACGCTCGACAAGGCGTTCGGCGGCATCCTCGTCATCAGCTGGTTCGAACTGCAGATGAACCGGATCGCGCGGGGCGAACGCCCCGACCCGCGCATCGGCGGCCTGCGCGCGCTCATGTTCGCCATGAGGCGGCACGGTCCCGCCGCCCTCGCGCCCCGCCGCCGCAAAGGGCGGCAGTGACGACTGTGTCCGGCATGCCGGCGATGCGTTCCGGCGCGATGGCGATGAACCGGCACGTCGCCGCGGCGCGTCACCACAGCACATCGATGGGGGCGGTGGTCTTGTTCTTCTCGATGATGCGGCAGATCTCCTCCGGCGTCTCCCGGCATCCGCGGCGGATCCACAGCCAGATGATCGAGGAGACCGCGGAGACGAGGATCTCCATCGCGTAGTCCGCCGGGATGCCGTTGTAGGAGGACTGCGGGTCGGCGCCGAGCCGTTGCGCCTGCGTGACGATCAGCTGCTTCAGCACCTTCTTCAGCTTGTCGTAGAGCTGCATGTCGTTGCCGGAGCGGGAGATCGCGTTGAAGAACGCGTAGTCGTCGCGCACGTAGCGCAGCGCGGCGGAGATCGATTCGGTCTGGAACGCGTCGCAGATCGCCCGGCCGGTGGCATGGGACACGGTGCGCGCGTCGGCGTCGGTGTCGGCGTTGTCGACGAGGATGGCCGTCAGATCGGCAATCGTGTCGTCGATGAGCTGCTGGCGCAGGTCGAACTTGTCGAGATAGTGCATGTAGAACGTGCCGCGGTTGATGCCGGCCGTGCGGGCGATGTCGCTCACCGTCATCGCGTCGAACCCCTTCGACTGCACGAGCGTGGTGAACGCGGCCTTGATCTTCGCCTCCGTCTTCGTGTGCCGTCTGCCTGCCATGACCCTCCCATCCTCGTCGCATATGACACACGATTATATCAACGTGTTGTCGATATAGGGTGATGAATCACCACTTTCCGCCGATGTGTCCAATCTGAACAGAATCGTGGGAAGCGTTCATTGACCGCCGTTCCCGTCCGTTCCTACAATCACGACAACACAATCAACACGTTGTTCAATCAAGAACGGAAGGCAGGTCCCATGGCATACATCGAGATGGTGCATAGCTTCAAGCGGTACCACATGGGCGACACCACGATCACGGCCAACAACGACGTGAGCTTCGGCATCGAGAAGGGCGAGCTGGCAATCATCCTCGGCGCGTCCGGCGCCGGCAAATCGACGGTGCTCAACATCCTCGGCGGCATGGACACCAACTCCGAAGGCCAGGTGATCATCGACGGCAAGGGCATCTCGAACTACACCGCCCACCAGCTCACCGACTACCGGCGCCACGACATCGGATTCGTGTTCCAGTTCTACAACCTCGTCGCCAACCTCACCGCGCGCGAGAACGTGGAACTCGCCTCCGAGATCGTGCGCGACGCCCAGGACCCGGTGCAGGCGCTCATCGACGTCGGCCTCGGACACCGCATCGACAACTTCCCGGCGCAGCTCTCCGGAGGCGAACAGCAGCGCGTCGCAATCGCCCGCGCCGTCGCCAAGAACCCGAAGATCCTCCTGTGCGACGAGCCGACCGGCGCGCTCGACTACAACACCGGCAAGCAGGTTCTGAGAATCCTGCAGGACCAAAGCCGCGAGAAAGGCGCCACCGTCGTCATCGTCACCCATAACTCGGCCATCGCGCCGATCGCCGACCGCGTCATCCACATGCACGACGCCCGCGTCAAATCCATCGAGACCAACGAACACCCGATGGACATCGAGGACCTGGAGTGGTGAACATGGCAACCCTTTCCCGCACACGCCGCAGGAGCCGCGCGGCGCGTCCGCGCAAACGCATGCTGTGGAAGGACATCCGCGCCACCCTCGCCAAATCCAAAGGCCGGTTCCTCTCCATCGTCAGCCTCATGGCCCTCGGCTCGTTCGCCCTCGTCGGCCTGCTCGTCACCGGCCCCGACATGCGCATCACCGGCACCGACTTCTACGGCCGCCACAACCTCGCCGACGTCACCGTGATCAGCGACTACGGGCTGAGCCGCGACGACGAGAGGATCATCCGCGCGACCGACGGCGTCGCCCAAGCCGAGTTCGGCTACTTCAAGGACGTCGTCATCCGGGGCTCCGACCACAGCCTGCGCGTCTACTCGAAACCCGAGACGGTCTCCACCTACGAAGTGGTCGAAGGCCGGCTGCCCGAGCACGCGGACGAGATTGCGCTCGACCGGGCGGAACGCGGCACATACGCGGTCGGCAGCACCATCAAACTCACGGAACGCCCCGACATCGCCGGCGACACCGTCCTCACGCGAAGCAGCTTCACCGTCGTCGGATTCGTCGACGCCAGCGACACCGTCTCCGACCTCAACATGGGCCAATCCACCGCCGGCACCGGCGAACTCGACGGGTACGCGGTCGTCACGAAACCCGTGTTCGACTCCGACGTGACGATGATCGGCCGAATCACCTTCCGCGACACCCGCGGCGTCGACTACTGGACCGCCGACTACCGCGACCGGGTGAACGCGCACAAGACCACGCTGACCAAACGGCTCGCCAACCAGCCCGACGCACGCGCCGCCTCCATCCGCGAAGAGAGACGCGCGCAGATCGACAAGGCGCAACGCAAGGTCGACGACGCCAAACAGCAGCTCGCCGACACACAGCAGCAACTCGACGACGCGAAAACGCAGATCGAGAACGGCAAGGACCAACTGGCCGACGGCACCATCCAAGCCGCCGACCAGGCATCCGCCGCCGTGGCCGAACTCGCCGGCGCGACCGCCCAGATCGCCTCCGCCGGCTCGCAGCTCGACGCCGCACAGACCGCGCTCGCCGCCGGCGCGCAACAGCTCGACCAAGGCCAGGGCAAGCTCGACGAATCCTGGACCGGACTCAGCCAGGCGAACGCCCAGCTCGGACAGGCGCGCACCCAGCTCGACGCCGCCAAAACCGTGCTCGACAAGATCGGAGCGCTCCTCGCGCAATGGGAGTCAAGCGGCCTGACCGGCGGCGCCTACGACAGCGCCAAGGCGCAGTACGACAAGGCGCTCGCCGCCTACAACGACGCCGTCGCGCAGTACAACGCGAAACTCGCCGCCTACAACGACGCGCTCGCGCAATGGAACGATGCGGCGTCACGGCTCGAACAAGGCTCGCAGGACTATCAGGACAACGCCGCCGCCATCGCCGACGCGCGAGGCCAGCTCGCCGCCAAGCAAAGCGAACTGGGCACGGCCGTCTCCACGCTGGCCGGAGGCGCCTCCTCCGGAACGGAGGCGGGATCCGGCGTCTCCCAACTCGTCGAAGGCCAACGGCGGATCGAGAAGGCGCAGGACGAGTACGACGCGAAGCTCGCCGAATTCAACGCCGCCAAACCCGCCGCCGAGAAGAAGATCGAGAAGGCCGAACACGACATCGCGCTCGCCCGCGAGAAGATCGACACGCTCGAAGTGCCCGCCTACTCGATCGACGGACGACGCGAAGGCCTGACCTCGAACGGATACCGCGTATACGAGATCATCGCGAACATCGTGGAGAAGCTCGCCATGATCTTCCCCGTGTTCCTCTACCTCGTGGCCGCGCTCGTCACCTTCACCACGATGGGGCGCATGGTCGACGAGGAACGCGTCAACTCCGGCACGCTCAAAGCGCTTGGATATGGGAACGCGGACATCCTTAGGAAGTTCACCTGCTACGGGTTCCTCGCCTCCACGCTGGGCACGATCGTCGGCGTCATCGCCGGCCACACGCTGCTGCCGCTCATCGTCGACCACGCCTACTCCGACGGGTTCACGATGCCGCGCATCGCGTTGGCGTTCCATCCGGGCGTCACCGCGGCCGCGTTCCTGCTCGCATGGACGAGCGCCGTCGTGCCCGCGGCGCTGGCCGCCATGCGCGAGCTGAGGGAGAAGCCCGCCGCGCTGCTCCTGCCCAAGCCGCCGGCCAAAGGCTCCAAGATTCTGCTCGAACGGTTCACGCCATTGTGGAACCGGCTGAGCTTCACCCGCAAGGTGACCGCGCGCAACCTGTTCCGCTACAAGTCCCGCGGACTGATGACCATCCTCGGCGTGGCCGGCGCGGTCGCCCTGCTCACCGCCGGACTCGGCGTGCAGGGGTCGATCGGGCAGATCAGCGAACGCCAGTTCGACGAGATCGTCCACTACGACCTCATCGTCGCCGAGAAAAGCGACAACAACGACGAGCAGCGCGCGTCCGTGAAGCGGATGATGAAGCGCGACGCCGTCGCCTCCTCCACGCCGATCCGCTACGAGGAGGTCACGACGACCGGTGGCAGGCAGGGCGACAAGCAGGGCATCACGATGATCGCCACCGACGACGCGTACGACTTCGGGAAGTACATGACGCTGCGCTCCCGTTCCGGGCACAAGCCGCAGGTGCTCACCGACCGGGGCGCCGTCGTCTCCGAACGCATGGCCTCGATGCTCGGCGTGAAGGAGGGCGACACGGTGACCGTCACCGACGCGGAGGGCGCGCGGCGCACGGTGCGCGTGGACGGCGTGACCGAGATGTACATCGGGCACTTCATGTTCATGTCGTCCGGCGGCTACGAGCGCGTGTTCGGCGAGGACTGGCGGGCGAACGCCTACATGGTCCGTCTCAAGGACCCGAGCACGGCGAACGCCGGACGCGTGGGCGCCTCGTTCATGCGCGACGACGGCGTCAGGGGAGTGGTGCAGAACATCACCGCGAAGAACCAGGTCGCCACGATCGTCGACTCTCTCGACCAGATCATGGAGGTGCTGATCCTCGTGGCCGCGCTCCTCGCCGTGGTGATTCTCTACAACCTCACCAACCTCAACGTGTCCGAACGCATCCGCGAACTGTCCACCGTCAAGGTGCTCGGATTCCATTCGAACGAGACGACCATGTACATCTACAGGGAGACCATCGTGCTCTCCGTCATCGGCGTACTCGCCGGATACGGGATCGGCGCGGGACTCCACCGGTACATCATCACCGAGGTGCCGCCGGACGAGGTCATGTTCGACCCGGCGCTCGGCTGGCAGGCGTTCGCCGCGCCGGTCGCGGTGGTGGGAGTCGTGCTCGCCGTGCTCGGCATGGTCGTCTACCGCAGGCTCAGGGACGTGGACATGCTCGCCGCGTTGAAGTCGGTGGAGTAGCGTCGGCGCCGGTCCGCTCCATGCCCGGCGCCCTATGTCCGGTTCGCCCCCTTAACTAGGGCGTTGTACATGAGAGGGAGCACGGCGGAAGGAGACGCGGCATGGCGAGGAGCACGGGGCATTCCCGTCCGGTGATCAAGGACGTGGCGCGTCTCGCCGGCGTCTCCGCGCCCACCGTCTCCCGCTATCTCAACGGCACGGTGAAGGTCTCCGAGGAGAAGCGCGCGCGCATCGCCAAGGCCATCGAGGAGCTCGGCTACGAGCCGAGCGTCGTCGCGCGCGCCCTATCCAACCGGGAGATGGACACGGTGGTCGTGTTCGCCGCCAACCCCGAGGCGTTCTCCACCTCCGAGACCAACCACGGCGTCGAGAAGGCGGCGCGCGCATGCCGCTTCCTCATGAACATCGTCTCCCTGGACGAATCCGACATGGACTCCGTCGAGGCGCGCGTCAGGATGGGCCTGTCCGTGCGCCCCGCCGGCGCCATCGTCTACCAGTACGACCGCGCCGGCATCAAGGCGCTCGACTACCTGCCGAAGGACCTGCCGCTGGTCGTCGTCGGCGGAGGATTCGGCGACGCCGACCGGCAGATCGTCAACGCGGAACGCGAGGCCGGACGCTGGATGACCATGCACCTGCTCGACCTCGGTCACGAGACCGTCTTCCACGTGACCCGCCCGAAAGGGCCCACCGACAACACGCGCACCGACGGCTGGCGCGACGCGCTCGAGGAACGAGGCGCCGCGGTCCACGAGCCGATCGTCGTCTCGCGCGATCTGGAGGAGGCCGCCGCGGCCGGACGCGCGCTGGGGGAGCGCGACGACGTGACCGCCATCTTCGCCGGTGACGACGAGACCGCCGTCGCCGTGATCCGCGGATTGAGGGAGAAGGAGCGGCAGGTGCCGGACGACGTGAGCGTCGTCGGATTCGACGACCGCAACTTCGCCGCCATGTGGTCGCCCGCGCTGACCAGCTACGGCCAGAACTATCTGGAGATGGGCCGACGCGCCTTCCGCATGCTCTACGAGCAGGTGAAGGCGCGGCGCGACGGCGTCGAACCGCCGCCCGCCCGCGTCGACGTGGTCGAAGGCCAGCCCGCGCTCCGCGACTCCGAGACCGCCTACGTGCCTTGGCGTTGACACGCCGTCAAGCGTCGCGGCGGGCCGCGCCGCGAAAACGGTTAAAATTGGGTATTGACTTTTTCCGCAACTCGGTATATGGACAGCGAAACGCGGAGGACATAGTGCGACGCTACGCTGTCAACAGCAACTGACCCAAGTGGCGCGTTTCCGCGCGCCCGCAACCAATTGAGGTGATTTCGGTGACATTCAAAGCCCCGCTTGATCTCACGGTCCACGCTCCGGATGGAATGTACGACCCCTCCAACGAGCATGACGCCTGCGGTGTGGGCATGGTCACCACGCTCAACAAGCGCCCCGAACACAAGATCGTCAAGGACGCCATCGAGGTGCTGGTCAACCTCGACCACCGCGGCGCGGTCGGCGCCGAGGAGAACACGGGCGACGGCGCCGGCATCCTGATGAGCATGCCGGACGAGTTCATGCGCGCCACCGTGCCCGCCGAACTGCCCGCCGCCGGCCACTACGCCGCCGGCATCGCGTTCCTCGACCGCGACATCGAGACCTCCGGCCAGCAGGAGCAGGCCATCGCGAAGATCGCCCGCGAAGAGGGCCTCGAGGTCCTCGCGTGGCGCGTCGTGCCCACCAACCCGGACGGCCTCGGCCTGCAGGCCCTCGCCGCCATGCCGGGATTCAAGACGCTCGTCCTGGCCGACCCGGAAGGCGGCCTCGCCGGCATCGAGCTCGACCGCAAGACGTTCCGCATCCGCAAGCGCGTCGAACATGAGGTGGGCGTGTACTTCGCCTCCCTGTCCGCGCGCACCATCACGTACAAGGGCATGCTGACCACCATGCAGCTGACCCATTTCTTCCCGGATCTCGTCGACGAACGCATGAAGGCCACCGTGGCCATCGTCCACTCCCGCTTCTCCACGAACACGTTCCCGAGCTGGCCGCTCGCCCAGCCGTTCCGCCTGCTCGCCCACAACGGCGAGATCAACACCATCCAGGGCAACCGCAACTGGCTGTCCGCCCGTGAGGGTCGACTGAGCTCCGAACTGCTCGGCGAGTTCGAGCCGCTGCTGCCGATCACCACGCCCGGCTACTCGGATTCCGGCACCTTCGACGAGTGCCTCGAACTGCTGCACCTCGCCGGCCGTTCCCTGCCGCACGCCATCTGCATGATGCTGCCGCCGGCATGGGAGAAGAACCCCGACCTCGACCCGGACGTGCGCGCCTTCTACGAGTACAACAACACGCTCATCGAACCGTGGGACGGCCCGGCCGACATCGTCTTCACCGACGGCACCCAGGTCGGCGCACTGCTCGACCGCAACGGATTCCGCCCCGGCCGCTGGCAGCTCACCGGCGACGGCTACCTCGTGCTCGCCTCCGAGGCGGGCGTCCTGCCCGAGATCAAGCAGGAGCACATCGTCTCCAAGGGCCGTCTCGAGCCCGGCAAGATGTTCCTCGTGGACACGGCCGAAGGCCGCATCATCCCGGACGAGGAGATCAAGAAGTCCCTCGCCGCCCAGCACCCGTACCGCAAGTGGGTGGAAGGCAACTCCGTGGAGATGAGCGACCTGCCCGCCCGCGAGCACGTCAACCACTCCGGCCAGTCCGTGCAGCGCCGCCAGCGCGCCTTCGGCTACACCGAGGAGGACCTGAAGATCGTCCTCACGCCGATGGCCAACACCGGCAAGGAACCGCTCGGCTCCATGGGCAACGACACCCCGCTGCCCGCGCTCTCCAAGCGCCCGCGCATGCTGTTCGACTACTTCAACCAGAAGTTCGCCCAGGTCACCAACCCGCCGCTCGACTGGGAGCGCGAGGAGACCGTCACCTGCCTCGAATCCGCGATCGGCCCCGAGCCGAACCTGCTCGCCGACTCCGAGTTGCACGCGAAGAAGATCCTCATCCCGCTGCCCGTCATCAACTCCGACGAGATGGCCCAGCTCAAGCGTCTCGACAAGGCGCGCATCCTCGGCGGCTACTACCGCCCCTACGTGGTCCGCGGCCTGTACCAGGTGGCCGGCGGCGGCGAAGCCCTCCAGCAGCGTCTGGACGAGATCTTCGCCGAGATCGACGAGGCCATCGACAACGGCAGCAACTTCATCGTGCTGTCCGATCGTGACTCCAACCACACGTGGGGCCCGATCCCGTCGCTGCTGCTCACCTCCGCCGTGCAGCACCACCTGCTGCGCCGCCACACCCGCACCCAGGTCTCCCTGGCGGTCGAGGCCGGCGACGTGCGCGAGATCCACCACGTCGCCCTGCTCATCGCCTACGGCGCCGCCTGCGTGAACCCGTACCTGGCGTTCGAATCCGTCGAGAACCTGTCGCGCGAAGGCTACGTGAAGGTCGATCCCGCCACCGCCGTGAGGAACCTCACCAAGGCGCTGTCGACCGGCGTGCTCAAGATCATGGCGAAGATGGGCGTCTCCACCATCATGAGCTACCGCGGCTCCCAGCTGTTCGAGGCCGTGGGTCTGAGCCAGAACGTCGTCGACGAGTACTTCACCGGCACCACCACGCGCGTCGGCGGCGTCGGCCTTGACGAGATCGCCGAGGAGGTCGCCTCCCGCCACCGCGTCGCCTACCCGAACCAGTGGACGGCGTCTCCGCACCGCAACCTCAGGACCGGCGGTCTGTACAAGTGGCGTCGCACCGGCGAGGACCACCTCAACGACCCCGAGGCCATCTTCCTGCTGCAGCAGTCCACCCAGCGCGGCGACTACGGCATGTTCAAGAAGTACTCGCACCACATCAACGACACCTCGAACCGTCTGATGACGCTGCGCGGCCTGATGAAGTTCAACCACAACCGCAAGCCCATCGACATCTCCGAGGTCGAGCCGGCCAGCGAGATCGTCAAGCGGTTCTCCACCGGCGCGATGAGCTATGGCTCCATCTCCCAGGAGGCGCACGAGACGCTCGCCATCGCCATGAACAAGATCGGCGCACGCTCCAACTCCGGTGAGGGCGGCGAATCCGACGACCGCATCGAGGATCCGCTGCGCTACAGCCGCATCAAGCAGATCGCCTCCGCACGCTTCGGCGTCACCTCCGACTACCTCGTGCACGCCACCGACCTGCAGATCAAGCTCGCCCAGGGCGCCAAGCCTGGCGAGGGCGGCCACCTGCCGGGAGCGAAGGTCCCGCCGTGGATCGCCACCGTGCGTCACGCGACGCCGGGCGTGGAACTCATCTCCCCGCCGCCGCACCACGACATCTACTCCATCGAGGATCTCAAGCAGCTGATCAACGATGCGAAGATGGCGAACCCGAAGGCCCGCGTCCACGTCAAGCTCGTCTCCGAGTTCGGCGTCGGCACCATCGCCGCCGGCGTGGCCAAGTGCCATGCCGACGTGGTGCTCATCTCCGGCTATGACGGCGGTACCGGCGCGGCCCCGCTCAACGCGATCCGCCACGCGGGCACCCCGTGGGAGATCGGTCTGTCCGAGACGCAGCAGACGCTGATCCTCAACGGCCTGCGCTCCCGCATCGTCGTCCAGTGCGACGGCGAGCTCAAGACCGGCCGCGACGTCGTCATCGCCACCCTGCTCGGCGCCGAGGAATTCGGCTTCGCCACCGCGGCGCTGATCGTCGAAGGCTGCGTCATGATGCGCGCCTGCCAGAAGAACACCTGCCCGCAGGGCATCGCCACCCAGGATCCGGAGCTGCGCGCCCGCTTCCGCGGCAAGCCCGAGCACGTGGTCAACTTCTTCATGTTCATCGCCGAGGAGGTGCGCGAGATCCTCGCCCAGCTCGGCTTCCGCACGCTCGAGGAGGCCGTCGGCCACGTCGAGTGCCTCGACCAGGACGAGGCCATCAAGCGCTGGAAGGCGGACGGCATCGACCTGTCCAACGTGCTCAAGCAGGCCGGCCCGGTGCCCGGCACCATCTTGCACAACACCGAGCCGCAGAACCACGAGCTCGAGAAGGCGCTCGACAACCGCCTCATCGAACTCGCCCGGCCGGCGTTGGAGAAGAAGGAACCGGTGCGCATCGACGTGCCGATCCGCAACGTCAACCGCACCGTCGGCACGATGGTCGGCTACGAGATCACCCGCCGTTACGGCGCCGCCGGCCTGCCCGACGACACCATCGACATGACCCTGCACGGTTCCGGCGGCCAGTCCATCGGCGCGTTCATCCCGCGCGGCGAGACCATCCGCGTGTACGGCGAGGTCAACGACTACGCCGGCAAGGGCCTGTCCGGCGGACGCCTCATCGTCCGCGCCGAGGACGGCGTCACCTTCGACCGACACGAGAACGTGATCGCGGGTAACGTGACCGGCTTCGGCGCCACCTCCGGCGAGATGTTCGTCGCGGGCCGCGCCGGCGAACGCTTCGCCGTGCGCAACTCCGGCGCGACCTTCGTGGTCGAGGGCGTCGGCGACCACGGCTGCGAGTACATGACCGGCGGCACCGTCGTCGTGCTCGGACCCACCGGACGCAACTTCGGCGCAGGCTTCTCCGGAGGCAACACGTACGTGCTCGACCTCGACATGAAGCAGGTCAACCCGGAGGGCGTCGAGTCCGGCGCGCTGCTGTTCGAGCCGCTCGACGCGGAGACCTCCGACCTCGTGCGCGCGCTCGTCAAGAAGCATGCCGAGGAGACAGGCTCCGAGTTCGCGGCCTCGCTGCTCGAGAACTGGGACGAGAACGCCAAGCGCTTCACGCACGTCGTGCCGAAGCACTTCATCGCCATGGAGAAGGCCATGGCCGACGCGGAAGCCGCACACATCGATTTCAATACGCCCGGCGCCTGGGAGCAGGTGTACGAGCACGTCATGGAAGGAGCGCGCTGAACATGGGCGACCCGAGAGGATTCCTGAAAGTCCGCACCCGCCGCGAGCTGGCCGAGCGTCCGGTCGAGCAGCGCATCAAGGACTGGTTCGACGTGCACGCCGAATCCGGTCTGCAGTCATGGACCACCGAACAGGCGGCCCGCTGCATGGATTGCGGCACCCCGTTCTGCATGACCGGCTGCCCGCTGGGCAACCTCATCCCCGAATTCAACGATCTGGTCCGCCAGGAGCAGTGGGAGGACGCCTACCAGCGTCTGAGCCTGACCAACAACTTCCCCGAAGTGACCGGACGCATCTGCCCGGCCCTGTGCGAGCAGGCGTGCGTGCTCGGCATCCACCAGCCGCCGACGATGATCAAGAACGACGAGTGCACGATCATCGACCAGGCATGGGATCTCGACTACGTCAAGCCGATGCCTCCGCAGCGACTCACCGACCAGACCGTCGCCGTCGTCGGCTCCGGCCCCGCCGGCCTGTCCGCCGCGCAGCAGCTCACCCGTGCCGGCCACACCGTCGTCGTCTACGAGAAGGACGACGCGCTGGGCGGCCTCATGCGCTACGGCATCCCGAACTTCAAGCTCGAGAAGACGCTGCTCGACCGACGCGTCAAGCAGATGGAGGCCGAAGGCACCCGCTTCGAGACCGGCGTGGAGATCGGCAAGGACATCAGCTGGGACGACCTGCGCGACCGGTACGATGCGGTCGTGGTCGCCATCGGTTCCCGCGTGCCGCGCGACATGAAGATCCCCGGCCGTGAGCTCGACGGCATCCACTTCGCGATGGACTTCCTGCCCGACGCGACCCGCCGCATCTACGGCGCCCCGCTCGAACACGACATCACCGCCAAGGACAAGCACGTCATCGTCATCGGCGGCGGCGACACCGGCTCCGACTGCCTCGGCACGTCCATCCGCCAGGGCGCGAAGGACGTCACCGTGCTGCAGATCATGCCGAAGGAGCCTTCGACACGCCCCGACAACCAGCCGTGGCCGACGTTCGCGCGTCTCTACCAGAAGACCACGTCGATGGCCGAGGGCGGCGAGTACCTGTACTCCACGGATTCGGTGAACTTCATCGGTTCCGACGAGGAGCAGGAGCGTATCCACATCGAGAACTCCACCACCGCGGAAGGCTTCGTGGCGGACGAGCACGGCCATGTGACCGGCCTCAAGGTCGTGTCCGTCGCGCCTGGCGAGAACGGCCCGTTCACCCGCCAGCCCGGCACCGAACGTGTGCTGCCCGCCGACCTGGTGCTCATCTCCGTGGGCTTCCTCCACCCGGACACCACGACCATCGTCGACCAGCTGCCCGTCGAACTCGACAAGCGCGGCAACATCGCCCGCAACGACAAGTTCGCCACCTCGCAGGACGGCGTGTTCGTGTGCGGCGACGCCGGCCGAGGCCAGAGCCTCGTCGTGTGGGCCATCGCCGAAGGCCGCTCCTGCGCGGCCGCCGTCGACGAGTACCTGTCCAGCGAGCACGCCAGCGAGCTGCCGGCGCCAATCAAGGCGAGCACGCGTCCGATGATGCTGCCCCGCTGATTCTCGGTAGACGGAGCGGGGTGGTTCCTCCCTGCTCCGCCGGAGATATCCGGTTCCGTTGATTCGTATCGCCTCCTACGTCTGCATTGCAGATGTGGGAGGTTTTCGTATTCCGGACCCGTATCCATGAGCCGTATCTATACGGCGTAGAAAGGGCTCTCCGCTTAGCCGGTCGTCGCGTCGAAACTCAATGAAAATGCAACGCATCGTGTACTATATCGTTGGGAACGTAGGGATTTCGAAGTGTGTTCCCCGCATACGCGGGGATGATCCCCGGGATTTCCGCAAATGGGCCACGCAGGGACGGTGTTCCCCGCATACGCGGGGATGATCCCTCGACTAAGAAAGGAATGGACATGGCCGAGGAGTGTTCCCCGCATACGCGGGGATGATCCCTGACGTGTGAGATTGATTGCGTTATCTGCCTGGTGTTCCCCGCATACGCGGGGATGATCCCGGCCCTCCCTGGGCGCGCACATGTGGGAAAGGGTGTTCCCCGCATACGCGGGGATGATCCCGTCGCGGTCTTGCCCGCTGCGACGGTGAGGGTGTGTTCCCCGCATACGCGGGGATGATCCCCTCGTCACGGCCATCATCCCGCCCCTGACCTCGTGTTCCCCGCATACGCGGGGATGATCCCCAGGCCATCACCGACATGTCGGACAACGCCAAGTGTTCCCCGCATACGCGGGGATGATCCCTCCAATCCGACCTGACCGTCACCGCGCACATCGTGTTCCCCGCATACGCGGGGATGATCCCACCGCGACGCACGCTCCCGACGAACGCCTTGAGTGTTCCCCGCATACGCGGGGATGATCCCGCGCCGGCGACGACGCCGACGGCGCCGACTATGTGTTCCCCGCATACGCGGGGATGATCCCGTGTTGCGGTACCCCTTGCGTGTCTCCGCCTTGTGTTCCCCGCATACGCGGGGATGATCCCCATGGCCACGCTCTTGAAAGTTTCGGCGTTGCGTGTTCCCCGCATACGCGGGGATGATCCCATGCGATGCAGCAAGTCCAGTTGCGACGGGTAGTGTTCCCCGCATACGCGGGGATGATCCCGTGTCGGCGTTGCCGCCGGCGACCGCGTTCAGGTGTTCCCCGCATACGCGGGGATGATCCCCAAGTCAGATAATGCGGCGACCCACACCACCCGTGTTCCCCGCATACGCGGGGATGATCCCCAGCTCCAGGCCGCGGACTTCTTCAACCTGGAGTGTTCCCCGCATACGCGGGGATGATCCCGTGACGGATTCACGCCGGGCCTGTTCCCTCTCGTGTTCCCCGCATACGCGGGGATGATCCCATGCAACATATGTGCGCACTTGCTGACATATGGTGTTCCCCGCATACGCGGGGATGATCCCGTGGCGCGGCGCGCCTCTTCGGGATACGTGACGTGTTCCCCGCATACGCGGGGATGATCCCGTGACGTTTACGACGGTGCTACCTATGCCGGCGTGTTCCCCGCATACGCGGGGATGATCCCGGTGACGCAACAAGGTGACGCAACAGGGTGACGTGTTCCCCGCATACGCGGGGATGATCCCCTCTCCTGCACCCTTAAAGCCCGCCCGGCAGTGTGTTCCCCGCATACGCGGGGATGATCCCAGTCGTTAGCTAGATTTCGACTCTCTCTGGGGGTGTTCCCCGCATACGCGGGGATGATCCCGGCCAAGGATATTGGGACCGTCGAATCACGGCGTGTTCCCCGCATACGCGGGGATGATCTCCGACACACCTATATATAAGGAGTAATCGATATGTGTTCCCCGCATACGCGGGGATGATCCCGAAGTCAAATACCGCGACGAATTGCAGGAGATGTGTTCCCCGCATACGCGGGGATGATCCCAGTTCGCGGGTCTCGTCCGGCAGTTCCGGCGCGTGTTCCCCGCATACGCGGGGATGATCCCGCGCGTCATCGCCCGTCGTTCCTACCGCCGCAGTGTTCCCCGCATACGCGGGGATGATCCCTTGCAAGCTACGCGTGTCGCCGCGAGGTCACGGTGTTCCCCGCATACGCGGGGATGATCCCCGTTCCACCACTTCGGCCACGACCGTCGTCGAGTGTTCCCCGCATACGCGGGGATGATCCCTGTCGTTGATGCCGCAGAACACCATGCGGTGAGTGTTCCCCGCATACGCGGGGATGATCCCGGCATGACCACCGGCACGCCAGCCGCCGCCGAGTGTTCCCCGCATACGCGGGGATGATCCCGGCATGACCACCGGCACGCCAGCCGCCGCCGAGTGTTCCCCGCATACGCGGGGATGATCCCGCGATCCTTTCATGGCAGGCGCTCTTGGAGGAGTGTTCCCCGCATACGCGGGGATGATCCCCGTCACCGTATGGGCGAGCGTCGCCGCCGTTCGTGTTCCCCGCATACGCGGGGATGATCCCGCCGTGGTCTCACCCCAGCGCAGACCGCACAGGTGTTCCCCGCATACGCGGGGATGATCCCTGTTCACCCAGCCCAAGCGTCGCGGGGCTCCGGTGTTCCCCGCATACGCGGGGATGATCCCGGCTGACGGCCGACATCGCCGGCGAATACGAGGTGTTCCCCGCATACGCGGGGATGATCCCACACCCTCTCGCCATGCGGCAGTAGGGAAGGGGTGTTCCCCGCATACGCGGGGATGATCCCACTGACTACGCCTTCCTGTTCAACTCGCTCACGTGTTCCCCGCATACGCGGGGATGATCCCGCCTACCGGCGCGCGCTGCAGGCCGAGGAGCGGTGTTCCCCGCATACGCGGGGATGATTCCGGTTACGATTGGTGCCCCGCGCACGCCCCGTGGTGTTCCCCGCATACGCGGGGATGATCCCGGTGCCGCAGCGTGTGTGGAGTCCAGCCGTCAGTGTTCCCCGCATACGCGGGGATGATCCCCCCATACCGGCACCTCCTCGCCGCCCTGCCCGTGTTCCCCGCATACGCGGGGATGATCCCTCGCCGAACTCGGCAAATGGGTGCAGGACAACGTGTTCCCCGCATACGCGGGGATGATCCCGATGTTGCGCGCGGCAGCGGCTCGCGTGCCAAGTGTTCCCCGCATACGCGGGGATGATCCCCGGCGGCCGACTGTCTGGACGTGCCGGCGGACGTGTTCCCCGCATACGCGGGGATGATCCTAAATATGTCGATATCGATCAGTCGAAGAGGGGGTGTTCTCCGCATACGCGGGGATGATCCCACGTCGTAGGTGAGCGTGTCCTGCTGGCCGCTGTGTTCCCCGCATACGCGGGGATGATCCCGGCGCGGCCTGCTCTGAGCGGGCAGCAGGTGCTCTCCGTGTATGCGATGTGATGATGCGACGGCTCTAACTGAGCATGCCTACCGTCGGCGTGCTTGGGATGATACCAAATATGCGAAGAATGGCAGCCTTTCATACGGCAAATGTCACGCCCAACGGGTCGATGCCATGCACATACACGACATCGTCCACTCACCGCTCATCATGTGTGTGCAGGGAATGGAATCGTCTCCTTTGCGGCTGGAACGGTGGCGGCACTTATCTGCGCGGCTACGGATGTCGGTTCCCAGTTCATCGAATTCCCGATGCTCGGATGCCAGATGGCACCAAAGATGTGGGGATCGTCATGCTGAGCGCTCTCGCGAACCGGAAACGCATCGAAGACATGCTTGTTGTCGGGAGAACACAGAGACTCCGTCATTGGTACCATTGACGGCATCGAGATAAAGAGTCGGGTTCGCCAAAGCTGGGAAAAGGCCGGCCCGCGTCACCACCATCCACCCGATAGGAAAGGAGTAGCCATGTCGAAGTCCCTAGCTGACATCCAGCTCGCCGAACGGCGCTATGACCAGCTCGCATCCGACATGATCGCCCTGCTCCGCGCCAACGGGGACGATGAGGGTGCCGATTTCGCGCAATCCATGCTCGACGAGGACGGTTCGGGCACCGCGGTCAATGCCTGCGTCATCGACATCATCGCCCACCGCATCGATCCGATATCCGTCGCCCCTCTGTTCGAGACCGTACACGCCGAATTTCCCGGATGCGATGAGGACTATCAGGACTTCCTTGAATACTTGCAGGACCGCAGCACTGAGGTCGTCCCGCTTGACTAACCGCATCAGGATGGCGTGAAAGTCATAGTTCGAGTGGCTTTTCTCATATCCCACGGATTTCATGTCCGTATTCCCGTGCGGGTGCGTAGCCATGTGCGGCATGACGGGACCATCATCTAAGAAAGGAGACTATGTTGGCGGCAATGCGAACAACTCCGTTCAAGAAGGACAGCCGAACCGGGTGTCGGATGGTCATGGCCGACGACGTGCTCAAGTTCAGGCGGGAGTCCGAACGTCAGCGTAGGAAAGCATTGGAAGATATGCGGGACGCTGCGGAGGAGATCGGCATGTACGACACTCCCGATGAATGTATTCCGGTCCGAACGAGATGACTTTGAGACAACGGATGGCTGATCCCGTCGAGATGGGACGTGCGTGTTTCCCGTTGCCGTAGACGATTGCGGGGTAAGGTGAATTCATGGACGCCGATGATGTCTCCCCGTTGTTTGCTCCGACTGTTTTCTCCCGAGGAGAAGCGTACTTTCATGAGGGCCGTGTCCGGTCCGTGGACGCAATCGCTCCCGGCCTGTTCCATGGAGAGGTCGTGGGCGGAGACCTTTATGACGTATTGGTGCGCATCGATGATGCCTCCATGCGATGCATGGTCTCGTGCAGTTGCCCGTTTGCGGCGAAGGGCAGGCGTTGCAAGCATGCCGCCGCGGTGATGCTCGCGATCGGCGGCATGATGGACGGGGACGATGATGGGGATGTCCCTATACGCATGGATGTCTACGATGGGATTCGTTCCCGTCTGGCTTCATGGTATGGCGCCCATGGTCCGCTGTTGGTATGGGATGAGGCCGTCGTCGATGAATGCGCGAAAACGGCGGCTGATACTGCGTGCTTGGATGAGCCGCGTTTTCCGGTCCTGTCCGAAGCACAGACCGGGCGCATGACGGAGTCGTTCATCCAGTCGTTTCTGGAGTCGGACGATGCACGTCGTGATGTCGGTGACGCGTTCGAAGGTGCGAGCATCGTTCTGGATAATGCGTTGGCGACTGCGGATTACGGGCAGGCGCTGTCCAACGCGTTGCTTGTGATGCGCATCGTGGGAAGCTCCTTGGAATACGTCGGAGGCGATGGGGAAGGTTTCGATGGGGAAGACCTTGAGAGGAGTCTGGGTCGTCTGGCGTGGAAGGTGAGACTGCTGGTGGAGAAAACGGCCGCCGACGAGCATTCTGAAATGGGGAAGCACGTGACCACGGCCGCCGGAATCATGGGGTTCCTGCGCGAGGGACCGGAGACATTGGGGGAGAAGATCGGCGGCGCGCTGTTGTCTTTTTCGAGGAGGAAAAGAACACGACGGATCGCGGATGAGGCGTTGAACGGATTGGAACGCTCCATGACCGATATAGCCGCGCCCCGGCGCTCGTCGCGTCTGTACCCGTACGTGTGCCGGCTCAGACACGACGATTTGTTGTTGGCTGGAGAGTATGAGCGGGCGGCGGAATTCGAATCACATCATATGGATGATGAGATGATGGCGTGGCTTGCGGCGACGAGATTCTTGCTGGAGGATGCTTCCGATCGAGCATGGGAGGTGGCGGCCCGGTATTCGGCAATGGGGTGGGAATCGCAGGTGGATTCACGCCCGATTGAGTCATCCCCCTGCGGTTGGACGGAGCTGTCGGTGGCCCTCGCCCGACGTCGTGGAGATCGGGACGCATTGGAACGATTGAGGCGCGCTGCACTGAAAGGAGCGACGGTATGACTATGATGATGGACGATGGCGAACTGTCCCTGTCCGACGGCGCACGCCTGTTGTGGGGCAAGACGGACCGGCTCGATGGCAGTCGTTGGCTGCCGTTGTATGTGCATATGGCCGATTCGATCGGCATGGCCGAACGGCTCTGGGACCATTGGATTCCGGACGGTACCAAGGCCGTTCTCAGCCGGGATCTTGCCGATGAATCATTGGCCCGACGGGTATACCTGATGCTGGCCGGTGCGCACGACATCGGCAAGGGCACTCCCGTGTTCCAATCCAAGCCGATACGGTTCGACCTGTCGGCTGATGGGTCGCCTGCATCGTTGGCGTGGCTGCCGGAGCGGGCGGGATTGCCGATCCGTGACTTCAGCAATCCGACCCATCCATCCCATCCGATTGCCGGACAGATTATTCTTGAACGGCATTTGGCCACGGCATACAAGTGGTCGTCGGATGTCGCGAGATCGTACGGCAGCGTGGTCGGCGGTCACCACGGCACCCCTCCTGACGGTCATCGGCTGGACGAGGCCCGACTTGGGGAACCGCTTCGCATGGGGTGGGACGATGCCGCGAAGAATCTGTGGGAGCCTGTGCAGCATGAGCTGTTGGAATTCGTGATCCGACGCGCCGGTCTGTCTCCTGACGACATGGCTCTATTGGGGAAACGACGGTTGGAGGCATCGTCCGAAGCATTGCTGACGGGCGCGGTGATCATGGCCGATTGGATGGCGAGCAACAGCGATGAGGATATGTTCCCTCTGATCGCCGTTCCGGGCACATTGAGCGGGTTCGGCGAGACCCAAGACGATGACGTGCGTTCCTGGGACGGTCTGCGGCATCGTGCGGATCGGGCGTGGCGTACTATGCACCTGTGCGCGCCATGGCATCCCGTCGCCAACGACCTGCACATGGACGGTCCCATGTTGGACGAATGGTTCCGGAGCCGGTTCTCCCTGCCGCAAGGGGCATCCCCAAGACCGGTGCAGCGCGAGGCCGTATCCATCGCCGCGCGAACCGACGATCCCGGACTGATGATCATCGAGGCGCCGATGGGCGAGGGAAAGACCGAGGCGGCGCTCGCCGTTGCGGAACTGCTCGCACAACGATCCGGTCGCGGCGGCGTATGCATCGCCCTGCCCACCATGGCGACCACCGACGCCATGTTCGGCAGGGCGCACGCATGGATCGACGCCCTGCCGATGGAACTTGGGGCGGATGGGAAAACCGTGTGGCTCGCCCATGGGAAGGCGCAGCTCAACGAGGAGTTCCGCGGCATCATCGCCGCTTCACGGCGTATGGTGTCAGCCTGGTCATCCATAGACATGGAGGAGGAGACGCGGCATGGCGCTTCATTCCCCGAGACGGTCGTGTCCGAGTGGATGTGGGGACGCAAGAAAGGCGTACTCGCCAACTTCCTGGTCTGCACCGTCGACCAGGTGCTCATGGGAGCCCTGCAGATGAAGCACGTCGTATTGCGGCAGCTGGCGCTCGCCAACAAGGTGGTCGTCATCGACGAATGCCACGCCTACGACGCGTACATGCAGGAGTATCTGAAGCGGATCCTCGAATGGCTGGGAGGGTTTCGCACGCCGGTCATCCTGTTGTCCGCCACGCTGCCGGAACGACAGCGCAAGGAGATGGCGGAGGCTTATCTGCGTGGGCGGGAGAGCGGTGGCCGGGCGAACGTTCCTTCCCTGACGCAGGATGGAGGTGCCCAACGTCCGGCCCGATACAGGCGGCGTTCGCGCAGCCGATCAGGCGCCGTCGCGTCGAACGCCAACGCGGCGGACAGTGGCTCGTCGGTAGCCGAGGCGTCTGATTCCGGCGTGTCCTGCGACGAGGCGTATCCGCTGATCACCTATTCCTCTGGTGGTCGGCTGCGGATGCAGGCCGTCGAACCGTCCGGCCGGGCGTTGCGCGTGACGTGCCGGGTGATGCCGGATGACGATGACTCCCTGATTTCCCTGCTTGATGGATTGCTGCGGGACGGAGGCTGCATCGGAGTCATCTGCGATACGGTCCCTCGCGCGCAGCACGTGGCGGCGTTGTTGTCCGAACGATACGGCGATGAGCATATCCGTTTGACGCATGCCAGGTTCATGGACATGGACCGCATGGACAACGAACGTGAGCTACGTGAATTGCTCGGGCCGCGAAGCACTTCGGCGAACGGGCGGCGTCCCGAACGGCTGATCGTCGTCGGCACGCAGGTGCTCGAGCAGTCGTTGGACATCGATTTCGACGCGCTGGTCACCGACATCGCTCCGGTCGACTTGCTCATGCAGCGGCTGGGACGCGTGCATCGCCACGTGCGCGGGGCCAATCAGCAGGACAGGCCCATGCCGCTTCGTGCCGCATCCTGCCATATCCGAGGCATCGCCGAATGGGATGCGGGCATTCCCCGATTCGATGGCGGTGTACGGACCGTGTACGAGGAGGCCTCGTTATTGGAGACGCTGGGAGTGCTGGGATTGGGCACTCCGGAATCGTCGATGGAGGCGTCCCTGCCCAAGGACATCGCGTCCACCGTGCGAAGGGCGTATGGCGGTCACGCAGGAGAGGCGATTCCCGAGGCATGGCACGAGCCGTATGCGAAGGCCGTCGCCTCGCGTGCGGACACGCAGGCGAAGAAGCGCGAACGCGCGCGGCATTATCGCATCAAGTCGTTGCGGGACATGACCGGTGAGGAGGAGACCCTTGTCGACTGGTTCAAGACCACGGCGATCGACGATGCCGATGGCGACAAGGGACAGCGTGCGGTGCGCGACACGCAGGAGACGGTCGAGGTCATGCTGCTGCGCCGGCATGGCGATTCCATCCGACTGCTGCCATGGGTGGAGGATGCGCGCCACGGCATCGGACCCGGTGCCGAAGTGCCGACGGATTCGGTTCCGGACGATCGTCTGGCTTTGCTTATCTCCCAATGTTCCGTGCGTCTCCCGATCACGATGAGCGGATATGGGGATGAAGGCATCGACGCGCTGATCAGGGAGCTGGAGCTCGGGTGCGGTGACGAAACGATGATGTGGAGGGAGTCGCCATGGCTCGCGGGGAAGCTCGCCGTCTTTCTTGAGGAGGAAGCGGACAGCGGCCTCAGGACTTCGCTGAATGGTTTCGTCGTCCGGTACGACCGTCATGCCGGATTGTCCGTGGAGCGCGAGGCCAACAGGTAGGTCGCTGCCGCCGAGGAAGATGGAATCGTCCCCTCCAAGGGGGTGACCCGGTGAATGGGCGAGATTATGTGTGGTTCCTCATCGATATGGGGATATGTTTACTACATTATCTCGCTCTTTCACGTTGACTTGTGCGTGAGGATGAATTACCCTTAAATATGTCGCAGCCAGCCCGAGGAGTCGTCATCGAAGACGGCGGGAAGGATCGGTGGAATACCATGACCGGCGATTCTCATGTAAGAGGCTTCAACCTTCTTGATGAGCCTTGGATGCCGTGTGTGTTTGCGGATGGCGGTATCAGGGAACTCTCCATACGTGACGTTTTCCGTGATGCCCCGCGTATCCGTTCGATCTCCGGCGATCTCCCGCAGCAGACCGTGCCGCTGGAACGCCTGTTGCTGGCGATGCTGTATTGCGCGTACTGCGATCCGGAAGCCGGTCGTGGGCGGATGAGGGACCTATGGAGAGGATTGTGGGAAGACGGGGCATTCGATATGAATCCTCTCGAAGACTACTTCAGTGAGTTCCATGACCGGTTCTACCTGCTGGATCCGGAGCGTCCCTTCTATCAGGTTCCCGGATTGACATACGGCGGCAAGAAGGAGCATGACCCCATCGGCGAGATGATCGCGGACGTGCCGAAACCGGACAAGTTCCTGTTCTCCATGCGGTCGTCCGAATCATTGGAGTCCATCGATCTCGCCCAAGCGGCCCGTTGCCTCGTGTTCCTGCAGGCGTACGACACCGCCGGCATCAAGACGCCGGTGGTCGGCAACACGCATGTCAACAAAGGGAAAGTATACGCGCCCAAAGGCATGGCGGGCACCGGATGGCTGGGTGTCCTGGGGCCGGTGACGGTCGAGGGAGACAATCTGTTCCGAACGCTGATGCTGAACTGGTGCCTGTATGATGCCGGGAACGCTTCGGTGAGGATGTTCGGCAACGAGGATGATGTGCCTCCATGGGAGTTCGAGGAGTCGTCGGGCCCCGATATTACGGTGCGCACATCCTTCACCGGCCCGGTGGACGCGCTGACCTTCCAGTCCCGGCGGCTGCGGTTGGTGCCGAATGAGGACGGCAGCCGCATCATCGGCATCGTGAACTGCTATGGCGACGTCATCGCGCCATACAACACCGACGAATGCGAGAAGATGACGGCTTGGCGTCTCAGTGTGCCGCAGCAGAAGAAACTCGGCCTGTCCTCCCCGCCGCTCATGCCGGTCACCCATGATGCAGGCAAGGCGCTTTGGCGTGGTCTGGCCCCTATGGTCGCGGTGGGCGAATCGGATCTGCGTCCCGGCGTCGTCCGATGGGTCGAGGAGCTGCAACGCGAAGGTTGCCTGGACGTCGGAGCCCACCTGCTGTCGGTGTTCTCCATCCGTGCCCAGGGCATGACCTACGGCACCCAGAGCAGTGTGTACGAGACCGGGATCGATGACGTACTGCAGCTGCCGTTGGCCTTCGCCCGCAAGGATTACGCGGCCATCGGCGCCGCCGTGCATGTCATCGGCAAGACACGTGAAGCCGTGGATGTCATGCTGACGAACTACGTGCATAATCTGCGGTCGGCAGCCGGGAACCGTATGGCCGGCGGACGGTCGCAAGCGGCTTCGGAACGTGTCAGGAAAGACGCCTATGCGCGTCTCGACGGATTGTTCCGCGATCGACTGGCCGGCTTCACCCCGGACAAAGACTATGAAACCTACCGTGACGAATGGCTCGACGACGTGCATCGCATGCTGCTCGCCATCGGAAGCGATTATCTGTCCGACAGCAGCGTATTGGCGTTCGACGAGCACGACACGGGTCGTATGGGCATGATGACCGCCGCTCGCGCGCGGTCGCTGTTCCTGGGCGGACTGAACAAGACCTTGGGCAGACTGTCCGCGAATGCCGCGGCGGACAAGAAAGGAGCATGACGATGAGACGATACTTCTCCCGTGACGTGGCGGGAAAACTAGGGTACTTCGTCAATCGCAGGATCTTCAAACTCCAGAACGAGTACACCAAGCGGGACGGAGGAACGCCGGAATCCCGTGCCGCGCTCGCCAGACTGCGCCGTGACCTCGATGGGGGAGCGCCGGCATGGATGACGGTCGGTTCGGATCTGTTCGAAGGCTGGGGGCGATCGTTGCCTTCCGGAGAGGAGGATCCCGCCGCGGTCCGCGCGGCGAGGGCTGCGATGGAACTGTATGCGTGCCATCAGCAGTCCAGACGTCATGGGGTCGCGCAGGACGCGAAGGATGCCGACAAGATCCGCATGACCTTCGGCCGCGCATGTCGCCTCATCGATCCCGACATGGAACATGCGAAAGGCGTCCGCCGCCGTCTTTCCGCCGCCGAAGCGGCACCGGACTTCAACGGCGTGGTGCGCAGCGTGCGTGCGCTGATCATGCTGATGCGGTCGGCCGGCGACGGGACGATCACACTCGATTACCGCTCCCTGGCCCAGGACCTCTATCAGATCCAATTCCCGGAAGCCTGCAGCGAGGTGTTCCAGCGTTGGAGCATGGACTACTACTCCGGCACCGGTGCGACGACGCAGCGCCACGACGCCTGAATCGTCGATCGAAGCTCTCCGAAACCCAACGACAACCGAACGAAAACACTCGAAGGAAGGACCACCATGTACATCGACCTGTACGACCTGCAGAACGTGCCGCCGAGCAACATCAACCGCGACGACACCGGCAGCCCGAAGACCGCCCATTACGGCGGCACGCTGCGCTCGCGAGTCTCCTCGCAGGCATGGAAGCGCGCCATACGCGAAATGTTCAAGGACCTGCTGGATTCCAGCCGGCTCGGCGTGCGCACCAAGGGCGCGGTCTCTCTGATCCGCGACGCGATCGTCGCCAAGAGGCCCGATCTCGCCGATGACGCGGAGTCATTGGCGCAATACGCGCTGAAGGCGACCGGCGTCGACGTCAAGGAATCGGATCGTGCCGGCAAGGACAAAGGCACTTTGTCCACCGAATATCTGATCTTCATCGCGTACCGTGAGATCGAGCGGCTGGCCGACGTGGCGATCGGATGGCATGATTCCGGAACCGATGTATCGGGCAAACCGTCCGCCGCGATGAAGAAGGAGGTCGGAGCGGTGTTCCATGGCGTCCAGGCCGTCGACATCGCCCTGTTCGGCCGTATGCTCGCCGACGCCCCCGACCTCAACACCGACGCCTCTGCGCAGGTCGCCCACGCGATCTCCGTGGACACGATCACCCCCGAATACGATTACTTCACCGCCGTC
Organism: Bifidobacterium parmae; assembly: GCF_002860365.1. GTDB lineage: Bacteria > Actinomycetota > Actinomycetes > Actinomycetales > Bifidobacteriaceae > Bifidobacterium > Bifidobacterium parmae. The sequence continues at coordinate 141,652 of NZ_NMWT01000025.1, forward strand.
GACGACTGCGCTTCGGACGACAACGCCGGCGCCGCCATGATCGACACCGTCGGATTCAACTCGTCCACGCTGTACCGGTACGCGACGTTGGACGTCGACTCGCTGTACGAGCAGCTGCGGGACGTGACGGCCACCGTCGAAGGCGCGGCGGCGTTCGTCGAGGCGTTCATCCGCTCCATGCCGACCGGCAAGCAGAACTCCTTCGCCAACCGCACGTTGCCGGGGACATGTGTGGTGGCGCTGCGGGACACCCAGCCGATCAACGTCGTGGACGCATTCGAGGACCCCGTCCGAGGCGAGGCCGGATCGTCGATCTCCCGTCAGGCCGCCGTGCGACTCGGCCGCAAGCTCAAGCTCGTTCAGGACGCCTACGGCGAGCAGCCGCTGCAGGCGTGGAACATCACCACGGACGAGCCGGTCGCCGAACTTGACGAGGTGAGCGCGCACGTGACGTTCCCCGCTTTGCGATCCGAACTGAAGGAAGCCCTGACGCAGGCGCTGTCCGGTCGGGAGTGACCATGAGCGTATTGCTGTTGCAGCTCGCGGGGCCATTGCAGTCCTGGGGCGATTCATCACGGTTCGTGCGCAGGGAGACCCGCACCGAGCCGACGAAAAGCGGGGTGATCGGACTGCTGGCCTGCGCGCAGGGACGTGTCCGCGAGGATCCGATCGAGGATCTGCTGGGCCTGTCGTTCGGCGTCCGCGTCGAACAACGCGGACGCATCATAACGGATTTCCAGACGGAGAAATCGTTGACCAGGAAACGCAATTCCCGCGAATACGAGAAGACCATGCCGTTGACCTACCGGTACTATCTGGCCGATGCGCGGTTCCTGGTCGCATTGGGGGCGGAGCGATCCGTGCTCGAAGCGCTCGACCAGGCGCTGCGGTCGCCCCGATGGCCGCTGTATCTGGGCCGGCGGTCCTGCCCACCCGCGTTCCCCGTCGCCTTGGGCATCCACGATGAGTATGACGATGTCCGTCAGGCGCTGGAACGGGAGCCGTGGCGTGCCTCGGCATGGTACCGACGCCGATACCCGGACCAGACGTTGGAGATCGTGTGCGACGCGTCCGAGGACGAACCGTCCGCGACGCAGGCGGATCTGCCGGTGACGTTCAGCCAGACGGATCGGCGGTACGCGGGACGGGCGGTCCATCGCTACCGGATCGACAATCCCGGAACCGGGGGAGGGGCGCATGGGACGGCGACCCGGGGGACGTCCTCCGCCCCGCCGACCTTCGACGTCACCGGTGCCGACGACCCCATGAACTTCGCATAGGAGCCACCATCATGTTCATTTCACGTGTGCCATTGAACATGGCCAGAGAATGTGCAAGACAGCTGATCGCATCGCCGTACCGCACCCATGCCGCGGTGGAGAGCGCATTCCCTCCCGATGCGGTCCGCGACGACGAGGAAGGCCGCATCCTGTGGCGGTTGGACAATCTGGCGCAGGACCATAGCATCTGGCTGTACGTGGTCAGTCCGGAGGCCCCCGATCTCACCCATATCGTCGAACAGGCCGGATGGCCGATGCACGTGCAGTGGGAAAGCAAGGACTACACGCCGTTGCTGTCGCGCATCGCGGTCGGGCAGCACTGGCGGTTCCGTCTGCGGGCGAATCCGGTGCGCAGGGCCCGCGTCGACAAAGGCCGCAAGCCCAAGGCGAACGGTGAAGGCATCGTCGGCAAACTCCAGGGCCATGTCACCGTCGGCCAGCAGCGCGACTGGCTGATCTCCCGTGCACAGGCGCATGGCTTCGCCATTCTTCCCGATGACAACGGCGACCCCTCGGTGATCGTCAGCCAGCGGCACCGGGAACGGTTCACGCGCGAAGGCCGCACGGTGACCCTGACCACCGCGGTGTTCGACGGCAGGCTCGTGGTGACCGACGCCGACCTGTTCCGTCATGCGCTCTGCCACGGCATCGGCCGGGCGAAGGGGTTCGGATGCGGCCTGCTGACCGTGGCTCCCATCCGGGAGCCGGAGGCATGAGCGCCGGGCGGCGGGTCCCCGGCACTCCGCCTCCCGAACTCGGCGAACTCGTGCGAGCCGAAGACCGTCTCTCGTTCGCATACTTCGAACACTGCGTGATCAACCGGGCGGACAACGCCATCACCGTCACCGATGAGACGGGGACGATGCACGTCCCCGCGGCGACGCTGAGCGTGCTGATGTTGGGACCGGGGGCATCGGTCACCCACCAGGCGATGACGGTGATCGGGGAGAACGGCGCCACCGTGATCTGGGTGGGGGAGCGCGGCGTGCGCATGTACGCGTTCGGCAAGCCCCTGACCCATTCGTCCGCGCTGCTGCAGCGGCAGGCACGAATGGTGTCGAACACGAGATCGAGGCTTGCGGTGGCGCGGAGGATGTACCAGATGCGCTTCCCCGACGAGGACGTCAGCCGGCTGACCATGCAGCAGCTGCGTGGGCGCGAAGGGGCGCGCGTCCGCCGCGTATACCGCGAATGTTCGGCGCGCACCGGTGTGGCATGGGACAAGCGGACGTACGACCATGACGACTTCGAAGCGGGCAACGAGATCAACAAGGCCCTCTCCGCGGCGCACACCTGCCTGTACGGATTGGCCCATGCGGCGATCGTCGCGCTCGGATGCTCCCCCGGACTGGGATTCGTGCACGTCGGTCACGAACGGTCGTTCGTCTACGACGTCGCGGACCTGTACAAGGCGGAACTGTCCATTCCGGTCGCGTTCGAAACGGCCGCGGCGCAGCCGGACGACATCGGCTCCGTCACGCGCCGGCGGATGCGGGACGCCGTCTACGATCTGTCGATCATGAAACGCATGGTGCGCGACATCCGCGGTCTGCTCACGGAAGGATCTCCCGTCGATGACGAGACCGGAGAAGACCATGTGGGACTTTGGGACGGCAAGGACGGCGAAGTGGCCGCCGGCGTCTCCTACGGGGCCGATGAGTTCACGGACGATGACGAATGGTGACACCGCGAGGAGGCGGTCGCAATGGTCGTAATAGTGTTGACGGCGTGCCCCACGGGGCTGCGCGGGGATCTGACACGATGGTTGCTGGAGATATCCGCCGGCGTATTCGTCGGGCACGTGAGCGCGAAGGTGCGCGACCGCCTTTGGGAACGGATCGTCGACCTGATCCGTGATGGCCGCGCGATCATGGTGTATTCCGCCCGCAACGAGCAGCACTTCGCCTTCCGCGTGCATCGCGCCGATTGGGTTCCAGAGGACTGCGACGGGCTGGAACTTATCAAACGTCCCGCGAATCGGAGGCAGGCCGAAAGCGGTTCGCGACGGACCGGATGGAGCAATGCCAGCAAATGGAGGGCCGCACGAAAATACGGCTGAGAACCGCGAGGAACGGATAAGATGGCGTAAAGTATCATGCAGCCGTCAATGAAGTGCTATGAAGGAGCAGCAACAATGCCGAATCGAGCGGAACGTCGCGCCAAGGCCAAAGCCGACCGCAGGGGCAGGGGAGTGCCCTCCCAGTATGATTCCACGCGCGGCCGCGGCCGGTCGGGCATGATCGACGAATACCAGCTGCAGGAGCGTTCCCGCAGACTGCAGGAGGGCGAGGGCCTGGGGCCGTGGAAGCCGAGCGGCGGCTCCATCGCCGAGACCGACACCACGATGACCACCAACCCGAACTACCGTAACCCGAAGGCGTTCAAGGCGCCGCATTCGGTGCGCCAGTGGTTCCGCGTGGGCAGTTGGACGCTCATCGCCCTCGCCATCATCGCGTTCTTCGTGGTCATGTGGCTGCCGAGCGCCGTGCGTCCCATGTGGCTGATCATCACCGTGTCCGCCGTGTTCATCGTCGGCGTGGTGAGCCTGTTCTTCACCGCCGGGGACTCGAAGCACAATCCGAACCTCGACGAGAACGGCACCGCCGTCTGACCCGGCGGGCGGCCGGGGAGACGCCGCGGCGACGGAACCATGAACACACGCGAAACGCACGACGGAAGTCGTGCGTTTTCCGTATGTCGTGCCGTAAAGTTGGATGTGCTTGAGTTTTCCGGATGGAAAGAGAGGTAGCAGACCAATGAAGGTTGACATTCTGACCCGCGAATACCCGCCGCACGTCTACGGCGGTGCCGGCGTGCATGCCGAGGAGCTGTCCAAGGTGCTCGCCGAGCGCGTGGACGTGACCGTGCGCGCGTTCGACGGCCCCCGCGCCGAAGCGGACATCCCCGCCATCCCGAACGCCGCCGAGGCGAAGGGCTCCCTCAAGGTCGTCGGCTACGATGTGCCCGCCGAACTGAAGGACGCGAACCCCGCGCTGAAGACCTTCGGCGTCGACCTGCAGATCGCGAACGACGTGGACGCCGACATCGTGCATGCGCACACCTGGTACGCCTGCCTCGCCGGCTACACGGCGAAGATGCTGCACGGCACGCCGCTCGTCATCACCGCGCATTCGCTCGAACCGTTCCGCCCGTGGAAGCGCGAACAGCTCGGCGGCGGCTACAACCTGAGCTCCTGGGCCGAGAAGGACGCCTACGAGCACGCCGACCGCGTCATCGCCGTCTCCGGCGGCATGCGCGAGGACATCCTCACCGCGTACCCGAACCTCGACCCGGACAAGGTCGTCGTCGTGTACAACGGCATCACCATGTCCGACTTCGCCACTCCGGCGGACGACGATCCGGGCTGGAAGGTGTTCGACCGCTACCACATCGACCGCAGCAAGCCGACCCTGCTGTTCGTCGGCCGCATCACCCGCCAGAAGGGCCTGCCGTACCTGCTCAAGGCGCTGCACTTCGTCGATCCGGGCATCCAGGTCGTGCTGTGCGCCGGCGCGCCCGACACCCCGGAGATCATGGAGGAGGTCAAGAACTCCTTCGCCGAGCTCGACGAGAAGCGCGGCAACATCATCTGGATCGAGGAGATGCTGCCGAAGAACGAGCTCTCCGCGCTGGAGCACGGCTGCGACGCGTTCATCTGCCCGTCCATCTACGAGCCGCTCGGCATCGTCAACCTCGAGGCCATGGCCTGCGGCCTGCCAGTCGTCGCCTCCGCCACCGGCGGCATCCCCGAGGTCGTCGTCGACGGCGAGACCGGCTACCTCGTGCCGATCGACCAGCTGCGCGACGGCACCGGCACCCCCACTAATCCGGACAAGTTCGTGCACGACATGGCCGACGCGATCAACAAGGTCATGTCCGACCCGGAGCTCGCGAAGAAGATGGGCGAGGCCGGCTACGCGCGCGCCCGTGACGTGTTCAGCTGGGAGTCCATCGCCGACGCCACCGTCAAGGTCTACGAGGACGTCCTCGCCGAACAGAACAAGTAAACCATCAACAGCCTCCCTCCGATGAGGGAGGCGGCACGCGAAGCGTGACGGAGGGAGAGACCGCGGCGTCCGACGAGAACCCGCGTCTCTCCCTCAGTTTTCCATTTCCTATTCACTCCCATTCATCGAGGAGATCAGCATGGCCGACAACGTCGTACTCCAACTCGAAAACGTCGAATTCCGCCGCAACCGCCGCGTCATCATCACCGACGTGAACCTGACGATCCGCGCGGGGGAGCGGTGGGTGCTGTTCGGACCGAATGGCATCGGCAAATCCACGGCCGTCGGCATGCTCGCCACGCGCACGTTCCCGTCCGAAGGCCGCGTGTTCATCCTCGGCCACCAGCTCGGCAAATACGACGTGTTCAAACTGCGTACGCGCATCGGCCTCGCCTCCGCCGACCTGGGCCGGCAGTTCCCCGAATTCGAGGATCCGCTCGACGCGGTCGTCACCGGCCTGAGCGCCGTGACCGGCCGCTGGCGCGACACGTACACCGAGGCCGAATACGAGCGCGCCCGCGGCCTGCTGCGCGACTTCCGCGTGAGCTACCTCGAAGGCAAGGAGATGTGGAGGCTCTCGGAGGGCGAACGCACGCGCGTACTCATCGCGAGGGCGCTCATGGGCGACCCGGAACTGCTCATCATGGACGAGCCGACCACCGGTCTCGACCTGGGCGGCCGCGAACAGGTGATGCGCACGCTGAGCCGCATCGGCGAGGAGAACTCCGACCGTGCGGTCGTGCTCGTCACGCACCGTCTGGAGGAGATCCCCGCCGGATTCGACCACATCGCCATCATGGGCAGGAAGCCGATCCCCGCCGAGGACGCCACCGAGGACGGCGTCGACTCGATGGGCAACCCCGGCGCCGGCACCATCGTCTACACGGGCCCGCTCGAGCAGGGCCTGACCGACGAACGCCTCTCCGGCCTGTTCGGCATGCCCATCGAAGTCGAACACTCCCACAACCGCTGGGCCGCCTACGCGGTGTGACGAAGCCGTTCGACTTCTTCTGCGGTGGGTCGCCACATGACGAGTCGTTGCGCTTCCGCCATGTCGTTCAGCATGTCGATATCCGAATCGAGATTCCTATCAAGAAGGAAGTGCTTATTCTCTTCCGGATGAAGAGCAATAGCCGTTCGGTATGCCTTGATAAGGGGAGCGCTTTGTGTCTCCCAGATCAGCGGTTCCATGACCTCACTGATTGCCGACAATTCATTGTCCGTGCAATCATGCAGCAGGAATCGAATGGTACCGGGGACATCCTCAGCCAGTGCATCGGTCAGGTTCTTCCAGCATTGTTCGATGCGGTCGTCCCATTCGTTATCGGTTGCGTTACGTTTTGCGATGATTCGCCGTACTTTGTCGACGTCGAACATCAGTGGCTCCTTTTCTTCCGTTTTGGTTTCTTCGGCTGATTGATGTCAGGGAAAATGGTGGCGACTTGGCCGTGGGTCTTTTTCACGCCGACGCGTACGCCTTTCCAGATTCCCCACATGGTGATGCCATCACGTGTTCCTCGATTGCGCTTCAGCTGGCTGATGTGCTCTCCTGCCTTGACGATGTCACGAGTCGTCCAATTCTTGGGAAACCAAGCCTGTCCTATGCCTGTGCGCTTTGCACGGGAACGATGTTCGGGCACATATCCGACCCGGACGCCATTGGGATAGGTTTTGACGATATGATACTCGATGCCGTTTCGCTCCAGAATCTTGATGTTGTTCTGTCCATGGCCGCCGCTGCGGAATTTCTGGATTTTCCCGGTACGTGGATTCTTGGTGAAGTTGCCGTCGATGGAGTGGATGAGCGCCTGATGGTGCACGCGGTTGCTGCCATGCGACGTGTAATACTGACCACTGTCACCTCGTCCCATTGGAATCCTCCTTCAGCTCCTTCATCATGCGGGTCCAGCACGGGTATGCCTTGAATGCGGTGGTCGAGCGGTATTCGGCAACGAACTCCTCCGGCATCGCTCCATTGAAGATCACTCGTGTCGGTTCGAGAATCTGCATCATGCGGTCAAAGCCCCTGCGGAAAACGAGCTGCTCGTCAAGCTTGTTCATGATGCCGACGGTGCTTACGGACACGATGCTGTGGTGAGGGGCGCCTTTGAAACAGAAGCCGTAGGTGTCTTTATCCGCCCAACACACATCGGTGATGGTGGGGATGCCGTTACGTTGCATGTAACTTCCGACCGCGCGGCTGCGATACACATTCGCCATTTGTACTGGCTTGGGCGCATCGCGGTAGACACTGAAGTCCGGCGTGATTACTCCATCATATTGCAGTAACGTGCCGAGGCGTTGCGGCAGATGTGAGATGAAGGGGCGGAACCTCACATCGGCAAGATAGAAGTGCACGAACCCGTGCTTGTCGTTCCCCTTGCCCAGTTTGTCAATCGGAATCAGTTGCGAGGGGAACGGCACGGTCTCCGGCAATGGTTCGATGACCGGGAAACCGTCATCGAATGTTGCGCCGTCCACCAGCCACGGGGCGAATCCGTCGTCGATGGTTGTCTTCATCGTTGTTCTCCTTTCGGCGATAGCTGTATGTCCCCGTGTCGGTGAACACGGGACACGGAACGTTTTGCCGTACAATCGGATGAGTTGCTGCACAGCTCCGTTCTGCTGGTTCCCAGCCTCGCAAAGCGTGTGGTGACGGATTGACGCGAATTGATGCAAATTGATACGTGGGTATCAGGAAGGTCATCGACGATGGCGGATGTGTCCTTCAAACAGATCATGGACAAGTTGCGTCCATCCCTGCAAGGACAACAGAATCTGGGTATGTTCACCGCCCAACTTATCGATATGGGACTTATGGACAGCGGAGACGACGATCAAGGCCAAACGGCATTGGACATTGTGAAGGCCTCTACTTGGAGAATGTATGCGAACGGTACCCGGAAGATGTCCAGGAAAGTAGCCTGCGAACTTGTCGGACGATGGGATCAGTTCCAATTCGCCGAACGTGTTAAAGAAGCCTACGGCGAGGACGTCCTCATCGATTTGGCCACCGCATTACGACCATTTGATACTCGGATTGGCAAAGGTAATGTAGCTCGGATGCTGGCAGCGCTCTTGTATAGGGTGTTTGCGACGATTTCCGGATTCAAAGATCAGGTGTCTTCGCTCGAGTCTTCGCCTGAGCATCCGTCACCGGTGCTTCGGAAAGTGGAAAGTACCGGCGCGCTCTATTATGACGAAGCGACGAATCGTATCCATCTCGGCGATGATTTCAGGTCCGCCGCCGAGAAGGCGGACGCCATTCCGGCTGATATCCAGCAGAACGAGCTTGTGTATGTGAAAGCGTTGATTCATGCGTATTGCGAGAAATCCGACCTGCACGGGCGGGAACCCGAAACATCCGATATTCCGGATAAGTACAAAGATCATTTCGTAGAGCAGCGTAAGGCGTTCTTCAGCGCCGAATGGCTGAAGGAAACCTCATGGGATTGCACCGATCAGGGGGAACCTGCGTTTCGGCAGTTTCTGGAGGAGATTCGACAGGGGGTCCGGGAAGTGAATCTTGACGATTATCCGACACAAGTCAAACGAATGTTCATGACCTTAACGCAATCGACCAACGTGCAGTTGAATGGCATCGCGCTCAACCGAATCGAAGGGCTGATTGATATCTGGTGCAGGAAAGGAGCCTGCCATGAACTGGTCTCTGAAGGACTGCTCGGCTGGGAGGGGTGACGATGACGTACAGGACGGTGCTTGACACCCCGTATGAGACGGGCTTGCGCATGCTGCTGCTGTTACGTGCCGTGAACGGGAACGTCACCTGCGACCGTCTGGCGGCGTTGGACACCCTGACCGTCAATGCCGGGACTTTAGGCGTGGGGGAGCGGGATATCTCAACGGTGTGCATCGACTGGCCGCCGGAGAGATCGGGCGCAGAATCACGCTCGCGGATGAAGCGTTGAAGGATCTGGTAATGCGCGGTCTGGTCTCCTATGTTCCGCAGGATGGGGGTCTCTATGCGCTCACTGGTGATGGGCGTCGAGTCGCCAATGCGATGACCAACGTGTACGCCAAACGGTTCGCGGTCATGGCGAAGAAAGTGGTCAGTCGGTTCGGGGTCGCCACGGATGATCAGCTCATAGCCGTCATCACGAATCGGATGGTCGCATCGGTAGCGAAGGAGAGTGATTGATGGGTTCCACGTTCACAATTACGTCCATCACAGTCGGTGGGCATCCCGAACGACGCGATTCAACCGTCTCATTCCGGCGGGGACTGAACGTCATATGCGGCCCTTCGAATTCCGGCAAATCGTGGGTGCTGCACTGCATCGACTACATGTTCGGTTCCAAGGCCGGGGATTTCTCGTTGACGGCTTCCGACGGATACACACACGTCATCATGACGGTGGATACCGGTGAAGGAACACTCACCCTTCGCCGTCCCATCGGCATCGGCCATAATGATGTCACGGTGGACAGCAGCGATTCGCGGGTCCAATCGGGGACATACAAATGCGGGAATGCTTCGGCGAATAGTTTGCCGCTCTCCCATGTGTGGCTGAAGCTCATCGGTTTCGATGATCCAGAACGATTCAACATCATCAGGAACAAGGATTATCTCGGTGGAGCACTGACCTGGCGTATATTCGCGCATGCGCTCTATGCCGATGAGACTTCCATCAGCAAAAGCGAGCCGATTCTGCTTCCACCGCAGAAAACCGGTGATACGGCGTTCAAGTCCGCGCTGGCGACGTTGATCGCCGGACGGAGCTTCTCCGACATATCATGCGAGGAGCCGCCGGCAATGAAACGGCGGAACAACAATGCGGTCATCGCGTATCTGGAGACGCGGCCGGAAGCTATCCGCTCCCGTATGGATTTCATTGATAGGACACTGGATACTGGCGATTCCGAACCTCTTCGTGAGGAGTTTGATGCTCTGGACGGAGAGATTGTCGGGATGCAGGAGTCGTTGCGGAAAGCCACGGCCGATGGACGGCGCATCATGTCCTGTCTGCATGAGGCCCGGGATCATATCGCAGAGGCGGACATGCTCAGACGGCGATACGAGGAACTCGCGTCGTCGTATAACGCGCGTCTGCAACGCTTTGATTTTGTTGTGGAGGGCCTCGAGCTGACGGACCGGTATCCGCGTCCTATGATTTGTCCGGTCTGCAATCAGGTGCTTCCCGACGATGAGCAAACGGAAATCATCCATCCCAGTAAGGAGGAGCGTGACCTATTGCAGGCGAAGCTCGCCGGTCTTATGCAGACCATGGATGAACTGGATGCGGAACGGGAACGATATGTCAAACGCGAGCGTGAGCTTGTCGGCAGATCGAAGTCCGTCGATGACGTGATAAGGAGGCTGCTGTCGCGCCTGGATGAGCTGAAAGGCAAGGTGGACGACCATAACGCGGTCATCTCCATGCGCGGTGAGAGGCAACGGCTTGAAGCCGAGCTTGATGAGGTACGAGGCGAGATCGAACGACGGAAGACCATGACGTTCCCCAAGGGAGACTTCGACGCGTTCGAGCATTACCCATCGGATTTCTGGGATGTGATGAGTGGGATTCTGCTGGACACGTTGGGTGCGTGCGGTTTCCCACGCCTTAAAGATGCGAGATTAAGCCGTGAACTATTCGACGTCGTCGTCAACGGGAAGGAGAAGAAGAGGGAGGGCAAGGGTTACCGATCCTTCGTGAACACCGTGCTATTGCTGTCATTGCACGACTATTTCGCGTCGGCGCATGCAACGTATGATCCGGGAATCCTCATGATCGACACCCCGTTGCTGGGTTTGGACGATCCGCAGCAGGACCCGGAACTCAAGGAGATGCGTGAGACCATCCCCGCAGCCTTGTACGATTATCTGGCGTCCAAGAATGAGGTCGGACAGCTGTTCATCGTGGACAACACGAAATTCATGCCCGATCTTGACGGTCTGGAAGGCCGGTGCAACATCGTCCGCTTCACCAAACGGACGAACGATGGCCGATATGGGTTCCTTTTGGACGCGACCGATGACGATTTCAAGGATGGGAGCGAGGAGGGCTGATGCCGGGGGCGTACGGTAGCGAGATCATGCGGGAGGGGCAACGGTATCGTCTCTCGTTCACGGTGGGAGGGCTGCTCGCCCCGCAGGGGCGTATCTTCGCCGCGTTGTTTGTAGCCGACGGAGGTTTCTCCGGTGATCTCCCCGACGATTCCCATGTACGGGAATCCGAACTGGGGGAGCGCGTCGAACGGGTCCGGCGACAAGCCGTCGACGGGAACGTCCTCGCTATCCGCACTCATGCGGCGAATGTCCGCATGGTTCGGGAGGTGCTCAAGCGTCTGAGCGCGCTCACCGAAAGGGAACTGCGGTATCTGGCCGCCGCCGGGACGCCGATGGATGATTGCCGTGCGCTGATGTGGGTGGCGATGTGCCGCTACTACGCCATCGTGGGCGAGTTCGCCGACGAGGTGCTGCGTGACCGGTATCTCATGGGCATGCGGACCGTGACACGTGGGGACTACGACCGGTTCATCCTCGCCAAGGCCATGTGGCATCCGGAACTGGAGGAGCTCAGCCCCGCCACCGCGGGCAAGCTCCGTTCGAACGTGTTCAAGGCGATGGGTGAGGCAGGATTGGTTGTGTCTGTTTAATAGAAAGTGGGCCGTGCGCAAGGGGGGGTGCCGGATACCTATCCGGCAATGCCGGATAGTGGTGAGGGGCGCCGGATACTGGTGGAATAATGCCGGATACTGCTCAATCGGTGCGGGATACTACTCGGCCAGTGCAGGATACTGTTTCCACAGTGCGCGATACTTCAACCGGAGTGCGCGATATGTTCGCGATACTTCGCCGGTCCATGTCGAGTATGGTTGACACAAACCGGCGAAACCCATTGAAGTGTCGTCCATACTCGACGCATACGGGAGTTTTGGCATACTGTGTCGAGTATAATCGACACAGAAGCGATACATCTCTGGAAACGTCGACTATGAAAGACGGTGATGCCAGTATGGCGAAGACGTTATATGACCGTCCGCAATATCAGGCCCTGCTTGAACGGTACCGGGACGTCGACCAGATCAAGGTGCTGCGTGGCGTGCGCCGCTGCGGCAAATCCGCGATCCTGACCATGTACATGCGTCACCTCGTCGCCGAAGGCGTCCCTTCGGAGAACATCTTCTACAAGCGGTTCGACGAGTTCGGCATGCCGGCCGTGCAGACGGCAGACGATCTCACCCGGCAACTCGGCGAGGCGATGGAGGCTGCCGACCGTCATGCCACGTTCTACGTGTTCCTCGACGAGATCCAGGAAGTCCCCGGTTGGGAGCATGTGGTCCGAGGGCTTCACACCAAGGACGGCGTGGACGTCACCATCACCGGATCCAACGCCCACTTCCTCTCATCCGATCTGGCCACGCTGCTCGCAGGACGGTACATCCCGATCGACGTGTATCCGTTGTCGTTCCGGGAATACCTGTCATTCCGTCAGTCCTCGGGCGCTCCGGACGCCAGCGTGGACGAGGCGTTCGCCACGTACCTGCGTTTCGGCGGCATGCCGGGACTGTTCTCCCTGAAGGAACAGGACGAGGAGGACGTCACCCGTGAGCTTTCGGCCGTATTCGACACGGTCATCCTCAACGACGTGGCCAAGAGACTCGGCATCCGCGACCTGCCGATGCTTGAACGGCTCGTCGCCTACCTGTTCTCCACATCCGGGAACCTGTTCTCGACGCGCAAAGTGACCGGAGCGCTCAGAAGCGCCGGCTACCGCGTCTCGCAGGACACCATCGAGAACTACATCGACGCCCTCGAACGCGCCTACATCCTCAACGGGCTGTGCCAGAGCGGACTCAAAGGCAAGGAACTGCTCAACCCGTTGCGCAAGTTCTACCCGGTTGACACCGGTCTGCGTAACCTGGCCACCAACTTCTCCGTCGAGGACCTTGGATTCCAGCTGGAGGACGTCGTCGCCAACGAGCTCTTGCGTCGCGGCAACCAAGTGTCGATCGGCGCCGTGCCGATGGAGTCGTCGGGAACCTCGGAAATCGACTTCGTCGCCGTCAACCATCAGCATCGCGCCTACTACCAGGTCACGCAAAGCCTCATCGACGAACACGTGTTCGAACGGGAGATTGCGCCGCTGCGAGCCGTAGGCGACTCCTTCCCCAAGTTCATCCTCACCTACGACCACGCACGAGGCGGCATCACCTCCGACGGCATCCATATCGTCTCCATACCGGATTGGCTGCAGGCCGGTGGTTCACAGGAAAGGGAACTCGCATGAGCAGTGGCACGCAGATTGGACGAATGCTGGCGGCTCGGTTCGCGGCATACGACGGCACGACGACCGGCGCCGGACGCATCGTGTTCTAGCGCGGCGAGCACGACGAGCACGGCGAGTTCGCAGACCAACTCGACGGCATCGCAGGTTCCAAAGCGGCCGACGACGCGCTGCGCGACGTGGACTACGCGTCGAAGTACGAGAAGTACTTCGCGCTCTCGCCCACGCTTTCCACGCGAGACAAGGACGGCGTGCGCAAGACGTTCTCTGGGCTCATGAAGCTCATCTACCCGTCCGGCGAGGCGACGATGGAGGAGATGGAGCCGCTGCTGCGCTGCGCCATCGAAGGACGCAAACGCGTCAAGGACCAGCTGTGCCGCATCGACTCCACCATGGCTGAAGTCGACTTCTCCTATATGCGCGTCGGCTCTCCCGACCCGATCGCCGTACACGCGGTGGAGGAGGACGACTATCCGGACCTGTACTGGCGGGGGAGGAGCGTCCCGCCGGGAGCGCCGGAAACGATGAGATTCCGGAAGAGGAGACGGCAATGGCCGGGGCAGCCCCTTCGGCCAAACCCGAAACGCAACCCGCAACGTCCTCCGGGAACGGCGGTTCGGGCGATTCCGTCGAAAAGACGCCGGCAGCCAAACTGATGAATCCGATCGAGCGCGCTGCAGCCGCGGCCAAACCGGATCATCTTGAGTTCGCCGAGGGGCGTGCGGGAGTGACGTACAACAGGCTCTTCGGGCCGTATGTGGCAGGCGCCTCCCGGATCACCGTCAAGGACCCGTACATCCGCAAGACCCATCAGATACGCAATTTCGTCGAATTCCTCGAAACCGTGTTCACCTACACGGATCGGGCCGATGAGGTGCATGTGCATCTTATCATCGCGTCGGACGCCGAGGCCATGGACAGGCAGCTTGAGGATTTCAAACAAGTGCAGAACATGTTCGGCCAGCTGGGAATCGTGTTCACCTACGAATTCAGCGATACCGGTCACGACCGTTCCATCGTCGCCGATACCGGATGGCGGGTGATACTCGGCCGCGGACTCGACATCTACCAGTACTACGACGGCAACCGTCTCAACCCGCAGGTCCGTCTGCAGAAGCTGCGGAAGGTCAAGGAATTCGAGGTCACATACGTGAAAAAGGATGAGGCCGACTAGCTCTTTCATGCCGGGTACCGGCGGAATGCGCCGTTTCGCGGTCGTGCGGCACGAATACCTGCCGGTTGACGCGATTCCGGGGTATTCCGTGGTTGCCCGGCGTATTCCCGTGCCGTACAGCCGCGGAAACCGGGCGTATGCGGTTACGCGGCGGAACACGGACCTCCGACTGTCCAGAGAAGCCGCCTCCGGCCGCCGATTGGGCTCCCCGCGTGTATTATCGTGCGGTATGAGTGAGACCGAACCGAAGTTCCGTTACAACGCCGCTCTGGCGCAGGACATCGAAAACAAATGGCAGAAGAAGTGGGATGAGGAGGGCACCTTCTGGGCCGCCAACGTCTCCGGCGACCTGAAGGACGGCAAGGGCCGCAACGCCGAGGGGCGCCCCTCCTACTTCGCGATGGACATGTTCCCCTACCCGTCCGGCAAGGGCCTGCACGTGGGCCACCCGCTCGGCTACCTCGCCTCCGACGTGGTGTCCCGCTACCACCGCATGAAGGGCGAGAACGTGCTGCACGCCATGGGCTACGACGCCTTCGGCCTGCCCGCCGAGCAGTACGCCGTCCAGACCGGCCAGCACCCGCGCATCACCACCGAGCAGAACATCGCGAACATGTCGCGCCAGCTGCACCGCATGGGCCTGAGCTTCGACGACCGCCGCACCTTCGCGACCATCGACCCCGGCTACGTGCGCTGGACCCAGTGGATCTTCTCGCGCATCTACGACTCCTGGTACGACGAGGACGCCACGAACCCGTCCGGCACGAAGGGCTCCGCCCGACCGATTTCCGAACTCGTCGCCAAGTTCGAGAACGGCGAGAAAGCCATCCCCGGCCACGAGACGGACGGCAAGGCGTGGGGCGACCTGACCGAGGCCGAGCAGCAGGACATCCTCAACGACTTCCGCCTCGCCTACATCTCCAAGTCCCCGGTGAACTGGTGCCCGGGCCTGGGCACCGTGCTCGCCAACGAGGAGGTCACCGCCGAAGGCAAGTCCGAACGCGGCAACTTCCCCGTCTTCCAGCGTGAGCTGCGCCAGTGGTCGATGCGCATCACCAAGTACGGCCACCGCCTCATCGAGGATCTCGACGGCATCGACTGGCCGGAGAAGGTCAAGCTCATGCAGCGCAACTGGATCGGCGAAAGCCACGGCGCCTCCGTGCACTTCGCGGTCGAGACCCCGAACGGCACGCGCGACATGGAGATCTACACCACGCGTCCGGACACCCTGTTCGGCACCACGTTCGCCGTCGTCTCCCCGGAGCACCACCTGCTCGAGGACGTGCCCGCCGAATGGCCGGCCGAAACCCCCGAGGATTGGAAGGGCGGCTACGCCACCCCGGTCGAAGCCGTGAAGGCGTACCGTCTCGCCGCCGAATCGAAGACCGCGAAGGACCGCGTCGACGAGGCCGGCGAGAAGACCGGCCTGTTCACCGGCCTGTACGCCGTCAACCCGATCACCGGTGCGAAGCTGCCGCTGTTCACCGCCGACTACGTGCTCATGGACTACGGCACCGGCGCCATCATGGCCGTGCCGGGCGGCGACCAGCGCGACTACGATTTCGCCGTCAAGTTCGGCCTGCCGGTCATCTACACCGTCAAGCCGCTGCCGGAATCCGGCGACGACCTCGCCAACTACGAAGGCAAGGCGCCGTTCGTCTCCCACGACGGCATCGTCATCAACTCGACCGTCGAAGCGACCAAGGCGAAGGGCGACGCGCTCTCCCTCGACGGCCTGCGCGTCGACGACGCCATCGCCAAGGTGAACGCGTGGCTGGAATCCGCCGGCGTCGGCAAGGGCACCGTCTCCTACCGTCTGCGCGACTGGCTGTTCTCCCGTCAGCGCTACTGGGGCGAACCGTTCCCGATCGTCTACGGCGAGGATGGCACCCCGCACCTGCTGCCCGACTCCGCGCTGCCCATCAACCTGCCGGACGTGCCCGACTACCAGCCGCGCACCTTCGACCCGATGGACGCCGAATCCAACCCCGAGGCGCCGCTGAGCCGCAACGAGGACTGGGTGAAGGTCGAGCTCGATCTGGGCGACGGCGTGAAGACCTACTACCGCGACACGAACACGATGCCGAACTGGGCCGGCTCCTGCTGGTACTACATGCGCTACATCGACCCGACCGACACGGCCCACATGGTCGAGAAGGACGAGTTTGACTACTGGATGGGCCCGAACCACAACAAGTACTCGGGGCGCGAAGGCGGCGTGGACCTGTACATCGGCGGCGTCGAGCATGCGGTGCTCCACCTGCTGTACTCGCGCTTCTGGCACAAGATCCTCTTCGACCTCGGCTACGTGGATTCCGCCGAGCCGTTCCACAAGCTGTTCAACCAGGGCATGATCCAGGCGTACGCCTACACCGACGACCGCGGCCAGTACGTGCCGGCCGACGAGGTCGTGGAGGGCCCGGCCGACGAGAACGGCGAACCCACGTTCACCTGGAACGGCGAGCACGCGAACCGCGAGTTCGGCAAGATGGGCAAGAGCCTCAAGAACATCATCACCCCGGACTACATGTACGAGAACTACGGCGCGGACACGTTCCGCCTGTACGAGATGAGCATGGGACCGCTCGACGAGTCCCGCCCGTGGAACACGCGCAACGTGGTCGGCGGCATGCGCTTCCTGCAGCGCCTGTGGCGCAACGTGGTCGACGAGACCACCGGCGAGGCGCACGTGAGCGAAGACGCGCCGGATGTGAAGACCCTGAAGCTCCTCAACAACACGATCGCCGAAGTGACCGTGGAGATGGAGAACATGCGTCCGAACACGGCCATCGCGAAGCTCATCGTGCTCAACAACCACCTGACCTCCCTCAAGGCCGTGCCGCGCGCCGCCGTCGAGCCGCTGATCCTCATGCTCGCGCCGATCGCCCCGCACATCTGCGAGGAGATGTGGCAGCGTCTCGGCCACGCCGAGTCCCTATCCGCCGCGCCGTGGCCGGTCGCCGACGACAAGTACGTCGGCCAGGACACGGTCACCGCGGTCGTGCAGATCAAGGGCAAGGTGCGCGCCAAGCTTGAGGTCTCCCCGGACATCGACCCGGCCGAGCTGGAGAAGCTCGCGCTCGAAGCCGTCGCAGTCCGCCTCGGCGGCAAGGAGCCGCGCAAGGTGATCGTCAAGGCCCCGAAGATCGTTTCGATCGTCCCGGCAGAATGATCCGCCTTGTGCCGTCGCTCGTCTCGCGGTCCCGTGTGACGCGTGACGACGTGCGATGACACGCGATAATTAGACACTCGTTGCGGCGAATGTGAAGAATCCTGAGGGCTCTATCCACATTCGCCGGAGCGTTGGACTCGACGCCCATGCCTCATCCACAGTGGAGGCATGGGCGTTCGTCATAGTGGGAATGAAAACGGCCGTATCCGGCACGACGGATACGGCAACATCGACGGCATCGGAAGCGCCGGTGCCGTCGGTTTCGATGATGCCGTCAGGTACACGGAATCCGCCATGCCGCCGGTCCCGTTGCCGCCCGTCACGGACGACGCGCGGCCGGAAGCCGTGCTCGCGGAACTGTCCGGCGTGCGCGGAAGCGACAGGGACGAGCATCTCGCCGACCGTGCCCGCCACGGCAGACCGCGACTGCGGTTCGGCGCCACGCAGGCGTTGGCGATGATCCTCATCATGGTGATGGCCACCTGCGCGAGCCTCACCCTGCTCATCCGGCAGGCCGTGAACTATGCGGCGGTCGAAGCGGCGTCCGGCACGTCCGCCGTCGGCTCGGGCGGCGATGCGTCGAGGAGCGACGGAGGGGGAACATCGTCGAACGGAGCGATGGAGGGTTCCGGAACGACGGAGGATTCCACGTCGGACGGTGCCGTGGGGGAGTCCGGCGGCGGGGCGGCAGCCGATTCCGGCACGGTGCCGGGACAATCGCAGACGCAGCCGCCGCAGCCGGCGGATACCCGCGTCGACCTGAACACCGCCACGCTGGAACAGCTCGACGCCATACCCGGCATCGGTCCGGTGACCGCGCAGAAAATCCTCGATCATCGTGCGGCGATCGGACGGTTCAGCAGCGTCGACCAGCTGCTCGACGTGCCCGGCATCGGCGCGAAGACACTGGAGAAGATCAGACCGGAGGTGAAGGTCTGATGGACGGACGGTTGGAACGCGGCGGTGACGACCGGCGACTGCTGCCCGTCGCCATCGTCCTGTGGACGTCCTGTCTGGCTGCGCATGAGGCGTTCTCCCGATGCATGGCGTTGTTCGCCGGGAGGAACGATTCCGGGGAAGGCGGTTTCGACGGGGAGAACGGTTCGGCGATTCCGGTCATCGTCGTATGCGTCGTGACGATCGCCGTCCTTCTCGTGTGGATCGTGGCGGAACGATGCGCGCGCCGGGGCATCGGCCGTATGCTGATCGTCGTGTGCGTGGGAGCGTTCCTGCTGGGCGTCGTCACGACATGGGCCGCGGAATCAGCCGTATGGTTCGATCCGGCAATGGTCCGCGCACGAGACGGCACTACTCGCGTCACCGCGCGACTGCGCGTCGTCGAACCGGTCGAAACATCGTCCATGCGTGACGTCGACTGTCAGGCGGAGACCCGTCTCGTCGCCATGGATGATGGCGTCGTTTCGACGTGGTCGCATGCGCAGGTGCGGCTTCTTGCGTCGGGTGCCGATTGCGGACGACTGCATCGTGGCGCCGGCTATCAGGTGAGTGGGGAGCTGCGGGAGGCGGAACTCGGCGTGACGCCGCTCTGGCTGACCGTCTCCGGAGCCGATGACGAGACGATGGGCGATACCGGGGCTTCCGGTGCGAAACCGGGCGTGTCGGGCATCGACATGACCGAACGGCAGCCATTGTTCGACCGGTGGCGCGAACGCATGCAGGAATCCTTCTTCCACGCGACCGATGGCCTCGACGATTCCGGACGTATCCTCGTGCCCGGACTCACCATGGGGTTTCTCGGACAGGATCACGTGGGAATTCCGGAATCGAATCCGGCAGGGGATTCGGCAGGGGATTCGACGGCGGGTTCCGCTCCGATCGACGAGACCTATGCGAGCCGACTGGAGGATTGCTTCCGCCGTGCCGGAATCATGCATCTCATGGCCGTGTCCGGCGGACATTTCGTCATCGTCGCCGCACTGATCCGTAGGATCGGCGCCCACCTGCTCATGCCCCGGCAGGCGGTCGCATGCCTGATCGTGGTGTCCACGACGCTGATGGCGGCGCTGATGGCGCCCGGCGACAGCGTCACCCGCGCACTGGCCATGGGATGGTTGTCGGCCGCCGCCTTGTTCGTCGGACGGCGCGCGCAGGCGTTGAGCGCGTTATGCGTCATCGTGATTGTCATGCTGCTGACGAATCCCGCTCTGGCATGGAGTTTCGGATTCGCCCTGTCCTGTGCCGCCGTGCTCGGCATCATCCTGATGGCGCAGCCCATGGCCGATGTCATGGCGTTGCTGCTGCCCGACGCGCTCGCCGACGCGTTGGCCATGACCGTCGCCGCGCAGATGGCGACACTGCCGATCCAGATGCTGATGGAACCGCAGCTGCCGATATGGTCGGTGCCCGCGAACATCCTCGTCACGCCCGTGGTCGCGTTCTCCACGATGACCGGGCTTGCAGGGCTCGCGGTCGCATGGATGAACATGGACGTGGGGCGTCTATGCGCATGGCTGTCCTCATGGGGCACACGGATCATGGAACAGGTGGCGGTGCGGTTGGGGGACGGGAGTCAGGCGACGATTCCATGGATGGAGGGAGTGACGGGTGCGTTGGCGCTTGTCGTCTTGGAAGCGTCGGCGATCGTCGGCATCCGACTGGCGTACCGATGGATCTCACCATCGCCCGGAGCCCACATGCTGCTCGGTGACCCGTTCACCAGCAACCCCCGCAACCGCCTCCGCCTCTGGTGGCAGGACACCCACAGCATGATTCGCAAACTCACTTGGTGATTGTCTGACTCTGTCTGATGCCTCCTCGTCGGTGGGTGTCGTTCCTGGCCTCTTCTGTTGGCGGGGCTCCCGGCGGAGCCGGGGGTGTGCCGGTTTCCTCCCGCTGGCGGGAGGTGGCGCGCGCAGCGCGTCGGAGGGTGGTCGGGTGGTGTGGTTTGGGTGGTGTTTCGGTGGTGTTGCGACACGCCGTGGGAGTGTTGTGTTTCCTGGGGTTTTGTGGGTGTTGTTGTGGGGTGGGTTTGCGTTGTGGTGGGGGTTGGTGTAAGTTAATCACTCGCTGCCGCTGAGAGGTCCGGGTGCTTCCTGTTGGTTGGTTTCCGGGTTGGTTCAGTGTGTGTGGTGGTTTGAGAACTCAAGAGTGTGTTGTACTACTTACTTCTTTATAGTCAATGATTGCCAGTCCGATTCTCGCTTCGGGGTTTTCCTGGAGTCGCCGAGGGGCGTTGAAGAGGGTCGGGGTTTTTGTGCGAACCTCTTTCCTTATTAGAGGTTCCGTCAATTGTTTTTAATGAGAGTCATCTGTCGATGTCTTTCTGCAATGTTTTTTTGTGGAGGGTTCGATTCTGGCTCAGGATGAACGCTGGCGGCGTGCTTAACACATGCAAGTCGAACGGGATCCTGCCAGCTTGCTGGTGGGTGAGAGTGGCGAACGGGTGAGTAATGCGTGACCGACCTGCCCCGTACTCCGGAATAGCTCCTGGAAACGGGTGGTAATGCCGGATGTTCCAGTTGATCGCATGGTTTTCTGGGAAAGGGTCTTACCGGTACGGGATGGGGTCGCGTCCTATCAGCTTGACGGTGCGGTGACGGCGCACCGTGGCTTCGACGGGTAGCCGGCCTGAGAGGGCGACCGGCCACATTGGGACTGAGATACGGCCCAGACTCCTACGGGAGGCAGCAGTGGGGAATATTGCACAATGGGCGCAAGCCTGATGCAGCGACGCCGCGTGCGGGATGACGGCCTTCGGG
>NZ_NMWT01000026.1 GCF_002860365.1 Bifidobacterium parmae
TCGGCGCAGGCGGAACCTCCGTCCAATGCGCATACAAGGTGATGTTCCCCGTCACCGCCGAGCCGAAGCTGTNCTTCGCGCCGCCGGTCGCGGCCGTATACCAGCCATCGAACGTGTACCCGCTACGCGTCGGCACAGCCGGCTGGGACGCCGCCTTGCCCGACTCCACACGCTGCGTCTGCGGCGTAGGCGAACCACCACGCGCATCGAACGACACCATGTAGTACGTCGGCGCAGGCGGAACCTCCGTCCAATGCGCATACAAGGTGATGTTCCCCGTCACCGCCGAGCCGAAGCTGTACTTCGCGCCGCCGGTCGCGGCCGTATACCAGCCATCGAACGTGTACCCGCTACGCGTCGGCACAGCCGGCTGGGACGCCGCCTTGCCCGACTCCACACGCTGCGTCTGCGGCGTAGGCGAACCACCACGCGCATCGAACGACACCGTATAGTATGTGGGTTCAGGCGGTGCGGGCTTCTGGCCGGCCGTGTAGTTCACGGTGTAGTTGACATCGTCAAATGTGGAATCCTGATTACGGCCTTTGGTCATAATCTGCACGAACTTGGTCGATGCATCGGTCAATGCCGAATAATCGACATCCAACTCGTACTGGGCGTGCTCATGGAAACCGCCGGCAAACGCCTGGCCATCGGCACTATCGCCTGTGGTGTATCCGGCCCACGTGAGCGGGCCATCCATCGTGATGCGGATCTTCGCCGCACCGGTGATGGTCGCGCCGGCGAGATCCTTCCATGTACTGCCGCCGTCCGTCGAATACTGCATGCTGTAAGTCGCCTCCGGCTGGTCTTCGGTCACGGCCGCGTAGGCGTTCACGAGACCGGCGCCTCGGTATTCCTTGCCGTCGGTCGGCGCTTCCAGCTGACCGTACAGTTCGCGCGCCTGCTTCTTGAGCAGTGCGGTAATCTGCGACGGCGAATAGTCCGGGTGGATGGCCTTGAGCAGTGCGGCCACACCGGCCACGTGCGGCGACGCCATCGACGTGCCGCTGTAGACGCAAACCGGCCACGTGCTGAATCCGTTGCAGCTGGACATGATGTTCGAGCCCGGGGCCGCCACATCAATCGAATTCGCGCCATAGTTGGAGAACGACGAGCGGATCAGGTGATCGTTGGAATAGGCCTTCGTCTTCTCCACGGAGGAGACGGCGATCACCCCGTCCAACATGGCGGGCGTGACCACGCCCTTGCCTGCGGATTGCGCCGCGAGCGACGTGTCCGTACCGAGCCCGATGCCGTTCGACGATTGCAAGCCGAACGTGGACGACGAGGTCGAGCCGGAATCGCTGGTGGCGCCCGGACCGAATTCAGGCGCGTGGTACTCGTGCGAACGGTTGAGACCGTAGGTCTGCGTGGGCTGGAGGTTGTCGAGGTCGAGATCCTCGTTCATCGCGGAGGCCACGTTGACGACGCCCTGACCGGTGGCGTAGTCGACCGCGCGCTGGAGCACCTCGTAGCCGGCGGCGGCGACCGGGTCGCTGTCCGGGAAGTCCGGCGTGTAGTTGCCGAGGCTCGCGTTGGTCACGTCCATGTGCGCCGAGGCGGCCCACATGTATCCGCAGACCTCCTGCTCGGTCCACGTGGAGTTTTCACGCAGTACCTTGATGGAGGCGACCTTCGAGGTCGGCGAGACGCCGTCCACCCACTCGCCGTTGTTGGCGGCGGCGATGGTGCCTGCCACGTGCGTACCGTGGGTCTCACCATAATCCGCGTAGAACGCTTTCTTGTCACCCCACCACAGCGGTCGACCGGTTGCCGGATCCGTGCCCTGCTCCGGCACGCCGTTGACGACGCAGCTGACGGAACGGCTTGCGTCGATCTGGTCGGCGAGCTCTTGGTTGTTGCCGTAAATGCCGGTGTCGATCACGCCGACCAGCGTCGGACGCAACGGCACGTTCACCGAATGGGCCTTGTCGGCGCCGACAGCGCCGATGCCCCATGCATTGTCGGTGTCGGACTTCGGGTCGGAGTTGTAGTCGGACGCGGGGATGTCCGCCATGCTGGAGGAATCCCACACGGTGGCGGAGGCGACCTCACTGGAGGCGACGTCCGAGCTGCGCACCTCATCGGCGCGCAACGGCTCGTCGTCGTTGCGGGTGGGCGCCACCGAGTCCACGGGGATGTTGTTCCTCGCGGCCCACTGGGCGAAGTCGGTGCCGAACGTGGTGGTGCGCGCCTGCACGAAGAACGAGTCGAGCTGGTCATATCCCATGAGCAGGTACGCGTCCAATGCGCGCGCGCCCTGCTTGGCGCGGACCAGATCGTCGCTGGTGGCGGACTTCTTGAGGTTCACCACATAGTTCATGGGCGCTTCGCTGCTGTCGGCCACGTTGGAGGCCGTGCCGACGGTGGGCGCTGTCGTTCCCACGTAGATGTCGAACGTGGTCATGATGTTCGGGTCGTGCGCGAGCTTCACGTCGATGCTCTTGCGGCCCGAGGTCGTCATATCCGGCACGAGCACCGTGTATTCGCCCCTGTTCAGCGTGCGGGTCTCACCGTTGGAGAGCTTCGCCGTGAGGGTGAGCCCGCTGTAATCCGGGGTGTCGTTCAGCGCGTATTGGCGCTTGTTTGGCGGGGTCGCCACCACGATATCCGTAATCGAGACGGAACCATACTGCGCATACAGCGTGACCGTGCCGCTTTCCGCCAGCGATGCGACCGACTGCATCGGGCCGTATGCCGTGCCGGTGCCGTCGGCCTTCGTGTTCCAGCCGATGAAGGAGAGACCGGTCGGCGGCGTGAACGTGCTCTTGCGCAAGGCGGCCGGCTGATCGTAGGTCATCTGCTGGCTGGCCATCGTGCCTGAGCCGCCGTTCGCTTTGAATTGGACGGTATACGAGTTCGGCTCCCATTGGGCGTAAAGCGAGGACGACTCACCCTCCTGGGTCATTTTCTCATACCAATCGGAGACGGTTTGTCCGAGTGCGAAGCTATCTCCGCTGCCATCCGACTTGGTGTTCCACGATGCCAGATGGTATCCCTTGATGCTGTACCCGAACGTCGAAAGCAGCGTGATCGATTCATGGCGGCCAGCCTGTTTCTGTTCCGAATAATACCCGGCATGGGTGTCGTTCGCCATGAAATAGAGAGTGAGCTG
This sequence comes from Bifidobacterium parmae, assembly GCF_002860365.1. Classification (GTDB taxonomy): domain Bacteria; phylum Actinomycetota; class Actinomycetes; order Actinomycetales; family Bifidobacteriaceae; genus Bifidobacterium; species Bifidobacterium parmae. Next base: position 3,116 of record NZ_NMWT01000026.1, read on the forward strand.
TGCGATATCCCACTGCGCGTACAGCGTGGTGTCCGAGTCGAAGGATGCGGACGTGTATTGTGCATAGCTTTTCCCACTGCCATCCGACTCGGTGTTCCAACCGCTCATCGAATAGTCGTCTTTACTGAGATATCTGGTGGAGAGGCTCTGCGCAACTCCTTTGGCGAACACCTGTTCATATGTCGAGTGCCGACCATCATTGGGGACGAATCGGACCGTCACCAGCTTGGTGGAGGCTGGCACCACATGAATCGTGCGCGTGATGTAATTGGTGACATTGCCAGCACGATCGGAGACGCTATAGTTCAGGTGATAGTCGCCGATGGCGTTGACGTCGAATCCGCCGTCATCATCAACCTGAATACGCGAGGTGACGTCGCCGTCCTTATCGTCATACGCGTACAGTCCCTGCGTTATCGAGAAGGTCGTGTCCCCCTGATGTACCACGGTATCGCCACGTACGGTATCTTGCGGCGATATGAGGTCCTTCACCGTGACATGCAGTTTGGCGTCAAGCTGCGGATAGCCGTTCACCTCGCCCTTGTCGAAGGTCATCGACTGGCCCCATGTGAGCTTGTCGAGACCGGACTTCTGGATGCGTGTGGGATCCCAGAATGCCAGCGCCTGTACGCTGCTGCCGTCGGAGAAGCGTACGGTGGCGGTGCTCGGATAGTCTGCCCAAGTCCACCCCTTGCCGGCCTCGCCTTCGACCGTGTCCACACTCACCGGCGTGGCGCTGGTCCATTGTGCGTACAGGGTGAGACTGTCGCCGGTGTATCCGACGCTGCTGTCGGGCTCACCCAGCAGCTGATCGTTCATATAGCTGGTGCCGGTGCCATCCGGTTTGGTGTTCCAGCCGATAAATGTCTTGCCGTTGTTCTTGAACTGGTTGCCCTTCAACTGGACGCGGTCGTTGTATTCGAAGCGCTGCACGCCCATCTTGCCGGTGCCGCCGTTTGCATCATAGGTGACGGTACGCGGATCGCCCTTCCACAGGGCGGTCACGTAGACATTTTCGGTTACCGGCGTATTGAAGTCATAGGGTTCGTATTCGTAGGTGGAACCATAGCTGACATATCGGTACCAGCCTTGGAACTGGTAATCGGTTTTCACGGGGTCGGCCGGCTTGGTGGCCTTGTCGCCGCCAAGCACTTGCTGGGAGGGAGTACCATCCGCGTCGTTGAAATACACGGTGTACGTCTGCTGCGTCCACTGCGCGTACAGGTTCAGCACGTCGCCGGAGACCGGCTCGTTGCTCAGCGTCTCGCCGTCACCGTACCAGCCTTCGGTCGAATCGGACGTGGTCCACTTCTCGAACTTGTAGCCAGTACGCGTGAACGTGTTCTTGTTGAGCTGAGTGGCCGTGTCACGGCGCACGCGCTGGTCGGGCATCGTACCCTCACCGCCGTTCGCGTGGAACTTCACGGTGAGGTACTCGGACTGGTCGGCCTGCCATTCCACGTACAGGGTGATGGTCGCGCCATCCGTTGCAGTCAGGTTCGAGACCGACTGGCCGAGATCGTAATGCGTGCCGGTACCGTCGGCGCGAGTGTTCCAGCCGGCGGGCGTGTACCCGTCGCGATGAAGCCCCAGAGAGCCCGATCCGGCAAGATTCTGCGCCACATCATAGGTGAACGTCTGTTGGCCCGGCACGGTACCGCTGCCGCCGTTCGCCTTGTACTCCACCGTGTACGTGTGCGCGGTCCACTCCGCGGTCAGGTTCAGCACGTCGCCGGAGACCGGCTCGTTGCTCAACGTCTCACCGTCACCGTACCAGCCTTCCGTCGAATCGGACGTGGTCCACCGCTTGAACGAGTAGCCGGTGCGCGTGAACTGGTTCCTGTTGAGCGACGTGGCCGTGGTCCGGTCCACCACTTGGTCCGGCATGCTGCCGCTACCGCCGTTCGCGTTGAACTTCACGGTGTATGTGCTCGATGGTTCGGGCGTGTTCTGCGTCCAATGCGCGTACAGGGTGATGCTCTGCGTCACCGGAGTGCTGAAATCGTAGAGCGTGCCGCCGGTCTTGGCCGTATACCAACCGTCGAACGTGTAGCCGTCGCGAGTGGGGTCTTCCGGTTTGTTGGTGGTTCTTCCGCAAGGCAGCGCCTCCGCCGAGGAATAGCCCGAACCGTTTCCATCGTACGTCACTCCGCAGTACTTCGTCGGTTCCGACGTCTCGTACTGCTTCAGCGCGTCCTCGACGGTCTGGGTGGTACCGCGGCCGGAATTGTTGCCCACGTAGCCGATTTCGAGCACGGTGATGGTGGCACCATCCCAGTCGCCGCCACTCACCTTAGCCACGCCGATGCCGGCCACGTCGGCCAGCTTGCTCACTTCGGTCAGATAATGGCCGTACCCCTGTTCGCCGGTCTGCAGCTCCTCCGCCCAGCTGTCGATCGGATTATGCGAGGAATCGTAGTCCGGGTAGCCCATGGCGAGCGCCTCCGGGCCGAATATGTAGGTGCCGGACTGGTAGTACGGGGATTCGCCCAGATTGTACTTGGACTCCTCCGCCCAACTGGGAGCACCGTTGTACTCGTTGTCATGGTTGATGCCGCCCTGCGCCGCAAGCTCATCTGCGCGGGTCTGCGCCCACTTCATCAGATCCGAGTTGACTTTGAGCGCGGGCACCGGGTCGCCGGTCGCCGTGTCGGAGGCGATCATCGACGAGCTCACGCCGTTGGCGGAGGCGATCTGCGACGCCGTCAGTCCGGTGCGCCGCTTCGCTCGCAGCTCGTTGAGCTGCTTCATGTATTCCAATGCCTGCTTCACGTTCGCGTCATCCGACGCGGCGGCCATGGCGGACTGCGCGGTGACGCCCATGGTCAGACACATCGCCAACGTACTGACCACGGCGGCGACGACCATCATTGCCCGACGTACTACACTCATCATGTTCTTCTCTCATCCATGAATCGGTTGGTTCCGTATGCCGCACATGATACCCGCGCCCTTGCCCGTATCGCGGACGGAGTCCCGATGGACGGCACGCCGCGGGAGCGTAGAACCCACGGGTGCCGGCATGGGCGGGTATTACCATGATGATTACGCTCGGTTAGAAAGACGAGTGCGACTTCCGAAGAAGGAGGAGAATCTCATGCAACGCATAGGAAAGACCGTGGTGGCGTTCCTCGCCACCGTGGCGATGGCGCTGCCCATGGCGGGCGTCGCCACAACCGCGGTCGCTGCGGACGCCGCGAGCGGAGGCGTCAGCACCGCGGCGGCTACCGCGGACAGCTACCCCAAGGGCGCCTACATCACCATCGGCGGCACCCGCTATGACGACTTCGACCCCAGCAAGGGCGAGATCAATGATCCGACGACCGATATCGGCCAAATCTATCATCCAGATGATAGCGGCCTGTCCGGTAAAGTAAAACTCAACAATGTGCCTGCCGGCTGGACGTATGTCCATGCTTTTTTCATTGCAGGAGATGCAACATCGCAAGTCACTTATGCTCTCACTAATGGGACGAAAAACTATAGGTGGGATATTATCGGCGCGAATATCACTGGCATCGAACATTCGGTCGATGAACTTAACGGCCTGAAATTCACTATCAGTGGCGTCTCATGGTCGGACGGCAGCGCGACGAGTCGAACCGTGGACTTCCGCAATGGCGTGACGTATTCGATGCGTGGAGACGAAAACGCTTCTCCCGACAACAATACGGTTCCCTACGGATGGACCATCGGCAGCCCATTATATTCCGATGATTATTCCGTACTGACTTGGCCTGTCACATCCGATGACGACTCCAGCATTCAAGCCTCCGTTTCTTTTGCCAAGCCAAAATCCTGGACCGAGGAAGAAACCAAACAGGCCGATTGTCTGGTTTGGGCTCGGAATGGACAGATACCGACCGAGCCAGTCACGGTAGACACGAACTCAGAATGGACAATGGTCGCGCCAGCAAACTGCGATGCCAGCAAGCTCACACTCGGAATCAAAACTGGCAACGCAGGCTGGATGGATAAAAACTACAATCCGGTATCGGCGAGCGACCCCAACGCCTATTACTACTTCTTCGAAGTCGGAGGTAATGACAGCACATATATTGCTGCCATGAGTCTCACCAAGGGCGCTACCATAGACCCTCCATCGGTGCCGGCGCCGTCGCATGCTACGGTTTGGTTTGATTCGGTTGGTGGTTCGTCGGTGTCGTCGCAGTCTGTGGAGGTCGGCAAGCCGGTGTCCCGTCCTGCGGATCCGTCGCGTGACGGCTACGTGTTCGACGGCTGGTATACGGAGAGGACGGGCGGCGAGGAGTACGACTTCTCCGCCCCGGTGAACGGCAACGTCACCCTGTACGCGCACTGGACGAGGAAACAGGCCGAGAAGGGCGCGTTGAAGCGTCTTGCGGGCGCGACGCGTTATGAGACGATGGGCGCGGTGGTGTCGGCGGGGTTCCCGGGCCGGTCGGAGTACGTGGTGGTCGCGTCGGGCGATAACTTCCCGGACGCCTTGTCGGCCTCGTCCCTGGCGGGCGGGTTGAAGGCGCCGATCGTGCTGACGGGTTCGGGTGGTCTGAACGCGGTGGCGCGTGAGCGTGTCCGTGCGTCGGGCGCGAGCAAGGCGGTCGTGATCGGCAGCACGGTCGCCGTGAGCGCGGCGGCGGCCTCCGAGTTGCGGTCGATGGGCCTGTCGGTGGACCGCATCCAGGGGTCGAACCGCTACGACACGAACGTGGAGGTGTACAAGGCGGGCAGGCGTCTGGGCGTCGACTGGTCGGACAAGCTGATCGTCGCGACGGGCGAGGGCTATGCGGACGCCCTGTCGATCAGCTCGTACGCGTACAGGAACGCGGCGCCGATCCTGCTGGCGACCCCGACGTCGGGCCTGTCGGCGGACGCGGTGTCGGCCATCGGGTCGGGCTCGTTCTCGTCGGCGGTGATCGTCGGCAGCAACGTGGTCGTGTCGGATTGGGTGGATTTCGCCCAGCTGCCGGCCCTGGGCGTGGCTTCGGAGCGCGTGGCCGGTCCGACGCGCTATGAGACGAGCGCGAAGGTCGCGGAGTGGTGCGTGAAGCAGGGCATGGGCATGGACGGCGCGGTGTTCGCGTCGGGCGAGGGGTTCGCGGACGCCTTGGCGGCGGGTCCTCTGGCGGGCAGGTCGAACGCGGCGCTG
>NZ_NMWT01000027.1 GCF_002860365.1 Bifidobacterium parmae
GTCGTCGGCTTCCTGCGCGGCCCGTCCGTCACCCAGTACGAGGTGGAGCTCTCGCCGGGCGTCAAGGTCGAGAAGGTCACCAACCTCCAGCGCAACATCGCCTACGCGGTCGCCAGCTCCGACGTGCGCATCCTCTCGCCGATCCCCGGCAAATCCGCCATCGGCATCGAGATCCCGAACGAGGACCGCGAGATCGTGCACCTGGGCGACGTGCTGCGCTCGCAGGGCGCGCTCGCCGACCCGAATCCGATGCTCACCGGCATCGGCAAGGACGTGGAGGGCAAGTTCGTCACCGCGGACCTCACCAAGATGCCGCACCTGCTGGTCGCCGGCGCCACCGGCTCCGGCAAGTCGAGCTTCATCAACTCGATGCTCACGTCGATCATCATGCGCGCCACGCCCGATCAGGTGCGCCTCATCATGGTCGACCCGAAACGCGTGGAGCTGTCCGCATACGCGGGCATTCCGCACCTGCTCACGCCGATCATCACCGACCCGAAGAAGGCCGCGCAGGCGCTCGAATGGGTCGTCAAGGAGATGGACGCGCGCTACTCGGACCTCGAATACTTCGGATTCCGCCACGTCAAGGACTTCAACAAGGCGGTGCGGGCCGGGCAGGTGCACGCGCCCGCCGGCTCGAACCGCAAGGTCGCGCCCTACCCGTACATCCTCGTGGTCGTCGACGAGATGGCCGACCTGATGATGGTCGCCAAGAACGACGTGGAAAGCTCGATCCAGCGCATCACGCAGCTGGCGCGAGCCGCCGGCGTGCATCTCGTACTCGCCACGCAGCGCCCGTCCGTCGACGTGGTCACCGGCCTCATCAAGGCGAACATCCCGTCGCGTCTCGCGTTCGCCACCTCCTCGGCCACCGACTCGCGCGTCATCCTCGACACGACCGGCGCCGAGACGCTGATCGGCCAGGGCGACGCCCTGTTCCTGCCGATGGGCGAGGCGAAGCCGAAGCGCGTGCAGGGCTCGTGGGTGTCCGAATCGGAGATCCGCAAGGCCGTCGAGTTCGTGCGCACGCAGCGCAAGCCGAAATACCGCGAGGACATCGAGCAGATGGCCAAGGAGGCGGAGAAGAAGGGGAGCGAGCCGGACGAGGAGATCGGCGACGACATGGACGTGCTGCTGCAGGCGGCGGAGCTCGTCGTCACCACGCAGTTCGGCTCCACGTCGATGCTCCAGCGCAAGCTCCGCGTCGGCTTCGCGAAGGCCGGCCGTCTCATGGACCTGCTCGAATCGCGCGGCGTGGTCGGCCCCTCCGAGGGCTCGAAGGCGCGACAGGTGCTCGTCCAGCCGCAGGACCTTCAGGCGGTGCTCGCGTTCATCCGCGGCGACGGCCCCGCGCCGCAATCGGCGGGCGCGGCGCAGGCGTGACGGACGGCCTCACGGGATTCTTTCAGGAACCCGTCAGGCCGTTCCCCTTTCAAGGTAGAGCAGTGAGGGTAACGTGAAGACCATGACTGACGAACAGATCGTAGAGAACAAGAAGCCGTCGCTGTTCGACGGATGGAACGCCCCGCCGAACCTCGTCACCTATTCGCGCATCGTGCTCGTCGTGGTGTTCCTCGTGCTGTATGTGAAGGCCGGCCCGTGGGGCGGCGACGACCAGACCCTGCGCTGGGCCGCGGCGATCATCTTCATCATCGCCGCCTCCACCGATAAGCTCGACGGGTGGATGGCCAGGAAATACAATCAGGTGACCGAACTCGGCAAGCTCATGGACCCGATCGCCGACAAGCTGCTCACCTGCGGCACGCTCGTCGTCGCCTCCGTGTTCGCCGAATTCCCGTGGTGGGCGACCATCCTGTTCCTCGTGCGCGAGATCGGCATCACCGTGATGCGCTTCTTCGTGATGGAACGCCCCGGCGGCAAGGTGATCGCCGCCGCGTGGCCCGGCAAGCTCAAGACCCTCTTCCAGTGCATCGGCCTGTCCATGCTGCTGCTGCCGCTGTGGGTGTTCGACGAGGGCCAGGCCGTGCCCATGTGGCTGAGCGCCTACTACTTCCTCACCTACGCGCTGCTCTACGTGGCGCTCGTCCTGTGCCTCTACTCCGGCGGCGTGTACCTGTACAACACGTTCATCGGATCGAGGAAGCGCTGACGTGCAGCGCGACACGTTCGCCGCGGCGATCCTGAGGACCTGCGAATCGCATGGCCTGAGGATCGCCTGCGCGGAATCCCTGACCGGCGGCCTGCTCGCCGACGCGTTCGTGCGCATCCCCGGCGCGTCGAACGTGCTGCTCGGCTCGGCCGTCACCTACGACATCCGCGCGAAGGCGTCGATCCTCGGCGTCGACCGCGCGCTGCTCGCCCGCGAAGGCGCCGTGCACCCCGAGGTCGCGCGGCAGATGGCCATCGCGACGGCTCGCCTGTACGCGCAGCCGGAGGACGGCGACACGGTGATCGGCCTCGCCACCACCGGCGTCGCCGGCCCCGGGCCGGACGGCGACAAGCCGGCCGGACTCGTCTACATCGGCGTGTCGCTGCCCGGAGCCGCGGCCGCGCTCGCGCCCGACCCGCGCGGGACGTGGATCGGGGCGGAGACGCCGATCGGCACCGTGCGTCTCGACGCGACCGACGACCACGGCCGTCGCACCATCGCCGTCGAACTGCGTCTCGACGGCACGCGGCAGCAGGTGCGGGAGCGCACCGTCCTGCGCGTGCTGCAGAACGTGAGCCAGTTCACATCAACGTTCTGAGGTTTTCGCTTCGCTCTGGGAATAGTCCGCGTAGTCCGGTTGTTGGGAACAGTATCGAGTGATACGAGACCCCGTAGGAAAGGGATGGGAACCATGGAGACGATGACGCGTACCGAACAGACGACGATGAAGCCCGCCGCGGCGATGGTCCGCCCCGGCACCGCGCGCATGCGCGAGCTCACCCCCGCGCAGCGCCGGGCGGTCATGTTCGCCCAGCAGCAGATGATCCAGGCGCGTGCGGCCAAGAAGGCGAAGGCCGAGGCCGAGGAGGCGCGCCGCCGCATGTGGGCGGAAACCGACGGCGAGGAGCGCCCGGCGCGCGCCGCCGCGACGGCCGAACCGGCCGCGAAGGCGGAGACGCGCGAACCTGCGGAGCTGACGTTGCGCGAGGCCATCGGCCGCGTGCTGCGCGACCTGCGCACGCGCGACCACAAGACCCTGCGCGAGGTCAGCGAGAAGGCCGGCGTCTCCCTCGGCTACCTGTCCGAGGTGGAACGCGGCCAGAAGGAGGCCAGCTCCGAACTGCTCAGCTCCATCGCCGAGGCGCTCGGCGTGAGCACCGCGCAGCTGCTGCGCATGGTCGCCGACCGTCTCGACATGGTCGGGGCGTGAGCCGGTGAGGGAACGCGAGTTCTGGCAGCTGCTCGAGGAGGTGTTCGGCCGCAGCTACGGCCGGGCGCTCTCCCGCGACCAGCAGCTGCCGCGGTTGGCGAACATGACGGTCGTCGAGGCGTTGGACGCAGGGGAGGAGCCCCGCGTCGTCTGGAACGTGCTGTGCGACCAGATGGGGATTCCCGACGCCGAACGTTGGGGCCGGGACCACAACGCGCCGCCGATGCCCGCGCGATGAGCGGGGAGCGATCCGTCCGGCTGCGCGGGCAATGCGGGCGGCGCGGACGACGCGCCGATATATGTACTTTTCGTGAAGTCGAACAAATGTTCGTGCCGGTGCGCTATAGTTATCCACAGCGATAACCAACTGCGTTGCGCGCGGCGATGCCGCGCCATGGCGGAAAACCGTTGTCCCGATTGGGTTCATCGCCCTGCGGCGCGTCCCGTGCGACGCCGAAGAGGCGGGGCTCCGACCACAGGGGCGGGTTCTCCTTGCCGTGGCGGCGGCCGTCCCCCTACCGTGGGAACGACAATCCGCCGCAACCGTGAAGGAGAACACCATGGCACAGAAGACTAGCGCCGCATCGGGCAAGGGGCAGCCGTCCGGCGGCAAGGACGACCTCGACGCGCGACGCAAGGCCGCGCTCGACACCGCGCTGGCGCAGGTGGAGAAGAGCTTCGGCAAGGGTTCGGCCATGCGGCTCGGCGACCGCCCGGAGCAGAACGTGGAGGTCATCCCCACCGGTTCGCTCGCCCTCGACATGGCCCTCGGCATCGGCGGCCTTCCCAAGGGGCGCGTCATCGAGATTTACGGCCCCGAATCCTCCGGCAAGACCACGCTCGCTCTGCACGTGGTCGCCAACGCCCAGCGCAAGGGCGGCGTGGCCGCGTTCATCGACGCCGAGCACGCGCTCGACCCGGTGTACGCCCGCAAGCTCGGCGTCGACACCGATTCGCTCATCGTCTCCCAGCCGGACAACGGCGAGCAGGCGCTGGAGATCGCCGACATGCTCATCCGCTCCGGCGCGCTCGACGTGATCGTCGTCGACTCGGTCGCCGCCCTCGTGCCGAAGGCCGAGATCGACGGCGACATGGGCGACAGCCACGTCGGCCTGCAGGCCAGGCTGATGAGCCAGGCGCTGCGCAAGATGACCGGCGCGCTCGCCCAGGCCGGCACCACCGCCATCTTCATCAACCAGCTGCGCGAGAAGATCGGCGTGTTCTTCGGCAGCCCGGAGACCACCACCGGCGGCAAGGCGCTCAAGTTCTACTCGTCCGTCCGTCTCGACATCCGCCGCATCCAGACCATCAAGAACGGCGAGGAGGCCATCGGCAACCGCACGCGCGTCAAGGTCGTCAAGAACAAGATGGCACCGCCCTTCAAGTCCGCCGAATTCGACATGCTCTACGGCGAGGGCATCTCGCGCGAGGGCTCCGCGCTCGACATGGCCATCCAGGTCGGCGTCGTCAAGAAGTCCGGCTCCTGGTTCACCTACGACGGCGACCAGCTCGGCCAGGGCCGCGAGAAGGTGCGCCAGTTCCTCAAGGACAACCCGGCCATCACCGAGGAGATCGAGAACAAGGTCAAGGCCGAGTTCGGCCTCATCCAGCCGACCGACCAGTTCGCCGAGGACGACGCCACCAAGGCCGCCTCCGAGGCGGACGCGAACACCGAGTCGGTGGCGGCCAGCGAATCCAACACGGCCGCGAAGGCCCCGGCGAAGGGCGCGTCCAAGAGCCAGACGAAGCCGGCGGACGCCAAGACGCCGGACAAGGCCTGACATGATCAGCGCCGAGGCGTTCCTCGCGGGGATGGGGGATTCGCGCATCCCCGCGGACGACGAGAGAAGGACCGGATGCCCGGCGTCCCGTCCGGGCCGTGTCCATCCCGTTGCGTCGCCCGTCATAACCGACGTGTCCGGCGGCGCCGGACGACGCGACGACGCCGCGGACTTCGACGCATGCCGCGAGGCGGCGTTGCGTCTGCTCGACGCGGCGCCCCGCTCGTCCGGCGCGCTGCGCGACCGTCTGCTGGGCAAAGGATACGAGGAGGACGTGGTCGACGGCGTCATCGACCGTCTGATCCAGGTGCGTCTGCTCGACGACCGCGACTACGCCGAAAGCGCGATGCGGTACTGCGTGGGCAGGATGATGGGCCGTCGCGGCGCCGTCGCGGAACTGACGCGCAAAGGCGTCACGCGGTCGATGGCCGAGCAGGTCGCCGGCGAGGCCGATGCGGACGGCGCGTTCGAGGACGCCGCATGGGAGCTGGGACGCAAGATCGCCCGCAAGACCGAAGGACTCGACCGGCAGGTGCGCATGCGCCGGTTCTGGTCGGCCGGAGGGCGCAAGGGACATGACGCGGAAACGCTGCGCCGCGTCGCCGCAGAGCTGTTCCGGTGACCCGGTCCGAATCATCCGTAAGCCGGGCTTCCTGAACCGAAATCACATCAAGACAAATGAGGTGAGACCCCTTATACCCCGGGTTCTGTCGTGCCGTGCGCGAACGCGCGGCACGGATGGCCATCCATCTCGACCTGACGTCGCCGCCAGGCTCTAGCAGCCTACCCGATGGCACGGGCGAGCAGCCCTTACCGCCATCTGCTTGGCCTTGCTCCCGATGAGGCTTGCCATGCGGCCCGCTGTTGCCAGGGGCCCGGTGGTCTCTTACACCGCCGTTTCACCCTTACCCGTCGAGGACGGGCGGTCTGTTCTCTGCTGCGCTATCTCTCAGGTCGCCCTGGGCGGACGTTATCCGCCATCGTGCTCTGCGGAGCCCGGAAGTTCCTCAGCCCGGGTCCCATGCGGGACCTGTGCCGCGGCCATCAAGGGGTCTCGACCGCACCACTATACACGACCGTCCGACACGTCGCCTCGGAACATGCTGTAAGACACGCGGGGCGCGCGGATTCGCGCACATGCGAAACCCATGCAATCATGCGGATGTTGCGGGGCCGGAACGGGAAAATGACGAAGCGTCGATAATCTTTCCGCGAGTTCTCCCGCCCTTAACGCGCGGTTCGTCTAGAATGGGGCGTACCCGGACGGTGAAGACGCCGTACGGAACGCAAATAGCGGGCAACCGCTTGAGTCAAGGGAGGTCCACATGGAAATCGTCGTTACCGGACGTCACACGCAGGTCAAGCCCAGGTTCCGTGATGTCGTAGAGAACAAGATGAATCGTGTGACCGCTATCGCGCCCGATGCGCAGCGCGCCCAGGTGGTGCTGTCGCATGAGGGCAACCCGCGTCAGGCGGACACCGCCAAGCGCGTGGAGATCACCATCATCGCCGGCCGCACCGTGGTGCGCGCCGAGGCGTCGAGCGCCGACGAGTTCAGCGCGCTCGACCTGGCCATGGACAAGCTGACGCTGCGTCTGCGCCGCACGCGCGACCGCCGCAAGGACCACCGCCGCGGCTACACGAACCCGGTCCCGGTGGACATGGGCGTCGTCGAGCCGCCGGTCGTGGAGGAGGAGAGCCCGGAGGAGGAGCCGAACAACAGCCCGGCCGCCGCCGTCGCCTCTGATCTCGGCCCCGGCGAATCCGTCGAGGTGCAGGTGGGCGACACCCCGATCGTCATCCGCCGCAAGCTGCACATCGCCGAGCCGATGAGCATCGACGAGGCGCTGTACGAGATGGAGCTCATCGGACACGACTTCTTCCTGTTCGTCAACAAGGAGACCGGACGCCCGTCCGTCGTCTACCACCGTCACGGCTGGAGCTACGGCGTGTTCGAGATCGACACCCCGGAGAACGTGAAGGCCGCCGAGTGACGTCGATCCGACGCACCGGACATCCGATCCGATTCGATAGGTGAGGGCCGCGCAGTCGACTGCGCGGCCCTCACCGCGTCTCGGCCCATCGACATGATTCTGGCGAATTTGGCGAAATGCACAGGCTTATCGCCGATATCGCGTAAGATAATCGGCAGTGTGTCTCTGCATGCGCGTCGTGGACCGACGGCGGGCAGCCGGTGGTCCACGGGCGAATGTAGAGCGCTAACGAACGACACAGGAGCGAACAGTGGTAGATATCGTTGACAAGGCCCTGCGCATGGGCGAAGGCCGGCAGATCAAGAAACTCGAGAACGTCGCGAAGGCCGTGAACGCGCTCGAGGACGAGATCTCGGCGCTCTCCGACGAGGAACTCAAGGCGCAGACCCCGAAGTTCAAGCAGCAGCTGGACAACGGCAAGAAGCTCGACGACATCATGCCCGAGGCGTTCGCCACCGTGCGCGAGGTCTCCAAGCGCACGCTTGGCCAGCGCCACTTCGACGTGCAGCTCATGGGCGGCGCCGCCCTGCACTGGGGCAACATCGCCGAGATGAAGACCGGCGAAGGCAAGACCCTCGTCGCCACCCTGCCGAGCTACCTCAACGCGCTCGAAGGCAAGGGCGTGCACGTCGTCACCGTCAACGACTACCTCGCCAGCTACCAGAGCGAGCTCATGGGCCGCATCTACCGCTTCCTCGGCCTCAACGTCGGCTGCATCATCACCGAGCAGAAGCCGGCCGAACGCCGCAAGCAGTACAATGCGGACATCACCTACGGCACGAACAACGAGTTCGGCTTCGACTACCTGCGCGACAACATGGCGTGGGAGAAGAGCGAGCTCGTGCAGCGCGGCCACCACTACGCCATCGTCGACGAGGTCGACTCCATCCTCATCGACGAGGCCCGCACCCCGCTCATCATCTCCGGCCCGGCCGAAGGCGACGTGACCCGCTGGTACCGCACCTTCGCCAAGCTGGTCCTCAAGCTCGTGCGCGACGAGGACTACGAGGTCGACGAGAAGAAGAAGGTCGTCGGCATCAAGGACCCGGGCATCACCAAGGTCGAGGACTACCTCGGCATCGACAACCTGTACGAGCCGAGCAACACCGCGCTCATCGGCTACCTCAACAACGCGATCAAGGCGAAGGAGCTGTTCCTGCGCGACCGCGACTACGTCGTCACCCACGGCGAGGTGCTCATCGTCGACGAGCATACGGGCCGCATCCTGCCCGGCCGCCGCTACAACGAGGGCCTGCACCAGGCCATCGAGGCGAAGGAGGGCGTCGAGGTCAAGGCCGAGAACCAGACGTTCGCGACCATCACCCTGCAGAACTACTTCCGCATGTACGACAAGCTCGCCGGCATGACCGGCACCGCCGAGACCGAGGCGGCCGAGTTCATGAGCACCTACAAGCTGGGCGTGCTGCCGATCCCGACGAACCGCCCGATGATCCGCCAGGACAAGGACGACTTCATCTTCCGCACCAAGAAGGAGAAGCTCGCCGCCATCGTCAAGGACGTGGCCGCCCGCCACGCCAAGGGCCAGCCGGTGCTGCTCGGCACCGCCTCCGTCGAAAGCTCCGAGGTCGTCTCCACGCTGCTCGACGTCGCCAAGATCCCGCATCAGGTGCTCAACGCGAAGCAGCATGAGAAGGAGGCCGCGGTCGTCGCGGTCGCCGGCCGCAAGGGCGCCGTCACCGTCGCCACCAACATGGCCGGCCGTGGCACCGACATCATGCTCGGCGGCAACGTCGAGTTCCTCGCCGACGCGAAGCTCAAGTCCGAGGGATACTCCCCGGAGGACACCCCGGAGGAGTACGAGAAGCGTTGGCCGGGCACCCTCGCCGAGGTCAAGGCGCAGGTCAAGGACGAGCACGAGGAGGTCAAGAAGCTCGGCGGTCTGTACGTGCTCGGCACCGAACGCCATGAGTCCCGCCGCATCGACAACCAGCTGCGCGGCCGTTCCGGCCGTCAGGGCGATCCGGGCGAATCCCGCTTTTACCTGTCCCTCGAAGACGATCTGATGCGCCTGTTCAACACGCAGCTCGTCGCCCGCGTCATGGCCAAGGGCCTGCCGGAGGGCGAGCCGATCCACGCCAAGAGCGTCTCCAAGGGCGTGCGCACCGCGCAGAAGGCGCGCGAGTCGCAGAACTTCGAGATCCGCAAGAACGTGCTCAAGTACGACGACGTGATGAACAAGCAGCGCACCGTCATCTACTCCGAGCGCCAGGCCGTGCTCAAGGGCGAGGACATCCACGAGGACATCCTGCGCTTCATCTCCGACACCGTCGCCAGTTACGTCAAGGGCGCCAACAACGGCTCCGACAAGCCGAAGGACTGGGACTGGGAGGGCCTGTTCAAGGCGCTCAACACCGTGATCCCGACCGAGGTGACCGTCGACGAGGTCAAGGAGGCCGCCGAAGGCAAGAAGGGCGAGAAGGCCGTCGAGGCGGTGCGCGACGTGATCGTCGCCGACGCGAAGGCCAAGTACGCCGAGTTCGAGGACACGCTCGGCGCCGAGGGCCTGCGCCAGCTCGAACGCCGCGTCGTGCTCGCCGTGCTCGACCGCAAGTGGCGCGAGCACCTGTACGAGATGGACTACCTCAAGGACGGCATCGGCCTGCGCGGCATGGGCCAGCGCGACCCGCTGGTCGAATACCAGCGCGAAGGTTACCAGATGTACAACTCGATGGTCGAGGCCATCAAGGAGGAGTCCGTCCAGCTGCTCTTCCACGTGGACATCCGTGAGGTCGCCCGCACCGAGGACACGACCACCGAATCCGACGAGGACGCGGCCGTCGACGCCACCGAAAGCGAGCTCGGCATCACCGCCGCCACCGAGGCCGCCGGCCCCGACGAGGACGGCGAGAGCGAGGCCGAGGCCGCCGAAGGCGAGGTCGAGGAGGAGTCCGAGCAGGACGAGACCGAGAAGGAGGCCATCGCCGAGGCCGCGAAGGCGTCCGAGGCCGGCGAGACCACGTCCGCCATCTCCGGCCCCGCCCCGATCAGCCACGCCGAAGGCAAGGTCCCGGCCAACAAGCGTCCGAAGAACGAGGAGCTGAAGACCCCGTGGGCCGACGGCCGCACGTTCCCGGGCACCGGCCGCAACGCCCCGTGCCCGTGCGGTTCGGGCCGCAAGTACAAGATGTGCCACGGCCAGAACGAGAAGTGAGCCGCCGTGTCATAGGGCATGGGCCGTAGAACTAGTGCTTCTATGACATGGTCGGCCTGAGGGGAGTCCTCGCAAAGTGCGGGGCTCCCCTCAGTCATATATGATGTGATGCGGGTTCCTCGGAGAAGCTGCGTCACCTCACCGCAAAGCCTTGGGAGATGGCGTAGATCTTCAGCCGCCGCTCCCATTCATCGAACAGATCCTGGCTGCGGCCGCCCGGTTTCAACGCCGGCACTATGAGACGTGCGAATTCCGCGTCGAGCTGACTGTAGAACGGCAGGTTGTCCCAATCCCTGTTGACCCGTTCCGCCGATTTGGCGTAGATATCGTAGATCGGCTGACCGAAATACGGGTCCACGGTGCCCCGCCGCATCGGATTCTCGACATATCCGGCTGCGGCGGATACGCCGCCCGGCGCACGCAGGTCGACTGATGCCGGGTCAAGTTGGAACCAGCGGATGAACGTCAACGCCGCCTTGAGGCGGATCGGGGACAGGCCGGAGCTGACCGCCAATGCGGAACCGCCTATCTCCGATGTGGCGATCATGACCGGATCCGTGTAGGCCGGGGGCAAAGACACCTTCCACAGTCCCTTGTCGGCTGGATAGGATCCGGAGAGTATCTTTCCCAGCCAGTTCGCGTAGGTGATGGTCAGATAGGTGCCGGACTCCGGCGATGGCATGTAGCGGCTGTCCCAGAGAGGTTCGGCCTTGAGCACACCGTCGTCGATGCATTGCTGAAGAAACCGCGCGATGGACAACGTCGTGTCGTCGGTCATATGGAACGAGATGGTGGAATCGCCTTCCACGGTCCATGGCTTTATTCTGGCCGAACGGAAAAACGACAGGTAATGCTGCACGTCGTTCGTGTCGATCATGCCCATGTACCGTTTGGGATTGCGCGCATGCAACGCCACGCCTTCCTCGTAGAGTTCGTCCCAGGTTCGTGGTTTTTCAAGTCCGTAGTGCTTCAGCAGGTCGGGGCGGTAGAACATCACGGTCTGTGACTGGTCGCCTGGTATGCCATACAGTCTGCCGGCATAATGCACCGATCTCCATGCCGCTTTGTCCACGAGGGGCTCCAATTCGGATGCGACACGTTCCATGGACAGATCCTGCAGCGCGCCGGATGCCGCCAACTGGGGAAGGGCGGTACGTTCCACATTGATGATATCCGGAACCGAACGGTGATTGATGACGCGCTCCCAGTACAGCGACAGTGTGTTCTCCTGCGTACGCCCTTCAATGGGGTCGATGACGATATGACGGTGCGTGCGCATGAATTCGTTCAGGCGTGGCATGGTCTCATTGAACGCGTTGGACAGCATGGTGAGCACGATGGTGTCGCTCGATTGTCTGATCTCTGCATACGGTCCGAGCTTCATGGTCGATCGTTTATGCTCATTCACCGAATCGCGCAGACGATAGTCGGCGGTCAACGTTATCGATTCCGGACGGGTGCCGCTCGGATTGCGTATCATCCTGATCAGTGCATCGGCGGCATGCTCCGCCATGTCGGGGATCTTCATGTCGATGGTGCTCAAGGAGGGGGTGATTATGGCGGACATCTCCGTATTATCGACCCCGATGACCGATACATCCTCCGGAATGCGCAGACCATTGCGTCGCGCGGCGGTGATGAACCCCGCTGCCAGCGCGTCGTTGAACGCCAATACGGCATCGGTAGGACGAATGAGGTACTGGTTTACGGCTTTGATGCCGCCCGAGACGTCCGGCTCGCATTCACGTACCACCCGGTAGGTCATATCGTAGTGGAAGGCGGCCGCGCGAACATACCGGCGTCGATACTCATTCGACCAGGAACTTGTCGGGCCTGCCAGATAGGTGATGGAGGAGTGTCCGCATGCCTTGAGGTTGCGTACCGCATCATCGATGGCTCGAGCCATATCGATAGTGATGCTGGTCATGCCCAGAATGGAGCGGTTCAGCAATACGACCGGTTTGACCAGCAGGATGCGGCGGATGTCCGGTTCGCTCAAACGCGGCGAAATCAATGCCACGCCATCCACGTTGCGCATCACGTACGACATCGCCTTGCGCTCCACCACAGGCTGTTCATCGGTGCCCAATGTGATCAGGCCGTATCCTTTGGCTTGAAGCCGGCGCTGCATGGCGTTGATCGTCGCCGCATACAGGGGATTGGTCAATGTCGGTACGATGGCGGCCACCATGCCGGTGGCCGGCATCGTACCGACGTCGCGGCCGGAATCGACGGCAAGGTAGCCGAGCCTCTCGGCGATATGGCGGATGCGGAACTCGGTTTTTGCCGCGACGCGACCGGGCTGATTGAGTGCGCGGGATACGGTGGAGGGATTGACTCCGGCTTCACGGGCGATGTCGTAGATGGTGGCTTTATGATGTGCGCGCTCCATGGTGGCTTCCCTCCAACGGGTGTTGCATGGGTAAACAACAACGTTCGGCAATATTATGGCAACCTTGGGCAACAAGCGCAACGGGCTTGCTGAAGTAGACGAACATGAATCATGTCAGCGATACGAGGCGCGTGGAAGCGGACGGTATCGCGGAAAGCAACAGACAGACAAGTTCACTTGGAGGAACCATGTCTATTTCCATCACAGCCACCACGAAAGTGACTGGTGCTACGCCATCCAGGGCGGTGGCATATGCGGTTGAAGATGTCGAGCGCGATCTTGCCGCCGTCACCGTGCCCTCGGAGCGATCAGGCGCGGATATCGTGCTGGTCGTAGGCCCTCATAATCCGGAAACCTATGAAGTACGTGTGGCGGAAGGCAATCTGGAGATCCACGCCGGCGACGACTTCGGCTTCATCTACGGACTCTACGCCGTCAGCCGCGAGGTGCTCGGCGTCAAGGACCTCTGGTTCTGGAACGACCAGCGGTTCGCGCCGGTCCCCGCCATCGAGGTCGCCGACGACTTCACGCTCACGTCCAAGCCGACCGCCGTCAAGTACAAGGGGTTCTTCATCAACGACGAGGTCCTGCTCGAGGACTGGCAGGTCGACAACGACAAGGAGAAGCCGTGGAGGCTCGCCTTCGAGACCGTGTACCGTCTCGGCGGCAACATGGTCATCCCCGGCTCCGGCCAGCGCGGCGAGCCGCATCTGAAGCTCGCCCAGGACATGGGCTTCTACATCAACCAGCATCACGCCTGCCCGCTCGGCGCCCGCATGTTCGCCTCCGCCTACCCGGGCGTCCAACCCAAGTGGCCCGAGGAGGAGCCCCGTTTCGAGGCCCTGTGGCGCGAGGCCATCGAGGCGCAGAAGGGCAAGCGCACCGTGTGGACGCTCGGCTTCCGCGGCCAGGGCGACCAGCCGTTCTGGAACTTCGACCCGCGCTACGCCACCGACGAGGCGCGCGGCAGGCTGCTGAGCGAGATCATCCAGCGCCAGTACGACATGGTGCAGGCGGCCGACCCGGGTGCCCAGTGCGTGATCTACCTCTACGGCGAGGCGATGGAGCTCTACCGCGCCGGCGTCCTGACCTATCCGAAGCAGGTCGCCAAGATCTGGGCCGACAACGGCTTCGGGCGCATGGTCTCCCGCCGCCAGGAGAACAACAACCCGCGTGTGCCCGCCATGCCGACGAACGACGGCGACAACGGCATCTACTACCACGCCAGCTTCTACGACCTGCAGGCCGCCAACCACACCACCGACATCACCAACGACCCGCGTCTCGTCGCCAAGGAGCTCGAGGACGTGATCGCGAACGGCGGCGACGACGTGTGGATCGTCAACGCCTCCAACGTCAAGCCGCACGTCTACTTCCTCAACTTCATCGCCGCGATCTGGCGCGAGGGGAGGATCGACTTCGAGAGGACCGCCCGCGCGTACGCCGCCGACTACTACGGCGAGGACAACGCCGACGCCGTGTTCGACCTGTACGAGGAGTACTGGAAGGCCGCCGTGCAGTACGGCCCCAACTGGGACGACCACGCCGGCGAACAGTACTTCAACCACGTGCCGCGCATGCTCATCACCCAGTGGCTCAGGGACCGTCAGGCCCCGGCGCAGGACCTGCGCTGGATGCATGACGCCCCGAGCCTCAAGGAGCAGATCGAGTTCTACCGTGCGCTGATCGCCCCGGCCGTCGCACGCTACGCCGACCTGGCGGACCATGTCGAGCTCGCCGCAATCTCCGCCGAACTGCGCGGGCAGGACGCGGCGACCGAACTTATCCGCGACTCGATCGGCGTCGAAGCCGGTATCTACGAGCATTCGGTGGCCGCCTCCGTGCACGTGTGCGACGCGCTGCTCGCCGGATACGACGAGGACTGGAAGCGCGCGTTCTACGAGGCCGGTCTCGCGGCCGAGGAGTTCGACGCCGGCGACCGGGCGATGCGCGACCGCGAACACGGCAAGTGGGCCGGCTTCTGGCGCAACGACTGCCTGACCGACGTCAAGCAGTCCGCGTGGGTCTCCCGCCAGCTCATGGGCTATCTCAGATGCGTCGGCGACGGCCCCCACTACTACCAGTGGCTGCGCGACTTCACCTACCCCGAATGGGAGAAGGACGTGTTCGTGATCATGAACATGGAGAACCATCCCACCGACGACGAGATCTTCGCCGCCATGAAGACCAAGTGGCGGCACTGAGCGCCGCAGACGCAACCTAAGGAAAGGAATGCAATGACGCAGCATGACAAGACCCCCGAGGCCAAGGCGCCCCAGGGACGCAAGATTACGATGAAGAACGCCTTCGGCTTCGGCCTCGGCGACTTCTACGGCGGCGGCTTCGGCCAGACGGCAACATACCTGCCCGTCTTCTGGGTGACCTTCGCCGGGCTGGCCGTCGACCAGGCGACATCGATTATGGGCATCGCCACCATTCTGTCCGCCTTTGCCGCACTGGTGGTCGGCACGCTATCCGACAATTTCTATAGGTATAGAATCGGCCGCAGGTTCGGTCGCCGCCGTTTCTTCCTGATGGCGGGCATCCCGCTTCTCCTCGTCACCGCGATCGTGTGGATTCCCGGTCTGCCAGTCTGGTTGTACTTCATCGGCTACGCGCTGTGGATTATCGCCAACCAGCTGATTATGACCCCGTACTCCGCCCTGCCTACCGAAATGACCACGGATTTTGACGGACGTACCAAGCTGTCCACCGTGCGCATGTTCGTGTCCGGCGTGACCAGCTCCGGCATCTCCCTGCTCATGGCGGCGGCCTTGGCCGGCATGGGCGAGGATCACGCCTACGCCTATCAGATTTCCATGGTCGGTCTGATCGGCCTCTTCTGCATCGCGCTGTTCATCTGTTACAAGTCCACATGGGAGTTCACGCCGGAACAGGCCGGTTTCGATGTCGAGAAGATCGAGGCGGAGGCCGGGCAGCCGTTCGATTTCGGCAAGTGGCTCAAGAACGTCGCCGACATCTTCGTCGGATACTTCTCCACGCTGCGTATCAAGTCCTTCCGCAAGCACGTCCTCATCTACCTGCTCGGCCAGACCTTCATGGACGTTTTCGGCCAGACCTGGTTGTTCTTCGTGATCTACGACTGGAACAAGACCGCCGCATTCGCCTCCCTGCTCCTGAGCTTCGCCCTGATCGCCGAACCGTTCAAGCCGGTCTTCGGCTGGCTGTTCGCCAGGCTCGGCCCGCGCAACATGTTCTCTCTGAACTTCGCCGGCGGCATCATCGGTCTGGTCGGTCTGTTCGGCTTGTGGCAGGCTCAGCGTACCATGCCCCAAAACGTGTGGACCGTCCTCGCCTTCGTGGTGTCTGTGTGGTGGTTCATCTTCCGCGCCATGGTCTGGTTCATCCCGTGGAACGTGTTTCCGTTCATCCCGGATGTCGATGAGATCGTCACCGGCAAGAACCGTTCCGGCGTATTCGTCGGCTTCCAGCTCTTCCTGCGCAAGCTGACCTCGGGTCTCGCTACGACGTTCATCGGCCTGTACCTTGCCACGACCGGCTTCGTGAAGCCCGCCAAGGACGCCTCCGGTGCGATGCAGTATCCGAGCCAGCCGATCTCCGCCCAGAACGGCATCGCGTTCGTGTGCATCGGTTGGGTCATCATCGGCCTGATCATCGCTTGGATCATCGCGCTGACCTTCAAGCTCGACAAGCGTACCGATGGCATCCTGCTCAAGGAGATCGACCGTCTCAGGAACGGCGGCCTGAAGAAGGACGTCGACCCGGAGACCAAGAAGGTCGTCGAACAGCTCACAGGCATCCGTTACGAGCAGTGCTGGCCGCAGACCACCGAATGATCCGCCGGCCGGTCCCGCGGATCCGATGGCGAGGGCCTTCCCGAGGGAGGCCCTCGCCCGCGTTCTGCTATATGGAAGTTCCGTCGGAGCGAAACGCACAGGGGTTACAATGAGCGGCGTTACTGATGGATCGGGCGCCGAACGCGCCAAGGAGGAACAATGGCAGAGATCACATGGAAGTCGATTCTCTCCAAGCTGGTCGGGGGAGACCATCTGAGTGCCGGGGAATCCGAATGGTTCGTCGATGATCTGATGAAGGGCAACGCGAACCCGGCGGCCGTGGGCGCCGCGCTCGCCATGCAGCAGCAGCTCGGACTCACCCCGGAGGAGGTGTCCGGCGCGGCCAAGGCCATGGTGTCGCACGCGGTGCCGCTGAACGTCTCCGGCGAGACCACCGACATCGTCGGCACCGGCGGCGACGGATTCTCCACCGTGAACCTGTCGACGATGGGCTCGGTCGTGGCCGCCGCGGCAGGCGTGAAGATCGTCAAGCACGGCAACCGCGCCGCCTCGTCGAAGTGCGGCGCCGCCGACGTGCTCGAGGCGCTCGGCCTGCCGCTGGGGCTCAGCCCCGAGGCCGTCGGCGAGATCGGCGACGAGGTGGGCATCACCTTCGCGTTCGCCCGCACCTTCCACCCGGCCATGCGCTTCGTCGGCCCGATCCGCGCCGCGCTCGGCATCCCGTGCGTGTTCAACGTGCTCGGGCCCCTCACCAACCCGGCCAAGCCCGCGCACGTGGCAATCGGCTGCGCCAAACGCGAGGTGAGTCCGATCATGGCCGCCGTGTACGCCGCCAACGGCCAGTCCGGCATGGTGTACACCTCGCACGAGGGTCTCGACGAGCTCGCGCCCACCGGTCCGGTCTCCGTGTGGGAGATCCGCGACGGCAAGGTCACCGAGACCGAATTCGACCCGACCGTCGAACTGGGCCTGGAGAAGATCGACGTCACGACGCTCAAGGGCGGCGAGCCCGAGGTCAACGCCCAGGCGTTCCGCGACTTCCTCGCCGGCAAGGACGTGCCCGCCCGCACCACCGCGCTGCTCAACGCCGCCTCCGCCATCGTCGCCGACGGCCATCTGGTCGCCGACGGCACGCTGGCCGATCGTTTCCGCGAGGCGTACGCGCTCGCCGAGAAGACCGTCGACTCCGGCAAGGCCGCGGCCCTGCTCGACAAGTGGATCGCCGTCGCCCAATCCAAGGCCTGATCCGAACGGCCCCGGCCCGTTCCGGGCCCATGCCCCCGATGCCCCGACCGCCAACCGGCGGCCGGGGCATCGTCGTCTCCGAAGCGTCTCCGTCGGCCCCGACCCGTCGCCCACCAGGTTTTGGCAACCTGTGGCAACAACCCTCAGGCACGGCACCGCAGACATTAGCCTGACGGTGTCCTCGCAAAGCGGTGGGGACGCAATGCAACGGAGAAACCACGGGAACCGGCGAAGGAGGGGCCATGACGTTCGGGAAGGCGATGCTCCCCGCGACCGATCGCGGCTCCGCGACGCGAGGCGCCTGCGTTGATATCCTTGCAACCATACCGGCCGACGAAGGCCGGACGGCACGAGACGAACGGCGATGACGGAGGGAACGTCATGAGCGCTTTCACGGAATTCGGCACGCTGGTCAGGAACCGGCGCGCACCCAAGGAACGGCCCAAGGACACCAAGGTGGCATTGGGATTCCTCGCCCCATGGCTCATCGGAGCCGTGTTTCTGAGCCTGATCCCCATGCTGTACTCGTTGGCGATCTCGTTCACCAAATACAACATGATCAAACCGCCGCGGTTCGTGGGGCTCATGAACTACCGCCACATGCTCGTCGACCCACGGTTCCTCCACTCGCTTGCGGTCACGCTCACCTACGTGGTCGTCTCCGTGCCGCTGCAGCTCGCCGCCGCGCTCGCGCTCGCCGTGGCGCTCGACCGCGGCATGCGGGGCCTCGCCTTCTACCGTTCCGCGTTCTACCTGCCGTCGATGCTCGGCGGCTCGGTCGCCGTGGCGGTCCTGTGGAAGATGGTGTTCGGCTCCGACGGCCTGTTCAACGCGTTCCTCGGCCTCATCGGCGTCGACACGTCGATGAGCTGGATCGCCAACCCGGACACCGCCAATTGGACGCTCATCGCCCTGCACGTCTGGCAGTTCGGCTCGCCGATGGTCATCTTCCTCGCGGGCCTCAGGCAGATCCCACGCGAACTGTACGAGGCGGCCAGCGTCGACGGCGCCGGCCCATGGCGCAGGTTCCGGTCGATCACCCTGCCCATGCTCTCGCCGATCATCTTCTTCAACCTGGTGATGAGCGTCATCAACTCGTTCCAGACGTTCACGCAGGCGTACGTCGTCTCCGGCGGCACCGGCGGCCCGTCCGACTCGACCCTGTTCTACACGCTCTACCTCTACCAGCAGGGATTCGCCTCCCTGAGGATGGGGTACGCCTCGGCGATGGCCTGGATCATGGTGCTGATCGTGGCCGCGCTCACCGGGATCAACTTCGCCCTTTCGAGGTTCTGGGTGCATTACGATGACTGACACGGCAAGGACGAAGGATATGGCAACCGACAAGATGGCCGACAAGGCAACCGACAGGACGTCCGGCGGGGCCGCGCACGACGGCGAGGCGGCGGCGTACGCCGATCTCGGATCGGGCGAAGGCATGATGCCGGACCGGGGCAGGGGAGCGGTGCGCGTGGTCGCGGCCGTCGCGAAGCAGATCGTCGTGCTGCTGCTCGCGGTCGTCATGCTCTACCCGATCCTGTGGATGGTCGCGAGCTCGCTGCGTCCGCAGAACGAGATCTTCACGAACATGGGCCTCGTCGTCACCCACCCGCTGTGGGAGAACTACGTAGCCGGATGGAACGCGCTCAGCCACCCGTTCGGCCGGTACGTCCTCAACTCGCTGATCATCGTCGTGTTCGCGATCGTCGGCAACATCCTCACCTGCTCGATGGCCGCCTACGCGTTCGCGCGACTCGACTTCCGGTTCCGCGGGCCGCTGTTCGGCTTCATGCTGCTCATGCTCATGATCCCGATCCACGTGGTCATCATCCCGCAGTACATCATGTGGAACTCGCTGCACATGATCAACACGTTCGTGCCGCTCATCGTGCCCAAGTTCCTCGCCATGGACGGGTTCTTCACGTTCCTGTTCTACCAGTTCCTGCGCGGGCTGCCGCGCGATCTCGACGAGGCGGCGCAGATCGACGGCGCCGGGCACGCGCGCATCTTCTTCCAGATCCTGCTGCCGCTGATGAAGCCCGCCATCGGCACCTGCGCCGTGTTCACGTTCATCTGGACGTGGAACGACTTCTTCACCCAGCTGCTCTACCTCACCAAGCCCGACATGATGACCGTGCCGATCGCCCTGCGCACGTTCATCGACTCGCAGTCCCAATCCAGCTACGGCCCGATGTTCGCGATGAGCGTGGTGAGTCTCATCCCGCTGTTCCTCGTGTTCACGTTCGGGCAGCGGTATCTGGTCCAGGGCATCGCCACCACGGGAGGCAAATGATGATGACACGGTTGTGGAGGATGTGGAGGAAAGGCGCGCGGCTCGCGGCGGCCGTACTGGCGGCCCTGTCCCTGTGCGCGACCGCCGCGTGCGGCGGCTCGGTCGGCGCGTCCGACGTGCCGGTCGAGCCGGCGGACGGCGATGTGACCATCAGGCTCGACTGGTGGGGCGGCGACGCCCGCGTCAAGGCCACCGAGCAGGCCGTCAGGGCCTTCGAGAAGGAGCATCCCCGCATCCACGTCGACACGGAATACTCCGATTGGACCGGATACTGGGACAAGCTCGCCGTCCAATCGGCCGGAGGCAACGCGCCGGACGTCATGCAGATGGACGAGCTCTACCTCGCCTTCTACGGTTCGATGGGCTCCCTGCTCGACCTCGGCAAGGCCTCGGACTATCTCCGTCTCGACGGCATGGACGCCTCGCTGAAACGGATGGGGCAGGTCGAGGGCAGACAGGTCGCGGCGCCGATGACCACCACCCAATACGGCGTCATCGTCAACGACGACGTGCTCGACAGGCTCGGCCTCACCCTGCCCGACACCTCCCATTGGACCTGGGACGAGTTCGCCGACTTCGCGAAGCAGGTCACCGAACGCTCCGGCGGCAAGGACATCGGCGCCATAGCCCCCAATAACGGGTTCGGCCTGCAACTGTGGGCGCGCCAGCACGGCGAGCGCCTGTTCGAGGGGAACCGCGTCGCCATCTCGGCCAAGACGCTGGCGTCCTTCCTCCAGCTGCCGGCCGACTGGGCCGCGAACGGCATCGAGGGCAGCGCCGAACGCTGGAGCGAGAACACGGCGGCCGCCATGAACGACAGCGACTTCGGCAAAGGACGGCAGGCGATGATGCTCACCCAGTCCACGCAGATCACCCCGTACGCCCAGGCCGCCGGCACCGACGACATGACGCTCGTCCCCCTGCCCCAGGACGATCCGGGCGTGAAGGCGATGTACCTCAAGCCCGGCATGTACTGGGCGATCTCCTCGCAGTCGCGCCATCCGGCCGAGGCGGCGATGCTCGTCGACTATCTGCTCAACGACGCGACGGCCGGGCGGATCCTCGGCACCGAGCGCGGCATCCCGTCCAACGACGCCATCCGCAGGGACCTCGCCGCGAAGGCGACCGGCACCGACCGCACGGCGCTCGACTTCGTCGACGTCGTCCGCCCCACGTTGGGCGATCCGCCGGCGATCACGCCGAACGGGGCCTCCGACCTCGACAAGACCATCGTGCGCTACCAGCAGGATGTCGTCTTCGGCAAACGCACGGCGTCCGACGCGGCGCGCGCGATGATCGCCGAACTGCAGGAGTCCATCGACTTCAACTCGTGACCGTACGCTCGCACGGCCGTGGCGGAACGTCCGCTCAGACGCGCGCGCCGTCGTCGAAATAGCCGCCGCGGTCGCCGGTCTGGCGGCGGCGGGTCAGCAGCTTGCCGATGAGCCCGCCGAGACCGATGATCGTGCACATGCTGAACGCGAAGCTCAGCAGCCATCCGAGGAACGGCACCGACCCGATGCCGGGGATGAACATCGTGGCGATCGAGCCGACGAGCCCGACGGCGAGCAGGATCCAGCACACGAGGGTCGAGCGCTTCACCGGGCCGATTTCGGGGTTCGGGGGAGTGAAGCCGCCGTCATCGTAGGCGTCCATCACCCGGTCGGTGTCGAGCCAGCTGGAGCCGGTGAAATCGCGCGGGCCGTGGCTGGCGCCCGTGCGGGAGAACGCGTCGGGTTTCAGGTCGTCGATGTCGATGAGCCGTTCCTTCTCGCGGCGTTCGGCGTGCTTCTCGAAGCGTTTCGCGTTGCGCGACGACGCCACCGACCTGAGCTCGTCCTTGTGCTCCGCCTCGAACGCCGCCCACGCCGCGTCGAGATTGCCCAGATCGGGCTTCGCCGCGTCGTCGCGTCCGGCGCCGGACGGCGTCTTCGCCGTCTTCCCGTCGCCATCCGGAGCGGGGTTTGTGCGCTCGTCGTCAGCGTTGGTATTGTTGAGTTCAGTCATACATACCACTCTAATGCGCGGCCAGGGTCTGCGCGGGGAGGGAAACGCCAAGTGCTCTACTGGTTCTTCGTCAAAGTGTTCGGTCCCATCGCGCGCCGCCGTCTCGGCCCCACGGCCAGGGGGCTGGAGAACATCCCGCGCAAGGGCGGCGCGATCATCGCCGCCAACCATCTGGCGGTCATCGACGACGCGCTCATCCCGATCACCTGCCCGCGCATGGTGCATTTCATGGGCAAGGCCGAGTACTTCGAGGGCAAGGGCATCAAGGGCAAGTTCAAGAAGTGGTGGTTCACGTCCGTGGGCGTGTTCCCTGTCGACCGTTCCGGCGGCAACAAGTCGCTGGGCGCGCTCGAGCACGCGCGTGAGATCATCGAGGACGGCCACCTGTTCGGCATCCACATCGAGGGCACGCGCAGCCCCGACGGCCGCCTGTACAAGGGTCATACGGGCGTGGCGCGTCTCGCGCTCGAGACCGGCTGCCCGATCGTGCCGACCGCGCTCATCGGCTCCGACAAGCTCCAGCCGATCGGCACGTCGATTCCGAAGAAGGGCAGGACGCAGGTGATCTACGGCAAGCCGATCCACGTGGAGCGGAAGCCGGCCGACGAGATCACGCACGACGACCTGCGCGCGCTCACCGACCATCTGACCGCCGAGATCCAGAAGCTCAGCGGTCAGGAGTACGTGCCCGAATACGCGCAGAAGATCAAGGCCGAGCTCAAGGCCAGGAAAGAGGCCGAATCGGCCGCCGCGTGACGGACGTTCGTCTGCGCCGAAAGAACCCTCAGTCGTCCGTAGAACGACTGAGGGGGGGCATAGAAGAGGGGCGGTTCATCGCAATGTCGTTGCGATGAACCGCCCCTCTCGTCGACTCACACCACGGTGAGCGTGACGACCGTCTTGTTGCCCTTCTCGTCGCGCACGCGCACCTGCTGGCCGGGGTCGGGGCTCTGCAGGCGCACCGTGTGCGTCACGTCGCCGAGCGGCGCCGACTTCTTCACCTGCAGTCCGAGCGCCTCCAGCGTCTTGGACGCCTCGTCGTAGGTCTTGCCGCGCACGTCGGGGATGGTCACCATCTCCGGGCCCTTCGAGACGACCACGTCCACCGAGTCGCCCCAATGCAGCTGCGTGTCCTTCGCGACGGACGAGGAGATCACTTTGCCGGACTCGATCGTGTCGCTGTACTCCTCGCTCCAGTTCGCCTTGAGTTTGAGGTCGTCGAGCGCGGTGGCGGCCTCGTCCTTCGTGCGGCCCACGATGTCGGGCATGGTGACGGGCATCGGGCCCTTCGACAGGGCCACGTCGATCTCCGCGTTGTGCTTGAGCGTGGTGCCCGGGTCGGGGGAGATGCTCAGGGTCGCGCCTTCGGGCAGGGTCTCCGAGTACACGTCCTTCGACTGGTCGTGCTTCACGTTCGTGAATCCGGCCTTCTTCAACGCGTCGAGCGGCGCCTTGCCGTTGTCGGTGTTCGGGTCGAGGATGTCCGCGGGGATGGTGGCCATCCTGACGCCGCGGGACACGACGACGCGCAGGGTGGGCGTGTGGCGTTTGCTCACGTGCGCGGCCACCTGGGCGTTCTTGCCGTCCAGCGTGGCGAGCACGATATGCCCCTCCTCGACGGTGTCGCTGTACGCGGTCGACGTCTTGTACGGGATGCCCGTCACCTTGAGCGTGCTCTCGTACGCCTTCCATGCGGCGCCTTCCAGCGTGCACGCGCGGTCCGTCTCGCAGGCCACGTCGTCCGGTTTCGGCAGTTCCCAATAGCTGCCCGGGCCGCGGTAGTACCACCATGCGCCGCCGCCGCCCGCCGCGAGCGCGACGGTGAGCAGCACGGCGATCGTGATGATGATGGCCTTGCCGTGGCGTTTGCGCGGCGTCGTCGCGCCGGGCGCGGCGGCCTGCGCCGTCGGTTCGGCGGCGAGGTGCTGCGGCGGCGCCGCCTTCGCGCCGAAACCGTTTGCGAGCGAGGTGGTGGGACGCGGCGCCGCGGCCGCGTTCGTCCGCACGTCGCCTTTGACCGGCTGCAGGGCGACGGTTGCGGCGTTCGACGCCGCCGCGTCGGGTGTCGCAACGGCGGGCGGCATGGCGGGGTCGGATTCCACGGTGCGCGGCGCCGCATCGGTTATGGGGCGTTGCCCGGTCAGCGTGGATTCGTCCGCGAAGTCGAGCAGGCTGAGCGCCTGCGTCTCCTTCGGCTCGGGCATGGGCGCGAGCACCTGCGTCGCGCCCGCCTCGATGGCGGTGGTCGGCGGCAGCGTCTCGGTTTCCGCGGCCTGCGCGGGGGGCGTCGCTTCCTGCGGCAGGACGGTCGTCCGTGAGTCGGTCGTGCCGGAATCCGATGCATCATGCGTCGCCGCGTCACGCGGGGCGGGTTCCGTTTCGGGCGGCGTCGGCGGCTGCGGCGTCGCCGGGGGCGCGGGCGGCAACCCCGCCCCGGCGAGCCGTGCGCCGACCGCGCCGGCCGTGCGGTCCGCGTCGTGCGCCGTCGCGTCCGTTTCGGCCGGTCGCCGATACTGCCATGCCTCCACCGAGAGCCCGCGCATCACGTCGCGCAGTTCCGCCGCCGCGGCGGTCGCGTCGGCGGGACGCGCGTCGATGGCGCGTGCGGTCAGGTGCGCGACGAACCGTGCGACCGCCGGGTCGATGCCGGGGCAGGGCACGGTGAGGGACGGCACGTCCTCGTGGACGTGCTTGAAGACGAGCGTGACGGGATTGTCGGAGATGAACGGCACGTGGCCGACGAGCATCTCCCACGCCATGATGCCGACCGCGTACAGGTCGCCCTGCGGCGTCGCCTCGTTGCGTTCGATGGTCTCGGGCGGCAGGTAGGCGGCGGTGCCGAGCAGCATGCCGGTGGAGGAGAGCGTCGCCTGCGAGGTGGCCTTCGCGAGACCGAAGTCGGTGATCTGCACGCGGCCGCGGTCGTTGAGCATGATGTTCTCGGGTTTGATGTCGCGGTGCACGACGTTCACCTGATGCGCGCTGGACAGGCCGTCGAGCGTCTCGGCGACGACGCGCAGCGTCTGGCGCACGCTGAACACGCCCTGCCCGTTCATCTCGTGGCGCAGGTTCACGCCGTGCACGTACTCCATGACGAGGTAGGCGCGTCCGTCGGATTCGCCGGCGTCGTACACCTGCACGACATGCGGGTTGGCGATGCGCGCCGCGGACCTCGCCTCGCGGCGGAAGCGTTCGAGGAACTGGTCGCGGTGCGGTCCCTCGGCGAGCTGCGCGTGCATCATCTTGACGGCCACCGTGCGTCCGAGCCGCTCGTCCTGCGCCTCGTACACCGTCGCCATGCCGCCCTGCGCGATCCGGCGCACGATGCGGTAGCGGCCTTCGATCACCTGGCCTACGGGGGTGTTTGCGGCTTCACTCATGGGGTTGCGTCCGTGTCCTTACGTCACTCACGAAAATCACCGGGATGCGTTCCGCCGCGACGTTCCGCCGCGGGCATCCCTGCCGTTCCACTCTAGCGTTTGGCCACGTCCGGCACGAAACGCGCGCACGCGTCCGCGAGGCGCCTGCGCGCGTCCGCTTCGAGGCCGAGCGCGTCGATCGCTTCGAGCGAGCGCGTCCATAGCCGGGCGATGCGTTCGTGGGAGCGGTCCACGGCGCCGGTGGAGGCGAACAGGCCGATCGCGCGGCGCACGTCCGCCTCGTCGCGCGCGGGGGCGGAGAACATGGCGACGAGTTCGGCGCGTTCCGCCGCGGACGCGGCTTCGAGCGCGTCGGCGAGCAGCACCGTGCGCTTGCCCTCGCGGATGTCGCCGCCCACCGGCTTGCCGCTGGTGCGGCTCGATCCGACCACGTCGATCAGATCGTCCTCCAGCTGGAACGCGAGGCCCAGCGGCACGCCCACGGCGAGCGCCTTCGCGCGCGCGTCCGCCGGGGCGTCGCCGGCGGCGAGCAGGGCGAGTTCGAGCGGCGCGATCGTCGTGTAGCTGGCCGTCTTCCAGCGGAACACGCCGAGCGACGCCTCGGCGAGTGCCCGCGGGTCGGCCAGCGGCGCCTGTTCGACGGCGAGGTCGAGCACCTGTCCGATCTCCACCTCGCGCTGCATGGTGAGGAACGCGGAGACCAGCGCGGACGGGTTCTCGAGCCGTGCGGCCGCGCTGTTGGCGATGTCGACGCAGGCGGTGGCGAGCAGGTCGCCGAGCATGAGGCCGAGGCCGCGGCCGATCGCCGCGTCGCCGGTGCGGGCCTCCAGCGCCCGGTGCGCGCTCGGCTTGCCGCGGCGCAGATCGGAGTCGTCGATGATGTCGTCGTGGACGAGCGCCGCCGTCTGGAACACCTCGATCGCGCACGCCATGTCCACCATCGCGTCGCGGGCGGCGGGATCCCCGTCGAATGCGTCGTACGCGGCGAGGGCGAGCAGCGCGCGCAGACGCTTGCCGCCTTCGCTGGAGGTCACGCCCTGGCGCACGACCGCGTCCATCATCGACCGGCATGCGGCGGGGATGGGGGAGCCGGCCGCGGCGGCGCCTTCGGCGGGCACGCCCGCCCGTTCGGCCACCAGGGCGGCGATACGCGGTTCGATCAGGGAACGGTCAACGTCTCTCAAACACATGCCTCTAAGTTATCCACAATGCGCGCCGAACACAAGAACCCAATGGTTCCAAGGCCTCGCGGGGTACTGACCACATTGGCCGCGGAGCGTGCGCGCGGCGGGGCCCGGCCGTCATACTGGCATCACGGCCGCGGAACCCCCGGCCGTGACGGCAACGACCATCGAACGACCATCAAGGAGGATGCCATGACGAAGCACCGACGCACCCGTAACGCGAACCCGCCCGATCCGCCCGGCCCCGGGGGGAAGGGGCAGCGGCCCGTGCACGCCGACAGCCCGGACGAGTGCCGCGAGTTCCTCGAAGGGCTCGACGAGCTCGACGCCGACGTGATCGACGGGCTCGTGGGGCGCCTGCGCGCCGACCGGCGCGAACGCGGCCCCGAATCGGGCAACAACGAGTGGATGGACGGTCCGCTCGACGAGTGGCTCGACAACATCGACCACGGCCGCGTCGACCTCGACGAGGAGACGATGGCCACGATCGCCGTCGGCATGCACGAGGTGCTGGCGATGCGCGACGCGCTGATCCTCTCGCTGATCGTCGACCGGGCGGCCTGCGACAGGGACATGCTGATGACGATCCTGTCGCGTCCGCGCACGCCTCCCGTCTCCGCGCTGGTGCGCGACCTGATGACCGCGGCGTTCGAGAGCGACGACGGGCCGGACATGGGCCGCTGCCAGGCGGGGATCACCATGTTCTCCGCCATGGCGTGCCTGATGCCGCTGACGATGACGGCGCAGCCGTTCGCCGCGATCGCCTACATCCTGTGGTGGTTGGGCGACTGCCGCGCCCCCGTCTACGCGCTGCGCTCACTCGCCGCCGACGAGGGCTGCACGCTGGCGGCGATCGTGCTGGGCGCGTCGGAACGCGGTCTGGGACCGGCGTGCAGCTGCGCCTGAGCGGCCGCCGCGGCGCGTCCGGGCGCGCGGGTTTCTTCGCGACGGGAATAATCGTCCCTATGGGGTGGTTTACTCACATAGTTGACGATTTGCCCTTGCCAGAAGTGTGCCCTTGTGGTATATGAGGCGGGGCGAGGAACCGCGAGGAGGAACAGTTTGGCTACCAAGAGCACGACGGCCGGCGACAAGACCGAGGACACCAAGGACACGAAGCCCGCCGCCGCCAAGAAAGCCAGCACCGCGCGCAGGACGGCCGCGAAGAAGACGGCCACGAAGACCACGGCACGCAAGGCCGCCGCGAAGCGTCCGCGCAGGAAGAAGGACGAGCCGGCGAAGCCGGTCGAGGCGGACGAGGTCGACGAGCTGGACGACGAGAAGGACGATCTCGACGTCGACGACCTCGACGACCTCGACGAGGACATCGACGGCGACGACGTCGACGACGAGTCGGACGACGCGGACGACGAGGACTCCGACGACGACCTCGACGATGACGACGACTCCGATGACGACGATGATGACGACAAGCCCGCCGAGGCGGAGGAGCCCAAGCAGAAGGGCGCCTTCGTCGTGCGCGACGACGATGACGACTACGAGCCGCGTCCGCGCCGCCGCGGCGGCAAGGTCGGCAACCCGAAGCGCCGCGTGATCACCGCGGGCGCCACCGCCGACCCGGTCAAGGACTACCTCAAGCAGATCGGCCGCGTCAACCTGCTGAACGCCGAGCAGGAGGTCGACCTGTCCGAGCGCATCGAGGCCGGCCTGTACGCCCAGCACCTGCTGGACACCGAGGGCGACACGATGGACTTCAAGCGCAAGCGCGAGCTCAAGTGGGCGGCGAACGACGGCAAGAAGGCCAAGGACCACCTGCTCGAGGCCAACCTGCGACTCGTCGTCTCCCTCGCCAAGCGCTACACCGGCCGCGGCATGCTCTTCCTCGACCTCATCCAGGAAGGCAACCTGGGCCTGATCCGCGCCGTCGAGAAGTTCGACTGGAAGAAGGGCTTCAAGTTCTCCACGTACGCGACCTGGTGGATCCGCCAGGCCATCACCCGCGCCATGGCCGACCAGGCGCGCACCATCCGCGTGCCCGTGCACATGGTGGAGGTCATCAACAAGCTGTCCCGCGTGCAGCGCCAGATGCTGCAGGATCTCGGCCGCGAGCCCACGCCCGACGAGCTGGCGCGCGAGCTCGACATGCCGGTCGAGAAGGTGCAGGAGGTGCAGAAGTACGGCCGCGAGCCGATTTCGCTGCACACCCCGCTCGGCGAGGACGGCGACTCCGAGTTCGGCGACCTCATCGAGGACACCGACGCCATCGCCCCGTCCGACGCGGTCGCGTTCTCGCTGCTCCAGGAGCAGTTCAAGAGCGTGCTCGAGACCCTGTCGCCGCGCGAGTCCGGCGTCATCAAGATGCGCTACGGCCTCGAGGACGGCCAGCCGAAGACCCTCGACGACATCGGCCGCGTGTACGGCGTGACCCGCGAACGCATCCGCCAGATCGAGTCGAAGACCATGTCGAAGCTGCGCCACCCGTCCCGTTCGCAGACGCTGCGCGACTTCCTGGATCAGTGATCGGCGGCCGCCGACCAACCATCGTTCAACACTAGGGGATTATGGCGAAAGAGGAATACGGCGCCAAGGACCTGGCCGTCCTTGAGGGCCTGGACGCGGTGCGCAAACGCCCGGGCATGTACATCGGCACCACCGACTCGCAGGGCCTCATGCACTGCCTGTGGGAGATCATCGACAACTCCGTCGACGAGGCGTTGGCCGGGTTCTGCACGAACATCGTCGTGACGCTGCACACCGACGGATCGATCGAGGTGGCGGACGACGGCCGCGGCATCCCGGTCGACAAGGAGCCGAAGACGAAGCTCACCGGCGTGGAGGTCGTGCTCACCAAGCTGCACGCCGGCGCGAAGTTCGGCAACTCCTCGTACAACGCGGTCGGCGGCCTGCACGGCGTCGGCTCGTCGGTCGTCAACGCGTTGAGCTCCCGTCTCGACGTGTGGGTGGACCGCGACGGGCTCACGCACCACATGTCGTTCCACCAGGGGCACCCGGGCGTGTACGCGGACGCCGACCCGGCGAACCCGTCGCCGGACTCGCCGTTCAAGCGCACGCGCAAGAACCGGCCCACCGAATTGGAGATCGTCGGCAAGGTGCCCGCCAAGCGCACCGGCACGCGCATCCGCTACTGGGCGGACAAGGAGATCTTCAACAGCACCGCCGAGTTCTCCTACGAGCAGCTCATCGACCGCGTGCGCCAGACCAGCTTCCTCGTGCCGGGCCTGAAGATCACCGTCGTCGACGAGAACGTGCCCGAGACGGGCGACGCGTCGCTCGACGAGATGCGCGAGGTCGACGCCGTCGCTACGGCCGGGACCGCGGTCGCCGCCGAGACGGAGACGGTCGCCGATGCCCCCGATGTCTCCGACACGCCCGCCGCGTCCGAGGCCGCCGGCCCGTCCGACGCGGTCGCCGTGGCGCAGGCCGACGCGGCCGCGCGCACGCACGCCCGCGTCGAGGAGTTCCTCCACACCGGCGGCGTCAGGGACTTCGTCGACTTCCTCTCCCACGGCGAGCCGATCTCCGACATCTGGCGCATCCAGGGCGAAGGCACCTACGAGGAGGAGACGCAGGCCGTCGGCGAGAACGGCGAGCTGCACGCGCAGAACGTGACGCGCACCTGCGGCGTCGACATCGCCCTCAGGTGGGTGAACGGCTACGACACGGTGATGCGCAGCTTCGTCAACATCATCGAGACGCCCGGCGGCGGCACGCACGTCGACGGGCTGATGAACTCGATCACCCGTCAGGTGCGCAAGACCGTCGAGGCGAACGCGCGCAAGCTCAAGGTGAACCTCAAGGACCAGCACATGCGCGTCGAACGCGACGACATCATGGCCGGACTCGTGGCCGTCGTCACCGTGCGCATCGCCGAACCCCAGTTCCAGGGGCAGACCAAGGACGTGCTCGGCACCGCGCAGGTCAAGCCGATCGTCACCCGCATGACCGACAAGCAGTTCGGCGAGATGATCGCCGGCGCCAAACGCGGCTACAAGGAGCAGTCGGCGCGCGTGCTCGAGAAGATCGTCGGCGAGATGCACGCCCGCGTCCAGTCGCGCAAGGCCAAGGAGGTCACGCGCCGCAAGAACGCGCTCGAATCCGCGTCGATGCCGTCGAAGCTGTCCGACTGCCAGCCGGGCAACGACGACGTGGCCGAACTGTTCATCGTCGAGGGCGACTCCGCGCTCGGCACCGCGAAGGCTGCCCGCAACTCCGGCTTCCAGGCGCTCCTGCCG
Organism: Bifidobacterium parmae; assembly: GCF_002860365.1. Classification (GTDB taxonomy): domain Bacteria; phylum Actinomycetota; class Actinomycetes; order Actinomycetales; family Bifidobacteriaceae; genus Bifidobacterium; species Bifidobacterium parmae. The sequence continues at coordinate 30,762 of NZ_NMWT01000027.1, forward strand.
ATCCGAGGCAAGATCCTCAACGTGCAGAAGGCGTCGATCACGCAGATGCTGTCGAACAAGGAGTGCGCGGCCATCATCCAGGTGGTGGGCGCCGGCAGCGGCCAGAGCTTCGACATCGAACAGGCGCGCTACAACAAGGTCATCATGATGACCGATGCCGACGTGGACGGCGCGCACATCCGCATCCTGCTGCTCACCCTGTTCTACCGCTACATGCGTCCGCTCATCGAACACGGCCACGTGTACGCGGCCGTGCCGCCGCTGCACCGCATCGCGCTCGCCGGCTCGCACAAGGGCGAATACATCTACACGTATTCGGACGACGAGCTCGCCGGCAAGCTCGCCGACCTGGACCGCCGTCACATCTCCTACAACCCGGATATCCAACGCTACAAGGGTCTGGGCGAGATGGACGCTGACCAGCTGGCCGACACGACGATGGATCCGCGCACGCGCATGCTGCGCCGCATCCGCATGGAGGACGCCGCCCAGGCGGCCGAGATCTTCAGCCTGCTCATGGGCGACGACGTGCCGCCGCGCAAGGCGTTCATCGTCGAGAACGCCGACGACTTCGACCGTTCCAAGATCGACACGTGACGGCGTCCGTCCCGCCGCCGGCGGGAGCGGACGGGGAGCCCGGTTGCACGAGGTTGCAGCCGGGCTCCCTCGTATGTGTGTGTTTTGTGCGCAACCGCTACTATGCTTGTCCGATGTGAATACCGAGATGAGCGCAGAAGAGAGCGGCGACATGCCCGATGACGGCCCCACCGTCATCGTACCGTCCGAGGAAGCGACACAGGCTCAGGCGACGGAGCCTCCCGCGGACACCGAGCGCATCCCCGTCGTCCATCCCGCCGCCGAGACGATGCCGGCGGCCATCCCGCCCGTCACGCCGATGAGCGAACGGTCGAAGATCCAATCCCAGGAGCGTCTCGCCTCCCTCGTGCAGTCGGTGGAGCAGGAGGCGCTCGCCGCCGGCGTGCCGTCCCCGCCCATCCAGACCCAATCCCAGCCGCAGCCGCTGGTCGTGCAGGCGCCCACGGCCACCCAGCCGGTCGTGCAGGTGCCCGCCGGCGTCCAACAGTCCGTGGCGCAGTCCTCCCGCGCCGCCAAACCGTCGCTGGCCCAGTCGGTGGTCCAGTCGGTCACCCAATCCATGCCGGCCATCGTCACCAACGGCACCGGCTCCGGCCTGAAACCGGTGGTGATGACGGGCGTCATCCCCGCCGTCGTGCTCGAAGGAGGCATGCGCCCCGTCATGCCGCAGGAGGTGCGCGACCGGCTGCTCAGCCTCGAACGCGCCGAAGGATCGGTCGCCGTCGTCGGCTCGATGAACGCCGACTACACGGTGACCGCACGCCGCCTGCCCGAACCCGGCGAGACCGTGCGCGGCGGGGCGCTGCGCATCCTGCCCGGCGGCAAAGGAGCGAACCAGGCGTCCGCCGCGGCCCGTCTCGGCGCCAACGTCTGCATCTACGGCGCGGTCGGCAACGATCCGAACGCCGACTTCCTGCTCGGCGAACTCGACGCCGCCGGCGTCGACACGAGCGAGATCCTGCGCGCCGAGGGCGCGACCGGCACCACCGTCATCACCGTGGACGTGGACGGCGAGAACACGATCGTCTACTCGCCGGGCGCGAACGGCAAGGTGAGCGCCGGCTACGTGCAGTCGCACCGCGACGCGCTCGCCGACGCGAGCGTGCTCGGCCTGTGCCTCGAAAGCCCGATGACCACGGTGATCGCCGCCGCCGAGGCCGCGCACGCGGACGGCGTGACCGTGCTGCTCAACGAGTCGCCGTTCCTGCCCGAACTGCCGCACGAGCTCGTCACCTCCACCGACATCCTGCTCGTCAACGAGCATGAGGCCGCCCAGCTGCTCGAACTGGACGAGCCGGACGGCGGCGACTGGTCGGGCTGCGACTGGGACGACGTGGTGTCGCGCATCGCCGACTACGGGTTCGAACGCGCGATCGTCACGCTCGGCGACCAGGGGTCCGTCGTCATCGAGAACTACCGCTGGTACCGCGTCGACGTGGCGAAGGTCCCCGCCAAGGACACGACCGGCTGCGGCGACGCGTTCATGGGCACCGTGCTCTCCGGCCTCGCCGCCGGCTATTCGCTGCTCGAATCCGCGCAGATGGCGTCCTACGTGGCCGGCTATGCGGCCACGCGTCTCGGCGCGCAGGCGTCGTTCGGCTCGGCCGCCGACGTGGTCGCCTACTTCTCCGCGAGATAACGGTCCCGCGGCAGGGGATGGGGCCAGGGGGTGCTCCCGCGTGCCGCGGCGGCCGCTGTCCCGCGCCGTCCGCTAGTATGTACGAACGTACATAACGATGCGGCCGTCATGGCGGCCGCAATGGCCACAATGGAGAGACAACCATGGCAAACCTGCTGCTCGCCGTCATCTACGTCGCCTTCGTCTCGCTCGGCCTGCCCGACGCCCTGCTCGGCGCCGCATGGCCGACGATGAGCCGCGACCTCGGCGCATCCGTCTCATGGGCGGGCGGCATCTCGATGGTCATCTCCGCGGGCACCATCTGCTCCGCGCTGATGAGCGACCGGATGACGCTGCGCTTCGGCGCCGGACGCGTCACCGCCGCATCGGTGGGACTCACCGCCGCCGCGCTGTTCGGCTTCTCCATCGCGCCGAACTACGCCACGCTGATCCTCGTCGCCATCCCCTACGGTCTGGGCGCGGGCGGCGTCGACGCGGCGCTCAACAACTACGTGGCCATCCACTACGAAAGCCGCCACATGAGCTGGCTGCACTGCATGTGGGGCGTCGGCGCGTCGCTCGGCCCCTACGTGATGGGCTACGCGCTCGCCGGCGGCCAGGGATGGGCGTGGGGCTACCGCTACATCGCCATCCTCCAGGTCGCGCTCACCGCGGTCCTCGTGCTCAGCCTGCCGCTGTGGAAGGCCCGCGGGGGAGCGGGGGCGACGGACGCCCCGGCCTCCGACGACTCCTCCGGGGCCGCCGCGCCGCGCAGACCGCTCGGCATCCGCGGCGTGCTCGCGATCCGCGGCGCCAAGGAGGTCCTCATCATGTTCTTCTGCTACTGCGCGATCGAATCGACCGCGGGCCTGTGGGCCAGCAGCTACATGGTGATGCACGTCGGCATGGACAAGACCCGGGCGGCCGGGCTCGCGAGCCTCTTCTACGTGGGCATCACCGTGGGCCGCGCGCTGAGCGGCTTCCTCACCATGCGCTTCGACGACCCGACGATGATCCGCATCGGCCAGTGCGTGCTCCTCGCCGGCGTGCTGCTCGTCGCCCTGCCGATCCCCGGCGGCGTGGGCACCGTGGCCGGGCTCGTCGTCATCGGCCTCGGATGCGCGCCCATCTACCCGTGCGTCATCCACTCGACGCCCGACTACTTCGGCGAGGAGAACTCGCAGGCCATCGTCGGCGTGCAGATGGCCAGCGCCTACGTCGGCTCGCTCGCCATGCCGCCCGTGTTCGGCCTCATCGCGCAATACGTGTCCATCACGCTCTACCCGTGCTACCTGTTCGTACTGCTCGCGCTCATGGTCGTCATGCACGAGGTCCTGCGCCGCAAGCGCGCGTGACGGTCACATCATCGCCGCCACGCCAGCCGCGTCGAACCCGTGGGCCGCGTTGTACGCGTCGACCAACGCCATCGGATCGCACCATCCGAGCGCGACATACCAGACGACGGACAGCGCGAAGCACGTCGCTACCAACGGCAGCCGGTCCACGCGCATGCGCACCGTCGCCGTCTTCACGAGACACAACGCGAGCACCACGGCCAGCAGGCCGATGAACGTCAGCGACGCGAACCTCAGCCACGTGAGCCCGTACGCGCCCACATACAGGCCGAGCCGCGCGCCCGCCGAGACCAGCATCACGCCCGTCGCCGCGACGAGCGCGACGAGCATCGCCGTCAGCGTGCGCGTGCGCGGCGCGTAGGAGAGCACGACGCCGAACACGCCCAGATCGATCGCGGCGACCAGCAGCAGCTGGAAGAACCCGCCGCGCGCGTATTCGGCGTACGTCATGCCGTCCGGCAGGCCCGCGCCCGCGAACAGGAACGCGAACTGCACCGTGCAGAACACGGCGTACAGGGCGAGCACCGCGCCCAGCACGATCGCCGTCACCACCGGGTCCAACGACAGCGCGACCCGCCTGCCGTACAGGCCGGCGAGCGCGCCGTCGCGCATGTCCTGGTTCGCGAGCAGCGAGAACACGAACGGGAGCGCGGTCAGCACGAACGCCGTGTGCCCGGCGACCGACGCCATGTCGACGTCCGCGGCGAGACGGGAGAGCGCGTAGGCGAAGACCATGTCGGCGCTCGCCAGCAGCGTGCCCAGCACGAGGATCGTCGGCACGGCGATCGCCGCCGCCAGGCCGATGCGGCGCATCGTCGCGCGACGGCCGCCGTCCGGGGCGGCGTGGACGAGACCGGCGACGGCGCGGCCGAACGCGCCCAGTCCGGAGAACGGCTGCACCGCCCAGCCGGTCAGCCAGCGCGACGCGACGCCGGCGGGACGCCACACGTCGAACCTGCCGTTCACGAGCTGAAGGTGCAGCATGAGCAGCGACGGTACGGCCAGAAGCATCGTGAGCGGGTAGGTGGCGTCGTACGACGCGAACGCGCCGGCCATGTCCGTCGCCGTCCAGACGGAGCAGGCGACGACGGCCGCGGCGACGAACCACGTCATCGGGCGGCGGGCCGCCGTCCTCCAGTGCAGCAGGGTCGTCGCCGCCACGCAGACGGTCCAGAAGACGGCGATCGGCATGAACGGGGAGCCGTACCGGAACGGCGCCGCGGCGACGAGACGGTCGAACGCCACGACGACGAGCAGCGAGACGGCGAGCGTGAGGATGGTGCGCGGTGTGGGTTTCGCGGCGACGGGCGACGGCCGTGCGGTCGTGGGTCGCGTGGTGGGTGGTTGCGTGGTGGTGGGTGGTTGCGGATCCATGTCATGCTCCTTCGATGATGCGTGCGACGGGCGTGCCGTCCGTCATTGCGTCGTGCTTCACCATCACCGTAAGCTATCGAAAAACGATAGATGATTATCGAAATACGATTCTTCACCGAATTTGCATATCGAAAATCGATAGATTACTATCGTTAGACGATTGTGATGATGCGTTCGTGTCCAAGCAGGGCGCGGGCGTGTGATATGGAAGGTGGTGGGGCCATGGCCGGCGCCGATCGATCGGACGGGCGGGACGCGCCCGACGGGCAGGTCTGGAAGGAATACCATCCCACGGCGATCGCCGTGCTCAAGGCGATGATCGTCCTCTTCGAACTGATCTGCCTGTGGGGGCAATACGTCGTGATCGTCCTCTCCGGCGACATCGTCGCCGCATACCCGGAACTCGCCTCCGCCCGATGGCCGTACGCCGTCGCCGGACTGCTCGGCATCCTGTGCTTCGAGGTCGCGCTGATCCCCCTGTGGCGGCTGCTCACGCTCGCCAAACGGCGCGACGTGTTCTCCGGCAGGGCCGTGAGATGGACCGACGCCATCACCGCATGCGCCGCCGCCGAAGGAGCGGTCGTCCTGTTCGTGCTGCTCTACGGCTCGCTCGCGCACGCCGAATACTACGACCCGGCCCAAGGCGCTTCCGCGGACGTCGCGATGGGGGCCGCCGCCATGAGCGCGGCATGCGTCGTCGCATTGCTGCTCATCGCCGCGTTCGTCCTGCTCATGCTCGTCATGCGCTCCCTGCTCAAAGCCGCCATCGCGCAGCGCGACGAACTCGAGGCGGTGATCTGAATGGCCATCCGCGTGAACATCGACGTCATGCTCGCCAAACGCAAGATGAGCGTCGGCGAACTCGCCGACCGCATCGGCATCACGCCCGTCAACGTATCCGTACTCAAGAACGGCCGCGCCAAAGCGATACGCTTCACCACGCTCGACCGGATCTGCACGGCCCTCGACTGCCAGCCCGGCGACATCCTCGAATACGTGGAGGACTGACCGGGCCCGGCCGGCCGGGACCGGCGGTGATGCGGGCGGTGATGCGGGTGTGCGCCACGTGTCCGCGGCGGGGGCGATAATCGAACATATGTGCGAAGGATTGGAATCGTTCTCGGAGCCCACGAGGGCCTGGTTCCAGCGCGCCTTCGGAAAGCCGACCGAAGCCCAACGCGAGGCGTGGCCGGCCATCCGCTCCGGGAAGAACGTGCTGGTCGTCGCACCCACCGGATCCGGCAAGACCCTCGCCGCCTTCCTCTCCGCCATCGACCGCCTGATGACCGTCACATCGCGTCCCGATGCGGAGCCGGTCTCCACCTCACGCCCCCGCCGGCGGGGGCTGTCGGCGCAGCCGACTGGGGGTGGTCCCGCCTCAGCCTCCACGACACGCACGACCCGCGGCGTGCGCGTCCTCTACATCTCCCCGTTGAAGGCGCTCGCCGTCGACGTCGCCCGGAACCTCGAAACGCCGCTCGACGGCATCGCCCGCGAATGCGGGACGCTCGGACTGCCCGCGCCGCGCATCCGCGTCGCCACGCGCAGCGGCGACACCACGCCCAAGGAACGCCGCGCCATCGCCGCCCACCCGCCGGACATCCTCGTCACCACCCCCGAATCGCTCTACCTGCTGCTCACCTCCAAGGCCCGGCGCATCCTCAAGACCGTGGACACGGTCATCGTCGACGAAGTGCACGCGCTCGCCGGCACGAAACGCGGCAGCCATCTCGCCCTGAGCCTCGAACGGCTCGACGGACTCGCGGACGCGGACGCGCCCGTGCAGCGCATCGGCCTGTCCGCCACCGTGAATCCGCCCGCCGAGGCGGCGCGGTTCCTCGGCGGCGACCGGCCCGTCACGATCGTGGATCCCGGTTCGCGTCCCGACATGGATCTGAAGGTCGTCGAACCGTTGGCGGACATGCGCGACCTCTCCTCCGCGAACGTTCCGAACCGCGCCGGCGGCGTGGACTCCGGACGTGCGGACGCGCCCCACATCTCCGGCGTCACGCCCGCCATGCGACGGCTCGCCGAACGCAAAGGGATCGTCGGGGCCGACGTCGCGTCCACGGCGATCGTCGGCGCGGCCGGCGACCGGACGGCCGGATCGATCTGGCCGGTGGTCGAGGCGAGCGTGCTCGACGAGATCCTCGCGCACCGGACCACGCTCGTGTTCGTCAACTCGCGCGGACTCGCCGAGAAACTCACTGCACGATTGAACGACCTGTACGCCGAACGGCGGGGGAGCGGAGGCCCCGCCGCATTCCCCGCATCCGCCGACACGGGTTCGCCCGAAGGGCGCGAACGCTTCGCCGCGCACTACGACGCGGTCGTCGGCGGCACCACGCAGCTCGTCGGCTCGCACAAGCCGGACGACGTGATCGCGATGGCGCACCACGGGTCCGTGTCGAAGGACCGGCGCAAACAGATCGAGGAACGGCTGAAGCGCGGCGAACTCAGGTGCGTGGTCGCGACGAGCAGCCTCGAACTCGGCATCGACATGGGGTCGGTCGACCTCGTCATCCAGATCGCGCCGCCGCTGTCCGTCGCGTCCGGACTGCAGCGCGTCGGCCGCGCCGACCATCACGTCGGCGGCGTCTCGCACGCCCTGTTCTACCCGTTGACGCGCGAACAGATCATCGGCGTCGCCGCGGCCGTCGAAAGCATGCGCGCCGGCCGTCTCGAACCGTTGGCCGTGCCGCGCAACCCGCTCGACGTCCTCGCCCAGCAGACCGTGGCCACCGCCGCGATGGACGACCTCGACCCTGACGCATGGTATGCGGGCGTACGCCATGCCGCGCCCTTCTCCGAACTCGACCGGGGCATGTTCGACGCGGTCATGGGCATGCTCACCGGCGCCTACGACACCGAGGAGTTCTCCGCGTTTCGCCCGCCGCTCATGTGGAACCGCGAGGCGAACCGCATCTCGGCACGTCCCGGCGCGCAACGGCTCGCCGTCACCTCCGGAGGCACCATCCCCGACCGTGGCCTCTACACGGTCGTCCTGCCCGAAGCGGACGGCAACCAGGGGCGACGACGGGTCGGCGAACTCGACGAGGAGATGGTGTACGAGTCGCGCGTCGGCGACGTCATCACGCTCGGCACCTCCACCTGGCAGATCCAGGAGATCACGCGCGACCAGGTCGTCGTCACGCCCGCCCCCGGACGCACCGCCCGACTGCCGTTCTGGCACGGCGAGGAATCCGGCCGCGACGCCGGCTTCGGCCAAGCCAAAGGCCACCTCATCCGCGACCTCGCCGCCGCCCTCACCACCTCTTCCCATTGCGCCCCCTTCGAGGGGGAGCCGTCCGCGAAGCGGACCGAGGGGGTACCGCCGTCGGCCCCATCCTTCACTCCGACCACTCTCGCGCGCCTCGACGCCGACGGCCTCGACCGCAACGCCATCGCCAACCTCGCCCGGCTGCTCGCCGAACAGCGGGCGGCCACCGGCATCGTCCCCTCCGACCGCACGATCGTCGTCGAACGATGCCCGGACGAGGAGGGCGACCAACGCATCATCATCCACTCGCCGTACGGCCGGCGCGTCCACGAACCATGGTCGATGGCCATCACCACGCGCCTCAAGCAGCGTTACGGATTCGACGGGCAGGCGTACGCGGCCGACGACGGCATCGTCATCCGCATCCCCGACGGCATCGGCGACATCCCCTCACGCGACCTGCTCCTGTTCGCCCCCGACGAGCTCACGCGCATCGTCGAGACCGAGGTGGGGGAGAGCGTGCTCTATGCGGCCCGGTTCCGCGAATGCGCCGCACGATCGCTCTATCTGCCGCGCACCGAACCCGGCCGGCGCGTGCCGCTGTGGCAGCAGCGGCTCCGCGCCGCCCAACTGCTCGCCGCCGCACGCACGCGACGCAACTTCCCGCTGCTGCTCGAAACCGCGCGCGAATGTCTCCAGGACGTCTACGATCTCAAGGCGCTGCGCGACCTGATGACCGGACTGGACGCCGGAACCATCGTCGTGAAGGACACGTCGACCGAAACGCCGTCCCCGTTCGCCGAGAACCTGCTGTTCGGATTCGTCGGCTCCGTCATGTACCAGTACGACGCGCCGCAGGCCGAACGCAGCGTGCGCCTGCTGTCCATGGACCCGGACGTGCTCGAACGGCTGCTCGGCAACACCGACATGAGCGCCGTGCTCGACCCGGACGTGATCGCCGAAGTCTCGCGGCAACTCGCCGGACGCACGTTCTGGAACGAGCTCGCCGCCGACGACGTGACCGGGCGCGTCACCCGCTACGCGAAGACCCACGGGCCGTTCACCGCGGACCGGATGATCGCCGAACTGGGGATCGACGCGACCGAAGCCGTGCATGCGCTGGACGAACTCGAACGGCGCGGCGAACTGCTGCGTGGGCGGTTCATGGACGGTGACGGAGACGGTGGCGACGGAGACGGTGGTGCCGGCGATGGTGGGGACCCCGACGGTAAAGGTGGCACGGGTGACGGTGCGGTCGGGAATGCGCCGACGCAATGGCTGCACCGCGACGTGTTCCGCCGCATCCGCGCAAGGTCGCTCGCCAAGGCGCGCGAGGCGATACGCCCCGTGCCGGCCGTCGCGTACCAATCGTTCCTGCTGCAACGGCAGGGCGTCGGACCGGTCGGCGGCGAGGCGTACGAGGGCGCGGACGGGCTGATGCGCGTCATCGAGCAACTGGAGGGCGTGGCGCTGCCCGCCGCCGTCTGGGAGGCGTCGGTGTTCCCCGCGCGCGTCGCCGGATACGCGCCCGCCATGCTCGACGAACTGCTCGCCGGCGGCGAAGCGGTGTGGGTCGGTTCCAAAACCGGCGGCACGAAACCCACGGATCCGGGGCTCATCGCCTTCCATCCCGCCGACTCACCCCTGCTGGAACAGCAGCCTGGGGGAGAGACCGCCGAAGAAGAATCGCCTTACGCCGCGGCCATCCTCACCGCCCTGTCCTCCGGCGGCGCCTACCATGCGACCCAGCTCGCCGACGCCGCCAAACGCGTCTGGACCACCATCGCCGAGCCGGACATCGACACAGCGACCGGCGAGATCCTCCTTCCCGAGTGGGATGCGAAACGCTTCGAGGAGGCGTTGTGGACGCTCGCCTGGCAGGGGAAGGTGACCAACAGCTCGTTCGCGCCCGTGCGTGCGCTGGGCGCGGACGTCCGTAAGGTGCGCACGTCGGCCCGCGCGTCACGCCGCCGCATCCGCATGCGGCCCGCGACGCCGATGACGCTGGGCGGATTGTGGTCCGCGGTCGGCGCGACGGAGTCGGACGATATGAGTGATACGAGCGGCACGGGGGATGCAGAATCTGCGGCGACCATAGGCAACGAGCGATGCGCGCTCGAACTGGTGGAGATCCTGCTCGACCGGTACGGCGTCATCGCACAGCCGCTGATCGACAAGGAGAACGTTCCCGGAGGGTTCCCCGCGCTGTACCCGCTGCTCAAACGCATGGAGGAACACGGGCGACTCGCGCGCGGCATGTTCGTGGAAGGATTCGGCGCCGCCCAGTTCGCCGAACGCGAGACGGTCGACGAACTGCGGCGGACCGAAGAAGGCGGGCGCGGCGGCGCTAAAGCACCGGACATGCCGGGCGCACCGGCTATGGCATCCGAGTCGGCCGGACATATGTGTTCGCCGGTGGCATTGTCCGTGCTCGACCCGGCGAACCTGTACGGCTCGGCGCTGCCGTGGCCGCCCGTGCCTGTGGGCGCGTCCAAGCCGGTACGCCGCGAGGGCGGCGTCGTCGTGTTGGCCGATGGCAGGCCGGTGTCCTATGCGACACCGAAATCGAAGCATCTGACGGTGTTCGCCGGCCGTGACGTGACTGACGGCCGTGACGTGACCGGCGCCGGCGCCGGCGCCGACGCGCGCCTGCGCCTCGGACTGACCGAACTCGCCTACGCGCTGCGCCGCGGCGGCACGGACGGCACGGGAGGCGCGGCCGCGCGCACCGTCACGTTTTCGGACGTGAACGGCGCGCCGTTGAACGCGCGCAACCCGTATACGCACGTCCTCCACCAGGCCGGTTTCACCCCCGTGCCGCAGGGCATGCGACTGTACTAGGGGTCGCCGGTCGGTCGGGGTTTCCGGCTTTTCGCCGGAGACCGGCGGCGAAAAGCCGGAAACGGCAGCTTTCGGGCGGACTCAGCCGATCGCCGGCCGCACGTCGAGCGTGCAGACCACGCCCGACTCCTGACGCACCCATTCGATCGCCTGCAACGCCGCGATGTTCCACAGGGCGTGCGGGATGCCGCCCAGATCGGGCTGCTCCGCCCAGAAGGTCACGTCGTCGTCGAACACGGTGACGACCGTATCCTCCTCGGCCGGGGTGATCATCCGGTACAGGCGCTTCGCGAGCGTCGCGACGAACTCGTTCGCGGCGGCGAACGTGTCGTTGAGATGCTGGTCGGCGGTCGCGGGCGGGCCGACCAGTTCCCACGACTCCACGTCGGAGGCGTCCCAATGCGCGGATTCGCCGCCCACCTTGCGTTCGATGGTCACGAACAGCCGGGCGAACTCGCCCGACGTCAATCCCGTGACCCGCCTGCGCGTCGCCAGTTCGATCGGCGTCATCGTCAGTACAGCTCCTCGAAGATCTTGCGCACGCGGGCCGCGTCGAGCGGCACGTAGTTGTTGCGCATCAGACGCGCCTGCGTGGTCATCACACGATCAGTGAACTCGGGCAAGTCCTCGCGGGTCACGCCGTACTCGTGCAGCGCCTTCTTCGGCAGTAGCTGGTCGATGAGCCGCTCCAGCTCGTCGTACACGTCGGCCACGTCGCAGCCGAGCAGACCGGCGAGCACGCCGTTGAGCTTCGCGATCTCGCCGTCCGGCTTGATCTCCATGTAGTTGCGCAGCACGCCGGTGAACATCGCGTAGTTCGATTCGCCGTGCGGCACATGGTACTTGCCGCCCAGCTGGTAGCTCAGCGCGTGCACGGCCGCGCAGCCGCCCGTGTCGAAGCTGATGCCCGCGTAGTCGGAGGCGATGAGGAAGTCGGTCATCAGCTCGTTGCGCTTCACGCGGCGCTTCTCGGCGTCGCCGTCCGGACCACCCGCCTCGACGATCGCCTGGTAACCGCCCACGATCATGCGCATCGCCTCATAGCCGAACAGGCGCGTGTACGGGGTCGCGTTCGGGGAGAGCGTGGACTCGACCGAATGCACGAGCGCGTCGAGCGAGCTGGTCATGAACACGTGGTCGGGCAGGCCGTACAGGAGCTCGGGGATGAGCACCGCATGGTCGGCGAACATCTCCGGGCCGGCGATGCCCGCCTTGCAGCCGAGACGCGTGCGGTTGATGGCCGCGATCTCCGTGACCTCGCTGCCCGTGCCGCACGTGGTGGGCACGAGCACGAGACCCACCGTGCGCTTGAAATCGGGCAGATGGTCGATGACCTCGTCGATCGACGCGCCGCCCGCCACGGCCACGATCTTCGACATGTCCATCACCGCGCCGCCGCCGATCGCGACGATGCGGTCGTAGTCGAACGCCTTCGCGTCCCCGATGATCGCGTCGATCATCACGTCGGTCGGCTCCTGGTTGCCGTACTTGTCGACGAGCAGCACGTTCGCGCCGTTGAGATGGGGTTCCAGGAACGCGTCGTGGATCATGCCGATGGTGACGACCAGGTCGCGCGGGCCGAGCCCGAACTCCTCGGCGAACTCCTTGACCGTGTCGAACTGGTAGATGTCCTTCGGGCCTACGGTGAGCATCTTCATGGATGTGCCTGCCTTTCCTTTGCGTGCCGGTTGCGTCCGGTTGCGTCCGGTGCGTCGCGGTCCGCGCGAACCGCACCGCTGGCGCGTGATGGTAATCCCGTGACGTATCGGCCATGTTGCGTCGCGCCGAGAACCGATGCGGCGATATACGGCGAATGTGCATGAAATGGCCGATTAAATGCATGGATGAGGAAGGAACGTGCATGGTCGGAGCACGAACGTGTATGGTTTCGGCGGCAACCTGTAGCTCAAAACGGTCAACCTGCAGGGTGCCTTTCTGAAGACAGCCGGATGAACGAATTCCTGCTTGTGCGAAACCCCTGAAATTCCGCCGAATCCTCATCGCTGCAATGGTGTGGTCGTCGTGCTCTTCCCGACATGACCGTACACGTTCGCCCCAGAACGGTACATGTTCATCCGGGAATGCCGCACGTTGCCCTCCGGACCATGCACGTATCCGGTTGAACCATGCACGTTGCCCTCCGGACCATGCACGTCCGCCTCGAAACTCCGGAACGGCCGCATGGGCTGCCGCCTAGTGCGTGCGTCCGGCCCATGTCCTGAAGGCCTGCAGCGGCGTCAGCGGAAGCTGATGCCGCCCTTGTGGCCGGTCGCCTTGAACGGCATCGCACGCCTGCCGGATTTCGCCGCACCCCGGGCGTTCGCGTTGACGGAGGGCTGCTTGGCTTTGCCGTCCGCGCGCTTCGGTTCGTTCCAGGACCGTCCGTCATGTCGTGGCGGCTTCGGCCAGCCGGATGAGCGTTCCGGTTGGGTTGAGGGGGTTTCGTGATGTTGCGTCATGGTCGTTTTTTGTGATGACGGTGGAGGTGCTCGTGGGAGGACGTCGAGGAGCCGGCTACGCCTCGATGCGTTCGGGGGTGCCGCCCTCTTCGTCTTCGGCTGCCTCCAGCGCTTCCTGCCGTTCCCATCGCAGCTGCATGATGGTGATGGTGATCCAATTGACCGTTGTGACGGCGCGAAGCAGCAGGACCTTGTTGTCCCTTTTCTCCTTCGCGAACTCGAGGATGGTCGACAGGGCGTTCATCGCCGCGGTCGCCATGTACAACGTGGAAAGCTTCGGCATTCTCATACCGCAAGTATAACGTCAGCAGGGATGTAGGACGCGTGCACCCGGCCTGGGTTATGCTCGTCACAGGGACTCCTCCCGACTGGGAATATGCCGGCTGGGTCGGCGGGAAGCACGACAAGGAGATGGCCATGACTGCGACGTTGCGTGATGCCGTGTACGGGCAGGCGGTGGGGGATGCGCTCGGCGTGCCCTACGAGTTCAGGAAACGTGGTGGCTTCCATGCGGAAGGCATGATCGGCCATGGCACGCACGACCAGCCGGCCGGCACATGGAGCGATGACACGAGCATGGCGCTCGCGATCTGCGATTCCATCCGTGCGAACGACGGGCGCATCGACGTGGCGGACATGCGCGCACGGTTCGAGGACTGGTACCGGCACGACGCGTACACGGTCGACGGCCTGTTCGACATCGGCAACACCACGGTCGAGGCGCTGATGATGGGACGCGGCTGCGACGGCGAGTGGGACAACGGCAACGGTTCGCTGATGCGCACGATCCCGCTCGCGTTCACCGGTGCGGCCGATGACGAGATCCGTGCGGTGAGCGCGATCACGCACGCCCATCCGACGAGCATGGACGCCTGCGTGCGTCTGGTCGCGTTCGCCCGACTGCTGATCGCCGGCCGTTCCCCGGCGGAGGCGTTGGCGGAGGCGAAGCCGGTGCGCGCCGACGTGGCGTCGCTTCCGGAGATGGAGATCCGTTCCGGCGGCTACGTGCTGGACACGCTGCTCGCCGCGATCTGGTGCCTGCTCACCACGGACTCGTATGCGGCATGCGTGCTGAAGGCCGTGAACCTCGGTTCGGACACCGACACCACGGCCGCCGTGGCCGGAGGCCTCGCCGGCATCGTCTACGGAGCGGACGGAATCCCCGCCGACTGGATGGCGACGTTGCGCGGCAAACAGGTCATCGAGCAATGCCTGTTCCGATCGGCTTCGGTTGGATGATGGATGATGGACGAAGGAGCCTGCTGTGGTGTGGGAGTACGACGACGAAGCGGACGCGAAGGAATCGGGTGATTCCCGCAGGGCACTCGTCGCGCGCATAACGCGTCTACGTGCCGACCTGTCGGAGACGTTGGCGCGTATGGACGAGATCCGGCAGCAGGTGATTCCGCGGATCAAAGCCGATTACGCGACCAAGATCGGCGTCTGGAACGCGCGTCGGATCAAAACCGAGCTCGCGGCGCGCCGCGCCAAACGACGCTATGCGATGGCGCGGGCGCGCGTGAACCGCGGGGAACCCGTGGAGTCCGAGGAGATCACGAAGGCGTTGGATGCCGAGTTCGCTGATTGGAAGCGGTTGATGGATGAGAAGATGCGCAGTCTCAATGCGCTTCTCCGATGGCGCAGCGGCCGGCAGCGCATGCCCGCAGGAAATGCGGAGGAACTGAACAGGCTGTTCCGTCGTCTCGCCCGGCGCTTCCACCCTGACCTGTTCCCCGGTGATGAGGAACGCGCGCAATACTACGAGATGGCGTGCAACGCCCTGGCGGATGGAGATTTGGACATGCTGCGGGCGCTGGACGTGGCCACGGCCGATTGGGTGGACGACGTCGATTACGGGCGTCTGACCGAAGACGAGCTCGCCGGTGAGATCGAATTGCTGGAGGACCGTCTGTCGTCCTGTCGGGGAGATCTGAATCGGATGGTTTCCACCGAGCCGTACACGTTGCGGGCCAAACTCGATGATCCGGAATGGGTGAGCGGCGTGGTCGGCGGTCTGAGGGCGCGGGTGGAGGCGTTCGAGCGTGAGAAAACACACTATGATGAAGCGTATGACCGGTTGATCAAGGAGGATCGATGACCGATATGACCGACAAGACGAACGATGCCGGCGATCAGGCGCGTCGCGAAACCGATCGGGCGGAGTCGCAGGCGTTGTCGTTGCTCGCGCAGGACGGATTCGCGTTGACGGTTTCCGGAGGGTTGGCGGGAGACGTCGACCTGCCGAAGCCGTATGGGACGACCATCACGTTGGTGGACCGTACGTATCTGGTGGGCGGACGCGGATTCGGCGGCAGCGGCGCCGACGAGGGCATGCTCGAAGGCATCAGAAGCGCCGGGGGCGAGACGCGTATCGTCCTGCGGTGTGAACCCGATGACGCCGCCGACCCGTGGACCGTGGAGGCGTCGCTCGACGGCGTCTTCCTCGGCGTGGTCCGCGCCCATGAGAACGAGATCATCGCGCGTCTCATGGACGCCGGCAAACACGTGTACGCCGAATACCTGGAAACGGAGACGCTGGGCGAATACCACCGTATCTGGGTGTCGCTGGTCATGGAGGATTGATCGTGGGAATCATGGAATCGTTGCGGATTCCGATGGAAGGCAGGTGAATGCCATGGTGTTCGACATCGGTGATGACCCGTTGCTCAACGTGCATGACGATATTCCCGTCATCGACTACGGCGACGTGTATTTCCTCTACGATGATCCGGTCATCGGCCCCATTCTCCCGTTGCTGTTCATCACCATACCGGTGCGCGACGGCGATGGCGCGGTCGGACGGGACCGGATCGACTGTTATCCGTATGCGGAGACGGTCGAGATCGATCCCGTCGGCATCGGCCATGCGGATGATGCCGCCGACGTGGGCGTGCCGTTCTATGATGCCGGAACCGCCGAGGACGACTTGTGCCATGTGGCCGACGAAAGCGATCCGGAGGGGCGCCTGGCGTTGCAGTACGGCGGCATGTACTACGAGGAAGGCATGGGATATACGGCTCCGGAGGACAGGCGGGCACGCATCGACTGTTTCAAGGCGGCGGAGATCCTGTACCGGCATGCCGCCGGCCGCGGCAACGCGATCGGATGGCTGTGCCTCGGCTACGTGTACGCCTACGACCGGTGCGAAGGCGAATACTATCGTTCCTATTTCGATAATTTCGGCGAGGTGCCGCCCAAGCCGGACGCCGATACGCTGGCGTTCGAGTGCTTCCGGCACGCGGCGGACAGGCGGCTGGCCGAAGGCTGCTACAAGCTGGGCGACATGCTGACGGAAGGCCGCGGCTGCGAGGTCGACTATGCCGCGGCGCTCGACATGTTCCTGAAGGCGTACCGGTACGGGCGCGACGGTTCGCCGCGCATCTGGGGGAGCGTCGCGTTGCGTCTCGCACGGGCGTATGCGAACGCGCGCGGCTGCGTCTTGGATTATGATCGGGCGCTGCACTGGTACGGTGTCGCACGGACGGGTCTGGAACTGGAGGTGCGTGACGGTGGCGCCGCCTACGATGCCAGACTTTGGGAGGCGGAGGCCGGCGTCAGGGACATGCGGCAGGCGTTGAGGCTCATGGCGCGCTGACACCGGGGCCTTGGTACTGAGGTCCCGGCATGTGCCGAGGGTCTCGGGCTGGCGGACGATTGTTCGATACGTATATATGTATATGCGTTCTATGCGTC
The DNA here is from genome assembly GCF_002860365.1 of Bifidobacterium parmae. Taxonomy (GTDB): domain Bacteria; phylum Actinomycetota; class Actinomycetes; order Actinomycetales; family Bifidobacteriaceae; genus Bifidobacterium; species Bifidobacterium parmae. The sequence continues at coordinate 47,919 of NZ_NMWT01000027.1, forward strand.
CCGCATCATCGTCGCGGCGTCGATGACGGTGAGCGTGGGGTCGATGGCCGCTTTCGCCGCGGTCGCCTCACTGACCGGGCGTTTGGTGAACAGATAGTAGAGTCGTTCGCCGTTGTCCCGGATGAGAGGGGAGCGTGCTTTGAGCCGGTCGATGGTTTCCGTCTCGTTGAGGTGTTCTCGCCACTTGCATTCACCGAGCAGCACTTTGTGGTTGAACGAGTCGGCCATGACCACGTCGATGTCGGTCTGTTCGCGGGCGATCGGATCGTTGCCCCACCATTTGCCGGATGCGGTCGGCAGGAAGTCGAGGCGCTGCTCACGGCATTGGCGGAGAAGCCATTGTGTGCACATGGTCTCGAATTGTTGGCCGACGTAGGTGTCGAACACTTCGCCGGACGTGGCCGTCTTCCCCGCCGCTTGTCCGTAGCCGGTATCGATGAGCGCGGTGGCGGGGCTGACGAACCGGTACCAGTAGGCGAAGAACGGGTCCTTGATCTTCCACAGTCCTTTGCGTGAGTGTTTCGGGTCTTCGCCGAACGGCACGAGTCGCTCGACGATGCCGAGCTGCTCCAGTGTGCGAAGATATGAGCCGACGGTGTTCGGATCGACGCCTGCATATTCGGCGATCTCCTTCGGACGGGTGCGTCCGGCGCCGACCGCGTCGAGTATCGAACTATACAACGCCGGTTCGCGCAGTTCCTGGCGCAACAGCATCAGCGGTTCCTCGTAGAGGAGTCCGTTCTGGCTGAAGCATCGTGCCTGTATGTTCTGGCTGAATGTCAGATTCGGGTCGAGCTGCTCCAGATAGTAGGGGGTTCCTCCCAGTGCCGCGTAATAGTGGATGCATGTCTGCCAATCCGCGTTGGCAGGCATCAGCTCGCGCGCTTCGAACAGGTCGAACGGTTTGAGTCGGATTTGTGCGTTGCGGCGTCCGTACAACGGGCTCTTGTATCCGAGCACCTTGCTTTCCATGAAGCCTTCGTTGGATCCGCACAGCACCATGAGGATGTTCGTGTCCTTGAACCGGTGGTCGATGGCGATCTGCAGCACTGACGGCAATGATGGTTCGGCGGCGGCTGCATATGGCAGCTCGTCCAAGACGAGTACGAACGGTTCGTCGGGGGAGCTTTTCGCCTTGTCCGCGATGTAGTTCAATGCGTCGTCCCAGCTGGCGAATCCTGCGGGGAAGTTCGGTTCGTTGAAGAACGAGAGCGTTGATCGGGAGAATTCTCGCAGATTCGCGGCTGCGCTCTGCTCCTTGGCCGTGAACCACAGTGTGGGTCGGGTTTCGCAGAAGTGGGCGATCAGTGCCGTCTTGCCGACGCGTCGCCGTCCGTATACGACGACCATTTGGAATCTGTTGAGCGAGAAGTGGTATTCCAGTGTCTTCAGTTCCTCGGTCCTGCCGACGAATCCCATGTCCGTGCCCCTGTGCCCGCTCGTAGATGGCTGTTACTGTGTTTGTGAGCAAGTTGTTTACGGACAACTTGCTCACAAACACAGTAACAGCCTGCGGCGACCGTCGTTGGTGTGGCCGCCCCGACGGGGAGCGGGTGAAGTCCTTGTCGACGTACCTTCCTCCTGCAGGGATTCGAGGTAGCTTTCCACCGGCGAAGACAGCATGCGACTTTGTTGCTCGGCATAGCGTTTCCCGTTCTCGATGACGCGTTCATCGATGCTCAGTGTGAGTTTGCCCATGACGGAACCTCGCTTCCATACATACACTATGGATAGTCATATACGTATTGGCGGTGGGGTCGTGATGCGGTCATTCCGACTGGTCCGGCTTCTCCTTCCGCGCCTCGTTGTAGTACTCGTTGAGGAGTCCTTCGCGTGCGATCCGCAGCGCCTCCCCGCTGCCGCTGATGCGGCGGAAGAGGTCCGTGTTCTCGGTTTGCGACTTGAAGAAGGCGTTGAGGAACGCGGGGTCGAACGCCGTGCGGAAGTCGGAGCGCGAGTTGTTGCGCGCCTGCTGGCCGAGTTTGGCGTCGTCCTTCAGCAATGTCATCACGCCTTCGAAGAACTTCTTGGCGGGGTCGCCGAAATCGGTGCCGAACAGTTGGTTGATCTGTTCGATGATCGAAGACAGATAATCCTCGTCGTCGCCGCTCTTGCCGACGCCGACGGTTCCGGCGTTGTTCTTGACCGGCTCCCCTCCGGTGAGTTTGATGTCGGCGTGTCCTTTGTTCTCGATGCGCAGCTGCGTTACGGCGATCAGCCCGTCGATGGATTCCTCCGGCTCGCGTTCCGGCGCAAGCTCCCGGTGGAGGAACGTGAGGTACGTGTCGAGTTCGAACAGCGGACGGTCGTCGAGCCGGATCAGCTGCGTCACATACGTGTACGTGTGCAGGAACTTGCCGACGCGTTTGCGGAACTCCTCCTGACGGTCCTCGTCCAGATCGGCGTACCGGTCCTTGGCGGGGCCGAGAGCCCGCAGCACTTCCGGCATGGTGGACTCGTCCGGCTTGCCGAGCCAGATCCGGCACAATGCCGCGATGTCCTCGTCGTCGTAGATCTGGAACGCGTCGAGTTCGGTCTTCATGTCGTAGATGACGTTCGGATCGGTGACGCGGTCGAGCTCGGTCTGCGTGTAGTACGGTTCGAACGCGGCCTGGATGGTCGCCGCCTTGTTGGCGAAGTCCAGCACGATCGGCGCGGTCTTGCCGGCGCAGGTGCGGTTCAGTCGGGAGAGCGTCTGGACCGCGGCCACGCCGGTGAGTTTCTTGTCGACGTACATGGCGCATAGTTTCGGCTGGTCGAAGCCGGTCTGGAACTTGTTCGCCACGATCATCAGGTTGAATTCGGGCGTGTCGAACCGGTCCGCGATCTCGCTGGACGGGAACCCGTTGAGCGTCTCCTCGGTCACATCCACGCCGCCGAGCTCGAGCTTGCCGGAGAACGCGACGACCGGCTTCACCCCGGCGTATTCGGGTTTGGCTGCGAGCTTGCGCATATGCTGGAAGTACGCGGCCGCCGCCTTGCGGCTGGACGTCACCACCATGCCTTTGCCTACGCCGTGCAATAGTGGCATGACGTGATCGTGGAAATGGTCGATGATGATCTCGGAGATCTTGGACACGTTGCTCGGGTCGAGCTTCACGAAGTCCATGATCTCCTTCTTCGCGCGGCCGGTCTTCCGCTTCGGATCCTCCTCGGACTTCCTGACCAGCTGGAAGTACGTCTGGAACGTCGTGTAGTTGGCGAGCACGTCGAGGATGAATCCTTCCTCGATGGCCTGCCGCATCGAATACAGGTCGAACGGTTCCGGCTTGCCGGTTGCGGGGTTCGGCGTGCCGAACGTTTCGAGCGTGCTCGGCTTCGGCGTGGCGGTGAACGCGTAGAACGACAGGTTGCGCTGCACGCCCTGCGCGTTCAGTTCGTCGCGCACGCGCTTCGCGGCGTCGTCCGCATCCTCGTCCAATCCGCCGTCGTCCCAGTCGAACGCGTCGGCTTCGAAGTCTTCGCCGGCAAGCTCGTCCGTATCGTCGGCGTTGAGACCGGTGTGGTCGCCGAGTGCCTGCTTGGTCTTGCGGTGCGCTTCGCCGCTCTGCGACGAATGCGCCTCGTCGATGATGATGGCGAACGTGCGTCCGGCCGTGTCGGTCTGGTCGTAGATGTACGGGAACTTCTGGATGGTGGAGATGATGATGCGTGCGCCGGCGTTGACCGCATCACGCAATCCCGCCGAATCCTTGGCGATGGCGACCACGCCTCTCGTTTGCGACATGCTCATGATGGTGCCCTGCAGCTGCCTGTCGAGGACCACGCGGTCGACGAGCACGATCACCGAGTTGAAGAACGAATCGCCGTCATCCTGCGTGAGGGAGGCAAGATGGTAGGCGAGCCAGGCGATCGAATACGATTTGCCGGAGCCGGCCGAATGTTGGATGAGATAGTTGTGCCCCGGGCCCTGCTCCCGCGTCGCCTCGAGCAGACGGCGCACGACGCGCAGCTGATGGTAGCGGGGGAAGACCACCGCCTTCATCGTGGAACGGCACCGGCGGGTGATTCTCCTGCCGTTCTTGTCCTTCTCGTGGTAGGTGATCTGCACGAACCGTTCGATGATGTCCAGCAGGGAGTCCGGTGCGAGCACCTCCTCCCACAGGTAGGAGGTGCCGAACTTGCCCGGTTCGGCCGGGGGATTGCCGCCGCCGTCCTTGCCGTTGCCACGGTTGGAGGGAACGAACTTCGTGTTCTTGCCCTTGAGCCATGTGGTCATGTACACGTCGTCCGCGTCCACGGCGAAATGCACGAGCGAACGCAGGTCCGGCTGGAACACCTGCTCCTTCGGATTGCGGTCGGCCATGTACTGGCGGATCGCGTTGTTCACCGTCTGACCGGTCTGATGGTTCTTCAGTTCGATGGTGACGAGCGGGAACCCGTTGACGAGCAGCGCCACGTCGATGCGGTTGTTGAGGTCGTCCTTGAACGTGCCGTAATGGAACTCCTCGGTGACCTGGAAGCGGTTCGCATGGTAGTGTTCCACCGCGGTCTCGTTGAGGTCGTTCTTCGGCTTGAAATACAGGAGTTTGAATTTCGCCCCCGGAGCCATCTCGACCTGGTTGCGCAGCGTCCAGAGCAGGCCCTTGTCCGCGACGACCTGCTGGATGCGCTTGATGACCATCTGGCTCCAACGGCCGCCGTACTGGCGTTCGACCTTGGCGACCTCCTTGGGTTGCGTTTCGATCAGGAACCCGATCAGTGCCGGTTCGTCAATGGCTGTATCGCGGTTGAAGGTCTGGTCCATCGTCGACTGAGGCGCATACGTGTACCCATGCTTCTCGAATCCATCCACCACATGATTCTGGAACGTGCGCTCGCTCATGCTGCGGGTCGGCTTCACTGCCATGATGATTCCTTTCCTCCCGTCACTCCTCCACGCCGGGAACCTTGACCTTGCCGGTGACGCACTCGCTGATGAGCGACGCCCTGTATTCCTTCAACCGGACAACGAGCGACTGCTTCTGCTGGATGAGGGAGTTGATGTTCTCGGTGGCGTCATCGAGATAATGGGCAATCATCTGTTGTTCTTCAATTGACGGCACAGGCAAATAAACCTGTGCGAAGTTCGCATAACGAAGCGCTTGTCCATCTCGTACAAGATTCGAAGTGGATTGAAGAGCTTGTATATAGGCCCATGTCTTGAACAGGTATTTGTAGTACTCGGAGTAGGTCTGTTCAGTGAATGGGTGAACCATCACGTAGGCCGAGCTGATTTTCCCGCTCTCATAGCTATATTCCAAGCCGCCTTGGAAGCTACGCATACTGATAACGAAATCTCCGGCTTCGACATGCTTAAGAATGTCATTACCGGTAAGCACAGCCATCACACGTTGGTTTTCAAGTGCCATGAACCTCTTCTGAGAGATGACTCCATACTTTTGAGAGGCAGTGAGTTGCTGATCGTCGGCGTGTGCTCGTTCTTTTCGAAGAGCAAACAGTTTCTTGGGATAGAGCACCGACCAATGCTCTGGAATCTGGCCAATCCAGTCGATGCCGGAATCCTTCATGGGCACGGTGGGGTCGAGGCCTTTGGTGACGGCTTCAGAGATGACGGACTGGCGGTACTCGTTCAGCAGCTCGATTGAACGTTCTATATCCTTCACCGCCGCATCAATCACCCCCGTCTTCTCATCCAGATAGTCAGCAATGCTCTGCTGTTCGGCTTTGGGAGGAACAATGACTGGCACTTGTTTTAGATCTCTCTGGAAAAGATGAGGAACTCCCATACCATCCATCAATAAATGGATATAGTCTTGAAATTGCATCGAGGCATAGAAATAACCGAGATAACGGCTTTCCATATTGGGAGTTGGTGATATAACTGCAAGCGATCCGTTGACGGTTGCAGGTTTTTCCACTTTTCGAATGACTGCATATTTTCCGATTCCTGCACCATCTTTGACAAGAAGGATGTCACCATCGGAAAGCATGATTTCGGGTGATTCATCATATCGTTCTCGGCTGATGTAGTTCACTGGTGTCGGGCAAAGGTTGCCTTCCACACAGTTGAATGCAGAATACATAGGATAACCGTCATCCACGTACTCTTCGGCCTTCAGGCCCTTCCATCCAAGGCGTGCACGAATATACGCAAGATGCTTGTTCTTAATTGTTTTCCATCCCTCCGGAATCTCGCCGATCCAGTCAACGCCGGAATCCTTGTATGCGCTGTATCGCTCCATCACAGACCCACCTTCGCGAGGCTCTCGGCGATGGACGCCTCCAGCGAGCGGATGTCATCGAGGATCGCCGCACTCGGGCGCAACGGCGTGTACTCGTAGAAATACCGCGTAAATGGAATCTCGTAGCCCACCTTGTCCTTCTTCCGGTCCATCCACGCATCCGGCGCGTACGGCTTCACCTCGCGCTCGAAATACTCGTCGATGTCCTGCTTGAGCGGAATGTTCTCGGTGTCGCGCAGCGACGTGTCCGGCTTCGGACGGCCCTTGCGGTCCGTCTCGATCTCGCCGTTCTCATCGCGTAAGGGGCGCTCCACGGTCACGGTCGTATAGCCGAAATCATCCACGTCGAAGATCTTCGAGGTCTTCGACTCCTCGAACGCGGTGTACTCCTGCACGATCGCGCGGATCTGTTCGGCGCTCAGCTCGTTGCGCTTCGACCCCAACGACTTGCGCATCTTCGTAAACACGCCGTTCGCGTTGATGAGCTGCACCTTGCCACGGCGTTCCGCGGGCTTGCTATTGTTCAACACCCAGATATACGTGGCGATGCCCGTGTTGTAGAAGAAATCGTTCGGCATCGCCACGATTGCCTCCACCAGGTCCAGGTCATGCAACAGCCACTTGCGGATGTTGCTCTCGCCCGAACCGGCCGCGCCGGTGAACAGGGGAGAACCGTTCATGAACACGGCGATGCGTCCGCCACCCAAACCGGCCGGCCGCATCTTCGAGACCATATGCTCGATGAACAGCAGCTGACCGTCGCTCACACGCGGCAATCCCGCGCCGAACCGTCCCCTGAAACCCTCGTTCCTGTACTCGGCCTCGACCTCGCGCTTCGACTTCTTCCAATCCACGCCATACGGAGGGTTCGAGATCTGGTAGCCGAACTCCTCGCCGGCGAACGCGGGATCGGTCAGCGTATTGCCGAACGCGACATGACCGGCATCGCCGCCGCGCAGCAGCATATCCGCCTTGCAGGTGGCGAACGTGGCCGCGTTCAACTCCTGCCCATAGCAGTACACGTCCGCGTTCGGGTAATACTCGTTCACCCGATCCTTGAAGATCGACAACGCGCCGCCCGTGCCGGCGCACGGATCGTACACGTTCACCACCTTGCCGTCCTGCGACAGGTCGGCGGACGCTCCCGCGATCAGAAGATCCACCGCCAGCTCCACGCCGTCGCGCGGGCTGAAATGCTCACCGGCCGTCTCGTTCGACATCTCCGAGAACCGTCGCAGCAGATTCTCGTAGATATTGCCCATCTCGACGTCGCTCACCGCCTTCGGACCGAGATCGACCGTGCAGAACCTGTCGACGATCTGGAACAGCAGATTGTTCGCATCGAGCGAATCGATGCGGGCGAAGAAGTCGAACTTTTCGAACACGTCCAACGCGTCCGGCGAGAAGCCGCGCACATAATCGCCCAGATTCGCCGCGATGTTGCCCGAATCCGCACGCAGCTTGTCCATTGTGTAGCGGCTCGTATTGTAGAACGGGAATCCGGAGACGTTCTTCAACTGGAAGTCCACGAGGTCGTCCGTCATGCCGGCGGTCAGCTTGTCCGCCTCCAACACCTGGTCCTTGGTCTCCGCCAGCACGCAGTCCAATCGGCGCAGCACCGTGAACGGCAGGATGATATCTCCGTACTCATGCTGCTTGTAGTCACCGCGCAGCAGGTCCGCCACCGACCAGATGAACGCCACGATCGACTGATGATTCATCGTCACCTTCCATTCTCCTTCGAGTCTCCCATTACCGTACCAAGGACCGCGTGGTACCGTGCGGCGCTCGCCACCGTGTCGAACAGGAGTATGTCGAACATGCGAACGTGCAAGGTCTGAGGGCGAACGTGCATGGTTCCGGCATGAATGTGTATGGTTTCGCGGGCATCCTGTACCTAGAAACGGGCGACCTGCATGGTGCGCCGTTGAAGAAGACCGGCCGAAGGCCGAATGAGCGGCAGGGCGGAGGCTTGGGATCCTTGGAATTCCGCCATTGCGGTTGGGTGCATATCGGTGTGATGTTCAGGTCTTCACGAGGGCACCCTACACAACCATCTGGCAATTATGCACATTCGCCTCAAAATCCCACACGACCATGCCGAAACCATACACATCCATGCCGGAACCATGCACGTTCACGCCTTGAACCGGGGCCATTCGCATAATGTGACTCCAACCGCCTGCGAACCACTCTGTAATGCGCATTGCGAGAGGTGAAAAGTACTCCGTAATGTCAAAAAAGTGGACCTGAACATACTCTGTAATGTGCAGTGACGCCGATAGAAAGAGGTCTTGCAGGACCTACAATCGTCGCAGCGGACTGAACCGGGTATCCGCCAGCGTGAACCGTGACACGAAAGAAGGAACCATGATTAAGACGACGAACGCAGCCTCCAGTACGACCCCTAATGTCTCCGCAAACCCCGCCCCCATCACCATCGCCGGCATGACCGAACTCGTACACGAGGCCGCCCGCCGTTACGTGCTCGCGGACTCCTCGGCCGACGCGCGCGAACGCATCACCGTCAAGGGCGTGGCAGACTTCGTCACCGAGGTCGACACGGGCGTGCAGTCGTTCCTCAAGGCCGCGCTCGCCGACCGTTGGCCGCACGTCGCGTTCCTCGGCGAGGAGAACGGCGAACAGCATGCGGACTTCGCCGGCCTCACCTGGGTGCTCGACCCGATCGACGGCACCACGAACCTCATCCACGACTTCCGCCACAGCGCCATCTCGCTCGCCCTGCTCGACGGCGACGCAACCATCAAGGCCGTCGTATACCAGCCGTTCAGCGGCGAGACGTTCACCGCCGAAGCGGGCCACGGCGCGTATCTCGACGGCCGGCGCATCCACGTGTCCGGCGAGACCGACATGGGCAAGGCGCTCGTCAACGTGGGCACGTCGCCCTACCATCATGAGCTCGCGGAACGCAACTTCGACATCATGCGCCGCGTGTTCGTCGACTCGGCCGACATCCGCCGCACCGGTTCGGCCGCGCTCGACCTCGCCTACGTGGCGTGCGGCCGCGCCGACGCCTACTTCGAAATGGACATCAAGCTCTGGGATTACGCGGCCGGCCGGCTGCTCGTCACCGAGGCCGGCGGCATGGTCGGCGACTGGGAGGGCCGTGACCTCGGCCATCGTCTCGAAACCGGCGTGCTCGCCGGCACGCCCGCCATCTTCGCCGCCCTGCGTGACCGGTATCTCGCGTGACCGCAATCCCACGTCACGCATCGCGTCACATGCCGCAACATCGTCACATCACGCGGAACGAGTCCCCATGCCGGTTCAGGTTGAGTCCCGCGCGGCGCAGCTTCCTGTCCAGCGTGTACAACGCGCTGCGGATCAGCCCCTCACCGGCGAAATACCCGCCGATGCCGCGTTGCAGTTCTTCTAGGTCGACGAATCGCCCGTTCGCCTTCACCAGCGCCTCCAGCACGTCGTATTCGAGACGGGAGAGCGGCATCGGCCGGTGCGTGCTCGCGAAATACGCCTTGCGGTTCGCGAGATCCAGCGTCAGGTCGCCGCGGATGATCATCGACTTCGCGCCCAGCCCGTTCGACTCGCGCGACAGCATCTCCACGTAGGCGAGCAGTTCCGTGTCGGAGAACGGCATGCGCAGCGTCGCATCGGGGGAGTGTTCGGGCGCGGGCGAGGAGGTCGTCGCCAACAGCAGCGACCTGACGTGCGGCGTCATGGAGGACGCCGTGGCGAGCGCCTGAGGCGTGTCGACGATGACTGCGTCGAACGGCGCGTTCTCGTCGTCGCGCAGCGCGTCCGTCACCGCCGAGCCGAACGTGCCGGCCAACGCCGGTTCCACCGTGGTCACGACGTGACCGGCGCGTTCGAGCGTGCCTGTAATCGCGCGCGACAGGGCCACGCCTTCGACCGCCACCAGAAGTCTCATGATTGTCACCTCCTGCGCCACCAGTGTAGTAGCAGTGCGGCGGTGCCGGTGCGGAACCGGGCGGGAACAGAATCAGGCCCCCGCTGGCGGGGGCTGTCGGCGTAGCCGAATGGGGGTGGTCTGCGTCTAACCTCCTATACCACCCTCAGTCCCGCTTCGCGGGCCAGCTCCCGCCAGCGGGAGCGGAACATGCGAGAGCGGCGGACTGGCTCCCCTGAGGGGGAGCAAGCGGATAGGTCACTCCCGCACCGGCCGCAGCGTGTCCGGGTAGCGTCTGCGTGCCAGCGCCATGGTGACCGCGGCCATCGCCAGGCCGAATCCCAGGGCCGCCGCCGGTGCGCAGCCAAGCGGCAGACGCAGGCACAGGCCGACGAACCCGACCACCAGCACCGGCGACACCAGCATGCCGACGGTCATCCCCAAGGCGCCGCCGCCGATGACGAGCAGCATCTCCTCGAGTGCGAACGCGGTCGTCAACGGCGCGACGAGCGCGAACAGCACGTCGGTGATCGACACGGTCCCATGCGCCGTCATCAGCCCGCACCATGCGAGGTACGCCATGAGCAGCAGCGTCATCGTCTCGGCGACGGCCATCGGCAGCAGGCTTTTCGCGAGGCAGTATTCGAGCATCGGCCTGCCGGAGCAGCGGAACAGCTCCATGGTGCCGTCGCCCGCATGCTCGCCGCCGGCGGCGTTGGCCGATTCGGAGAACAGCGACCGGTTGGCGTCCAGCGTGTGCAGCGTGACGTACGTGGCGGACCAACCGGTGAACGGCGCGCATATCATCGCGAATACCGACCCGTCGGATATTCCTGCGTCGTTGCCACCGCCCGGGGTCGATGTGAGGAACGCGACCGTCAGCAGCATCGTCGTGAGGAACAGGGCGGACGTGCCCCAGCAGAACGGTGATGTGCGGAAGATCCGCCAATCGCGCCACAATATCGCCTTCATCGTGATTCCTCTCCTTCCGCCGGACTCACTTACGCAGTCCGAAATCGACGTGGTCGCGTTCGCGGCCGAGCGTCGCGGCCTTCCGGAACGCGTCTTCGTCGGCGAAACCGGCGACCATGCGATCCCTGACGATCCGCCTGTCGTCGAGGACGACGACGCGGTCGGCGACCTGCCAGCAGTAACCGAGGTCATGCGTGATGGTGAGGATCGTGCGGCCGTCCGCCTTGAGCTGCCGCATCAGGTCGATGAGCAACTGCCGGGTGATCGGGTCCACCGCATTCGTCGGTTCGTCGAGCAGGATGAGCTTCGGGTCGAACAGCAGCCCCGCCATGATTCCCGCGCGTTTGCGCAGTCCGGTCGACAGCTCCTTCGCCTTCTTGTCGAGCTGGTCCTGCAGTTCGAACGCGCGCACCATAGGCAGCGCGTCGAGATGCTCGAGGTCGATCGGATGCGGGTTCTCGCGTGTGGCGTAGAGCATCGCGCGGAATCTGAGGTTCTCGCGTATGGTCATGGTCATCGCGAGATTGCCGGATTCGGTCAGTTGGAACACGTCGCGCATCGAATGGAACACGTCCGCGTTGATGGCGGCGGAACCGTGCCATGGGCGCAGCAGTCCCGTGATGAGCGAGAACAGCGTGGTCTTGCCCGCGCCGTTGTAGCCGAGGATGCCGAGCGACTGGCCTTCCGGCACGTCCAGGTCGATGCGCTCGAGCACCGGCCTGTCGCGCTTGTATCCGAACGTCAGGTTCCGCACGCGTATGGCGAGGGGAGCGGTGGAAGTGGTGGCGTCCGATGCGCCGTCCGTGATGCCGTGGTCGAGTGTGTCCGTGGTCATGAATATCGCCTTTCCGTGTGCGATGAGTTGGTAGAGGTAGGTCGCGGCGACGATCAGCACCGGCGTGAGCGTCGCCGCCACGCCCTGCCCGCCTCCGGCGAGCGGGCGCAGCGACGGGACGAGCGATGCCGGGACGGTCGCGAACAGCAGCGACAGTACGGCGGGCGGCAGCAGTGCGGTGACGAGTTGCGCCACGGGGTATCGCCACGTCGCCTGACCGCTCGCGCGCAGCGTCGCGATGACGCCTTCCGCCGCGTCGTCGCGGAACGCGTCCACGATCAGTGGCGCGAGTCCCACGCCGATGATGGCGAACGCGCACTGGTACAACGGCGATGCGAGTCGCGCCGTCAGATCCGTTCCGGCGACGAGCGCGATGATCGCCGCCGAGCCGATGATGGTGAGGCCGATGACGAGCAGTTTCGTCGGATCGTGCCGCAACTGGATGAGATTCTTATAGAACACCGCGTGCATATGCGCCTCGATGATGAAGTGATGGTGGATGACGATTTTCGGGTAGGCTTGCGCCAGCCATGCCGTGTGACAGGTGGTTTCGGACACGGCTTGCGCAGCGAGACCGGAAGGATGGTGGCTAAACCGATTGGGTGATCGTCAGCGTCCTGCGACGATGGCGCGGAGGGCGGCGACGTGGGATCGGAACGCGGCCTCGCCTTCCTTGGTGAATTTCACCCACGTGACCTTGTATGCCTTGCCGCCGTTTCCGGCGTGCTTGTCGAGCGTGACATAGCCGTGGTCGGCGAGGGTCTTCAGATGCTTCGAGCAGGTCGCGTCGCTCACGCCTATCGTGTCGCGTAAGGTGTCGAACCGCACGGTGCCGTAGGTGTCGAGCAGTCCGCAGATGCGCAGGCGTACCGGCGCGTGGATGACCTCGTCGAACACCGGTTCCGCGGCGTCCGTGCCATGCGGTTCAGCCACGGTCATGACGTGCCTCCGATTCATGTGAACCCGTTCCGGTGAAGCGCGGCCCGCGTATGAGCCGCATGTATGCGTCGTAGTACCGCAGGTAGGTCACGGCGGACAGCAGCGCGCACAGGGGGATGCCGATCAGGGCCGGCCACCAGGGCGCGCAGAGCAGGCCGAGCAGCAGCATGCCGCCCGGCACGGCCACGCAGCTGCAGGTGGTGAAGACGATGAACGCCGTGCGGTACCTGCCGTCCCGCATCGCCTGTGGGGTGGGGGAGAGCTGCCGGCGGGTCCACAGGCCGATACCGGTGACGCGTTGCGCGTGGGCCGTCAACATCGCATAGCCGCCTACGATCAGTACGGCGACGATGACGTAGATCCACACGTCGATGATGGTGAACTCGCCATGACCGGCGAGCAACGCCCAGCCGATGAACCAGTACAGTCCGGCGTTCGCCAATCCGAGGATTCCTCCGATCAGCGTGTTCGGGACCCTCACGCCGGTCTCCAACCGGTCCGCGACGTTGTTGCGGTCCAGATCCAATGCGTCGAGCGACGCCAACGCATCCGAGACGTTCGGCATGGCGTCGGTGTCCGGGGACGTGCCGAACGTCTCGACGCCTGTGGAGCCGGTGTTCTCGCCATGCTCCGCAGACCGGATCGTGCCGACCGTGGTCGTTTCGTCGATGTGGTCGTTCTTCTCGCCATTCGGTTCCGTCATGATGACCCCCTTCGTGCAAACGGCGATACGGGATGGAGGTCGGGGTGCCATGCCGTGCCCGGCGGGTATGACGAACGCCCAAACCTCTTTCCGTTGTGGAAAACAATACCACTTTCCAATATGGAAACAAGTTTGGGTGAGGCGCGCCGGATGAACGTTTGATGAATCACTGGGACGTGGCCCCCTCCGACGAGGGGACTGTCGGCGTAGCCGGCTGGGGGTGGTCTGCGTCTAACCTCCTATACCACCCTCAGTCCCGCTTCGCGGGCCAGCTCCCGCCAGCGGGAGCGGAACTTCCGTCAGCCGACGTAGGCGATGGTGGCGGCGAGGTCCACGCCGGAGCCATCGCGGCGCATGTCCGGCTTCGGCAGGTCGACCGGAGCGCCCGAATCGGTGGAGGCGTTGAGCGGATACGCGCCCACGAACGCGGCGATCAGCGTGTTCTGCCCCTTGAGGAAGCGCTGCGAACGCACGCCGCCCGTCGCACGTCCCTTCGTCGGGTACATCTCCAACGGCGTCACCTTCGCCGAACCGTTCTCGGTGCTGGGCAGCGCCTCCGCGTCGCCGGCCACGGTGAGCACCACCGCGCCGGACGCGGACGCCAGCCCGTTCTCGCCCTCCTCGTACGTCCACGCGACCTTGCCGGCGGGCACCACGGCGAACGCGAGCACGCGCGCCCCCGCGGCCAGTCGGATGCCGGCCATGCCGCCGGCCGTGCGGCCCTGCGGGCGCACGTTCTTCGCCTCGAATGTGAGCAGCGACGCGTCGGACGCGACGAACACGATGCGGTCCTCGTCCGCCGCGGGCGCGGCGGCCAGCACCTCGTCGCCGTCCTTCAGGTCGATGACCTGCCACGAGTCCATCGTGGTCGGCGCCTCGCGGTTCCAACGCTTCACGACGCCTCCGCGCGTGCCGATCGCGAGCGGCGGCAGCGTGCCGCCCTCCTCGGCCGGTTCCATCGCGAATGCGGCGACCACATGCTCGCCGTCCACCGGGTCGGTGCTTTCGGTCATGCCGATCAGCTCGTCCGCCTTCACACCGCCGGACACGCTCAGCGTCTCCGAAGCGGGCAGGGCGGGCAGGTCCACCGCATGCGCGAGCACGAGACGGCCCGCGGACGTGACCAGAGCGAACGTGGAACGCGTGGTCGTCGGGAAGATCGCGCGGATCTGGTCGTCCTTCGCGCGCTTGTCCGAGGCGGACCGCGCCGCGTACACGTCCATCGCGCTCGGCGTGGTGCGCGCGATCAGACCGGTCGCGCTCAGCATCACCACGCACGGCTCGTCGTCGATCTGCAGCGCGGCCGCGACCGGCGCCTCCTCGCCCGCCTTCTTCGCGGCGGCCGTGGCGGCGGCCACGTCAGCGGCGACCGACGAGACGGTGGCCGCGTCGCGCGCCGCCTGCAGCGCCTCGCGGGAGACGGCGGAATCGTCGCCCTTCGCGACGACCGGCGCGAGCGAGCCGTCCGGGCCCTCGTCGAGCAGCACGGTGCGGCGCGGCGTCCCGTACTTCGCGACGGTCTCGTCCATCTCGCGCACGACGACGCGGTCCAGTTCGGCGGCCGAGGCGAGGATGCGCTCCAGCTCCTCGATGCGCTTCTTCAGGTCGTCGCGCTCCGCCTCAAGTTCGATGCGGCTCATGCGCGTGAGCCTGCGCAGACGCAGGTCGAGGATGTACTGCGCCTGCACCTCGTCCAGGTCGAACACGGCCATCAGGCGGTTCTTCGCCGTGTCCGCGTCGTCGGAGGTGCGGATCACATGGATGACCTCGTCGATGTCCACCATGGCGAGCAGCAGGCCTTCCACCAGGTGCAGGCGCTCCAGCGCCTTCCTGCGGCGGAACTCGCTGCGGCGGCGCACCACCACGCGGCGATGCTCCACCCACACCTGGAGCAGCTCCTTCAATCCCATCGTGTGCGGGCGGCCGTCGACCAGCGCCACGTTGTTGATGGTGAAGTTGTCCTGCAGCGGCGTGTGCTTGAACAGCTGGGCGAGCACCGCGTTCGGCTCGTAGCCGGTCTTGATCTCGATGACGATGCGCGTGCCGTTGTGCCGGTCGGTCAGGTCGATGGCGCTGGTGATGCCCTCCAGCTTGCGGCTCTTCACGCCCTCCGAGATGCGTTCCAGCACGCGCTCCGGGCCCACCATGAACGGCAGCTCGGTCACGACGATCGCCTTCTTGCGGGCGGTCACGTTCTCGATGTGCGTCTTCGAACGCGTGGTGAGCGTGCCGCGGCCCGTCTCGTACGCCTCGCGGATGCCGTTGCGGCCGATCACGATGCCGCCGCCCGGCCAGTCCGGTCCGGGCACGTAGTGTATGAGCTCTTCGAGCGTCGCGTCCGGATGCGCCATCAGATGCTTCGCCGCGGCGACCACCTCGCCGAGATTGTGCGTGGCCATGTTCGTCGCCATGCCCACCGCGATGCCCGAGCCGCCGTTGACCAGCAGGTTCGGGATGGCCGACGGCAGCACCGTCGGCTCCTTGAGCTTGTTGTCGTAGTTCGGCGTGAAGTCGACCGTGTCCTCGTCGATGTCGGCGTTCATCGCCAGCGCCGCCGGGCCGAGACGCGCCTCCGTATAACGCGAGGCGGCCGGGCCGTCGTCGAGCGAACCGAAGTTGCCGTGGCCGTCCACGAGCGGCAATCGCATCGCGAACGGCTGGGCGAGGCGCACCATCGCCTCGTAGATCGCGGAATCGCCGTGCGGGTGCAGCTTGCCCATCACCTCGCCGACCACGCGCGCCGACTTCATGTACGGGCGGTCCGGCGTGAGGTTCATCTGGCCCATCTGGTAGATGATGCGGCGCTGCACGGGCTTCAGACCGTCGCGCGCGTCCGGCAGCGCACGCGCGTAGATCACCGAATACGCGTATTCGAGGAACGACTTGCTCATCTCCTCGTTCAACGGCGTTTCGACGATATGCTCCTTCACCGTGCGCGGATCGTACGCGGCGGCTGCGGACCTGCGGTGTGATGCCATGTGACGGACTCCCTGAAGACGATTGAAAACCCGCAACATACTATCATGCCGCCGTTGCCGCCCGGCCGACCCCCATCCGACCCCGCCCGGCACCGCCTGACGCCGCCGGACTACTACTATGGGGAGGCATGAGTGTGGAGACGCCTGAGATGGAAGAGCTGCTGCGGCTGACCGGCACCGCCCGGTACGGGGACCGGACGCCCGGCGGCGGGAACGCCGGCGCCCCCGGCGCCCCCGACGCGTCCGGTGCGTCCGCGGTCTCCGGCGCCCGCGGCGGCGCGCTGCACCTGTCCTCCGTGCTGCCCGCCATCTCCGCGGCGATCGGGCATCCGACGCCCACCCGCGTGCATCACGACCCGAAGGCGCTCAAGGCGGCGCTCGGACTGCCCGACGCGCGCTCCGCGATCGTCGTGCTCGTGGACGGCCTCGGCTACTGGAACCTCGCCATGCGTCTCGGCCACGCCCCCTACCTGCGCGCGCTCATGCGCGAGAGCGCCAACCAGCGTCCCATCTCCACGTGCGCGCCGAGCACCACCGTCGCCGCGATGGCCACGTTCGGCACCGGCACCTGCCCGGGCGTGACCGGCATGGCCGGCTACACGCAGCTGGAGCCGGCGTCGGGCCGTCTCATGCAGCTCATCCAGTTCAAGGACGCGCTCGCCCCGAAGCCCGCCGGTCCCGGCGGCCGGTTCGCGGCACAGCCGGTCGACCCGATCGTCGACCCGCACGACCTGCAGCGCGAGCCCACCGTGTTCGAGCGCCTCGCCGCCGAAGGCGTGCCCGTCACCAGCTCCGGCCTCGCCAAGTTCAAGGGGTCGCCGCTCACCGAGGCGGCGCTGCGCGGCGGGGCCTACGTATCCGGCGTGACGCCGCGCGACCGTGTGCGCGCCGCCGCGCGGGCCGCGCGCGAACCCGGATTGTCCTATCTCTACATCCGCGACGCCGACAAGGTCGGCCACAACCACGGCTGGGACTCCGAGCAGTGGATCGGCGCGTTCGAACGCATCGACGCGCAGCTCGCCCTGCTCTCCCGCGAGGCCCCGAAGGGCACGCTCATCGTCATCGTCGCCGATCACGGCATGGTCATGTCCGACGAACGCGAGCGCATCGACATCGCCGCCGAGCCGGCGCTCACGCGGGGCGTGCGTCTGGTGGGCGGCGAGCCGCGCGCCCTCATGCTCTACGCCGAGCCGGACGAGAATCCGGAAGACATCGCCGCGAGGTGGCGCGACCGGCTGGGGGAGAAGGCGCTGGTGCGCACGAAGCGCGAGGCCGTCGCCGACGGCCTGTTCGGACCGGTCGACGCACGCGTCGCGCCGATGCTCGGCGACGTGATCGTGCAGGCCGCCGGTCGGACCACGCTCGTCGACAGCCGCACCCAGTCGGACAAGGCGACCAGACTGCCCAGCGTGCACGGCTCCCAGACCATGCTGGAAATGGACATCCCCTGCCTCGTCGACATGGCCTGACGGCCGTCGACAGGACAGGGGATGCACGCGGGACGGACGGCGGGAACCGATCCGCCGTCCGTCACTCGCCGAAGAGGATCTCGTCCCAGCTGGGCACCGCGGACCGGCCGGAACGGCGTCGCGCCGTCTCCTCGCGCTCCGTGCGCGGGCGCTCCCCGCCGGAGGGCGCCGCGGAGGACGGCTGCTCCACGTCCGCCACGTCGGCCAGACGCGCCGGGTCTCCGAGACGGCCGGCATCCGTCGCGCCGTCGGCGTTCTGGTTCGGCGGCAGCTCCACGTTCGGACGGAACACGGGGATGTCGTCCGTGGTCGTCGCCGTC
>NZ_NMWT01000028.1 GCF_002860365.1 Bifidobacterium parmae
CGCGGACTGACCAGCGGCCGGTGCGGCGGCACCCAGATTGACGGGGAACGATTCGCGTCCGCCCGCGGACGGCGCGGCGGCCGGACGCGTGACGGACGGCGCGCCGGCGACGCCGCTCGCCGCGGCCGACGCGTCCGGCTCCGGGCCGACGCCGAGACTCTGCTCGCCGATCAGCTTGCGCGCGGCCGCGTTCAGGCAGACCACGGAATTGTCGTGCATGTCCCACGTCCATTCGGCGTGCACCTTGCGCCCCGCGGACATGAACCGCGCGACGATGTGCCACGGCTCATGGTGCCGTCGGGTCGCCGACCAGGAGAGCGTGGAACGGTCGACGCGCGCCGCCAGCAGCGTCATGTCGATGATCTCCTCGAGCGTGCGCAGGCGCGACTCCTTCGGCGCGGGCACGCGTTTGAACTGTTCGATCGCATACTGCTTCTCCGTCTGCACCGACGCGGAGAAGCGGCGGACCAGCGCCTCGGCCAGACCGTAGCGGGCCGCCACCTTCGCCGGGTCGGCGCCCGCGCGGATCAGCTGCTGGATCTGCGAGATCGGCAGCGTGTCCGTCGTGCGCGGCTCGCGGCGCTTCAACGTCTCCGAGCGGATCTGCTTGGCCTCCAGCAGGGCCCGCTCCAACGCTTCGTCCACCGTGACGACGAACCGCTCACCGCCCGCTTCGAACACCAGGTCGCCGGCTTCGGAGACATGGTCGAGACGGGCTCCCCGAGGCGAATTGTCAGGCATGCGCGCACCACTTTCCTCAAAAACTTGTATCACAATACAGTATGCCCCACGTGTCGAACTTTACGAGTATTTGAAATCGTGTATTCTATGGGCGAGTAAACCAGTCTTCGGGCCCCGCGCCACGCGGCGGGCCCCGTGCTACGAAAGGATCGCGATGGCTCAGGATTATGATTCCCCCCGCAACAAGGATGAGGACGAGGAATCGCTGCAGGCTCTGGGGAAGGGCTCGCAGAACTCATCGAGCGACATCGACGACGACGAGAACGCCATTGCCGAGGACTACGAGCTGCCGGGCGCCGACCTGAGCAACGAGGACTCCTCCGTGACGGTCATCCCGATGCAGGGCGACGAGTTCATCTGCTCCGAATGCTTCCTCGTCAAGCACCGCAGCCAGCTCGCCTACATGACCGACGACGGCCAGCCCGTGTGCCAGGAGTGCGCCGCCTGATGACCTTCGATCCCGCGTACAACGAACCCGAGAACACCGAGGTTCTCGTCAAGGCCGTGAATCCGGGCCAGCCGGCCGAACTCGCCGAACTGTTCTACGCCCATGCGGGCGACGCGGGCGCCGACCTGCGCGCCGCCGAGGCGTTCGAGCTGAAGCCGTTCCAGCGGGCCCTCGTACCGACCGGCGTGGCCATCGCGCTGCCCGCCGGCTACGTGGGGCTCGTCCACCCGCGCTCCGGCCTCGCCGCCAAGCAGGGCGTGACCGTGCTCAACGCGCCCGGCACCATCGACGCCGGCTACCGCGGCGAGATCAAGGTGCCGCTCATCAACCTCGATCCGGAGCGCACCGCGCGCTTCGAGGTTGGCGACCGCATCGCGCAGCTCGTCATCCAGCGCTACGTCGAGGCGAGGTTCGTCCCCGCCGAGGCGCTGCCTGGATCCGATCGCGCGGAACGGGGATTCGGCTCCACGGGAGTCGCCTGATACGCGGTAGGATAAACGCGTCGGACGCGTGGAAGACGCGTTAGGATGGAAATCCACACGAGCGAGGGAGGTGCGCCATGGCGGGCGACGAGATGGAATTCGATTCCGCACGCAAACTGGGATGCGAGGTCAGCACCGATCCGATCAATCCGCTGCTGCCGATCATGCAGGCATGCCGCGTCCACCATCCCGACGAGGACCTGACCATCCTCGAACGCGCGTACCGGCGCGCCGTCATCCAACATTCCACGCAACGGCGCAAGTCCGGCGAACCGTACATCATCCACCCGCTCGCCGTCGCGCAGATCCTCGCCGACCTCGGCATGGGCCCGCTCGTCGTCGCCGCCGGCCTCCTGCACGACACGGTGGAGGACACCGACTACACGCTCGACCAATGCCGCGCCGAATTCGGTGACACCGTCACCGGCCTCGTGGACGGCGTCACCAAGCTCTCGAAGATGGAGTACGGCGACTCGGCGCAGGCCGAGACGATCCGCAAGATGGTCGTCGCGATGAGCCGCGACGTGCGCGTTCTCGTCGTCAAGCTCGCCGACCGCGTGCACAACGCGCGCACCTGGCGCTACGTGAAGACCTCCAGCGCCGTGAAGAAGGCGCACGAGACGCTCGACGTGTACGCGCCGCTCGCCAACCGCCTCGGCATGAACGCCATCAAGACCGAGCTCGAGGAGCTGAGCTTCAAGGTCATCTACCCGAAGATCTACAACGAGATCGTCGTGCTCGTCGCCCGCCGCGCCGGGCAGCGCGACGTGTACTTGAAGCAGATCCTCGCCGAGATCAACGAGGACCTCGACGAGCAGCACATCAAGGCGTACGTGACCGGACGCCCGAAGGACTACTTCTCCATCTACCAGAAGATGATCGTGCGCGGCCACGATTTCGCCAACATCTACGACCTGGTGGGCGTGCGCATCATCGTCGACTCGATCCAGGACTGCTATGCGGCGCTCGGCGCCGTGCACGCGCGGTGGAACCCGGTGCCCGGCCGGTTCAAGGACTACATCGCGATGCCGAAGCTCAACATGTACCAGTCGCTGCACACCACGGTGGTCGGCCCCGGCGGCAAGCCCGTCGAGATCCAGATCCGCACGTGGGACATGCACCGGCGCGCCGAATTCGGCATCGCCGCGCACTGGAAGTACAAGGAGAACGGCCAGGCCGGCCGCGCGCTGAGCTCGCCCGACAAGTCCGACCGCAAGCGCGAGGGCTCCGAGAACCAGGAGCTGAGCGAGGCCGACAACCTCAAGTGGATCCAGCAGCTCGCCGACTGGACCAGCGAGACCCCCGACTCCAACGAGTTCCTCGGCTCGCTCAAGGAGGACCTCGGCTCGGCCGAGGTGTACGTGTTCACGCCGAAGGGCAAGATCATCTCCCTGCCGGCGGCCGCCACCCCCATCGACTTCGCCTACGCGGTGCACACCGAGGTCGGCCACCGCACGATGGGCGCGCGCGTCAACGGGCGTCTCGTCCCGCTCGACACGAAGCTCGAGAACGGCGACACCGTCGAGATCCTCACCTCCAAGTCCGACACGGCCGGCCCGTCGCGCGACTGGCTGAGCTTCGCGAAGAGCCCGAAGGCGCGCAACAAGATCCGCCAGTGGTTCTCCAAGGAGCGCCGCTCCGAGGCGATCGAGGAGGGCCGCGACGAGCTGACGCGCGCCATGCGCAAGCGCAGCCTGCCCATCAACACGCTGCTCACGCCCGAGGCGCTGATCGGCGTGGCCGACGAACTGAACTTCCCGAACGCGGACGGCCTGTTCGCCGCCATCGGCGACGGCCAGATCTCCACGCAGAACGTCATCTCGCATCTCGTCAAGGACGCTGGCGCCGACGAGGTCGACGAGGAGATCGAGCAGGAGGTCCTGCCGCTCAAGCCCGTCGAGACGCGCCAGAAGACGAACAGCAGCTCCGGCGTGTCCGTCAAGGGCGTCGGCGACGTGTGGGTCAAGCTCGCCCGCTGCTGCATGCCCGTGCCCGGCGACAAGATCATCGGCTTCATCACGCGCAACCAGGGCGTGTCCGTGCACCGCACCGACTGCCAGAACATGATCGACCTGCAGCGCCGCCAGCCCGAACGCGTCGTCGAGGTCGAATGGACGAGCACGAAGGGCGTGTTCATGGTCAAGATCCAGGTGGAGGCGCTCGACCGGCGCAACCTGCTCTCCGACGTGACGCGCGTGCTCTCCGACCACGGCGTCAACATCATCTCCGGCTCGATCTCCACCGGCTCCGACCGCGTGGCCACCAGCCAGTTCAGCTTCGAGATGGCCGACCCGCAGCACCTCAACACGCTGCTCGCCGCCGTGCGCAAGATCGACGGCGTGTTCGACGTGTACCGCATCACCGGCGCGAAGGACTCCGCCGAGCCGCGCCTGCGCCGCATGCAGTGAGTGCGCGCTGAGTGCGCGCGCTATAAGCAACGTCGATTACGGAACCGCGTTGCGCGCGGCAAACGTTTGTATAGTGGCGAAGCGTTGGGAACGACGAAAGCCGTTCACCGCCGAAATGAATGATGTGAATTGAGAGGGGAAACCATCATGCGCTTCACCAAGTCCGCCGCGGCCGCCCTGACCGTCGTCGCCGTCGCCGCGCTCGGCCTGTCCGCCTGCGGCAACTCGTCCACCGCCACCAGCAAGGAGGACGACAAGACCATCACCGTGGCCGCCAGCCCGACCCCGCACGCCGAGATCCTCAACAAGGCCGTCAAGCCGCTCGTCGAGAAGGACGGCTACAAGCTCGAGGTCAAGGAGTTCACCGACTACGTGCAGCCGAACACCGCCACCGAGGATGGCGAGGTCGACGCCAACTACTTCCAGCACAAGCCGTACCTCGACAACTTCAACAAGGAGAAGGGCACCCACCTCGTCTCCGTCGAGACCGTGCACTTCGAGCCGTTCGGCCTGTACCCGGGCAAGACCAAGAGCCTCGACGCCCTCCAGGACGGCGCCGTCGTGGCCGTCCCGAACGACGCCACCAACGAGGCCCGCGCCCTCCTGCTCCTGCAGGACGCCGGCCTGATCAAGCTCAAGAACCCCGAGGACATCAACGCCACGCCGAAGGACATCACCTCCAACCCGAAGAACCTCCAGTTCAAGGAGCTTGAGGCCGCCGTCGTGCCGACCGTCATCAACGACGTGGACATCGCCGCGCTGAACGGCAACTACGCCATCCAGGCCGGCTTCGACGTCACCAAGGACGCCCTGCAGATCGAGAAGGCCGACGGTCTGGCCGCCAAGACCTACGCGAACATCCTGGTCGTCAAGGAGGGCAACGAGAACACCGCCAAGACCAAGGAGCTCAAGAAGGCCCTCAACTCCAGCGAGGTCCGCGACTACATCAACAAGAACTACAAGGGCGCCGTCGTCCCGGTCTTCTGATCGGCGCTCCAGTCCTTCCGATACCATGCCGCACGGCAGCGAAGGCGTAGCGCGGGAAGCATGACCGCTCCCCGCGCCGCCGGACGCCGTGCGGCATCGTGCGTATCACGACCACATACGACAGGAACCTTCCATGATCCAATTCGACCATCTCAAGAAAAGCTACGGCACCGGCGCGGACGCGCACGAGGTGCTCCACGACATCAACCTGACCATCAACGACGGCGAGGTGTTCGGCTTCCTCGGCTCCTCCGGCGCCGGCAAGTCCACGCTCGTGCGCACCATCAACCTGCTCGAACGCCCCACCGAAGGCAAGGTCGTCATCGACGGCAAGGACGTCTCGCACGTCACCGGCCACGACCTCGCCGAACTGCGCACGAAGATCGGCATGATCTTCCAGGACTTCAACCTGTTCCAGCAGCGCACCGTGCTGCGCAACGTCACCTTCCCGCTCGAACTCGCGCACCGCCCGAAGGCGCAGCGCATCGAACGCGGCAAGCGCCTCCTGCGCCTCGTCGGCCTCGAAGGCTTCGAGGACCGCTACCCGAGCCAGCTGTCCGGCGGCCAGCAGCAGCGCGTCGCCATCGCGCGCGCCCTCGCCAACGAGCCGAAGATCATGCTGTGCGACGAGGCGACCAGCGCCCTCGACTCCACCACCACCGTGCAGATCCTCGACCTGCTGCGCCGCATCAACCGCGAGCTCGGCGTCACGCTCGTCATCATCACGCACTCGCTGTCCGTCGCGCGCAACATCTGCGACCGCGTCGCCATGATCGACGGCGGCAACATCGTCGAGACCGGCGAGACCGCCGCCCTGTTCGCGAACCCGCAGAGCGACATCCTCAAGGCGCTCATCGCCAGCGCCGAGGAGCAGAACGGACGCGACGAGGACGAGGACGGCAAGCCGGTCGAGCCGGCCGGCTCCGACACGGATGACGCGAAGACCGCCGCGAATACCGAGGAGGCACGCTGACATGGGACAGACCATCACCGAATTCATCGCCAACTACGGCGAACTCATGCTCGAAGGCACGCGCGACACGCTCGTCATGACCGCGGGCTCCACCCTGCTCGCCTACGTGCTCGGCGTGCCGCTCGGCGTGCTGCTCACCATCACCGGCGCGAAGTCCATCTGGCCGAACCGTCCGCTCAACACGGTGCTCGGCTGGATCGTGAACATCGGCCGTTCCATCCCGTTCATCATCCTGCTCGTCGCCATCATCCCGTTCACGCGTCTCATCGTCGGCACGTCGCTCGGCGTCGAGGGCGCGATGGTGCCGCTCGTCATCTCCGCCGCGCCGTTCGTGGCGCGCGTCGTCGAACAGTCGCTCGCCGACGTGGACGGCGGCCTCATCGAGGCCGCGCAGAGCTTCGGCGCGAACAACTGGCAGATCGTCACCAAGGTGCTCCTGTTCGAAAGCCTGCCGTCGCTCGTGCGCGGCGCCGCCATCACGTTCATCAACCTGTTCGGCTACTCGGCGATGGCCGGCACCGTGGGCGCCGGCGGCCTCGGCGACATCGCCATCCGCTACGGCTACCAGCGCTACGAGTACGACGTGATGCTCGTCGCCGTGGTCCTGAGCGTCATCCTCGTGCAGGTCATCCAGTCGTTCGGCGACCGGTTCGCCAAGCGCATCGACCACCACGCCCGCTGATTCGCGGGGGAGTCGGCGTCCGGTCGCGGGGGAGTCGGCGACCCGACGGGGCGGCGACCAGCCGGTCCCCGTCCGCTGCCCCCGCTTCCGTCGGCCCGCGTCCCTCCCGTACCCGTATCCGCACGGGGGAGGGACGCGGGCCGACGGCGTCTCCGGCCGCGCAAGCCGTCCCCGTCGTCTTGCGACTATGACAGACTTGACGCCATGACTACGATTATCATGCGCACCTCCGAAGGTGACATCACCATCAACCTGTTCGACGACAAGGCCCCGGAGACGGTCAAGAACTTCCTCGGCCTCGCCACCGGCGAGAAGGAGTGGGCGGACCCGTACACCGGCCAGCCCTCCCACGGCAAGTTCTACAACGGCCTGAGCTTCCACCGCATCATCAAGGATTTCATGATCCAGGGCGGCTGCCCGCTAGGCAACGGCACCGGCGGCCCCGGCTACGACTTCGACGACGAGATCGACCCGACGCTCAAGTTCGACCGCCCCTACCTGCTCGCCATGGCGAACGCCGGCCTGCGCCGCGGCCGCGACGGCAAAATCCACGGCACCAACGGCTCCCAGTTCTTCATCACCACCGTGCCGACCCCGTGGCTCGACGGCCACCACACGATCTTCGGCGAGGTCGCCGACGACCAGTCCAAGGCCGTGGTCGACAAGCTCGAGGCGCTGCCGACCGACCCGATGGACCGTCCGACCGAACCGGCCGTGATTCTGTCCGTCGACGTCGCCGAGTGACGATCCGATAATGCCTCCCTCGTCAGAGGGAGGCATTCCTTTTGATGTTCAGAGCACGTGGAAGTGCTTGAGGGCGTTCATCACGCCGTCGTGGTCGACGTCGTCGGTCACGTAGTCGGCGGCGGCCTTCGGGCCTTCGGTCGCATTGCCCATCGCCACGCCGATGCCCGCGAACCGCAGCATCGTCTCGTCGTTGCCGCCGTCGCCGAACGCCATCACCTGCTCGCGCGTCCAGCCGTGGTGGCGCATGAAGCGCTCCATGCCCTTCGGCTTGCCGCCGTCCGCCGGAATCAGGTCGACGAAGTCCGGATGCCAGCGCACGCCCGCCACGTTGCGGCACAGGCCCACGATCTCCTTCTCCTGCTCGTCGTCGATGTACGGGCTCACCTGGAACGTCTCGTGCGTCTCGGGGCGCGTATGCGGGTCGTCGGTGAACACCTTCGGCGCGGTCTTGCCGAGCTGGCGCCATGTGGCGCGCATCGGCTCGGTCACCTGGTTGAAGTACACGTAGTCGGATTCGCAGAAGTTCGCCACCACGTCCGGATGGCGGTCCAGCCAGGCGACGATCGTGCGCACGTCCGCCGGGTCGAGCGCCTCCTTCTCCAGGAACCCGTCATGGTCGACGCAGTACTGGCCGTTGAGGCCGACGATGCCGTCGAACGTGACCGGGATCATGTCGAGCACGACGGTCATGTGGCTGGGCGCGCGGCCCGAGCAGATGAACACCTTCACGCCCTTCGCCTGCAGCCGGTGCAGCGCGTCGATCGTGGACTGCGGGATCGTGTGCGTCACGAAGCTGGTGAGCGTGCCGTCGATGTCGAAGAACACGGCGCGGATGTCGGGCGTGGTCATGGTGCCTCCTCGCGGGAATCGTCTGGATCGGATCGGTTCGGTCCGCATTCCAGTCTAGGGAGGCGAGGGGAGACGACGGGCGGAACGAGTGTCGGAATCGTCGCCGGACGTATATGCCCCGTCCATGCGGACGCGACCTACAATCGGGCGTATGAGCGAACGCAACGCAACAGACCACGCAGACCACGCAACCGACATCACCGCCTCCGCCGTCGTCGGACACGTCGAGGCCGCCCCGGACCTCGTCGCGATCCGGCACTACCTGCACGCGCACCCGGAACGCAGCTTCAAGGAATACGACACCAGCATCTACCTCGCCGACCAGCTGAAGGCGCACGGCGTGGAGGTCCTCGACAACCCGCTGGAGACCGGCGTCGTCGGCCTCGTCCGCGGCGAGGGCGGCCCCGGGCCGCGCGTCGCCCTGCGCGCCGACATCGACGGCCTGCCCATCGTCGAGGACACGGGCCTGCCGTTCGCCTCCGTCAACGAGGGCGTCATGCACGGCTGCGGCCACGACCTGCACATGACCGGACTGCTCGGCGCCGCGTTCTGGCTCGCCGCGCACCGCGACCGGTTCGCCGGCAGCGTGAAGATCCTCTTCCAGCCGAGCGAGGAGACCGGCCAGGGTGCGTTCGCGATGCTCGACGCGGGTCTCCTCGACGACGTGGACGCGATCATCGGCACGCACAACAACCCGAACTACAGGCCCGGCGAGGTCGCCGTCGGCGTCGAGCCGATGATGGCCGGCTGCGTGCGCTTCCAGGTGACGCTCCACGCGGACGGCACGCACGCCGGATACCCGCACAAGGGCACCGGTCCGATCGAGGCGCTCGCGTCGATGGTGCTCGAACTGCAGACCATCGTCAGCCGCAACGTCAACGCGCTGCACCCGCTGGTCCTGTCCATCACCGAGGTGCACGGCGGCCGCGTGTGGAACGTCGTGCCCGCCGAAGCCGGATTCCAGGGCACCGTGCGCTACTTCCACAAGGAGGACAGCCTGCTCGCCGAACGCCGCTTCAAGGCGGTCGTCGAACATACGGCGGAGGCGTTCGGCATCACCGCGGACGTCGCGTGGGACGACTTCCAGGATCCCGTCGTCTCCGACGCGCCGCTCGCGCGCGCCGTCGCAGCCGACGTGCGCGGCTACGCGGCGCTGGAGCCGATCCGCCCGTCCATGGCGGGGGAGGACTTCTGCGAGTTCGCGCGCACGACACGATCCGTGTTCGCGTTCATCGGATCGAACGGCGAGGAGGGATGCGCCGACTGGCACAGTCCGCGGTTCGTCGGCCTCGACGCGTCGATCCCCACGTTCGTCGACTTCTACGTGAACGCCGCGCTGCGCGTGCTCGCCGAACTCGGAACCTCCGGTTCCGGTTCCGGCGACGCCGCGCGCTGACGCGACGGGACCCGGACGGCGCCTCGGGACGGCGTTGACGGGATGGACGACGACCACGGATTAGGATAGGGAGACATGACACAGATTCGCTTCGCACTCGCCCAGATCGACACCTGCGTCGGCGCGCTCGACGCCAACGCCGCCAAGGTGCTCGACTACAGCCGCCGCGCCGCCGCCGACGGCGCACAGGTCGTCGTCTTCCCGGAGATGACGCTCACCGGATACCCGATCGAGGACCTCGCCCTGCGCCGCACCTTCCGCCAGGCCGCGTGGGACAAGGCCAACGGGCTCGCCGAATCCCTGAGGAAGGAGGGGCTGCGCGACCTGTACGTGGTGGTCGGCACCGTCGGCACCGACCACGAGACCTCCAAGCCGTACAACCGTCTCGTCGTGCTGCACGACGGCGTCGTGTGGGCCGGCTACGACAAGCACTTCCTGCCCAACTACGGCGTGTTCGACGAGTTCCGCATCTTCAAGGCCGGCGAACGCTCCGTCGTGCTCGACGTGGACGGCGCCCGCCTCGGCGTCGCCATCTGCGAGGACATCTGGCAGGACGGCGGCCCCGTCGCCGAACTCGCCGGCCGCGACATCGACGCGCTCGTCACCATCAACGGCTCCCCGTACGAGGAGGGCAAGACCGACGTGCGCCTCGAACTGGCGAAGCGCCGCGCCGCCGAGGTGGAGGCGCCGCTCATCTACGTCAACCAGGTCGGCGGGCAGGACGACCTCGTCTTCGACGGCGGCAGCTTCGTCGTCGACTCCGACGGCACGCTGCTCGAACGCGCCCCCATGTTCATGGAGGATCTCGCCTTCTGGACGCTCGACACGGCGAAGGTGCACCAGGCCAAGTCCACGATCGCGCCGAAGCTCGACCCGGACGAGGAGGTGTACACCGCCTGCGTGCTCGGCCTCAAGGACTACATGGCCAAGAACGGCTTCCACGGCGTCACCCTCGGTCTGTCCGGCGGCATCGACTCCGCGCTCGTCGCCGCCATGGCGGCCGACGCGGTCGGCGGCGACAACGTGCACGGCATCTCCATGCCCTCCATGTACTCCTCCGACGGCTCCAAGGACGACGCCGCCGACCTCGCCTCGAACATCGGCGCCCACTACGACGTGCAGCCCATCGAACCGCTGTTCCACGCCTTCCAGGGCCAGCTCGACCTCGACGGCGTGGCCGCCGAGAACCTGCAGGCCCGCATCCGCGGCGTCATCGTCATGGCCTACTCGAACTCGAAGGGCCTGCTCGCCGTCGCCACCGGCAACAAGTCGGAGCTCGCCTGCGGCTACTCCACGATCTACGGCGACGCGGTCGGCGGCTACGCGCCGATCAAGGACCTGCTCAAGACGCGCGTGTGGGAGCTGTCCCGCTGGCGCAACAAGGCCGCGGCGGCCGGCGTCGGCATCGGCGGCCTGAAGATCGTGGGCAACGAGGAGGGGGATCCGGGCACGCCGCTCGAGAACGGCGTGATGATCCCGGTCGCCTCCATCGAGAAGGCGCCCTCCGCCGAGCTGCGCCCCGGTCAGAAGGACTCCGACTCGCTGCCCGAATACGCGCTGCTCGACCAGGTGCTCGCCGCGTACATCGAACACGCGCACGGCCGCGCCGACCTGCTCGCCGACGGCTTCGATGAGAAGACCGTCGACACGGTGATGCGTCTCGTCGACCGCGCCGAATGGAAGCGTCGCCAGTACCCGCTGGGACCGAAGGTCACCGCGCTCGCGTTCGGACGCGACCGCCGCCTGCCGATCACGAACGCGTTCCGCGAGTAATCGGAAACAACCAGTCGTGCCGTTGCAGAAGTCG
The DNA here is from genome assembly GCF_002860365.1 of Bifidobacterium parmae. Classification (GTDB taxonomy): domain Bacteria; phylum Actinomycetota; class Actinomycetes; order Actinomycetales; family Bifidobacteriaceae; genus Bifidobacterium; species Bifidobacterium parmae. The sequence continues at coordinate 11,521 of NZ_NMWT01000028.1, forward strand.
CAGAAGGGAGATCATCATGGCGAAGGACACGCGATGGTATTTCAACATGGTCACCGGGGAGCCCGAACAAGGGCCGAAATCCCCGATCGAGCAGCGCATGGGGCCGTACAAGTCCCGTGAGGACGCGCTCGACGCGTGGAGGATCTTCCAGGACCGCGAGACGCTCTGGAAGGAGCAGGACCGCCAGTGGAACCTCGACTGGGACCGGCCGCATAAGGCGTAGCGGCCTTGGGCGGCGGCCCGAGACGGAATGCCCGTCCGGGTCACCGCCGGTTGCGGCAACCGATGGAAACCGGCGCGGGACGGGCGTGTGAACGATAACGTAATGTGAGATATGTCACGCCCGTTTTGCGCCGGTTTCCAGTTTCGTGCGGTTACACTGGGAACCAACGACGACGAAGGTGCGTCGGAAGATACAACACCAAGGAGTGGAAATGACAGCTGTTGAATCTGCTGCACTGACCGCGGAAGAGCTCGACGCGAAGGCGTGGGACGGCTTTGAGGGCGGCAACTGGCAGAAGGACATCGACGTTCGCGACTTCATCCAGAAGAACTACACCCCGTACACCGGCGACGAGAGCTTCCTCGCCCCCGCCACCGAGAAGACCAAGCACCTGTGGAAGTACCTTGACGACAACTACCTGGCCGTCGAGCGCAAGCAGCGCGTCTACGACGTGGACACCCACACCCCGGCGGGCATCGACGCCTTCCCGGCCGGCTACATCGACTCCCCGGAGGTCGACAACGTGATCGTCGGCCTGCAGACCGACGTCCCCTGCAAGCGCGCGATGATGCCGAACGGCGGCTGGCGCATGGTCGAGCAGGCCATCCGCGAGGCCGGCAAGGAGCCGGATCCGGAGATCAAGAAGATCTTCACCAAGTACCGCAAGACCCACAACGACGGCGTCTTCGGCGTGTACACCAAGCAGATCAAGGTCGCCCGCCACAACAAGATCCTCACCGGTCTGCCGGACGCCTACGGCCGCGGCCGCATCATCGGCGACTACCGCCGCGTCGCCCTGTACGGCGTGAACAAGCTGATCGCCTTCAAGAAGCGCGACAAGGACTCCGTGCCGTACCGCAACGACTTCACCGAGCCGGAGATCGAGCACTGGATCCGCTTCCGCGAGGAGCACGACGAGCAGATCAAGGCCCTCAAGCAGCTCATCAACCTCGGCAACGAGTACGGCCTCGACCTGACCCGCCCGGCGCAGACCGCGCAGGAGGCCGTGCAGTGGACCTACATGGGCTACCTCGCCTCCATCAAGTCCCAGGACGGCGCCGCCATGTCCTTCGGCCGCAACTCCGCGTTCCTTGACTGCTACATCGAGCGCGACCTCCAGGCCGGCAAGATCACCGAGACCGACGCCCAGGAGCTCATCGACAACATCGTCATGAAGCTGCGTATCGTGCGCTTCCTGCGCACCAAGGACTACGACGCCATCTTCTCCGGCGACCCGTACTGGGCGACCTGGTCCGACGCCGGCTTCGGCGACGACGGCCGTCCGCTGGTCACCAAGACCTCGTTCCGTCTGCTCAACACGCTGACCCTCGAGCACCTCGGACCCGGCCCGGAGCCGAACATCACCATCTTCTGGGATCCGAAGCTGCCGGAAGGCTACAAGCGCTTCTGCGCCAAGATCTCCATCGACACCTCGGCCATCCAGTACGAGTCCGATCGCGAGATCCGCGGCCACTGGGGCGACGACGCGGCCATCGCCTGCTGCGTCTCCCCGATGCGCGTCGGCAAGCAGATGCAGTTCTTCGCCGCCCGCGTGAACTCCGCCAAGGCCCTGCTGTACGCCATCAACGGCGGCCGCGACGAGATGACCGGCATGCAGGTCATCGACAAGGGCGTGATCGACCCGATCACCCCGGAGGCCGACGGCTCCCTCGACTACGAGAAGGTCAAGAACAACTACGAGAAGGCCCTCGAATGGCTGTCCGAGACCTACGTGATGGCGCTGAACATCATCCACTACATGCACGATAAGTACGCGTACGAGTCCATCGAGATGGCCCTGCACGACAAGGAGGTGTACCGCACCCTCGGCTGCGGCATGTCCGGTCTGTCCATCGCCGCCGACTCCCTCGCCGCGATCAAGTACGCCAAGGTGTACCCGATCACCAACGCCGAGGCCAAGAACCTCGAAGGCCACGAGTACGAGTACGTCGAGGGTGCCGATGACGACCTGGTCGTCGGCTACCGCACCGAGGGCGAGTTCCCGATCTACGGCAACGACGACGACCGCGCCGACGACATCGCCAAGTGGGTCGTCTCCACGGTCATGGGCCAGGTCAAGCGCCTGCCGGTCTACCGCGGCGCCGTCCCGACCCAGTCCATCCTGACGATCACCTCCAACGTCGAGTACGGCAAGAACACCGGTTCCTTCCCGTCCGGCCACAAGAAGGGCACCCCGTACGCCCCGGGCGCGAACCCGGAGAACGGCATGGACTCCCACGGCATGCTGCCGTCGATGTTCTCCGTCGGCAAGATCGACTACAACGACGCCCTTGACGGCATCTCGCTGACCAACACCATCACCCCCGATGGCCTCGGTCGCGACGAGGAGGAGCGCATCGGCAACCTGGTCGGCATCCTCGACGCCGGCAACGGCCACGGCCTCTACCACGCGAACATCAACGTCCTGCGCAAGGAGACCATGGAGGACGCCGTCGAGCACCCGGAGAAGTACCCGCACCTGACCGTGCGCGTCTCCGGCTACGCGGTGAACTTCGTCAAGCTCACCAAGGAGCAGCAGCTCGACGTCATCTCCCGTACCTTCCACCAGGGCGCCGTCACCGACTGATCGCGTCCGATCTATGGGCCCCCGCCGGCGGGGGCTGTCAGCCCGGGGCTGACTGGGGGTGGATGAACCGCAACGGTTCCACCCCCAGCCGGCCGCCGCCGACAGCCCGCCGGCGGGGGCCATGCTGTGAACCCGCTTATCCGCACACCCCTTCAACCGACTCGTCATGTCTAGGAACAGGAGGACGACGATGCCCGAAACCCAGTTCCGCACCACCACGCGCCACATGCTGCGCGAATCCAAGACCTACGCCAAGCAGACCCTCATGGGAGGCCTGTCCGGCTTCGAATCGCCGATCGGACTCGACCGCCGCGACCGCATCGCCGCATTGAAGTCCGGCGACATCGGCTTCGTCCACTCGTGGGACATCAACACGTCCGTCGACGGCCCCGGCACGCGCATGACCGTGTTCATGTCCGGATGCCCGCTGCGCTGCCAGTACTGCCAGAACCCCGACACCTGGAAGATGCGCGACGGCAAGCCCGTCACGCTCGAGGCGATGATCAAGAAGGTCGACCGCTACAAGGACCTGTTCAAGGCCACGCACGGGGGCATCACGTTCTCCGGCGGCGAGTCGATGATGCAGCCCGCCTTCGTCTCCCGCGTGTTCCGAGCCGCCAAGGAGATGGGCGTGCACACCTGCCTCGACACGTCCGGCTTCCTCAACACCAACTACACCGACGAGATGCTCGACGACATCGACCTGTGCCTGCTCGACGTCAAATCCGGCGACGAGGAGACCTACCACAAGGTCACCGGCGGCGTGCTCCAGCCCACCATCGACTTCGGGCGGCGTCTCGCCAAGGCCGGCAAGAAGATCTGGGTGCGGTTCGTGCTCGTGCCCGGACTCACCGACTCCGAGGAGAACGTCGAGAACGTGGCCCGCATCTGCGAGAGCTTCGACGGGGCCGTGGAGCACATCGACGTGCTCGGCTTCCACCAGCTCGGGCGCCCGAAGTGGCACGAGCTGCGCATCCCGTACCCGCTGGAGGACCAGAAGGGTCCGAGCGCCGCGCTGCGCGAACGCGTGGCCAAGCAGTTCGAGGCGCACGGCTTCACCGTGTACTAGATTCGCCAAATCCCCGCGTGCCGATGCCCTGAAAGCGCGCGGGGGCACCTACGCTGGAGATATGGCCGACATCTACGCATTTCCCACGGGCGTGAAATCGCGCACCGGGCGTGACGCCGGTCCGGGACTGCCGGGCCGGCCGGCCGGCGTGCCCGATGACGTATGGCATGCGGTCGAATCGGTCCGCGGCATGCAGCGCATCGGGGACGTACGCTACCGTGAGATCCCCGTCCCCTCGACGCTCGCCGACTACGGCATCGGCGTCGAGCTCGAGGCGGGCGCGCGCGACGACGATGTGGGGACGCCGTTCGACGGCGCCGCTCCCGCAGGCGTCGCCACCGGATGGATCATGATCCTCTACAGCGCGACGAGGCGCGAGGACTGGGGGTCGCGCTGGCGCTGCGTCGCGTTCGCGAGACTCCCGCTCGACAACGGCGAGGACGACGCGCTCACCCCCGACCTCTACTGGGACCTCATGTGCGCCCATCTCGACGCCGTCGACCCGGACAGCGTGGGCGGCACCGTCACCGTCACGCGGAACACCGCGTTCGGCGCGCTCGGGCGCGACGATTCCGCCGGATGCGAGATCCGCGTCTCCTTCACCCCCACGACGTTCGACGGCATGCCGTATGATGCCGGAGCGAGCGTGTCCGTATGGGCGCGCTTCCTGAAATCCACCATTCTCTTCGACGGGGAAACGGACGTTGACTGAACCGAAAGCGGAACCACGACTGCAAACCAAACCGCGCGGGGGAGTGCCCTCCCTCACCGACACGCCGCAAGGCTATTCTCGCGCCTGCGAGGCGCTGGCCGGGGCGACCGGGCCGCTCGCCGCCGACGCGGAACGCGCGTCCGGATTCCGCTACGGGCATGAGGACTGGCTCATCCAATTCAAACGCGAAGGGGCGGGCATCGTCCTGCTCGACCCGATCGCGCTCACCCGCGCCGGCGTCGACTGGAACCGGTTCAACGACGCTGTCGGCGACGCCGAATGGATCATCCACGACGCGATGATGGACCTGCCCGGCTTCGCCGACATCGGGCTGACGCCACGCCGGCTCTTCGACACGGAGATCGCGGCGCGCCTGCTCGGACTGCACCGCTTCGGCCTCGCCTCCGTCACCGAACAGTATCTCGGCATCACGCTCGCCAAGGAGCACTCCGCCGCCGACTGGTCGTACCGGCCGCTGCCGTACGACTGGCGCAACTACGCGGCCCTCGACGTCGAGCTCCTCATCGAGCTCGAGTCGCTGATGCGCGCCGACCTGAAACGCGCCGGCAAGGAGGAGTGGGCGGAGGAGGAATTCGCGCACATCCTCGCCGAAGGCACGTCCGGCCGGCCCCGCCACGAGCATCCCGTGCCGTGGCTGCGCATCTCCCACATCACCGAGATCAACCGCGACCCGCGCGCCCTCGCCGTCGCGCGCGCCCTGTGGACGAAACGCGACGAGCTCGCCCGCCGCTACGACATCTCCCCGACGCTGCTGCTCGAGGACTCGTCGATCATCGAGGCGGCGAAGCGCAAGCCGCACAACGCGCGCGAATTCCGCGCCGTGCGTTGCCTCAACGAGCGCGTGCGCATGCACACCGGCAGTGAGCAGGACAAGATGTTCGAACGATACGCGCCGATTCAGCGCGCGGTGAAACCGTCCATCTGGAAGACGGTCATCCAGGAGGCGCTCGACCTGCCCGCCTCCGAACTGCCGGTCATGCCGTCCGGCCACGACGCCCGCGGCGGCCGGGACGACGGCGAGGAGACGAACGCGCCGCGCGGCATGCGCATGTGGGAGCGGCGGCCGGAACGGCTCGAACGGCTCAAACGCGTGCGGAAGGTCGTCAACCAGATCGCCGAGGACACGCGCACGCCCGCCGACGTGATCGTCCGCCCGCAGACCATCCGCAACCTGTGCTGGACCGACGACCCCGCCTCGCGCGACGTGGCCGCCTTCCTCACGGCGCAGGGCGCGCGCGACTGGCAGGTGAAACTCATCGCAGCGTCCGTGTCGCGCGTTATACTGTGACGGTTGCCTTCGGGCAGATATAGGAAAAACAACTTTTCAGGAGCGTTTAGCGTGAAGATCAGCGTTCGTAACCTCGAACCCACCAAGGTGAAGCTCACCATCACCGTCGAACCGGAGGAGTTCGACCCGTACCTCGATGCCGCTCGCAAGGACATCGCCAAGCAGGTGAACGTGCCGGGCTTCCGCAAGGGCCACGTTCCGGGCAAGATCATCGACCAGCGTTTCGGCTTCGGCGCCGTCGCCGGTGAGGCCGTCAACGATGGCGTGCCGGAGCTCTACTCCAAGGCCCTCGAGGAGAAGAAGATCCACCCGATGGCCCAGCCGGAGTTCGACGTCGTCGAGGTCCCGCAGTCCGCCAAGGACGAGACCAAGCTCAAGTTCACCGCCACCGTCGAGCGCCGCCCGGAGATCGAGCTGCCGGAGATCGACGGCATGGAGATCGCCATCGCCGCCCCGGAGGTCAAGGACGAGGACGTCGACAAGCGCCTCGAGGCCCTGCGCCAGCGCTTCGGCACCCTGGTCGGCGTGGACCGCCCGGCCGCCAAGGGCGACTTCGCCAACATCGACCTGTCCGCCGAGATCGACGGCGAGACCGTCGACTCCCAGGAGGGCGTGAGCTACGAGCTCGGCTCCAACACCATGCTCGACGGCCTCGACGAGGCGCTCGACGGCCTGTCCGCCGGCGAGGAGACCACCTTCGAGGGCACGCTGGAAGCCGGCGAGCACGAGGGCGAGAAGGCCACCGTCAAGGTCAAGGTCAACTCCGTGAAGGCCGAGGAGCTGCCGGAGCTGGACGACGACTTCGCCCAGGAGGCCTCCGAGTTCGACACGCTCGAGGAGCTCAAGGCCGACATCCGCAAGGCCGCCGGCGAGGACGCCAAGGGCCGTCAGGCCACCGAGGCCCGCGACGCGTTCCTCGCGAAGCTGGCCGAGGGCCTCGAGATCCCGGTGCCGAAGGGCGTCAAGGCCGCCGCGGTCGAGGAGCACCTCAAGGGCCTCACCCCGGATCCGGAGAAGGCCACCGACGAGCAGAAGCAGCAGGCCGAGGAAGGCGCCGAGAAGGAGATCAAGGACCAGATCCTGCTCGACACCCTCGCCGAGAAGATGAACGTCGAGGTCTCCCAGGCCGACGTGTTCAACTTCCTCGCCTCCATCGCCCAGCAGTACGGCATGGACCCGAACGCCTTCATCCAGGCGATCATCAAGAACGGCCAGCTCGGCTCCGCCGTGCAGGAAGTCGGCCGCTCCAAGGGCCTGCTCGCCGGCATGCGCGCCGTCAAGTTCACCGCGAACGGCGAGGAGGTCGACCTCTCCGCGTTCCTCGGTGACGCCGCCGAAGAGGAGGAGGCCGAGTCCGTCGAGGCCGCTTCCGCCGCCGCCGCGGTCGCCGACGAGCTGTCCGCCAAGGACGGCGAGTGAGCCATCACGCCGCATCGATGACGCGATAGCGCCATATGCGTAGTCAAGAGCCCGGAGTGTAATGACTCCGGGCTCTTTCCGTTATGTTGGTGCAAGGAGTTATGACATGCGTTCTGCGGACTTCCGACGCCTAGGGCTGCTCGTCGCGGCGACGCTCGTCCTGGGCGCGCTGATCGGCGCGGGGGCTGGGCTGCTCACGCTGCTGCTGTACGGCGTCGAGCACGTGATGCTCGGCTACGTGGAGAGCGGCGCCGCGCCCGGGCCGTTCCACGTGCCGGCCGTGCGCCGCGCGGTCTCCGTGACCGTGGGCCTGTCCGTCGCCGCGCTGGTCTGGTGGCTGCTGCGCACGAAGACCACGAAGGTGCCGTCCGTCAAGAAGGCGGTCGCGGGGGAGCGGATGCCCTGGTGGCAGACCATCGTGCACGTCGTGCTTCAGATCTTCATCGTCGGCTCCGGCGCGTCCATCGGCCGCGAGGTCGCGCCGCGCGAACTCGGCGCGATGCTCGCCCAGCGATTCTGCGACCTGTTCCATATCGGCGGGGAGGGAAGCGGCGAGGCGGGACTCGCCGACCGGCGCATGATCGTCGCCGTGGCCGCCGGAGCCGGTCTCGGCGGCGTCTACGACGCGCCGCTCGCCGGCATGTTCTTCGCCGTCGAGATCCTGCTCGCCGACGTGACGATCGAGAAGGTCGGATTCGCGTTGGGCATGTCCGCGACGGCCGCCTACGTCGCCTCGCTCGTCAAAGGCCGCCACACGTTCTACGCCGTGGCCGGCATGACCGCCGACTACACGCCGAGCCTCATGCTGTTCGCCTTGCTGTGCGGCGCCGCTTGCGGCGCGGCCGGCGCATTGTTCCGCAAGGGTTCCTCGTGGGCGACCGCGCACCAGCCGAAGGGCGCGGCGCTGCTGTGGCAGATGCCGCTCGCGGGATTGTTCACCGGTCTCGTCGCCGTGTTCGCGCCGCAGGTGATGGGCAACGGCCGCGCCGCCGCCCAGCTCGGCTTCGACGGGCTCGACATGGGGGCTGTGGTGGCTGCGTACTCCGCGCAGACCGTACACGCCGCGCAGGTCTGGCCGCTCATCGGTCTGCTGGCGGCCACGTTCCTCGCGAAGGCCGTGACGACGCTCGCCACCATCCGCTCCGGCGCGTCCGGCGGCGTGCTCCAGCCCGGCATCGCGCTCGGCGCCACGTTGGGCGCGACGCTCGGCATCCTCTGGTCGTTCACATTCCCCGGTGACCCGGTCGGCGTGTGCGCGCTCATCGGCGCGGCCGCGTTGCTCTCCGCATCCCAACAGGCCCCGCTCATGGCCATGTGCCTCGTCATGGAGCTCGCCGAAGCCCCCATCGCCCTCTTCGTGCCGGTCGGATTGGCCGTCGCCGCCTCCGCGCTCACGTCGAAGCGCGTGCTCGACGCGTGGAAACGGTGAGCGGTTCGTCCGGCCGGCCAGTCCAACCAGCGCGCATCCCGTCATCCGGCTCCGCGCGTGTACGCGTCGAGCCGAAAGCGGGCGCAAATGCGCCGCGCCGTCGCTTGAAGGCGGTAGGCTTGAATACTGTTTATGACAGTATTCGAAATGGAGAATAAGGTGAGCAACACTCTTGCAACCCTCCCGGTCATGGCCGACGACGCACCGGCCGCCGGATTCGCCGACCCGATCTTCAACAGGCTCCTCAAGGACCGCATCATCTGGATGGGTGAAGAGGTCAAGGACGACATGGCCAACCGCATCTGCGCGCAGATGCTCATGCTGGCCGCCGAGGACCCGAAGAAGGACATCTGGCTGTACATCAACTCGCCGGGCGGCTCCATCACCGCCGGTATGGCCATCTACGACACGATGCAGCTCATCGAGCCGGACGTGGCGACCGTCGGCCTCGGCATGTGCGCCTCGATGGGTCAGTTCCTGCTGAGCTCCGGCACGAAGGGCAAGCGCTTCCTGACGTCGCACGCCCGCGTGCTCATGCACCAGCCGTCCGGCGGCATCGGCGGCACCACCACCGACGTGCGCATCAACGCCGAGCTCATCATGGACATGAAGAAGACCATGAGCGAGCTGACCGCCGAGCAGACCGGCCACACGGTCGAGGAGATCTACCGCGACAACGAGTACGACCACTGGTTCACCGCCACCGAGGCGCTGGAGTACGGTTTCGTGGACAAGATCATCACCACGCACGATTCGATGACGAAGGGAGAGTGAACAGCATGGCATCCGAGGAAGCGAAGTTCGCCGCCCGCGCCGACCGTCTGGCCGGCCCCGCCGGCGTCGTCGGCTTCATGCCGGCCGCGCGCCGCGACGCCGCGTTCGCGCCGCAGAACCGATACATCCTGCCGCAGTTCGAGGAGAAGACCCCGTACGGCTTCAAGAGGCAGGACCCGTACACGCGCCTGTTCGAGGACCGCATCATCTTCATGGGCGTGCAGGTGGACGACACCTCCGCCGACGACATCATGGCGCAGCTGCTCGTGCTCGAATCGCAGGATCCGAACCGCGACGTGATGATGTACATCAACTCGCCCGGCGGTTCGATGACCGCCATGACCGCCATCTACGACACGATGCAGTACATCAAGCCGGACGTGCAGACCGTGTGCCTCGGCCAGGCCGCCTCCGCCGCCGCGATCCTGCTCGCCGCCGGCACCAAGGGCAAGCGTCTCATGCTGCCGAACGCGCGCGTGCTCATCCACCAGCCGGCCATCGACCAGGGCTTCGGCAAGGCCACGGAGATCGAGATCCAGGCGCGTGAGATGCTGCGCATGCGCGAATGGCTTGAGAAGACGCTCGCCAAGCACACCGGCCAGTCCCAGGAGAAGATCGCCAAGGATATCGAGGTCGACACGTTCCTCACGGCCGCCGAGGCCAAGGACTACGGCATCGTCGACGAGGTGCTCGAACACCGCCAGTAGGCGTGGCGCGCTCCCTTTCCCGCCATACGGGAAAGGGAGCCTTTTGTTTGTTTTCCGGCGAAAAAGGACGGGCGGAACCCGCGCCGACACAGTGAAGGAGATGCGATGGGGCATGTGGTGAGCTACGACGACGACGTGCCGAAGTGCACGTTCTGCGGCAAGACCGAGCATCAGGTGCGCAAACTCGTCACCGGCCAAGGGGCTGCGATCTGCGACGAGTGCATCGAACTGTGCGTCGGCATCATCTCCGAGGAACGGCACAAGGACGCCGAGGTCAACGCACTGCAACTGCCCAAGCCCGTGCAGATCAACGCGTATCTCGACAAGTACGTGGTCGGCCAGCAGACGGCCAAACGCGCCCTGTCCGTCGCCGTATACAACCATTACAAGCGCGTCAACATGGAGCTTGCGGAACGTGCCGGCGAACTCGACGAGACGCACGAGCGGGCGCGCGGGCGTCGTCGCGACCCGCTCGCCGACGTCGAGGTCGCCAAGTCGAACATCCTCCTATTGGGGCCCACGGGCGTCGGCAAAACGTATCTCGCGCAGACGCTCGCCCGCGTGATGAACGTGCCGTTCGTCATCACCGACGCGACCACGCTCACCGAAGCCGGCTATGTGGGCGATGACGTCGAGACCGTGCTGCAACGGCTCATCCAGGCGGCCGACGGCGACGTGTCCAAGGCGGAGCACGGCATCGTCTACATCGACGAGATCGACAAGATCGCGCGCAAGAGCGGCGAGAACACGTCTATCACGCGCGACGTGTCGGGCGAAGGCGTGCAGCAGGCGTTGCTCAAGATTCTTGAAGGAACTGTCGCAGCCGTCCCTGCCGAGGGAACACGCAAGCACCGCGACATGGAGACCGTGCAGATCGACACGCGAGGCATCCTGTTCATCTGCGGCGGCGCGTTCGTCGGTCTTACGGACATCATCAAGACGCGTCTCGGCGCGCGTGAAAGCGGTTTCGGCGCCGCATGGCACGACCATCAGGTGCCGGACGAGGAGCTGCTCGCGCAGGTGAGCGCCGACGACCTCGCCGAATTCGGCCTGCTTCCCGAGTTCATCGGCCGTCTGCCCGTCGTCAGCGTGCTCGACGAGCTTGGCGAGGACGATCTGGCGGCCATACTCACCAAACCGGGCAACGCGCTCGTCAAACAGTACATGAAGCTGTTCGCGGCGGATGGCGTCGATCTCGCGTTCACGCGCGAGGCCGTCCGCGCCATCGCCGCCACGGCGATACGGCAGGGGACGGGCGCGCGCGGACTGCGGTCCATCATCGAGCGCACGCTGCAGGACACGATGTTCCAGCTGCCGAGCATGCCGGACGTGACGCAGGTGATCGTCGACAAGGCGTCCGTCACCGGCGCGGGTGTGCCGAAGATGGTGCGTTCCAGCGAAAACGTGGACACGCAGGAGCTGCACCCGGTCGCGTCGCGCACGACAGGCAGACGACGTCGCGCCGCATAGTGCGACACGCCGACCTTGCGAATCTGCGGACGATGGGTAATATATGTCGAGTTGCCTGAGCAAGACAACATGCGCGAGTAGCCCAGCGGATTAGAGCAGCTGACTACGGATCAGCAGGTCGCAGGTTCGAATCCTGTCTCGCGCACCACCTCGGACCGCACGAGGTAAACCAGGCGGTATGCGCGAGTAGCCCAGCGGATTAGAGCAGCTGACTACGGATCAGCAGGTCGCAGGTTCGAATCCTGTCTCGCGCACTCGTCACGGGTGATACCGTGACACGATAACCGAAGATTCGGTATGCGCCGGTAGCCCAGCGGATTAGAGCAGCTGACTACGGATCAGCAGGTCGCAGGTTCGAATCCTGTCCGGCGCACCACCTCGGACCGCACGAGGTAAACCAGGTGGTATGCGCGAGTAGCCCAGCGGATTAGAGCAGCTGACTACGGATCAGCAGGTCGCAGGTTCGAATCCTGTCTCGCGCACGATAAAGCCCCTTTCACGTATGTGACAGGGGCTTTTCCAATATCAGCATCAGGCATCGGCACAGGGGAGGACGAATGACGAACGGCAACGATACACGCCGCAGGGGAGTGTGGGGCACGATCCGCCACGTTGCCGCGTCCGACCGCCTCGCCGGACTTATCATGCTCTCCTTCGCGTTCCTCGGCCTCATCCTCGCGAACCTACCGGCCACCGCCCATATGTTCGAAACCATCGCCGAAACGCACATCGCCGTGCCGCGCACCAACCTCGACCTGCCGGTCGGGCATTGGGCGCAGGACGGTCTGCTCACCATCTTCTTCCTCACCGTCGGTCTCGACTTGAAGCAGGAGCTCACCACCGGCTCGCTCGCCAATCCGAAGGCCGCCGCCGTGCCGATGCTATGCGCCGTGGGCGGCATGGTCACGCCTCCCATCCTGTTCACGGCCGTCACCGCGCTGCTCGCGCAATACGGTCCCGGACCGGCCGGTTCCCTCGTACTCACCACCACCGGCAGCGAGATCCCGTTCGCCGAGATGGCGCGCGGCTGGGCCGTACCCACCGCCACCGACATCGCGTTCTCGCTCGCCGTGCTCGCCATCTTCGCGCGTGCGTTGCCCGGCGCGATCCGCGCGTTCCTTATGACGCTCGCCACCGTCGACGACCTGCTCGCCATCATCCTCATCGCCGTGTTCTTCTCCGCGCTCAACGCATGGTACTGGTTCATCGGCATCGCCGCATGCGCCGTCGTCTGGTACGTGCTCGTGCGCATGAGGCGCGTGCCGTGGCCGCTCGTCGCCGTCGTCGGCATCCTCGCCTGGGTGATGATGTTCGAGGCGGGCGTGCACCCGACGCTCGCCGGCGTGCTCGTCGGCCTGCTCACCCCCGCGCGTGAGGTGCACGGCGAATCGACGCCCCGCGCCGACCGGTACGCGGGCAAACTCCAGCCGTTCTCCGCGCTGCTTGCCCTGCCCGTGTTCGCCCTGTTCGCCACCGGCGTGCACTTCGAATCGCTCACGCCCGCGCTCATGCTCTCGCCGATCGTCATCGCGCTGATCGTCGCGCTCGTCGTCGGCAAGCCGCTCGGCATCATGGCCACCGCATGGCTGTCCACGCACCTGTTCGGCCTGAAGATGGCGAAGGGGCTGCGCGTGCGCGACATGTTCCCCGCCGCATGCGCGTGCGGCATCGGCTTCACCGTCGCGTTCTTCATCGCCTCCCTCGCCTACGACAATCCGGAACTGTCCGCCGAGGCGCGCTTCGGCGTGCTCGTCGGCTCGCTCATCGCCGCCGCGATCTCCGGCGTGCTGCTGAGCCGCCAGTCGAAACGCTACGAACGCGAGGCTGCGTCGCGCGTCTGACATGCGGCCGTCGCGCGTTAGAATCATGCGGTATGAGCAATGACAACGACGCGGACGCGCCTCTCGGACAGACCTATCATCGCGGGCCGATCATCATGCGCGGGGACATGATTCCCGCCGACAACACCACCGCCAACCTGCTGCGCCCTGACGACGGCACCGGCTGGCTGCACATGGACCCGTGGCGCGTGCTGCGCATCCAATCCGAATTCGTCGACGGTTTCGGCGCGCTGGCCGAGCTGGGGCCCGCGGTCGCCGTGTTCGGCTCCGCGCGCACGCGTTCCGACGACCCCGCCTACGAGGCGGCGCGGCGCATGGGGGAGCGGCTCGCGAAGGCGGGCGTCGCCGTGATCACCGGGGGAGGACCCGGCATCATGGAGGCGGCGAACAAGGGAGCCGCGCTGGCCGGCGGCAAATCCGTGGGACTCGGCATCGAACTGCCCCACGAGCAGGGCATCAACGACTACGTGAACCTCGGCATGAGCTTCCGCTACTTCTTCGTGAGGAAACTCATGTTCGTGAAATACTCGTCCGGCATCATCGTCTGCCCGGGCGGGTTCGGCACGCTTGACGAGATGTTCGAGGTACTCACACTGGTGCAGACGCACAAGGTGGATGGCATGCCGGTCGTCCTCTACGACAGGGCCTACTGGCAGGGCCTGTTCGATTGGCTGGAGGGACCGGTGAAGGAGCACGGCATGATCTCCGGCGTCGACCCGCGTCTGGTGACGATCACCGACGACCCCGACGAGGCCGTGCGCGTGGCCGCCGGCGCGATTCCCGGCGTCACGATCGGCTGAGTCCGAAGGGTGCCTGTCTCATTGGGAGATGCGCGTCACGGTTCGGATGCAACGAACGAATCGGTGCCGGACAACACGCATATCCGGACTAAACGTGTTGTCCGGCATGATTCCTTGCCGGACAACACGGAAACCCGACTGTTTGGCGTTACCCGGCATGAATGTCCGCCGGACAACCCGTTTCCACTGCGATATGTGGTTACGCGGCGTGGAATCCTGCCGGCTATCACGCGCGGCGCGAATTTCCGCTTTGCCCGGCATGAAGCAAGAAGCATGCGAGGCGCGGAATAACGTCGGCAAGGGCAACTGCCCAGAGGTGCTTTGATGCCTCCTCGACTGAGGACAGCAAAATACTATATCGGTAAGCCGATGCAGAATAGGTTAATGACGAGTGCGGTTATCTCCGCCATGGCATTGGTCGCCGCATCTGTGTCCTCCGCTGATTGGTGGGACGATGATTCGACTGCCGTAGCAGGCGGTTCGGTTCAGATGTCGTGGCTTCGTCGTCTTTTGTCCGCGATCCGGTACACTTCGTCGTCTGCGCGGATGCCGACCACGATGATGAGCATGCGGCTGTCGGTGCGAATCGGCTTGTAGACGACGCGTACGCCGATGTTCCTGAACTTGATTTTGCATAGTCCGGCGAGCTTCGTCTTGTTGCCGTTGCGCAACGGCTTCCCGTACCCGCCCTCGGTCGTGGGAAGCGGATTCTCGGCGACCTTCCGCAATCCTTTGATGACCTGGGCTTGAATCGAGGCGTCGAACTTGCTGAAATCATGTTCCGCTTCGGGAAGCCACTCCCGTTCCCATGCGGTCACTCGAATTCGACCTCCGGCGCGGCGGCGATGTCCGCCTCCGTGATGCCGGCGTGCCGCATGACATCATGCTCGTTGATGGTGGTCCCGTTCCAATGATCCAAACGCTCTTCGGCCATGCGGGCGTCGTCCATGTCCTCCAGGTATTCCTGAATCCGATTGTATTGGTCGATGTCAAGGATGACGGCCGTCGGCTTGTTGCGGTTGAGGACGACCACGGGGGCCTTGCGGGCGAGGAGGCATGTTTCGGTGGCCTTGCCGCGGTTGAGATCGCTGATGGAGACCGTCTGGTTGATGCGGGGCAGTGTGGAAACGCTCATCGATTCCTCCTTATATCGTTGTCTATGACGATATTAACATCATCATAGGCGCGGCAGACCTGGTTTTGTCACCATTCTCAAGGTGATTCACGCGATCGGCGGCAGACTCTCCATTCAAATGACATGACCGGCTGGCCATATAGGAACAAATGCGAAGAGGGTTCTCCGACATGGACATGTCAGAGAACCCTCCGAAAGAAGACCGCTAAACAGGAATCAGCGCCAAGCGAGCTCAGTGCTCGTAAATGCCGTTCCTAGGGTGGGTGAAAAGGAAAATCAGTGATGATACCAACCATCATCTGTACCACAATTACTGCTGCATCCGTGTCCGCCGCTGATCGGTGGGGCGATGGTCGCGGACGAGCCGGTGTTGCCGCCGGATGAGGTTCCTCCGCCCGTGTATCCGCCGGTGGAGCCACCGGATGACGAGTAGCCGCCCGAGTAGCCGCCCGAGTAGCCGCTGTTCGCGTATCCGCCGCCCGTGTACGAGTAGCCTCCGCCCGAATACGATTGCGACGCCTGCGCCGCCTGCTGGGCCGCGGCAGCCTGGGCCGCCGCCTGGGCTTCGGCCTCCGCCTTCGCCCTGGCGTCCTCGTCCGCCTTCCTCTTCGCGTCGATCGAATCCGTGACCTTCCTGGACGCCGTCGCGATGGCGGTCTCGTCCTTCGCCCGGATGGCCTTCGCCAGCTCGTCGCGGGTCTTCCCGTCGGCGACCTTCCCGTCGGAGTCCTTCAACAGGGTGTTGGCCGTGTCGATGGTCTTGGCGAGCTTGGAGTCCCTGACCGCCTTGACCGCGGTTTTCAGGCTTTTCGTGTGCTTCCCGTACCAGTCGGCCTGCTTGTCGAGCTTCGCCGCGGCGGCGTCCAGGTCGGGTTTGCGGTCCGCCACGCATCCCTCATAGTCGGGCGTCTTCTCGTTGATCCGGTCGACGAGTGTGCCGATGGTCTTCGCGTCCTTCACCTGCGACGTCTTCACTTTCGCCAGACCGGCGGCCTCGCCGTCCAGCAGCGTGTTGTACCGGTTCGCCGCCACGCGCACGCGATCCGACGCCTCCGCGCACGCCGTCTTCGCGACGGCCAGCTCATGGTTGGACCAGACCGTGTACCCGCCCAGCCCGCCGGCCACGAGCAGCACGGCCAGGCCGGCGCCGGCCAGGGGGAGCAGCCACTTCGGGCGACGCCTCCCGGTCGCGCCGATCGTGTCCGACTGCGTGCCGTCCGGCAGCGGCACCGGCGGCAACCCGCTCACATCATGCTTGATCTCACTCATCGTTCTGTTTCTCCTATACGGTTCTCTCCGATCTCCCTACGATAATCCCCGCCACAGTGGACGGGGCATCCTGCATTGGGAGGAACCGGACAAGACGCAGAAAACCGAGAGCCGGCGATTGGTCTCACAGCTTGGAGGCGACGAGCAGTCCCGTGCCGGTGGGGGTGAGGACGGTGCGGAAGCGTTCGTCCGATTCGACCGTGTCGAGCAGCTCGCGCATCGCCGTCGCCTTCTCGCTGCGGTCGGCCGGGTCGAGCACGCCGCCCGAGTTCATGCCGTCGTAGAAGGCGAGCACGTCGGTGAACACGATGACGCCGTGGGCGCGCAGCAGACGCGGCGCCTGCTCGAACGACGCGGCGTAGTTGACGGCGTCGCCGGCCACGACGATCATGTCGTAGTCGCCCGCGTTGAGACGGGGGAGGAACACGCCGGCCTGCGCGTTGACCGCGCGCAGCTTCGTCGCCGTGGAATCCTGCACCACGTCGAACGCCTTGCGGATCACGGTGATGCCCTTCGCCGACGAGTCCACGGCGGTGAGCTGGCCCGTGCCGTCAAGACCGCGCACCAGTTCCAGCGTCTCCATCACCGAACCGGTGCCCACCACGATCACGGATTTCGCGCCGGTCAGATGGGCCAGCATCGACAGGACCTCCGCCTGCGCGGCCGAACCCTGCGGCATGCCCGCCTTCTCGGTGGCGGCCCGGATCTGCGCCATAGCCGGCGTCTGGCGGGAAAGCGCGTGATTCTCCACGAATCCCCAGGCCTGTGTGAGATTCGTGTACTGCGTCCTATCCATGAACACGTCCTTTACAATCCTCTGAAGTCCTCGTTAGGCCGGTCCCGAAGACCGACCGCAATCGTTCGCAGCCGATACCGCGCCGATGCCGTGCGGCATCCGTGCGAGTCCACGCGGGATGGCCGCGTTCCGGCGATCCCGCGCGACCGGTCAGCGTTCGCGCACCTTGGCGACGATCTGCCACATCTCCTCGCCGACGTCGATGCCGCGCGGGCATTGGCGGGTGCAGGCGCGCACCGACTGGCAGGCGGCCACGCCGTCCGCCGTGTCGATCGCGTCGAGACGATCCATCGTGATCGTGTCGCGCGAATCGTTGACGAAGCGGCTCGCCCAGATGAGCGCCGCCGGGCCAATGAACGCGTCGCCGCCGGCGAACACGGGGCAGGAGCCCTCGCACACGCCGCAGGCGATGCAGTTGCTCAACTGCTCGTATTTGGCGAGCTCGTCCGGATGCTGCAGGTATTCGAACACGTCGACCTTGCCCTCGTGCGTGGTGGCGAGCACGCCGTCCGCTTCGAGATACGGCTTGAGCTTCCTGATCTGGTCGAGCATCGGGTCGATGTCGGCGATGAGGTCGCGTTCGACGGGGAAACCGGGCAGCGGGCCGAGCTCGATGACGCCGAGGCTGCCGGATTCGGGCAGAGCCGCTCCCTGTGTCCCGTCCGCATCCGCCGCGCCGTCGCCGGTGCGGCGGAACCCGTCGTCGTCCGTCAGCGGAGCGCCGCCCTCCGGCTTCACCCAATCCTTGAGCGTGGCCGTACACAGGAGGTTCGGCGTGCCGTTGATCGCCACCGCGTCCGAACCGCACATGCCGTGGCCGCACGAGTAGCGGAAGGCGAGCGTCGGGTCGACGGTGCGCTTGATGGCCAGCAGGCAGTCGAGCACCGTGTCCTCGGGGCGTGCGGGGATCGTGTACTCCTGCACCCACTGGCGGCCGCGGGGCCGACGGCGCGCGGGCGCGTCCGACCTGCCGCCGAACGGCGAGCTCTTGCGCGTGCGGGCGAACGGGCTGCCGCCGCGCGCACGGTCGCGTTCGCGTTCGGGACGCGGCGTGAAACGGTTCACCTTCAACGTCACCGTCGTCACGTTCGAATTCGTCATGCGCGCGCCTCCTGAATCGGTCTCAAAACAACTCTCCATTGTGACATAAGCCGTGCCCGTACGGGACATCGGTGAGCGACGGCCCGTACGGGGTCTTCACGGCATGCGGCCGTGCGGTTCAGTATTCGCGTTTCTTCGGCGGGATGTCGACGATGTGCACCGGCTGCCATGCGATATGGCCGGACGCGTCGGTCATCGAATGGGCGAGGAAGCGTTCGTCGTCGCGTTCGGGGAAATCGTTGCGCTTGAGCGATCCGCGCGACTCGTGGCGCGCGTCGGACGCGGCGAGCACGGCGCGCGCCAGTCCGATGAGATGCCGCACCTCCCAGATGGCGGTGACCTCCTGGTTGAACGCGGCCGTCTTGTCGTGCGCGGCGAGCGCGTCGGCGCGCGGGGCGAGCTCGCCGTCGACCGTACGCAGCGCGGCTTCGAGACCCTCCGCGTCGCAGCGCACGGCTGCGGCGCGCTCCATCACCTGGCCGAGGTCGGCCATGAGCCGGTACGGGTTGTCGTCGGCATCGTCCGCGGCGGCGGTTCCGTCCGTATCGTCCGCGGCATCGGCGCGCGGCGTGAGCAGGTCCTTCAATTCGTTCTCGCGCGCGGCCGAAGCGGCGTCCGCGGCGGCGGCGATCGCGTCGTCGATCTCCTGCACGTCCGGATCGTCCACGGCCATCGGATCGCCGACCGGCTGCGCGGCGACGCGCGCGGCCAGCGTGCGGCCGGCGCGCGTGCCGAACAGGCAGGCGTCGAGCAGCGAGTTGCCGCCGAGACGGTTCGCGCCGTGCACGGACACGCACGAGCATTCGCCGGCCGCGAACAGGCCGTCGACCACGGCGCGTTCGCCGGTCGCCTCGCCGGTTTCGCCGTCGCCCGCGTTCCAGCGGTACACCTCGCCGTCCACGGTGATCGGGATGCCGCCCATCGTGTAGTGGGCGGTCGGCTTGATCGGCACGAAATCCTTCGACGGGTCGATGTCCGCGTACTTCTCGATGGTCTCGACCACCTGCGGCAGCACGGCGCGCATGTGATCCGGGTCGATGCCCGTCATGTCCAGCCAGACGCAGTCCCTGCGCCCGTCCGGGTCCTTCGGGTCGGCGACGCCGCGGCCCGCGTCCACCTCCGCCATGATGGAACGGGACACCACGTCACGCGCGGCCAGATCGGCGTGACCGGGCGCGTAGCGTTCCATGAACGCCTCGCCGTCCGCGTTGCGCAGCACGCCGCCCTCCGCGCGGGCCGCCTCGGACAGGAGGATGCCCGTATGCGCGAGGCCGGTCGGATGGAACTGCACGAACTCCGCGTCCTCCAATTGCAGGCCGGCGGCGAGCGCGAGCGCCATGCCGTCGCCGGTCAGATCCCATGAGTTCGACGTGGTGTGGAACAGGCGGCCCGCGCCGCCGGTCGCGAACAGCACGTTGCGCGCCTTGACCGCGTGGATCGTGCCCTTGTGCGTGTCGAAGGCGACGACGCCGGCGGCCTTCGCGCCGTCGTCCGCGAGGACCAGGTCGGTCACGTACCATTCCTCGGCGAACGCGACGCCGGCGGCCACGCACTGCTGCCACAGGGCGTGCAGGATCTGGTGGCCGATGCGGTCGGCCGCGTAGGCGGCGCGCTTGACCGGGGCGCCGCCGAATTCGCGCGTGTGCCCGCCGAAGCGGCGTTGCGCGATGTGGCCGTCCTCGGTGCGGGAGAAGGCGACGCCGCCGCGTTCCAGGTTGATGACCGTTTCGGGCGCGTATTCGGCGAGCAGCCGCGCCGCGTCCTGGTCGACGAGCCAGTCGCCGCCCTTGACGGTGTCGTAGTAGTGCCAATGCCAGTCGTCGGCCTCGATGTTGCCGAGCGATGCGGCGATGCCGCCTTCGGCGGATCCGGTGTGCGAGCGCAACGGCTGGAGCTTCGAGACCACCAGGATCTTCGGGTCGATGCCCCTCTCCTTCATCTGCCTGATCTCGGGGGAGCGGAGCAACCCCAGGGCGGCGGACAGGCCGGCCGCGCCCGCGCCGACGATCACCGCGTCATACATGTCTTCCAACTGCTTCGGACTCATATCACCCCATTGTTCCATAAGGGCGGACTTCGCCGGCTCCTGTTGTCAAGGCCCTTGACGAATGGTGGATAACCCGCCTGCCGTCCACACGTTGTCCACGACACGCGCGGGGTCGGGGGCTCCGTCCACATTCCCCGTGCGGCTGGCCCCGACCGGGCGCCGGCGGGCACAGTGGACGCATGGATACCACAGCATTGCAGATGGCGCCGCCGGAGGCCCTGACGTCCGGCCTACCCGCTCTCGAACCGCTCGACCGGATCGCCGAACGGCTCAAGGACGGCACGCTCGCCACGCGCGCGTTGGGCGCGCTCGGCGAGGACTACGCCGCCGCGTGGCTCACGGAACGCGGCTGGACGATCGTCGACCGCAACTGGCGGTCCCGTTACGGCGAGCTCGACATCGTCGCCCTGTCTCCCGAACGGCGGATCGTGTTCGTGGAGGTGAAGACGCGGCGCACCATGAAGCATGGGCTGCCGCAGGAGGCGGTCACGTACACGAAGCAGGCGAACCTGCGCCGGGCGGGCGTGCAATGGCTGCTCGAACCGGAGCATCGGATCGGGCATACCGGCGTGCGCTTCGACGTGGTCACCGTGGTCGTGCGCGGCGGCAGACCGCTCGTCCACCTCATTCCGGGGGCGTTCTGATGGCGATCGGCAACGCGCTGTCGATCGGGCTGATCGGATTGAAGGCGTTCATCATCACCATGCAGGCGTTCATCAGCCCGGGCCTGCCGTACTTCTCGATTATCGGTCTGCCGGACGCCTCGCTGTCCGAGGCGCGCGAACGCGTCAAATCCGCCTGCCAGGCGACCGGATTCCACTGGCCGGAGACGCGCGTGACCGTGAACCTGAGCCCGGCGAGCATGCCGAAACGCGGTTCGTCGCACGATCTGGCCATCGCGGCCGCGGTGCTCGGCGCGTCCGGCGCGATCCCGCACGACTGCCTCATCGACTCGGTCGTCATGGGCGAGGTGAACCTCGACGGCACGGTGCTGCCCATCAACGGCGTGCTGCCGATCCTCCTGCACGCGCGCGAACGCGGCGTCGGACAGGTGATCCTGCCCGCCGGCAACCTCGAGGAGGCGCATCTGATCGACGGGGTGGACGTGGTCGGCGTGCGCCATGTGGGCGAGCTCATCGAACTCATGGGTGGCTCCGCACGCTACCGGCTGCCGGACGAGCCGGCGCTCGGCGGCGGGGCGTCCGCGTCCACCGCGCCGCGGGACCATGAGACGTTCACGTCGCCGAAGACCGGCGACATGGCCGACGTGGTCGGGCAGGAGCAGGCGAAATGGGCGTTGGAGGTGGCGGCCGCCGGCGGCCACCACATGATCATGGTCGGCCCGCCCGGCTCGGGCAAGACGATGCTCGCCTCGCGCATGCCCGGCATCATGTGCCCGCTGACCGACGCCGAACAACTGGAGGTCGCGTCCATCCGCTCCCTGTGCGGCACGCTCAACGCCTACGGCATCAGCGACGTGCCGCCGTTCGAGGCGCCCCACCACACGTCCTCCACGGCGGCGCTCGTGGGCGGCGGCACCGGGCTCGCCGAACCCGGGGCGATCACGCGCGCCCACCGCGGCGTCCTGTTCATGGACGAGGCGCCCGAATTCTCGGCGCGCGCGTTGCAGACATTGAGGGAGCCGCTGGAATCCGGATACGTGGCGTTGTCCCGTTCCAAAGGCACCACCTACTATCCGGCCGCGTTCCAACTCGTCATGGCGGCGAACGGATGCCCGTGCGGCATGAGCTACGGCACGGGGGAGCGCTGCGTGTGCACGCACAAGGAACGGCAACGCTACTTCGGCAGGCTCTCCGGTCCGATCCTCGACCGCATCGACATCCAAGTGGAGGTGCCGCCCGTGCCTCGCATCATCGGCGGCGAACGGTACGGGCGCGGACCGAACAGCGCCGGCATACGCCGCCGCGTCATCCAGGCGCGTCACGCCGCCGCCGAACGCTACCGGATGCACGGGTGGACATGCAACGCGCAGGCGTCCGGCACGTGGATGCGCGAACACATCGCCCAATCCGCGCTCGAACCGGTCAACCGCGCGTTGGAGACGCAACGGCTGAGCCTGAGAGGCGCGGACCGGGCGCTCCGCCTCGCCTGGACGCTCGCCGACCTGGCCGGGCGGACGTCCCCCGGCCGCGAGGAGACCCTGCAGGGCATCGCCCTGCGCACGCGGCTGATATGAGCGTCCCACACAAGGGACGCGAACGGAAAGGAGCCGGCATGGACGGCAACGGAACGGAACCGACGGATTACGAGGATCCCATGGGAATCATGGGGCCGATGGTCATGGCATCGATGGAAGGACACGGTCATGGAGACACCACATTCCCCTACGGAGCGACGCTACCCGCCTCCCGACCGGGAGACGCTGGCACGTGCCACGCTCACCTACTGCCTCGACGGGGCGGACGCGATCATGTACGCCACCATCAAGGGAGCGGGCAGCGGGACGGAGGCGTTGAGGCTCATCATCGGGTCACGACCCGGCAACGCCGGCGCGGCGGCCGCGACGGCGAGGAGGACACTCGACCACGTGTTCGCCGTCGGCCTGGCCAGATGGGGTAGCAAGGTCACGCCGCAAGGCACGCGCGCGTTCCACAAGGCGCTCGCCGGATGGCACGCCCGCCTCGACACGCTGCCCACCCTCGACTGGGAGCATCTCGACGGCTGGTTCACGATGGACGGCGCGCAATGGATCATCGGCCCGACCAGCCCATACTGGCCGCACCAGCTGCAGGATTTGTCCACACGCCGCGACTGGGCGTCGCCCCTGTGCCTATGGGGCGTCGGCGACGTGCGCGCGCTCGTCAGCTGCGCGAAACCCGTCGCCATCGTCGGCTCGCGCGGCGCCACCGACTACGGGCGCGCCGTGGCCCGCGATGTGGCGATGCGGTGCGCGGCCTCCGGGCATCTCATCGTCTCGGGCGGCGCGCTCGGCACCGACGCCGCCGCGCATTGGGGCGCGCTCGCCGCAGTGGACGAACGTGTAAGGAGAAGCCGCGGCGGCATGGCCGATCATGACGACGCGAATCCCGCGAACGATATCGGACGAACCGTCGCCGTGTTCGCCGGCGGGCTCAACCACATCGGCCCCTCCACGAACCTGCCCCTGTTCGAGCGGATGGTCGGACAGGGCGGCGCGCTCATCAGCGAACTGTGCCCGGGGACCATCCCCGAAGCGCGACGGTTCCTATTGCGCAACCGGATCATCGCGGCGCTCGCCTCCACCGTCGTCGTCGCGCAGGCGAGACTGCGCTCGGGCGCGCTCAGCACCGCCAACTGGGCGAACGACCTCAACCGTGAGGTGATCGCCGTGCCCGGCCCCATCACCATGCCGCACAACGCCGGATGCAACCGGATCATCGCCGACCATCAGGCCATGCTGCTCGCCTCCATCGAGGAGATCGACGAACTCGTCCACCCCGCGCACAAGCCCGAGCTGGGAGAGGAGCCGTGGAAGGAGCCGGAAGCGGCGGAGGGAGACGACGCGGATGGGAACGGGACCGACGGCGACGGTGGCGGCGACGTGACGGCCACCGCATCGCAGCGGGTCGTGCTGACCGCCATCCGTTCATGCCGGAGACGGCATGAACCAGTCACGTGCGACACGTTGCTGGCGCGTCTGCGCGAGGACGACCCGGACGCCGGCATGCCCCGTCTGCTCGCCGACCTGGGCGAACTGGAGGCGCGCGGTCTCATCCGCCGCGAACGAGGGGAGGTGTGGCCGGTCCGAGGAACGGCGGGAACGTGATCGACGTAGCTCTGACGTCTACGCCTTCCACCGGCAGCGGTCGAGATCGACCCGCCAACCCGGATCGCCCGCCGGCTTCGCCGCCGGCGGGACGAACACGACGCCCTCCTCCTCGAGCAGGGCGCGCTGCTCGTCCGGGCCTCCGAACGCGAAACCGGGCGCGAGCGAACCGTCGCGGAACACGACGCGATGGCAGGGGATCACGCCCGGCTCCGGATTGGCGTGCAGCGCGTAGCCGACCATGCGTGCGTTGCGCGGCGCGCCCGCCAACGCCGCCACCTGCCCATACGTGGCGACCATGCCGCGCGGGATGCGGCGCACCACCGCATACACGCGTTCATTGAACGAAGCAGAACCCATGCCCTCCAGTCTACGAGCGGGGAACGCCGCCGGCGCGGCTCGAAGCGGATGCGGCCGAATGTCATCCGGCGGACGACGACAATGCCGTCGCCGGAGGGCATCCGGTGCTACCGTGGAAACCGGATTCCGGGACGGCCCGCATCGACGCGGAGGCGACGGGAGCCAAGGAAGGGGAACGCCATGACCGCCGACGACAGGCCGCCCGCCTCGCCCGCACACGCCGCAACCGCACGGACCGCACGTCCCATCGTCACCATCGGACTGCTCGACAATGACCCGTTCGCGCTCGCCTTCCTCGAACGCACGATCACCGAACTCATGGACGAGGCGCGCGTCATCTGGAAGACCACGTCCGGACGTGACGCGCTCGCCCGATGCCTTTCCCCGGATACCGCGCCGAACGTGCTCCTGACCGACATGAGCATGGACGAACTGTCCGGTCCCGCCGTCTGCCGCGCCATCCGTGTGAAGACCGCACGCGTCGCCATCCTCGCCGTCACCTCGTTCTCGCTCGCCGTCTACGCGTCCAAAGCCGCCGATGCCGGTGCGCAGGGCATCGTCCCCAAAGCCGTCGAAACACCGATCGTCGAGGCGGTCCGCGCGCTCGCCGCCGGCGGCACGTGGCCGTCCGGCGCGACGGACGCCACGTTCGAGACGTCCGCCGCCGCGCACGTGCGTCTCGCCGGCGGGCGTATTCCGCGCCGCTTCCTCCTGTCGGACCGGGAGGCCGAAGCCATGAACCTGTGCTCGCGCGGCCTCGACACGGCCCGGATCGCCGCCGACATGCAGGTAGGCGTCTCCACCGCCAAGACCTACCTGACGCGCGCCATCCACAAGCTCGGCGTCTCCACGCGCGGCCAGGCCGTCGCCCTGTGGACGGGCTCGATGGAGGACGAACGATGAACGTCGTGCCGGACAGGGACGTGGATCCCGGCGGCGGACCGTCACGTCCGCTCCAGTGGCTGCGCACGCACTGGTTCCGCATCGCCATCGCCGCGTTCACCCTCGCCGCCACGCTGATCGAATGGGCGGCGATCCCTCCGGTCTACCCGCTGAACTTCCTGTTCTCCGGGATCTCCGTCGTCGCCATCGTGCTCTCGCCGTTCCTCCCACGAATCTCGGGTTGGCTCATCATCATGACCGTGGTGGCCAGACTCTTCGTGCTCGACCTGTCCGGGCCGAACCCGCTGTGGGCGGCGTACCTGGCGCTCGCGGTCATCGGATACGATAGCGCCATCCCCGTGGCCGTCGGCGCGCTGCTCACGGTGACGCTCGCCGAATGCGTGCCGGTGGCGTTGAACACGTTCAACGCGCTGTCCGCCACATGGATCGGCATGGTCAACTACATCGGCATGTTCACGCTCGCCACGATGGGCGGCATGTCGTTCCGCTGGCGCAGGCAACGCGACGAGATGCGCGAACAGGCGATGGCCCTGGAACGACGGCAATGGGAGCTCGACACGCTGCAACGCAACACGCGTCTCGCCTCGCGCATCCACGATTCCGCATCCGGCGGGCTCTCCTACATCGCATTGACCGCGCAACGCGAGCTGCGGCGCATCGGCGACGACGCGGCGCATGCGGGCGAACGCGCCGACTGGCGGTTCGTCAACGACCAGGCGCTGTCCGTGCTCGATGAGATCCACCATGTGATCGACCTGCTCGAGCGGCCGTCATCCTCCGACGGCGGTGGGCGGCCCGTTCCGGCGGCATCGGAGGCGCCGGAACGTCACGCTTCGCCGGACGACGGGATCCCTCCGGCGTCTCGCGCCGTCTCCCGCCGGCGGGAGGACGTCTCGACCGCCGCACGGACGGCCGAGACAAGGCTCGCGCGTCTCGGATTCCATGGCCGGTTCGACCTGCGCGGCGAAACGGGCGACGAGTGCTCCGGGGAGTCGCTGGCGGCCGCGGCCGACCTCATCGGCGAGATCGCGGCGAACATCACCCGGCACATGAGCCCGGATGCAGGCGAATACCGTTGCGTCATCACCTTCGGCGAACACGCCGTCGAAATCATGGAGACCAATCCGGCCGCCCCGCAAGGCGGTGCCGCGCGGCACGCCGGCGACGGCATGCCGGACGCTCCCAGACCGCATGGCAGCGGACTCGCCCTGCACCGGCGCATCATCCGGGGAATGGGCGGCGAACTCAACACCACGGCCGAAGACGGCGACTGGATACTGTACGCCCGCATCCCCGCGCATCCCGGTCCGGCACGTCGCCGGGAGCGTGCATCATGACCGGAATCCGCGGCGGTGACCGACCACGCAGACGGGGTCGCCGGACACCAATCCACGGCATCGTCGCCAGACTCGATCGGCGGCATCGCCTCATGTTGACGGCCGTCACGCTCCTCGCCGCGTGCATCGCCGTCACCGCGATGCCGACGTCGCTGCTCCCGCGGCCATGGAGCGACGTGGCGTCCAACGCGGGCGACGGGTCCAGCCGCACGTTGCCTACCACCAGCGACCACCCCGAATTCACCGGTCCGCACAAGTACGAGGCGTTGGACGCCTGGAACAACCTGCACACCGAACTCGGGCGCAGCATACTCGAAGACGGCACGGTGACGCCCGACGAACTGGCTGAAGTGCGCAAGGCCTACAACGCGTGCCTGTCCGTCTACGGGATGCAGGTCAGGACGATCACGGACGGCGACGGCAACCCGATAGGCGAGAGCGTCGTCCCGGTCCGCGGTTCGATGGATGACCGGCGACAGTCGTCGATCGTCGACCAATGCCGGATCGAATCCGACTACCAATGGCTGGAACCGTTGGCCGGCGCGTAACCGCGTGGACTACGGCGCGTCAGCGCGTCGTGCGGCATCGGGCCTACGCTGGGCGTCACAGGCATCGGAAGGCAAGGAGGCCGTCATGAACAGGACAATCGTCACGGTAGCCGTCATCTCCGCCATGTGCGTCGCGCTCGCCGGATGCGGCATCGGTGCGAACGGCGCCGACGGAGGCGACGCGGCGGGCGGCGACGGTTCGGCCGCCGCGTCGTCGGCGACCTGCAAGGCGCCTGATTTCTCCGGTCCATACGCCGATGAATTCAAACGGGAATACGGGAACGCGAAGACGGAACTCGCCAAACACATCCTGGAGGACTGTCAGGTGACCGACGCCGAGCTCAACGAGATCCTCGCCGCGCAACAGCAATGTCTCGCGCCCTACGGTCTGGTCGCCAACGAAACCGAAATACGGCAGATGCGCGGCAGCCTCTCCGACCAGGAGATCCTCGACGTGCAGGAGGACTGCGCGAAGAAGACCGACTGGTGGAACGTGCAATCCATCTACCAGCAGATGCGCGACAATCCCGACAACCTCGACGCCGAGGCCTTGGCCCGGGCCAGCTACCGGTGCTACGTCAAACACGATCTGCTGCCGGGGCCGCTGAGCGAGGACGAGTACATCGATACGATGACCGTGAGCGCCGTCACGCGGCCCAGCGCCGAGCAGATCACGGAGGCCGACCGACGGTACCAGGAGTTCTTCGGCGAATACTTCGAACAGATCGGCGACCGGCCGAATCCGGATTTCAAATACGGCCAGAACACGCAGAAGGGGCATCAGTTCTACCTGTGCGAGACCGACCCGTTGCACCAGTGACGGTGTGATATGCGCGGGACGCGCATGAAACGGGGGAGGGGCGTGGAGCCGCGAAGCCTCACACCCCTCCCCGCCGTCACGGGCGGAACGTCACTTCACCAGGCCGGTGAGCTCGCCGAGGTTCAGCTCGAAGCTTACGCCGCGCTCCTCGAAGTTCGGCTGGTGACGGGTGCTCTCCATCGAATGGCGCACGAACTCGCCGGCGATTCTCGCCGACTCGGCGAGGCCGCGGCCGGCCAGCACCGCGCCGCACAGGGCGGAGGCGAACGCGTCGCCCGTGCCGTGGATCATGTACGGCAGCTTCTCGTGCGCGAGTTCGATCTTGTTCTCCGCGCCGGTCTCCGCGCTCGCCACGTAGTTGACGATCTTGCCGTCGCCGTGGTCGATGCCCTTCAGCACCACGTTCTTCGCGCCGAGCTTCAGCAGGGCGTCCAGCAGGTCGGTGACGGCCGCGTCATTCAGATCCTGGCCCGGGTAGTCGCGCTTCGTGAGGATCGACGCCTCGGTCAGGTTCGGCATGAGCACGTCCGCGCCGTCCGCGAGCGCACCCATCGCATCGCACAGCTCCGGCGTGTACGTCGGGTACATCTGGCCCGCGTCGCCCATCACCGGGTCGACCAGGCGCAGCGCCTTCGGGTATTCGCGGTACAGGCGCTGGATCAGCGCCACCTGCTCGGCGGAGCCGAGGAAGCCGGAGTACACGCCGTCCAGGTCAACGTTCTCCTTGCGCCACGCGTCGAGGTAGCCGGGCAGGATCTCCGTCGTGTCGTGGAAGGTGAACACCTCGTAGCGCGTGTGCGCGGAGAACAGTGCGGTCGGCACCGGGCACACGTCGCAGCCGGCGGCGGACAGGATCGGGATGGCGGCGGTCAGCGAGCACTTGCCGTAGCCGCACATGTCGTGCACGGCGGCCACGCGCGGGATGTACAGGGGATCGCGGTCGTAGAGGGTGACGTCGGTCATGGGAACTCCAATCGACAATCGGACGAAAAACTTGCAGCATCGACGAGCGTAGTCGCGTCGTCGGCGGGGGAGCGCGCGCCATCCACATTGCGGGTCGTCACGGCGTGTCGCATGGTTCGCGGCGATGAATCCGGCGATCGCGGCACCCCGCGACGCCAATGATGCCAACGGATGATAAGCCCCTATAGGCAACCCCGATAACGTCGGGCTTGCGGCGCGCGGGGCCCGGGTCGTACCTTCATAACCAACACCTCGCCAACCGCCGAACACGGCCGGCGGGTGACGAAGAAACAAGACCTCGCGACCAACCGACAAGGAGCACGACATCATGGCCGAGAAGAACAAGAACTACCGTTTCGAGACGCTGCAGCTGCACGTGGGTCAGGAGCAGGCCGACCCGGCCACCGACTCCCGCGCGGTGCCGATCTACGCGACCACCTCCTACGTCTTCCACAACTTCGACCACGCGGAGGCCCGTTTCGGCCTCGCCGACCCGGGCAACATCTACGGCCGTCTGACCAACTCCACGCAGGGCGTGTTCGAGGACCGCATCGCCGCCCTCGAAGGCGGCACCGCCGGCCTGGCGGTCGCCTCCGGCGCCGCGGCCGTCGAATACGCGGTGCGCAACATCACCCAGTCCGGCGACCACATCGTCGCCGCGAAGAACATCTACGGCGGCACCTTCAACCTGCTGCGCCACACCCTGCCGCGCGACGGCATCACCACCACCTTCGTCTCCGCCGAGAACCCGCAGGAGTTCGAGGACGCCATCCAGGACAACACGAAGCTCGTCTACTTCGAGACCTTCGGCAACCCGAACGCCGACCTGCCGGACTTCGAGGCCATCTCCGCGATCGCCCACAAGCATCATCTGCCGGTGATCGTCGACAACACGTTCGCCACCCCGTACCTGTTCCGTCCGCTCGAGCACGGCGCCGACGTCGTGGTCGAATCCGCGACCAAGTTCATCGGCGGCCACGGCACCACGCTGGGC
Source organism: Bifidobacterium parmae (assembly GCF_002860365.1). Classification (GTDB taxonomy): domain Bacteria; phylum Actinomycetota; class Actinomycetes; order Actinomycetales; family Bifidobacteriaceae; genus Bifidobacterium; species Bifidobacterium parmae. The sequence goes on from NZ_NMWT01000028.1 coordinate 41,900, forward strand.
GGCGTGATCGTCGAGGGCGGCAACTTCGACTGGAACGCCGTCCCGGGCAAGTTCCCGACCCTCACCGAGCCGGATCCGTCCTACCACGGCCTGAACTTCTACGAGGCGCTCGGCGGCGCCGCGTTCGTGACCCGCATCCGCGCCATCCTGCTGCGCGACACCGGCGCCACCCTGAGCCCGTTCGCCGCGTTCCTGCTGCTGCAGGGCACCGAGACCCTGTCCCTGCGCGTCGAGCGCCACGTCGAGAACGCGCTCAAGGTCGTCGAGTACCTGCAGACCGTGCCGGAGGTCGAGTCCGTCTCCCACCCGAGCATCGAGGGCCGTCCGGACCACGAGCTGTACAAGAAGTACTTCCCGAAGGGCGCCGGCTCCATCTTCACGTTCGACATCAAGGGCGGCAAGGACGCGGCGCGCGTCTTCATCGACAACCTGCACCTGTTCAGCCTGCTCGCCAACGTGGCGGACGCCAAGTCCCTCGTCATCCACCCGGCCTCCACCACGCACTCCCAGGAGACGCTGGAGGAGCTCGAGGACCAGGGCATCCACCAGGGCACCATCCGCCTGTCCATCGGCACCGAGAACATCGAGGACATCCTCGACGACCTCAAGGGCGGCTTCGAGGCCGTCCGCGCCTCCGGCCTCGCCAAGTGAGCCTCGCCTGAGGGGATCCCATCCGTATGAAGGGGCGTCGCCACGGGTCATGACGCGGCGACGTGACGGATAGGAGGCCCGAGACAAGGGAAGGCTGACGGCGATACGCCCGACAAGGGGCGGTGGACGACGATTGCTCGTCGTCCACCGCCCCTTTCGCGTTGCCGGCATCATCCTCGAGGATGATGCGGCGCGCAGGGCGGCCGTCGCGAATCGTTCCCGCGCACGATGGGGCGCGCGGGAGAACGCCCATATCGTATGGACCATACGCCGGACGACGGGTCCGGCCTGACGTATGGGAGCGACGACATGGACGAGACGGCGAACCCCGCCATCCAGGCGATCGGACTGACCAAGGACTACGGCGAAGGCGACAACGTCGTGCACGCGCTGCGCGGCGTGGACGTGAGCTTTGGGAAGGGGCGGTTCACCGCGATCATGGGGCCGTCCGGCTCCGGAAAATCCACGCTCATGCACACGCTCGCCGGTCTCGACTCGGCGACCTCCGGCCGCATCCTGTTCCAGCACCGCGACCTGACGAAGCTCGGCGACGACCAGCTCACCCTGCTGCGGCGCGAGCAGATCGGATTCATCTTCCAAAGCTTCAACCTGCTGCCCATGTTCACCGCCCGGCAGAACATCCTCATGCCGTTGACGCTCGCCGGCGCGAAACCCGACCGCGCATGGTTCCGGCTGCTCGTCGCCACGCTCGGACTCGGCCAACGGCTCGACCACCGTCCGAACGAACTGTCCGGAGGCCAGCAGCAGCGCGTCGCCATCGCCCGCGCCCTCATCGCCAAACCCAGGCTCGTGTTCGCCGACGAACCGACCGGAGCCCTCGACTCCGTCTCCGGCACCGAGGTCCTCTCCTTCCTGCGGCGGGCGGTCGACGAACTCGGCGCGACCATCATCATGGTCACGCACGACGCCGTCGCCGCATCCTGGGCCGACCGCGCCATCGTGCTCGCCGACGGGCGCATCGTCGCCGACGAGACCCATCCCACGGCCGACCGCATGAACACGCTGCTCATGGCGGAACGCCACGCCCGCTGACCGACACGATCCCAGCGATCCCACGCAGACAAGGACGACCCATGTTCCGCATCACCGTGAACCTCATGCGCAAAACCGCCCGCATGCTCATCCCCGCGGGCGTCGCCGTGCTCATCGGCACCGCGTTCATCGCCTCCACGTTCCTGTTCGGCAACGCCATGAACGACTCCCTCACCCGCCAGCAGACCGCCATCTACGCCGGCGCGGACGCGATGGTCCTGACCGACTTGCCCGAACACCCCACCGACAAGCAGGCCGACGAAGCATACTCGCGCACCGTGGTCGACTACCATCTCGACCGCATACGCGCCATCGAAGGCGTCGAAGGCGCGCGCGCCGTCACCGCCGCCGCCATCGCACTGTCCAACGGCGCCCGCCACGCCACCGGCTATGCCATCGGCACGGGCGAGACGAGCCTGCTGCCCGTGACCGTCACACACGGCGACCGGCCCGTCGGCGGTCATGGGATCGCCCTGCCCGAACGCATCGCCGAACAGCTCGGCCTGCGCGTGGGCGACACGGTGCGGGTCTCCCCACGTTCGAACACCGCCGGAAACACCGCCGGAAGCCAGGCCCCCGCCGACGGCGTCGAAGCGCGCGTGACGGGCCTCACCGCCGACCCCAACGGCGCCTACGCGTACGACGGCGGCGTCTCCATCCTCTCCGACGACCTCATGGCCGCCGTCAACGGCGTCGCCGACTTCGGCCAGGTCAACGCCGCCTCCGTCTACCTCGACCTCGACGCCCACGCCGACACGGCCGCCATCACGCTCCTCCTTCCCCGATACAGCCGGCTCGTGGACCGCGACGAAGCCGACCGGCTCGCCGTGGAATCCCTCAGCACCAACGGCACCAGCGTCGTCACCACGTTCCTCATGAGCTTCGGCGTGCTCGCCCTGCTCGTCGCCGCGCTCGTCATCGCCAACACGTTCCAGGTGCTCGTCGCCCAACGCCGGCGCACACTCGCCCTGCTGCGCACCATCGGCGCCGATCGCCGCCAGCTGTACGCCTCCGTCCTCTGCGAAGCCGGGATCCTCGGCCTCGTCGCATCCCTGCTCGGCGTCACGCTCGGCATCGGACTCATGGCACTGCTGTGCGCCACCGGCGTCATGAAGACCACCGGCGCGCCCCTGCGCCTCATCGTCACCTGGCCCGCCATCGCCGTCCCCGTCGCCTTCGGCATGATCATGACCGTCGTCGCCTCCCTCGGCCCCGCACGCGCCGCCACCGCAGTCACCCCGCTCGAAGCGCTGCGCCCCGTAGAACCGGCCGAAACCACCCGCCGCGGGCGTGCGCGCGCCATCCTCTCCGCCCTCATGCTCGCCAGCGGCATCGCGCTATGCGCGTTCGGCGTATGGCAGACGCACCTGTCCGTCATCGGCCGCGCATCCCTCGCCGACGACCATTACCCCGCCGTCCTGCTCGCCGCCATGGGCGGATGCGCGCTCACGTTCACCGCGCTCGTCGTCTCCGCCGTCCACTGGATGCCCGCCCTCATGCGCGGCGCCGGCGCGCTCGCCGCCACGACCGGCCCCAGCGCCGCCATCGCCCACGCCAACATCCAGAAGAATCCGCGCAGGGTCGCCGCCACCGGCGCCGCCCTCCTCATCGGCGTCACGCTCGTCTCCGCCATCGCCACCGGCGCCGCCAGCGCCAAAACCACCATGGCCGACGCACTCGCCACCCGCTACAGCGTCGACATGATCGCCACCGGCACCGGCATGACCGAAGAGCAGAGCCGGCAGGTGCGCCGCGTCAAAGGCGTCGGCCGCGTCCTCGACGCGCCGACCGCCCTGCGCCACGTCACCGACGACCAAGGCCACGGCATCGACGTCCTCATCGTCGGCATCCCCAGCCTCCACGATCTCGCGAAGGTCATGCACGCCGACCTGACCGGCGTCACCCTGACCGACCGCGACATCCTCATGCCCCGGCAGAGCCTCGGCGGCACCGTCATCGACTTCGACCGCACCCACACGGCCGACCTCGCCGCCGCCACGGACGGCACCGACACCGCTGCGGCCACGGGCGCGTCCGGACCGGGCCTCACCGTCGTCCAAGCCGACTACCGGCGCGTCTCCTCCGTCTACGACGCCGTCGCCTTCGTCACCGCCGGTCACTTCACTGACGGCGACCTGACCGAACAGGGGCGCATCCTTTTCATGACCGCCGACCCGGACGCCAACCCCAACGGCGTCGGCGGCGTCATCGACGGGGTCCGCGAAGCCCTGAACGCCACCCCCGACGCCAACGTCACCGGACCCATCGCCGAACGCGACATGTGGGACACCAGCATCGACGCCATGATGGCCCTGCTCGTCGGACTCATCGCCGTCGCCGTGCTCATCGCCCTCATCGGCGTGGCCAACACGCTCAGCCTGTCCGTCATCGAACGCGTCCGCGAATCCGCCACCCTGCGCGCCATCGGCATGACCCGCGGCCAGCTGCGCCGATCCCTCGCCGTCGAAGCGCTCCTGCTGTCGCTCGTCTCCGGCGTGGCCGGCGTGCTTCTCGGCACCCTGTTCGGCTGGCTCGGCTCCACCATGGTGTTCAGCCTCTACGGCACCGTCGCCATGCCCTTCGCATGGAAGACCAACGGCATCGTCCTCGCCGTCTCCGCGCTCGCCGCCCTCCTGGCCAGCCTTCTGCCCGCGCGCCGTGCCGCGAACACGCCGCCCGTCGAAGCGCTCGCCGAAGCCTGACGGAGAACCGGGCTCACACCAGCCGGTTGTCGTAGGCGAACACCACCGCCTGCACGCGGTCGCGCGCGTTGATCTTGGCGAGGATGTGCGCCACATGCGTCTTCACCGTCGGCAGGGATATGAACAGCTTGTCGGCGATCTCCTGATTGCTCAGGCCGTGCGCGACTTCCACCAGCACCTCGCGTTCGCGGTCGGTGAGCAGCTCCAGCTCCGGATCGGTGTAGCCCGGTCCGTCGGGCCGGCCGCCGGCCGCGACGCGTGACGCGGACCGTGCATCATCCCCCGCCACGCGCCCCTCGGCATACCCGTCGTTCATCATCTGCTCGATGAGCCGTTTCGTCGCGGACGGCGCGATGACCGCATCCCCGCGGAACACGGTGCGGATCGAATCGAGCAGCGTCTCCGGTTCCGCGTCCTTCAACAGGAATCCGGAGGCGCCGGCATCAATCGCCGCCATCACGTACTCGTCCAAATCGAACGTCGTGAGGATGATCACGCGCGTCGCATGCGCCCGCGGAGTCTCGCCGTCGGCGGCGTCGGACGTGCCGGAGCCTGCCGCGGCATCGGCGTCACCGGTGACGGCACCGGCGCCGACGATCCGCCGCGTGGCCTCGATGCCGTCCATGCCGGGCATGCGCACGTCCATCAGCACCACATCGGGGTGCAGCCGTTCGGCCAACGCCACGGCGCGGCCGCCGTCGCCGGCCTGCCCGACCACATCTATGTCCGGCTGCGAGCCGATGACCATGGCGAACCCGGCCCGCACCAGCTCCTGATCGTCGGCGATGACCACTCGAATCCTGTCGCTTCCACTCATACCGAACCACCCTACCCGGTGTCCGGCATCCGATGGACGTCGCCGCACCCTGATTCCTCCCTGAGTCAATCCCGGATCCGACCGTCCGCCTGTCCGCCCGAATGCCTGCCCAACTGGTCATCCAACGATGCCGCCGGGGCGAGCGGCGCCTCCGCTCCGGCATGCTCGTGCGTCGCATCGCTGAACCCGGTCTCGCGCAGCACGGCGAGCAACCCGCGCATGTGCGCCAGCGCCTCACGCCCCTGCGCGCCGATGCCGGAGAACAATGCGGCGATGCGTTCCGGCGACGGCGCGGGCGTCCCGTCGAGCATCGCCAGTCCCTCGTCGGCGCAATCGATGACCGTGCCGAGCGTCGCCGCGACCTCGGAACGCATGGCGGCGCCGATGCGATCGCGCTCCACATTCGCCGCGAGCACCTTCCGCCGATCCTCCTCGGCACGCAACGCCTCCTCGCGCTGTCGCAGCACCAACACGTCGGTCCCGCTCGAACGACGCCATTCGGCCATCGCCATGCACGCCACGCACAGCAGCATCACCACGCCGCCGACCGGCAGCCCGCCGAGCGCCACATCCCATGCCGGCCCGCCGCCATCGCCATGCAGCAGCGCCCGGATGAGCGAATCACAGCCGGCACGACCCGCCATGACGCGGGCCCCGAACAGCCACGAATCGAACGCGACGCACCCCAACACCCAACGCCAGGCCCCATCTCGCCCGTACAGCACCGCCGAATACACCGACGCCAACGCGAACACGTTCACGGCAAGCGTCGAGGGCGCGAACAGCAGTTCCACGGCGGACATGACGGCCATCGCCAGGGCGGCCGACTCCGGGAAGCGGCGGCGCAACGCGTACGGCGCGAGCAGGGCGGCCGTCGCCGCGACGGCGACCGCGCGCCTCGCCGGCAGCGGTGCGAACGCGGCGGAGGCCAGGCCCGAATCGTTGAACGTCGCGGTGCGGAACACGAGCGTCAGCAGCGCCGCGGCCAACGTGTCCATGAACAGGTAGTGCCGTTCGGTCCACCATGCCAGCCGCGCGATGCGCGTCCCGCCCGACGCGTCGGCGGGAGCATTGCCGCCGGCGCCCACATCGATGCCGGACAGGCGGGAGCGCAGCGACGCCAGACCGGCGTGCAGCTTTGACAGGGCCGCCGGATTGACGTCGTCGGGCCTCGCGGAATCGACGGAGCCGACGGAGCCCACGCGGTCGGAACGGGCGGGACGGGCGGGACGGTCGGGGGAAGAGCGGCGGTCGGGCCGCAGCGGAACCGTCGCGACGACCATGAACCCGCCGGCGGGCGCCGGCCCGGCCTCGACGGCGCCTCCCGCGGCGACGATGCGCTCGCGCATGCCGACCAGCCCATATCCTGGCGTATGGCCGTCGACGGTGGAAGCCGCCCCCACGCCGTCATCGCGGATAACGACTTTCAACGCGTCCGGCCTCCAGGTCTCATTCATCGTCACGCGCGCGCCGTCGCCCGCATGCCTGCGTACGTTGGACAGCGATTCCTGCACGAGGCGGAACACGGCGGTGTCCGCATCGGGGGAGAGGCGATCCGGACGCGCATCGCCGCACACGTGACGCGCGACCGGCGGACGGCCGTCGAACAGGTCGGGGATGCCCGCGTATCCGGTGCCGGCCGATCCGCCGAACACGTCGAACAGCCGGTGCATGTCGTGTTGGGCGTGCGCCGCCTCGCGGCGAATCGTCGTCATCGTGCGTTTCGCCACGGCAAGATCGTGCGCACCGGCGTACCGTCCTCCATCCGACTGGATGATGATCGTCGACAGGGTGTGCGCCACCACGTCGTGCATGTCCCGGGCGATACGCGCGCGCTCGGCCAACCGCGCGATACGCGTCTCCTCGGCCTCCCGCGCGGCGATCGACGCATTGCGTTCGCGAATCGCGTTGAGCGTGGCCAGCCGTGCGCGCTGCCAGAACGCCATGACGATCGCGCTGACGAGGCACGCCGCCACGAACAGGGACATGAGTCCCGCGTCGATCGCGATCCTGCCGGCGCAGCTCGCCGATTGCGCGCCGAACACGCCGCTGGTCGCCGAACGGCACGCCGGCGTGGACGGTGCCGTCGGCGGCCAGGCGGCCGGATCTCCTGCCCCGTCGAGCAACGGTCCCAGATTGAACGCCAGCGACCAGGCAAGGGAGGCGACCGCACCCATTGCGAACGCGGCGATGACGAAACGCGGGGCGTGACGCGGATCGCCGTACAGCAATGCCGAATACAGCATCAGCAGGGAGACGAGATCCGTGTACGTGACCGTCGGGCCGAACATGAGTTGGGCCGCGCACAGCGCGACGAACAGCCATGCGGCCGCCTCGGGCTGACGTCGGCGCAGCGCCACCGGCACGAGGACGACGGTCGACCATAGATACATGGAGCGCAGGGTCGCGGGAAACACCAACCCCGGAACGGTGCTCGGATCGGTGCTGGCCGTCAGCCACAGGGAGAACACCTCCACGGCACATGCGAGCAGCACATCCACGACCAGCATGTGCGAGCGGCCCCACGCCGCGATCCGTCCCATTACGACACCCATACGCTCAAGGCTATCGCGTCCGTGATTCCCCGCAATCATGCTCGAGGATGAGCCGGGATGGAAGGTGCGCGACTGGATACGTGGGATGCATGGTCGTCGAGGCGCGATCTGCATGGTTCAGGGGCGAACCTGTACGGTTCGGGAGACTACCTGTATGGTGTGGCAACTGTCGTGTATGGTTCGAGGGCGAACCTGTAGGTTTTTCGGTCGAACCTGCATGGTGTGGTGCCGAAGAAATCGGTCGCGGCGGTGGCGACGATTACGCGGAACCGCGGAAAATGGCCGATATGGCATCGAGCGGCATCGGAGAATCCGGCCGTCTACCCGAGGGAGGCATGCAGATAGGGGCTCCGATCCTACAGCAATGGTGACGAACCATGCAGGTTGCGCTCCCAACCATGCACAAGTGACCGGAAACCATGCAGGAACGGTGTCGAACCATACACGAACGATATCGGCAGCGTCGAGGGACACCAGACGTCGTATGATGCCGCAAGCGGAAAAGCGCACCGCCGGAATGCCGTCTGAATGTCGTCCGACCGTTGTCCGCCCGCACACGTGGAATGAGAGAAGGAATTCCGCCGGGCCATTCCGGGTGCGGCGGACATCGGAAAGGACGCTTGCACATGACGCTGCTCGACGAATACTATGTGCCCGGACTGCACATCGAAGACCATGCCATCGACGTGCCGCTCGACTGGACCGGCCACGAACCCGGCAAAGGCTTCGGCGGGGAGAGCATCAGACTCTTCTACCGCGTCGTCACCACGCCCGAACACATCCACGACGACCTGCCGCTGCTCGTCTTCCTGCAAGGCGGCCCCGGCGGCGCCGGCCCGCGCCTGCTGAACCCGACGAGCGACGGGTGGATCGAAGAGGCCACGAAGCACTTCCGTGTCATCCTGCCCGACCAGCGCGGCACCGGCCGCTCCAACCGCGTCGACACGCACACGATGGCGCGCATCGCCGCCGCGCATGACGGCGACGGAGCCGGATCCGCGGCAGCCGCCGCACGCGAACAGGCCGACTACCTCAAGAAGTTCCTCGCCGACTCCATCGTGCGCGACTTCGAACACCTGCGCCGCACCGCATTCGGAGGACGCGCATGGGTGACATTGGGCCAGAGCTACGGCGGATTCCTCACCCTCACCTACCTGTCCCTCTACCCGCAGGGCGTGACCGCGAGCTTCACCACCGGCGGCATCCCGCACGTGCCCGCCGACGCCACCGAAGTCTACGAACACACATTCCCGCGCATGGCGCGCAAGACCCGGCGGTTCTACGAACGCTACCCGCAGGACCGCGAACGCGTCGCCGCGCTCGCCGACATGCTGCCCACCGTCGCCGACGTGCGCGACTTCACCGACCACCTCGCCGGCACCGTGCCGGAGACGATGTCCTCCGACGGCCTCGGACGCCGGCTCGGCATGATCGCCGGCATGGCCGCGTACGGCTTCCCGGTGCTGCCCAACGGCGACCCGCTGACCGTCGAACGACTGCAATGCCTCGGATCCGATTTCGGCATGAAGCCGAGCTTCGAACGCGTCCACTGGATCCTCGACGACGCGTTCGCCGACGGCGACGGCTCCACGCCATCGGCCGGCGGCGCGACGCTGTCCGACGAGTTCCTCGCCAAGGTGATGAACGCCACCTCGTCGCGCCCGCTCTACTGGCCGCTGCAGGAGTTCATCTACGCGAACGGCGAGCTCGACGCGCCGATCCGCTGGGCGGCGCAGCGCGTGCGCGACACGAAACCGGAATTCGGTGCGGGGGAGCGCCCGCTCACGTTCACCGGCGAGGCGATGTTCCCGTGGATGTTCGAGCAGGAGGCGGCGCTGCGTCCGTTCAGGGCGGCGATGGATGTGCTCATGGAGGACACACACTTCGGTGTGATCTACGACGAGGAGCAGCTCGCCCGCAACGAGGTGCCGCTGCAGGCCGCCGTCTACTTCGACGACATGTACGTCGATTCCGGCCTCCAGATCGACACGTTGTCGCGCGTCGGCAACAGCCACTACTGGACGACGAACGAGTTCGAGCATGACGGCCTGCACGGTCCGGTCGTGTTCCGTCGCCTGTGGGACGAGGCGCTGAACAGGGGGGACCTCGCGGAATTGTTCTGACCTTTCCCGAAACATCGGCGGCGCTATGATGGCGTGCGGATAGCACGGCACCTAGGGAAAGGCTACGGACGGATATGACCGATCTGAACGACATCACCATCGGATTCATCGGCTACGGCAACATGGCGCAGGCCATCGCGCGGGGACTCGTCGACGCGGGCGTCGTGCGCGGGGGCCAGATCGTCGCCTGCGCGGCCCATTGGGACAAGCTGGAGCGGACCACGACCGAACTCGGCGCGCGTCCGCTGCACAACGCGCTCGAGGTCGCCGTCGCGGCCGACGTGGTCGTCGTCGCCGTCAAGCCGTACCAGATCGAGGAGGTCGTGGGCCCGCTCACCAAGGAGCTCGCCAAGCCCGGCAGGATCGTCGTGTCCATCGCCGCCGGCTGGGATCTGGAGAAGTACCGGAACCTGTTCGCCGGCGGTGCTGATGGCGCGGATGGCGGGGCCGGGGCTGCGGACGGTGCGGACGTGCACGTCCAGTGCACGATTCCGAACACGCCGATGGCCGTCGGCAAGGGCGTGCTCGTCACCGAGACCGCGAACACGCTGACCGAGGAAGAGGCGGCGACGTTCGAGGCGCTGTTCTCGCCGATCAGCCTCATCGAACGCGTCGACACCGCGCATATGACCATCGCGATGGTCATCGCCGGGTGCGCCCCCGCGTTCACCGACATGTACATCGAGGCGCTCGGCGACGCCGGCGTCGAATACGGTCTGCAGCGCGCCACCGCCTACCGTCTCGCCGCGAAGATGGTCGAAGGCGTGGGCGCGCTCTACATGGCGACCGGCGACCATCCGGGCGTGATGAAGGATGCGGTCTGCTCGCCCGGCGGCACCACGATCCGCGGCGTCGCGAAACTGGAGAAGGACGGGTTCCGCGGCGCCGTCATCGACGGCGTCGACGCAATCATGGCGTAATGGGATTGGTCGGGGCGGCGGTTATTCCCCGAACAGCGGCGACATGCCTTCGGGCGTCGCCGCCCTGCGCCGTTTCGGGATGAGGCGCGCCTCGACGATCCATGCCCCGTCGGCCAGTCGGGCGCGCGCCTCGAACTCGCCCGACTCGAAGCCGCGGCGGTCGCCCCGGTTGATCTTGTACGCGGCCTTCAACGCCGCGGCGCGGTTCGCCGGCGTGGCGACGCGATGCCATCCGGGATTCGCGGTCAGCCATTTGGCCAGCTGCGGGCCATTGCGTTTCGTGCCCGTCACGGTGGCGCCGTCGATCAGGGGCGTCGGCGTGCCCGACCCGAGCAGCGCGAGCGCGTCGAGCCACGCGTGCGCCGCCTCCTCGTCGGGAAATTCGAAGATCACACGTACCGTATCCGCCATACCGTTCCACTGTAGTCGCGTGACGTGTCGGACGTCCGCCGATGCGTCACCTGCCGGCCTTGGTCCGTGCCCGATGCTCGTAATAATCGACGAGCGGGAGGAACAGTTCGTCGACCGTGGCGACGATGTCCGCTTCGGACAGGGGGCGCATGTCGCGCAGGATGATCGCGCGGCCGAGCTCCCCGGGCATGCGCAGCAGCGATTCCGGCAGCTCGCAGGTGATGTCGCCGCGCGCCCTCGCGTTCTCGACGGCCATCATGATGCTGGGATGGTCGCTCATCATCGTGCGCTCGTACAGGTCGTGCGCGTCCACGCCGAGCCAGTCGGCGTAGACGCCGAACTTGGCCAGCACCATCACCGCGTCGGACTGTCTGCTGTTGAGCTGCAGGAGGATCGAGATGACGTCGCCTCTGAGCGTGCCGGTGTCCGGACGTTCGATGGCGGCGTGACGGCGATGCCGCCTCACCGCGGCCACGAACAGTTCCGTGCGGTTCGGCCATCGGCGGTACAGCACCGGTTTGCTGGTGTGCGCTCTGGCGGCCACGTTGTCGAAGGTGAACTCTTCGGCGCTGCGCGTGGACAGTTGCTCCCACGCGGCCTCGAGAATGGCCGCTTCCAGGGCCTTGCCCCGTCGGCGCGTCTGTTTCGGTGCGTTGGTCGTTTCCGGTGATTCGTTCGCTTCCAGTGGTCCGTTCGCTTCCAGTGGTCCGTTCGCTTCCGTCGATTCGTTCGCTTCCATCGGTCCATCTCCGTTCGCGGCGCATGGGTGTCGTGTCTGATGATTGTTCGCCTTCCTTTCTACAAGATACCACGGCGTTTCTTATCTACCGGTGTCTATAATCACGTGTTGTTGTTAAGAAACGTATCGGTATCTTAAAGGGCTGGATGATGGATGAAACGGAAACGGGGAATCTGAGTCGTTCCCTGATCTGCCTGTGCTCGGCCGAGCTGGTGATGATGATCAACACCACCGCATTCAATGTAGCGCTGCCGGACATCGCCGAATCCCTCGGAGCGGGCATGGCAGAACAGCAGTGGATCGTCTCCAGCTACAATCTCGTGTTCGCCGCCGTGGTGCTGCTGGCCGGATTCCTCGGCGACCGGCTCGGCCACCTGAAGACCATGCTTGCGGGACTGATGATGTTCGTCGTCGCGTCCGCGATCGGTCTCGTGGCCGGGAACGTGCCGGTGCTGCTCGTCTCGCGGGCGATCATGGGCGCCGGCGCGGGCGTGGTCATCCCGATGGGGCAGGCGCTGCTCGGCATCCTGTTCCGAGGGCCCGGACTGTCCCGCGCCATGACCGCATGGGCGATAGCCGGCACCTTGGGCGTCCCGTTCGGCCCGCTCGTCGGGGGAGCGCTCACCGCGACGCTGGGATGGCGCGGCATCTTCGGATTCGACGGCGTGGTGTTCCTCGCCGTGATCGTGGTCATCCGCGTGAACGTGCCGCGGAGGGGAGCGTCGCATGGGCCGCGGTCGTTGCGTATGCCTTGGATGTCGGTTGCGATGATGTTCGCCGGATTCACCCTGTTCTCCGCCGGCCTGGTCAATGCGCAACATGGCATTCTATCCGTAGATGCCTGGATTCCGATGGTGGTCGGAGTCATGCTGACGACAGGGTTCGTGCTGCATGACCGCGCATCCCGCAACCCGCTGATGGAGCTCGGACTGATGAGGGATCGGGCGTTCGCCGCCTGCGCTCCCGCGTTGATGATGCTGAACTTCTCGATGTATGGCATCATCTTCATCATGCCGGCCTATCTGGAGACGGTGCTGCGCCACGGTGCGCTGGTCGGAGGAATGTTGTTGATGCCGCTGGTCGTCGCGTCCATCGTGGGGGCGCGGATGGATGACTGGGTCGTCTCCCGGATCGGTTCGCGAGGTGCGAGCCTGATGGCCTTGGGCTGTCTGGCCGCCGGCATGCTGACGATCGGCGACGCCATGTGGTGGCCCGGAGAAACGATGAGGCAATCGACGGCGATGATCGGCCAGACCGTGGCGGGATTCGGATTGGGCGTGGGCCAGCCGGCGATGCTGACCTGGGCCATGGGCCGGGTCCCGGTCGAGCGGTCCGGTGCCGGTTCCAGCCTGCTGACCGTGTTCCGCCAATTCGGATCCATCATCGGCGTGGGAATCTTCGGCAGCATACAGAGCGGACTGTATGCGGCGGGGTTCCGCGATCTCGCACGATCCGCCGGACTGGACCTGCGGTCCGTCGGCTCCGTGACATTGGACTTCCAGCAGGCGGCCGGATCCGCGGGGACTATGGGCGACCTGATGCGGCAGGTGGCCTCCCGCGCCTATGAATCCGCGATGACCGGCAGCTTCGCGGCGGCCGCCGCGGTGATCGGCGTCACTCTCGGAATCGTCGCGCTGATATCCCGCAGGGCGTCGCGGTGAGAGTCGGGCATCGGCGGATTCCGTCGGTGTTTCCCCGTTACAGGCATAGAATCGGCTGTATAGGTGGGGATTAGGCGTTGATGGATCTTACGTGCGCCCTTCTCCCGCCGGGTTCTTGCGGGCGCGGTATGTGTGGTCTAGTTGCATTTTCGCGAACAATATTCGACGACGACATCGCATAGAGGTGCGGCGCCCCACAATCCTATGGGGTTCTATATTCTTGAAGTCGTGCATTGACTTACCGCGTATTCTATCTTATAGTTTTTATCATTACGACGCATTTGATGCGGTAGGTGTTATCATGGATATGAAATATAGAAGTTTGGCAAGAGTGTTCCACGCCGACCGGTCGACCGACTCCTTCAGCAACCATGAGAAACTTGCCCGGCAGCGCCTTGAAGCCGACTCCACGTTCCGTACCGGCATCATCACGCCACTGGGCGAACTGTTCACCGCAACGCCACGCGAGACGTCCATGCTCACGGAGAAGATACTCCTCGCCGAACGGCGCATATCCCGGCTCTGGAACCAGATTCCGGGCGTCATGCACTGGGACTACATACGGCACGCCGTCAGTGAGGAACTGTTCGCCACCAACGAGATGGAAGGCGTGCGCAGCACCCGCAGAGAAATGCGTAACGCCGTGGAGGCCGCCGACAAAGCAATGAAGGACGGCGACGCTTCCAAAGCGCGGTTCAGCGAGTTCGCCAAACTGTATCTGAACCTCACCGACAAGGAAACCGCGCTGCCATCGGGAATCGCGGACATCCGCGGCATCTACGACAAGGTTGTGCTCGACGAGATCGACGACAAGGACATACCCGACGGCGAACTGTTCCGGAAAGACGACGTGGAGATACAGGGACCGCACGGTCTCGCGATCCACAACGGCGTCCGCGGCGAAAGCAATATCGGCGCGCTCCTCGCCGATATGATCCATCTTGCGACCTCCGACGAGATGCCCCGTCTGCAATCGGCCATCATGTCGCATTTCCTGTTCGAATACATCCATCCGTTCTACGACGGCAACGGCCGGACCGGCAGGTATCTTCTGGCCCTGTACCTGAACCACGATCTGACCGTGCCCACGGTACTGTCCCTGTCCAGGACCATAGCCTACAACAAGAATGCCTACTACAAGGCGTTCACCGAAGCCGAGGATAAGCTGAACTGCGGCGAGCTGACGTTCTTCGTGAACACCATCCTCGGATTCGTCAGGAAGGCCCAGGACGAGCTGATCGACGAACTCGAGGTCAGAGTCGACCGGCTCGACAAGGGCGGCGCGGTCTGTGAACGGCTCGAACGGGAGTGGAACCTGTCCTCGAAGGCGTCTTCGATCCTATACGGCGTGATTCAAGAGGAGCTGTTCGATTCGTCCAAGTCTATGTCGCTGGATGACGCCGCCAGCCAGATCGGACTATCCAGGCAGAGCGCGAGGAAATACGTGGGAGAGCTTCTGGAAACCGGACTCGTGACCCGGTCCGGGAAACGCCCGTTGAGGATACGGGTGTCGGAATCGGTGAGAAGCGTCCTCTCGCCGGGGACGGAGGATTCCGTCGAAGAGCGGTAGTCGAACCCCGGCCGTCTCCTCCGAAGGCGACCGCCCCTCCGATACTCCGGAACTTTTGGAATCGCTAAGGTTTCAAAGGTTCCGGAGTATACGGTAATCATTTCTTGTACGCTGGAGAGCCTGAGCTCGACGCCATCGCTTTACGCCATCACGCCGAAACCAGTTCGCCGTGGGCGGCGTATTCGTATGAATGTTCGTACAAATATGTGGGAGAGATGTCGATATCGCCGTCGCGCCAAGTCAGAATCCCATGATCGATATGGAAATCCTCGAACGTCTTCTCATCCCGCAGCGGGTCGAAGGCGGGGACATCGTCGTACATTTCGGTGAAATCGCACAGGCGCGTCTCGCCCGTGGAGAACGTCACCAGCATGATGTGATCATCCGTGACGCGGGCCGACCGGACTTCCAACTCCCGGGCGGGTTCATCCGCATACAGGATGCCGTTTATCTCGAACATGACGGGTCCCCTTCCTCACGAAAGCGGCTTGATACGGTCGAACGGACGTCCGGACACGGCCTCGTTCCACGCCTTGTACAGCTCATCCTCATGCAGCACCAGCCATGCGGCCACCAGCTTGTACTGCTTGGCGGGAAGGGAGCCGGCCAACAGCTCGCCGTCGATGCCGATGGACGCCTTGAAGTCGCCGTAGTACACATGGACATGCGGCTTGTGGTGCTCGCTCTCGTCCTGATACATCATGCGGATGATGATTCCAAAGAACCGACTCAACTCGGCATGCCGCACCTTCCATCCGATATCCCATACGGGGGAAGACGATAGTTCGAGTATATTCCAATCAAGTGCACCGGCATCGTGCTTGACGGCGACATCCAATTTCGCCAACACCGAATCGAAGACAGCCTCGTCTCTCAAAGCGATGGCGTCGTCCAAAATAAGTGAGGGCCTTGGAATCACTGGAATTCCAAGGCCCTCGACGCTGCGCGTCATTCGACAACTACTTGGACACGTTGAGCTTGAACTCGACCGACTTGCCGTACAGTCTTAAGGGCGCATAAACGATGTCACAAGTAGACGCACGCCCGCCAGCCATCCCAAGCGTCACAGCAAACCTAGAACCCGCATGAGCTGGCGTCCGATATTCGCCATGGCCCTATCGTCGACCACGCCGACTTTGTATCCCAGCAGTTTGCGGTCGACGGTGACGATTTTGTCCGTCATCACGTAACTCACCTTGTTCAGGCCGTTCTCCGGACTCGGCTCCAATCGAACCCGCGTGTCGATGTCGGAGGAATCGTATGAGGTCAGCAGGCAGGTGATGACGGAGTCGAACCGGTCGACGACGTCGTTCTGCACGATGACGACCGGTCGAGGTTTACTGGCGTAGCCGTCGGCCTGCAACGCCCAGATCTCACCTCGCTTCATCGGACATCCTCAAGGCGAGGCGGCTGGCGTATTCAGTGGCCTCCCGTTCGGACGCAAACGGCTCCACGTCATTCCGCGGCAACCGCACCTCATAGGGGAACCCGCGGTAATCGTTGAATGCAACGATGAACATGCGCAGGGCATCGGCCGGAGTGGTGCCCAACTGTCGGGTGGTCTCCTTGAACAACGCCGCTTGCTCATCATCAACACGCGTGGCAATCTGTATGCTCATAGCCACTCCTTATTACTATTCACTATCTTTTTGCACCGCTATTATATCAAATTATAGACACGGGCCTTGGAATCACTGGAATTCCAAGGCCCTCGATGTTATGAAGCAATCACTTCTTAGACGTTGGAGAGAGCTTGGGCTCGACCTTTTCGCCTCACTGTGGCAGAAAACGGACCGTGTTCGGTACGGCGGTTCGGAACGGAGGGAATCGCGTCAGCCGCCGAAAGGCGGGTCTCATTCCCGTTGCGCGAGCTTGCCGATGATGCGGGCCGAGACCTCGGTGACGGATTCCCGGCTGTACGGCCCTTCGGCCGCGAGCGTACGCATGGCGTACATCGCTCCTCCGATGATGAAGGTAAGGAGGATGTCCTCTTGCTCGGTGGTGTCTTCCGTCAGATAGAACTGCCGTAGATGTCGTTCTATCTTGTCGTACAGCACGTCCTGCCTGCCGCGGAACAGTATGTCTATGGCGTCTTTTCTCGTGTTCATGGCCGCCGGCACGTTTCCGAGGAAGACCAAAGGATCGGTGAGCAGCTTGTCCTTGTACTGAAACGCCTCGAAGCATTCATCAAGGACCATGTCCTCAAGTTGGTCCGACAGGTCGAACACGTCGGTGTAGTGATGATAGAACGTCGACTTGTTGATCAGTGCTTCCACGCAGATGTCGCGCACCCTGACCCGCTCCAGCGGTTGGGTTCGCCGCAATGTCAGGAAGGCCTCGCGGATCGCCTTCCTGGTTTTGACGATACGTAGATCCTCCGCCATGCATGGTCCCTTCGTTTCCGTATCCATATGGGCGATGTCGATAAGCGACATTTTCGTTCATCGGTCGCATATGCTCGCCTGCGGCGATTTCCGTCGGTTGAAGATATGCGACTTTGGTTGCTAAATAAACATTAGACCAATAACCAACCACGGTCAAATTGCAGCGGTACGGACGAAATCAGCGCCGGACCACCGACGGAAAGGAACCTGTTCTTATGGGATTGACCCGAAAACAACGCATTACGGTCAACGTGCTGTTGACGGGCACGGTGCTCGCCATTCTCGACCTGTCGTTTCTGTCTCCGGCGTTGCCATCCATCATGGAAGACTTCAGCATCGACGCGACCACGGCCCAGTGGCTGTCGAGCGCGTATTCGCTGGTCGAAGCGTTGATCATCCCACTGTCGGCATACCTGCTTGGACGTTTTTCGACCAAGCACCTGTTCGTCGCCGCGATGAGCATATTCTCCGCAGGAAGCCTGCTGGCCGCGTGGGGTCCGAATTTCGGAGTCGTGCTCGTCGGCCGCGTCTGCCAAGCGGCATGTACAGGAATTCTGCTGCCCATGGTGATGACCGAGATCGTACTCATCTTTCCTCGCGAACGACGCGGGACGGCCATGGGCCTGATCGGCTTATTGGTGGGATTCGCACCGGCGATAGGTCCGACGGTGTCCGGCCTGTTGATCGATTCCGTCGGCTGGCATGCGCTGTTCCTGATCGTCGGCGCACTCGGCATCATCATTCTCTGCGTCTCAATGGTGGTGCTTGAGACCAAGGAGACGGCCACTCGGACGCCGTTCGACGCCTTGTCCGTGGCATTGTCGTCGATCGGGCTGCTGTGCATACTGTACGGCTTGTCGACGTTCGCATCGACCGGCAATACGGTCACCGTCGTCTTCCTCATCGTGATCGGCGCCGCTCTCATCGCGTTGTTCGTCGTTCGCCAGTGCAAGCTCGACCAACCCATGCTTGACATGCGCGTATTCCGTTCCCGCAGGTTCTCCAGTTCCGTCGTCGTCATCGCACTCACACAAGGCGTGTATCTCGGCATCGGCACCGTGCTGCCCCTGTTCGTTCAGATCGTCAGAGGCGAATCCGCCGTGATGAGCGGACTCGTCGTGTTGCCCGGCGCTCTGCTCAGCGCGGCGATGGCGCTGGTATCCGGCAAACTGTACGACCGGTTCGGCGTGCATGTCCCGGCTCGGGCGGGCAGCGTGTGCGCCCTCGCCGGCATCGCGCTGCTTGCAACGATGCCGATGGACGCCGGCATGCCGGTCGTCGCCATCGCATACGCCCTTTGCTCGATAGGCGTGCAGCTGATCATCACGCCCTGCAACACATGGGGCATCAATTCGTTGAGCAATACTCTCGTGCGCCATGCGAACGCCGCCGCCCAGACCTCAAACCAGATCAGCAATTCCTTCATGGTCGCGCTGATCATATCGTTCTCCGCGCTATCCTCCGTGATCGCGCCCACGGCCACGGAACTTGAAGCGGCATATTACGGCGACAAAATCGCATTCATCGCCGCCGCGGCGATCCTGCTGGCACTGGCGGCATTCATCGCGATCTTCATACGCGACCGCGAAACCGACACCATCGTCGGATAGGAAATACCCGGCCCATCGTCCAAAAGGACATGCCGGCCGAATCGCATCATCTGTCCTCCATTACAAGTCCCATCACGGAAAGGAACATCATGACCGATACCACCAACAGCAGCGCACCGTTGCTTGACGTCAACGGGAGCGACATCCTGTTCAAACCGGCGAATCCACTGGACAAGGCCAAGCCTCCGATTCCGCCGCTGGAAACGCGAACCGTCCTCTACAGGAAGGGAAGCGTCAACGCCAAGGGAGCCATGAGGCTGCCGATCGACATCGAATGCCTGGAGGATATCCCGATCGAGCTGCGCGACGGCACGGTCATCTACGGTGACCTATGGCGCAGGCAGGGCGACACCTGCACCCCGGTCATTCTCGTCTATTCGCTCTACAGCAAGCGCGGAGGCCCGTTCAACGCCAACTACGATGTGACCAGCACCGGGTTCCCCAAGGATCAGGTATCCGGTCTGCAACGTTTCGAGTCTCCCGACCCGGCCTACTGGTGCAGGTATGGATATGCGATCTGCGTGGTGGACGAGCGGGGCATCGGCCACTCCGGCGGCGACATGTACTTCATGGGCACTCAGGCCGGACGAGACGTGCATGACACCATCGAATACATCGCGGGCCAAGACTGGTGCACCGGCAAGGTGTGCATGATGGGCAATTCACAGCTCGCCATGATCCAATGGGCCGCCGCCGCAGCAAAGCCGGCTCATCTGGCCGCAATCGCCCCGTGGGAGGGCCTTACCGACGAATACCGCGACGTGGTATGCCGAGGAGGCATCCCCAACGGCACGTTCCATGACATCGACATCGTCGGCTTCCTGTACGGGCAGAGCCGATTCGAGGATGTGACCGGCATGCTCGAACAGCACCCGCTCGTGGATGACTATTGGACCGACAAGATCCCCGATCTCGAACATGTCACCGTCCCCGCCTATGTGGTGGCCAGCTGGACGCATCCGATCCATACCCGCAGCACACTCTCCGGATTCAAACGACTCGGGTCGACGGACAAATGGCTGCGCATCCACGACACCCATGAATGGGGCGACCTCGACACCCGGGAGAACTGCGACGACCTGCGTCGCTTCTTCGACCACTATCTCAAGGGCATCGACAACGGGTGGGAGCGGGCGCCGCGCGTACGCTATTCGCGGCTTGACGTGGGAGCCAAACACAACCTGTTCTCCACGTCCGACGACTATCCCTGCGTGCGGACCGAAACGATGGCACTGTACCTGAACGCCTCGGACGGCACTATGAACGAGCAAAAGGCCGCACTGGAATCCAGCGCCGAATACGATGCCGTCAGTCGTGACATGAGCGCCGTCGCACGCTTCGAATACCGGATTCCCCGGGACATGGAAATCCACGGGCCGCTCAATGCCCGCCTATGGATGAGCACCGACGCCGGCGACGACATGGATCTGTTCGCCCAGCTGTACAAGAAGGACGCGAAGGGCAAAGTGCTGTACCACGTGGTCTTCCCCGGCTTGGAGAAGAAACTGCGCATGATGATAGCGCTCACGCCGAAAGGCAAGCAGCTTCCCGGCGGGCCGATCTACGTCGGTCCCAACGGCCGGCTGCGCGCCTCGCACCGCGAACTCGATACGAAACGATCGACGCCGACCGAACCATACATGACCTATACGAACCCGCAACCGGTCACCCCGTTCGTACCGGTGCAGATCGATCTGGGATTATGGCCGACCGATATGCTCCTGCATGAAGGAGAGACCCTGGTGCTGGAGATCGGAGGACATGCCTGCGGTCCGGTAGCCGAGGCCCGCGCCAGCGATGAAGCGCCGGACGCACAGCTGCCCACCGTCAATCAGGGCAGGCACACCGTGCATACGGGCGGCGTCTGCGACAGCGTCCTGCTCATGCCGATCGCAAAACCGTGATATCGAACCGAGAAGCTCCGCATGGCGAAATAACCGGGGGCCTTGGAATCGCTTGGATTCCAAGGCCCCCGGCACTATTCGTCAATCACTTGCTCACGTTAAACTTCAGATCGATGCTCCACATGCGCTGCACGCCCACGCCGAGCGACCGTTTCTCCGATTTCGTCAGATACAGGTCCCCGTCCGGGTTGCTGTACGAGAGCGATTCGGAGAAGCCGTTCGCGGTCTGCGTGCCCTGGGACACGCCCGCCTGGTCGGCGTTGAGCATGGCGCGTTTGACCATCTGGCAGGTGACGCGCCTCAACGTCGCCGGGGACGCCTGCGCCCACAGGGGGCAGTCGGTCATGATCTTGTCCGACGCGTCCTCCAGCAGCACGCCGGCCGTCACCCGCTCGTCCCGCGTCAACGGCCTCCATCGGGATTCGAGTTCGGAGACGAGCGCGAACGGCGGCGCCGGCGTGGGATTGTCGTCCGCCATGACGGCCTCCTTACTTGGGGGCGATCACGCCGGCCGCGCGCAATTGGGTGAGCAGCCCGTTGAACGCGGACGCCAGCGCCGCCGCGTCCGCGTCCGCCGCCACGTTCGGCACGGCCGCGCCCTGCTTCACGCCGCCCAGCGCGGTCGCCGTGGCGGCCGGCAGCGTGTACGCGGCAGGCAGCACGCCCTTCGCGAGCTTCGCCGCCGTGACCTGCCCGTCGCCGATCGCCGCCGTGTTCACGGCGCCGGCCGCGAGCATGTCCGAGGTGATGGAACCATCGGCCGGCGTGGAGCCGGCCGTCAGGTCGACGGGATTGCCGTCCGCGTCGACGAACACGGCTTCGGCGACGCCGTCATAGGGGGCGATGCGGTCGGCCGCGTCGGCGGCCGGGATCGCGTGAATCTTGAACGTCATGGTCATCGCCTCACTTGGTGAGCAGGACGAAGCGGTTGATGTCGCGCACGCGGAAGCCGAACTCCATCTCGATGCGCACGGCGAACATGTTCTGCTCCCACAGGTTCACGGGCTGGCCGTCGATGGTGATGGTCGACTGGTCGCTGATGGAGGTCTGGATGCCTTCGGGGGTGCCCCATGCGGCGGACGCGAATTCTCCGGCCACGCCCACGATCTCCGGGGTCGCGGTCTCGCCCGTGCCGGCGGGCACGTGCACGCCCTTGCTGATGTAGGTGCGGTTGCCGAGCACGGTGTTCACGTCGGATTCGCCCATGCTGCCGAGGAACAGGGGACGGCCGTTGTTGTCGGTCGCCTGGCGCAGGATCGAGCGGCCCTGCGGGCTCAGGGCCCAGCCGTCCACGGTTCCGTCGGCGGCGGTGACCTTGTCGTCCGCGTCGTTCAGGCTCTTCCACACGGTCTTGCCGAGCTGCACCTGCGGGGCGGAGGCGAGCGTGTCGAAGTCCGCGCCCGGAGTCGTGCCCAGCCCCATGATGGTCTGGTCGATCTTGCGGGCGATCGCGGAGGGGCCCTTGGCGACGACCTGCGCGTACAGGGCCTCGAAGTCGCGGCGGAACTGGTTGGAGAACGGCATGATGACCGCGATGGTGTACGGCACCATGTCCTTCTTGGAGAAGCCGACGCCGCTCTTCGGCTTGACGGCGCCCTCGGCGACCCAGTCGGCTTCCGGGTCACCGGTGATGATGGGCACGCGCACGCCCTTGCCGGGGAGGTTGATCTGCGGGACGAGCTGCATAAACGCGCTCTGGTAGGTGGCAGTCTGCCAGATCTCCGCCTGGGTCTCCGGGGTCAGGTCGAGACCGCCGGATTGACGGTTCATAGTCGGATCGGCCATGATATGTTGCTCCTTTCGAGCTGGTTGTTTTCGATGATGGGGGTTAGTAGCCGGCTTTCGCCATGGCTTCGGCGAAGTCCTTGGCGTTGTCGCGCGGGATCTTCCCGGAGGCTTCGGTGCTGCGCGCCTGGTCGAGGCGGGCGTACGGGCGGAAGACCTGCATGAGCTTCTGCGCGTACGCGTCGATCTGCTCCTCGTCGTCGCCGACCATGAGGATGGTCGGGTCGGCGATGCCGTACTTCGCCGCCACGGTGGAACGGATGCCTGCAATCTTCTGCTCATGCTCGGCCTGCTCGACCTTGGCGCGCAGCTCGGCGGTCTCGGCCTTGGACTTCTCCAGTTCCGACTGGAGCGTGTCGGCTTCGCCGGCCCGGCGCTTCACATCGTCGTAGTCGGCGTGCTTCGCACGCTCCCGCGCCAAACGGTCCTTGACGATACGGTTCACATCGTCTTCGGAGTACGAACGCGACCGCTGCTCCGGCTCCTTGGGAGCGGGGGACGTGACGGTGTCGTCCTGATGCTCCTGTGCCTGCGACTGGTTGTCTGACTGGTCTTCTGCCATGGGATACGGCTCCTTGTGGTTAGGGGTTTCCGCGCTGACGTCGCGCGTGGACGGCCATTCTTGTTGTGATGCGCATGGCTGCGCCCACCCGCACGGGATGCGGGTGTGAAATCCGTGGAATATGAGAAAAGCCACTCGAATCGAGTGGCTTCATGCTGTCTTGATGCGGTCAGTCGAGCGGGACGATCTCGGTGCTGCGGTTCTGCAGGTATTCGTGGAATTCCTGGCTTTCCTCGCGGAACACGTCGTCCTCCTCCCGTAGGAGCGTGAACAAGGGGGTGATGGATGCGGGGTTGATTCCCTGTTCCATGATGGATTCGCAGCAGGTTTCGACCGCCATGCCCGGGCCGTCGTGGTCGAGCAGGTCTTGGGCGAGGTCGGCGTCATAGGAGTCGCCGTGCCGGCGCAGTAGGGAGATCATGGCGGCGGCGAGCTGTTCGTGATGCTGATAGGCGAGGCTTACCTGGTTGAACCCCATGACTACTCCTTCCTGACCGGGAACATGCTGGTGACGCGGGCTGTTCCTTTGCCTGCCTTGGCGAACGCCACTTTGATTTCGATGCCATCGATTGTACCCGAGACGGTGCCACGGTTCTTGCCTTCGGCGAGGAGCTGTGTGATGAACGCACGGTTCTCCTTCGAATCAAGAATCGTGATGCCGGCGTCCCGGATGTCGTCGGCCGTCCAGTGTTCGGGGAACTCGACGGTCTTCCCCGGGTTCTGCCAACCGTACCCGTGCAGGTGGCCGCCGCCGTCGTCCGACCCGTAGAGGATGTGGTTCCATTCCTTGGCGCGTATGGTCAACGGCAGGTCGGACGGCCATTCCGGGGCTTCGGCTGGTGTCGGGGGTGGGATGAGGTCGAGCGGGGAACGGGTGAAGCTGTGCGCGTGCATGGCCTTGACACGGTTCGCGCGCCAGATGCCATATCGGAGACTGTTGTCCTTGGTGAATTTCGCGTCGTCCTTGAACACGCCATCGGTGAGGGCCTTCGGGTAAAGACGGCGCATTTCGGCGCAGATCGCATCGCTGGACGTGTCCGGCGCCTTGTTCTTCGCCGCCTCGTACATGGACATGTAGTATTCGGGGTTGTACGCATTGAACTTGTACACGCCCCAACTCGGGATGATCCGGCAATCGTCCCCCGTGTGGAACGGCTTGAATTTGCCGGCGGTCTCCTCGCTGGAATAGTCGAAGCCTCGGGACGCGCACATGACGCAGAACGCGCACGTATACGAGCCGGTCGGCACTCGCGCGTATTTCGGCCGTGTCGGGTCCACGGCGGCACTGCGTTCGACGGTGAGCCGGGCGGTCGTCCTGACCAGCTCCTTCGCGTACCGATAGGCGTCCATGTACTTGTCAACGGTGAAACTGGGCCATAGGTCGTCGATAGTCTTACCGGCCCGTGACCGTCCCTCCATGACCTGCTTGTAGGTCAGACCGTTGAAATCGGTGTTCGCGAAGCCGCCCTCGATCTGCCAGACGGCACGGTCGGCGTCAATGCTCGCCGGAGTGAACGCGGGGAAATCCACTCCCATGTACCTTGACCATGTGTCGCGTACGCTCTGGTAGTAGGAGGCCGTCAACTCGTTGGAAGCCTCCGCGTATTGGACCATGGCCTGTTTGACGAGTTCGGGTGATTCCCCGTCCCATACCATGCCGGATGCGAGATTGCCCGCTTCCAGCTCCAGTCGGGAAAGCGTGTCCACGTAGTCGTCGTACAGGTCATTCAGCTCCTGTTCCAGTTGCTGGCGTTTCTCCGCCGGCAGGTTCAGGCTGTCGTAGTACATTCACGCCTCCGACCGTGTTCCCTGCTCTGATGTTGTCGATGATCTTCGACGCGTTCGTCCTGCGTTGGTCGGCCTTCAGGCGGATGATTTCGCTGCGGCTCAACCCGGCGCGGGTCATGCCCACGTCGCTGTCGCCGAACCCGGTGATGGAGCCGGCGAGCTTGCTGTACGCGTCGGCGCTCATGCTCGTCGCGGGCATGCTCGGGTTCATCCAATCGACCTGGAGCTTGAGCAGATCCGCCTCGTCGACGGACGGATCGCGCATGCGCACCGCCATGCGGATCGTCTCGAGGATGCTGTCGCCGAAATCCCTGTCCGCGTGACGGGCCTCGATGATGAGGTCCTCGCGTTGGGCTTCCGTCGCTTCGGCGCTGGTCGGGTTCGAGTCCGATACCACGCCGAGGCTGGAGGCGGGGATGTTGACCGCGGCGGCGAACATCGCCGCCCAGGATTTCAGCATCGTCAGATGCGGGTCCATGGTCGACGCGGACAGCTGCACCACCGAAGGTGTGTCCCCGTCGATGTCCTTGCTGATTGCGTTCCAGCGGCCCATGTACAGGCCCAAGGCCTGGTCGCCGCTCATGGAGGCGATGTCCTCGCTGACGCCGAGCAGCAGGATCTTCGGGAACGAGTAGAATTCCGCGTTGCCTTCGGCGCGGCAGATGGTGCGGTTGGCGCCGTCGATGATGCGCATGGCGTCGCGGCTGATGCGGGAACGTCCGAACGGTTTGATCTGCGTGGGATTGTAGGCGAGACGGAACGCCATGCACCGGCCGCCCACGGTCGGCTCGGGCGTGGCATCCTGCGGGATGGCCCACACGCCGTCACGTCGCTCGATGAGGATGTTCCGTTCGGGCATGTAGAGCATCAGGCCGGTGGCGTTGCCGTGCTTGTCCTGGTCGCAGATGCTCATGCACGCCTTGATGCGCCGGTTCGGGTAGTCCCATATCGCCGCTGACGCTTCGGTCGTGTGGGTGCGGATCGTCGGCTGTCCGTCGGCCGCGCGGCCGACGGTGAGGAACGAGCATCCGTGGATGAGGGCGGTCTGGATCGCCTGCTGCAGCACGCTCGTGAACCTGATGGACGCCATGAAATCCTGCAGGCCGAACGGGTCGTCCATGCCGGGGGCGACGAACCCCTCGAACACGCACAGCTCCATGAGCATGTCCACGGCCTTGCGAGCCCACCCCAAAGGAGTGTAGTTCGCGGTGATCGATTTCGGCATCGTCAATCCGAAATCCTTCAACGGCTCCTTGGCCTCGTAGTATGCGGTGAGCGTGGCGTTGCGCCCGGCATGGCGCGTCCACGTGTCGCACAGTTCCGCGAGCAGTGCGTTCTCGGTGTCCGACAGGCCTTCGACATGCGAGGGGGCGAGCAGCTTGAGCGCGGCCGCATGGCCGCCACCGGTCCAGCCGTTCTGTGACATGGTGATTTCCGGCATCATGCGCCTCCTATGATCTGGCGTCGGTTGGGGTTGCGTTTGGTGATGGTGGTGCCGTAGGCGGCGAGCGTGACGGCGACGAGGGGGCTGATGTCGATGTCGCCGCCGGTCTTGTTCCATCCGAACGCGCCGGATTGGCCGATGGGTCGGGTGGTGGCGTTCAGGGCGGCCGTGTTCAACTGGGGCTGGTGGTCGGCGTCCAGGTGTTGGAGGGTGCCGGCGTGGATCATGTCGAGCGTCCTTCCCGTGGCGGCGCCGAGGTCGCGCGTCTGCGTGATGGTCACCTTGATGTGTTGTTTCCGCAGGTCGGGGACGAGGCTCATGGCCGGCGACTGCGCGTCGATGACGACCGCGGTGTCGTCGTCGTGGCGGACGGCGGCGGCGATGGCGAGCGCCGACCTGTCGGGCGGCATGTCGAGCCCGTAGGCGACGCGGCCCTTGAGGTCGGGGGTCTCGACGGTGCCGGCGGCCCATTGTTTCGGGTCGATGGCGCTCGTGGTGGTGTCCTCGTCCCAGATGCCCAGACCCTCGCGACGGAAGTTGTCCACGCCGCCCAGCATCTTGCGCATGCGCAGAATGGCCGTCTCTCTCGTGCGCTTCGGATAGCTTGGATTGGCCTTCGCCCACTGCTCGTGGTCGTCGGGGTCGGCGTCGCGGTCGGCGGAGAATTCGACGTAGAGCATGCCGTCCGTGTGCGCGAGTCCGTCGGCGCGTTTCTGCGAGAACTGTTCCGACGGGTCGCCGGGCTGGGGCGGGGTGCCCATCATCACGATCAGCGGGTTCGGGCTGACGTTCGTGGCGGGCACCATGTCGTTGAGCGCCTTGACGGTGAGGATCTGCGCCTCGTCGAATATCTCCATGTCGACCGCGTCGAACCCTCGGCCGAAGCCCTGTTCGCGTGCGCCGAACATGATACGGCTGCCGTTGCGGAACGCGATCTCCTGCTGGCCGTTGGCGCGCCGGATGTGGTCGACGTAGGGGGTCATCTGCTTGTTGCGGGCGAAGCCGCACATCGTCTGGAACGTCTCGTCCGACGTTCTCGTGCGGTGCGCGGTCCACAGGACCTTGAGGTCCTTGCGGCCGGCGCACAGGATGAAGATCGCGCTGCCGATGGTGAACGTCTTGCCGACCTGACGGCATATCGAGATGACCGCGCCGCCCTCGCCGCACGCGTACAATCCGTCCTCGCGACGGCCGAACATGAGGTAGAGCAGGCCCTTCTGCCACAGGTCGTATTCGATGCCCATACGCCTGGCGGCCTTCTCCACCTTTGGGAAGTCCGACGAGACGATGCCCGACGGGATGGACAGCACGCGGGCCAGTTCAGACAATCGACGTTCCGGCATTCGTGTTCATCTCCATCGTGTCGTCGTCGAACAGGCTGCCGGCGCCGGACTGGGCTTCGAGTTCGCGGCACACGGCCAGATACTGGCGGGACAAGGCCGGCAGGTCCGAGGCCCGCGTGTCCGGGTCGTCCAACGCCTTGCGGAGCACGTCGCGCGTATGCCGCAGCGCGTCCTCCATCGGCTCGTCCATCATCCGTTCGAACTCGCGCCGGTCGATCGCCGGCGACGGTTTCGCCTTCGGTTTCGGCTTGACGGGCTCGCCCTTCGCCTTGCGCGACCGGTACGCCTTCTGCTTGCACTTGGCGGAGCAGTATTCGGCGCCGGCGCGCACGTCCTTCGGCAGCTCACGGCCGCAGACAACGCAATTCCGGGTTTTCCCAGCCATAACGCCTCCTTCGGGCCGTTACCGTTGCCGTAACGCGTTACCGTTACCGAAACCTCGGGGAGAGGAAGGCTCTATGCGCCGGGGGGAGCCAAGGCCGGGCGGGAGGGGCGTACCGGGGTGGGTCACAGGTCGACCGCGGTGAATGGGATCGCGGTCGGTCTGGTCTGTGTGCCTTTGCCTTGGCCGGTGAGGATGCGTCTGACTTCCTCGCGTGCCCATGCGAGCGTGTGGGTGCCTTTGACTTGGTTGCACCATCGGTGTGCGGCGCCGCTGTTGTGGTAGGTGAGCGTGCCGCCGCGTGCCAATGGGATGGTCTCGTCTACGACGTAGCTCCATGGGTGTGGTGGTTTGAGTGTGTAGTCGATGGGCCGGCCGCAGATGTAGCAGCAGGTGTTGGCGGCTTTGAGGCGGGCGCGCATCTGGCGGCGGCGGTGGCCGTTCTTGTAGCGTGGGTTGTATCGGCTCATTGCCGCATCTCCCCGTCTCTGAGAACGTTGGAATGTCTGGCGTGTCGCGCCCTCTCGACTTGCATATCTTTACATACTTTGTTATTATAGATGTGTCGGCAAGGAAGACCGACGATAGCAGAAAAGTGAAAGGGCAGGCCAATGACCATCAAGGATTGGCTATCGCTCATCCTTCAGGCCATATCCACCGGAACGGCGTTCTGGGTGGCATGGGGGACACGAGATAAAAAGAAGCCCCGACACAAGAAGTGAGTAGGGCAGGGGGTTCCGGATGCGGGTATCATCCAGAACCCCTCTACTCAGACTCTAGCAGAACGGAGAATCCAATGAAACGCCCCCGCATCTGGGGAATCCTCTCCCTCGCCTTCGGACTGCTGGCATTGGCGATGGACCTCGCCGGCATGTTCGCCGGAGGCTTCGCCCTCACCGCCGGGCTGCTCGGCCTCGCCGCCGCATACGATAAAGGCGGCCGCCATGACTAGGCATTACCTCAGCCTCACCGAGGTCGCCGAAAAACTCGGCATCACCAAGGGGGCCCTCGCGCAATACAAGCTGCCAGAAGCCGACGTGACCGTCGGCAGGGCACGGGGCTGGAGCGAGACCACGATAGACGAGTGGAACGCCGCCCGCCCCGGCCGAGGCGTCGGCGGCGGACGCCCACGCAAGAAACGTGATTGATACCCGTAGGCGGGATTCGATACCCGCACCGTGGTCCCTTGTCGGGCTGCTTCTGCAGTTGAGCGACTACGGGCTGGCGGGTAGTGAAAAACCCGGAATCCATTCGGTCTCCGGGTTCTCACACTACTGCTGATACGCAGTATACCACGAAGCGGATTCACCCTACTGCCGCTTGGAAACCGCCAGTGCCGTAATCTCGCGGATGCTGAATTCGTAGTAGCCGGGTGCGCCGTCGACCGGGCGGGTGCCGGGGAGCTTGCCGCGGTTGATCCAGTTCGACACCTGCTTGCGGCTCACCTTGACGCCGTACTCGCTTCTGAGCCATTCGGCGAGGCCGGCGGGCGTGCGTGTCAGATGGTACCGGTCGACGGTCTCGGCGACCTGCTCGCGAAGCTCCCGTACATCGACGAGCGTTTTGCAGGTCTCGCATACGCGCCATTGCTCGCCCTTGGCTGCGGTGATTTCCACGCCGCACGTGGGGCAGTGGCCGACGATGCGCCGGGTGCGCGGCCGCCGGTCGACGAGTGGGTTGATGCGCAGGCGCGCGTGGACGGCGGAACGCAGAGTCGTATCGGCTGCTGCTGCACGATCGTGCCGTCTGACGGGAGGGGTCATGGGACAACGGAAAATCGGCGTGAGCGGGCTTGGTCGGCGGATGGTCTTCAGGTGCGCGCGGAATTGGGCGTGCGGCGGATGTCGGGGCGCGAGTTGGCGAGGTCGATAGGCCGGAGCGAGACATATGTCAGGCAGCGTATCGCCGGGGAGAAGGAGTGGGCGATTGGGGATGTCGAACGCATCGCCGGGGGTGTGGGGGCTGTCCCCCGTGCGGATGCCTGATATTGCGGCCGGCGGGGGCGGGGCGTCGTCCTGCGGCGAATAGGACACCCCGGTGCCCATTGGCGAGCTCCGGGGGTTT
The DNA here is from genome assembly GCF_002860365.1 of Bifidobacterium parmae. Taxonomy (GTDB): domain Bacteria; phylum Actinomycetota; class Actinomycetes; order Actinomycetales; family Bifidobacteriaceae; genus Bifidobacterium; species Bifidobacterium parmae. The sequence continues at coordinate 72,368 of NZ_NMWT01000028.1, forward strand.
CTTTGTTCGTCCCAGTGTCCGTTTCGTCGTGGGTCTCCACGGATTCCACCCGCGACACAACTTAGTCAATACTACTTTACTTGAAAAGTAAATAACTATAGACTATAGATATGAAAAGAAAAAGACCTCGAGAAGCGAATCCACAAGCTCGCCAAGGACAACGGCCTCGAAGACATCTGGACCGAAGGCGGCAACCACAGCAAGGTCACCGTCGGCAACGCCCAGACAACGGTCCCCCGGCACGGGGAGGTCAACGAGATCACCGCTAGGGGCATCCTGCGCTACATCGAAAGGAACATGAAATGAGCAATCCCGTAAACGCCACAGCCGTCTGCCGGCGCGCGGACGGCTGGTGGGCCGTCGAAGTCCCCGAAATCCCCGGCCTGTTCACCCAGGCGCGTCGTCTCGACCAGGTCGAGGCCATGGTGCGCGACGCCGCCGACATGCTCGGCGTCGAGGTCGGCGACGTCGCCATCGACCCGCAGCTCGACGAGGCCACGCAGCGCATGGTCGACGACCTGTTCGCCAAGCGCGAGGCCGCCCGCAAGGCGCAGGAGGAGGCATCGAAGCTCGCCCGCAGCACCGTCGCCACCTTGCGCGGCGAAGGGCTGACCGTGCGCGACGTCGCCACCGTCACCGGCGTCAGCCCCCAGCGCGTCAGCGCCCTGCAGAACGCCTGACCGCGCCCCTGCTCCAAGACTGGCCATGAACCACCATGAAAGACAAGACAGGACTGTTCTCGCTCCTTTTCGGAGCGGTCGGATTCGTCATCGCCGTCACCTCGCACGACGTCGCCGGCGGCGTGTTCGCCCTCTGCGCCGGCACGCTCGGCTGGCTGGCCGGAAGGGGACGGAATGACGACTAGACGGTATCTCAGCATCGCGGAGGTCGCCGAACGCATCGGCGTGAAGAACGCGAGCGCCTCCGGCTACAGGCTCCCCGAGCCGGACGCGCTGATAGGCCGCACGCGCGGCTGGCTCCCCGAGACGATCGACGCGTGGAACGCCGCCCGCCCCGGCCGCGGGGTCGGCGGCGGAACACCCCAAGGAATAGATGCAGGACGCCCCGGCGCCTGTATCGGCGGGCGCCGGGGCGTCCTCGTCCGTTTCGCCTATGCGGCCTCCTCGACGACCTCGGCGTCGATCACGTCGCCTGCGTCGCCATGCAGGTCGGGTATCGCCCGGCACAATAGTGCGGCGAGGGACGCGGCGTCTCTGTGCGTGTACCGGTTGGTCATCGTGATGCTCGCGTGGCCCATGATGGTGGTGCGCGCATCGTCGGGCATGTTCGCGCGGGCGGCCATCGACGCGGTCCAGTGGCGTGCGGAGTGGACGTTGACCATGGGCAGGCCGGCCGCCCTCAACGCCTTGCGCCAGTTGTAGCGTTCCGTCGAGCTGCGCACCGGGTTGCTGCGCGAGTTCGTGAACACCAGCTCCCGCGGCCCGACGCCCAGCCGCTTGATGCGCGCCCACAACCGCTCCCACAGGCTCTCCGGGATTGGCACGAACCGGCGGGCGGCCCTCGTCTTCGGCGTGGTCAGCCACAATACGCCGTACAGGTGCTCGGCCTTCAACCAGCCGGGTATCTCCACCTCGCCCGGTCTGCCATACTGCTGGATCTGCTGTTGGCACACGTCGATGCCGGGCACGCCGTCGCGCCGCTTCAACTGGAACGGCATGAGCGCGTACCGCTCTCCCTCCCTCATGCCGGCCGCGAACGCCAGCTCGAACAGCAGCGCCCACATCTCGTCCATGTCCGCGGTCGGCGCGGGGCCGCGACGCTTCGCCCCGCGGTTGGGCACGGCCTCGAGCAGCTTCCTCGGCTCGTCGGGGGAGAGGATATGGGTCTCCGTGGGCTCCACGCGCGGCGGGCGCACCCTGCGGCACGGGTCCACGGGAATGAGTTCCTCGAGCTCCGCCTGGTCGAGCATCATCTTCAAGCTCACGAAATGGTCCTTTAACGTGGAGGGCGCGAGCCTCTTGGACAGGACGCGCATGCACAGGCGCACGTGCTCGGCAGTCAGATCCGTGAGGCGCACGTGGCCGATGACCTCCATGCACGCCTTGATGCGCCCGGCCCGCGTCCGGTACGTGGTCGGCTTCACGTTCATGCGGTACTCCTCCAGCCACCGTTCCGCGTAGTCCTTCAGATACGGCGACTTCGTGCCGGGCAGCAGCCCGGTACGCTCCATCTCCGCCACCCTGGCCTCGAAGCGTTCGCGCGCCTCCGCCTTCGTCCTGCCCTTGGCCTGGATGCGCCGGCGCCGGCCAGTGGCCGGGTCGCGTTCCAGCTCCCTGCGGATGATCCACGTGCCATCCTTGGCGTGGATGACGCTTCCGGCTCCCGGCGTGCGTCGTCTCGTGTCCGTCATGATGCCCTCCCTGCGAGGTCGGGGGCGTCTTCCGGGTCCACCGCCCGCGCCGGCCTCCCAAAGGTACCCTAAAGGTACCCTAACGGTGCCGCAAACGGCCAGATACGGGGCATAATCCGCCATTCCCCGTGAATCGAAAAACGGCGGAATCCGCACCGTTCCACGAACCGGAAACGTTGGAATTCCGCCGTTTTTACAGGGGCTTACCCCCTATTTCGAGACGTTGAACTTGAACTCGACCGATTGTCCTTCCTCCAGCAGCCTGTCGTTGCAGCTACAAAATCGGTGGCATGATTCGGCAATCGTCGTCAGACGATTGCCTTCAGCCATGTCTCGATGGCCTGTTTGACCGAGGCCGCATCATGCTGGGCTAGCTCACCTCGCAATTCCAACCCGTCACATACCCTTGCCCCGGTGACACGTGCCAAGGTCTCTTCGGTGCCGGCCAATCCGCTGCCCTCGTGCGTGCAGAACGGGACGATGGTCCTGCCCGTCCAGTCACGGCTTTCGAGGAACGTGTACACCGGCATCGGCATATCCGACCACCAGATCGGATAGCCAAGGAAGACCATCTCAGCCGTATCCAGCGCCGCCGTGTCCCCGTCCAGCACGAACGCCGGACGTGCATGATTCCTACGTTCCTCGGTCGCCTGCGCCACCGCCTGATCGTATGCATCCGGATACGGTTCGACCGGCACGATCTCCACGCCCATCGAGCCTGTTTGCTGCATGATTTCAGCCGCGACCTTTGCTGTACTGCCTACGGTGGTTTTCCCCACCGCATAGTTCTCGCCGGTGCGCGAGAAGTACACAACCACCGTATTGCCATTGTTGTTCATCGTGATGCTTCCCCTCAGATTTCGCTGATGTTGATGAGCGACTTGATTGCGCGGCGCTGATCCATCGCCTCGTAGGCATCCTGAACGTGATAGAGATCGAACGCGCCGGTGAACATGAGACCGGGCTCGATCATGCCGGACAGCACGGCGGGCAGCAGCACCTCGCGATCATACGTGGCGACCGATGCTGGGCCGCCCTTCAGTCCGATGTTGCGCCAGAACAGGGCATCCACGTCGATATGCGCGTCGTGTGGAACGCCCACGCGTCCGACCGTGGAGCCGGGGCGTCCCACACGTACGGCGGTTTCGATGGACTGGGCCGAGCCGACGCATTCGAGCACCGCGTCCGCACCGTCGCCATAAGTCAGTTCCATGACTCGTGCCACGGCGTCGTCGCCCCGCTCGGGCACGATGTCGGTAGCGCCAAACGCTCGGGCGAGCGCCGCACGATCCTCATGCCGGCTCATGGCGATGATGCGCGAGGCCCCGCGCATGCGCGCGGACAGCACGCCGGACAGTCCTACCGCGCCGTCACCGAACACGACAGCCGTATCCCCCGGCCTGACCTCGGCCGAGACCGCCGCGTGGTAGCCGGTGGCCATCACGTCGGCCAGAGTGAGCAGCGAGTCCAGCGTCGCGTCACCGTATGACTTCGGATCGCCGGGAACCTTCACCAGCGCGGTGTCGGCCTTGGCGGCACGCAGGTATTCGGCCTGATAGCCGGCGTTACCACCCGGTTCGGCGTTCACGCAGTTCGCCTCGAATCCGGCGCGACATGCGGCGCAATGCCCACAGCCGTGAGTGAACGGTACGATCACGAGATCGCCAGGCTGAAGGTCTCGCACTTCGTCGCCGATCTCGTCGATGATGCCGATGGCCTCGTGTCCAGTGAGCGAACCGTGCGGACGCTGCGAGATGCCGCGGAACCACCACAGGTCGGAACCGCATACGCACGCCTTGATCACGCGCACGATCGCGTCGTCCGGCTTTTCGATCACAGGTCGGGGGACCTCGTGCACCTCCATGCGTCCGGGTTCGACGAATACCGCAGCTTTCATACTGTTGGTCATGATGTTCTCCTTTGGATCAGGGTTTATGCAATGAATTAATGAATGGGTTTATCGCCGAACCGCCGTACGTTTTCACGGTCGCAGTGGACCGTAGAAGTAGCTGGCGGTGGCGCCGCCGTCGACGAGGAAGTCGGCGCCGGTGATGAACGCGCCGCGATCGGACATGAGCAGTTCGGCCACGTTCGCCACCTCGTCGGCGGTGCCGGGTCGTCCGGCCGGGCATTTGGCGAACATGGTCTTGTAGAAGTCGCCGCGCGGCCCGTTGAATTCGTCGATGGCCAGCGGCGTGACGATGATGCCGGGCGAAATGGAGTTGAGTCGTGCCCCACGTTCGCCCCAGCGCACGGATTCAGCCATCACGCGCTTCTCGTTGCAGCGCTTGGCCAGCTGGTAGGCGTGCAGGGTGTCGCGGATGTTCTCCGGCTGCAGCAGCTCGAGGTCCAAGAGTTCCTCGGCGGGCGTGACGGCGAGCTGTTCGTCCTCCTCGGGTGTGAGCTGCCTCATGCGATGGCCGGACTGGCTGGAGATGGTCACGCCCACGCCGCCGGGCGCGATCACCTTGCCGACCTCCTCGAGCAGCACGGCCGTACCGTAGAGATCGACCTTGAGAATCGCCTTGATGGGCGCCTGGCTCGGCGAGACGCCGGCCGCGTTGATCAGCATCGTGATCTCGCCCATGCCCTGTGCCAGCGTGATGGCCGAGCGAATCGAATCGCGCGACGCCAGATCCACGGTCGTCGGCGTACAGTCGAATCCAGCGTCGGTCATGGTCCGGGCGACCGCCTCGGCGTTCTCCGGCTTCTTGTCGCCCACGAGGATGCGCATGCCGTAGCCCATGCGCCGTGCGATCGCCATGCCGATCTGCCCGGCGCCGACCAGCAGCATCACCTTGCGTCGTGTTGTCATATCGCTTCCTTCCCATGTGTCTCGCGTCCTCCCGGCTTTGCCGCCGGACGCTAACGTCACGATATGCCCATGCGCAATGCATTACAAATATGATTTCTCTATCTCAATAGATAGAATTAATGCATATAATTTTCGTCGTCGAAACCGGAAGGGCCGCATGGAACTCAAAACGCTGCGCAATTTCATCACGGTCGTGCAGGAAGAGGGAATCAGTGCCGCGGCCGACACGCTGCATGTCAGCCAACCGGCACTGTCCCGCCAGATCAAAGAGCTTGAGAACGAGCTGAATGCCACACTGCTCATACGCGGCAACCGTTCCCGCACAATCGGCCTGACCGACGAGGGAAAACTGTTGTACCGTCGGGCACGGGAAATCGTCGCATTGGCCGACCGGACGCGCGACGAGATTACGGAGGGCGACATGATCGAGGGGGACGTGCACATCGCCGGCGCACAGACCGCCGCCATGCGCACGGTCGCCAAGGCGGCCGTGCGGCTGCGCCAGCGCCATCCGGGGATCTGCATTCGCCTGCACGACGACTACGGCGCAAACATCATCGAACGGCTCGACAACGGGTTCGCGGACTTCGGCGTGCTCGTCCAACCGATCGACATGAGCCGCTATGACTACCTGCCACTGCCGGGCGGGGACTCGATGGGCGTGCTCATGCGGCATGACCATCCTCTGGCCGCTCGCAAAACCATCACCGCCGCTGATCTCAATGGCGTTCCGGTCATCGTACCGCAGGGTGTGCTTGCACGCGGCGACCTATCCGGCTGGCTCGGCCATCATGCGAAATCCATGAACATCGTCGGCACGATGAATCTCATGTACAACGCAAGCTGTTTCGTACAGGAGGGTTATGCCTGCGCAATCGGTCCAGCCAAACTGATCGACACCTCATGGGAATCGGGGCTGACATTCCGCTCGCTCGACCCACCGATGCATACAAAACTGGCCGTTGCGTGGAAAAACAAGCAGCCCCTCACCCCGTCGGCCACCGCGTTCCTTGACGCGCTGCGCGCCGTGATAGCGGCATAGGACGCCATCGTCCACCAACTCACGCCGCATCCTTTACGCCGCAACCCCACACGACGGTGGCCGATCACAATATACGAGACGAGGACCTTGGAATCACTGGAATTCCAAGGCCCTCGATGCTATGAAGCAATCACTTCTTAGGCGTTGGTGAGAACTTGAACTCGGTGTGATGTCGCTGAACGACATCACACCGAAACCAGTTCGTCATGAGCGGCGTACTCATACGAATGTCCGTACAGATACGTGGGAGAGATGTCGATGTCTCCGTCACACCAGGTCAGAACCCCGTGATCGATATGGAAGTCCTCGAACGTCTTCTCATCCCGCAGCGGGAGCGTCGTCGCCGGCAATCGGCTTGTGCACGGTCATGGTCACGCAAATAGAATTCAAGCCAATAGCAGCCTTCCACGCCTCCTCACAGTGCGCAACCAGGAAGGCTTCCTTCCTTTCTGGAAGCGTCGATGAAGCCCGCGAAGAAGCCCAATGAAATGATCAATTCATGAAATCGAGGGGCATGGCCATGTCTAGAGCTTCAAGATGCCCGAATGCGCGAGATCGATCGTCACGCTGGCTTCATGGAACTCGATCTCGAAGAGAACCAACTGGTCGCCGAACCGTTTCACGATGGGGCCGATGCCCCCTACACTGAGACATCATGCGAGTCATCATCCGGAAGTATCGGCCATCCGACGCGACGGCAACGATGCAAGTCTTCCGTCGCGCTATCCTCGAAACGGCGTCGCGGGATTACGATGCGGAACAGACGCGCATGTGGGCCAGCCGAACAGGTTCGGCCGCCGGATGGAATATCCGTCGGATGGCGGCGCATACATGGGTCGCCGCACTGGCCGACGACGCCTGTGACGGCGATTCGCCCGATTCCGCAATCGGCACTCCGATTGGTTTCATCGACGTGGACGACTCCGGATACATCGACATGCTGTTCGTCGCCCCGGCGTACGGGCGTCTGGGCGTCGCCACGTTGCTGCTTGCGCGAGTGGAGCAATTCACGGCCGACCATGGTATCGTACGTCTCGCCGTCCACGCCAGCATCACCGCGCATCCGTTCTTTGCCCGTCATGGATTCCGCATGGTCGAGACTCGGCATCCGACGATCGGGACTGTTTCATTCACCAACTATCTGATGACCCGTCCGTAGCGGTTGGCGGCCGCTGACTGAAGACCTGTCTATGGCATGACTCCGAGGTCTGGGACAAACCCGGAGGAGCCGCCAATGGCGTCCGGCATGGCGATTCGAGATGGAAGCACCCCTGAAGAGTTCCGTATGGCCGGTATAAACAAGGGCCTTGGAACCGTTTGGATTCCAAGGCCCCCGGCACTATTCGCCAATCACTTGCTCACGTTGAACTTGAACTCGACGATGTCGCCGTCCTGCATGACGTAGTCGCGGCCTTCCTGGCGGAGCTTGCCCTCCTCCTTGATGGCGGCCATCGAGCCGTCGGCGGCGACGAAGTCGTCGTAGGAGACGATGTCGGCCTTGATGAAGCCCTTCTCGAAGTCGGTGTGGATCACGCCGGCGGCCTGCGGGGCGGTGAAGCCCTTGTGGATCTGCCAGGCGCGCACCTCCTTTTCGCCCGCGGTCAGGAACGTCTGCAGGCCGAGCACGTCGAAGCCTACGCGCGCCAGCTGGTCGAGGCCGGACTCCTTGAGGCCCGCGTCCTCGAGCATCTCGCGGGCGTCCGCCTCGTCGAGCTCGGTCAGGTCGGCCTCGAACTGGGCGTTGAGGAACACGGCCGGCGCGGGGGCGACGGAAGCGGCGAGCTTCGTCTTGAGCTCGTCGTTGGCGAGCTCGTTGTCGTCCACGTTGAACACGTAGATGAACGGCTTGGCGGTCATCAGGTGCAGGTCGTAGACGGAGTCCTTGTCGAAGCGGCCTTCGCGCGCCGCCTTGTCGAGCGTCTCGCCGCCTTCGAGGATGGTCTTGGCCTGCTTGACGGCCTCCATGTATTCGGGCTCGATCTTCTTGCCGCGGAGGTCCTTCTCCAGCTTCGGCAGCGCGTTCTCGATGGTCTGCAGGTCGGCGAGGATCAGTTCGGTGTTGATGGTGTCGATGTCGTCGGCCGGGTCCACCTTGCCGTTGACGTGGACGATGTCGTCGTCCTCGAAGGCGCGCACGACCTCGCAGATCGCGTCGGCCTCGCGGATGTTCGCGAGGAACTTGTTGCCCAGGCCCTCGCCTTCGGAGGCGCCCTTGACGATGCCGGCGATGTCGACGAACGTCACGGTGGCGGGCACGATCTTCTCCGTGTGCACCAGCTTGGCGAGCACCGGCAGGCGGTCGTCCGGCAGCGGCACGACGCCCGTGTTCGGCTCGATGGTGGCGAACGGGTAGTTCTCGGCGAGCACGTTGTTGCGGGTGAGTGCGTTGAACATGGTGGACTTGCCGACGTTCGGCAGTCCGACGATTCCGATAGTTAGAGACATGCCCTCCAGTCTAAGGGCGAAAGCGACAACGCCGGCGCCGCGGCGCGCGTCCGTCCGCGGCGTGCGGGAGCCGGGCGACGCGGCGGGGGAGCGTCGTCTCCGCGCGCATGTCCATTTCCGATTTCCGACTATCCGATAGCGGGGTATAAGCAATCTTCATAGCGACATTCCCGTCGCAGGGGTTTCCGAAGCGGTCCGCGTGATGTCGCAACATTGTCTCAGGCGTTGGAACCATTGGTTTTCCATAGGTGGTGTTACGTTTTTCAGATTGTTCCGGCGTCTCGCGAATCGAAACCGATTGTGAGATAATGGTTGCAAATGTTCGATATTTGGTAGAATCGGCTGGTCTGCTACCCGTTATTCTTATGGGTAGCAAACGGATTCGCCCCCGACCGGGCGGATCGGATCCGGTTCCGCACGACACGTCGGGCCCGCCGGGGACGAAAACAAGACAAGAAGAAACCGCAAGAGAGAATCGCGCACCCGCGAACATCACATGACCATGACATCAAAGCAAACCAAGACCAGGAAAGGAGGACGGCAGTGAGCTGGGAAGTCATCCAACGTGCGCTCCCATTGTTCGAGAAGGCGTTCGTCCTAACGCTCAGGCTCTCCGCCGTCAGCGTCGTGCTCGCCACGCTGCTCGGGCTCGTGCTCGCGCTGCTGCGCGAATACCGCGTGCCCGTCCTCGCCCAGATCAGCACCGTGTTCCAGGAGCTGTTCCGCAACACCCCGCTGCTCATCCAATTGTTCTTCCTGTACTACGGACTGCCGTCCATCGGCGTCAAGTGGAGCGCCGAGACCTGTGCGGTCGTCGGCATGTCCATCCTGGGCGCCGCCTACATGTGCGGCGCGTTCGAGGGCGGCTTCACCGGCATCCCTCGCGTGCAGAACGAGTCGGCGCGCGCCCTCGGCCTGTCGCCGCTGCAGATGATCCGCCACGTCACCCTCCCGCAGGGCCTGACGCGCAGCGTGCCCGCCGTCGCCGCGAACGTGATCTTCATGGTCAAGGAGACGTCCGTGTTCACGGTGATCGCCGTGCCGGAGCTCACCAACACGGCGCGCGACCTCATCGGCATGTACTACCGCAGCGACGAATACCTGTTCATGCTGGTCGTCGCCTACGCGATCATCCTGATCCCGCTGTCCGTCATCCTCACGCTCATCGAAAGGAGGGTCCGTCGTGGAACCTTTGGCGATAACTGACGCCGCGGGCGCCGCATACGTCACGGTGGCCTCCGGCGCGGGCGTCATCTTCACGGGAGACAATCTCACGCGACTGCTGTCTGGTCTCGGCACGTCCGTGACCGTCGCCGGCCTCGCGCTCGTCGTCGGCATCCCGCTGGGCATCGTGCTCGGCGCGCTGCGCATCCTGCACAATCCGGTCCTGCGCGCCGTCCTGCGCCTCTACCTCGAATTCTTCCGCATCGTGCCCACGCTGGTCATCCTGTTCCTGTCCTACTACATCCTGCCGCGAGAACTCGGCGTGCAGGTGGACGGCGTGACCGTCGCCGTGGTCGCCTTCGGCCTGTGGGTGGCTGCGGAGATCAGCGACATCGTGCGCGGCGCCCTCATCTCCGTGTCCGACCATCAGGTCGACGCGGGCAAGGCGCTCGGCATGAACGGCCTGCAGATCCTGTGGTACGTGCGCATCCCGCAGTCCGTCAACCTCATGGTGCCCGCCACCATCAACCTGGCCGCCCGCGTCATCATGACCACGTCGCTGCTGCTGCTCATCAGCGTCATCGACGTGATCACCGTCGGCCAGCAGATCATGGAGGCGAACCGCATGACCCATCCGGACGCCGCCTTCTGGGTGTACGGATTCATCTTCTTCCTGTATTTCATCATCTGCTGGCCGCTGGCGATGATCGCCAAGGTCCTGGAGAAGCGAGCCAAGGAGCGTAACAATGGCTGAAGCCGACAACGAAACCACCGTCGCGGGCGAGGAGCCGCTGCTGTCCGTGCGCCATCTGCGCAAATCCTACGGCGACCACGAGGTGCTCAAGGACGTGAGCTTCGACGTGAAGCGCGGCCAGGTGCTCGTCCTGCTCGGTCCGTCCGGATCCGGCAAGTCCACGCTGATCCGCTGCCTCAACGGTCTGGAGACCATCCAGGGCGGCGAGATCCGCTTCAAGGGCGAGGTCGTGCCGAACAACAGCGAGAAGGCGTGGCGCCGTCTGCGCAACGAGATCGGCATGGTGTTCCAGAGCTACGACCTGTTCCCGAACCTCACGGTCGCGAAGAACATCGAACTCGGTCCCACCAAGGTGCAGAAGCGCCCCAAGGCCGAGGTCGACGAGCAGATGGACAGGCTTCTCGCGGACGTGCAGCTGTCCGAATACAAGAACGCGTACCCGCGCGAACTGTCCGGCGGCCAGAAGCAGCGCATCGCCATCGTGCGCGCGCTCGCCATGAACCCGGAGCTCATGCTGTTCGACGAGGTCACCGCCTCGCTCGACCCGGAGATGGTGCGCGAGGTGCTCGAGCTCATGCTGCGTCTCGCCAAGCGCCACATGACGATGATCGTCGTCACGCACGAGATGGAGTTCGCGCGTCGCGTCGCCGACACCGTCATGTTCCTCGAGAACGGCGTGATCCTCGAACGCCAGTCCGGCTCCGACTTCTTCACCAACCCGGAGACCGACCGCGCGAGGAACTTCCTCGACAGCATGTCGCCCGTCGGCGACGAGTGACATGCCGGGCGCCGGCTCCCGGAAGCCCCGGACCGCCGGCGCGTCGCCATCAAGATTTGCCAATTTACCAACCAACAGAGAGAGGGGAACCATCATGTTCAACCTGAAGAAGATCGCCGCCGGCGTGCTCGCCGCGGCCACGCTGATCTCCGTCGCCGCCTGCGGCAACGGCCCCGACCCGGCGGCCGGCGGCTCGTCCGCGTCCGGCCAGCAGGGCCAGACCGTCGAGCAGATCAAGAAGGCCGGCAAGATCCGCATCGCCACGTTCGGCGATCTGCCGCCGTACGGCTACGTGAAGAACGACGGCACCCGCGCCGGCTACGACGTGGCGCTCGGCAACCAGGTCGCCAAGGACCTGGGCGTGAAGGTCGAGTGGGTGCAGGTCAACGCGGACGGCCGCGTCGACTCGCTGAAGTCCGACAAGGTCGACCTCGTGCTCGCCAACTTCACCGTCACCGACGAGCGCAAGCAGGTCGTCGACTTCGCCAGCCCGTACATGAAGGTCTCCATCGGCGTCGTCTCCCCGGACAAGGCGAAGATCACCAGCGCCGACGACCTCAAGGGCAAGGATCTGGCCGTCACCAAGGGCACGACCGCCGAGACCTACTTCACCCAGAACTACCCGGACGTGAACCTGCAGAAGTTCGACTCCAAGACCCAGCAGTTCCAGGCGTTCAAGGACGGCCGCGTCGCCGCCCTTGCCGACGACAACACGTACCTGTACGCGTGGGCCAAGGACAACCCGGGCTACACCGTCGGCATCAAGACCCTGGGCGACGAGTCCACGATCGCGCCGGCCGTGAAGAAGGGCAACAAGAGCCTGCTCGACTGGATGAACAAGGAGATCAAGACCCTCACCGACGACGGCTTCTTCGAGAAGGCGTACGAGAGCGAGCTCGCCCCGAGCTTCACCTCCGACATCAAGCCCGAGGACGTCATCATCAAGTGACGCGCTGACCGCCGGTCACGCATGACGAGGCGGGAGGCTCCGGTCCACGACCGGGCCTCCCGCCTTTCGCGTATCCGCGGCGCACGCGCCCCGGGCGGCCGTCTTCCATCCCCACGGCGGCAGGCTTCCAGCCGGCCGCAAGGTTCCGGCGAACAAACCCGTGGCATAATCGGGGGCATGCGAATCGTCATCCAGAAAGTGTCCCAGGCGAGCGTCGACGTGGTCAACGAGCTCGGGACCATCGACCCCACGTTCGAGCCGCGGCAGATCGGCCACGGCTACATGATCCTCGTCGGCGTGTCCGACGCGGACGGCGACGCTGAGATCGCCTGGCTCGCCCACAAGGTGCTCAACCTGCGCGTCTTCGAGGACGAGCACGGCAAGATGAACCGGTCCATCCAGGACGTCGGCGGCGAGATCCTGTCCATCTCCCAGTTCACGCTCTACGCGGACGTGCACAAGGGCAACCGTCCCAGCTTCATCAAGGCGGGCAAGCCGGAACACGCGGACCTCGTGTGGATCCGCTTCAACGAGGCGCTGCGCTCCGGCGGCGTGCCGGTGCGCGAAGGCCGTTTCGGCGCGCACATGCGCGTCGGCCTCGTCAACGACGGGCCGGTCACCATCGTCATCGACACCGAGACGGACATGCCGCACAAGGCGTGAGAGTGGCCCGCCTCCCCGACGCCCTCTTCTCCCGACATCCCCGCCACCGGTCCAACCGCACGATACTTCGAAAGGAAACCCCATGATCCCAGCCATCGACCTGACCAACGTCGACTTGTCCGGCCTCGACCTGTCCGTCTTCGACCGCATCGCCCTATGGTACGGAAGCCTGCCCGCCGAGGTGCGGACCTGCCTGACCGTCGCCGTCGGCGCGGCCATCGCCTACGTGGTCTTCAGGATCGTCGTCAGGCTCATCAAGGGCATCATCGCGTCGGTCATCGCCGCCGTGCTCGCGTTCCTGCTGACCACCGTGCCCGGCAACATGCTGCTCTCCCAGGCGTACGACCGCGTCGAGCAGCAGGTGACGACGAGCCTCAACCAATGACGCCCCTCGGCGTCGCGGCCATGGCCGTCGCATCCATGGCCGGCACGTCTATAGTGGATCGTGAAGCCGGGCGATGATTGCGAGGGGCGTATGCGGGTATTCGATTTCGACGGGACCATCTACGACGGGGAGAGCCTGTTCGACCTCTACCTGTTCAGCGCGCGCTACGACATGAAGGTGTTTCGCCATCTCGCCCCCGTGCTGCGCTACGCCGTCAAATACAAGCTGGGCAGGGCGACGCTCGAACAGATGGAGAGCGGCGTGGGCGAGGTGGCGCGCAAGTACCTGCGCGACCTCTCCACGTCGAAGGGCGTCGACGCGTTGCGCGTGAGCGCCCTGAACGACGCGGCGAAGGCGGGGCTCGGTGACGACATCCTCGCCGCCGACGCCTCGGCGGCCGGCGCCGACGACCTGACCGGCGGGCTGAAATCCCTGGTCAACGCGTTCTGGGACCGCAACATGCGCAAGATCAAACCGTGGTACGAGCCGCGGCCCGACGACGTGATCCTCACCGCCTCGTTCGACGCGACCGTGGGGGAGGCGTGCCGTCGGCTCGGCGTCAGACGTCTCATCGCCTCCACCATCGACCCCGCGACCTTCGAGGTCACGTACCTCAATTTCAACACGAACAAGCCGAAGCGTCTGCGCGAGGTGCTGGGCGCAGGCGCCGTCATCGACGAGTTCTACACGGACAGCATGTTCGACCAGCCGATGATCGACATGGCGCGCAAGGGGTTCATGGTCAGGGGGAACGCCATCACGCGCGTGAAATGAACCACGTGGCGGCCGGCGACCGGCCCGCGGCCACGCCGCGGCGGCGTGTCGCGGGTTGCCCCTCAAGCGCTTCAGGTGCGTACGGTGGGAGCCGTCGCCGCGATGTGAAGTCGCGGATCGAACGACGACAACGATGAAGGAGACGATCATGAGCGAGACGATGAAGGCCGCGATCTTCGTGAAGCCCGGCGAGATGGCCGTGCGCGAGGTGCCGAAGGCGCGCGTCGAACAGGACACGGACGCCCTGGTGCGCGTGGTGCGCGCCTGCGTATGCGGCTCCGACCTGTGGTACTTCCGCGGGCTCTCCCCGCACCCCGAGAACAGCCAGATCGGCCACGAGTCGATCGGCGTGGTCGAACAGGTGGGCGCGTCCGTCACGACGGTCGCGCCCGGCGACTTCGTCGTGCTGCCGTTCCCGTACAGCTGCGGCAAGTGCCCGGTGTGCGAGGCCGGTTTCGAGTCCGTGTGCCCGCACGGCGGCTACTTCGGCGCCAGCCAGGCCGAATACGTGCGCGTGCCCGAGGCCGACGGCACGTGCGTGAAGGTCCCCGGCACGCCGGAGGACTATGACGACGAGACGCTCGCCTCGCTGCTGACCATCGCGGACGTGATGTCCACCGGCTACCACGCCGCAGTCTCCGCCGAGGTCAAGCCCGGCGACACGGCCGTCGTCATGGGCGACGGCGCCGTCGGCCTGTGCGGCGTCCTCTCCGCGAGGATGCTCGGCGCGGCGCGCATCATCGCGATGAGCCGCCACGAGGACCGTGCCGTCCTCGCCCGCGAATTCGGCGCGACCGCCGTCGTCGCCGAACGCGACCAGGCCGCCGTCGACAAGGTGCTCTCCATGACCGGCGGCTACGGCGCGGACGCGGTGCTCGAATGCGTCGGCTCCAAGCAGTCGTTCGACACGGCCATCGGCCTCGCCCGCCGCGGCGCCGTCATCGGCCGCGTCGGCCTCCCGCACGACGTGGAGATCAGCGCCGAAGGCACGTTCTACGGCAACATCGGCATCAAGGGAGGCCTCGCGCCCGTGCGCCACTACGACCTCGAGTCCGGACTGCTCGACGCGGTCGTGAACCACGAGATCGACCCCGGCCGCGTGTTCACCGGCGCCTACGACCTCGACCGCATCCAGGAGGCGTACGAGGCGATGGACCGGCGCGAGGTCATCAAGTCGCTCATCCGCTTCTGACGCGCCGACGCCTCCGGCCGTTCCGACGGATCCGGCCGAAGCCGCGCGACATCATGGCCGCGTGCCACCCGCAGGAAACGGGACGGCACGCGGCCATTGCGTATGATGGGTGGCAGCGCGGAAGGAGAACACGTCATGGCGGTACCCGAAATCGAACGCCGATGGATCGGCAAGTTCCAGGAGAACCTGTCGATCATACGCAAGGTCGCCGGATGGACCACGCAGGAGCTCGCCGACGAGCTCGGCGTCGCCCGGCAGACCGTCTCCAACCTCGAGACCGGCAAGACGCCGATGAGCAAACTCCAATACCTCGCCCTGCGCACCGTGTTCAACGCGGAGATCGCCGAACACGACAACCGCGACCTCGCCCGCGTCATCACCACGCTCGTCGACGAGCCGCTGCGAGGCGAGGAAGACGGCGACGACGCGACGGTCGGCGCGACGACGGCCGCGGAGAGCGGCGGCGACACGCACGCCGACGGCGCGACGACGGACAGCGGCGACGCTCCGGACACGGCCGGACGCGCGACGTCGACGGACGCGGCGCGCAAGCGCATCGCCGGCGCCGGAGTGACGTCACGCGCCGCGGCGAAGAACGGACGCGTGACGCCCGGCGCCGCCATGCGCATCCTCACCGTCGTGACCGGCGCGCTCGCCAGCGGCGCCGCGGCGGGCGCGCTCGCGTTCCTCATGTTCCCCGACGGCGGTCTCGGCAAACGCTGACGCGACTGCCGTCGCCTACAGTCCGAGGATCTCCTTCTTCTTCGCCTCGAACTCCTCCTGCGAGAGGATGCCGGCGTCCAGCAGCTCCTTGAGCTTCTTCAACGCGTCCAGCTGCTCGTCCAACGACAGTGACGGAGCCGGCGACGGCGTGGGGGAGGGCGATGGTGTCGCGGCCGGCGCGGCAGGAGCGGATGGCGTCGGTGGAACGGATGACGGAGCCGGCGCGGCGGAGGGCGCGGGCTGTACCGCGGGGGCCGCGTTCATCGGGTTGATGGCCTGCGCCATGTTCATGCCGAGCAGCATGCCGCCGTCGCCGAACCCGTGCTCGCCGATGCCCGCGGCGATGCGCTGCTGGGCGGCCATGTTCCCCGCCTGCGCCGACACGCCCTCGTAGGCGGTCACGTCCATGCGGTTCGAGGAGAAGCGTTTCACCAGTTCGCGCGATTCGTCCGTGAACTCGATGCTTTCGATGCCCACGTTGGTCACTTCGAAGCCGAACCGCGGACCCCAGGTGCCGGCGTTCGCCGGATCGGCGCGCACGGTGCGCGCGATCGCGTTCGACTGCGCCGGCAGCTGGGAGATCCGGTATTCGTCGGACAGCGAGTTGACGGCCACGCTGAACGACTGGATGAACTCGGACAGGATCTGCCGTCGCGCGCCCGGCTCGTCGAACGAGTACGAGGTGACGTTCGCCGGCACGAAGTTGCGCACGAAGCGCACCGGATCGGTGACCTTGAGCGACATGGCGCCGCGGGCGCGGATCTCCAGATCCGTGTCGTAGAAGCGGTCGTGGTAGACGAGCGGCGACGGCGTGCCGAACTTCACGCCGCGGATCTCACGCAGGTTGATGAACGCCACGTATTTGGTGACGCCCGGCTGGCCGCCGAACGTGAACCGGTCGGCCACCTGGTCGATGAGCGAGCCGAACCCGTCGCCGGCGAGGACGCTCTTCTCCCCGTTGCGGTACTCGTAGCCGCCGGGTTCGCGGATCACGTTCTCGATGCCCGACTGGCTGAAGATGAACGCGGCCGTGTTCTCGGGCACATAGATGCGCGAACCGTTGGTGATCACCCCGTTCGAGCCCGAATCGTTCGAGCCTCGGCCGTTGTTCGTGCCGCGCGGCACGCCGGGGGAGACGACCGTATGCTCGGCGAACCCGCCGGCGGTGATGATGTCCTTCCACAGGTCGGCGAACGTGCCGCCGAGTGCGCCGGAGAACGCCCTGATGATTGCCATGTTTCGAGGTTCCTTTTGTCGTTGGATGGCCGGTCAGGCAAGGCGCGTCTGGCGGTCGCAGTACGGGCATTGCACGGTCTCGTGGCGTGCTCCGGACAACGGTGCGCCGCATCCCTCGCACACGCCCGTCGACTTCGATTCGGGGACGCCGAGACCGGTGCGGAACGCGCCGAACGTGTCCTTCAACGTGCTGCCCAGCTCCTCGGCGCCGGGGATGGCGCGCGAGAACCCGGGTTTCCGCCCCTTGCTGACGATGTCGATCAGTCCCATGCCGGTCTCCTGCTCCTGTTCTGTCCGATGGCGGTCGTCACTGCAGCGTGGCGAGCTTCTGGTTGATGCGGGTCTGCACTTCGATGTAGTACTGCTGGTCCTCCGGGCTGAGCGTCGACTCGTCGATCGCGTCGAGCTTCTGCGCGGTGTCCGTGTACTGCTTCAGCCACTTGGTGTAGTCGACGAGCATCGAGGCGGGCTGGCCTTCCGCGTTGTACTTGTTCATGAAGTCGACGTAGCCGTTCATGGTCTGCTCGTAGCTGTCCATCGCGGCCTTGAAGTCGTCGGACGCGCCGGACTGCGTGGAGGACTGGCCGGAGGTGTCCGCGCCCGAATCCGTGCCGGTGGAGCCGTCGGCGCCGTCGGAGGAGCCGGAATCCGTGGTCGCGGAGTCGTCGCTGGAGTCGTCCGGCGGGTAGACGGCGATGTCCATCACGTTCTTGTTGTATTCGTTCACGGACACGTGCACGCTGTAGCCGGCCTCGTTCTTGCCGTTGAACGCGGTGTCGGTCTTGGAGTAGTCGACGGTGAAGCCCTTCTCCTGCACGGAGGTGACGTAGGACGCGTACTGCGAGGCGTCGGTGTCGCACACGGAGACGGAGAACGAGCTGGAGCTCTCGTTGTTGACCTCTCCGGACGAGGATGCGGGCTGCGGCAGCTGCGTGGCGAGTCCGGTCGTCGGCCATGCGAGGTCCTTGCAGGTGACCTTCTGGGATTCCTTGAACGACTGCTCCAAGGCGGCGTGGTCCGCCTTCTCCTGGCCGGCGGCGATCAGGACGTGCACGCCGCCGACGACGAACGCCGCGACGGTGAGTCCGACCGCGACCCACGCGAGGAGCCGTCCCCGGACCTTGCCGCCCTTGCGTGTCGCGTATACGGCGAAACCGGACAGCAGGCCGTTGAACACGGCGAAGGCCACCACGTCCGACCATTCGTTGAGGGTCGTGAACGCGCCCATGAGGAACAGCGCGCCGATGACGATCGCGGACACCGCCAGCTTGGAGGTCTTCTTCGCCGGTTCCGCATGGGCGTTTCCCTTGGCGGGGATGACCGGCGTCGCGGGGGCTCCGGGGGCTGCGGCGCCGGACGCTGCCGTTGCGGCGGAGACGGGGGATGGGGCGGGCAGCATCGACGCGGCGGCGTCGAGCGCCGTGTAGAATTCGCCGGCACGCTTGCCGTTGCCGTCGCCATCCGCGGTGAGGCGCGCCTCGGTGCCGCCCTCCGGCGTCGGCGTCAACGTCAGAGTGAAGCGGGCGTCCTCGTAGTCGTGGAAGGCGATCGTGCCGGTGCGGGCGTCCTCCGTGTCCAACGTGAACGTCGCGCCGGTGGACAGCTGGTCGTGCGCCGCCTGGAACACCTGCTGCGGGGCGGCCTGGTAGATGCGGTCGGCCGCGGGAGCCGCGGGAGCGGCGGCCTGCGGCTCCCGCGCGGCCGGTTCGATGGGTTGCGTCGGCTGGTCCGGCAGCGACGCCGGGGCCGGTTCGATGGGCTGGGTGGGCTGGTCCGTGGGGCTGGTCATATCCTGTTCCTTCTCTTCAGCAGCAGCATGGTGATGGTGGACGCGGCGAGCCCGGCGACCGTCACCGTCAAACCGACCGCGATGGCGGTTCTCCAACGTTCGCTCATGACTGCCCTTCCTTCTCCCGTGCATGCGATGCGTCCATGCGTCCCCTTCAATGTAATCCAATGTGAAAACGTAATCAAATTGGCGTAGTGTTATTAAATTGGCATATGCGGATGGCGGAGGACCGCCGTCCATGGCACAGGGGCGCATGATTCCTACAAGGCATCGTCACGGACGGCACGCCGCCCGTCCTCAGTCGCCGACTGAATGCGGCCGAATGCGTCCGGACGCGATCGGATGAAGGCGCGCGATGCCGGCGCCGGGCCGCGTCGATGCGCCGCGGACATGACCACGCAGGGTATAAAGGAGACATGGCAATGAACGCAACGGGAGGGGAGCGGCGGCTCACCGAGGAACTGCTGGACCGTCTGCTCGCCAGCGGCAGCATCGACGCGTACCTCGACGAGGAACGCCCACGCGACTACCGGCTCGTCGACTACCTGAGGTTCCTCTTGGACCGTCACGGCCTCAAACGCGCCGACGTGGCGCGCGCCTCCGGCATCAACTCCACCGTCGTCTACGACGTGTTCTCCGGCAAAAGCCGCCCCGGCCGCGACCACGCGATCCGGCTCGCGTTCGGCCTCGGCTGCGACCTGCGCGAGACGCAACGCCTGCTGCGCCTCGCCGGCGTATCGGAACTGTGGTGCCGGCAACGCCGCGACGCGATCGTCATCTGGTGCATGGAGAACGGCCTCGACCTCGCCGCCACCGACGACGAGCTCTACCGGTTCGACGAGCCGACGCTCACGCCGCGGGACTGAGCGGGAACCGGAACGACGGGAGCGACTGGAGCGATCATATGGACGACACGCAGACCCTGCACGCCATGGGATTGGACGACGCCTACCACGTCGAACGCACGCTCGCCGACGGGCCGTCCGGCGTCACCGAACTCGTCACATTGGACGGCGCCGGCCCGTTCGTCCGCAAGAAGATCCCATTGCGTCTCGCCCGCCGACGCCTCTGGTCCACGCTCGCCGACTGCACGTCGCCGCGCCTGCCCCGCGTCGAGGCGACCTACGAACTGCCCGACCGGTTCGTGGTCGTCTACGACTACGTGCCCGGCGTCACGCTCGAACGGCACGTGGCCGGACACGGACGGCTCGCCGCGCCCGAGGCGACGGCCATCGCCGTCCAACTGTGCGAGGCGGTCGGCGAACTCCACGCGCACGGCATCATCCACCGCGACGTGACGCCCACGAACGTCATCATCGCCGCCGACGGCGCGCACCTCATCGACTTCGGCATCGCCCGCGAGCACGCCGGTATCGTCGCGGGCGGCGCGGCGCGCGCCCGCGACACGACCACGCTCGGCACATGGGGGTACGCGGCGCCGGAACAGTACGGGTTCGCGCCCACCGACGCCCGCACCGACGTGTACGCGATCGGGCGCGTGCTCGGATTCATGCTCACCGGCGTGGACCCGTCCGATACGGCGACGTACGGGCGTGCGCTCGCCGACGCCGCGACGCCGCCGCCCGCGTTGCGCGCCGTCGTCGCCAAGGCGTGCGCGTTCGAGCCGAGCGCGCGCATGCAGACGGTGCGCGAACTGCGCGACGAATTGGAACGGGCGGAACGCGGCGCGGAAGGCGTGGCGCCTTCCGCCGGCGGTCCGGTCGCGGCATCCACGTCGACGATCGCCGGCGACGGCACCGTTGGCGCGTCCGCGCCGACCGGTGCCGTGCGCCGTGTCCCCGCCTCCCGCCGCATCGTCGCGTGGACGACGGCGGGTCTCGTCGCGCTCCTGCTCGCCGGCGGCATCGGATACGTGGCGGTGCGTCTCTCCGCCGGCGATGCATCATCCGCATCGTCGGCGACGTCGCGGCCCTCGACGGGCGGTGATGGGACATCCTCCGATGAGGGTGCAACCGGTGCGGACGGTTCGCACGATTCGACCGGCGATTCGACCGGCGGCGCGGACACCGTGGAACACAATCCGCTGGAACTCGTCGAATCCGGCTGGTCGGCCGAAAACGGATACGTGGAATACGCGCTCGCCCTGCGCAACACGGATACGACGCACGCCGTCCAATTCCCGAAAGTCACCATCACCGGACGCGCCGCCGACGGATCCGTCATGTTCGCCGACACGCCCGTCTTCCCGCTCGTCTTCGCCGGCGAGACCGCGTACTTCAGCGGGCAGAGCGGCGACGGGGAGCAACCCGCGACCGTCGAGTTCAGCGTCGAGACGCCGGCCTCCGACGATCTGCTCGACACGGGCGGCGCCGAATCGTACGGCGTGCACGACGTGAAGGAACGCAAGACCGATCTCGACGGCGTCACGTTCGGCGGCGAGGTGACGGCTGACCGCGACGACGACAACGGCAAAGGCGTGTACACGGACGACATCATCGTGACGCTCGTCCTGCGCGACAAGACCGGACGCATCGTATTCGGGCGCAACGAGTACGTCGCCAAACCGGCGAAGGGGACGAGCCGCGCGTTCTCCATCGAGACCTACGATCTGCCCGCATACGCGTCATACGAGATCCACGCGCACACCGCGTGAGCGGCGCGGCATGGACGGGCGCGCGACGGGAACGGGCGCACGGCACCTACAATGGGCCGCATGACGGATGAGCATGCGAAGGCACGGACGGAAGAACGGACGGAAGCGCGGACGGAAGACGGCATCCGCGAGGGGGAGCGCCATGCGCCCACCGCGATCGAAGTGCGCGGCGCGCACGTGCACAACCTCAAGGACATCGACGTGGACGTGCCGCTGAACGCGCTCACCGGCGTGGCCGGCGTCTCCGGATCGGGCAAAAGCTCGCTCGCCCTGGGCGTGCTCTACGCGGAAGGCTCGCGCCGCTACCTGGAGGCCCTGTCCACGTACACGCGCCGCCGGCTCACCCAGGCGACGCGCGCGCAGGTCGACGACGTGCGCCACGTGCCCGCCGCGCTCGCACTCCACCAACGGCCCGCCGTGCCCGGCGTGCGCTCCACGTTCGGCACGATGAGCGAACTGCTCAACAGCCTGCGCCTCCTGTTCTCCCGCTGCGGCGCGCACGTATGCCCCCACTGCGGCGCCCGCCACGAACCCACGCTCGACGTGGCCGCCGAACTGCCCATCCGATGCGCTGACTGCGGCGAGACGTTCTACGGGCCCGGCGCCGAATCCCTCGCCTTCAACTCGGCCGGCGCATGCCCCACCTGCTCCGGCACCGGCGTCATGCGCGAAGTGAACCTCGCCTCGCTCGTGCCCGACGAGTCGAAGACCATCGACGAAGGCGCCGTCGCCCCATGGGGGTCGCTCATGTGGGACCTGATGAAGGACGTGTGCCGCGCGATGGGCGTGCGCACCGACGTGCCGTTCCGCGAGCTCACAGACAAGGAACGCGACATCGTGTACCACGGGCCCGCCGTCAAGAAGCACATCCTCTACCGGTCGAAGAAAAGCGACGACTTCGCCGAACTCGACTTCACCTACTACAACGCCGTGTACACGGTCGAGAACGCGCTCGCCAAAGCCAAGGACGAGAAGGGGCTGAAACGCGTCGCACGGTTCCTCGAGGAGAAGCCGTGCCGGGACTGCGGCGGCACGCGCCTGAGCAAGGCGGCGCGCGGCCCCGAGGTGCGCGGGCTGGATCTCGCCCAGGCGAGCGCCATGACCCTGGACGAGGCGGTCGACTGGGTGCGCGGCGTGCCCGGCGCGCTGCCCGAGGCGATGCGTCCGATGGCGACGAACATCGCCGAATCGTTCCTCGACGTGGCCAGACGCCTGCTGGAGCTAGGCCTCGGCTATCTTTCCCTCGACCGCGCGGGCGCCACGTTGTCCACCGGCGAGCGGCAGCGCGTCCAGCTCGCGCGCGCCGTGCGCAACAGGACCACCGGCGTGCTGTACGTGCTCGACGAGCCATCCATCGGCCTGCATCCGGCGAACGTGGACGGGCTGATCGGCGTGATGCGCGACCTCGTGGCGGACGGCAACACCGTGGTCGTCGTCGATCATGACGTGCGCGTGCTCAAGGCGTGCGACCATCTCATCGAGATGGGGCCGGTGGCGGGCGCGGCCGGCGGCCACGTGATCGCGCAGGGCACGGTCGCCGACGTGGCGGCCATGGGGAATCGGGGCAGCCGCATCGCGCCGTTCCTCGCCGAGACCGGGCCGGAACGGGTGCGTGCGCGGGTCGACGCGTCGCACATGTTCGACCTGGGGTCGATCCACATGGAGACCGGTCCGCTGCACACGGTGAAACCGCTGACGGTGGATGTGCCGCGCGGCCGTCTCACCGTGGTGACGGGCGTGTCCGGCTCCGGCAAGACGACGATGGTATTGGAGTCGCTGATCCCCGCGCTGCGGGCGAACGCGGAAGATGCCGCGGTGCCCACACATGTGCGCGCCATCGCGGCGGACGGCATCCGGCGCGCGAACCTCATCGACGCGACGCCGATCGGCGCGAACGTGCGCTCCACCGTTGCCACCTACGCGGGAATCCACGACGACCTGCGCCGCGCGTTTGCCCGCACCGACGAGGCGAAGCGGGGCGGCTGGAAGGCCGGCGACTTCTCCTATAACACGGGGCGATTGCGCTGCCCGACCTGCGACGGCACCGGGTCGATTTCGCTCGACGTGCAGTTCCTGCCAGACGTGAGCATCGACTGCCCCGACTGTCGCGGCTCGCGCTATGCGCCCGCCGCCGGCGCGGTTCACCGCGTGTCGAAGGACGGCCGTTCGCTCACCCTGCCGCAGCTGATGGCGATGAGCGTCGACGAGGCGCTGGACGCGACCGGCGACATGCGCAAGGTGCATGCGCGGTTGGAGACCCTGCACGATCTGGGACTCGGCTACCTCACGTTGGGGGAGCCGACGCCCGCTCTGTCCGGCGGCGAGGCGCAGCGGTTGAAGCTCGCCGGCGAGATGGGGCGCGCCCAGTCGGACGCCGTGTTCGTGTTCGACGAGCCGACCATCGGCTTGCACCCGTTGGACGTGCGCGTGCTGCTCGACGTGTTCGACCGGCTCGTCAAAGGCGGGGCGACCGTCATCGTCATCGAACACGATCTCGACATGATCGCCAACGCCGACTGGATCATCGACATGGGACCCGGCGGAGGCGCCGCCGGCGGCCGCATCGTCGCCACCGGCACGCCGGAAGCCGTCGCCGTGAACCCGGGCAGCGTGACGGGCCGGTATCTGCGGTAGGTGCGATCGCCGTCGATCGTCTGTGGAATCGTAGATATCGCGCTGCAACATGCATGACGGGCATGATCGACGATTGGGCGCGGGCATTGGACATCGCCGGACCGTGGTGTTTCGATGGGTGGCATGAGCCTGAACACCATCGCTTGGCATACGATCCGTGAGGCGTCGCTCGCCTCCGGACTGCCGGAATCCACGTTGCGCTACTACGAGCAGATCGGCATCATCCCGCCGATCGCCCGCGACCCGTCCGGGCACCGCGCCTATTCGGACGACGACCTGACCCGGCTCACGACGATCGCATGCCTGTCCGCCACGGGCATGCCGCTCGAATCGATGCGCGAATACCTGCGCAACTCGCAGGACGGCGCGGCGGGCGCGCAACGCCAGATCGAACTGCTCGACGCGCAGGCGCTGCGGCTCGCCGCACGCGCCGAGGCCATCCGCATGCAGCAGGCGTACGTCTCATTGAAGACCCTCTACTGGCGTGCCGTCGCGGAAGGCCGGGACGATGACGCGCAGGCGCTGCTCGACGAACATCGCGACGTCATCACGCAGGTCAAACGTCTTCAGGCGCAGGCGCAGACCAGCCGGTAGGACGACGCGGGGCGCATCCGCCGCGACGGGAGTACAGTAGCGTTCCGTGGCTCAGAATCTCGCAGGAATCAAACAGGCGTCGGCCGACGCGAAATACCGGCAGATGACGCAAAGCCCCGTCAAGCCGCTGATCTTGAGACTATGCATCCCGGCGGTCGTGTCGAATCTGGTGACCACCGCGTACAACCTCACCGACACGTTCTTCATCGGCCAGTTGGGCACCTCGCAGTCGGGCGCGATCGGCATCGCGTTCTCCATCATGACGATCCTGCAGGCGCTCGGATTCTTCTTCGGCAACGGCGCGGGCAATTCGATGAGCCGCGAACTCGGCAAACGCAACGACGAACGCGCCTCCAAACTGCTCGCCATCGGATTCGCGGGGGCCGTGCTCTCCGGCCTCGTCGTGACCGTCGTCTGCCTCTCCACGCTGCGCCCGCTGGTCGTCGCGTTGGGTTCGACCGCGACCATCGCACCGTACGCGGTCACCTATCTGACGCCCATCCTCGTGGCCGCGCCGTGCGTGTGCGGCTCGTTCGCGCTGAACGGACTGCTGCGCTATCAGGGGCAGTCCGCGTTCGGCATGATCGGACTCGTCACCGGCGCGCTGCTCAACTTCCTGCTCGCCCCGCTGTTCATCTTCGTCCTGCATATGGGCATCTTCGGCGCGGGGCTCGCCACCGGCATCTGCCAGACGGTGAGCTTCGTCATCCTCACCGTGATGAGCGCCCGGTTCGGCGTGCTGAAGCTGTCGCTGCGCAACTGCCGTCCAGACCCGCTGCTTCTTCGCGAGATCGCGGGCGGCGGCCTGCCGTCGCTGGTCCGGCAGGGCGCCGGATCGATCGCCACCACGTGCGTCAACATCGCGGCCAACCCGTTCGGCGACGCGGCCATCGCCGGCATGGCCATCGTCATGCGCATCATGCTCGGCGCGAACTCCGTCATCATCGGCCTCGGCCAGGGATTCCAGCCCGTGTGCGGCTACAACTACGGCGCCGGGAAGTTCGCGCGCGTGCGCGAGGCCTACTGGTTCTGCGTGAAGCTCGCCACCGGCGTGCTGCTCGTGCTCGCCGTGGTCATCTGGGCGATCGCGCCGCAGCTGGTGGAGATCTTCCGCTCCGACCCGGCCGTGGTCGCGGTGGGTGTCGCCGCCCTGCACTTCCAATGCGTGACGGTCGTGCTCAACGGCGTCAACATGATGGGCAACATGATCTCCCAGACCCTGGGCAAGACCGGCATCGCCTCCTTCCTCGCCGTATGCCGCACCGGCCTCTACCTCGCGCCGATCGTGCTCGTCCTGCCGCATCTGCTCGGCGTGACCGGCGTGGAGGCCGCACAGTCGCTGGCGGACATCCTCACGTTCGCGACGACCATCCCGTTCATGCGGCATATCCTCGGCAAGGTGCTGCGCTGAGCGATGCGGCGGTGGGCCGTCACGTCCGCCCGTGCGGCGGTCAGCCGCGGGCGGAACGCGGCGGCGTGCATCCGCGCCGGCCGCTATCATGGCTGGGTATTCGAAACGAGGTGAGAAGTAGGGTATGAGCCTGATCGAGATGATGATCCTCGGATTCCTGTCCGAGAAGACGATGTGCGGCTACGAACTGCGCAAGAAGATGGAGCAGCTGCAGGGGGACATGCGCCGGTTCAGCGACGGCGCCATCTACCCGGCGACCGGCCGTCTCGCCAAGGCCGGCCTCATCTCCGAGCAGACGGACGTGCGCGACGGCCGCCAGCGTCACCTGTTCACGTTGGAGCCGGCGGGACGCGAGGCGCTCGTCGAGGCGTTGAAGACCGCGGACGGCTTCATCCTCACCGATTTCAACCGTTGGCGCGTCGTGCTCACCTTCCTGTCCGTCGTGCCGGACAAGGCCGACCGCGACGCGGTGCTGCGACGCCGCTACGACTTCCTCTCCGGCGGCGACGTGCATTTCTTCTACTGCGATGCCGGCAACCCGCTGTCGCTCGACCACATCGACGACCCGTACCGCAGGGGGCTCATCGCCGTGCATGACGCCCAGGTCGCGGCCGAACTCGACTGGCTGCGTTCGATGCTCGGCATCGAGGCGTGACGGCGCGGCGGCGCTTCCTTCTGTACGTCGAAACGGCTGGGCCCCGACGCGAATCGTATCGCGTCGGGGCCCAGCCGTTCGTCGTGTTCGGGCGACCGCTTACTTGACGACCTTGAAGCCGCCGGTCCACGGGGTCTGCTCGGTCACGCCGAGGACGATCTGCAGGGCGCCGTAGCCCTCGAGGTACTGGGCGCGCTTGAGCGGGCCGGCGTCCACGGTCTTGAGGCCGGCGGCCTCGATGAACGCGGCGACGGACTTCTTGGCCGCGTCGTCGTCGGAGGCGAGCTGGACGACGGTCGGGGCGCCGTCGTTGACGCCGGTGGCGAGGGTCGCGGCGAAGGTCGTGTTGAAGCCCTTGACGACCTTGGACTGGGGCAGCTTGCCGGCCAGCCATTCGGCGGCGGACTTCGCGCCCTCCGGCAGCGCCAGGTCGAAGGTGGTGAAGTCGATCGGGTTGGACACGTCGACGATGGTCCTGCCGGCGAACTGGTCGGCGTAGGCGGCGAGCGTCTCCTCGTAGGCGGGGAACGGCAGGGCGAGCACGACGATGTCGCCGGTGACTGCCTCGCCGAACTTCGCGCCGGCGACGCCCTCGGCGGCGGCCGCGGCCTTGTCCGG
This sequence comes from Bifidobacterium parmae, assembly GCF_002860365.1. Classification (GTDB taxonomy): domain Bacteria; phylum Actinomycetota; class Actinomycetes; order Actinomycetales; family Bifidobacteriaceae; genus Bifidobacterium; species Bifidobacterium parmae. The sequence goes on from NZ_NMWT01000028.1 coordinate 99,974, forward strand.
GTTGCGGTCGATGACCTGCACGGCCGCGCCCGCCTTGACGGCGATGCCCGCCACGGCCGATCCGATGTTGCCCGCGCCGAAGATGGTGATGGTGCTCATGATGGTTTCCTTCCGGTGGTGTGGTTTCGTTGTCGTTCTGCTTGTCGCTGCCGGCGGCGGTGCGGTCGCCGTTACCGTCGCCCTCGCGTTGGTCATCACTCTATTCGAGGTATAGGGATATTTCAAGCCGAGATATATCGAATCAATGTATGGCGGGTTGCAGAACGGCGTGATTCCGCGGAAGAGGCGCGCGGCGATCGCTCTTCGCCGTCGGCGTGTCGTTTCGAGATATATCGAAGCGAGGTATCATGGTGGGCATGATGAACACGATAGAACTCATGACGTTGGGGTTCCTCACGGAGGGGCCCGCGTGCGGCTACAGGCTGCGCAAGAAGATGGAACAGCTCCAGGGCTACATGCAGGCGGTCTCCGACGGCACGCTGCACGCGGTCACCGGACGCTTCGTCAAGGCCGGCTACATCGGCGAGACGCACACGGTCGTCAACGGCCGTCGTCTGCGCGAATTCCATCTCGAACCGGCCGGTCGCGAGGCGCTCATCGCCGAGCTCAAGGGCACGAGCGGATACATGCTCACCAACATCACCAAGTGGGCGGTCGTCATGTCGTTCCTGTCCGTCATCCCCGACGAGGCGGACAGGAACGCGGTGCTGCGCCGTCGGCTCGACTCACTGGCCGAAGCCGACGTGCGCCGCCTCTACAGCGACGGCGAAGGGCCCATCGACAACGACAAGGTCGAGGACCGGTACCGTCGCGCCATCATCGCCGTGCACGACGCCGAGATCGACGCCGAACGCGCGTGGCTGGAACGCGAGCTCGGCGTCCGCGCATGATCCGGACGCCGGAGCCCATGCGACCGCACGTCACGCGACGAGCATGAACCCGGCCGCCACGGCGAGCGGCGGGACGACGACGCTCGCCAGCAGATAGCCGGCGGCGGTGGGGTAGCGGCGCCTGCGGAACAGCGTCACCATCTCGTTGATCGCGGTGGAGAACGTGGAGAAGCCGCCGAGGAAACCGGTGGCGAGCGTCAGCCGCCACGACTCGTCCAGCCCGCCGCCGAGCGCTGCCGCGGCGACGAGGCCGGCGAGCAGTCCCGCCAGCAGGTTGATGACGAACGTGGACAGCGGGAACGCGCGCGTCCAATACGTCTTGACGGCCGTGTCGAGCAGGTAGCGGCAGGAGGCTCCCAGACCGCCGAACAGGCAGACGAGCACGGGAAGGAATGCGGCCATCGTCACGCCTCCTTCCGCACGTCGTCGTCGGCGACGGCGCCGGACGCGGCGAGACGCCCGCCCGCCCACGCGCCGGCCACGGCGCACAGGATGCCGAGCGCGAACGTCACGGCGAGATACAGGACGCCGACGCCCGCATCGCCCGAACGGATCGCGGTGAAGCATTCCAGCGCGAGCGTGGACATCGTGGACAGGCCTCCGCACAGGCCCATGCCGAGCCCGCGGCTCGCATACTCCTTCCCGCGTGCGCCGAACCGCGCGGCGAACGCGGTGGAGCCGGCGAGGAACGTGGTCAGGCCCGCATAGCAGAAGCAGGCGAGCAGGTTCGCGGCCAACGTGCCGGTATGGAAGTCGCCGGACGAGGGGATCTGCGCGAACGCGTAGCGCAATGCGGTGCCGATGGCGCCGCCGACGAAGACGACGGCGAGGATGTCGGGATGGATCTGGGGTATGCGATGACCCATGTCAGTGCCTTTCCGGATGCCGCCGCGGTCCGCTGAAGACACGACGGCCCCTAGGTGGGGAATCGTGTAGGAACTATCAGCGGTAATGCGGTTCGGAAAACGGGGTTTCCGGGCGGGTTCCATCGCCTGCGTGCAAGCCTACTCCGCGCCGCGACAATGCGGCGGCATATACGTGGGATACCATAAACGGACACCGTGTCGTCTGTTTCAACTGCATAAAACAGACGACACGGTGTCCGTTCAACGATCGCGCCGAATCGCGGCGCCGGTCAGCGACGCCAATGGCGGCGATGGCTGACGATGCGCTTGCCGCCGACGCCCGCCTTGCCGTTCGGGCCCCACGGTCCGCGCGCCTCGGCCTGGAGCTGCTTGAGGTGGTGCTTCATGGCGAGCAGCATGATGTGCGTGTCCTCGAGTCCGAGGTGGCGTTCCGCGTCGTCCTCGCGCAGCGCCCCCTGGCGCTTCGCGTACGCGTCGAGACGGTTGTCGCCGTCGGGATGCTCCTCGCTGGGGATGGAGCCCTCGTCCCACAGGCGGCTCATCGGCAGCGTGTCGATGATGGTCACGTGGCCGTTGCGGTACGCCTCCGCGTAGCCCTTCACGTTGAGCATGAAGAAGCTGTGCTCGAACGTGGCCATGTGCGCGACGAACGGCTGCGCGGTCAGACGCTTGAGCAGGTCGGCCTGCGCCTCGGCGTCCTCGTCGAACATCGGATAGTCGGCGCCGACGCGCTGCTTGATGTCGATGCCGGTCAGCTGGATGATGAACGGGTTGCCGTGGCGCGCCGCCTCGTCGGTCACGCCGAACGAGAACCGGTGCTGGTCGTAGGCGTCGCCGCCCTCGTAGTAGTCCTTGTCGTACTGGTAGCCGGTGGGCGCGTCCGCCGGACGGGGGGAGCGCATGTTCATATATTCGAAGCCCACGTCGATGATGTACGCGCGGTACGGTTCGGTGCCGTTCGTCTCCAGGTCGATGCCCATCACCTTGTCCACGTCGCGGCCCGGCAGGAACACCTCGCGCCAATAGTCCTTCGGGCGTGCGGCCTCGCGCGCCGCCACATGCTCGGCGGCCGCGTGGCGCGACTTCTCGAAGCGCGCCTCGGGTACGGCGGTCTCGTCGCGGTTCACCTGCTCGACCGTCGGCACGGCGGGATTGTCGTCGTTGATGACCGGCTGGCCCTCGATGAGATAGTCGGAGCTGCCCTGGTCGGAGCTCGACTCGATCGGCGCGGACTCGTCCGGACCCGCCTCGACGGAGCCGTTGCGCACCTCGTCCGCCTCGAACAGCGCGTGCTCGCGGTGCGCCCGCGCCGCCTCGCGCTTGGCGCGGTCCGCCTTGCGGCGTTCGGCGCGCGCGTTGACGATCTCCGCGGTGCGGTCCTGGATGTCGTCGACGGCCACGCCCTCCTTCGCGGGCGTGAGCACCGGCACGGTGACGCGCTGGCGGTCCTCGTCCTCGACGGTCCACAGGCCCTCGGCGATGCCGCGGTCGCGCAGCAGCGCGATCTGGTCGTTGAGACGGCGGTCCGCGTAGGCGAGCGCGCGCGGCAGATCATAGGTCTTGATCCTGCGGTCGAAGTCGCGCATGAACGTCATGCTCATCTTCGCGATGATCGCCTCGAGCCGGTCGCGGATCGCGAGATCGGCCTTGAGCAGGTCGTGCACGCTGGACGCGGCGCCCGCCTCATAGTCCTCGGGGGAGGCCACGCCGATGCCGTGCTCCAGGTCGAGCGAACGCACCCAATCCCAGTCGATGTCGTTGTCGTCCGCGTCCTTCAACATGATGTACGACCACTGGCTGATGCTTTCCTTCGCCTCGGTCAGCCACGAGCGGTCGATCGCATATCCACTGTTTTCCATTGTCTTTGTACTGTTTTCTTCGCTACTCATACTCATTCATACCTGCGGGAGCCTTGTCCCGTCACCTCCATGGTAGCGCTCACGGCGGCTCCCATGCGCGAATCGCCGGAAACAATGGGGAAACGGCGGGTGGGGGGGGTTCCGCGCCCCGCCACCCGCCGTTTGCCGTCCGTACCGGGTTCCCGCGTTCAGCGCACGCCGCGCATGTCCCGCGGGCGGAACTGGTCGGCCTCGGTGAAGCAGGTGCGGTACGTCATCGCCATGATGAGCCCGTCGGCGACGAGCGTCAGCGCGGCGATCGCCGCGAACACGACGAACTGGTATTTCGCCGCCTCCAACGGGTCTCCGCCGGCGATGACCTGGCCGGCCATCATGCCCGGGATCGTGACGATGCCGCAGGAGGCGAGCGTCGCCATCGTCGGCAGCAGCCCGAGCCTGATCGACGAGACGATGGACGGTCGCGCCGCCTCCCACGCGGTCGCGCCCAAGGCGAGCATCGTGTCGATCTCGTCGCGCCGCTCGTCCATGCTCTCGTAGAACCGGCTCAGGCCCACGGCGAGCGCGGAGACCGTGTTGCCGAGCAGCATGCCGGTCAACGGAACGACGAGCTGCGGCGCGTACCACGGGTGGGGGCGCACGACGAGCTCGGTGACCAGGGCGATCATGAGCAGCATCGTGATGGTCAGGCTCAGCAGCACCGGGCCGGCGAGCCCCTTCGGCACGCCTTTGGCGCGCGACAGGGTGATCTGCACGGCGGCGACGAGCATCACGCCGATCGTCGCGAACACGAGGAACACGTCGTCCGCGCGGATCACGTAGCCGACGACGAACCCCATCGCGCACAGCTGCAGGAGCGCCCGGCAGGCGGACCACAGGAGGGACCGGCCGATGCCCATGCGCATGAGCCCGCTCACGCCGGCGGCGACGGCCACCATCGCCATCGCCACGGCGAGACCCCAGATGTCGATGTCGTACGCGTTGCCGCTCATGCCGTCTCCCTCCCATTCGTCGCTCCCGTCGCGGATCCGGTCGCGTCCGTCCACGTGAGCGCGCCGTCGGCCAGCGTGGCGACGCGCGAGGCTCGCCCGTCCGGCGGGCGGTGCCGTATGCGCACGATCGCCATGCCGCGCCCCGCCGCATACGCCATGATCGAGGCGACCTTGGCGGCGTTCTCGTCGTCCAGCCCGGCGTCCACCTCGTCGGCGAGCAGCACCTTCGGTTCGGTCAGCAGGGTGCGGGCGAGCGAGACGCGCGCCGCCTGCCCGCCGGACAGGTCGTGCGGCCGCCGCGTCAGATCGATGTCCCCGCATCCCATCGCGTCCAACGTCTCGCGGATGCGCGCGTCCGGCAGCATGCCGCGCGCGTGCGCCGCATCGTCGCGGAACAGGCGCGCGAACCGGCCGACGAGGCCGATCCGCCGGCCTCCGTCCCGTGCGTCGCCATCGCCGCCGCCGGCGGGCACCGTCGAGTCGGCGCGCACGGCGAGCGTGAACGGCAGCCTGATTGCGTCCGCCACCGTGTCGCCCGGCAGGATCGGCTTCTGCGGCAGGTACGCGACCTCGCGGCGCCACCGTTGCGGCGTGAACGATCCGGCGTCGCGCCCGGCGAGGGCGAACGATCCCGACGCATGCGGGTTGAGCCGCGCGAACGCCGTCAGCAGACTGCTCTTGCCCGAACCGGACGGACCCACCAGGTCGACGATCTCGCCGCGGCCGATCGCGAACGACAGGCCGGAGAAGACCGTCCGGTCGCCGTCCGGCGACGGCACCGTGCACGACACCCGGTCCGCGGTGAAAAGAGGGGAATCACTTCGCATACCGCGCACGATAACGCCGCGGCCGCCGGCAGACCAACCGCGACCGCGTTTCTTAGCGGTTCCTAAGCCGGCCGGCGGTCTGATATAACCGTAAGAGAATCCCCGATTCCCCGTGAGGTGAGACGCGCATGGACAAGACGACGCACGCGACGGCGACGCCGGAGGCGCCGGGGCCGGCGGCGGCCGCATCCCCGGAACGACTGCTCCTGCCCGCCGTCCTCCTCGTCGAGGACGATCCGAACCTCGGCGCCATGACCGCCGAGATGCTCGCCGCCGACTACCGGACCGACTGGGCGCAATCGGTCACGGAGGCGAACCGGCTCATGGCGGGCGCACGCCACGACGCGCTCATCGTCGACCGGCGGCTGCCCGACGGCGACGGACTCGACCTCGTCCGCATGCTGCGCGGCACCGGCGTCACCACGCCCGCGCTCATCCTCACCGCGCTCGCCGAAGTCGACGACATCGTCGAAGGGCTCGACGCCGGCGCCAACGACTACCTGACCAAACCGTTCCACTTCGTCGAACTCGAAGCGCGCCTGCGCGCCCTCCTGCGCGGCTTCCACGCGCAGGCCAACGGCGTGATGGTCGGCGACTGGCTGCTCAAACCCGACTCCAACATCATCGAGGATCCGGACGGGCGCGCCGTGCCCCTCACCGACGTCGAGACGAAGCTGCTCGCCATGCTCGCCACCTCGCCCGACCACGTGTTCACCCGCGAGGAGCTGCTCGCCGGCGCGTTCTCGCCCGGCAGCGACCTGGGCGCCGTCGACGTGTACGTCTCCTACGTGCGCGGCAAGACCACGCGCCGCATCATCGACACCGTGCGCGGCCGCGGCTACCGCATCGGCACACCGGAAGGATGAGAAGAACCATGCCATCGGACAAGGGGCGCGCACGGCTCATCAGCCTGCGCATGACCATCGCCATGGCCGCCATCACCGCGATCGGCGGCATCCTCTTCACGCTCGGCGTGCTGCTCGGCTCGCGCCACGAATTCGCCGAACGCGGCCTCGACCCCGACGCCATGAGCGTCACCGAACAGTTCGGCTCCGGCATGATGGTCATCGACACGAGGAAGGCCATCGCGTTCACCCTCCTGTTCGTCGTCGGCGTCATCGCCGCCGTGGCCGTCGTCGGCCGGTATTACGCGCGCAAGGAGGTCGAACCGCTCGAACGCGCGTTCGAACTCCAGAAGGACTTCGTCGCCGACGCGAGCCACGAGCTCAAGACGCCGCTCGCCGTGATCGCCACGCGCATCGACCTCATCGACTTCCGCCGCGCCCACGGCGGCGACATCGACGCGCCGCTCGCCGCCCTTCGCGGCGACGTCGACCGCATGACCGCGATCATCACCGACCTGCTCGTCGCCGCACGCGGCGCCGTCAACGCCGAACCCGTCATGCTCGCCGACGTGGCCGACCAGTCCGTCGAGGAGGTGCGTCCGCTCGCCGAGACGCGCGGCGTGAACCTCGACGTGCGCGTCGACGGGGAGCGCGGCCGGCTCGTCGTGCGCGGCAACGCGATCGGACTGTCACGGTGCCTCGTCGCCGTGCTCGACAACGCCATCGCCCACTCGCCCGACGGCGCGAAGGTCACCGTCTCCACCGGATACCTGCACGGCGGACAGGCCGTCGTGCGCGTCACCGACCACGGCGGCGGCATCGGCGACGATCCCGAACGGCTGTTCCGCCGGTTCGCCCGCGACGACGACGGCACCGCGCACCAGGGCTACGGGCTGGGCCTCGCGCTCGCCCGCGACGTGGCGACCCGGTACGGCGGCGCGCTCGACGTGGAATCCACGTCGCCCGCCGGCACCACGATGCGCCTCACCCTGCCGCTCGCGGACGGGGAACGGTAGCCTCCGGCCGTCCCTCCCGACGCCCACGGCGTCTTCACGAACCTTAGCGGCAGACAAGCGGGCATGGCCTAGCGTGAAGGCCAGAACACCACGATCATCGCGGCGCTCGCCGCATCCCCGTCCACGCTCGCCGCCGTCGCCCCCGCCTCCGTCTGCCCGATCGACACGGGAGGCATGGTCGGCGCGATGACCAACTGGCTCGTCGGCCTCATGTCCGTCATGGGCGGGCTCGGCACCGGCGTCGCCGTCCTCCTCGAGAACCTGTTCCCGCCGATCCCCAGCGAAGTGATCCTCCCGCTGGCCGGCTTCACCGCCGCACAGGGGCGCATGACCCTCGCCGAGGCGATCGGCGGGGCGACCGCCGGCTCCGTGATCGGCGCGCTCATGCTCTACGGCGTCGCCTACGCGATCGGCGCGGAACGCATGCGCCGCCTGTTCGACCGAATGCCCCTGACCGACGCCACGGACATCGACAAGGCGAACGCATGGTTCGCCCGCTACGGTCTCCTCTCCGTGCTGATCGGCCGCGTCATCCCCATCGTCCGTTCGCTCATCTCCATCCCCGCCGGCATCGCCAGCACCGATCTCGCGCGCTTCACGCTGCTCACCGCCGTCGGCTCCGCCGTGTGGAACACGATCCTCGTCATGGCCGGCTACCTGCTCGGCGCCGGATGGTGCTCGATCCTCGGCCTCCTCGACCGGTTCCAGTACGCGGTCGCCGCCGTCGCGCTCGCCGCGCTCGTCTGGTACGTCGTCGTCAAGGTGCGTTCGCGTCTGGCCGCGCGGCGCGTCTAGACGCCGGCGAGCTCGGCGATGCGGTCCACGAACGCGGCCACGGCGGGCGATGGGTCGAGCGGGTAGAGCAGACCGTACTGCATGCCGACCGGTTCGGGCCAATCCACGGCCACGTTGGCGAGCTGCGGGTGCACGTCGGCCCACATCGGTTTGGAGATGAGCAGGTCGCCGGTCTGGGCGCACTCGTTGAACACGTCCAGGTCGTAATGGTCGATGTCGGCCAGTTCGATGCCGCCGGCGCGCTCGAACAGGTCGCGTGCGACGTCGTCCGTGCCGTTGCCGCGCGGCAGCATGCGTATGCGCGTGCCGGCGAGGTCGTCGAGCGTCACCCTGGCACGGCGGGCGAGCGCATGGGTGAGGGGCACCGCCAGGCTCAGCGGCTCGTAGGACAACGCCAACGTGTTGCATACGCCGGTCCAATGGTCGGGCACGAACGCGGTGGCGATCACGTCGATCGTGTCGCCGAGCCGGGCGATGATGTCGGTGATGGACATGCGGTTGTCCGGCAGGGAGACGAGTTCGAGGCGGATGCCCGCGGTACGGCCGGCGTCATGCTGCCACAGGTCGAGGATGCGTCTGCCCGGCCGCAGCATGGAGATGCCGAGACGCACCGGCACGGTGTCCGGCCGGGCGCGCCGCCGCGCCCTGCGGACGATCTCGTCCGACCGGCGGATCAGATCGCGCGCCCCCTCCACGAGCTCCTCGCCCGCGGGCGTGAGGGCGACGCCGCCATGCGAGCGGGCGAACAGGGTGAGCCCGTACTCCGCCTCGAACGTGTTGACCTGCTTGGCGAGCGCCGGCGTCGAGATGTGCAGGAGCCGGCCCGCCTTCGCGAAACTGCCCGTGTCCGCCGCCGCCACGATCGCATCCAACCGCCTGTCGTACATCGTCGTCCTTTCCGTCCGTCCGTCCGGACGGACGTTTCATCTGCGCCCCTTCAGGGGGAGCTGCCGGCGAAGCCGGCTGAGGGGGTGGGTGTGAACCTATGGTTCATACACCATGAACCATAATCACTCACATCCCAACGTCCCCGACATCTCGCGCGCCGTACCATATCCTACGCGACAACCGATATGACATTCCGATCCATAGCGTAAGGAGAGCATGACGACCACCTCATCGACCGTTTCATCGCCAGTCCAGTCGACTCCGTCGCCGGCGCTTGCGGACGACCGCGCGCGCGGCGTCGCCCGTTCCGCGCCGTTCGCCACGGCGGCGGCGTCCATCGCCTCGTTCCTCGTCGGCATGGACGTGCTCATCGTCAACGTGGCGCTGCCCACCATCAGCCGCGACCTCGGCGGCGACATGGCCGTCCAGCAGTGGGTGGTCGACGGCTACAGCCTCCTGTTCGCCGCGCTCCTCCTCCTGTGCGGCAACCTCGCCGACCGGTGGGGCGCCAGGCGCGTGTTCGTCTGCGGGGCCGCCCTGTTCGCCGCCGCGTCCCTGTTCAGCTCGTTCGCGTGGTCGATGGGCGCGCTCGTCCTCGGCCGATGCCTGCTCGGCGTCGCCTCCGCGCTGATCCTGCCCGCCTCCATGTCGCTCATCAACGAGACGAACCCCGATCCGAAACGACGCGCCTGGGCTCTCGCCCTGTGGGGCGCCGGCGGCGCGAGCGCATCCGCCGTGGGGCCGCTGCTCGGGGGGCTGCTCACACCCATCCATTGGAGTCTCGTGTTCGCGGTCAACGTGCCGTTCTGCCTGCTGGTCCTCGGCCTGTGCACGCGCGTCAATCCCTCGCCGCAGCGTGTCAGGAGGTTCGACTGGGTGGGGCAGACGCTCGCGCTGTCCGGTCTCGTCATCCTCATCGCCGGCGTCATCGAGATCGGCGCCCTCGGCGTCGCCTCGCCCCTCGCATGGGCGCTCGTCGGCGTCGGCATGGTCCTGCTCGTCGCGTTCGTCCGCTCCCAGGCGAAGGTGCGCGCGCCCATGATGCCGTTGAACCTGTTCCACGTGCGCGGCATGCAGGTCGCGCTGCTCATCGGGTTCGTCATGATCTTCAACTGGTACGGCATGGTGTTCATCTGCACGCTGTTCCTGCAGAACGGGCTCGGCATGGGCGCCTTCGCCGCCGGGCTCGTGTTCGTGCCGTCCGCGTTCGTCACCATCGCCGGCAACCTCGCCGGCGGGCGCATCATCACCGCGCGCGGATCGAAGTTCTCGATCACGCTGGGGCTCGCGATCATGATCGCCGGATTCCTGTTCGAATTCAGCTACCCGTCGCCCATACCCGTATGGGCGATCGCCACGGGGCTCAGCGTCGTCGGATTCGGCGCCGCCATCACCACGCCGGCGGCCGCGGGCGTGGTGCTCAAAAGCGTCGACCCGGCGCAGGCCGGCATCGCCTCAGCCATGTTCAACACGTTCCGCCAGGTCGGCGGCGCGGTCGGCGTGGCCGTGTTCGGCGTCATCGCCACGTTCCTGCCCTCGCTCACCCTGGCCCTGCGAGCCGTGTTCCTCGCCTCCGCGCTCCTGCTCGCCCTCATCCTCGCCTTCGAACTCCTGCGCTGGCGGGAACGCTGACGTGCGGCGGGGGCGCCGCATTGCGCCGCGTCAGCGGGAACCGTCGAGCAGCTCCATAAGGGCGGTCGGGGCGATGCAGATCTCCGGGAAGTGCTCGATGAGCCGCCGGTCCGATGTCACCACGTAACGGCTCCCCGCATGCTGCGCGGCGGCGATGATGAGATCGTCCTCGAAATCGTCGTGCCGTGTGCGAAGGGCGAGGGCCGCGTCGCACGTCTCCCGGCCGACGACCGCGACGTCGCATAGCGCACGGGCCTGCTCGACGCAATGCCATGGTATCCGCCGGATGAGCATGCGCATCGTCCCGTCCTCGAGCGGGGATCCCTCCGCACCCTCCTTGGACGGGGAGGGATCCTCTCCTGTATGCCGGACCGTCGCGAATTCCCGTCGAAGAGCCGCCTCGGTTACATAGGCGATGTCCTTCAACGACGTCGCCGCGCACCGCAGGACGACGTCATGCCGGACGCAGGCCTTGAGCATGGACGTCACCTGTTCGGACCCGTTCCGGCGCATGAGATGATCCAGCAGCACGTTGGTGTCGAGGAAGACATCGCGCGGCGGGTCCGGTGCGACGACATGTCCGGAGGGCCGGGTGTTTTCGATGGAAGCGGTGGGGTCCGACATCATTCGCTCCTCCCCATGGCGAGATAGTCGTCGAGCATCTGGTCGTACACGGCATCACGAATCCGCTTGGACGTCATACCGCCGAACGCGGATGCGAACGGGTCCGCGGACCCGCCGGCCATGCCGGCCGCCGCCAGCTCCCGTTGCAGGCACCCGGCGGAATCCTCGACGACCGTCATCCTCCGCCGGCGTTCCTCCTCGCGCGCCCGCTCCTCGGCCGAAGTCTCCAACCGGGGCACCTGACCGCGATCGGCGATATACGCCCACAGCGACCGGACCACGTCGCTCGCGGAAACGCCGCTCCCGCGCAGCACGGCATCGACGTCCTCCTTCAGCCGCGCGTCGATGCGCACGTTCAACTGCACCGTAGCCATGATGGTTCCTTCCATAGGCCGTATATTGCTATACAGTATAGCAGCATGTGGTGAGGGGGCTTCGGAGCGCTCATGCCCCGCGCCATACGTCATACAATGGCGTATGAGACCTGCATGATGAGTCATGCGCCCGCAGGAGGCGCGCAAGGAGGTTCGACGATGAGCAAGGGAATCGACGACATCAGGACGATAGCGAACGTGGGAACGGGCACGATGGGGCACGCCATCGCGCTCCAGTTCGCGCTCGCCGGATACGAGACGCGACTGGTCGGCCGCAGCGAGAAGTCGCTGGACCGTGCGACGGCGAACATCCGCAGGGACGCGACGGCGTTCGCCGACGCGGGACTGCTGAAGACGGGCGAGACCGTCGACGACGTGCTCACCCGCATCGCGCCGGTCGTCGGCTACGAGCAGGGAGTCGCCGGCGCGGACTTCGTCATCGAATCCGTGGCGGAGAACCTCGACGTCAAGAAATCCGTGTGGGCCGAGGTGGAACGGTTCGCGCCCGAGGACGCGATCTTCGCCACCAACACGTCCGGTCTGAGCCCCACCGCCATCGCCTCGGCGCTCGAACATCCGGAGCGTTTCGTCGTCGCCCACTTCTGGAACCCCGCACAGCTCATGCCGCTCGTCGAGGTCGTGCCGGGGGAGAAGACCTCATCGGACGTGGTCGACGTGACCTTCGACCTCATGACGCGCATCGGCAAGAAACCGGCCCGGCTCAACAAGGAATCACTCGGCTTCATCGGCAACCGTCTCCAGATGGCCGTGCTGCGCGAGGAGTTCCACATCATCCAGGAGGGCATCGCCGACGCCGCCACCGTGGACGACGTGATGAAGTACAGTCTCGGCCGGCGCTGGAACCTCGTCGGCCCGGTCGCCAGCATCGACCTGGGCGGGCTCGACGTGTTCTACAACATCAGCACCTACCTGTTCGACGACATGGACAACGGCACCGGACCGAGCCCGCTGCTCGCCGAGAAGGTCAAAGCCGGCGACCTCGGCGCGAAGACCGGCAGGGGATTCTTCTCCTGGCAGGGCGAGGACGGCAAACGAGTCATCGAACAACGCGACCAGGCGCTGCTGCGCGCCCTGAAGAACGACGCGGCGGCCTGAAATCCGTGCCGGATACTGTGCGGACTCGGTCGATTTGTGTTGTCCGGCATGAATCCATGCCGGACAACACAAAGTATGCGGGTTCTCCCGTTGCGTGGCGGTCTTTCTAGACGGAAGGGCGAAGTCCGCCGAGGATTCCGGTTTCGAAACGCAGCATCTCATCGATGGCCTTCCGCAGTTTTCCCTGGATGTCCTTGTCATCGGGAAGATCATCCACGTTCATGGCGTCCGTGGCGTCGATGTCCGTCGTGATCTTCTTCGGAGTGCGGTATTTGCTGTGGGGGCTGATGGGCTTGTTCTTGCCGCCGGCCACCCGCCGGACGTTCTCCATGAGGCGGATGATCCAGTCGGGTTGGCCCAATGGTCCGAGCTCGAGGTTGATGGTCGGCTTCAGCAACGGCGGATACACCCAGTAATGGTAGGTGTCGCTCGGATTGCCCCAGGTTCCCGGTCTGGTGCGGTCGTTGTGCAGGTACTCGTCCATGGCCTTGGTGTGGAACGACAGGTACTTGCCGGTGAAATCCATTGGCGAACAGTCGGCGATCAGGCCTTCTCGCCGATACTCGTTGAGCACTTCCAGATACAGGTTGCGCAGATGCCCCTCGACGCCGGACTGGTCGGAGCATCGTTCGTTGACGAGGTCGAAGACGTCTCGGTAGCGTGCGTACAGTTTCTTCGCGAGTTCGTCCAGTTCGTCATCGGCCATGATGTTCTCCTTCTTCAATACGTCGATATAATCCTCGATGCAGATGCAGGTACGTTCGTTGGCGTAGGGTTTCAGCGATTCGAGTATCCCGGCCAGGCCGGGATACGAGAATGTCATCCACGCGTCGGAATCATCGCACTCGTCCTCCGGGGGCTCATGCCCGTCCGGCGTCAGAAACACATACAGCCGGAATCTCTTATCCCCATATGCGCCCTCCACATAACGATGGTATTTGTCGAGCTGATGGTCGTGCAGTCCCGCGAACACCTTGTTCTCGAGACAGAGCGCCAAACGGTCGTCCCGAGTGCGGATCAGCAGATCGATGTTAGACTCCGATTCGCGTATCACATTCACGTCGGTCAGATCGTCCGCCGCGAGAGAGGCGAATCCTCGGTTCGGGTTCTCCTTGAAGAGTTCCGCGATTAGACGTCGCAGGAACAGATCCTCTAAGCCATGAGGATTGGAAGGATCCGCCAGCCATGCGATGAACGCGGAATGCCGGATCTCCGCATGGCCGAGATTCACCGCCTCGAATATGTTGGGACGGTTTAATCGTGAGTTCAACGCGAGGAAATCATCATCGGCGAGCATGCGCATCGCCTGCACCTCTATCTGTGTCGTCTCCATGTGTGTCCTTTCCTCTTTGAAAGTCCAAAACATGCCTATTGTAGCGCTACGGTTCAGTCGAAAAGTCATGCGGATGCCGAACGAGTACGCGGGGTCGTGCCGCCGACCTGCAAGTCGGCATTTGCGTTCGTCATGCGGACGCAAATGCCGACACAAGGCTGTGCGTCGCTAGCGTGAGCCCCATGGTCGTATGGGATTCGGAACAGTATCTGCGATTCGAAACGGAACGCACGCAGCCGTCACGCGATCTGGCGATGCAGCTGCCGCCGGACGACGGGACGGTCACGCGCCTCATCGACATCGGCTGCGGGCCGGGCAACAGCACCGCCGTGCTGCGCGAACGCTACCCGCACGCCTCGATCCTCGGCGTGGACAGCTCGCCCGAGATGATCGCCGCCGCCCGCCAAGCGCACCCCGACATCGACTTCGCCCTGTGCGACATGTCCAAGATGGACCAGATCGCCGCTCTGCCGCACGACTTCGACGTGGTCTTCTCCAACGCGTGCATCCAATGGGTGCCCGACCATGCGCGTCTCATCCCCGCGATGCTCGGACTGCTCCGGGAGGGCGGCACGCTCGCCGTGCAGACGCCCATGAACTACGAGGAGCCCATCCACCGCATCATCGGCGGACTCGTGCACTCCCCGGCGTACACGGACCGGCTCCCGCAGGCCCGCGAGTTCTTCAACCTGACACCGCCTGAATACTGGGAGCTGCTGCACGCGCACGCCGCGCGTTTCCGCATGTGGACCACCACCTACATGCACACGCTGCCCTCGCACGAGGCCATCATGGACTGGTACCGCGGCACCGGACTGCGCCCCTACCTGCAGGCGCTCGCCGACGACGCCGACCGCGCGGCCTTCGAGGGCGAGGTGCTTGCCCGCGTGCGCGAGGCGTATCCGACCCGGTCCGACGGCAGCATCATCTTCCCGTTCCCCCGGTTCTTCCTCACCGCCGTCAGGTGAGCCGGGAACGGCATCGACGCGAGCGATATTTCGAGAGGAAAGGGAGAACAGCATCATGGTCACTTCGAACAGGAGCCGCGTGGTCGTCGTCGGCACGGGCAGCGTCGGCGCCGCGGTGGCGAGCGCCATCGTCCAGCAGGGATTGTGCAACGAGCTCGTGCTCGTCAACCATCATCCGGAGAAGGCGGAGGGACTGGCCATGGACCTGGCCGACGGATCCGAATACCTCGGCAGGTTCGTGACGATCCGCGCCGGCGGCTGGGAGGACTGCCGTCGCGCCGACGTGGTCGTCGTCACCGCCGGCCCGAAACCGAAGCCGGGGGAGACGCGCATGCAGGAGCTCGGCGCCGCCATCGACATCGTCGACCCGATCCTGCGCCACATCAGGGATTCCGGATTCGACGGCATCCTCATCATGGTGTCGAACCCGGTCGACGTGCTCGGCTGGTTCGCGTGGAAACGCACCGGACTGCCCCGCGCGCAGGTGCTCGGCTCCGGCGCCGCGCTCGACACGTCGCGCATGAAGACGATCATCGGCGAGACCACGCGGCTCGACCCGCGTCTCGTCTCCGGCTACGTGATCGGCGAACACGGCGACAGCCAGTTCGTGCCCTGGTCCACGGTCTCGTTCATCGGCAAATCGTTCGCGCAGTACCTGGAGGACAACCGTTCGCGCTATCCGGGCGTCACGCTCGCCGGCATCGAGGAGGAGACGCGCCGTCGCGGCCTCGACATCAAGGGCCTGCGCGGCGGCACCAGCTACGGCATCGCCGCCACCGTCGCGGGACTCGTGCGCATGATCCTGTGGAACGAGCGCGGCGTCGTATCCGTGTCCACGCTCATCGACGGCGAATACGAGTACGGCGAGCGCGACGTGTTCCTCTCCCTGCCCGTCGCGCTCGACGGCGACGGCGTGGGCGACTTCGTCGACCTGCACCTGAGCGACGAGGAGCTCGCGAGGTTCCATAGGTCCGCCGCCGTGGTGCGCGACCACTGCCGGCTCATCGCCGACCGTCTGTAGGCCGCTCGCGGCGGACGTCCACCGCGGATCCCGCTCAACGGGCGGCGTCGCGGGCGGCGATGCGCTCGCGGAACCCGGTCCCGTCGGCCTCGGTGATCGGGCGGAGCACGCGCGCCGGATTGCCGACGGCGACCACGCCGGCCGGGAGGTCCTTGGTGACCACGCTGCCGGCGCCGATTACCGAGCCGCGTCCGATGGTCACGCCGCCGAGCACGGTCACGTGGCCGCCCAGCCATACGCCGTCCTCGATGCGAATCGGTTTCGCCTGGCATGCGCCCGCCTTGCGCTCCTCGAAGTCGAGCGCATGGTTGGTGGCGAACAGGCCGACCATCGGCGCGATCCACACGTAGTCGCCGATCGTGATCGGCGCGTTGTCGAGCATCACGCAGTCGAAGTTGATGTAGGCGTGCGAGCCGATCGTGATGTTGCGGCCCATCTCGCAGCGGAAGTTCGGTTCGATGAACACGTCCTCGCCGACCGAGGCGAACAGCTGCTCCATGATCTCGCGGCGCTTCGCCACGTCCTCGTAGTCGGTGCGGTTGTAGGCGACGAACAGACGCTTCGCCTCCGCGCGCTTGCGTTCGATCTCCGGATGGGAGTCCTCGTAGACCTCGCCGCCCACCATGCGCTCCCATTCGACGCGCCCCTCCGGCGTGAGATCCGCGGTGACGTCGTAATTGTTGCCCTGCGCGTCCTTGGTCATGCCCCTGAAGCTCCTTCGCTCGGTTTTACGTACGTTCGTACATCATAGCGCGTTGATGCGCATCCGCCCGGCCCGCCCGCGGCATGTGCCGGTCCGCCGGCCGGTAGAATCGTCGCATGGATCTCAAGGCATGGAAGCGTTGGACGGACTGGCCGCTGATGGCGTTGTCCGTCGTGTTCCTCGTCGCCTACTCGTGGGAGATCCTCGCCGGCACGCACATCCTCCTGTGCGAGACCGTCATCAACGCGATCTGGATCCTGTTCGTCATCGACTACGCCGTGTCGCTATGGCTCGCCGAAGACCGATGGCGATGGTTCACACGCAACCTGTTCGCCCTCGCGACCATCGCCCTGCCCATGCTCAGACCGTTGCGCCTGCTGCGCCTGCTCACCGTGCTGCACGTGCTCAACCGCACCTCCGGCATGGCGGTGCGCGGACGCATCGCCGTCTACGCGTTCGGCGCCGTCGGCATGCTCATGTACGTGGGCGCGCTCGCCGTCTATTCGGTGGAGCGCGGGGAGCCGGGCGCGACGATCGACGGGTTCGGCACGGCCCTGTGGTGGGCGTTCGTCACCGTCACCACCGTCGGCTATGGCGACGTGTCGCCGGTCACGTTCGAAGGCAAGCTCATCGCCGTGGCGTTGATGTTCGCCGGCATCGCATTGATTGGCATCGTCACCGCCACGCTCGCCTCGTGGATCGTCGACCAGGTCAACTTCGAGGCGCACCGGCGCGAAACGGCAGGACGGAAGGCCGACGAGACGCGCGCGGCGGCTTCGGCGGCGGACTCCGCCGAGGAGCTGCGCGCGCTGCGCGAGCAGGTGCGCGAGCTCGCCGCGTCCGTCGCCGCCCTGCGCGAGGAGCTCGCGTCGCGCGAACGGCGACGATGAGTCATGATGGCGCCATGCCATGCCGCCATGCCGATCAGCGCGCCTGACAGCCGGTGTGATAGCGGTCGGCGGTGGCCACGCCGTGGAGCATGAGATCGGTCATCACGTCCGCCAGCTCGTCGTCGGACACATCCATGCCGGCAAGCACCCACTGGTCCACCACTTCGCACAACGCGCCCGCCCAGAACGCGGCGGCGTAACGCGGGCCGGTCTCGAGGCGGTGCGCGCCGCGGTTCAGACTCACGCGCATCCGCTCGCGGATACGCGCACCCTGACCGGCCTGCAGGATCAGCCGGTACTGCGGCGCGATGCGGCGCACGCCGGCGAGCAGCGCCAGCCACGCCTCGCGCGTCTGCGTCATCGGATCGTACCGCAGCATACGACGGTTGATCTCCTCGAAGACCGTGTTCAGGAACCCGTCGAGAATCGCCTCCTTCGACGCGTAGTTGCGGTAGTAGGCGTTGCGGGAGACCCCGGCGCGCCGCGCGATGTCGGTGACGGTGATCGCGGCGAACGGCTTCGACTCCATCAACCGGATGAGCGCGCCCTCGATGCACCCGCGCACGAACAGGTTCGACTCCTCGTTGTTGCGGTGCAGCGTGGCCAGCCTGCGGTCGGCGGCGCGATCGTCGCCGCGTGGGGCGGATCGTGAATCGGATGAAGCCGGGCGGATGTCGCGTTCCATGTCACAGTTCCTTGATCTCTGTCACCGCCGTGCCCGCACGGCTTGCGCGCCCCGGGCGACGGCGCCTACCGTCGATGATGTCACACTTGTACCATCATAACCGGAAGGCATACGATCACCATGCGCAACCCGCGACCCGATACGACGAACCCCAGGAAGACCATCCTCGTCACCGGAGCATCCAGCGGCATCGGCAGACAGACCGCGCTCGCGCTCGCGGAACAGGGGCACACGGTCATCATGCACGGCCGCGATCCGCACAAGACGCGGGACGTGCGCGACTGGATCGTCGCGCGGACCGGCAACCGGGACGTCCACGCCCACGTCGCCGACCTGTCGCTGATGGGCGAGGTCGCCCGGTTCGCTGCCGAGATCGACGCGACCTACGACCGGCTCGACGTGCTCGTCAACAACGCCGGCGGACAGTTCGGCTCCACGCGCGGGACCACCGCCGAAGGCCATGAGCGGACGTTCGCCATCAACACACTCGCGCCGTTCCTGCTGACGAACCTGCTCCTGCCGAAACTGGAGGAAAGCCCGTCCGCACGGGTCGTCACCGTCGCCAGCGAATCGTACCGTCAGGCCGGCCGTCCGATCCTCGACGACATCGAACTGGAGCGGAACTATTCGATGGTGCGCGCCTACGGCTTCTCGAAACTGTACGTCTGGTGGCTCATGCGACGGTTCGACGCGAAGCTCAAGGCTGCCGGCGTGCGCAACGTCGCCGTGAACACGGTGGAGCCCGGGTCGGCGGCGACCTCGCTGCAACGCGAATCGCTCCGCTCCACGCCGTGGATGCTGCCGTTGCTCGTGCTGTGGCTGCCGTTCATCCGCACGGCGCGGTATGGCGCGCGCACGAGCGTGCTCATGGCCTCCTCGCCGGACGTCGAAGGGGTGAGCGGCGAATTCTGGGGCGGGATGCGACGCAAGCGCATCAACGCCAAGTGGATCTCGGATGAGGGCGAGCGCCGCATCTGGGAATACTGCGAACGGGCGTGCGCCCCGTATCTGCGCGACACGGCCCTGTGACGCGGCATGCTTCGGCGGCGTGTGGACGTCGCGTCGCCTGAACGGATGGGAAGGGCCGGTCTCCCTGTCGACGGGGAGACCGGCCCTTCATGGTCTTTTTGCGGCGGACCCGGACGTCACTTGGTCAGGAACGCCTTGTAATCCTCGACGGCCTTGGCCAGCGCCTCGTCGGTGATGCCGAAGGAGGCGAAGGTGACGAACGGCTTGACCCACGTGGCGTTGATGTGGTTGGCCGTGCCCTCGAACGGGACGAGCACCTGGTCGATGGTGAACTTGTTGTCGCCCTCCGGCTGGTACTTCGACTCCGGGGAGCCGGTGGAAACGGCGACCGCGAACTCCTTGCCCTCGAACGCGTGGCCTTCGGCGCCGTACGCCCAGCCGTGCTCGAGCACCTCGTCCTCCCATTCCTTGAGCAGGGCGGGGGAGGAGAACCAGAACAGCGGGAACTGGAACACGACGCGGTCGGCGGCCTCGACCGCCGCCTGCTCGGCCTTCACGTCGATCCTGCCGTCAGGGTAGAGCGCGTACTCGTCGCGCACGGTCACGTTGTCCAGCTCGCCGGCGGCCTCGGCGAGCGCCTTGTTGACGTGGGACTGGCCGTTCAGGGACGGGTGGAACACGAGGACCAGCGTCTTCTTCATATGATGTCTCCTTGTTGTGTGGTCTCGTCTCGTCTCGATATGGAATATCTCGAAACGAGAGATTTTTCATTCGGCACCATCTTCGCAGAAGATGCGGCGTCCCGTCGCCGACTACGTTCTCGGCGAACAGCGGACGGCGGCCGACGAAGCGCATCGATCCGAGACGGATTTCGACGGCAGGGGGAGTCGGGTGCATCAGACATGCGTGCTCAGCGTGATGCGTTGCGCTTCGCTATACGCGCCTCCGTGTCCCTGACACGTCCGAGCGCCTGCGTGAGGAACTCGGGGTCGGCTTCGGAGAAGCCATGCGCAAACCCGGTGTCGAGGAACACGTCGGCCATCCGTTTGGCGAGATATGGGGTGAGGATGATGCCTCCCATCGCCAGCACGTTCGCGTCATTGATGACGCGCGACAGGCGTGCGGTCTCGATGCTCTCGCATAGGGCGGCGTACACCCCGGTGAATTTGTTCGCCACGATGTCGACGCCCATGCCTGTGCCGCAGAAGACGAATCCGCGTTCGAACTCGCCGGAGGAGACGCGTTCCCCTACGGCCTCGCCGACGGAGAAGTAGTCGTCGGGGGCGTCGGGGGTGAGGTCGGTCACCGCGATGCCGTGACTCGTGAGGTGTTCCTTCACGATGTCTTTCAGGTCGTAGCCGAGCGGGTCGGCGGCCATCACCACTCGCGTGACGTGTCGTTCGTTGTCCATCATGGATGCTCCTTTGTGTACCGTGTGTATTGGTTTCGTCGTGATGACGAGCGCCAGACTAAAACCTTGAGTTGGCTCAAGGTCAAATATTGTGTATGCCGAGAGCGAACAGGGTTCTTGAGCGCGCGGCAACGTGTCGTACGGCGTGAAGGACGTCCGGAGGATGAAGAGGAGGATTCATGGGATATTCGATCGGTCAGGTATCGCGCAGGACCGGATTGTCCGAACACACGCTGCGCTACTACGACAGGGAGGGCCTGCTGCCGGGCGTGGCGCGTACCGGCTCCGGCAGGCGATGCTTCGATGATGATGACGTCGAGCTGCTCGATCTCATCGAATGCCTCAAGTCGACCGGCATGAGCCCGGCCGAGATCGGGGACTTCGTGGATATGACGACGAAAGGCGATGCCACGCTTGCGGATAGGCTCGCGGTCTTCAGGCGCCAACGTGCCGTGGTCGAACGCCAGATCGAGGATTTGCGCCGCCGCTGGACGAAACTCGACTACAAGGTCCGCTATTTCGAGGCGGCGGTGAAGGCCGGTTCGGAATCATTGATCGAGGGCGACTGCGATCATCCAGAGCGCCCGATCCGCGTCATCGCGGACCGACTGGCCTGATGGGGTCGATACGTTCGTGATGCCGATGAACGTCGCGGTTCCCGCTTTCGTGATCGTTACCGGAGAAGGACCTGCAGGTAATCCCGGGCGGCTGCGGCGAGCTCCTCGTCGGAGAGTTCCATCGACTCGAATATGACGAACGGCTCGCGCCTGTGTCGTCGGATGTCACAGACGCGAGCCGCCGACCTCACCACGGCAGCGGTTCGCCGTCGCGGAAGAAACCGCCGGTCGGGCCGTCGTCGGGCAGGGTCGCCGCCCATGTCACGCTTTTCGCGCTGACCTCGACCGGTCGACCGAACATGCCCGAGCCATACGTGTCGGTGATGTCCGGGCAGACCGCGTTGACGAGGATATGATCGGCGGCGAGCTCCTTCGCGGTCTTGATGGTCAGCCCGTTGAGCGCGAGCTTGGAGATGCCGTAGCCGGAGGCGGGAATGCCCATCGAACCGCGCAGGAACCCGTACCGCGGGTCGCCGTACGAGCCGGCGCCGCTGGACACGTTGACGATGCGGCCGTGCTCCGACCTGCGCAGAAGCGGGATGAATCTCTGCGTGACGATCCACGTGCCGATGACGTTCGTGTCGAGCACGGCGCGCATCTCGGCGATGTCCTGCCGCTCGACGGATGCGCCGGCGCGCATGGAGGCCGCGTTGTTGACGAGTACGTCGAGCCGGCCGAACCTGCGGTCGACCTCCGCGGCGGCCGCGGCGACGGAGGCTTCGTCGGTGGTGTCCATCACCACGTGGCCGGCGGAGATCCCCTCGTCGGCGAGCTCCTGCGCGAGCCGCGCGGTCTCCGGCCTCCGTGCGGCGAGGATGACGTGGTATCCGGCCTCGCCGAGCTGGCGGGCGGTCTCGTAGCCGAGGCCGCCCTTGCGGCCGGAACCGGTGATGAGCGCGATCTGCATGATGATGTCCTTCCTTTCCTCCGGTCCGCCGGTCGTCCCTCAGAACGTGCGGCCGAGTTCGCGCGCCTTGTCGAGGTACGGGGTGCCGGCGACCTGGCCGGGCGCGAACACGCCGGCGGCGAGCACCGAACCCTTGATCTTCCAGCCGAGGCTTTCGCCGAAGCACATCTCGTAGTAGCCGAGCACGTTCTTGGCGAGCACCTCCTCGGGGCTGGCGCCGGCGGCCAGCAGGGCCGATTCCTTGCCGGCGAGGTCGTCGTGCGCGTCGAACGGCAGGCGGTCCATCATCGCCTTGATCTGCGCGGAGAACTGCATCCAGTACGTCGGCGTGGCGATGACGATGCCGTCGGCCGCCTTCATGGCGTCCATCACCTCGGTCATGTCGTCGGCCGGCTGGTCGTAGCCGGTGAACGGGGCGATGTCCATGTCGGCGAGCGTGAGCTTGGTCGCGGTGTTGCCGGCCGCCTCGACGCCTTCGATGAAGGCGTCGGCGAGCATGTCGGCGTTGCCGCCCTTGGTGGGGCTGCCCTGGATGACGAGGATGTTCTTGGCCATGATGGTGTCCTTTCGGTTCGGTGTCCGTCGCCTTTCGGCGGTCTTCGTCACGGGGACGTGCCGTCCTCCGCGCTTCGATAAGGACAGTATGCACGAGTACATATACTTTTCGTTCTTAGAATAAAAAACTGATTTTTGGAATACGGCGACGATGTAGGATGGGGGACCATGAGCGAGCATGTTGCACACGGGCACGCCGGCACCCCCGGGCCGGCCACGACGACCGCATCCGGAGGGAAGGGCGGCGCGGGCGTCACCGCCCCCGACTGCGCCATCGGCTACGCGTTCAAGGCGATCGAAGGCAAATGGAAGCTGCCGGTCATGTACGTGCTGTCCACGCACGGTTCCGCCCGGTACAACGAGATCAAACGTGAACTCGGCATCACCAACATGATGCTCACCAACACGCTGCGCGACCTCGAGGCGTACGGCCTCGTCAGCCGCACCCAATACAACGAGGTGCCGCCGCGCGTCGAATACGCGCTCACCGACAACGGCTACGCCATCATCCCCGCGTTGAGGGAATTCGAGAAATGGGGGCAGCTCCTGCTCGACGGCGCAGGCGCCGCCGACCGCGGCGAAGCCGAGGGCTGACCCGCATACGTGGCATGTCCGCACCCGGTGGGCATGATATGCCACGTATGTCTCAATATCTTTTGGAAGAAGCAATAGAAGAAGAAACAATCGAAAACATCATCGAAGACGCGTCCGCCCCGTCCGAACGCGGGTGGAAGCGCCGCGCCGCATTGCTGCTCACCGGCCAGGCGTTCTCGCTGCTCGGATCCAGCGTCGTCCAGTTCGCCATCTGGTGGTGGATCGTATTGCAGACCCGCACCGGTTCGGCCATGTTGCTGGCCACCCTGTTCGGCGTCCTGCCGCAGGCGCTCGTCTCCATATTCGGCGGGCCGATGGCCGACCGGTACAACCGCAAGGCGCTGATCATCCTGCCCGATCTCGTCATCGCCGCCGTGACCGTGATGCTGTCCATCGCATTCGCGACCGGTTGGGCCAGCCTGTCGCTGATCTTCGTGGCGCTGCTCATCCGTTCAGCCGGTGGCGGCATCCAACAACCCGCAGTGCAGTCGTTCATCCCGGACGTCGTCCCGGAGAAGGGGCTCCTGCGCGTCAACTCGATCTTCGGCGTCATCGACTCGGCGAACCGCATCGCGGCGCCGGCGATCGCCGCCGTGCTCGTCAACGTGGCGCCGCTGTGGTCGATCCTGCTGGTCGACGTGACCACCGCGGTCATCGGCGTCGGCTTCGTCGCCCTGATCCGCGTGCCGGCGAAGCGCGGAACGGCGACGGCCGACGGCGACGCGACCACCATGGCGCAGACGGGGCAGACGTCGGAACCGCTGCCGCTCGCCGTGCTGCGCCACACGTTCGCCGACCTCAGGGCCGGTTTCGCCTACACGATGCGCCACCCGTACCTGAAGGGCGCGGTCTTGGGCGATGCGCTCACCTGTCTCATGTCGGTCGCGCCGATGAACCTGACCCTGCTGCTCATGACCCGCGAATACGATGGGATGAACCTCGATCTGGGGTTCGTGAACCTCACGACCGCATCGGACAAGCTCGCCGCCAACGAGTTGGGGATGAGCGTCGGCCTGCTGCTCGGCGGTGCGGTCATGTCCGCGATCGGCCCCAGGCTGCTGGGCGACGCGCTCGCCCAAGTGCGTGCGATCGCGGCCGGCATCGCCATGGTCGGTCTCACCGTCGTCGGCCTCGGCCTCGCGCCGAACCTGCTCGCCTATCTGGTCATCGACGTGTTGAACGGCGTCGCCTCCGCGGTCTGCGTCGGCCCGATGCGCACGGTCATGCAGTCCGAATCGGACGAGTCGATGACCGGACGCGTCTTCGGACTCGACACCACGCTTTCCACGCTCGGCATGCCATTGGGCATGCTCGTGTTCGCGCCGCTCGCCGACATGATCCCGATCGTGTGGGTGTTCGTCGCCGGCGGCCTGCTCACCCTGCCCGTCGCATGGTACGTGCTCGTGCTGTCCCGCCGAAGCGTTCCCGGAAAGCAGCGACCCGTCGCGGCGTGAACGGGGGCGTGCGACCGCTCATCGGACGTCGAGCCGGCGGGCGGTCGCACGTGTCGCCATCGCATACGAGACGACGGCGATCGGCATGGTGGCCGTCAGCGCCGGATAGAACCATGCCGCGTCAAGGTTCGCGTACAGCCATCCGCCGATGATCGGCCCCAACGCCATGCCCAGGTCGAGGCCGATGTAGTAGGTGCCGTTGCCGCGCCCTCCGTGGCCGGAGCCGGCCAGACGCACGGCGGCGGACTGGCTGACGGAGCTCATGACGCCGTAGGACGCCGCCATGGCGATGGCGGCCACGGACATCATGCCGTCGCCGTGCATGAGCGCGAGCGCGCCGAGCGAACCCATCATGCACGCTGAGCACAACCAGAGGAACCAGCGGAACGGACGTGCGTCGAACAGGTTCCGCATCGCGACGCGCAGCACCAGCAACGCCGCCGCGTACAACGGGAAGAACAGGCCGACGTCCACCGGCAGGTGCCGCGCCTCCACGATGGTGACGATGTACGACTGCGTGGCGCAGTAGGGGATGGCGAACAGCATGAACGTGAACGCGACCGGAACCACGCGCACCGAAATGGCACGTTCGAGGAATCCGCGGACGCCGTCGACGGACGGCTGCACGTGCGACGGCACGGATGTCCGTTCCGCCGTCGGGTCGGCCATGCGTCGTGCGCCGCCGTCGCGGACGCACATCACCAGTATGAGCGCGACGGCCATCCCGGCGGCGGCGACCGCGAATGCCGCCCGGTATCCGAGAGCCGACCGCAGGCGGATGCCGGCGGCGGGGCCGAGCGCCATGGCCAGCGCGTTGACCATGCCGTAGTATCCCATGCCCTTGCCGATATGGGCCAGGGGGATCAGCACGGTCAGCCACGCCGCGAGGCAGACGGACAGCAAAGAGAATCCGACGCCGTTGGCGATTCGCGCGGCAAGGAGCGTCACGGCGTTCGGGGCGACCGCATAACCGGCGTTCGCGGCCGCCAGCAGCATTAGCGAGCAGGCCGCGAACCGGCGCAGCGGGGCATGGTCGCTGAACCGTCCCGCCCATGGGCGGCAGAACAGGGAGACGATGTTCATCGTTCCCGCGATCATGCCGGCGAACTCGCCACCCACTCCCAAGGTGTGCGCGTATCCGACGATCAGTGTGGTGCCCATCATCGTGCCCGACATGTAGAAGAACGCGGCCGCCATGATGAGCAGGATCGAGGAGGTCATGAACCCACCGCCGCCTCGGGTGCCGTTTGATTGTCGTTTCCCTGTCGTCGCACTCATGATGGGCTCCCTTCGCCATGCCTCCCGCGTGTCGGATCCTTGTCCGACGGGCGGTTCCGATACCGCATTGTATGGTCGCCGACGGCGTGCCGGATCCGCTTTCCGAAGTCCCGTATGACGTGGGTACGCTCTTCTGGTTATAACTGGTGTGGAAAACACGGGAATAGGCACACGGCAGTGAATGGAGGCGGCATGTACGACCGACGGCTGGACGCCATCATCGCCGCCGCGGAATGCGGCAGCTTCAACCGGGCCGCGCGACGGCTGCACCTATCGGCGACCGCCGTGATCAAACAGGTAGCCGGATTCGAACATGACCATGGACTGACGCTGTTCGCACGCACCGGCAACGGCGTGACGCCGACCGCGTCGGGCCTTGCGCTGATCGAGGACGCACGCATCCTGATCGGGGAGAGCGGTCGCGCGCTGCGTCACGCTCGCTCGCTGGAGCGTTCCGCGGAGGAGACGATCAGACTTGCGGTCTCCGTGCTTCGCCCGGCGACCCCGTTGCTCGAACTGTGGCCGCACGCCTCGGCATGGTTGGAGAACCGGGGCCGCAGGGTGGGACTGGAACTGGTGTCGTTGTCCGACGAGCCGGGTGGGTACATGGCCGAACTCGACCGGCTCGGCGAAACCGTGGACGTGGCGGCCAGCGGCTACTCGCCAAGCCGGCCGCGGCACGGGTGCGCCGTGCTCGGATTGGGCGAGTATCCGCTGCGCATGGGCGTGCCCCTGTCCAATCCGCTGTCGGTCCGTTCCGGCGGCGCGTTGAGGCTGGACGATCTGGAGGGGCAGCGCATCCGCATCCCCGAACCCGGCGACAACGACGCGATGGACAAGGCGCGCGCCCTGCTGTCTGCGGTCCCGGGCGTCACGCTGGTCGACATGCGACAGTACACATTCGACGAATTCAACGCGTGCGCCGCCAACGGCGACCTGATCCTCGCCCGCACGTTCGGCACCGGCATCCATCCGATGATCCGGCCCATGCCTGTGGACTGGGATCTGACCATTCCATATGGGCTGATGTATCCGGAGCATCCGTCGCCGGCGACCGCCGCGTTCGTGGACGCCGTCGGCCACGTGCGGTGAAGCCGCGTGGCCGATCAGTCGGTGAGGAACGCCTGATACCGTCGTCCGGCTTCGGCCAACGCCTCGTCGGACAGTTCCATGGATTCGAAGACGACGAACGGTTCACGCCACACGGCGTGCGTGTAGCGGGCCATCATCCGGTAGGGGGAGAGCACCTCGCGCATCGTGGCGCCGCCATCCAGCTCCACGTATTCGGATTCCGGACCACCGGCAGTGGTGGCGACCGCGATCTCCTTGCCCCGCAACGCCTCGCCGCCCGGGCCGTACGCCCAGCCGAACGCCAGCACCTTGTCCTCCCACTCCTTGAGCAGGGCGGGCGCCGAATACCAGTACATGGGGAACTGCAGCACGATGCGGTCATGCGACTCGACGAGCCGCTGTTCGGCGGCCACGTCGATCGCGCCGCCTGGGTACAGCGCATACACATCGCGCACGGTCACGGCGTCGGCCGGCAGTTCGCGCGCCGCCCGGACCAGCGCCTTGTTGGCGTGTGATGCGCCTTCGAGATCGGGATGGAACACCAGGACCAAAGTCCTCATGATGGACACCTCCAACGGTTGATGGTCGAATGAACGTCTCCGCCGATGATACCGGGATTTCGCACATCACGGCGGCTCCTTCGGACTATGGTGGCCACTGGCGACCGAGTGTCCGATAGGACACAGGCGATGCGTCGACATTCTCGCAACCCGAATAAGACGCACTTTTCTTTACTTAACCCATAAAAACGGAAGCCGCAAGCACTGCTAATACTTGCGGCCCTTGTCCCTTGCGGGTTGGGCGTACATCATAAGACGTGCGCCAACCTCAACCAAGGGAGATAATACCATGAATGGCTATGGTTTCGCATGGTCGCATCCTGACGGACACGGCCACGTGTTCCTGATTCTAGTCGAGCATGCTTGGCTGGAAGTCTACGTGGATGGTGCGGGAATGCTGACGCTGAACGTGAGATAGCACACGCGGCCCGGCCTTGTGCCGGGCTGTCCCCCTTGGTTGCGCACTTGATAGAATCGACCCACCAATGTAGGTGAGGTGGGTCAATGGGATTAAGGGAATTGCGACAAAAGCGAGGACTGGATATACAGACGCTGGCCGATAAAGCCGGCATGGATCGGGCACAGCTTAGCCGATATGAGAACGGTAAGAAGCCCCTGCGCAATATGACGCTGGGAACAGCGCTTGATTTGTGTGACGCGTTGCGTGTAGCTAATCCTCGCAAGTTGCTGGAGGACACTAGTCCGAAAGAAAACACTGACGATAGTCAGGTGTGAGCCCTATCCGCGTGGCGTGGCCGTGCGCCCTGAAATATCGCGGCCACCCTCACCCGCCGTCACAAGTGGGTAAGGGACTATAGTGTGTTCCAAGGTGGACGGGATACGCTGGATATCATCGAGTTTAGGAGGTGGTTGCTATGGCGACTATCGCTATGGAGCGGCGGGCGCGGCGTTTCGCGGCGGCTCGTCTTCGCAAGGTGGCGAGACTGTCCGAGGCGGCTAGCCTTGGTTCGGAACTGCCTACGGGCGTCCGCGTGTATCGGTCGAAGGCTGATTTTATGGCGTCGATTCGTGCGGTTGCGGATAAAGTGGACGCGGAAAAGGCGGCGGCGCGTGTTTGAGTTCGCGGGCACCGACTGGTTTTATGCGGACTTGGAGCGGTTGCGACGTTACCGTGCATACCTGTTTGATTCCGTCGTTGACCTGATCAACAATCATCTTGCGGAATACGGTGGAGTTCCGGTTGAATGCGAGCCTCACCGTTTGACGCATGGCAATGGTTGCCTTACTGGGTACATGGAATGTCACGTGGAAGACGATGTGCTGTTGGTCTATCGCGTGGTCGGCTTGCGTGTTCTGCTTGTTCGCATCTGCACTCATTGGGAGCTGTACACGTGCCGGTTTGATTCCGACACATGGCCTGATCCCGAGCGTGAGGCGGCGGAAAAAGCCGCGCGTGATATGACGGACGGCAAGATAGAAGCTGCTTTGTTCGACTGACCGTTCTCCTATCGGCGTGCCGTGGCCTGATCGCGGCACGCCGATTTCTATTGCCCGGACACGGTCGCCGAACCGGGATTGAGATTTCATATGTCATACGTGGCCACTGTCGACCGCTATGCCCGCCACATCATGCCGATGTGGGGGATGCCGTCCTCGAGGAACTCGTCCGAGACCTGCGTGAAGCCGAGACTCTCGTACAATCCGCGCGCGTAGGTCTGCGCCTCGATATGCACCATGTCCGCGTGCATGCGTTCCCGCGCCACCCGGAGCCCCTCGCGCACGATGCGCGTGCCCAACCCCTGTCGGCGACGGGTCGCCAGCACGCGCCCGATCGACGCCTCCGGGAATGTGACGCCCGGATCGATCACACGGCAATACGCGGCGATGCCGTCCCCGTCATGCAGGAACACGTGCCAGCAGCGCCGGTCCGCCCCGTCCACCTCCTGGTAGGCGCACCGCTGCTCCACCACGAACACCGCCACGCGCACCCGATAGATCTCATAAAGCTCCGCCGCGCTCAACTCCTCGAACCGTTTCACCGTCAACTGCATGCATGCCATCGTATAGGCCGGTCAGGAACGCGAACCCCATGCCCGCCACGCATGACCGGACATCGAACGACGCTATTGGCCGACATGATGAGGATGCGGTGTAATACGGAATAGAAGCTGCATGCGGTCCAAGACCCGTGGCACGCAGCCATGACCTTCACGGAAAGGAACCATCATGGGCAAGCGAATGCTCGTCACCTATTTCTCCGCCACCGGTACCACGCGCGGCGTGGCTGAACGTCTCGCGCACGCCATCGGCGCGGATCTCAAGGAGATGCGACCGGCCCAGCCGTACACGGTCGCCGACATCGACTGGCGCGACGCCTCCAGCCGCTCCAGCGTGGAGCACAGGAACCGCGACATGCGCCCGGCGCTCGCCGGACCGATCGACATCAGCGGCTACGACGTGGTGTTCGTCGGTTACCCGCTGTGGTGGGAGACCGCGCCGCGCGTGGTGCGCACGTTCCTCGAAAGCGAGGACTGGGCGGGCAGGACCATCGTGACGTTCGCCACGTCCGGTTCCAGCACGCGCGGCGCCGACGGCGTGCAATTGCATGACTCCGCGCCCGCCGCCCGTTGGGTCGCGGGCCGCCGCGTCGCCGCCTCCGAAAGCGAGGACAAGCTCGCCAAGTGGGTCGACGGCCTGGACCTGTGAACCGGATCAGTCGCGCACGGTGAAGCCGGCGTCGGCGATGACAGGGGAGCAATCGTGAGTCTCCGGTATGACGATGTCGCGTAATGACGTGCAACGGCCGGCTATGGGCATATCCATAGCCGGCCGTTGCATATTTCCCAAACGTCGGTTTCCCAGACGTCAATGGTTGGTGAGCGCCTCCTGCGTGGGCTGGTAGCGGGCGCCTTCGATGTGGATGGCGTCGAGATGCCTGCGGATATCGGCGAGCTCGTCGGATGTGAACGTGACGGCCGCGCCGCCCAGGTTCTGGCGCAGACGGTCCACATGCTTGGTACCGGGGATCGGCGCGATCCACGGCTTCTGCGCGAGCAGCCAGCCGAGCGCGATCTGTGCGGGCGCCACGCCTTTGGCCCGCGCCAGCGACTCGACGTACTCGCTCATCGCGATGTTGTGCGCCATGTGTTCGGGGGAGAAGCGGGGGATGCGGCTGCGGTAGTCGTCGGCGGCGAACCGGGTGGACGCGTCGAACCGTCCGGCCAGCATCGCCTTGCCGAGCGGGCTGAACGGCACCAGGCCGATGCCCAGTTCCTCCAACGTGGGGATCAGCTCCTCCTCGGGTTTCCTCCACCACATCGAATACTCGTTCTGCACGGCCGTGACCGGCGTCACCGCATGCGCCCGGCGCACGGTCGCGGGAGCCACCTCCGACAGTCCCCAGTGCAGGATCTTGCCTTCGGCCATGAGCTCGCCCATCACGCCGGCCACATCCTCGATCGGCACCTTCGTATCGACGCGATGCTGATAGTAGAGGTCGATGTGGTCGGTGCGCAGACGCTTCAACGATTCCTCGACCGCCTTGCGGATCGTTGCGGGGCGGGAGTCGGTCTGCTGCACGCGGCCCGAGGAATCCAACCGCGCCTCACCCTCATCCTCACCGAACCCGCCGTGCAGGGCGAAACCGAACTTGGTGGCGATGACCACATCATCACGGAACGGCTCCAACGCCTCGCCCACCAGCTCCTCGTTCGCGAACGGGCCGTACACCTCGGCGGTGTCGAAGAACCGTTCGCCCATCTCGTAGGCGGCGCGGATCACGCGGATCGACTCGTCGTGCGGCAGGAACGGCGGCCAGCTCATCGTGAACCCCATGCAGCCCAAGCCGATCGCCGAGACCTCAAGAGCCGCCGGGCCCGTGCCGAGCGTGCGCTTCGGCAGGTCGACCGGCGTGATGTCGCCGTACTCATCATTGATGGACATATGCGTTTCCTTTCCCTGTATTTCCTTTGGGCGATTCCGGGTTGTCCGTCCCCGGGCCGTATATCGCGTCGCGGCGCCGGACCCGTCACACGTGCCCGATGACCTTGGCCGGCACCCCGGCGACGATCGCCCCCGCCGGCACGTCATGCGTGACGACCGCCCCGGCACCGACGATCGCGCCGTCGCCGATCGTCACGTCCTGCAGCACGATAGCCCCGGCACCGATCCACACGTGTTCACCGATATGGATGGGCTTCGAAACGGTCACCGCCCGCCGCATCGGATCGCGCATATGGTTGATGGTGATGAGCTGCACGTTCGGCCCCAGAAACGAACCGTCCCCGATCGCAATGCCGCCACGGTCCATCAGCGTGCACCCCCAGTTGACGAACACGTCCCGGCCCACCTCGATGTTCCGGCCGAAATCCGTGTAGAACGGCGGATTCAAACGGAACGACGAATCCACCGGATGACCGACGATACGCTCGAACATCGCGTGAATCTCATCCGCCTCGTGATAACCACCCGTATTGAGCTCCACGCACAGCCGCTTCGTCTCATTGATGATCGCGCCGATGACGGCATACCCCGGTTCGGCGGGGTCGACGGGCTCGCCGTTCCTGTCTCGTGCGAGGATATCGGTCGCGATGTCGATGTCGGTCATGCTCAAGGTCCTTTCCGAAGTCGGTCCCCATTGAACCGCGTACGAAGCGAACCCTCCAATAGTGTCGTTCGATACACCGCCATGTCCGACAGGTATGGAATGCACCCGCATGAGGCCGCATGCCCGCAGTGTGAAAGCACGCGCAAGGGGGCGTTCGAACGCAGAAGCCGACAACACTCCGGGCCAGACGACGAACGTGCTTGGTTCAGAACCATTAGTGCATGATTCGCAGGCCAACGTGCACGGTTTCGCGGCCAACGTGCGCAATCCAGGCCATAACCTGCAGCCCGACGACATGAACCTGCACGGTAATGCGCTGAAGACCGTCGAACAAGAGATAATCCAAGACCGCCAAAAGCCCGGAATGCCGCCACATCCCGTTCCGTCGCCCCGCACGGGGCGACACCTCTTCAGAACCCCACCCCACAGATCCGACTCCGGTTCCTGCAGGCTCACCCCGAAACCATGCACAAACACGTCCGGACCATACACATAAACCCCCCGAACCATACAAGTCACACGACGAACCGCAGATACGTGCGGTCATCGAACGATTCCAACCCCGCCGTGAACCCCTTCGTACTCCGATACTCGCCGATAAGCCTCGGATCCTCACGACGCAGACGCTCCAACTCCGCCTCCGACCCCGCCAACGTCGGACGCAACAACGGATACCCATCCGACGCAAGCACCACCTCGGTACCCGGCTCCACCGGCACGACACGAACCGGATACCCCGGATCGGTGAACCCATCGAACACGAAATACCCATACTCGCCACGACGATTCGCGAACTCCGACTGCAACCGCAGGAACGGCATGATCATGTCACGCGCCGAATCAGCAGAAACCGGCGCATCCTCACGCTCGGCATCCTCCGCCCGCAATGCCAACGCCCGCGCGGCGAACGAACGCAACTCCCCAAGCAACTCGTCCACACGCTTCAACGTCGGCGTCTGCACCCCATCCACCATGACCTGACAATCACCGAACAGCCACACCTCACGCCGAAACACGCTATAGACCACCACATTCGCCTGAAGACGCTCCCACGGCTCCACCTCGAACACACGCGACGACACACCGCCATGAGCGGCCACGAACCGCGCATACTCGCTACGAAGCACCCCATCAAGAGCCCGCTGCGCCTCACGCATCGAAGCATCACGCGGCAAACCCGCGACCGCGCTCGCCAGCAGGTCCTTCGCGACCACGCCGCCACTAGGTTTCCACAGGTGCCGTACGCTTTTGCCGGTCACCCCGTCCACCACGGCGGCGTAATCCTCCGTGACGACGAGACCGTCCTCGTTCAACGACTGGTCGGCATGCTTGCCCCGGCAGAACCGTTCGATGATGCGCATATCTCCACCATACGCCCGAGGCATGGCCGTGCATGGGCGGACGCTATTGGCGGAAACACGATGAAGGTCATGTAATGGATACCGACAACGACAAGGAAGGACGGAACATCATGGAGAACCCGAGCGCATTCCCTCTTGGAGAACCGAACGACGCGTACGCGCGGTACTTCGAGGGGCAGAGCTACCTCGCGCCCCTCGCCGGCGACGACCAGGTCAACGTCGCGAACGTGACCTTCGAACCCGGCTGCACGAACCACTGGCATGTCCACCATGGCGTGTGCCAGATCCTGCTCGCCGTGGGCGGCCGCGGCTACTACCAGATCGAAGGCCAGGAGCCCGTGGAGCTCAAGCCCGGCGACGTGGCCTACATCCCGCCGGAGACCAAGCACTGGCATGGCGCGGCCCCCACCGAGGCGTTCGCGCACATCGCCATCATGCCGAAGAAGGAGGGCGCGAGCAACGAATGGCTCGAACCGGTCGACGAGGAGACCTACCGCAGCCTCGCCTGAGTCCTGACCGAATAGAGCGGAGCCCCGTGTCCGGCCGAGACATCATCCGGCCGGGCACAGGACTCCGTCATGCGCGCAGGAACCGGGCGAACGCGCCGGCCGCGGGGGAGGAGACGCCCTGCTTCTTCCATACGAGCACGGAACTGCTTTCGAACATGGGCGTAAGCGGCACGGCGCGCACACCCGGATACGAGGCGCCGTAGTCGAGGCACAGGTACAGGCCCAACCCGTTCGCGGCCATCGCCGCGCCGTTCGCCGGCAGATTGCACGTGCCGGCGATGACGGCCCGCGGGGCGAGCGAGCCGAACCAGTGCATCACCACGCGCCGCACCGGTTCGCGCGACGGCAGCAGCAGCGGTTCGTCCACGAGGTCGGACGGCGTCAATGATTCGCGGGCCTGCAATGGATGCCCGTCGGGCACCATCGCCGCCCAATGGTCGCTGATGCCCGTATGCAGGTATTCATAGCGTTCCGTGTCCACCGGGTCGGCGAGCAGGCCGAAATCCATGAGCCCCTGTTCGAGCTGGTCCTGGATCACGTCGGCCGTCGTGCTGACCACATGGAAGCGCACGGCCGGATGGATCTCACGGAATTCGGCCATGCGACGCGCCAGATACGACATGCCGCCCACTTCGCCGCAGCCGGCCGTGACGTCGCCGGCCAATTCGCCGGTGGAACGCTTCAGATCGACTTCGGTCTTGTCCGCCAGCGAGACGATGGTCTGCGCACGGTCGCGCAGCAGCCGCCCCTCCTCGGTGAGCGTGATCGCATGCGGCCCACGTTCGAACAGCGTGACGCCCAGCTCCTCCTCCAACTGCTTCAACTGGCGCGACAGCGTCGGCTGGGAGATGCGCAGCAACTGCGCCGCCCATGTGATGTTGCCCTCCTCGGCCACCGCCAGGAAATACTTGAGCACGCGCAGTTCCATGGTTCCGCCCTCCATGACCGGAATCGGCCGGTCGTCTCCATTCAGGACGTCACCATTGTAGATGCGCCGCCTGCGTCATCCCCTCGCTCAGCGCCGGTCGCGCACGAACAGCGACAGCACGAACGCCACGCACGCCACGACGGTCGCCGTGACGAACACCGCGTCCACGCCGTAGGCGAGACCGGCGGCCGCGGAGCCGGCGACGGATGCGGGACGCGTGTTCGTCGTCATGATGGTGAAGTTGACGGCGATGCCGATCGCCGCGCACGTCTGGCGCAGCGTGTTGTTCATCGCCGTGCCGTGCGGCAGCATCGGGCCGGTCAGCTGGTTGAGCGCGGTGGTGGTCAACGGCATCAGACAGAACGCGACGCCCGCCATCATCAGCGTGAAGAACACGGCCGGCCACCAGGCGGGCGTGTCCGCATCCATGCGGGAGAGCGCGAACGCGGCGACGGCTACCACGGCGATCGCGGGCGGCGCGATGCGGTGGATGCCAACACGGTCGAACAGGCGGCCGGCGACCGGGTTGAACACGCCTTCGGCCACGCCGCCGCCCATGAGCAGCAGCCCGGACTGCAGCGCGGTCATCCCCAGCGAATCCTGGATGAACATGGGCAGGATGTTCATCGTCGAGATGAACGTGACGAACACGAGCACGATGACGAGCATCGACAGGGCGAACATCGGTTTGGCGAACACGCGGAAGTCGAGCATCGGACGCGCGAGATGCAGCTGACGGTGGATGAACGCGCACAGGGCGAGGGCGCCCACGGCGAGCGGGCCGAGCGTCCGCGGCGACGTCCAGCCCTCCTGGCCTGCGAGACTGAAGCCGAGCAGCAGTCCGCCGAAACCGAGCGTCGACAGCGCGATCGAGAACACGTCGATGGTCGGGTCGGTGCGCGTGGTCACGTTCCTCACGGTCGGGACCGCGGCGGCGAGCACGACGACGGCGATGGCGATCAGCGGCACGAACAGGAAGCGCCACGGCAGGAAGTCGATGATGAGACCGGACAGGGTGGGGCCCAGGGCCGGTGCGAACGCGATGACCAAGCCGAACCAGCCCATCGCCGCGCCGCGCTTCTCCGGCGGGAACGTGATGAACAGCACGGTCTGCAGGAGCGGCATGAGGATGCCCGCGCCGGTCGCCTGCAGCACGCGGCCGGCGAGCAGCACCCAGAATCCGGGCGCGAACGTGCAGACGAGCGTGCCGAACAGGAACATGCCGATCGCGTAGAAGAACAGCTGGCGCGTCGTGAACTTCTGGATGAGGAACGCGGTGATCGGGATCATGATGCCGTTGGTGAGCATGAACCCGGTGCTCAGCCATTGCGCCGTGTTGCTGGTGATGTCGAACTCGCGCATGAGATGCGGCAGGGCGGAGGTCATCAGCGTCTGGTTGAGGATGGCGGTGAAGCTGCCGACCATCATCACGATGATCGGGATGACGGAACGTTTCGACGGCGTGCGTCCGGGCATGACGGAATCCATGGGAACCTCGAATCTGTCGGAAAACGGATCCGGCTGATTTCGGTCGTCGCCGCGCGGGAACCGATGATACGGGCGCGACGCCGTAGCCCCTGCCGGCGTGACAGCCCAAGTGTACCGTCACATGGGACATGGGCCGGTTTCGTCGGACTCATCGCTTCCGTCGGTCCCGATGGTTCCGTCAGTCTCCCTGCCCGTCCTTCAGCGAGTTGATGAGTTGGGCGATGGTGTCCGGCA
Organism: Bifidobacterium parmae; assembly: GCF_002860365.1. Lineage (GTDB taxonomy): Bacteria > Actinomycetota > Actinomycetes > Actinomycetales > Bifidobacteriaceae > Bifidobacterium > Bifidobacterium parmae. The sequence goes on from NZ_NMWT01000028.1 coordinate 136,798, forward strand.
GGGCGGAATTCGCGAGCCATGCGACGCTTTCCGGCGTGAACAGCGTCTGCGCCTTGCCGAGCACGCCGAGGATGCCGCTTGCCGCGAACTCCAGTACGATGCGTTGCCCGGGGTTGAGCCGCGACTCGTCCATCCCGAGCACGGACAGCCATACGCCGCCGACGTACGTCTTGAGCTGTGCGGCCAGTCCCGTCGAGCCGTGCGGTCCGGCGATGAGCGACAGGTGGCGGATGCTCTCGAGATGTTCGGGCGACCCCACGAACTCCAGCGCGTAGTCGCGCAACGAGTCGATGCTGCCGTCCTGGCGGATGATGTGCGCGATGAATCCGGTCACGCCGGGCTCCTCGTAGATCGCGGCGATCGCGTCGTCGGCGAGCTCGGGGATGTTGGCGTAATGGTAGTAGAACGCGCTGCGGTTCAATCCGCTTTCGCGCGTGATGTCGCTGATGGTGATCTGCGCGTACGGCTTCCGCTCCAGCAGCGTCCAGAACGCCTCCTGCATCCGCTCCGGCGCCGTTCGCTCGGTGGCCTTCGGCCTCGCCATGTCGGGCCTCTCCTTTCCTTCCGCATCGCATCGCCATTAACTCGACAGCATATCGGGTTCTCTGACTTCGCTATGGGTGGAACGTCGCCGAAAGACTCAATCATGCATATATCGTCGCCGTATTTTAGAATCGACAGTCAGCCCGGACCGGATGAACCTGAGATGATGATGGGGGAGCATGGCAAGGAAGACGACCGTTGCGAAGCGCAGGCAGCAGAAGGAGAAGACGCTCGAAGAGGTGCTGTGGGATTGCCGCGTCGCATTACGCGGCGTGGGCAGCATCGAGAAGAACCGCGACGCTGTCATCAGCCTGGCCTTTCTGAAGTTCGCCGGCGACAAGTTCGAGAAGCGTCGCCGCGAAATCGCCGAACAGTACGGCGCCAACCCCATTTTCCTGGAGAAATCGTCGTTCTACAACGCGCGGAACGTATTCTACTTGGACGAGGAATCCCGCTGGTCCACATTGGTGGAGAACGCGGGCGCCAACGACATCGCCGTCAGAATCGACACCGCTATGGCGAAGGCCGAAGAACGCAATCCGGCGCTCAGGGGGGCGTTGCCGCTCAACCTGTTCTCCACGCTGGGTGCGGAGACGAGGTCGGTCAAGACGCTCATCGACAGCGTGAACCAGATCGGAGGCGGGCGGTTCCATGAGGAGGACCTCATCGGCCGTGTGTACGAGTACTTCCTGCAGAGCTTCGCCGTGGGCAGTTCCAAGGAGGACGGCGAGTTCTATACGCCGGCGAGCGTGGTGCAGCTCATCGCCGAACTGCTGGAGCCGTATGAGGGCGTCGTGTACGATCCCTGCTGCGGTTCCGGCGGCATGTTCGTCCAGTCGCACAAGTTCGTGGAGAGCCACCACGGTAACCGTCGCGGCATCTCCGTGGTCGGACAGGAGAGCAACCCGGACACGTGGCGTCTGTGCAAGATGAACCTCGCGGTGCGCGGCATCTCCAACGATCTCGGCGAACGGGCCGTGTCCACGTTCACCGACGACCAGCACCGGGACCGCAAGGTCGATTTCATCATGGCGAACCCGCCGTTCAACCTGAAAGGCTGGAGAGGTGAGAACGAGCTGACCAACGATCCGCGTTGGGCCGGATATGCGGTGCCTCCGGCATCGAACGCGAATTACGCGTGGATTCTGCACATGCTCTCCAAACTGGACGTCGACCACGGCGTCGCGGGATTCCTGCTGGCGAACGGAGCGTTGAACGCGGGCGACGCGGAAGCCGAAATCAGGCGCAAGCTGTTGGAGAACGACAAGGTGGAGGCGATCATCGTGCTGCCGCGCGACATGTTCTACACGACCGACATCTCGGTCACGTTGTGGATCATGCGCATGAACAAGCACGCCGGCGAGGACCATGAGGGACGACGTCTGCGCGACCGTTCCGGCGAGGTGTTGTTCATGGATCTGCGCACGTGGGACCAGAACGTGGAAACCTATAAGCTGGACAAGAACAAGCGCAAGAAGAAGGTGGTGCTCACCCCGGAGCAGATCGCGCGGGTCAAGGGCATCTACACCGCGTGGCAGACCGGCGACGGCTATGAGGACATCCCCGAACTGTGCGCCTCGGTGAAGCTGGAGGGAGAGGACGGGCTGCGCGCCAACGGTTTCACGCTCACGCCGAGCAAGTACATCGAATTCGTCGACCATGATCTCGACATCGACTATGCGGGCGAAATGACGCGCATCCGCGAGGAGATGCGCACGACGCTGCGCATGGAGGAGGAGTCCCAGGCCATGCTGAAGGCCGCGTTCGAAGGAATCGGCTATGGCCTTGAGTAAACACAAGCTCGGCGAGCTGATTATTGCCGTAGACGAGCGTAATACTACGGGCATTAAGGATTTCTATGGGCTAAACATCAATAAGGAGTTCATTCCGACCGTCGCCAATACGTCCGGCCTTGATGAGTCGAAATACAAGGTTGTTCGACGTGGACGTTTCGCATTCAGCGGTATGCAGACGGGACGAGACAAGTGCATTCGTATTAGCATGTCCCAACGGGAGATGCCTATGATTGTTTCTCCCGCTTACATAACCTTCGAAGTCGGCATGCCTGATCTTGTTCTTCCCGAATATCTGTTCATGTGGCTTCGGTCTCCTGAGAGAGATCGTCTGGGATGGTTTTCCAGCGATGGAAGCATCAGAGCGAATCTCGATTGGACGGTTTTTTGCGATTTTGAGATTAATCTTCCGCCGCTCGACATCCAGCGCAAGTACGTCGCCATCTACGAGTCGATGCTCAGGAACCAGCACGCCTACGAGCAAGGCCTCGACGATCTGAAGCTCACCATCGATGCTTTGTTCGATAGATGCAAGCATGAGGGGTTATTGGTTCGCCTTGACGACTTACTCACCGAAACCGACGCCCGCAATGTCGACATGCTTCCCCTCGCCCCCATGGGCATCTCCCTGAACCATCGGTTTCAGATCTCAAGGGCGGAAATCAAAGACAAGTCGAAATACAAGCTGGTGCAGCCAGGCCAGATGGCGGTGAATCTCATCCATGTGGGGAGGGACGCCGCCTATCCGATTGCATTGAACCAGTCGGACGATCCGGTCCTGGTCTCGCCTGACTATTCGGTGCTGAAAGCGGCTGATGCCGATACGGCCCAATACCTTATGGGATGGTTCTCGCGCTCCGAAGTGGGACGCCATGGCTGGTTCATCTGCGACGTGGACATACGCGGCAGGCTGAATCTAGACAAGTTCCTCAGTCTGCGTATTCCGGTACCGGACGTCACGTTGATACGATCAATCGCCGACCTGTGTCATGGTTATCAGGAACGAGTCAGCATCAACGAACGGCTGAAACGCCAGCTGAAGGACATTTGTCCGGTTCTTATCAAAGGATCGATGGAAGAGGCTTCGCGTTAAGGAGAACGTATGGAGGACTTCGCACAGCGGAACGGCGTGTTCGACGAGGATCAGCTGGAACAGGCGATCATCGGCAAATTCGAACAGGAGACCTACACGCACGTGAATGGCAAGACCATTCACCGCAAACCGGACGAAGTCCTCCTCGTCGACGACCTCAGAGCGTATCTCGACGCCCGCTACGCCGATCTGCATCTGAGCGGCGCCGAAACCGAGAAGATCATCAACCGGCTCCGGTATATTCCGGACACGCCCCTGTACGACGGCAACCGCCGCACGTTCCGACTCATCAACGAGGGCTTCGACCTGACGCGCGACGACCCCACGATGCCCGCCGTGCACATCGACTACATCGACTACGACGAACAGCGCCGCAACATTCTCAAGGTCGTCAACCAGCTCACCGTCCAAGGCCGGACGCGCCGACGCCCCGACGTGCTGCTGTACGTCAACGGCATCCCGTTGGTCATCTGCGAGTTCAAATCCGCCATCAAGGAGGACGCCACCATCCACGACGCGTGGAAGCAGATTACCGTCCGATACAACAGGGACATCCCCAACCTCACGCGCTACTGCTGTCTCGCCGTCATCAGCGACGGCGTGAACAACCGGTTGGGCACCGTCTTCACCCCATACGAGTACTTCTACTCATGGAACCGAATCGACCACGGCGACAAGGACACGAACGGCATCGGCTCGCTCGACACGCTCATCCAAGGCGCATTGGCACCCGACCGTCTGGTGCCGATCATCCGCGACTTCATCTTCTACCCGGATGGTGACGCCGCCGCCAAGACACCCATCGTGTGCCGGTACCCGCAGTATTTCGGCGCCAACCTGATGCTCGACAGCATCAGCAGGCACCTGCGGCGCAGGGGCGTCGGCGGCGACGGCAAGGGCGGCACCTACTTCGGCGCTACGGGCTGCGGCAAAACCTATACGATGCTGTTCCTCAGCCGACTCATGATGCTGCGCAAAAGAAAACTACTCGCCAACCCCACCATCATCGTCATCGTGGACCGCGAGGACCTGGACGACCAGACCGCCGAGGTGTTCGAATCGGCCATAACCTATCTGCATGACGACGATGTCCGCAGCATCGAGACGCGGGCCGATCTCTCGCGGACGCTGAAAGGCAGGGAAAGCGGCGGCATCTACGTCACCACCATCCAGAAGTTCTGCGAATCGACGGGTCTCCTGTCCGAACGAAGCAACATCATCTGTATCTCCGACGAGGCCCATCGCACTCAGACCGGCGTGAATGCCACGCTCAAGCGCACCGACGACGGTGTGTTCACCGTGTACGGATTCGCCAAATACCTGCGCGACAGCTTCCCCAACGCCACATACTGCGGTTTCACCGGCACGCCCATCGACGAGACGCTCGCCGTGTTCGGCCCGGTGGTGGATCGGTACACCATGCGGCAATCCGCCAAGGACGGCATCACCGTCCCCATCAGCTACGAGCCGCGGCTCGCACGCGTGCAGCTGTCCGAGGAACAGACCCGGAGCATCCAGGAATACTACGAACAGTGCGCCGTGGAAGGCGCCACCGAACAGCAGATCATGAAAAGCCAGCGGGCCATGAGCTCGCTGTCGGTGATTCTCGAGAACCCCGACAGGCTGCATAAACTCGCCAAGGATCTCGTGACGCACTACGATGCCCTATGCGCCGCCAAGCCGGCCGTCACCCAGAAGGCCATGGTGGTGTGTTCCAGCAGACGACACGCCTACAGGCTCTACAAGGAGATCCTCGCGCTCCGACCCGAATGGGGCAGCCCCGCGAAGGCTCCCTCGGGGACACGGTTGACCAAGGAACAGTCCGAAGGGCTCGTGGCCCTGCCTGCGATGAACCTCGTCGCCACGCGCGACGCCGACGATGAGCCGGAACTCTACGACCTGTGCGGCACCAAGGAGCATCGCAGGATGCTCGACAGACAGTTCAAGAACCCGCATTCGAACTTCCGCGTCGCCATCGTGGTGGACATGTGGATCACCGGATTCGACGTGCCCTGCCTGTCCGTCATGTACATCGACAAGCCGTTGCAGAAGCACACGCTCATTCAGACCATCTCGCGCGTCAACCGCGTCTACCGGGGCAAGGACCAGGGGCTCGTGGTCGACTACATCGGCATCAAGGACAATATGGAACAGGCCATCAAAGCCTACGGCGACGACGGCGACGACCCGGTGCAGCAGCTCCAGACGACGCTGAACATATTCAGAAACCAACTGTCCATACTCGAAGACATCATGCACGGGTTCGACGCCCGTGACTTCTTCACGGGCACGCCCATGGCGCGGCTGGATTGCCTCAACAAGGCGGCCGAGTTCGTTCAGACGCTGAAGGACCGTTTGGACCGGTTCATGCATTTCAGCCGGATACTGCGTCAGGCGTATGACATCTGCGCTCCGTCCGGCGAGCTCACGGATGACGAGATCGCGACCGCCCAGTTCTATCTCGCCGTCCGATCCGTCATCCGCAAACAGACGACCGGCAACGCACCCGACGTCGACGCCATGAACGCGGCGGTCGAGGAGATGGTCCGACGCGCCATCTCCTGCACGGGCGTCGAGAATGTCGTGGACGCGCAGAGGCTGCCGGAAGGTGGCAACATCTTCAGCGAGGAATTCCTCCGCAATCTCGCGGCGATTGATCTGCCGATCACCAAGTACAACGCGTTGATCAGGCTGCTTCGGCGCAGCATACGTGAGTACGGGCGCACCAATGGCGTCATGGCCGAGGAGTTCGGCAAACGGCTGCAGAGAATCGTGGATGCCTACAACACACGTGACAATCTCCAGTTCGTCAGCGACACGGTCGCCGACTTCGTGGACGACCTGTCCGTCCAGCTGCTCGACCTGCTCAAGGATCTGGAGGCGGATCGGCGGTCCTTCGAGGATCTTGGCCTCACCTACGAGGAGAAAGCGTTCTACGACATTCTGGTCAAGGTGCGCGACGACCATGGATTCCCGTATGAGGAAGAGAAATGCCGTTCGCTGGCCATGCGGATCAGGGAGTTGGTGGACGACAAGTCCAGGTACGCCGATTGGTCGACCCGTGAAGACATCAAGAACGAGCTCGACATGGATCTGACCGTCCTGCTGTACGAGAATGGTTACCCGCCCCAGTGGAACGACGAGGTCTTCGAAAAGGTGATGTCGCAGGCGACGAACTACAAGGAGCATGAATCCTAAGGGGATACCCGCCGGCCAAGCTCGTGCGGGCGGTCTCTTGGCTTGTCCGGCGGAACAATGCGCCGGACAAGCTGATTGTGTGCTGTTACGCGGTTGCCCGGCATGAACTTCGGCCAGGCAACCACGTGTGGGCGGGTTCTTGGGTTGTATGGCAGGAAGATATGCCATACAACCCGATACGGGACGATTTCGCGATTGCCCGGCGCGGCTCCCGCCTCCAATAACCCCACACTGTATCGAAATATGGGGATTTAACCCTACGGCGTGATGGGTTACGCTCTCAGGTGCCCGGTGAAGAATGGAAGACAGCACCGGTGCCGACCAGAGAGGTGAAAACGATGAGCTTCCTTGAATTCCATGACGTGGTCCGTCAGTACGGCAGCGGCGAATCCGCCGTGCTGGCCCTCGACCATGCGACCTTCGACATCGAGCAGGGTGAACTGGCCGTGATCCTCGGCGCGTCCGGCGCCGGCAAATCCACGGCGCTGAACATCCTCGGCGGCATGGACCGCGCCACGTCCGGCAGCGTCAAGCTGGGGGACCGCGACGTCACAAAGGCGTCCGACGCCGAACTGACCGACTACCGCCGCTTCGACGTGGGCTTCGTGTTCCAGTTCTACAACCTCGTGCCCAACCTGACGGCCCTCGAGAACGTGGAGCTCGCCTCGCAGATCTGCCCCGACGCGCTCGACGCCAAGGAGACACTGGAAAAGGTCGGCCTGGGGGAGCGTCTGAACAACTTCCCCGCGCAGCTTTCCGGCGGCGAGCAGCAGCGCGTGTCCATCGCGCGCGCCCTCGCCAAGAACCCGAAGCTGCTGCTGTGCGACGAGCCGACCGGCGCGCTCGACTACAACACCGGCAAGGAGGTGCTGCAGCTGCTGCAGGACTCCTGCCGCCAGCGCGGCATCACCGTCGCGCTCGTCACGCACAACTCGGCGCTCGCGCCGATGGGCGACCGTCTGATCCGCTTCCGTTCCGGCAAGGTCACCGAGATCGACGTGAACGAGCATCCGACGCCCATCGCCGACATCGAATGGTAGGTGGTGCCGTTGCATAGCACCGCACTCTGGAAGGACGCGTGGCGCACCATCGCCCGCAACGGCCGACGCTTCGCCGCGATCGCGATCATCGTGGCGGTCGGCGTGATGATGCTCGGCGGCCTCAACGCCGTCAGCCGGGACATCCGCGCCGGTCTCGATGACTTCTTCGACGCGACGGACATGCACGACATTTCCGTGGTATCCACGCTCGGCCTCGACGACGCCGACATCGCCGCGTTGCGGCGGGTCGACGGCGTCGCCGACGCGGACGGCATCCGCTCGCAGAACGTCACGACGAAGATCGACGGCAGGCGCGCCGCCGTGACCGTCTCGACGCTCGACGACCGCGGCATCGACGCCCCGTACCTGACCGAAGGACGCCTGCCGAAGACCGGTCACGAGATCGCCGTCACCCGGCAGTATCTCGACGATTCCGGCAAACATGTCGGCGACGCGGTGACATTCGCCACCGACGGTTCCGCGACGGCCGCCGGGGCCCACACGCCCGCCATGTTCGACGGCGGCGCGTACACGATCGTCGGCGTCGTCATCGACCCGAACGACATCGTGAACCCATCCGGTCCGCTCGCCCTCGTGACCGCCTCGAAGACCGTCCATCCGATGTTCGTCGCGGGCGACGCGGTCGTGAACGACGCCCTGCCGTACACGTCCGCCGTCGTCACCGTCGCCGGCGCGAAGGCGTTGGACACGTACGGCGACGACTATCTCGACAAGGTCGATGCCGTGAAGACGGACATCGAAGACATCACGCCCTCGGACGCGAAGTGGATCGTCAACGACCGCGGCGCCATCGCCAGCTATGAGGACGTGAAGACGCAGAGCAAGATGATCTCACGCCTCGGCACCATGTTCCCCGTGCTGTTCCTCGTCATCGCGCTGCTGGTGAGCCTAACGGCCATCACGCGCATGGTGGAGGAGGACCGCCAGCTCATCGGCACGTACAAGGCGCTCGGCTACGGCCGCCATGCGATCCTGCTCAAGTTCCTCGTCTACTCGGTCGCGGCCTGCCTGCTGGGCGGCGTGCTCGGCGACCTGCTGGGACTTGTCGGACTGCCGTTCGCATTCACCCGCAAGATGCTGACGAACCTCTACCTGCTGCCGCACTATCCGCTGCTCGTCGACTGGCGGTTCGCCGTCGGCGGTGTGCTCCTGTTCGTCGTCGTCATCACCGGCTCGGCGATGGTCGCGTGCATGGGGTCGCTGCGGCTGGAACCCGCCGAGCTCATGCGCCCCAAGGCGCCGAAGGCCGGCAGGACCATCGCGCTGCAGCGCATCGGATTCGTATGGGATCATCTGAGCTTCCTCGGCAAGGTGACCGCCCGCAACCTGTTCCGCTACAAGTCGCGCGCGCTCATGGTCATCATCGGCGTGCTCGGCTGCACCGCGCTCATGACCGCTGGCTTCGGCATGGGATCCTCCGCGTTGACGCTCATGCCGCGCCAGCACGGCGAGATCGCCGTCTACGACGTGATGGCCGTCACCTCCGCCGCCGACCACGACAAGGCGCAACGCGCCCTCGACGCAGACGAGGACGTGGAGTCCGCGCTGCCGCTGCAGCTCGGCTCCGTCACCCTCGCCTCCCCGGACGCGGACGCCGGCGACCATGACGCGAAACTCACCGCCCAGCTCATGGTCATCCCCGACGGCGAATCGACCGACGGGCACATCAACATCCAGACGCCGTCCGGCACGCCGATCGAACTGTACGGTTCGGACGGCGACGACCTGACCGGCGGCGGCATCGTCGTCACCGAGAACGCCGCGAGGAAGCTCGCGCTCCTCGAAGGCTCCACGGTCGACGTGACCGACGCGATGGCGAACACCGCCGAACTGCCCGTGTACGTGGTCGCGCAGTACTACACCGGCAACGTCGTGTTCATGACGCAGTCCGCGTACGAGAAGGCGTTCGACGCCGACTATGCGCCCAACGCCGACCTCGTCAACGTGAAGGGCGACGACGACGCGCAGATCGCGTTCGCCGACCGTCTCGCCTCGCAGGACGATTACCTGTCGGTGACGAGTTCGGCGAAGCAGGAGCGTGATTTCGCGAAGAGCTTCGCCATCTTCTTCGCGATGATCGGCTTCATCGTCGCCATGGCCGCGATCCTCGCCGTCGTCGTGCTGTACACACTCGCCTCCACGAACATCTCGGAGCGCGAACGCGAGCTCGCCACCATCAAGGTGCTCGGCTTCCGCCGCGGCGAGGTGCACGGCTACGTGAACAAGGAGATGCTGCTGCTCGCCGCCCTCGGCATCGCAATCGGCCTGCCGTGCGGGCGCGGGCTGCTCGGGTTCCTCGTGAGCCGGCTCGACCTGCCCGGCATGAACATCGTGCCCAACGTGCTGTGGTACTGCTATGCGGCCGCCGCCGCGTTGGCGTTCCTGTTCACGCTGCTGGTGAGCCGCGCCACGAACCATGCGCTCGACCGCATCGACATGGTCGGCGCGTTGAAGAGCCCCGAGTGACGGCACGGTCCGCGCGGCGCGTGACTCGCGCGTCCGTGCGCGCAACGCACGCGGCCCCCGCATCCTGCGGCAAGGATGCGGGGGCCGCGTGCGTTCGAGACAAGGTGCGCCGCCGGCGGGAATACGGAAGCCGACGGCGTTGTGTACGAGCGTACACAACAGTATGTACGAACGTACATTACGGCGTGTATGCTGGATGACGACATCGACATCACAACCGGACATCACGACCGGATTATGACCGCGAGGAGGTGCGCCATGGGGGAGTCGACCCGCCGCTTCGACCCGGAACGCAAGGACCGCATCATCGAGGCGTGCCTCGACGTCATCGCGGCCAAAGGCGTGACCGGCGCGTCGCACCGCGTCATCGCCGCCGCCGCGAACGTGCCGCTCGGCTCGATGACCTACCATTTCGACGGCATGGCCGACCTGCTGCATCAGGCGTTCGAACGGTACGCGGACCGTTGCGTGGCGGCGTTCACCGCACGCATGGACGGGGTGGGGAGCATCGACGAGGCGCGCGAGGCGGTCGCCCGTCACATCGAGACCGATCTGGTGAGCACGCAGCGCGACCTCGTCATCACCATGGAGCTGTACACGATCGCCGCGCGCGACCCCGCCTACCGCGACATCACCGAACGATGGATGGCTGCCAGCCGCGCGCAGCTCGAACGGTTCTTCGACAGGCCGACCGCGGCGATCCTCGACTCGCTCATCGAGGGTCTCACGCTGCACCGCGTGCTCGGCGACGATACGCTGGACGCGGCCGCCATCCGCGAGGCCATCCGACGCATCGTCGTACAATGAACGCCCGCCGTTGCGCCACGCCCAAGGCGTGATAGCATATCCGCCGCAACGATCCCGGAAGAGAGACGAAGGAGAGACGCGGCATGACACGGGAGGAACGGCGCGGCATGCGCCTTGAGGCGTTGAGGGCGGCGTTCCCGCTCACCGTGCCGATCGCACTCGGATTCCTGTTCCTCGGATGCTCCTACGGCATGCTCATGGGCACGAAGGGATTCTCGTTCGTCTGGCCGATGTGCATGAGCGCGTTCATCTTCGCCGGTTCGATGGAGTTCGTCACCGTGAACCTGCTGCTCTCCGCGTTCAACCCCGTGGCCGCGTTCCTGCTCGCGTTGATGGTCAACGCGAGGCACCTGTTCTATGGCCTGTCCATGCTGGGGAGGTTCCGCGGGCTCGGCTGGAAGCGCCCGTACCTGATCTTCGGCATGTGCGACGAGACGTTCGCCATCAACTCCTCGACGCGGATCCCCGACGGCGTGGACCGCGGCTGGTTCTACCTGTGGGTCACCGCGCTCAACCAGGCGTACTGGGTGACGGGTGCTACGCTCGGCGGCGTGATCGGCTCCAACCTGCCGTTCGACACCGACGGTCTCGAATTCGTGCTCACCGCGCTGTTCCTCGTCATCTTCCTCGACCAGTGGCTCGGCGCCGGCACGGGCCGCCGCGGACGCGTCAGCGCCGTCGTCGGCGTGCTCGCGTCCCTCGCCTGCCTCGTCACGTTCGGCCCGGACGACTTCATGATTCCCTCGCTGATCGCGATGATCGTGCTGTTCGTCCTGCTGCGCCCGCGGCTCGACGACCTGCACGATGGCGATGCGGAGGCCGCCGCCGCGGCGGGGAACGATGAAGGAGACGAAGGAAAGGAGACGACGCGATGACGATGACCGTGCTCCAGGGGGTGATCACCGTCGCCGTGGTGGCGGCGGGCACGATGCTCACCCGGTTCCTGCCGTTCCTCGTGTTCCCCGAGTCGAAGCAGCCGCCACGCCTCATCGAATACTTCGGCAAGGTGCTGCCATACGCGATGACCGGCCTGCTCGTCGTCTACTCGCTGCGCAACACGCCCATCCTGACCGGCAGCCACGGCGTGCCCGAGCTCATCGCCTGCCTCGCGATCGTCGCACTGCACCTGTGGCGGCGCAGCATGCTGCTCTCCATCGCCGGCGGCACCATCGTGTACATGCTGCTTGTGCAGCTCGTGTTCTAGAAGAACGGTCCGGGAAGGGCGCGTCCGGAAGGCGCGTTCCATGAGAGAGGGAGAATCCGTGCAGCAGTTCGGCATCGTGCTCGGCCAGATGATCGGCATGGCCGTGATGATGGTCGTCGGCTACATCTGCGTGAAATCCAAAGTGCTCGGCGAGGCCGCATTGGACGGCATCTGCGCGTTCATACTCAAGGCGGGCATCCCGCTGCTCGTCTTCTCGAACGCCGTGTCCGGCACGACGCGCGCCGACCTCATCGGATCCGACGCGATCATCGCGATGACGCTCGTCATGTACGCGCTGCTCATCGGCCTGTTCACCCTGCTCTCCCACGTGCTGCGATTGAAGCGCGAACGCGGGCGCATGTTCCGCGGCTGCTTCGCGTTCGGCAACGCCGGATTCATCGGCCTGCCGCTCATCCTCGCCCTGTTCCCCGGCAAAGGCGCGCTCTACTTCGCGCTCATGTCCATCGTCGACCAGTTCCTCCTGTGGACGTACGGCGTGTGGACGTGCAAGAAGGTCGACGACCGGCAGTCCATCGCCGACGAACGTCCCGCGCACGGCTGGCTCGACCGTCTCGCCCCGCTCGTCAGCCCCGCGCTCATCGCCGTGGTGCTCGCGGTCACGCTGATCCTCGCCGGCGTGACCATCCCCGACGTGGTGCTCACCCCGTTGAAGACGCTCGGCTCCACCGCCTCGCCCCTGTCCATGGTGTACCTGGGCGGACTGTTCGCCATCCGCGACTGGACGGGCATCCTGAGGAAATACGAACTGTACGTGGGCATCGTCGTCAAGATGCTGCTCGTGCCCGTCGGCTTCTACGCACTGCTCACCGCCGTGCCGCCGATGCTCGGCCTCGGCGCCGCCAACCCAGACATGGTGCATATGATGACCCTCGTCTCGGGCCTGCCGACCATGAGCACCATGGTCATGTTCGCCGAACGAGAACACAACCAGCCCGAATACGCGATCGGCATGGTGCTCGTCACCACCGTCGCCAGCCTGTTCACGCTCACCGCGGTCTCGTTCCTCGTGTTCTGACGGATACGGCTGCCGCGTGCGCGGGTCGGCGCAATCAGGTATCATCGAGGGGAATTTCGGCGTATGCGCGGTTTCGCGTGCATGCCGGCACATCATCGAATCATCTCTGGGGGACACGCATGGCTGGACGTCGATCGGCATACGTCGGACTGCACCGCAAGCGCACCGACTGGCTGCTGGCGGGGGAGACCGCGTTGTGCGCGGTGCTCGCCGTCGCGCTGTGCGGCACGATCGCGCTCTGGCAGGCGCGCGCCTCCGAGCGCGACGCCGCGATCGCCGCATCGCGGAACGGCGCCGGCATAGCCCGCGTCGAAAGCGCGTCCGCGAAGGCGTTGAAGCGCAGGACCGTGCCGCAGGTCAACGAGACGCTCGCCAAGCAGCGCGAGGCCGAGGAGCAGCGCGCCCGCTGGACGAACCCCACCGGCGGCGTCCAGCCCGACCTCTCCCAGTACACGGGCATCAGCGTGGACGTCGACCTCGCCGCCCAGCGCGCCTACGTCAAGTCCAACGGGCAGACCATCTACACGATGGTCACCAGCTCCGGCATGGACGATTCCACGCCGCGCGGCACCTACACGGTGGACGCGCGCGGACTGCACTTCTTCAACGCGACCGAAGGCATGGGCGCCGACTATTGGGTGCGCTTCTACGGGCCGTACCTGTTCCACTCCGTGCCCACCGGGCAGAACTTCGGCGAATACCTGGAGGACGAGGGCGCGAAGCTCGGCCAGCCCGCCTCGCACGGCTGCGTGCGCCTCAGCATCGCCGACGCGAAGTGGCTGTACGAGCAGCTGCCCGACGGCACGCCCGTCACCATCGCCTGAAACCCATCGTCGCCTGAATTCTCGGTGAACTTTCCGCCGCTGCGCGTATGACCCCCATACGCGCGGCGGCGTTTTCGATTAAGCTGGAAACCCGCGTGTTCCGGTGGCCCGGAACACGATCGATGACGAAGCGACGACAAGGAGACGCCCATGAGCATGCCGCTCGACCTGTATGTGATCCGACACGGCGAATCCGAGGCGAACATCATCGTCCAGGCGGGGGACCGGGGCGACAATTCGCTGTACACGCAGGACAACGTGACCGTGCCCGACCGCTCCTGGCGACTGACCGGCACGGGCCGCAAGCAGGCCGACTGCATCGGCCGGTGGCTCGTCGGCCAGCAGCAGCTGTTCGACCGGTATCTCGTCTCCCCGTACGTGCGCACGCGCGAGACCGCCGCCACCATGGCCCTGCCCAAGGCGAAATGGGAGGAGAACCGCGTCATCCGCGAACGCTCCTGGGGCGAGATCAACACGATCACCAAGGACGAGTTCAAGACCAACTACGCGCGCAACTGGATGTTCAAGAACACGGACCCGCTGTACTGGCGTCCGCCGGCGGGCGAATCCGTGGCCGACGTGGCCGAGGACCGCGTGCACAACGTGTTGAGCTCCCTGTCGCGCAAATCCGATCTGGGCAGCGTGGTCATGGTCACGCACGGCGACTTCATGCTCGCGCTCATGCTCACGTTGGAGGATCTTTCGGACGAGGAGTTCCTGCACCGGGCCGCCTCGCCGGACTGGGCGATCACCAACTGCACGTGCCTGCACTACACGCGCCGCGACCCGGAGACCGGACGCACCTCCAAGCGCATGCACTGGGAGCAGACCGCACGCCCCGTACTCAACGAGGAGACCGGCAAATGGGAAGTGAAGGTGGACCCGTGGCGCGAGTTCAAACGCCCGTACCTGTCCAACGGCGACCTGGTGGACGTGGTGCACGCCGTCGACCCGCATCTGCTCGACTACTACGGCAAGTGACGCGCTGACGCACAGGGCGGCTACAATGGCTTCGAATCGCGGGGGTGAGGTACACCCCGCAAGAGAGAAGCTAAGGAGAGCCCTATGAGCGAACCCAAAGGCAACATCTTCCAGTGGAAGCCGCACGGCGACGGCAAGACGCTCGCGCCCGGCGAGGTCGTCGAACCCGACGAGCGCCTGACCTGGACGCGCACCGCGGGCATCGGCGCGCAGCACGTGATCGCCATGTTCGGCGCCACGTTCCTCGTGCCGATCCTCACCGGATTCGACCCGTCCACCACGCTGTTCTTCACCGCCATGTCGACCGCGCTGTTCCTGCTCATCAACAGGAACGTGCTGCCCAGCTACCTGGGTTCCAGCTTCGGCTTCATCGCGCCGATCACCGCGGTCACCACCGCGCACAAGGGCATCGCAGTCGCCAGCTTCGGCATCATGGTCACCGGCATCCTGCTCGCCCTGATCGGCATCGCCGTGCACTATGCGGGCGCCAAATGGATCGACATCATCATGCCGCCGGTCGTCAACGGCGCCATCGTCGCGATCATCGGCTTCAACCTCGCGCCCAGCGTGTGGAACAACTTCCAGGCCGCGCCGGACACGGCCATCGTCACGCTGCTGGCGGTGCTGCTCATCGCCGTGCTGTTCAAGGGCCTGCTCGGCCGTCTCAACATCCTGCTCGGCGTGATCGTCGGCTATGCGTACGCGTGCTTCCGCGGCCAGGTGGACTTCTCCGCCATCTCCAGCGCCGCATGGGTGGGCCTGCCGAAGTTCCACATGCCGCAGGCCGACTTCACGATCCTGCCCATGTTCCTGCCGGTCGTGCTCGTGCTTGTCGCCGAGAACGTCGGCCACGTCAAGTCCGTGGCGCAGATGACCGGCCGCGACTACGACGACCAGATGGGCACCGCCCTGCTCGCCGACGGTCTCGGCACCACGCTCGCCGGCTTCGGCGGCGGCTCCGGCACCACCACGTACGGCGAGAACATCGGCGTGATGGCCGCCACCAAGGTGTATTCGACGGCCGCCTATTGGTGCGCCGCCGCGTTCGCGCTGATCCTGTCGCTGTGCCCGAAGTTCGGCGCGGTCATCAACACGATCCCCGCCGGCGTGCTCGGCGGCGTCACCACGCTGCTCTACGGCATGATCGGCATGATCGGCATCCGCATCTGGGTGGAGAACAAGGTCAACTTCGACAAGCCGCTCAACATCATGGTCGCCGCCATCACGATGATCATCGCGATCGGCCAGTTCGCGTTCACCGTGAACGGCATCTCGTTCAACGGCATCGCCATCGGCACGATCGTGATCCTCGTCGCCTACCACGGTCTCAAGGCCGTCGGCAAGATGACCGGCACCATCGAGAAGGACGACCCCGACATCCTCTAGTCCGTCGACCGGTATCGTCGCCCCCGCTGGTGTATCGCATGCGGGCGCGCGGCATCTTCGCCCCCGCCGGTGTATCGCATGCGGGCGCGCGGCATCTTCGCCCCCGCTGGCGGGGGCTGTCAGCGAAGCTGACTGGGGGTGGTACGGCCGGCCCGATCGGGCCCTTGCCGGACACCACCCCCAGTCCCGCGACGCGGGACAGCCCCCGCCAGCGGGGGCGTTCGTATGTGGCGCCGCATGTCGTCCGGCACAGCCGCCGCAAGCGGGGGCGCGTTCATATGTGGCGCCGCAAGTTGCCCGTCACAGCCCCCGCCCGCGAGGCATCCTCATATGTGGTGCCGCATTCCGTCCGCGGGGCGTTCGTATGAGGCGTTACCTCGTGCCGCGGTAGGCGTTGGGGGTGAGGCCGAAACGGCGGCGAAACACGCTGATGAAGTAGCTCGACGACGAGAATCCGCAGGCGCGCGCCGTCTCCGCCACGGAGGCGCCCGTGCCGGCGAGCATGCGCTTCGCCTCCTCCAGACGCCGTTCGGTGAGGAACTCGTTGGGCGTGCGCCGCACGTACCGGCGGAACAGGATGCAGCATTGGCTGCGGCTCACCCCGCCGGCGGCCGCGATGTCGTCCAGGTTCAGCGGTTCCGCGAACCGCTGCTGGACGAGTCCGGTCATGTTGAGCACGGTCATCAGGTCGCGCCGGTTGGCGCCCCGCGCGCCGCCGTTGCCGGAGACCGAGCCCGCGACGCCCGCCGTGCCGGCACCGTCGCCGTCCGTCCTGCCGCCGTTCCCGGCTTCCGCGGTCTCGTCACCATCGCCGTCGCCGTCGACGCGGGGCGCGAACCGGTCGAGCACCATGTCGCACAGACGGATCGACGCGGCGACGGCCGGCAGCGGGTCCGCGGCGGCCACGTCGTCGTCCGGCGGCGCCACGCCCGCCGCCCGTGCGACGCGCGTGGGGGAGTCGCGTCTCACGCCGCCTCCCGGCATAAGACGGACGACCTCCTCGACGCCCATCAGCACGTCGCGCTGCCAGCCGACGCCCGGCGACAGCGTCAGGAAGTCATCCATGTCCTGCGAGAACGCGCGTGCGCACCGCGCGTTCGTCGCCGGTGTGAGATCCTCGAACAAAGTCGGGCTGACGACCGCGCAGGAGAACCATGATTCGCGCCGGTCCGGCGAGAAGCCGTAGTGGAGCCGGCTGGAGTTGACGACCATGCCCTCGCCCGGATGCAGCACGGTGACGCGGCCGTTGACGAAATAGTGCAGATCCCCGCTCACCACGCGGATGAATTCGAGGTCGCGATGCCAATGGCAGGGGCACCGGTAGTCGGCGAACGTGGACAACGGGTCGCACCGCGCGTAGATCGGCAGACCGGGGACGTTGTAGTAGATGTGTTCGGACATGTCCGAGAACACGGTGATCTTCTTCGACGGCATCGCTGCCGACCTCCATCCGACGATATCGGTCATATACGATTTTGATATTATCATCGCCGTTGACGCGATGACGGCGCCGTGGCGGCGTGTTTCGAAGCCATATGATTGAGGCATCTTCGCACTGCAGTGGAAGAACGAAAAAGGAACAAGACCTGACGGGATATGGACGATTACGCCATGTCCCGGCCCGTCGGAACCAAAGGAGTGATTCCCATGCGCACCATCATCGACACCGAAATGAACGTCAAGGCCGTCTCCATGCTCACGCGCTTCTTCGCCGCCTGTCGCGAGTGGATGGAGGAGCGTCTCGCCTCCCCGTACGAGGACGACTGGCTGGCCATCTGGTATCCGAAGAGCGTCGCGCAGATGGCGTGACCCAGCGGTCCCCAGACCATCAGACCATCCATGGCACGCCGGAACGCGACCGGGAGGGCGCGCCGCCGGGCGAAACGCGACACCGCGTCGGAACGGTTCGATAGCCTGAACCATGACCCAAGAACCCATCCTCGTGAGGGAGAACCGGATATGGCAATGCAATCGAACGGGAAGAACATCGCGATCGTCACCGGCAGCGCGCTCGGTCTCGGCTACGAGCTGGCCAGGCAGCTCATCGCCGAAGGCTGGTTCGTGGCGGGCGTCGACTTCAACGCCGAACGCCAGGCCGAACTCGAAGGGGAGTTCGGCGCCGAATCCTACAAGGCGTTCGTCGGCGACGTCTCCGACGAGGCGTTCGTGAACGCCTCCATCGCCGAGATCGCCGAGCTCGGCCACGTCGACCTGCTCATCAACAACGCCGGGCAACCCTCGTTCAAGACGCCCACCGCCTACGAGGCCGCCGACGTCGACAAATGCCTCAAGGGACTGAAGGGCATGATCCTGTGGTCGGTCGCCACGCTTAGGGCGGACGGCGAGGCCGATCTCAAGATCGCGAACGTGATGAGCACCGCCGCCACGCGCGGCAACGCCAACGAATCCGTCTACTGCGCGACCAAGTGGGGCGAGAAGGGCTACACGCAGAGCCTCAAGGCCGCCTACAAGGGCACGAGCGTGAAGATCGTGGGCGTCTACCCGGGCGGCATCGACACCGCGTTCTACCGCGACAGCCACGACTACGTGTCCGTGGAGAAGCAGCACACGTTCATGGATCCGGCCCAGCTCGCCGGCGTGATCCTGTTCAACCTCGTCAACGACGCGAACCTCACCGTCTCCGACATCCTCATCGAACGCAACTACGTGTGACGCCGCGGCGGGCCACGCCGCCGACGTCTTGCGCAGGGCCGATGCCTTGCGTGCGCCGCCGCACGCAAAGTATCGGCCTTACGCTACTGTCGTATGGTTTGCGCAAACCGCGCATGATTCCATATGACATGAAAGGCCGTTGTGCCAGATACAACCTTCCCCACGCCCGTCGTCGAGACGCGCGCCAAGACCTTCCTCGAGCTCGGCGTCCCCGAGCCGCTGTGCCGCGTGCTCGACGCGGACGGCAAGACCGATGCGTTCCCCATTCAGGAGGACACCCTTCCCGACTCGCTCGCCGGCCGTGACATCCTCGGCCGCGGCCGCACCGGATCGGGCAAGACGCTCGCCTTCTGCATCCCGCTCGCCGCGCGCCTGTGCGAGGCCGCGTGGGAGCCGGGCATGGCGATGTCCGAATTCCGCCGCAACGTCAAGTTCATCCGCCGCGAACGTCTCGCCGAACGCGAGGAGCGCGGCTTCCTGCCGCATCCGCGCGGGCTCGTCCTCGCGCCGACGCGCGAGCTCGCCAACCAGATCAACGACGTGCTCGAACCGCTCGCCCGCATGATGGGCATGACCACGACCACCGTGTACGGCGGCGTCAAGCAGAACCGTCAGGTGCGCGATCTGAAGTCCGGCGCGGACATCGTCGTCGCCTGTCCGGGCCGTCTCGAGGACCTGCTGCGCCAGAAGCTGCTCACCCTGTCCGACGTGCGCGTCATCGTCATGGACGAGGCGGACGAGATGGCGGACATGGGCTTCCTGCCGCCGGTGCGCCGCATCCTCGGCCAGATCCGCCCGGACGCGCAGCACATGCTGTTCTCCGCGACGCTCGACCACGGCGTCGACGGTCTGGTGCGCGAGTTCCTGCGCGAACCGAAGACGCACAGCGTGGACGAGCCGGCCGCCGTGGTCGACACGATGACCCAGCACGTGTTCGAGGTCGCGAAGGACGACAAGTTCGAGGTGGTGCGCCAGCTGGCCGCCGGAACCGGCAAGCGCATCCTGTTCACGCGCACCAAGTTCCAGGCGAAGAAGCTCGCGAAGAGCCTGACGAACAGCGGCGTGCCCGCGGCCCAGCTGCACGGCAACCTCAACCAGAACCAGCGCGACCGCAACCTCGCCGCGTTCGAGGACGGCGACGTGAACGTGCTGGTCGCCACCGACGTGGCGGCGCGCGGCATCGACGTGAGCGACGTGGAACTCGTCGTGCAGATCGACCCGCCGGACGATCCGAAATCGTTCGTGCACCGTTCCGGCCGCACCGCGCGCGCCGGCCATACGGGCGACGTGGTGACGCTCGTGCTCCCGTTCCAGCGCCGCGAGGCGAAGCGCATGCTCAAGGCCGCCGGCATCGACGTGAAGCCGATCGCCGTGCGCCATGATTCGCCCGAAGTGCAGGAGCTCGTGGGGGAGCGCGCCCCGATCGTCAAGGATTGGAGCCTCGACGACACGCAGCCCGCCGGCAACCCGCGCAAGCGCAGGAACCACAAGGCGCAAAGCGACGAGGGCCGCAACGGCAAGGCGCGGAGCGGCAGGCGCGGCGACGGCGGCGCCGGCAAGTCGCGTACGCCCGCGAACATCACGTTCGTCGACGATTTCGACGCGGCCGACGAGACCGGATTCGACGATCCGTTCGCGGATGACGGCGGCGATTCGCGCCGAGACCGTCGCGGCGGGCATGATGATCGTCGTGCGGATCGTTCGCCGAAGCGTTCCTCCCGCGACGAGCATGGCCGCGACCGTCGCGAGAAGCCGGTGAGGAAGAACCGCGCCGAGCGTCGCGCCGGCATGCGCGACGCCGAGGCGGAACGCCGCGACCGTCGCTTCGAGACCGGCGACTCGCACCGTTCCAAGCACGGCGGTTACCGCGAGGAGACTCGTTCGGACCGCAAGGGCGGTAAGGGCAAGGCCGGCGACGGCGGCAAGCGCATCCACCGCAGGGACGAGAACCGCGTCGTGCAGGACGAGCGCGGCGAGGCCGCGAAGCGCCACGACCGCCGCATGATCGCCAAGTACGGTTCCACGGACGGCCCGCACCGCCGCCACTCCAAGCGCAAGACCGTCCCCTTCCGCAACCGCTGAGCCCCTTCCCCGGCTCCCCCCCCCTCAGCAGGAGCCGGATCTTTCTATTGCCTCTGAAGGGGGCGCTGACTCTATCTCTTGCTCCCCCTTCAGGGGGAGCTGGCGGCGAAGCCGTCTGAGGGGGTGCAGCCGACGTTACGGGGTACAGCCGAAGCTAATACCGGTACATCACACGCCCATCCGCGTCCACAATCGTGAATGTCGGCTCATCCTCGACGCTCATCTCCACGCGGATGTGCGTGCTTCCGTCGGCGGCGACCGCACGGTACACGTAGCGTTTGTTTTCGAGCAGGTCCTTCTCGACGCGCGCGTCCTGCAGCCACGGGTTGCGGCGGCGCAGCGCGATCAACGCCTGATGCAGGCGGTACACGGGGTCGCCGAGCCTTGACAGCTGCTCCGGCGCGTCCGGGAATTTGGGGCGCACGTCGTCGTCGCCGCCGAACCGCTGCTCCTTGACGCCCACGTACCCTTGTTCGTCGCCGTAGTAGATGCTGGGCACGCCGCCGACCGTCATCAGCACCGCCAATGCGAGCGCGGCTTTCTTGGGTCCGATCTCGGAGGCGATGCGGGTCACGTCGTGGTTGCCGATGAACGTCTGCGGGATGAACGTGTCGAGGAACGCGTTGTGCCGGGTGAGGTTCCAGTCGAGTTCGAAGAAGTTGTCGGTTTCGAGCGCGTGCCGGATCGACTTCCACAGCTCATACTGCGTGATCGAGTCCATCGTGGATTCCACCGCGATGCGCGGGTAGTCGCCGTGGATGACCTCGCCGAAGATCCACGAATACGGGTGGGCGGCCTTCACTTGAGGCAGCACTTTCGCCCAGAATCCGTTCGGCACCGCGTAGGCGGCGTCCAACCGCCAGCCGGATGCGCCCCGGTCGAGCCAATGATTCATCACGCGCGTCACGTAGGCGACCGTCTCGTCGCTGTCGTGGTCGAGGTCGACGAGGTCGCCGTGCCCTTCGAACACGTCGAGCGTCGGTGCGCCGTCCGCGCCGGTCGTGGCCTTGACGAGCCCGTGCCACGGGTTCTCGGTGGGGGAGAGCGTGCCGGCCGCCTCGTCGAGCGCCGCCTGGACGGCCGGATGCCGGCGCGACACGTGGTTGAAGACGCCGTCGAGGATGATGGACATGCCCATGCCGCGGCATGCTTCGGCGAGCCTGTCGAACGCCGCATCGCCGCCGAGCCGCACGTCGACGTGCATGTGGTCGAGCGTGTCGTAGCCGTGCGTGGCGGATTCGAAGATCGGACCCAGCAGCAGGCCGGACGCGCCCAGGTCGCGCATGTACGGCAGCCATGGGATCAGGGCGTCGAGTCCTCGGCCGTGGAATTCGCGCGGGCCTTGGGGGCGGATGTCCGCGCCGCAGAATCCGAGCGGGTACACGTGCCAGAACACGCCGTAGCGCACCCAGTCCGGCAGTTCGCTCGCCTTGTTCGCAACCATCAGGCACCTCCTGTCCTGTTCGGACGGTCCATGACCCCGTCCGCTTTGACACCGTGTCTATTTTCGCACGGCGGAAGGTCCGTCCGGGCATGACGCGCCGTGCACATGGAAGAGCGCGCCCGCGATTCCGTGAGCGTTCCGGATATTGGTCATCCACTCATATGTTGTCGGGGGGGGGCTCGCATTATTGGCGTGTCGAGATGATTCACCCGGCTCGGAGAACTCGGTGGAATTGCTAACGCGACACGCCTCGAACGACGGTGTTTCTGGCAGTTTTCACGGGATTGTCCGGTTGTGATGGATATCAGGTTGATTCGGGATGCGAAATCCAATCGGCTGACCGCCTGGACGGGCGCATAGGGGTGTGGCCGTCCGGGTGCCGGACAGATCACCCCTGACGAGTGGAAGGACTTGAGATGAGGAACGGTTCGAAGGCGGCCCTTGCGGTCGCGGTGACGGCTGGCACCCTGTTGGCGCCGCAGGTGGCGATGGCGGACGAGACGGCCACGCCGGCCGACGAGAGCGCCGCCCAGCAGGTCACGCAGGCCCAGCAGCAGGTCACGCAGGCGCAGGCTCAGGTGGCCGCGGCGGCCCCGTCGGGCGTGCCGGAGGCGCAGGCGAAGGCGGACGCGGCGGCGAGCGCGCTGGATCAGGCGGCCCAGTCGCTGGGTCAGGCCCAGCAGGCGCAGCAGCAGGCGGCCGCGCAGCAGCAGGCGGCGCAGGACGCCCAGCAGCAGGCCGCGGCCACGCAGAGCCAGGCGGCTCAGGACGCCGAGGGCGCGCCGGACAAGCTGGCGGCCGCCCAGCAGGCCGCCAAGGACGCGCAGTCCTCGCTGGACGCGGCGTCGAAGCAGTTGGACGCGGCGACCGCCGAGCAGTCGCAGGCCGAACAGCAGCAGTCGGACGCGCAGGCGAAGGCCGACGCGAACGACGAGGCGGCCGCGGACGCGCACGCGAAGCAGGATGCGGCCGGGCAGGCGGTGTCGGACGCGCAGGCGAAGGCGGACAAGGCCGACAAGGACAAGACGGCGGCCGAGAACGACAAGGCCAAGGCCGACAAGGACAAGTCTTCGGCCGAGGCGGACAAGGCTTCGGCCCAGTCGAGGCTCGACGAGGCGAACGCCGGCAAGACGCAGGCCGACAAGGACAAGGCGGACGCGGACAAGGCGGACGCGGCCGCGCAGGCGGACCTCAAGGCGAAGCAGGCCGAGGAGGCGGACGCGACGGCCGCGAAGAAGGCGGCGGACGACAAGGTCGCCAAGCTGGAGTCCGGCGACGCGGGCCTCAACGACGCCGCCGCGAAGCTCGCCCAAGCCGAGCAGGCACTGAAGGACGCGCAGGCCGCCCAGTCGCAGGCGGACGACGCGAAGAAGGCGGCGGACGACGCGGCCGCGAAGGGCGAGGCGGACGCGAAGGACCTTCAGGCGAAGGCGGACGCGGCGCAGAAGACCGCGGACGAGAAGAAGACGGCCGCCGACAACGCGCAGGCCCAGTGGGACAAGGGCGCGTTCGGCTTCTACGAGACGTACGGGTACAAGGACGCCGCACAGATTCTTCAAGATCATGGCGAATTAGCACGTCTTGGTGATTCCAAATCCTCTACGTCATTGGATAATATGCTTAGAGCTATCGACGACATGAAGCAAATAAATGAACTCCGTGCCAGCCGAACTGAGCATCCACTGAAGCAATTACGCTGGTCTAGCGTCAATACGGCATATGCTCAGCTAGCCGCTAATTACAATGACGGCTCCCTCTTCTTGGAGCACAAGTATTATACGTACTCACAAAATTTGGCGTCTGGTGGTGTAAACGCCGCAAATAGGTGGTACAGCGAGAAAACGATTTGGGATGCAGCCGTTAGGAGCAACCCTGATCTCGCACAATATGAATTTCAAGCGAACAAAGTGCCCTATGCAGTCTATCAACAAACTGGGCACTATCTAAACATCATCAATGAAGAAACCACTACCATTGGCGAAGCCCATACATCAGGCTCTCGTGGCATTGATGCTATGAATGGAGGCATGGACGACGGCGATCTGACGGTCGACGAGTACGAGAAGCAGCTCACCGACTACATGAACGGCCTTAAGAACGCGCCGCAGGCATACCAGGAGGCCCTCGCGGCCGCCAAGAGCGCGTCCGAGGCCGCGGGCAAGGCCGCCGACTCGTACGCGAAGCTCGCGGAACAGGCCAAGACCGCGCAGGCCGCGCTCGACAAGGCGAACGGCGCCGCGTCGGACGCCCAGAAGGCTTTGGCCGAGGCGAGGAAGGCGTACGAGGACGCCTTGGCCGCGCAGGGCGACAAGGCGAACGCGCTGAAGCAGGCCAAGGAGGAGCAGACCAAGGCCGCCGACACGCTCACGGCCGCCAAGACCGCCACCGCGGACGCGAAGAAGACCGCCGAGAAGACCGCGAAGGCCGCGCAGGACGCCGCCGACAAGGCGTCGGCCGCGCAGGCCGCGGTCGACGCGGCCGCCAAGGACGTGGCTGACGCGGACGCGGGGATCGCCGACGCCACGAAGCGCGCCGAGGACGCGCAGTCGCGCATCGACAAGGCCACGAGCGACAAGACCGCGGCCGAAGCGGAGCTGAAGGACGCGAAGAAGACGCTCGACGCCGCCGATAAGGCCGCGTCGAAGGCCGACGCGGACAAGGCCGCCTCCGACAAGGCTCTCTCGGACGCGAAGCAGGCCGTCAAGGACGCGCAGGCCAAGGTGAAGGACGCCTCGGACGCCAAGAAGGCCGCACAGGACGACTTGGACAAGGCGAACAAGGACATCGACCGCTACACGAACGCCAAGGCCCGTCTCGACGCGGCGAACAAGGCGCTCGACGAGGCGAACGCCAAGCTGGCCGACGCGAACACGAAGCTCGACGAGGCCAACAAGGCTCTGGACGCGGCGAAGACGGACTACGAGGCGAAGAAGGCCGACAAGGAGGCCTCCGACAAGGAGCTCGCGGCCGCCAAGCAGGCCGAGGCCGACGCGAAGAAGGCCGCGGACGAGGCCGCCAAGCAGCAGGCCGACGCCCAGTCCGACGCCGACACGGCCAAGAAGGCGCAGGAGGCCGCCGCCAAGAAGAAGGCCGAAGCGGACGCCAAGCTCAACGGCACCACCACGGACGGGCTCGCCTCGACCGGCGCCGACGCGAACGCGATGCTCACGCTCACCGCCATCCTCGCCGTCGCCGGCACCGGCGCCGTCCTCATCCGCAAGCGTCAGGCCAAGCACGCGGATCACTGGACCGACTGACTTCTAGCCGGTTCCAGCACTTCCTGAAATAAGGAGGAGTTGTCCGGTTCCACCGGATCGAGGAGGCGTCGTTCCCTCCAGACGAACGGCGTCTCCTCTTTGTCGTTCGAAATACATGATCAACGGATACATATCCAAGAAAGGGGCCCAAATGCCCGAGAAGAAGACCATGCCGCCGGTGCCGATGCCGAATGCCTCCGACCCGGATGCGTCCGGATCGGCGGCGAAGGCCGTGAAGCGCCGTCCGAAATGGCTGGTGCCGGCGGTCGCGGCCGGCTGCGTGGTGGTGGGCGGCCGGCGGGTTCGGCGGCTACGCGGCGTGGAGCGCCCACGGGCTGGCGGCGGCGAAGGCCGCGTGCGCCGAGTCGGCGGACGCGGTGCGCGTGGCGGCGAACGGGTACGCCGCGCTCGTGAACGGCAGGGCGGCCGACGCGTCGAAGATCAAGACGACGGACGTGAAGGACGCGAAGACCGTGGACGCGCTGGCGAAGACGCTGAAGGCGGGGACGCCCAGGTACATGGGCTGCGTGGCCGACGACAAGGCGGGATTGGAGGCGGCCACGGCGAAGCTGGACGGTCAGGCCGACTGGTATCAGGCGCATGGGAAGAGCCTGACGAAGGCGGTCGCGGCGGTGGAGTCGTCGAAGCTGGACAAGACCGTCGACGCGGCGAACGCGCTCTACAAGTCGAGCGACGGGAAGGTCGCCGACGGGAAGACGCGCGACGAGTTGGCGAAGGCGATCAAGGCGCGTGACGCGGACGCGATCGGCAGGGCGTCGGCGGCGGTGAACGCGTCCGTGAAGGCGAAGTCGGACGCGGACGCGCAGGCGCAGGCCGACGCGCAGACGCAACAGGCGGCCGGTCAGGCTTCGGCCGGCGGCCAGGCGGCGGGCGGCCAGGCGTACGCGAACACCGGCTATTCGGGCGGCGGATACACGGGTGGCGGCTACTCCTACTCCAACGGCGGGTATTCGGGCGGCTACTCGTACTCGGGCGGCGGCGCCACCGCGCCCAGTACCCCGAACAACGGCGGCGGGAACAGCGGCTCCGGCGGCGGATACACGACTTGGGGTGACGCGGAGATCGAGAACGGCGGCATCGGCTGCACCACCAGCAAGGACAAGCCCGAATGCAGCGGTGGCATTGAATGGTGGGATTAACCCTCTGAGCCAAAACTCTCCTTTCTTCTCCGCGCGTGTGGGGGCGACGTCCATAAGGATGCCGCCCCCACACGCATATCCGCGCATCGGAATCCGCGTTGCATGGTCTGTGACGGAACGCGAGGAAAGACCGCTCCCGCCCCTTCCTCTTCCCGATTCACCAAGGGCGCCCTTCGACGGGTCATCGTCGGAGGACGCCCTTTTCGTATCCGCGGGACGGTTCCGTCCCCTTTCCCGATCCGCATAGGAGGCGTGCCATTGCAATGGCAACATCTGATCAGGGAAAGGAAACCGGTATGGGTTTCGAGTGGAAACACACGGCGCGCGCCGCGATTGCCACGCTCGTCGCGGCGGGCACGCTGATAGCGGGAGCCGCCACAAGCAGAATGCTGCAGGGAACAGGTTCAAGTGAGAACCACCCTCAGTCTCGCTTCGCGAGACAGCTCCCGCCAGCGGGAGCGACCATCTCCGTGGGGGGGGGGCGCCCATCCGCTTCAGTCATTGTGGCCGGCTCCCCGAAATTTGAGGAGTCGGCCGCCTTCAGCCGAGCTTCTTCAGCAGTGAGTCCACGTGGCCTTTGGCTCGCACGTTGTAGCGGGCGAGCGTGATCGTGCCGTCCGCGTCGATGGCGAACGTGGAGCGGATCACGCCCACGTGCGTCTTGCCGTACAACTTCTTCTCCCCGTAGGCGGCGTACAGCTTGTGCACCGTCAGGTCCGGGTCGCTCAGCAGCGGGAACGACAGGTGGTCGCGTTCGCGGAAGCGCTGCAGTTTGGCGAGCGGATCCTTTGAGACGCCGAGCACCGTGTATCCAAGCGAGCCGAGACGCGCCATGTTGTCACGGAAGTCGCAGGCTTCGGTGGTGCATCCGGGCGTCATCGCCGCCGGATAGAAGTAGAGCAGCACTCTGTTGCCCTGTGAGGTGAGCGAGGACAGGGTGATGGTCGTCTCGGTGCCGTCAGGCTCCACCGCGGGCAGCGTAAAGTCCGGGGCGGGTTGGCCGGCTTCGAGGCGTGATGGCAGTTCGGTTTCAGTGGTCATGTGTTCCCCTTCGTTGTGTGAATTGTTGCGGCCCAACGGGACTACCCCTCAGTCGGCTTCGCCGACAGCTCCCCTGACAAGGGGAGCCGGAGACGAATGGTCGGCTCAGCCTGACAAGGGGAGCCAAAGACGAAATCACCGTACCGCGAGGGTCTGGGAGAGGGTGTGGGATTCGCCGGGGCGGAGCGTGATCATGCGGTCGCGGTTCGCGGCGGCCTCCACGCACACGAATCCCCGCCATTCGCCGGTCTCCAGATCGCCGATTGCGTTGCCGGCCTCCTCGCCCGGATTCCACACGACCGTCGCCGTCGCGCCTTGGGAGGAGCTCAGGATCGTGCGGTCGGCCGCGTCGTCATGCAGTTCGAGCGGCGCATCCGTCAGGTAGATGCGGTCGACCATCGTGCCGTCGAACGTCACGTCGCCGGACTGCGTGCGCACCGGGAAGCCGGGCAGCGTCGTGTCGAGATAATCCGCGCCGTCCAAACCGACGACGTGTGCGCGCGTCACGTCGCCGACCGCCAGATACGTGTGCAGCGCCGCCTCGTAGGAGAATTCGGCGTCGCCGTCGTTCGTCACCGTCAACGCCATCGTGATCGATTCGCCCGCGTCCACCGTGTAGGACGCGTGGAAGCGCGGGGCGTCGTTGCCGACGAACTGCGCGAGCGTCGCATCGTCGATCTCACCGGAATCCAACACATACTCGACGTGGCGATCCGTGACCGAACCGTCCACAGGATGCCAGAAGCTCGAACGTGCGAACCCGTGCTTCGGCGTCTTCGCGGCCGTATTGGCCGGGTCGAATCCGGAATTGAACCAGGGGAAGATGACCGGCACGCCGCCGCGGATCGCCTTCCCCTCATACAGATGAATCGCATGCGGACGCCAGACCACGTCCGACTGGCCTTGCGGCGCCCAGCGCAGCACGTGCGCGCCGTAATCGCTGATCGAAGCGGAACCGTCGGCGTTGACGAGATCGCGGATCGTGAACGATGCAGAACCCATGTTTCCTCCAAACCACAGATGATGGGCGGGTCCGTTCCATTATGCCAGTTGTCCAGCGGATGTGGGGTGATGGGGAGCATGGCAAGACAGGCAGGCAAGGCGCCGGTCACCGTGGTGTACGGGGGAGACCCGTATCTCAACGGCGAAACCGTGCGCGAACAATGCGAGGCGGCGTTGCAACGCCGTCCGGACGCGGAACTCGTCGAACTCGACGCGGCCACGACGGACCGGTACGCGTTCGACGAGGCCGTCAGCCCCTCCCTGCTCGCCGACGTTGCCGTCGTGCGCGTCGACGACCTGCAATCCGCGGACGAGAAACTCGGCGACAGCATCGTCGACTACTGCACGCAGGCGGCCGCCGATCCGAACAATTCCAGCATCGTCATCTGCCGGCACGAGGGCGGCAACAAGGGCAAGCGTCTGCTCGACCGGCTCATCCGCGCCGGCGCGAACAAGGTCGAAGTGCCCGATCTGAAGAAGCCGGAGGCGAAACTCAACTACGTGCTGCAATGCTTCGATAAGCAGGGCAGGCGCGTCGAACCGATCGCCGCGCAGCAGCTCGTCGACGTGCTCGGCGGCAGCATCGGCGAACTCACCGCCATGTGCGGGCAGTTGTGCTTCGACTTCGACGACGATCCGATCGGATTGGACCGGGTCAACCAGTATCTGAC
The DNA here is from genome assembly GCF_002860365.1 of Bifidobacterium parmae. Taxonomy (GTDB): domain Bacteria; phylum Actinomycetota; class Actinomycetes; order Actinomycetales; family Bifidobacteriaceae; genus Bifidobacterium; species Bifidobacterium parmae. The sequence continues at coordinate 166,520 of NZ_NMWT01000028.1, forward strand.
CGCCAACGCGCAGGTCACCGGATTCAACGTGGCCGACGCCGCCATGGCCGGTCATACGGCCGACGCGATCGTCAAGATGCGTTCCGCCGTCGAGCAGGGCGTCGAACCGGTCGCGCTCATCGGCGCGTTGGCGTCGAAGCTCCGTGCCGTGGCGAAGGTGTCCGCGTTCAACGCGGGCAGGATCAGCGCCGCCGAACTCGGCATGAACCCGTGGGCGCGCAAATACGTGAAGCTCGGCGGCTGGACGTCCGCCGGTATGGCCACGTGCATCCGCACGCTCGCCTGGGCGGACGAGGAGTGCAAGACCAACGGGGGAGACCCCATGTATGCGCTGGAGCGCAGCATCGAGACGATCGCGACGAAAGGACGGGCATGAGCGGGGAACGATACGAGACGAGAAACGACGGGACGATCGTCGTCGAGGCGCCCACGGGCGATGACATGCGCGCGCTGGGACACCGCATCGCATCGCGCGTGCGCGGCGGCGACGTGCTGCTCCTGTCCGGGCCGTTGGGCGCGGGCAAGACCACGCTCGCGCAAGGGTTCGGCGAAGGCCTCGGCATCGGCGAGCCGATCGTCTCGCCCACGTTCACCATCGCCCGTGAACTCGATGGCCGGTTCGCCGACGGGAGCCCCGCGCATCTCGTGCACGTGGACGCGTACCGTCTCGGCGGCTCCGACTACGCGCCCGGCCAGGCGGCCGTGAACCGTCTGCTCGACGAACTCGAATCATTGGGACTCGACGAGGAACTCGAAGACACCAGCGACGACACGGTCGTGCTCATGGAATGGGGCGAGCAGATGGCCGCCGCCCTCGCGCCGGAACGGCTCGAAATCCACATCGCACGCCCGCTGGCGGAGACCGGTTCCACCGCCGTGGACGCCGACGGCGAACTCACCAGCGACGGCACGCGCATCGTCACACTGGTGCCGGTCGGTGCGCGCTGGAACGGATTCACGCTCTGAACAGCTCTGAACAGGCGGCCCGCACCCGGCGGTGTACACTCTCTACAGGTCTGACTACAGGTCCGAAGAATCATATCGGAGGAATCACGAGCACACGTCGGGAGGATGCATGGGCTGCACATTGGTGATCGACACGTCATACGGCTCCATCGTAGGCGTCGTGGGGCATGAGCCGATCGTCGAAACCGACTCGCGCACCCACGTCGAACGGCTGCAGGTGAACATCGCGCGCGCGGTCGATGAGGCCGGATACGCACCGCGCGACATCGACACGGTGATCGTCGGCACCGGTCCGGCGCCGTTCACCGGACTGCGCGCCGGCATCGTCGCCGCCAAGGCGCTGGCGTTCGCCACCGGCGCGGAACTCATCGGCCATGACGTGCTCGCGCCGCAGGCGCAGTGGAATCTCATCCGTCGCGGCGAGGCCGGCACGCTCGGCGACCCGGAGACGCGCCGCGTGCTCACGCTCGCCGTCAACGACGCGCGCCGCAAGCAGCTCTACTTCGCGTTGTACGAAAGTCCGCTCGACGGCGACGGGACCGGCGAGAGCGCCGCACGCACGCTCATCGCGATGGACATCGACTATCCGGCGTCGATCGTCGACCGCGTGAACGCCGTCGTACGCGAAGCCGCGGCGGCGACGGGCGGCGACATCGTCGTCGACGTCGTCGGCCACGGCGCGGCCAAATACGCGGACGCGCTGCACGGCATCGACCATCTCGGCGACGTGACCGACGCATCCGTGTTCGACCAGGGACGGCGGGGCGTCGAGATCTTCGCCGCCGACGCCGCCCTCGCGCATACGCACGATCCGCAGGCGCCCGTCGAACCGTTGTACCTGCGCCGTCCGGACGCCGAAGTGCCGGCGCCGCTCAAGCACGTGCTCGGCCACGAGGGCGCAGGGAGGAAGGACTGATGCTCGTCGCATTGGACGACCTCGACCGCGAGACCGCCGTCGCCGCCGTGCGCACGCTGGAGGTCGAACTGTTCGGCAACCACGCGTGGAGCGAGAACGCGGTGAGACAGGAGCTCGACGCGCCCGCACGCGTCTACGTGTTCGACTGCGAACGCGAGGAAGGCGACGGCGAAACCGGCGACGGGGGAGAAGGCGCCGTGCCGGGTCCCGACGGCTGCGTGCCGGGCACGGTGCGCGGATTCGCCGGATACTGGTACGACGGCGAGGACGCGGAGATCATGGACATCGGCGTCGCACACCGCTACCAGCGCCGCGGACTCGCCGCGCGCATGCTCACCTGGCTGATCGGCCACGCGCGCGAACAGGGCGCGCGGCGCATGCTGCTCGAAGTCGCCGTGAACAACAATCCCGCCATCGCGCTGTACCGACGGTTCGGGTTCGAGCGCATCGGACTGCGCAGACGCTACTACCAGCCGGAAGGCATCGACGCGTACGTGATGGCGCTGGAACTAAGCCCACGCGTCGTCGGATTCGCGGGAGCCGACGATCGGACGGTGGATGCCGCGGATACGGCGGACGAACAGGACACGAACGAAGGAACGGAGAAGACGCGATGAGCGAACCGATCGTACTGGGCATCGAATCCACCTGCGACGAGACGGCGGCCGCCATCGTCCAAGGGCGCACGCTGCGCTCCAACGTGGTCGCCTCCTCGATGGAGGAGCACGCGCGCTACGGCGGCGTCATCCCCGAAATCGCGTCGCGCGCGCACGCCGAAGCGTTCGTGCCGTGCGTGTCCAAGGCATTGGCCGATGCCGACCTCGAACTGTCCGACGTGGACGCGATCGCCGTGTCCGCGGGCCCCGGACTCGCCGGCTGCCTCGCCGTCGGCGTCTCCGGCGCGAAGGCCCTCGCCTGGGCGAGCGGCAAACCGCTGTACGGCATCAACCACGTGATCGGGCACATCGCCGTCACCCAGCTCCAGTTCGGGCCGTTCCCCAAGGACACGCTCGCGCTCATCGTCTCCGGCGGCCACACGTCGCTGCTGCACGTCGAGGACGTGGCGCGGCACATCGACGTGGTCGGCACGACGCTCGACGACGCGGCAGGGGAGTGCTTCGACAAGGTGGCGCGCCTGCTCGGCTTCCCCTACCCGGGAGGCCCGCACATCGACCGTCACGCGCAACACGGCGACCCGCATGCGATCCGCGTGCCGCAGGGGCTCACGCAAGGCAAGGCCGGCGCGAAGCACCCGTACGACTTCAGCTTCTCCGGCGTGAAGACCGCCGTCGCCCGTTGGGTGGAGGGGGAGCAGGCCGCGGGGCGTGAGATCCCCGTCGACGACGTGTGCGCCTCGCTCGCCGACTCGGTGGCCACCGTGCTCGCGAAAAAGGCGATGCGCGGCTGCCGCCAGTACGATTCCGACACGCTGATCGTGGGCGGCGGATTCTCCGCCAACTCGCAGTTGCGCGCGAAACTGCTCGAATTCGGACGCTCCAACGGCGTCGACGTGCGCATCCCGGAGCTGAAGCTGTGCACCGACAACGGCGCGATGGTGGCGATGCTCGGCGTGAACCTCGTCGAAGCCGGGGTCGCTCCCAGCGTGCCCGATTTCGCCATCGACTCGGCCATGCCGCTCACCAAAGTGGTGATGTAGGTGCGACGGCGCGACTCGGCATGGCGCTGCGATGACGCGACACGCCGAGTTGCGCTATCAGGAACCGGCGCGTATATTCATCACTCGTTGCGAACGCGCCCGGTTGCGGCTGGGAGCGGTTCATAACTGAATATTCCTGCGTAGCTCAGTTGGCAGAGCATCCGACTGTTAATCGGACGGTCACTGGTTCAAGCCCAGTCGCAGGAGCTTCACCCCGGAAGGGCCCCGGCCCGGACGGGACGTGATAACTGAATATTCCTGCGTAGCTCAGTTGGCAGAGCATCCGACTGTTAATCGGACGGTCACTGGTTCAAGCCCAGTCGCAGGAGCTTCACCCCGGAAGGGCCCCGGCCCGGACGGGACGTGATAACTGAATATTCCTGCGTAGCTCAGTTGGCAGAGCATCCGACTGTTAATCGGACGGTCACTGGTTCAAGCCCAGTCGCAGGAGCTTTGACGGAAAGCCTCAGGTTCATGCCTGAGGCTTTCTGCATGTCGAAACCGAGGTGACAACGTAGCCGCAACCTTGGCACAACGGATTCGGCGCGTCAGCCACGGCAACGCCGCGGGCGGCGGTACCATCGAAGACGAACGGGAACGATCACGGCGAGGAGGCCGTCATCATGGACGTGAGGATACTGAAAATCGAACGAGGCGTGTTCGCCGTGCTCCACAACGGAAGCGGGGCCGGCACCGTACGCAAGCAGACCGTCGGTCTGAAACGCATGTGGCTGGCGGATGGCGCCAACGGCGCACAAGGCGTGTTCCCCTCGAAGAAGAAGACCGCGTCCCAGTGGCTCGTGCAGCGCGCCTGACGGCGTCGGACCGCATACACCTGCCGTACGGCCCGGGTTCACCTATGCGTTCGTCTGGTGAACGCGGCTTGCGCATGTCGTCTCGCCGCCCTACAGTGTGCAACTGTTGATTACACGTCCAGGCCTGCACATTGGTAACGCGGACCCAGATAGCAAAGGACACCATCATGGCGCAAAGCTCCATCTCCATCACAGTCAACGGCGAAGCGAAGGAGGTGGAAGCAACCACCACCGGCGTCGAACTCTTCGCGGACGACAAGAACATCATCGCCGTGCGTCTCAACGGCGAACTGCGTGACCTGTACACGCCGCTGAACGACGGCGACTCCGTCGAATCCGTCGCGCTCGACTCCGAGGACGGCCTCGGCATCATGCGTCACTCCGCCACGCACGTCATGGCGCAGGCGGTGCAGGAACTGTTCCCGAACGCCAAGCTCGGCGTCGGCCCGATCATCAAGGACGGCTTCTACTACGACTTCCAGGTCGACCAGCCGTTCACGCCGGACGATCTCAAGCAGATCGAAAAGCACATGCAGCGCATCATCAAGTCGTCCCAGTCCTTCCGCCGCCGCGTCGTGACCGAGGAGGAGGCCCTCGCCGAAGAGGCCGACCAGCCGTTCAAGATCGAGCTGATCCAGGACAAGGAAGCGCACCTCGACCCGTCCACCGCCACCGAGATCTCCGGCAAGGAGCTCAGCTTCTACGACAACGTCGACCGCGACGGCAACGTCGTGTGGAAGGACCTGTGCCGCGGACCGCACCTGCCGAACACCCGCTTCATCAAGGCGTTCAAGATCGAGCGTTCCGCCGCCGCCTACTGGCGCGGCAGCGAGAAGAACCCGACCATGCAGCGCATCTACGGCACCGCCTGGGCCTCCAAGGAGGACCTCAAGGCCTACCAGACCCGTCTCGAGGAGGCCGCCAAGCGCGATCACCGCAAGCTCGGCGCCGAAATGGACCTGTTCTCCTTCCCGGAGGAGATCGGACCGGGCCTCGCCGTGTTCCACCCGAAGGGCGCCGCCGTCATCAACGCGATGGAGGACTACTCCCGCGAGATGCACCGCAAGCACCACTACAGCTTCGTGCAGACCCCGCACATCACCAAGGGCGGCCTGTACGAGACCTCCGGCCACCTGCACTGGTACAAGGACGGCATGTACCCGCCGATGCACCTCGACGAGGAGCGCGACGCGGACGGCAACATCACCAAGCCGGGCGCCGACTACTACCTCAAGCCGATGAACTGCCCGATGCACAACCTGATCTTCAAGTCGCGCCAGCGCTCCTACCGCGAGCTGCCGCTGCGCCTCTTCGAGTTCGGCACCGTGTACCGCTACGAGAAGTCCGGCGAGGTCCACGGCCTGACCCGCGTGCGCGGCCTCACCCAGGACGACTCCCACATCTACTGCACCCGCGAGCAGATGAAGGACGAGCTGACCAGCCTGCTCACCTTCGTGCTGAACCTGCTCAAGGACTTCGGCCTGTCCGACTTCTACCTGGAGCTGTCCACCAAGGATCCGGACAAGTACGTCGGCTCCGACGAGATCTGGGAGGAGGCGACCAACACGTTGCGCGAGGTCGCCGAGGCGTCCCACCTCGACCTCGTGGCCGATCCGGGCGGCGCCGCCTTCTACGGCCCGAAGATCTCCGTGCAGGCGCGCGACGCGATCGGCCGCACCTGGCAGGTGTCGACCATCCAGCTCGACTTCAACCTGCCCGAGCGCTTCAAGCTCGAGTACATCGCGAAGGACGGCACGCACCAGCGTCCGGTGATGATCCACCGCGCGCTGTTCGGCTCCATCGAGCGCTTCTTCGCCGTGCTGCTCGAGCACTACGCGGGCGCGTTCCCGGCGTGGCTCGCCCCGGTGCAGGTGCTCGGCGTGCCCGTCGCCGACGAGTTCGCCCCGCATCTCGCCGGCTTCGTCAAGAGCCTCGAGGACGAGATGGTCCGCTGCGAGATCGACTACTCCGACGATCGTTTCGGCAAGAAGATCCGCAACGCCTCCAAGTCCAAGGTGCCGTTCATCCTCATCGTCGGCGAGGAGGACATGAACAACAACGCGGTGAGCTTCCGCTTCCGCGACGGCAGCCAGCTCAACGGCGTCCCGGTGGACGAGGCGCGCGCCGAGATCCTCAAGGTGATCGCCAAGCGCGTCCAGGTCAACTCCGCCGACGACTTCAAGGCCGCCGTGGCCGAGGAGCCCGTCGAAGCCGAGTGATCCGCCGCCGATCCGCCACGGTCCGGCCGGGATGTGGACGCCATGTCCCGGCCGGTCCGTGTTGTCGGCTTAACGCCATACAATCGTTTCGTTTGTCAGATATCCGTCTCATAACCTGCTAGGAGCATTATGTCAGGTCATTCCAAGTGGGCGACCACCAAGCACAAGAAGGCCGCCATCGACGCCAAGCGCGGCAAGCTCTTCGCCAAGCTCATCAAGAACATCGAGATCGCGGCCCGCATGGGCGGCGGCGACCCGGACGGCAACCCGTCCCTGTACGACGCCATCTACAAGGCCAAGAAGGCCTCCATGCCCGCCGACAACATCAAGCGCGCCGTCAAGCGCGGCTCCGGTGAAGAGGCCGGCGGCGCCAACTACGAGGACATCGTCTACGAGGGCTACGCCCCCGCCGGCGTCGGCCTCATCATCGAGTGCCTGACCGACAACCGCAACCGTGCGGCCGCCGAGGTCCGCTCCACCCTGACCAAGGGCAACGGCTCCCTGGCCACCTCCGGCTCCGTGTCCTTCAACTTCGAGCGCAAGGGCCAGATCGTGGTCCCGTCCGAGGGCGTGGACTTCGACAAGCTGTTCGAGGCCGCCGCCGAGGCCGGCGCCGAGGACGTGCAGGACGACGGCGAGGTCTTCACCGTCGTCACCGACCCGTCCGACGTGCACACCGTGCGTCAGGCTCTGGTCGACGCCGGTTTCGAGTACGATTCCGCCGATCTGGTCATGGCCCCGAAGAACGAGGTCGAGCTCTCCCTCGAGGACGCCCGCAAGGTCTCCAACCTGATCGACAAGCTCGATGACCTCGACGACGTGCAGAACATCTACTCCAACTGGACCGCCTCCGACGAGGTCATGGCCCAGCTGGACGAGGAGTAGTCCGCACGTGATCATCCTTGGCGTCGACCCCGGGCTCACGCGCTGCGGGGTCGGCGTGATCGAAGCCGGCGCCCACCGCCGGCTTTCGTTTATCCACGTGGACGTCGTGCGTTCCTCGCCGGACATGTCGCAGGATCTGCGACTGCTCGCCATCTACAACGGGCTGGTCGAGAAGATCGAGACGTACGCGCCCGACACCGTCTCCATCGAGCGCGTGTTCGCCCAGTCGAACCGCAACACGGTGCTCGGCACCGCGCAGGCGGCCGGTCTCGCGATGCTCGCCGCCGCCCAGCGCAACATCCCCGTGGCCCTGCACACGCCGACCGAGGCGAAGCTCGCCATCACCGGCAACGGCCACGCGCAGAAGATCCAGATCGAGCGCATGGTGACGCGCATCCTCAATCTCAACACGATGCCGACGCCGGCCGACGCCGCCGACGCGCTGGCGCTGGCGATCTGCCACGCGCTGCGCCCGGCGGGCGCGCTGCAGGGCGGCGAACGCGAGGAGCATCTCACCCCGGCGCAACGCCAGTGGGCGGAGGCGTCCAAGAAGGCGACGAAACGCCGGTTCAACGCCGACCGCGGCATGTGACCGGAACATGCGACCAAGGCATGCGCCCGGGTCGCGTCATCGCGCATGATGGTGTACACTGTCGAACAGCTGTTCGAAAGGAGTCGCCGTGATTGGTTCGTTGACAGGCATGGTCGAGACGGTCGACGCCTCGTCCGCGCTCATCGAGGTCGGGGGAGTCGGGTACGAGGTGCGCATGCCCTCCGCCGACCTGTCGCGTGTGCACGGCGGCATGGAGACGCGCGTATACACGTATCTCAACGTCTCGCAGGACGCCATCACCCTGTACGGGTTCCTCGAACCGGCGGCGAAGCGCACGTTCCTGCAGCTGCTCAAGGTCTCCGGCATCGGCCCGAAGGTGGCGCTGTCGCTGCTGTCCACGCTGAACCCGAACCAGCTCGCCAAGGCCGTGGCCGACAACGACGCCGCCGCCCTCGCCAAAGCCCCGGGATTGGGCAAGAAGGGCGCGCAGAAGATCATCCTCGAACTCAAGGGTTCGATCAACCTCGAAGACATCGAATCCGGGGCCGCGGCCGTCACCACGGCCCAGCCGGAGGACAAGGGCTCGCTGCAGGTCGTCGAGGGGCTCATCTCGCTCGGCTGGCGGCAGCAGGACGCCGAACACGCCGTGCACGAGGCGTGCGCGGCCAACGGCATCGCCACGCCGCTCGCCGCGGAGGACGTGCCGCGCGTGCTCAAGCTCGCGTTGAACTCCCTGGACCGCGGCATCTGACATGACGACGCATGACGAAGGACGGAGGTGAACGGATGAACGAACCCTACATCAGCGGAACGGTTACGGAAGGCAACGAGAACATCGGCGCGAACGAGGAGTCGCTGCGCATGGTCTCCTCCCAGCCGGTCGGCAACGAGCCGGTGAGCGACGAGGAGCTGCGCCCGCACATCCTCGACGGGTTCATCGGCCAGCCCAGGCTCAAGGCGCAGCTCCAGCTGTTCCTCGACGCGGCGCGCAAACGCGAGGTGCCGCCGGACCATATCCTGCTCGCCGGCCCTCCCGGCCTCGGCAAGACCACGTTGGCGATGATCGTCGCCAACGAGCTCGGCGTGCCGATCCGCATCACGTCGGGCCCCGCCATCCAGCATGCGGGCGATCTCGCCTCGATCCTCAGCTCGCTTGACGCGGGGGAGGTGCTGTTCGTCGACGAGGTGCATCGTCTGCCGCGCGCCGCCGAGGAGCTCCTGTACATCGCGATGGAGGATTTCCGCGTCGACGTGATGGTCGGCAAGGGCCCCGGCGCGTCCTCCATCCCGCTCACCCTGCCGCGGTTCACGATGATCGGCGCGACCACGCGCGAAGGCATGCTGCCCTCGCCGCTGCGCGCGCGTTTCGGCTTCACCGCGCATCTCGACTTCTATCCCGTCGACGAGCTGGAGAAGCTCGTCGAACGCTCCGCCACCGTGCTCGGTCTCGCGTTGGAGGAGGGGGCGGCGCATCAGCTCGCCCTGCGCTCCCGCGGCACGCCGCGTATCGCGAACCGTCTGCTGCGCCGCGTACGCGACTGGGTGATCGTCCACGATCTGCCGTCGGCGGGACCGGACGACGTCAAGGAGGCGCTGGCCCTCTACCAGATCGACGCCGAGGGATTGGACCGTCTCGACATCGCCGTGCTCAACGCGATCGTTCGCAACTTCAACGGCGGCCCCGTGGGTCTCAACACCCTGTCCGCCATGGTGGGCGAGGAGTCGGAGACCGTGGAGACCGTGTGCGAGCCGTATCTGGTGCGCGAGGGCTTCCTCGTGCGCACGCCGAAAGGCCGCGTGGCCACGCAGAAGGCGTGGGACCATCTCGGCATACGGCCGAAAGATGATGTTGTCAACAAGCTTTTCTAGACTTCAGAAGTTGGACTAGTCGTTTCCGATCGGAAGGAATTCCCCTCAATGGATGCCAATATGCTTTTCATCGTCGTGCTCGTCGTGGTCATGGGCGGCATGATGTGGTTCCAGTCCAAGAAGAACAAGGAACGCCAGCAGCAGGTCAAGGACTTCCGCGCCAACCTCAAGCCCGGCACCGAGGTCATCACCATCGGCCAGATCATCGGCAAGGTCGTGTCCGTGGACGAGCAGTACGAGGAGATCGTCATCGATTCCGAAGGCTCCCTGCTGCGCTTCTCCTTCAGCGGCATCGCCAAGGAGTACGAGCGTCCCGCCTTCGTCTCCGACGACGAGGTGGATGAGAACGGCAACCCGCTGCCTCAGGACGACGCCGCCGACGGCGCCGCCGACGACGAGGCCCAGGTGGACGTCGACGCGTCCGTCGCGCAGAACAACGCCGAGGCCGAAACCGCCGAAGCGGAGCAGACCGACGACGGGAAGAAGGCCGAGTGACCATGGCCGGCAACGACATCACCATCCGCGATCTCGGCAAGGTGGGCGCCGAGGACGCCGCGTATCTGGTCTCCCTGATCCGCTCGGTCCCCGGTTTCCCGAAGGAAGGCATCATCTTCCGCGACTTCATGCCGGTGCTCGCCGACCCGCGCGGCCTCGACATCCTGCTGCGTGCGATCGAAGCCGCGCTGCCGGTCCCGGCCGACGCGTTCGACGCGGTCGCCGGCCTCGAATCCCGCGGATTCCTGTTCGGCCCGTCCCTCGCCCACCATCTCGGCAAGGGATTCGTCGCGATCCGCAAGGCGGGCAAGCTGCCGCCGGAGACCATCGGCGAATCCTATGACCTCGAATACGGCACGGCCAGCGTCGAGATCGAGACGTCCGCCGTCAAGCCGGGGGAGCGCGTGCTCATCGTCGACGATCTGATCGCCACCGGCGGCACGGCGAAGGCCGGCGCCGACCTGATCGAGAAGGCGGGCGGCGCGATCGCCGGATTCAGCTTCGTCATGGGCCTCGAAGGACTCGACGGGGTCGACAAGCTCGGCGACGTCCCCATCTCGACGCTCATCTCCATGCCGGCCTGAACCGGCGCAATGGTTTTCGGCCGCCGCCAAAGCCCCTAAGGCTTGGTGGCGGCCATGTCAATAGTCAACAGTCACAAGCAGACGGAAGAGTCATGGATCTTTACGAATACCAGGCGCGACAGCTGCTCGAAGAGCAGGGCATCCCCACTCCGAAGGCCATCTACGCGCAGAACTCCCATGAGGTCGCCGAAGCCGCCGAGCAGCTCGGCTACCCCTGCGTCGTCAAGGCGCAGGTCAAGATCGGCCACCGCGGCCAGGCCGGCGGCGTCAAGCTCGCCAAGACGCGCGACGAGGCGATCCTCGAAGCCGAGGACATCCTGCCGATGACCATCCACAAGCACAAGGTGAACGGCGTGCTCGTGGCCGAAGGCAAGAACATCCTCCACGAGTACTACGTGTCCATCTCCGTGGACCGCACCTCCCGCGACTACGACGTGCTCGCCACCGCCAACGGCGGCACCGAGGTCGAGGAGATCGCCAAGGAGCATCCGGAGGCGGTCAAGCGCCTGCACATCGAGGCCCTCGACGACTTCGACCTCGCCGCGGCCACGAAGATGGCGGAGAGCATCGGCTTCTACCATGCGGACGTCGACCAGGCCGCGCAGATCCTGCTCAAGATGTGGAAGTGCTTCAAGGAGAACGACGCGACGCTCGTCGAGATCAACCCGCTCGCCAAGATCGGCGATCCGGACGACGAATCCTCGAAGAGCCTGTGCGCGCTCGACGCGAAGATCTCCCTCGACGACAACGCCGCCTTCCGCCACGACGGCTGGAAGCGCTTCGCCGACCCGCTCGCCAACGACGAGTTCGAACGCCGCGCCAAGGACCATGGCCTGCACTACGTGCATCTCCACGGCCAGGTCGGCGTGATCGGCAACGGCGCGGGCCTCGTCATGAGCTCCCTCGACGCGGTCTCCGGCGCCGGCGAGGAGCAGGGGACCGGCATCAAGCCGGCCAACTTCCTCGACATCGGCGGCGGCGCCTCGGCCGAGGTCATGGCCGCCAGCCTCGAGATCGTCGTCTCCGACCCGCAGGTCGAATCCGTGTTCATCAACGTCTACGGCGGCATCACCTCCTGCGAGCAGGTCGCCAAGGGCATCCTCGAGGCGATCGAGACGCTCGGCGGCACCAAGCCGATCGTCGTCCGCTTCGACGGCAACGCGGCGGCCGAGGGTCTCGCCATCCTCGCCGAATCCAACAATCCGAACGTGCACGTCGCCAAGACGATGGAGGAGGCGGCTCATCAGGCCGCCCGCATCGCGGCCGACGCCATCGCAGCCAAGGAGGCCAACTGATATGACGCTCTTCATCGAAGACGACGCGCCCGTCATCGTGCAGGGCATGACCGGCCATCAGGGCATGACGCACACCGCGCGCATGCTCAAGGCCGGCACCAACATCGTCGGCGGCGTCAACGCCCGCAAGGCCGGTCTCGACGTCACCTTCCCGGCCACGCGCGACGGCGAGGACGCCACCATCCACGTCTACGCCTCCTGCGCCGAGGCGCGCGAGGCCACCGGCGCCGAGGCGTCGGTCGTGTTCGTGCCGCCGCGTTTCGCCAAGGCCGCGGTCGTCGAGGCGATCGAGGCGGGCATCAAGCTCATCGTCGTGATCACCGAAGGCATCCCGGTCGCGGATTCCGCCTACTTCGTCGAGCTCGCGCTGCGCCACGGCGTGCGCATCGTCGGACCGAACTGCCCGGGCCTCATGACGCTCGCCTCCTCCGACGAGACGCATGGCGTGAACCTCGGCATCATCCCCGACGGCATCGTCGGACGCGGCCCGCTCGGCCTCGTCTCCAAGTCCGGCACGCTCACCTACCAGCTGATGGGCGAGCTGAGCGACATCGGCTTCACCGCGTGCCTCGGCGCCGGCGGCGACCCGATCGTCGGCACCACGCTGCTCGAGGCGCTGCAGGCGTTCGAGGCGGATCCGAACACGAAGGCCGTGATGATGATCGGCGAGATCGGCGGCAACGCCGAACAGGACGCCGCCCAGTGGGCCGCCGAGCACATGACCAAGCCGGTCGTCGCCTACATCGCCGGTTTCACCGCCCCCGAAGGCAAGCAGATGGGCCATGCCGGCGCCATCGTCTCCGGCGGCAAGGGCACCGCGAAGGACAAGAAGGAGGCGCTGGAGGCGGTCGGCATCCGTGTCGGGCGCACGCCCGGCCAGGCCGCCGACATCATGCGTGAGGTGCTTGCGGGTATCGAACGGTGAATCGTCCCGCAGCAACCTCGAAACGCATCTCCGCGCTGCTCAAGGGCGGGCTCACCGCCCTGGGGGCCATGGCCCTGTACGCCGTTTCGCTCGGCTGCTTCATCGCGTTGATGCTGCTGGTCATATCCATGGAGGAGGGCGGCGAAAGCCTGCCCTCCTCGGCGTTGCCCCTGACCGAGACCATCGTGCTGCTCAGCCAGGGGACCGGTTTCACGGCCGGTTCCATCGTCGTGGGCGTCATGCCGCTGCTGCTCACCCTGCTGCTCGTCGCGTTGGTCGCGCAATGCGCGTCACGTGCCGACGCGGGGGCGTTGGGCTGGGCGAGCGGTCTGGTCGTATGGGTCGCGCTCAATCTGATGCTTTCCGGCGGCACCGGTGTGGAGCTGCATGACACGCCCGCGGTCATAGCCGTGAAGACGGCATGCGTGTGGACGATCGGCTATGCGTTCGCGGCCGTCCCCGGATCGTCCGTCACGGCGAACGTCCGCAACCGGCTGAACGAACGGATCTCGCCGCGGGCGCGCCGCATGGCGACACTCGTCGGTGCCGTCACCGGCATGCTGTCCGTCGTGCTCCTCGTGACGGCCCTCATCGTCACGATCGTATGGGTCGTGCGCGGCTGGAGCGCCATGACGGCCCTGTTCGAATATGACGGGATGGAGAACGGGTCCCGCATCCTCACCACCGTCTCCTCGCTCGCATGGCTGCCGAACCTCGCCGTGTGGGCGCTTTCCTGGGTCGCCGGCGCCGGCTTCCATATCGGCGAACTCGGATCGTTCACCATGTGGGTGGGCCAGTCGGCCGGACTGCCGCCGCTGCCGGTGTTCGGCCTCATGCCCGAGGCGATCGCGGACGATCGCGTCCGCATCGTCCTGCGATGCCTGATACCCGCGTTCGCATCCGTCATCGCGCTGATCGTCATGCTGGCGCCGGGGCTGATGCGGGTACGTCCCGTCAGACCGGCGGACGGCTCCGACACCGCGAAACGCGCGGTCGTCGCCATGGCCTGCCATCTGGTCGTTCTGGTTCTCGCGGGAACCGTGACCGTCGGCGTCTGGTGCGGCTGCTTCGCCCTGTCGGACGGCGCGCTCGGCGCGCACAGGCTCGCCCATGTGGGCGTCGACGTCCCGCAGTCCACGCTGCTCGTCGCCCGGTCCGTCGCGTTCGGATTCGGCGCGGCGTGGCTTGCCGTGGCGGTGGTGTTGTCCGCCGTCTACGGGATACACTGGATTGTCGGACGTCATGCGGCCCGCATCGCGCAGACCGCGTCGGAGACGGCGGAACGGGTCCCCGCGTCCTCGCCTTCGGACGGCGACGCGGATCATGCCGCGCCCGCGGCTCCGGACGACGGGGAATCCGACGCCCGTGACGACGACGCGTCGGCCCGCGGCCGTGGAGGCGCCAAGCCCCGGTCCATCCGGTCCGAACGGTCCGTGCGTTCGGAGACGTTCGAACGCGCCGCAGTCGTACGGCGCGCACCGCGCACCGTACGCTCAGACAAGCTTGACCAACCAACCAAGGAGGAATCCGATGACAACAACGAATCGTCCGATTAAGCGGGCGCTGGTCTCCGTCTTCCACAAGGAAGGCATCGAGGTGCTCGCCGAGGCCTTCGTCAAGGCCGGCACCGAAGTGGTGTCCACCGGCTCGACCGCGAAGCGTCTCGCCGAACTCGGCGTGCCCGTCACCGAAGTGAGCGAGGTCACCGGATTCCCCGAGTGCCTCGACGGCCGCGTCAAGACCCTCGACCCGCACATCCACGCCGGCATCCTCGCCGACATGACCAACCCGGACCACGCCGCCCAGCTCGAGAAGTTCGGCATCAAGCCGTTCGACCTGGTCGTCGTGAACCTGTACCCGTTCGCCGACACCGTGCGCTCCGGCGCCGACGAGGCCGCCACCATCGAGAAGATCGACATCGGCGGCCCGTCCATGGTGCGCGGCGCGGCGAAGAACAGCGCCACCGTCGCGATCGTCACCGACCCGGCCGACTACGCGCTCGTCGCCGCACGCGTGGAGAACGGCGAGGGCTTCAGCCTCGAGGAGCGCCGCTGGCTGGCCGGCAAGGCGTTCGCGCACACCGCCGCCTACGACGCGACGATCAACGAGTGGACCGCGAAGCACTGGCCGAAGCCCGCCACCATCGACGAGACCGACCACGACGACGAGGGCCAGCCGGTCGACGACGCGAAGTTCCCGGCCGCGTTCACCCGCACCTGGGACCGCTCGCACACGCTGCGCTACGGCGAGAACTCGCACCAGCAGGCCGCGCTCTACCTCGACCCGCTCGACCAGACCGGTTTCGCGCACGCCGAGCAGCTCGGCGGCAAGCCGATGAGCTACAACAACTACGTGGACGCGGACGCCGCATGGCGCGCCGTGTGGGATCTCGCCCCGTCCATCGCCGTGGCCGTCGTCAAGCACAACAACCCGTGCGGCCTCGCCATCGGCGCCACCGCGGCCGAGGCTCACCGCAAGGCCCACGCCTGCGACCCGGTGAGCGCGTACGGCGGCGTCATCGCCTGCAACACGACCGTCACCCTGGAGATGGCGGAGAGCGTGCGCCCGATCTTCACCGAGGTGATCGTCGCCCCCGCCTACGAGGACGCGGCGCTCGAACTGCTGAAGACCAAGAAGAAGAACCTGCGCATCCTCAAGGTGGCCGAGCCGCCGAAGGGCCACACGCAGTTCCGTCAGATCGACGGCGGCCTGCTCGTTCAGGACATGGACCTCATCAACGCCACCGGCGACGATCCGGACGCGTGGAAGCTTGTCTCCGGCGAGCCGGCCGACGTCGACACGCTCAAGGATCTCGTGTTCGCGTGGCGCGCCATCCGCTGCGTCAAGTCCAACGCGATCCTGCTCGCGCACGACCAGGCGACCGTCGGCATCGGCATGGGCCAGGTCAACCGCGTCGACTCCTGCCATCTGGCCGTCGAACGCGCCAACACGCTGGCGGACGGCGCCGACCGCGCCACCGGCTCCGTGGCCGCGTCCGACGCGTTCTTCCCGTTCGCGGACGGCGCCGAAACGCTGATGAACGCCGGCGTGAAGGCCATCGTGCAGCCCGGCGGCTCCATCCGCGACGAGGAGGTCATCGAGGCCGCGAAGAAGGCCGGCGTGACCATGTACCTGACCGGTACCCGCCACTTCTTCCACTGATCGACGGACAGGCATGAAGAACCATCCCTTCGTCTCCGAAGCCCATGAGGGCAAGCCGTGGTTCGAGTGGATCGTCGCCGCGCTGGTGGTCGCATCCGGCGTGCTCGCGGTCCTCGGATACACGATGGCCGCCACGGTGCTGATCTCCGTGACGGCCATCGTGACCGGGCTCGTCCGCCTCGTCATGCGCGAACGCAGCCCCTGGAAGGTGCGGTCAGTCGCGTTCGACTCCTTCATCGGCATCTGCCTTGGAATCGGACTGCTCGCCACCTACTTCAGCGTGTACGGCATTCCGCTGTGACGTGGCGGAACCGTCCGCATCGCCGTCGGCCGTCGTCTCCTGCGCATCCTGCGCGGAGTCGGCGGCCTCGTTGTATGCGGTGAGCTGCGCCGGATCGTCGCCCTTCGCCTTCGGGGCGGCGATCATCTGCTGGAGCACCATCACGAGCGCGACGAGCGCGGCGGCGAGGATCGGGCAGATCCAGAACACCCACAGCTGGCTGAGCGGCTCGACCTGGAGCTTCTGGTTCTGGGCGAACAGCGCGATGCCGGTGGCGCGCGCCGGGTTCAGCGCGGCGCCGGTGACCGGGAATGCGACGGCGGCGCCCACCGTGTAGGACACGCCGGTGGCCAGCGCGTAGCGCTTCGTGCCGTAGGTGGCCATGGCGGCGCCCACGATGAGCAGGCCGGCGACGAGCTCGACGGCGATGGCCTGGGTGATGGAGAAGTTGAGACCGTACTGGGTGAGCGTGCTGTAGGCGACCGAACCCTTGTCGAAGCCGTTGACGGTGGTCGTCAGCCACTGGGCCAGCGTGACGTTCTCGGAGGTGGGCAGCAGGAACTTGACGAGCATGCCGGCGAGCGTCGCGCCGACGACCTGGAAGACGATGTAGAGGATGCCGTCCACGAGCTTCGTGCGGCCGGTCACCATGGCCGCGACCGTCACCGCCGGGTTGAACTGGCCGCCCGAGACGCCGCCGAGCGCGAACACCGCGGCCGCGTAGACGAGGCCCGTGCCGAGCGCGATGTACGCGAGGTTCAGCTGGAAGACGATCGAGCCGAATGTGCTGAACACGTAGATGGCGAAGCAGATCAGGAAGGTGCCGACCAGCTCGGCCCCCACGCGAAGCGGCCACGGCTGTTCCTTCGTGATGTTCTGTTCAGATGTCATGTGTTTTCCTTCGATTCTTGTTCGGAGTTGTTCCGGGGGCGCGGCCCGTCGGAGCACTGACAGTCTAGCAGTAGCACATCGGGCCGTATCCGGGGGGTACGGTACCATATTCAGGTTGGAAATACCCCTAGGCCACGTTGGGAGAACGATGCCAAACGCTTATTCCCGCGCCATGAAAGCGCACGAAAGCAACAACGAAGGAATCCGACTGCAGAAGATCCTCGCACAGGCCGGATTCGGTTCCCGCCGCAAGTGCGAGGAGATGATCACCGAAGGACGCGTCGAGGTGGACGGCGAGCTCGTCACCGAGCTCGGCACCCGCGTCGACATGTCGCGCCAGCAGGTCCGCGTCGACGGATCGCGTGTGCGCATCAACCCGAACCACGTCACGCTCGCGCTCAACAAGCCGCGCCGCGTGCTCTCCGCCATGGACGATCCGAAGGGCCGCTACACGCTGGCCGACATCGTCGGCGACAAGTACGAACGCATCTTCCACATGGGACGTCTCGACTACGATTCCGAGGGTCTCATCCTCATGACGAACGACGGCGAGCTGAGCCAGCACGTCATGCACCCCAAGTACGAGGTCGAGAAGACCTACATCGCCACGGTCGAAGGCAAGCTGTCCGGCACCGTGTGCCGCCGTCTCGTCAAGACCGGCGTGCAGCTGGACGACGGCTGGATCAAGCTCGACCACTGCGCGATCATCGACCAGAAGCGCGACGCGACGATCGTCAAGGTCGTGCTGCACTCCGGCAAGAACCGCATCGTGCGCCGCATCTTCGGCTCGATCGGCTTCCCCGTCAAGCGCCTCGTGCGCACGCAGATCGGCCCGATCAAGCTGGGCGAGCTCAAGTCCGGCTCCTACCGCGTGCTCAGCCAGACCGAGGTCCGCTCCCTGTCGAAGGCGGTGGGCCTGTGATCCGCGTCGCCATCGACGGGCCCGCGGGCGTCGGCAAGTCGTCGACGTCGAAGGCGCTGGCCAAGTACTACGGTTTCGCCTACCTCGACACGGGCGCCATGTACCGCGCCTGCGCGTGGTGGTGCCTCAATCAGGGCATCGACCTCGACGCCGAGCAGGTCGACGAGCGTATCGTCACCGAGGCGGTGGGCGAGTTCTTCACCGGCGACCATTTCGACATCTCCGTCGATCCGGACGCGCCGTCCGTGACCGCCGACGGCGTGGACATCTCCGAGGCGATCCGGTCCTCCGAGGTCTCCACGCACGTGTCCAAGGTGTCGAACATCATCCCGGTGCGCAACGTGCTCATCGCCGCCCAGCGCGCGTACATCGCACGCGAGGCGGACAAGGAGTCGTTCTCCGGCGGGCTCGGCATCGTCGCGGAGGGCCGTGACATCACGACCGTCGTCGCGCCGGACGCGGAGGTGCGCGTGCTGCTCACCGCCCGCGAGGAGGTGCGCCAGGCGCGCCGCACCGGCCAGGCGGCCGGCGGCGTCGGCGCGGAGGACGTGGCCGCTCGCGACCGCATGGACTCGCGCGTCACGAACTTCACGACCGCGGCGGACGGCGTCGTCACCGTCGACAATTCCGACATGGACTTCGCGCATACGCTCGACACGCTGATCGGGCTCGTCGACGAGGCCATCGAGGAGCAGGAGTACGCGCGCTACGCCGCCAACCTCGAAGGCTACGAGTTGGACGAGGGCGACGAGGCGCTGATCGAGGGCCGCGGCGCCGACGAGACGTCCGGCAGGCCCGGACCGAAGCAGGTGGGCGTGCTCGCCGTCGTAGGACGCCCGAACGTCGGCAAGTCGTCGCTCGTCAACCGCATCCTCGGCCGTCGCGTCGCCGTCGTGGAGGACACTCCCGGCGTGACGCGCGACCGCGTGAGCTATGACGCGGAATGGTCCGGCACCGATTTCAAGCTCGTCGACACGGGCGGCTGGGAGGTGGACGTCGAAGGCATCGACTCCGCCATCGCCTCGCAGGCCGAGGTCGCCGTGAACCTGGCCGACGCGGTCGTGCTCGTCGTCGACGGACAGGTCGGCATGACCGACACGGACGAGCGCATCGTGAAGATGCTGCGCGCCTCCGGCAAGCCGGTCACGCTCGCTGTGAACAAGGTCGACGACCGCGAAAGCGAGTATCTCGCCGCCGAATTCTGGAAGCTGGGTCTCGGCGAGCCGTACGCGATCTCCGCGATGCACGGCAGGGGAGTGGGCGACCTGCTCGACGCGGCGCTCGACTCACTGCGCAAGGCGGAGAAGACGTCCGGCTATCTCACGCCGTCCGGCCTGCGCCGCGTGGCGCTCGTGGGACGCCCGAACGTGGGCAAGTCGTCGCTGCTCAACCAGCTGGCGCGCGAGGAGCGCACGGTCGTCAACGATCTGGCCGGCACCACGCGCGACCCGGTCGACGAGGTCATCGACATCGACGGCGAGGACTGGCTGTTCATCGACACGGCCGGCATCAAACGCCGTCAGCACAAGCTCAAGGGCGCGGAATACTATTCGTCGCTGCGCACGCAGGCGGCGATCGAACGCTCCGAGCTGGCGCTCGTGCTGTTCGACGCGTCCGTGCCGATCTCCGACCAGGATCTCAAGGTGATGAGCTCCGCCGTGGACGCGGGCCGCGCCATCGTGCTCGTGTTCAACAAGTGGGATGCGATGGATGAGTTCGACAAGCAGCGTCTCGAACGCCTGTGGGTCACCGAGTTCGACCGCGTCACCTGGGCGCAGCGCGTGAATCTGTCGGCGAAGACCGGCTGGCACACGAACCGTCTCGCCAAGGCGATGCGCGAGGCGCTGGAATCGTGGGACAAGCGCGTGCCGACCGGCAAGCTCAACGCGTTCCTCGGCCAGCTGCAGGCCGCCCACCCGCATCCGCTGCGTGGCGGCAAGCAGCCGCGCATCCTGTTCGCGACGCAGGCCTCGACGCGTCCGCCGCGTTTCGTGATCTTCGCGACAGGCTTCCTCGAGCACGGCTACCGCCGCTACATCGAGCGTTCGCTGCGCGAGGAGTTCGGCTTCGAGGGTTCGCCGATCCAGATCTCGGTGAACATCCGCGAGAAGAAGAAGCGCAAGTAGCCGCCGAGGTTGAACCGACCAAGTGATCGCCGTTCCCGGTGATTGGACATGCACCATCATCGGGAACGGCGATTCCGGTATTATCGCCTTCCAACCCGGAGTGACGATAAGGAGATGCGCCATGGCCATCACGTTCACCGAAGAGAGGACGTTTACCCAGGAGCAGGTGCGCCGTCTGTTCCGCTCGGTCGGATGGGTGTCCGCCGACTATCCGGAGCGACTGCATAAGGCGCTGATGGGCTCGTCCACCGTCATCACCGCATGGGATGGCGACCGTTTGGTCGGACTTGTGCGCGCGTTGGACGACGGGTCGATGCTCGCCTATGTGCACTATGTGCTGGTTGATCCGGAGTATCAGGGCAACGGCATCGCCGGCCATATGATCGAGATGCTCAAGGACAAATACCGCGACTACTTCTACATCGAGGTCATGCCCGAGGAGAGCAGGAACGCGTCGTTCTATGAACGGCACGGATTCCGCATCATGGCAGACGGCGTCGCCATGCAGATCGTGAACCCGGATTGGTGAGAACGACCGGTTGGCCGCCGTACAGGATGAGACCTCTTCCGAATACGCTCATGCCGATTCACAAGGACGTCATTCAATCGAGTTGGACGAAGCGGATGTTGTTCTCGTTGAGCTGGTAGCCGACCGCGATCATCTCCTTGAGATAGGCGCGCATGTTGCTGATTCTCAGATGATCGGCGCGTTCGGGTCCGCCCTGGCAGATGAGGGGGTCATACGCATAGCAGTCGCCGTACTTCGGTATCGGCAACCGCTTTCTTGCCGTCTTATACCCACGGATGCCCAATACATCCCGGCGGAAGTACTCATCGGGGATATCCGCCAGATAATACTTGAGCGCGGATGATCGGAAGATGCTGTTGCGGAACTGGAGCGTCGCCACCGAATCCCGCGCCTCCAACACGATCAGATCGCCGAATGCGGTCGCGAAGATGGGAATCGGTACCTGGCTCTTCCATGGCAGGTGATATAGACGGACCAGCAACCCGGTCCAGTCATCGGGATTGACGACGCGAAGGTATCCGTCGCAGAAGGTGCCGAGACCCCAGCGTTCCCATACATCGACGATCTGGGGCGGCAGTCTGTCATGCCACCGCTCGTACGAGCTTGGAGGCATCGGGCGGAACGGCACAAAATCATCGAAACAGCTGCGGTCATCCGGATCGATCATGCGCGTCCTTTCGCCATGTGACTGGCTGCAACTCAAGCGGCTCCGTTTCCCATATTAGAGACTCCCGCGAAGAGAGGTTACGACATGCGAGTCGCTGCCGGACGATCTTCAGGCCGACCCATTTGACAGACCGACCGACGGTCTGTATGCTGTCGGAGATAGCGAACGAAAGGAGGACCACATGGCACGCAATGCACATCCCGAGGAGACCGAACGGCGCATCCTTGATTCCGCCCGAAGGCTCTTCGCCGAGAAGGGCTACGAGAAGACATCCATCCAGGACATCCTGAACGATTTGGGACTTTCCAAGGGCGGGCTCTACCACCATTTCAAATCGAAGGAGGCGATTCTCGACCAGCTGAACGCCGACGAGTGGGCCATCACCTCGCGTCTCCTTGGAGAGCTCATCGGGCGCAAGGACATGAGCGCGCTCGAGAAGCTGCGCACGCTCATCGCCTCCGCCGTGGACGACCCCGAGCATTTGGATCTCGTCCGCTCCCAGCTGGCGCTTCTCAAGGATCCTGCGTTCTTCACCTCGAACATGCGCTTCTGGTCAACGAAACTACCGGCGTCCTTCCGTTCGCTCATCGACATGGGCGTACAGGACGGTTCGATCCCCACGGCATACCCCGAGGAAGCGGCGCAGCTGCTCTCGCTCCTGTGCAACTACTGGCTCATGCCCTGCTTCTATCCCGTCGGAGACGACGACATGGAACGGCGCGTCCGCTGCCTCGCCACGATGCTTGACGCCATCGATGTGCCGGTGTTTGACGAGGATCTCGTCTCCCGGGCGATTCAGGGTCTCGCGGCTCTGACGCCAGATGGGGGAGAGGAATCCGCATAAGGCACGGCGGCGCCCATGTGCGCCGCCGTGCAAATGCCGTGCCCAGTGGGGATGTTTGCGCCCCTTATGGGGCGTTTTATCACCACAACAGACCGACGGTCGGTCCGAATGAGTGGCCGGTGAATAACACCAAGAAAAAAAGGAATCCAAGATGACAAACGCATCCGAATACACAGCCCATACGCAAACGGGCCGCATCGCCGACCCCTTGCACACACGCGACTTCTATCTGCTCGTCGCCGGTCTCGGCATATCGCTCTTCGCCAACCTCATGCTGCGGTTCGCCATGTCCATGTGGGTGCTTGACGAGACCGGGTCGGCCGCGGCGTTCGCCTCCATCCTCACCGCAAGCATCCTGCCCACGATCCTGCTCTCGCCCCTCGGCGGCGTGGTAGCGGACCGCACGAACCGCCGGACCGTCATGGTGGCGCTCGACGCGCTCTCCGCCGTGACAGTGCTCATTTGCGCGGCGATTTTCTCGGTTGCCGGCTTCAATCTGGCGGCGATCGCCGTGATGCAGGTGGTGCTCGCCGTGCTCGATGCCATGGAGACACCCACGGTGCAGGCAGCGCTGCCGCAGATGTTCCGCTCCCACGGCGAGGACGTGATGCGTCGCGCGATGGCCGTGGTGAACGTGGTGAACCAGACGAGCACGCTCGTGCCCGCCGTGCTTGGCGGCGTGCTCTACGCGGCGGTGGGCGTGATGCCCATGATGGGTGTCACGATCGTCGGGTTCGGCGTGGCCGCAGTCGTGGAGTGCTTCATCCGGCTCGGCGCACCCGAACGCGGTGACGATGGGCGCACCTCGGCTTTGGACGACCTGCGCGAGGCCGGACGTTTCCTCACCCGCGAACGCCCTCATGTACTGCACCTGGTGCTGACCTGCGCCGCGCTCAACTTCCTGGTGACAGGGTACGCGGAGGTCGGTTTCCCCTACATGGTGCGGACCGTGCTGGGCTTCGGCTCCACGGCGTACGGTCTTGCATATGGTCTCGTGGGAGTATCCGGACTGCTCGGCGCGATCGTCGGCGGAAGAGTCGCGAGGTCGCTGTCCATGCGGCGGTTCCCGATGTCGATCGCCGCGTTCTCGCTCACCATCCTGCCCCAGACGCTCGTCATGACGCTTCCCGCAAGCGGGGGAGTACGCCTCGCGGTGCTCACGGCGAGCACGTGCGGAACCATGGTCGCTATCACCCTCGCGAACCTCATCGCCGTGCCGGCAATCCAGATGAGCTGCCCCGAGGACATGACCGGCAAGGTGATGTCGCTCGCGCTCTCCGCGAGCATGTGCGCCCAACCTCTCGGACAGATTGCATACGGCTGGGCGTACAGCGTCTACCCGGCGGGAGCGGTTCTGGCGATGACGTTCATGCTGGCCGCTGCGATGCTGCCGCTGGTCGCACATGTGACGCGGCGGTTCTGAGCCCGGCTTCGGCCATCCGAATCGATCATGGGCGTCTTCGCGCCATTCACGCGGCCGTGGTGGGCGTTCCTCCGTTGACCACGCACCAAAGACCGTAGCCCATGATCGTCTCGGCGAGCAGTTCCATGCGGGTGCGGAGCATCACGCCGGCCGGAGTGGAACGGAATCCGGCATCCATGCGATCACGAATCACCGCCATATCGAAGCGGCCGCCCATGGTGTGTGTGAGATTCCACAGGGCTCCCGGAGTATCGAAGATGACATCCACATCATCCGTGCCGATAATCAGCACGTTCCTGTCCCCGGTCGGATGAATCGGGGTCGGATACGTGACGAGAGGATCGACGCCGAAGTCATAGAGGAGGACGGAACGTCGAAGAACCGCTTTGTCCAACGCGTCGGCAAGCAGAAGCAGACCGTCATATTCATCGGAATCGTACGCCTTGTCGATTCGCGGTCGGACCAGCGAGAGAGCCTCGGCCGCGTCGTCGAACACGCCTGTCTCCTCGTATGAGATCCACGGTGGCCCCGATGTTCCGGCGATGTCACGAAGGGTCATCATCGTCCGGTCGATCTGCCTTGCCGTGAACGTGACGACATCGGCATCCGTGCCGAAGGTCTCGGTTCCGATGACATCGTCATCCTGGTGGCCGGCTATATCGGCATTGGCCGGAATGATCACCCGCCATTGCGGTGCGTCGGTGTTGCTCATTGGTTTCCCCCTTTGTGCTCCCGAGGATGCACGCGTGTCCGATGATTATAGCTGAGTGACATGCTCGGCTGGAAGGAACTGGAACCGTACGACGCGGATGCCGAGGCACTGGGTATGAGGAACCGCGATATCTATTGGGATGCCTGCAAGAAGCTGAAGGCGACGCGAGAAAAACCGGAGTGAGCCTTGCCGAGATGGCCCCGGCGTACCGGTCTTAGATCTTGTAATCGGACATGCCCTACATCCCTCGGATGGCTTCCTTGTCTATATCTCCATGGTAGGGGAGGGGAAGGGGCTTCCGCTCACATGTCCCCGACAACAATCAAGTGAAGAAGTTGTGGATGCCGCATGGAATCTGGCCCACACCGGGATTGGGATTCCGAATGACACGCCGTCGATATGAGGCGTGTTGCGATGTGTTGTGTCCGGTTGTGTCCAGCATCGTGTCTGGAATCGTGTCCAAAGACACGATTCTTGGGCGTGTCGCGACATGTGAATCGTTGGATTTCCAACGATTCGAGGCCATTGACGGCGTAATGCTGCATCACTCAGTCAGAAACGCCATCGAAACGGAATGACTGGGGTTCAGCCGTCGGTCGGGAACAGTTTGGGTCCGAAGTTGCGTATGTCATCGTGTCCTATCGTGTCCAGAACGATTTCACGCGAAAAAATCAAAGCCCGGAATCGTTGAAATTCCGGGCTTTCTGGTCGGACCAGCGGGATTTGAACCCGCGACCCCTTGACCCCCAGTCAAGTGCGCTACCAAACTGCGCTATGGTCCGATGCTGCATTTGCA
This sequence comes from Bifidobacterium parmae, assembly GCF_002860365.1. Lineage (GTDB taxonomy): Bacteria > Actinomycetota > Actinomycetes > Actinomycetales > Bifidobacteriaceae > Bifidobacterium > Bifidobacterium parmae. Next base: position 192,051 of record NZ_NMWT01000028.1, read on the forward strand.
ACAGTCGAATAATTTACCAGATGATTCCGGAAACGCAACTCGGCGTGTCTCCTTCGTCCGGACTGTCCACCGGACCGCCAAGAGGGGGAACCATGCACGTCCTTCGCCTTCGAACACCTGCGAGCACCTTCGAGTGCTTGCGTCATCCATGGCATGGGGAATATCCTTAGACAAAAGAAGGGAGGCTGTCATGTCAGAACCCAACTCGACAGCACCTCAGGCGCCGTTGCCTGAATCATCGATGCCCCAACCCGCTCCGGCTACGCCGGCTGCGCCGGAGCCTGAGACGTACAACGCATACGCGCAACAGCCCTATGGCACTCCGGCACCGGAACCGCAGCCATACACGGCGGGGGAGTACGGCCAACCCGCGTATCCGCCGCAGCCGCAGGCCCAGACGGCCTATCCGTACCCGCCGCAGCAGCCCGTCCCGTCATACGGCACACCCTACGGCTATCCGCAGCCGGGGTATGTGAATCCGGCGGACAGCGGATCGTTCGGATGGGCGGTCCTCGGTTTCTTCGTCCCGGTCGCCGGCCTCATCCTGTGGCTGGTGTGGAAGGACCAGCGTCCGCGCGACGCCACGATGGCGGGCAAAGGCGCACTCGTGTCGGTCATCGTCTGGGCGGCGTTCGTCGTACTGTACATCATCTTCGTCATCGTGATCATCGTCATCGGCATATCCGCGGCTTCGGCGGCGGCGATGATCATCTGACGGACCGGTATCCATCCCGGCATCGACGCAGCCACGATGCCGGACATGAATCGGCGGGAACAAGCGCTTTCACACACGGTTTCCGCCGATTGGCCATCACCGTTCACCGTATTTACATGCCATGTTTCCGCACATGGCCTTCACGTCCTTCCGCCATCCGGTAGACTGGTCGTCTATCGAACAAGTCATGAAGGAGAGACAGTTGTCAGACGTATTCGACAAGTCCGCCGCGAAGATGCGTGAGCACGGCATGAGCGAGGTGGCCATCAGCCAGTTCAAGCACCTGTATGACGTGTGGCGCAACGACGAGGGCTCCACATGCATCCGGGAGCGCGACGTCGAACCGCTCACCGGCGTGCAGAGCTTCCATGACATCTACGAGACGATCGACCACGACAAGGCCGTGGACGCGTTCTCCAAGACCGCGTTCCTGAAGCTCAACGGCGGTCTCGGCACGTCGATGGGCCTCGACTGCGCGAAGTCGCTGCTTCCGGTGCGCCATCACAAGGCGAAGCAGATGCGGTTCATCGACATCATCATCGGCCAGGTGCTGACCGCCCGCACGCGTCTCGGCGTCGAGCTGCCGCTCACGTTGATGAACTCGTTCCGCACCTCGAAGGACACGATGAAGGTGCTGCATCACAACCGCAAGTTCCATCAGGAGAACATCCCGATGGAGATCGTGCAGCACGTGGAGCCGAAGATCGACCTGGCCACCGGCGAACCGGTCTCGTTCCCGCAGAATCCGGATCTCGAATGGTGCCCGCCGGGCCACGGCGACCTGTACTCCACCATCTGGGAGTCCGGCCTGCTCGACAAGCTGGAGGAGCACGGGTTCAAGTACCTGTTCATCTCCAACTCGGACAATCTCGGCGCGCGTCCCTCCCGCACGCTCGCCCAGTACTTCGAGAATTCGGAGGCGCCGTTCATGGTCGAGGTGGCACGCCGCACCGAGGCCGACCGCAAGGGCGGCCATATCGTGCGCGATCGCAGGACCGGCCGTCTCATGCTGCGCGAGATGAGCCAGGTGGCGCCGGAGGACAAGAAGGACGCGCAGAACATCGACAAGCATCCCTATTTCAACACGAATTCGATCTGGGTGCGCGTCGACGCGTTGAAGGCACTGCTCGCCGAGCATGACGGCGTGCTGCCGCTGCCGGTGATCCTCAACCATAAGACCGTCGACCCGACCGATTCGTCCACGACGCCGGTCCTGCAGCTGGAGACCGCCATGGGCGCCGCCATCGGCCTGTTCGACGGCGCCATCTGCGTGCAGGTCGACCGCATGCGGTTCCTGCCGGTGAAGACCACCGACGACCTGTTCATCATGCGGTCGGACCGTTTCCACCTCACGGACTCCTATGAGATGGAGGACGGCAACTACATCTTCCCGAACGTCACGCTCGATCCGCGCTACTACAAGAACATCCACGACTTCGACGAACGGTTCCCGTACAACGTGCCGTCCCTGGCGGCCGCGAACTCGGTGACCATCGAAGGCGATTGGACGTTCGGCCGCGACGTCATCCTGTTCGCCGACGCGAAGCTGGAGGACACGGGGGAGGCGCGCTACGTGCCCAACAGCGAATACGTGGGACCGCAGGGCGTAGAACCCGACGATTGGATCTGAAACGGAAAAAACGGGGACATTTTTGGCGAAAAGCCGACGTTCCCGGAAAAAACACCGTAATATAGATGGAGGTTGCGCTCACAAAGCGCAGTTGAGAATTAACCTTAACGATACGTGAGGACTAATGGCAGAGGGTAGCACCGGAAGGCGGCGTTTTTCCGACAAGTGGGGCAAGCATGAGCTTGACGTGTTGGCCGTGTTGTCATCCGCGTTCCCCCAATGGCTCACCTCGCGCCAGATCGCGCAACGCGTGAAGGCGTACGCGGACTCGTATGGCGAGCTGGCGGATCAGGCCGCGAAGGCCGCGTTCGCCAAACAGTTCCAGCGTGACCGTGCGAAGCTCGCGGCCATGGGCATCGCCATCGAGTCACGTCAGCCGGAATACTCCTCCAAGTCGGAGGGACAGGATTTCGCCTCGTATCGCCTCCAGCTCGGCGACGAGCCCCGCATCCGCCTGAGGTTCGAGCCCGAGGACATGTCGGTGCTCGCCGCGGCGAACTATCTCGCCCGGTCCATGTCCATGTCCAACGACCATGAGCAGCAGGCGGCCTCCAATTCACACGCCTCCCGCACCGCGCCGCGCGTTCCGCAGACTCCGATTCCCGGGCTCGGTCTCGATTCGATTGCACCCGGCCTCGGCACGCAGACCATTCCCGACGCCTTGGTGAAGGTCATCGACTCGCGTCGGTTCGCCGCCACCATCGACGTGGACGGCGAGCACATCAACGTCGCGTACACGGATTCCGACGATCTGGCGATGTACGTGCTGGAACATCCCGGCGCGTCCATCGTCAGCCCGCAGGAGGCGGCGGACGCGTTCCACCGCCGTCTCAAGGCCGCGGAGAACCTTCGTTCCGTCGAGGACGTGCTCGGCGCGGGCTCCGCGTCGATTCCCACGAAGGAAGCCGACGCCGCCGATCCCGACGAAACCGAGAACGGCAAGGCGCATGGCAAGAAATCGTCGTTCCAGACGGGCAGCGAGGTGGATCGCCGCCTGAGGCTCATGCTGTTCCTCTCCGCGCATCTCGGCGAGGAATTCTCGCTCGAGGAGCTGGCCATCCGGTTCATCGGCAAGGCGAAGACACCCGAGGAGCTCAAGAAGTCGGTGAACGTGATCCACAAGGACATCAACACGCTCACCACCGTCTCCGATGACGGCGAAATGGCCGGCAGCCAGTTCTTCGACATCGACTGGTCCCTGCTGGATGCCGAAGGCATCGTCTCCGCCACGAATTCCCTGGGGCTGGAACGTCTCGCCGGCATCTCGCCGCAGTACCTGAGCATGCTGACCGCGTCGGTCAGCTATCTGGCCCATTCGCCGCTGCTTCCCGACGCGCAACGCGCCCAGGCGGAGAACCTGTACCATCGTCTGCACCAGCACGTCAAGCCCGGCCAGACGCCATGGCTGAGCCTGACCGGCTACGAGCTCGAACCCCACAACTTCGGCACCGTCAAACGCGCCATCAACGCGGGCTCGCTGCTGGACATGACCTACACGGACGGCGCAGGCAACACGCGCCGCCGCCTGGTCGCCCCGGTCAAGATCTACGTGGACGAGGGCGTGTACTACGTGGCCGTCTGGACCGATGTGGCCAAGGCCGCCCCCGAAGACAAGCTCAATCTGGTGCTCAGGAACCCTGCCGTCAACCGGGCGAACGGCAAGCCGCGCACGTGGCAGGTGCTGCGCATCGCCCGCATCGAGCAGGCCAGGCTGGTCGAACCGACCACGGCGCTCGACATCCCGGACATGCCGTTGAGCGAACTGCGCAAGTGGAGCTTCGACAACGGCACCGCCGCCACGTTCATCACCGATGCCAAGGACTCCGGATTCGTCAAGAACCTGCCCGGCGCCACCGTGGAACCGTACGGGGACGGCGAGAAGGTCGACCTCATCGTGTCCTCCGATTCATGGTTCGTGGCGTTCTGCATCGCCCATGCGCGGCACATCGTGGCGGTGGCCCCGGAGACGCTTCGGTCGATGATCGTCGCGCGTGCGCAACGGGAGCTGAGCGTCGTCACGCATGACGACGAGGCCGTCTGAACCGGACGTCATGCCGGTATGACGGCATGACGGGAGGAAGGAGTCTTCATGCCTTGGTGGATTTGGCTGGTGCTGGCGCTGTTCATGCTCGCGATGATCGTCATCGGCGGCATCTACGCGTTCAGACGAGCCATGGCGGCGCTGCGCGTCGTCTCCGACACGGGGGAGCAGGTGTCCGATCGTCTTGCCGCCATGGGCGAACCCGCCGGGGACTCCGACGAGGACGATAGCCCCATCTTCACCCAGCCGCTGCAGGTCGCGGCCGAACGATACGAACATGCCCACATCGAGGTCGTCAGACGTCGTCAGGCGACGCGCGACCGTCATGTGCAGGCGTGGAAGCGATGGAAGGACGCTCTGTAATCACGATCATGGCATCGAAGCACCACACGAACCGGGTCGACCGCAACACGGATGCGGGGAAGTCGTCGCCGTCCGCCCGGTATGCGGCGTTCCGCAAGCGACAGCAACGACAGGCGAGCATCGCCGCACGGTTCGCCGGCACGCTGCCGTTCGAACTGGACGATTTCCAGACGCAGGCGAACGAGGCCCTCGAAGCCGGCCGCAACGTGCTCGTGGCCGCGCCCACCGGAGCAGGCAAGACCGTCGTCGCGGATTTCGCGGTCTTCCTCGCGCAGGAGCATAACGTCAAGGCTTTCTACACCACGCCGATCAAGGCGCTGAGCAACCAGAAATACCACGACCTCGTCGATGTCTACGGCGCGGACCGGGTCGGTCTGCTCACCGGCGACACCTCCATCAACTCGGAGGCGGACATCGTCGTGATGACCACCGAGGTCCTGCGCAACATGCTGTACGAGCGGTCCACGACGCTCGACGCGCTCCGTTACGTCATCCTCGACGAGGTGCATTATCTCGCAGACCGGTTCCGCGGCCCCGTGTGGGAGGAGGTCATCATCCACCTACCGGAACAGGTCCGCATCGTGGCGTTGTCCGCGACGGTGTCCAACGTGGAGGATTTCAGCCAGTGGATCTCCTCGGTGCGCGGCGACACCGAACTCGTCGTGTCCGAGAAGAGACCCGTGCCGCTGGAACAGCATGTGATCGTGCAGAAGGACGATCGCACCGAACCCGAGATCATCGACCTGTACCGTCGCGACGGCAACGGCGACCAGACCCCCAAACTCAATCCGGAACTCGCCAACAGGCTCGACCAGTTCGACCGCATCGCGGCGCGGCGCCAGGGCGAGGAGCGTTCGCGCAAGCGCCGCAGGGGAGAGCCGCGCGGAGGCCGTGGCCGCAGCGGCGCGCCCGCGCGCAAGCCGGAACGCCACGTGCCGCGCCGCTGGGCAGTCGTGGACGAACTCAACTATCTCGACATGCTGCCGGGCATCTACTTCATCTTCTCCCGCAACGGATGCGACCAGGCGGTCGAACAGTGCATCAACGCGGGATTGGAGCTCACCACCGACGAGGAGATGCACCGCATCCGCCGCATCGTGGACGAGATGGTGGAGGGGCAGCTCTCCCAGGCCGATCTCAAGGCGTTGGGCTTCTCCCGGTTCCGGTTCGCGCTCGAGGAGGGGTTCGCGTCGCATCATGCGGGCATGATCGCCCTGTTCCGCCAGATCGTCGAACGGCTCTTCGAGGAGGGACTCGTCAAGATGGTGTTCGCCACGGAGACGCTGGCCCTGGGTATCAACATGCCGGCCCGTTGCGTCGTCGTGGAGAAGCTGGAGAAGTTCAACGGCACCGGACACGTCGCGCTGACGCCGGGGGAGTTCACCCAGCTGACCGGCCGCGCCGGACGTCGCGGCATCGACACCATCGGCCACGCCATCGTCGTAGACCATCACGGGTTCGTGCCGGCCACGGCGGCCGCGCTGTCCAGCAAGCGCGTCTACCCGCTGCACTCCAGTTTCAAGGCCACGTTCAACATGGCGGTGAACCTGCTCAACTCCAGCGACTACGAGACCTCGCGCGTGACTCTCGACCATTCGTTCGCGCAATGGGAGGCGAACGCCTCCGCGTGGCAGCTGGAATCGCAGATGACCACGCTCGAACAGGCCATCGACGGGTACGAGAAGGCGTTCGCCTGCGACCATGGCGACTTCCGCGGGTTCATGGAACTGCGCATGCGTCTGAGCGATTTGGAGAAGAACGAACGCAACCGGCTGAAGCATACCGTGTTCCGCTCCGATGAGGAGCGGTCCGAGGCGTTCCGTGACCTCGACCGTCGCATCGGCGAACTGCGCAAGGCCGACCAGCATCATCCGTGCCGGGAATGCCCCGATCTGCAGCGGCATCTCAAATGGGGGCATCGTTGGATGCGCGAGATGCGCGAGCTGAAACGCGTCAGGGAACGTTACGACTCACGCACCGGTTCCGTCGCACGCCAGTTCGACCGTATCTGCGACATCCTCACCGGACTCGGCTATCTCGAGGAGGTCGACGCCGGCGCGACGCATGGCCGCGACCTGAGGCTCACCGAAAGCGGCCAGCTGCTGCGTCACCTGTACAGCGAACTCGACGTGGTCCTCGCCCAGGCGATCCTCACCGGCGCGCTGGACCTGCTGCCGCCCGCGGGGCTCGCAGCGGTCCTGTCGTCGCTCGTCTACGAGGCCCGGCGCGGCGGCGGGGGAGAGCCACGGTACTATCCCGGTTCCGTCCACGGCCCGATAGCCGTCGCGGCGGGCGAGCTCAAGGCCCTGCGCGACCAGATCGACGTGTCGTGCGAGGATCATGGGCTCGACCCGCTGCCCGATGTCGATGCCGGGATACTGGATGTCATGTATGAGTGGGCCGACGGACGGGATCTCGCCGATGTGCTGCACGGCACCGAGCTCACCGGCGGCGATTTCGTGCGCAACGCGAAACGCTTGGTGGACATCCTCCACCAGATCGCGTCCGCCGAACCGTACATCGGCGAGGGTCACGCCGATCTCTCACACCGGGCGCGTCTCGCGGCGGACATGGTCAACCGCGGCGTCGTCGCGTATTCGGGCGTCGACTGACGGCGGCGTCCCATGCGGGTCCGGCGCATCGCGCACGCATGGAATAACCGCCACGTCCGAACTGTTGCGTAATGTGGATATGTCGAAAAACAAGGAGGAACCCGTACTATGGCCGAACGCAGTCTGCGTGGTATGAGCATCGGTGCGAAATCGCTGGAATCCGACAGCAACGTCGATTTCGCCGCACGTGAGGAAGTCGCCTACGTCTGCCCGAACGGGCATCGCACGATCCTGCCGTTCGCGGAAGGCGCGGAGATCCCCGACGAGTGGGAGTGCCGTTGCGGTTCCACCGCGCACCGTGAAGGCGAGGACGCCTCTGCCAACGAGATCGCCAAGCCCACCCGCACGCACTGGGACATGCTGCTCGAACGCCGTAGCGAGGAGGAGCTCAAGGAGCTGCTGGAGAAGCGGCTCAAGATGCACCGCGAAGGTTGGATTCCCGATTACGAGTGATGCAGGTGAACGACACCTGAACTGTATGCCCGGTCAACTCGACCGGGCATAATACGTAACTGGCATGATATGGAAGCCGTGACCGAACGGCATCGACGAATAATCGACGAATATGAGAGAACACAGGGGGAGCGACACCAATGGCCGAACATCCGAGAAACGTGGTCCTGCTCGATCTTGACGGCACGCTTACCGATTCCGCGCCCGGCATCCTCGCCGCCGTCACCGAGACGTACAAGACGCTGGGCATCCCGGTGCCCGATGACGAGGCCCTGCACCGTTTCGTCGGCCCGGCCATCAGCACGTCGCTCACGCTCAACCGCGTCCCCGACGACAGGCTCGATTTCGCCGTGGAGACCTACCGCGACTACTACGGCAACAAGCAGGTGTTCGACGATCCGAACAATCCGGGGGAGAAGGTCTCCGGCTGCTACGTCAACAAGTTGTTCGACGGCATCGCCGAACAACTCATCGACCTGCGCGACGAGGACGGATACTATCTCGCCGTCGCCACCTGCAAGCCCGAATACCAGGCCAAGCCGATCTGCGAACGGTTCGGCGTCACGCCGCTGGTGTCCGGCATCTACGGCGCCAGCAAGGACAGCTCGCGCATCGACAAGGACCAGGTCATCCGGTATTGCTTCGAGAACATCGGTTTTGATGCCGCCGCGGGCGACCGCGCGCTGATGGTCGGCGACCGTTGGACCGATGCGGACGGCGCCAAGGCGTGCGGACTCGACTGCTTGGGCTGCGGCTGGGGCTACGCCGAACCCGGCGAGCTGACCGAACACGGATGCTACCGCATCATCGACCACGTGTCCGAATTGCGGACCGCGGTGAACGAGTACTTCGCGCAGTAAAGAAAGCCGTTCTTTCGGATGGCGGATGGCGTGGTGTGCATTCAGTTGGTTCGTTGGATGCACACCACGCCGTTTTCTTATTTCTTATATATACGGCTGTATCCACCACCATCTCTGTTTATCCGATAATGTACGTTATGTCAGATTGGCAATATACGCGTATGCCCCGGCACGCATCCGTCACCATTCATTCATCGCATCAGCGCGACATTGCCTACGCCGCACTCCCCGATCACTTCCGCTTCGCACGGTTCAGCCGCGCGTCCATCTCACTCATCATCGCACGCTTCGCCTGCAGGTACAGGCACACGAGCTGCACGAGAATCAGCAGAACCACCACGGTCGCGGACGGCCAACCGTACCGGACGTAGAAATCACGCACGTCCGGATCGAATCCGCCATCGGCGAACCAGGTGAACGCCAGATACGGCGTCAACCCCAACAGCGCCGATGCCACGTGCGCGATCGTCACCGGCCAGCTCACCCGTGCCACGCCGCCCGCATACCGTTTCAGCAGGCCGCCTCGACGCAGGCAGATCACGATGATGTTGAGCGAAAGCACCACGTCGACGCACCATAGCGCCGCCGGAAGGATGTCCACCATTGACTGCCCCCTTGAATTGCCGTAACGAATACCGTCGATGCCGGGTGTCGGCGCAACAGTACAACGAATCTGACATAACGTAGTCGTGTCAGGACAAGCCACCACGTATGACGCGTGAACGGCACCATACGTCCGATGAATCAGCGTCGCGCCGATTCCTGCTCACGCTGGAGACGCCGTTCCTGTATCTTCCTGCGCATGCGCGCGGCGGTCAGATCGTCGATTGGCCGACCGGTGGAACGTTTCGCCGGGGATTTCGTCAGATCGACGTAGTCCTCCCCCTCCAACGCCACTCTGATCTGATGCCACAACGATCCGACGGACACCGCGAACACCGCCTTGCCGCTTTGCAGCAGGTCGAGCATCTGTTCGCTGGTGGTGCATTCGTGTACATGCTGGCCGTCGCACATGATGGTGATGTGTTCGAGCTGTCCGACGGATCGTTGTGTGAGGAAGCTGATCGCCGTGGTCACGTTCTGCAGGTTCACGCCGGCGTCGAGCAGGCGCTTGGACACGGCGAGGATGACGACGTCCTTGAACGAGTAGAGACGACGCGAGCCGGAACCGTGCGACGGCGTGATCGACGGCTCCAGAATCTGCTTGCGCGCCCAATAGTCGAGCTGACGGTAGGTGATGCCGGCGATCTTGGATGCGATGGAACCGCGGTAGCCGCGCATGATGTCCTCGTCGTCGGGAGTGGCGAACAGCTCCCCCTGCACCGCGTCCCCGTTGAGATCGGTACGATCCTCGAGGCGCACATGCAGATGAAGCCGGCGCTCGTCCTCGTCCATCGCCACTCCCCTCGCTCGTTTCCGTGTCCGGTCACGCCCTGCAGACCATCGTCAGGAGATGACGGCCGACTTCGTGAAGAAGACGAGACGGAACTTGCCGATCATGATCTCGTCGCCGTTCTTCAACGTGGCCTGGTCGACGCGCTGGCGATTCACATACGTGCCGTTCAGCGAGCCGGCGTCCACGACGGTGAACACTCCCCCGTTGCGGCGGAACACGGCGTGCGAACGCGAGACCGTGGAATCGTCGAGCAGGATGTCGGCGCGCGGGTCGCGTCCCACCGTCACCTCGTCCTCGTCGAGCAGGTAACGCGAACCGGATACCGCGCCTCGCGTGGAGATCAGCAACGCCGTGCCCTCCGACAGTCGGGCGATGGTGTCGAGATCCTCCGTGGTGAGCGGACGGTCGCCGGTCGCGGTTACGGGAATGGTGATTGCGGGCAGACCGATGATGGTCGTCTCGCCTGCGCTGGGAATTGGTTCTGTCATAATTTCCTATTCTACCGTCCTTGCGTACTTATATTGCTTTTCGCCGCGCACGGCGTTGACGACGACATCGTCGGATTGCTCGACGGTGACGCGCGAACCGTACATGACCTTGAGTCTGGAGCCGATGCCGCCCGCGATGTTCACCGCGTTCTGCAGGTCGCCCGGATTGCCGATGGCGCGCACCACGTACGGCGTGTCGAGCGTGACGCCGTCGCACTGCAGCTTGCCGTCCTCGCCTTTGACGATCGAGGTGGACGTGACGACGCGCACGTTCCCGATGGAGATGACCTCGGCGCCGGCGTTGCGCAGCTCCTCGATGAGGGTGAACAGGGTGGCCGCGTCGATGTTCTGCTTCGTGCCCTTGGTGATGCGGATGACCACGCCCTGCCCCTGCGCGGGCAGCCTGCCGGAGATGATGCCGCTGGCCTCCTCGTTCTGCTTGGCGATTTTCTCGGCCTGGTCGCGCTGGTCGGCGGCGGCCTTGAGACTGGTCAGCTGGCTGGTGAGCTCGTTCTTGCGCTGTTCGAGGTTGTTGGCCTGCGTGCTGGTCTCGTTGATGAGCCGCACGAGCTCGTCCTCGCTCATCGTCTCATAGGTGGACTGCGTGTTGTTGATCTGCGTCATGTAGCCGAAGCCGAGGAGGGCGCACATGAGCACGACGAGCAGCGTCGAGGCGAACTTGGTCTTCAGCCCGGTTCCGTCGAGGTCCCGCTTGCCGTCCCGGCGTTTGGCGACCTGCGGGAACGATCCGGTCTCCAACGAGTCGTTGCGTTTCTCCGCGGCGTCACGCGCCTCCATCTCGCCGATGGTGTTGCCGCCGCGTCCCGCGTTGCTCCTGCCTCGTCTCGCCATGTCAGCCTCGGAAGATGAATCGACGGATGGCGGACACGTTGGAGAAGATGCGGATGCCGAGCACGACGATGACGGCCGTCTGCAGCTGCGAGCCGACGCCGAGCTGGTTGCCGAGCAGGACGAGCAGCGTGGCGGTGATGACGTTCGCGAAGAACGAGATGATGAACACGCGGTCGGAGAAGCGGCGTTCGAAGTAGGCGCGAGCGGCGCCGAGCAGCGCGTCGAGCGCCGCCACCACCATGATCGGCAGATACGGCTGTATCCATACGGGAATGTCCGGCTGGACGAACACGCCGATCACCACGCCGATGATCAGTCCGAGCACTGCTGCCATTACTACTTCGCCTTCCTCGCGTAGCTGATGTCTCCGACTACGGCCGCTTCCAGTGTAATCGACTTCGACCGTTTCATCTGCAGGGTGATGCCCGCGTCCTTGTACGCGTCGTACAGGGTTCCGAGCCTGTCGGGATTGGCGACCTGGGACAGTGCGGTCCTGTCCCCGATGGCCTCGATGCGGTACGGGCTGTCGACCGCGTCCAATCCGATGAGAATCGTGCCGCCGGCCGTGCGGATCGAGGTCTGGATGCCGAGCCTATGCCCGTTCACGGCAATCGCCTCGGCACCGGACTGCCAGAGCAGGGAGACGAGCTGCTGCAGGTCGGCGTCGGTGACGACGCGCAGATGACCGCCGGCGGATTCACGCGGCGTGGCGCCGTTCGTGGACCCGTTGGACGCGGCGATCGGATTGGAGACGGTGAGCGTGACGCCCTCCCCAGTCACCTTCACCTGTCCGCTGGCCATCTCGTCGTCGCGGACGGTTTCGGAGGCTCCGGCGACGTCGAGCCGCTTCGACTGGTTTTCGATCTTGCCCCGCAACGTGTTCACCTCTCCGGTGAGATTGTCGACGTTCTTCTGCGAGGATTCGAGTTCGGCGGCGAGCGATGCTCTCACCGCCTTGCGCGGATCGGCATGGAGCTGCTGCACGAACAGGCTGCCGAGGAATCCGACGCCGATGCAGACGATGAAGCAGACCACGCGCGTCGCCCACATCATCGCCTTCGATTCACGATGGACGGAGAGGCTCGCATCAAGATAGATCGGATCGAGTGGACGGTTGGTGAGGTCGTCGATGAGTCTCAGCGAATCGTCCTGACGAATCCGCCGACGACGCTCGCGCTCGCTCAACGGAGTCGACGACCGGGCGGTATGGTGGGACAGCAGGCCGCCGTATGCGCGCGAGAACGCGGAACGGCGTCGTCTCGTCCCTTCCGTGGTCGGCTCCTCCCCCGCCGGGTAGGATGCCGGCATCGGCTCGTCCGCGCTCATGCGCGGGCCTTCTCGCGCCGCTCCCGTTCACGCTGTTCGTGCCGTTGCGGCAGTTCCTGACGCAACACGGTGACGCCCTGTCGGAAGTAGATGTAGCCGGCGAGCCAGTACATGGCGACGCCCCAGATGCCGGTGGCCAACGCCGCGAGATGCAGCAGCCGGAACAGCGATCCGGTGCCGAGGTCGGCGATGGTGAGCGCGACGATCGCCATCATGAGCAGCGCCGTGCCCGCCTTGCCGACGAAGTGGACCGGCAGGGGCCCGTAGCCGTATTGGGCGAGCCACAGCACCTGGATGGCCATGAACAGGTCGCGTACGCCGATGACGATGAGCATCCACCATGGGATGATGCCGGCGACGCCGAGCGCGATGATCGAGCAGAGGATGAGCAGACGGTCGGCCAGAGGGTCGAGGATCTGGCCGATCTTGCTCACCTGGTCGAGCTTGCGGGCGAGGATGCCGTCCAGCCCGTCGGAGAGGGAGGAGACCGCCAGCACGATCAACGCGTTCACCATCTCATGGTTCGACATCAGCCATGCGATGAACGGGATCGAGACGATCCTGAACAGGCTGAGCAGGTTCGGAATCGTGAGATAGATGTCCCGCGGTTCCGGGCTGTAGGTCGACTTGGTGTTGCGTTCGGTCATGCTGTCGGTTTCGTTTGCCTCTGGTCGTATGGGTTGTGCCGTCCGCGCGGGTCAGATGCGGGACGCGGTCAGCGCGGTCACGATGATGCCGCGCGCGCCCACATCGTACAGCTTGTCCATGAGCTGGTTGACCTTCGCCTTGGGCACCATGACGCGCACCGCGTTCCACTGCTTGTCGTGCAGCGGCGAGATGGTGGGGCTTTCGAAGCCGGGGGTCACGTCGATGGCGGCGGCGACCTTGGACACGGGGATGTCGTAGTCCATGAGCACATAGCGCTGCGCGGTGATCACGCCTTCGAGACGACGGCTGAGGATGGTCAGGCGCTCGTCCTTCTCGTCCAGTCGCGGCGAGCGGATGAGGCACGCCTCGGAGTGCATGATCGGGTCGGCGAAGATGCGCAGGCCGGCGTTCCTCAGCGTGGTGCCGGTGGACACGACGTCGGCGATGAGGTCGGCGACGCCCAGCTGCACGGACGATTCGACGGCGCCGTCCAAGTGGATGGTCTCCGCGTTGATGCCGTGGTCGACGAGATAGTCGTGCACGAGCTTGTCGAAGGATGTGGCGACGCGCTTGCCGTCGATGTCCTCCAGCTTGGCGAAGGAGGATTCGTTCGGCGCGGCGAAGCGGAACGTGGAGGCTCCGAAGCCGAGCGGCATGTGCTCGAGCGCGGCGGTGCCGGAGTTCTTGAGCAGGTCCTGGCCGGTGATGCCGCAGTCGATGGTGCCGCGGCCCACGTACACGGCGATGTCGAGCGGACGCAGATAGAACAGTTCGATGTCGTTGTCCGGATCCTCGACGACGAGCTGGCGCGAGTTGGTGCGCAGACGGTAGCCCGCCTCCGCCAGCATGTTCCAGGCGGGTTCGGACAGCATGCCCTTGTTGGGCACGGCGATTCTCAGCATGGTTTTCCCCTTGATCGATGTGCGGCGCGGACGGTGCCGCCCGCGCCGCGAACGTGACGCCCCCGTGCGGGGACGACGCGTCACAGGTGCTTGTAGACGTCCTCGAGGCTCAGACCGTGCTTGATCATCATGACCTGCACGTGGTAGAGCAGCTGGCTCATCTCCTCGGCGGTGCGGTCCGCGCCCTCGTATTCGGCGGCGATCCACGTCTCGGAGGCCTCCTCGACGATCTTCTTGCCGATGAAGTGGGTGCCCTTGTCGAGCTCATCGACGGTCAGGGAGCCTTCCGGGCGGGTCTTGGCCTTCTCGCTCAGTTCGGCGAACAGCGATTCGAACGTCTTCATGTGTCTGTGATGCTTTCTTCTTGGTTTCGGAATATGGGATTCCGCGGGGAACCGTGCGCGCCGACGCTCAGTCGCGGTACGCGGCGGCGGCCTTCTCGCGGATGGAGTCGATGGCGGCCGCGCGGTCGTCGGCGCCGTACACGGCGGAGCCGGCCACGAGCACGTCGGCGCCGGCCTCGGCCACGATGTGCGCGGTCTTCGGGCTCACGCCGCCGTCCACCTGGATCTTGGTGTCGAGGCCGCGGCGGGTGATCTCGTCGCGCAGGCGACGGACCTTGGCCATCTGGTTGTCGAGGAACTTCTGGCCGCCGAAGCCGGGCTCGACGGTCATGATGAGAATCATGTCGAACTCGTCGAGGATGTCAAAGATCGGCTCGACCGGCTCGGCGGGACGCACGGCGAAGCAGGCCTTGCAGCCCATGTCGCGCAGCTGGCGGGCGAGGCGGACCGGGGCGTGGGCGGCGCCCATGTGGAAGGACACGGAGGAGGCGCCGAGACGCGCGTACTCCGGGGCCCAGCGGTCCGGGTCCTCGATCATGAGGTGCACGTCGACCGGCAGGTCGGTGACCTCGCAGATGCGCTTGACAATCGGCTCGCCGAGCGTCAGGTTCGGGACGAAGTGATGGTCCATCACATCGACGTGGACGAGGTCCGCGTTGGCGATCGCCTTGAGGTCACGCTCAAGGTTGCAGAAGTCGGCGGACAGGATGCTGGGGGCGATTTCAATCTTCTTCATGGTTCCATACCTTATCCATCAAATGGGACTATGGCCGGCGTCCGGGAGCGTTGCGCGCCGCGGGCGGCGGATGTTCAGTCGTCGTTCCTCGTGCGTTCGTCTCCGGAACGCTCCTCGGCCTGGCGCTGGCGTTCGAGCTCGTCCGCGGTGATGGCGGTGAGGCGGTCGGCGAGCGTCGCCGTCTCCCGCCCCACGCGGTGCAGCACGGCGAACAGGACGCATCCGGCGAGGAAGACGAGGATCGCGGTCCACACGTTGGTCCTGAGGCCCAGAATCACGGTGGAGTAGTTGATGCGCACGTTCTCGATCCAGGTGCGGCCGAGGCCGTACCAGATCATGTACATGGCGAACTGCTGGCCGGCCTTGAGCCGGTCGGCGAACCTGCGGCCGATCCAGACGATGAGCGCAGCCCCGATGAGGTTCCAGATCATCTCGTAGAGGAACGTGGGGTGGAACAGCGTGCCGGAGGGGCATGCGGCCCCTTGGTAGCACACTTCGGTGCGTCCGATGGCGTCGGCCGAGTCGTTGAGCTTCAGGCCCCACGGCAGGGTGGTGGGCCAGCCGAACAGCTCCTGGTTGAACCAGTTGCCGAGACGTCCGATGGCCTGCGCGACGAGGAGCCCCGGGGCGAGGCAGTCGGCGAGCAGGGCGAACGGGTAGCGCTTGTGGCGGCACCACAGGAACGCGGCCAGCGCGCCCACACCGATGCCGCCGAAGATGGCCATGCCGCCCTCCCACACCTTGAGGATGTTGACGAGGCTGCCGGTGGGCGGGAAGTACGCGGACGGCGTGGTGATGCAGTGGTACAGGCGCGCGCCGACGAGCCCCGAGGGCACGGCGACGAGCGTGGTGTCGAGCACCTGGTCGAAGGTGCCGCCCACACGCTTCCAACGGCGGGTGAGGATCCACACGGCGAAGCATACGCCGATGAGGATGCACACCGCGTACATGCGGATGGTCACCGGTCCGATCTGGAACTTCGAGAACGTCGGCGAGGGAATGTATGCGAGATTCATGGTTTTCATCGCTCTCATCCTACGACGGGCGCGTCGTGAGGCCGGCGCGCCCGTGCGGAACGGCGGACGTCAGGCGCGAGCACCGTGGATGCCCGCGGCGAGCTCCTCGCTCTTGGCGGCGAGCAGCTTCAGGCCTTCGGCGGTGTCACGCGGCGAACGGTTGTCGTCGGCGAGCAGCGTGTGCACGAGCGCGGAGCCGACGATCACGCCGTCCGCGTAGGAGCCGACCTTCGCGCCCTGTTCGGCGGTGGACACGCCGATGCCGACGCATACGTTCTTCGCGCCGGCCTTGCGGGTGCGTTCGACGAGCGTCTCGGGGGACGCGTCGATGCTCGCGCGTTCGCCGGTGACGCCCATGCGGGCGGCCGCGTAGACGAAGCCGCGCGCGTTCCTCGCGACGACTTCGAGGCGCTCGTCGGCGGAGTCGGGGGACACGAGGAAGATGCGGTCGAGCCCGTGGCGGTCGGACGCCTCGATCCACTCCCCCGCCTCGTCCGGGATGAGGTCCGGGGTGATGAGGCCGGCGCCGCCAGCGTTCTCGAAATCGCGGGCGAACTTCTCGACGCCGTAGTGGTAGATGAGGTTCCAGTAGCTCATGATGAGCGGCACGCCGCCCGCGTTGGCCACGGTCTCCACGGCCTCGAAGACGCGTCGGATGGTCTCGCCGTTGTTCAGGGCGATGGAGGACGCGGCCTGGATGACCGGGCCGTCCATGACCGGGTCGGAGTACGGCAGGCCGATTTCGACCGCGTCGACGCCGTGTTCGACCATCGTGCGGAAGGCGTCGAGCGAGACCTCGGAGTTCGGGAAGCCGTACGGCAGGTAGCCGATGAAGGCGGGCTTGTTCTCGGCCTTGAACTTCGCGAACATGGCCTCGGTGGGGCTGGGCCTGTGGCTGATGCCCAGCGGCTGGCCGGAGGGTGTGGTTGCTGCGTTTGTCATATCGAAAATCTCCTCTTGATGCTGTGCACCCGATGCCGCTCAGGCGACCGTGTTCCCGTGCGCGCCGGTCACTTCGAGTGCGGCGGCCTGGTCGTCGGTCAGATAGCCGAACCACTTGCCGGCGGTGGCCATGTCCTTGTCGCCTCGGCCGGAGATGTTGATGATCATCACGGCCTTGTCGTAGCCCTTGGCCTTGAGGTCGGCGGCGGCCTTGAAGGAGCCGGCGACCGCGTGCGAGCTTTCGATGGCGGGGATGATGCCCTCGGTCTGGCTCAGGTCGCGGAACGCGTTCATCGCCTCCTCGTCGGTGGCCCACGAGTAGTTGACGCGGCCGATGTCCTTGAGCCACGCGTGCTCGGGGCCGACGGACGCGTAGTCGAGGCCGGCGGAGATGGAGTACGTGTCGAGCGTCTGGCCCTCGTCGGTCTCCAGCAGGTAGCTCTTGGCGCCCTGGAACATGCCGAGCTGGCCGGTGCCGGGGGCGAAGCGGATGGCGTGCCTGCCGGATTCGGGGCCGTTGCCGCCGGCCTCGTAGCCGTACAGGTTGACGCGTTCGTCGTCGAGGAACGCGTTCATCACGCCGATGGCGTTGGAGCCGCCGCCCACGCACGCGCACACCGCGTCCGGATGGTCGATGCCGTACCAGTCCTTCAGCTGCTGCTTGGCCTCCTCGCCGATGATCTTCTGGAAGTCGCGCACCATCTCGGGGAACGGGTGCGGGCCCGCGACCGTGCCGAGCAGGTAGTGCGTGTCCTTGACGTTGGTGACCCAGTCGCGCAGCGCCTCGTTGATGGCGTCCTTGAGGATCTTGTCGCCGAGCGTGACCTCGACGACCTCAGCGCCGAGCATGCGCATGCGGGCCACGTTGAGGGCCTGGCGGCGGGCGTCAATCTGTCCCATGTAGATGCGGCACTTGAGGCCGAGCATCGCGCACACGGTGGCGGTGGCGACGCCGTGCTGGCCGGCGCCGGTCTCCGCGATCACGCGGGTCTTGCCCATGCGCTTGACGAGCAGCGCCTGGCCGAGCGCGTTGTTGATCTTGTGCGCGCCGGTGTGGTTGAGATCCTCTCGCTTGAGGAAGACGCGCGCGTCGAGTCCGGTCTTCTCGCGGATGAGCTTCGCGAAGCGCGGCGCCTCGGTCAGCGGCGAGGGGCGGCCCACGTAGCGCTGCTGTAGCGTCATGAACTCCTTGTGGAATTCGGGGTCCTTCTTGGCCTCATCGTAGACGCGTTCCAGCTCGTCGAGCGCGGTGATGAGCGCCTCGGGCACGTATCGGCCGCCGAACTGGCCCCAGTACGGGCCGTGGTGTTCGCTCAACGGGGTGGTTTCTGATGCTTTCACTCTTGTTCCTGCCTTCACTAGTCGTTCAACCGCAAGTTCATGGTCGTCCGCCGTGGCGACGCCTTCGCCGACCAGCACCGCATCGGCGCCGGCCCGGCCGTAGTCCTCGACCTCGACCGCGCCGAACACGCCGGATTCGGCGACGCGGATCACATCGTCCGGCAGGTCGTCGGCCAGTTCGGCGTACTTGTTGACGTCTACCCTGAGGTTCTTCAGGTTGCGGGCGTTGATGCCGATGACCTTCGCGCCGACGGCGATGGCGCGTTCGATCTCCTCGCGCGTGTGCGTCTCGACGAGCACAGTCATGTCCAGCTCGTGCGCCAGACCGAGCAGGTGCTTCAGCTTCGCGTCGTCCAACGCGGCGACGATGAGCAGCACCAGGTCGGCGCCGTGCGCACGCGCCTCGTAGATTTGGTAGTCGGTGACGATGAAGTCCTTGCGCAGCACCGGGATGTGCACTGCGGCGCGCACCTTGTCGAGGTCGTCGAGGGAGCCAAGGAAGCGACGGCCTTCGGTGAGCACGGAGATGGCGCTCGCGCCGCCCCGCTCGTATTCGCGGGCCAATGCGGCCGGATCGGGGATGTCGCTCAGGTGGCCCTTGGACGGGGAGGCGCGCTTAATCTCGGCGATCACGGGGATGCCGTCGGCACGCTTGAGCCATCGTTTCGCGTCGATCGGGGCCGGGGCCGCCAGCGCGGCCTTCCTCACGTCCTCCAATGACACGGTGCGCTCACGGGTCCGCTGGTCCTCCAGCGCGCCCGCCACCAATTCGTCCAGTACCGACATGGTCCTCCCTTGAATGTCTGAAGTGTGACCATGCGCCACCATAGGCCAACCATGTCCGCGACCGGCCCGCGCGTCCTACATTCCGGGCATGTCCGCACATTCCACGCTCTCGCTATGCCCGCAGTGGCTCCATGCCGCCGCCGTCAATCGCCGCGAAGCGCTGCCGTGGGGGTGAGCCGCGCTGCACGGGAGGCCGGATGGATGCCGGCGAGCGCGCCGACGAGGATGGCGGCGCACCATGCCGTCGGCAGGGATGTCCAGTCGAGTGCGATTGGTTGTCCTGTGGATAGCGCGACGCCTATCGCCGTTCCCGCGCCGAGCAGGATGCCGGCGAATCCGCCGAGCGTGGAGAGCAGTGCCGCCTCGGTGACGAATTGCATGCGGATGGCGCCGGGGGTCGCGCCGAGTGCGCGGCGCAGTCCGATTTCGCCGCGGCGTTCCGTCACGGTGACGATCATCATGTTGGCGATGCTCATGCCTCCCACGGCGAGTGCGATTGCGCCAATCGTAAGTCCCAGCGCGGTCAGTGAGCCGTCGGTGGCGTTGCGGGCTTCGGACAGGTCGGCGGCCGCGTTGACGGTTACCCCGGTTCCGGTGAAGTTCGCCGCGTGGGCGAGCATGCGGCGCAGCGTCTCCGCGTCGCCGGGTTTCGTGCGTACGTAGATGGCGCTGATCCGACTGATGGTTGGTGATTGGTCCGGGTAGTGGGCTTTCGCGTATTCCGATCCGATGATCACGGACGAGTCGAGGCTCTGCGCCTGCGGTATCGGGTCGAGGATGCCGATGACGCCGTACCATGCGTCGTCGATGAGGATGCGGTCTCCGGTCGTGGTCACGCCGAGACGGTAGGCGGCTTCGGAGCCGAGGACCGCGACGGGCAGGTCCTCGTTGTCCGCGTCGATGCCGTGGCCTTGTGCGAAGGAGGCGCCGAGCGCGGCGAGCGCGCCTGGTCTCATGACGGACAACGCCAACGCGTTGCCGTTGGATTTGGGTACGAATTCGTTCTTGAAGATCCGCGCGTTCTCCGGCGGGGTGTCGAAGACGCCGACCTGTTCGACCTGTGGTTGTCGGGCGATGGTCTTCGGCGCGTATTGCGGCAGTGGGATCGGCTGTCGTGCGGCGTCCTGTCCCGGCGTGACCACCTGCAGGTTTGCGCCGAGCGCGTCGAGTCGTGCGAGCAGCGCCGTCTGGTTCGATGCGGCGATGCCGGACAGCGCCACGTATGCGGCGACGCCGAGCGCGATGCCCAGTGAGGCGAGCACTGTACGTGACGCCTGTCCGGTGGCGCCGATCCATGCGGTGTGCAGGAGGTCCATGACGCGTGTGCCGATCGGCCGCGTCGGTCGTGTGCCGTCGTTCATGGTCGTTCTCTTTCCGTCGGTCCCGTCGTGGAGTCGTCTTGTGGGGTGTCGTCCCGCACGTTGCCGTCCTGGATGTGAAGGCGGCGTGGGAAGCGGGCCGCGATGCCGGGGTCGTGTGTGACGACCACGAGGCTCGCCCCGTCGTCCGCCGCTTCGAGCAGCAGGTCGATGACCGCGTGTCCTGTCGTGGTGTCGAGTGCGCCGGTCGGTTCGTCGGCGAAGATGATGTCCGGTCGTTTGGCGAGGGCACGGGCGATGGCCACGCGCTGTTGTTCGCCGCCGGAGAGTTGTGATGGACGGTGGTGGAGGCGTTCTCCCAGTCCGACGCGTTCCAGGGCCTCGATCGCCAGTGCCCTGCGCGTTGCGCGGGGCGTGGACGTGTATTGGAGTCCCGTCGTCACGTTCTCCAGCGCGGAGACCGTCGGGATGAGGTGGAACTGCTGGAATACGAAGCCGATTCGCGCGGCCCGCAGCATGCTGCGTCTCCGTTCCCCCATCGCGGCCACGTCGTCGCCGTCGTAGCGCAACGTGCCGCTGGTGGGCATGTCGAGCGTGCCGAGCAGCGACAGGAGCGTTGATTTGCCCGAGCCGGACGGTCCCACGATCGCGATGCGCTCCCCCTGTCCGATGGAGAGGGTCGTCTCGTGCAGGATCTCCAGTGGTTCGCCGTCCCGTCCGGGATGGCTTTTCGTCGCCCGCTCCAAGGTGAGGAGCGGCTGGGGCGTGGTCAATGGCCGTGCGGTTCCTCTGCCCGTCATGACACCACCACCTTGTCTCCGGCTTCGAGTCCGTCGGCCTTCGTCAGCTGGACCCGCGCGTTCGCGACCAGCCCGATTTCGACGGGGATGCGTGTGACCGTGTCTCCGCGCACCACTTCGACCGCGTACGTGCTGCCCGCGGACGCGATGATCGCGGTCACCGGCACGATCAGCGATTCGCCGGAGCCTGCCTGGTCGGAATCGGCCGTGTGGGGGATGACGAGTTGCACCGATGTCGTGCCGAAGCGTGTCACCTGGGTCTGGTCGGGGAAGTCGACGCGTGCGGAGGGCTGGGTGGTCTGCCCGTCCTTGCCTGTGGACACGCCTCCTTGGTCGACCGCGGCGAGCGTGGTGTCGATGGTCGTGTTGTCCGGCATGATGACCTGCACCTTGTCGCCGGCTTTGAAGGTGGCGGCCTGCGTGGAGGTCAGCGTGGCCTCCACGTGCAGGGCCGTACCCGTGTAGCTGCCGGGGCTGGCGTCCCGGTCGCCGAGTTTCGCGGTCACGGTCTTGACGCGGATCGGCGCCGATGGCGCCAGCACCACGGAGGACGGCTCGAACACGCCATTGGCGGCGTCGCCGGTCAGGCCGAGCGAACGCTGCCATTGCCGGATCGCCTCGCGGGTCAGCCAGTCGAAATGGCCGTCGACGGTTCCGGTGAAGAATCCGAGTTCCGCGAGGTTCTGTTCGAGCTGGGTCACGTCCGGGCCGTCCGGCGCATCCACCTGGAGCGTACGCCAGAAGGGCCGCTCGCCGTGGAAGAGCGGTACGGGCGTGCCGTTCATCTCGTACACCTGCTGTCCGGTGGCGATTTCGGCGCCGGGCGTGGGCAACCGGGTGATGACGCCGGAGGCCGGTTGGAAGTCGGACGACGCGTCGTACTGCAGGGTCCCTCCCAGTCGGGTCTCGGCGTCGAGGACGCCCTTGACGACCGGCTGGGTGCGCAGCGTGGTCACATCGACCTTCGCGGCCGACGTCGGGCGTCCGGTGCCGGCCGTATGCCCGACGAATGTCCACGGCCTGACCGCCACGCACGCCACGGCCAGTCCCACGGCGACGGCGAGCGCCGTGACGCCCGTGATGGCGCGGCGGGTTCTTCCGGTCTTCCTCGTTGCGGTTCGTGTCATGTCGGGCTTCTTTCGTTGCGTCTGATGGTCGTCATTGCGTGTCGTCAAGGCCGTGACGGGAGGAATCGTAATCGGGGATTATCTCGCGTTGGACCTCGTCGAGATCGGCACGGTCTCCCGGCAGGCTCATGCCGAAGGGGATGCCGTTGTAACTGGGCCAATTCCCGCTGGTGTAGTAGGTGGTGAGAAATCGTCGGAATTCTTCGGCGGAGACGGTGTCCGGGATATTCACGGAGCCTGTGGTTCCTCCGCCTGCGGGGTCGGGGTCGGGGTACCAGTCGAATCCGTCGGCGCGGGCTTTGCGGGCGAATTCGAGCATGGCGAGTTGTGCGCCGGGGTCGCTGCGTGCCTGTTTGGCGAGTGGGGGTTGTGAGAAGTCGGGGTTGGCTTGTTCGCATGCGGCGTAGTCCTGTTGCCTGTCCGCGTATGGGGTGCCGGCGAGGTCGTCGGATCCGGCGAAGCCGACCCAAGGCGCGTCGTCGATGGTGGCGTGGAGTTCGACGTTGGGGTACAGCGTGTCGATGCCGTCCGAATTGCCGGCGGTGGTGGAGTTGCCGGCCTGGTCGATGCGTCTGAGGACGACGGTGGTGCGCGGTATGTCCTTGGTTTTCATGCCGACTGTGGCGCTGGCGTAGGATTCGACGGTCCTCGCATCGAATCCTTTGTCGGTCAGGCATGCGGCGAATCGTTTGGCGATGGTTTCAAGCCGGGTGTTCTCGGCTTTCGTCTTGTCGTCGATGCCGGCGGTCGTATCATTCGATTGTCCGGCGTCGGTCGTTGCCCCGGCCGAGCAGGCGGCCGTGGCGAGCAGACAGACGACGGTCGCCAGGATGGCGGTGCCGCGTGTGATTCTTCGTCGTGGATTATCCATCGTGTGCTCCTTTGCATCGTCCCGGCATCTTCACCGGAATAGATGGATGGGATGGGCGGATACCTGTCCCCATTGGTTCCATGATAGGGGCATGATTCCGGGATATGTGTTGCGGACAGGCGAGAGTCTTCGTTGGCGGCTGGGGTCATCGTCCTTGTTGGACCGCGTTGGTGTCGTATGGGTAGTCGCCGATCCAGCTGAAGATGACGGGCACTCCGTCGGCGGGGCATTCCTTGAAGAAGCGGCGCACGTCGTTTTCGGGCACGGTGTCGGGGATGACGATGTGCAGGGGTTCGTCGCCGGTCGGGTCGGCGACCCAGGTGAAGCCTTTGGCCCGGGCTTTCCGGGCGAATGCGAGTACCGCGTCCTTGTCCTTCTTGCCGGCGTGGGAATCGTCGATGTCCGTGGAGGCCACGCCTTGGGTGAAGTCGGGGTTGGCTTGTTCGCACGCCGCGTAGTCACCCTGTCTGGCCGCGTATGGCGAGCCGGCCAGGTCGGTGGCGGCGTCGGCGATGATGTACGGGAAATCGTCGCCGGTGACGGCGTTGCTGATGGTGCCCGTCGACGTGATGTTCGGGTACAGGTTCGGGTCGGTGGTCCAATCCCGTGTGATGATGCCGTCGCCGCCGTCGATGATCTTGGGCCGTTTGGGGTTGCCGGCCGCGTCGATCTCCAGCAGGGCGACCTGGTCGTTGCGTTCCCCCACGACGCGCGCGTCGAATCCTTTCGAGACGAGGCATGCGGCGAACCGGCGCGTGATGGTGGGGATCGGATATGTGTCGGTCGTATCGTCGAAGCCGGCTTGCGCCGAAACATCCGTCGCGCCGGCGCCGTCCGCTGCGGGACGTGCGGACGGCGCCGTGCAGGACATGAGCGACAGCGTCATCAGCGTCGCCGCCATGACCGCGGCGAACCGTACGGCCATTCCCGGCACGTCGATGGAAGTTGCGGATATGCGTATCATGATGCGGCCCTCCTTCACCATCCATCGAACACCGTCCGCGGTGGCGTCCGGGTGGTCGGCGCTCTCACTTTCGCCTTACCTTGGTTCGGGGAGGATAATGGCGGGTATGACGTCCGTCCTGGACGGGAAGGAGACGGGGATGCGGATACTGATCGTCGAGGACGACCGTGAGCTGACGGCCGCGTTGGATGATGCGCTGCGATACGAAGGGTACGCGACCGACGTGGCTTCGACCGGTGTGGAGGCGCTGTCGGCGCTCGCCGACACGGATGTCGACATCGTGCTGCTCGACCGGGATCTGCCGGTCCTCTCCGGCGACGCGGTCATGGCGACGATCGCCGCGAACCGTATCCCGGTCGCCGTGATCATGCTCACGGCCGCCGCCGAGATCGGCGACCGGGTCAGCGGGCTCGACCTGGGGGCCGACGACTATCTGACCAAACCGTTCGCCTACCCGGAGCTGCTCGCCCGCATCCGCGCCCTGCAACGTCGGACCGGCAAAGGGCTCGCCGTCCAAGCGGTCCTGACGCGCGGCGACCTGACTCTCGATTCGACGCGACGGCTCGTGTTCCGCGACCACGGGCGCACGCTCGTCAGGCTCACGCCCAAGGAGTACGGCGTGCTCCTGGAGCTCATGCGCGCCGACGGCGGCTACGTGGGCGTGGACGAACTCTATCGGAGCGTCTGGGACGGCGACGGCACGGGAGAGCCCTCCGATGTGGTCAAGACCACCGTATACTCGCTGCGGCGCAAACTCGGCGGCCGCGACCTGATCGTCTCCACCCGCGGCGAAGGATACCGACTCGCATGACCGGCGAAACCGACAAGACGACGTATACCGCCGAGGACAGGACGCTCCCCGTCGCCGGCTCCGGAGGGAAACCCGGTGTCCGGCGTCGCATCGCCGCATGCCTCAGAGGGGTACGCGACAGGATCCGTCCCAGGACGTTCCGCGCGAAGCTCACGCTCGCCATCGGTCTCGTGTTTCTCATCGCCCTCGGCTCGGCCACCATCGTACAGATGTTCGTCATCAACGGCATGTTCTCCTATGCGATGACCATCACCTATGAAAACGGTCAGGACGGGAAGGGGAACGGCTCGAACGGATCGTCGTCGGACAACGACGACTATCTGTCGGCCCAGGGCTGGTCCACGGACCCCGATCCCGACACATGGATCCGATCGCACCGTTCCACGGGAGGGGACGCCCCCGATTTCCTCGGCTCCTCAAGCGACGGGAAGGGCGAGGGAAGCGCCAGCGGACGGATCAACGGCGAACCGTACCGCGTCGACTGGGGCGGCGACGGATCGTTCACCATCCGCACGCCCTACGGGGTCTCCGTATGGAACCAGAACACCATCGCCAACGGGCTGCGCATCAGCGCCGCCATCATCTTCGTCGCCTTCGGCGCGATCAGCATCCTCGTCATCTGGATCGTCACCTCGCGTATGGCGAAACGTCTGCAATCCATCAGCGACCAGGCCGCCGCGCTCGACCCCTCCGATCTCGGCACGCGCATCGACGTGGGACGCGGGGACACAGCGAGACGACGCCGTCGGCGGAACCGCCGACAGGCGATGGGACGGGACGTGCACGACGACGAAGTCACCCGTCTCGGCGATTCCATCAACGGGATGCTCGACCGCATCCAGGCCGCCTCCGAAGCGGAACGTCGGTTCGTGTCGAACGCGTCGCACGAGCTGCGCACGCCCATCGCCGCCGTCGAGACGAACCTCGACGCGCCCCTCGCGCAAGGGCGTTTCCCCGCCGACGTGGAACCTTCCGTACGTCGCGCGCTCGCCGCCAACCGGCGCGGCGCCGAACTGGTCGGCGCGCTGCTGACGCTCTCACGCATCCAAAGCGGCGCGTACGGCAAGCTCGCGCACGACGATACCGCGGATGCCGGCGACGCCACGGACGGATCGACGGACATCGTCGCCTGCGTGAAAGACGCCCTGGCGGACATGGACGAGGAGATCGCCGCACGCGGCATCGCCGTCGCCATCGACACGGGCGGGCATGACGATGTCGCGGCGAAGACGGACCCGACGCTGATGCGGCTCGCCGTCGGCAATCTCATCCGCAACGCCGTCATGCACAACATGGACTCGGGAGGATCCGTCGACGTGACGTTCACCCGTGAGGACGACCGCCTCCGGCTGACGATCGGCAACACCACCGCGGAACGGCTGCCCGACGATCTGACCGAACTCGTCCAGCCGTTCCATCGCGGCGCGAACTCCCGCATCAGCGCCGTCTCCGGCGTGGGACTCGGCCTGTCCATCGCCGACGCCGCATGCGAGGCGATGGACGTGACGCTGCGCCTGTGGAGGGAAGAACGGGAGGGAGCTGACCGTTTCCTCGCTGGAATCGACGGAATCCCCGTGGCGTAGGCCGTATCCGATGGAGGCGGCTCAGGCGAGCGAGGCGCCGAGCTCCCTGATGCCGTCGAGCTGCCTGGCGGCGGCCTCGCGCTTGGCGGGGTCGTCGTCGCCCATCGAGAGGTTGTCGACGTAGACGATCTCGACGTCCTTCACGCCGCAGTACTTCATGAACGTCTGGCGGCGGATCTGGTTGTCCAGAGCCTCGCCGATCCCGTCGGACTCGTACCAGGATTCCGGGCCGCCGGTGAGCATGATGACGCGCACCGTCTTGCCGGCGAGCGCGCCGGGAGTGCCGTCGGCGTTGTAGGCGAAGCCGCGGCAGATGACGCGGTCGAAGAGGCCTTTGATCATGGCGGGCATGGTGTACCAGTAGATGGGGAAGACGAGTGTGATCACGTCGGCTTGGGCGAGTCGGGTCTGGATGGCGGCGACGTCTTCGGGCATGTCGGCTTTGCCGAGGTAGTGGGCGCGGTCGGCGCTGGTGTAGACGGGGTTGAATCCGGCGTCGTACAGGTCGAGGATGCGGGTTTCGCCGCCGTGTGCGTGGAATCCTTCGGCGAAGGCGTTGCCGGCGGCGTTGGTGAGGCTGTGGTGTTCGGGGTTGGCGGTGATGATGAGCGCGGTGCGTGTGGTGGTTGTGTTCATGGTTCCATTGTCTCGCCGTGCCGGACGGGTTGGGGCGGGTGGCGTGGCTGGTGGTTCCGTGGCGTGTGTGGTTGTTTTGTGGGGTGGCGTGGTCGTCGGTTGACTTCGTGCAGGGCTTGCGTGTAGCATGCGGGTGTCAGTATGTAGGTTCCGCGGCTATGGCAGCCGTTCGAAGCGTTGGTCATCGCCGTCGTTATTCCGTTTGTTCCGTCTGCCGGGGTTCCGGCGGCTGTTTGTTCGTTCAGGAGAGTTCCATATGAGATTCATCGCTGTCGATTCGACGTTCGATCATGATTCGCGTGCGGTTGATGTGCCGGAGGGCGTGCGTGTCCGGATCACCCGGTTGACGCCGCATCTTGATTATGATGTGGCCGTCACGGTGCCGGAGGGCATGCTTCCGGCGTTGAGGGAGACCACGCCGGGCGCGTTGATCGTGGGTGGGGCGATGGTGCATCATCGTTCGTTCCGTGAGCTTGATGAGGCGGAGCGTTGGGCCCGGGATTTCACCGATGGTCTGCGCGGCGTGGCCGTGTGACGACGGTGCATGGGCCGGGCGCGCGCTTCGACGGCGTCTCCCCCTGACCGATTAGTTCTTCCGTAGTCCGCGCAGCAGGGCGATCTCCTCGCGGTGCGTGTCGGGTGTGGTCTCCTTGGTTTCGAGGATCATCGGCAGCGTGTTCATGCGCGGGTCGTTGACGAGGCGGGTGAAGAACGGCAGGCCGAGCTTGCCGTCGCCGATGTTGGCGTGCCGGTCCTTGTGGGAGGCGAGGCCGTACATGGAGTCGTTCGCGTGGATGGCTTTGACCTTGTCGAGGCCAATGATGTCGTCGAGTTTCCGGATCACCTCGTCGTAGTCGTCGATGAGGTCGTAGCCGGCGTCGCACACGTGGCAGGTGTCGAACGTGACGCCCACGTTATCGGAATCCGCGAGCCGGTCGATGATGGAGGCGAGTTCCTCGAAGCTGCGTCCGCATTCGGTGCCTTTGCCGGCCATGGTCTCCAGGAGGATCGTGATGCCCGTGCCGGCCGCCTGCTCGCGTACGCGGTCGAGGGCTTCGGCGATCAGCCGGCATCCGGTTTCCGCGCCTTGTCCCACGTGGGAGCCGGGGTGGATGTTGAGGTAGGTCTCCTGGCCGGCTGCGCGGATGGGGGCGAGCAGATGCAGGTCTTCGGCGAGCGCGTCGATGGCGAACGCCCGTTTGGCCGGGTCCTTGCCGGCGAGGTTGTACACGTAGGGCGCGTGGACGACGAGCGGCCCGTAGTGTTCCGCGGCCAGTCGCGCGCCGAACGCGGCCGCCCCGTCCGGGTCGAGGGCTTTCGACCGTCTGCCGTATGGGGAGCGTGGGAAGAACGCGAACGTGGTGCCGCGTTCCGCGTGGGAGCGTTCGATGAGCTTGTCCCATCCGCCCGCGGTGGACAGGTGCGATCCGATGAGCAGTTCCGTCATATCGTCGCCTTTCGTGTGGTGTCGCGTATGGTCTTCCATGCGGTGTTCCGTGGCCGCGTGCCGCGGGGCGGCCGCGTTGCCGTCAGCCGTTGCCGTGATCTATCTCGGTCCAGGTTGTGCCGTCGTCGCCGAGCAGGAGATACCAGGTCATGGTTTGGGATCCGTGGCCGAGCGACGGTTCGGAGCCGTCGCAGGTGAAATCGACGTCGGCCATGAGTATGCGGTCGCGGCCGTAGCGTTTGTACGCCTCGTAGATGCTGGACGAGTAGCTTGGGGATTCGCGTTTGGTCTTGTCCTCCAGGTCCAGGATCCGATCGGTCCGCGTCTCGTCGTAGGCGACCTTGTCCAGCGTGCATCCGCTGAAGCTGGTGAATGCGTTCGCGATCGTCTTGCCGGCGGCGTCGAGCTGTCGCCGTGTGAACCGGTCAGAGGCGGAGTACGTGTATCGCGCGTGCGCGATATCGCCCGGCCTGTCCGACCACCATAGTGCGAACGCGAACAGTCCCACGACGGCCAGGACGATGATGGCGACGATGACGACTCCCCACCGTGCCCCTCGGTCATGCTCCTTCATCGTTCCGCCTCCTTATGGGTCATTCGTGGTTCTCATAGTCTAGGGCTTTCCTCTGATTGGATGGAAGCTGTCGCCATGTTCAGGTGTTCATCGTCTCGTTCTCGTTGGCGCTTTCGACGAGCTCCAGTCATCGGGAGGTCCCGACCTGGTCTCTGTAGTTTGAATCGTGTCTGCGGCTCAGACACGATTCAAACACGATGCCCCTGGGAACAGCGAAATCGACGGCAATCAGCGAATCCGTCGAAGATAACAGAATCGGCTTCATTGCAACGAGAACGCAACTGACGAAACTCACGGAAACCAGCGAAGCGACCGCTCAAACTAGCATGCGGCCGTAGGGCCGGAACCCGATGCGGACCAAGCCCGGGGTTTCCGTCAGCAACGCCTCTCCCATGCGCCCGACCTGCGCCGCATCCACCGGCTCGGCGAGGAACAGCCACAGGTTCCCTCCATCCTGATTCTCACTCGGACGAATTGCGCGCCGTGACCGGCCCGTCGCCGGCGTCGGTCAATGGATTGTCAGGCATATCGGGGAGGGACGTGTCCGATTGATTCGCCGCAGACTGGTCGGGATGTTCGCGTGCGTTCGTTTCCGGATGACCGTACCAGCCGGACCAGTCGGTGACGGCTTCGATGTTGTTGCCGTCCGGGTCGAGGACGAACGCGGAATAGTAGCCGGGATGGTAGGGGCGCGGGCCGGGCGCGCCGTTGTCGCGGCCTCCGGCGGCGAGCGCGCGCGTATAGAACGCGCATACGGCGGCCTTGTCGGGGGCGAGGAACGCGATGTGGGTGATCGGGCACGGCCGCCGCGTCGTGTCGGGTCCGTCGGCGGGCGACAGGTAGAAGTCGGAGTGCGGGGTGCCGTCGTCGACGCCGAATCCGAGCGTGGGCTCGTGGTGGGCTTTGACGATGTAACCGAGCGGGGCGAGCGCCTGCGTGTAGAAGGCGATGCTGCGGTCGATGTCACGTACCTTGAGCGTCAGATGGTCGAGCATGCCTCCACTGTAGCGCGGAGGCTCGTGGCGCGGACGGCGTGGCATGCGCGCAGCCCGCGCTCCCCCGGTTCAGCCGAGCCGGTATGCGGCGGCCGCGGAGCCCATCGCAAGGGACGCGGTCCTCGCGTGCTCCCGGCATTGGCGGTACGCCTGTTGGAGGGCGGCGACGACGGCGAGCGTGCGTTCCGCGTCGGTGTCGCCCGGTTGGACGGTGATGGCGTCCAATGCGCGCTGGCCGAGCGCCTGGAACCGGCTTTGCACGGGTTGCGGCCATTTCGCGTATCCGATTGCCGTGGGGAAGATGTCGGTGACGAGCCGGCGCGCATAGTCGGTTTTCGCCTCGTCGGGCAGTCCGGCGATGGTGGCGAAGACGAGCACCCAGTCACGGTGCAGGGATTCGCAGACTTGTCCGATCGTCGGCAGGTCGGCGGCGGGCTGTGTGCGGAGCTCCTTGGCGGTCCCGTCCGCCGTGGCGATCTCCTGCGAGGCGGCTGGTGCGGACGGTTCGGCCGTCGGGTTCGCGGTCCGCTTGCCGGGGGCGGGTCTGCCGTCCGCGGCGGATTTGAGTTTCAGCGTCTCGCAGGCGCAGGCCGCCTCGTCGCGCATCGTGGGCCATTGGTCTTCGGGGACCGGCTTGTAGGTGAAGTCGAGCGCCTCGCACACCGGTTCGGCGATCTGGAGGAACCGGGTGCGGGTGATGCGCCCTTTGCGGCCGCTCGTCCATCGGATCGAGGTCGCGGCCCAGATGATGCTGGGGCTGTTCGGGCAGGGCGCGACGATGAGCGGCTCCCCGTCGGCCTTGGGCATGGTGGCACGGTCGCGGTCGGTGAACAGGGTGACCAGTCGGATGTCGCGTCGTTTCGCCTTGCGGCGTTTGCGCGTGTCCTTGTCCTGCGTCCTGCTGTGCAGACCCCAGGAGCCGATCTCGAACGCTGCCTTCCGGTCGGGGAAGTACATGTCGAGCTCCTGGCCGTCCAACTGCTCCGTATCCCCCTGGACGATCGTCTCGTCGGGCAGCAGCCACGCGAAATACGAGTGGAACAACGCTTCCTCATAGGAAACCGGCATGCGGGACCAGCCTTTCGGATCTGTGGGACACCATCGGGACTCTGCGAACATGATAGCCGTGGTCACGCCGTGCGTCCCATGCCGGTCTTGTACCAGGCGACGACGATCTGCACGCGGTCGCGCATGCCGAGCTTGGCGAGGATGCGCGTCACCGTGCGTTTGACGGAATCCGCCTGTATGGTGAGCCGTTCGCCGATCTCCGCGTTCGTCAATCCTTCGGCGACGAGTGCGGCGACATCCAGTTCGCGTGGCGTGAGCCGGTCGAACAATCCACGTCCCGCCGATCCCGTCGCGTCGGCGTGGGCGGCGGGCGCGGCCGTCTCTCCGGCCGGAGCGGATGCGGCGCGCGGCACGCCGTGCGCGATCACCTCGCGTGTGATGCGCGGCGTGAGGATCGCGTCGCCCTCGTATACGGCGTGGACGGCGTGCCGCAATTGTTCGGCGGTCACGTCCTTCAACAGGAATCCGGATGCGCCCGCGTTGAGCCCGCTGTACGCGTAGGAGTCCTCGTCGTAGGTGGTGAGGATGAGCACGCGGATCCGCGGATGGCGGGCGCGGATGCGTCGCGTGGCGTCGATGCCGTCCATGACGGGCATGCGCACGTCCATGAGCACCACGTCGGGCAGATCCTCATCATGCATCGCGTGCAACACGTCCAACGCGGCGCGGCCGTCACCGGCCTGCGCGACGACCTTCAACGTCCGGTCGACGCCGATCATCATCGAGAAGCCGAGTCGCATGGCCGTCTGGTCATCCACGAGCATCACCTTGATGGGCTTGTCGTCGCTTATCATCGTTCCCTTTCCTCGCCGTCGGTCATGGCGGACAGTCGCGCCGTGACGGTCCATCCGTCGCCGTCGGCCGAAGGCCCGGCGACGAACGTGCCGCCCGCACGGGCGACGCGCTCGCGCAATACCGTCAGCCCCGTCCCGTCGTGCGACCGCGGCGACACGTCATGTCCGTCGCCGTGCGTCGTTTTTCCGTCGTCACGTACCGTGACGGTCATCGAGCCGTCGGCGTGATGATCCCATGACACGACAATCGAGGTGACCTCCCTGCCGTGCCGCATCGCGTTCGTCACCGCCTCGCGGCTGACCGTGAAGCACAGGTCCGCCTGCACCGCATCGTGCGGACGTATGCCCGTCTCCGTGAGCACGGCGTCGACGCCGGCCGCCCGCACGGTCTCCAACAGCCGTACGGGGTCGCCCCAACCGTGCAGCCCGCGACCGGAATCGTCGGCGACCGCATCACCCGACACGGCTCCCCCGCCCGCGGACCGCACCGGGTTGAGCGATCGGGCGACCTTCCTCGTCTCGTCCAACGCCTGATGGCCGAGCGTCGCGATCATGCCGATCGCCTCATCCATCGTCCCGTCCGTGTTGACGGCCTTCAGCCCTTCGGCGAGCGCGATGATCGCGGTCAGGTCATGGCCGACGCTGTCGTGCAGTTCCGCGGACATGCGCGCCCGCGCCTCCATCGCGTCGCGTTGCGCGGCGGCCTCGACGGCCCGTATCCGTTCCCGTTCGATCATCGCCGCGGCCTCGCGCCGCCGTCTCCGGCCACGCGACCATGCCGCGAGCGCGACGGTCATGGCTTCGAGAAACGCCATCGGCATCAGGAACGTCGTCCACGGCTCCCACGGGAACCGGAACGGCAGCAGCCAGCCCAGGACGAGCGCCGTCGCGTTCGCGGCGACGCCTCCGACCAGATACGGTACGGGGCAGAGGACCACGCACGAGTACAGGGCGAACAGGATGGGCATCGCCGTATAGGTCTGCACGTCGAACGGCGCGGCGCACAGATACGCGACGCACGTCACGCATGCGGCGACGAACGGATGGCGCGGACGGGCCAGCAGCGCGCCGGTCGACGCCATGCACAACACGATCAGCAGGGGCGGTCCCCATGGTTGGCGCAGGAGCAGGCCGGCATGCGGATCGGCTTCCGGGCCGACGAACACGACACGGGTGAGCATCATCACGTCATAGGCGAGGCATAACGCCGGCACCGTCATGCGCGCCACCGGATTCGCCCTCCAGAATACGGCCAGGCGGCCGAACGCTGCGGCGACAGGTCCCGCGGACGCCAACGGCGTGTTCGTCATGATGGTTCCCTTCCGTGCGAAGCCGTCGTTTCCGATTCCACAGGCAAGCGTATCGCGGCCGTGGCCCGCCGGCGCGCCCGTCCTCTTCCGGGGAGAGCGGATCCTATGTCCGTTCATGCGGCGCATGGATTCAGATGGCCCGTTCGGCGAGCCGGCGGAGGATCAGGCCGCCGATCGCGACCCAGATGGCGGCGACGACCGTCGAGACGAGCATCGACCCCGGGGCGGCGATGTCAGTGAGGTCGCGGACGGCGGAGGCGCTGGTGATCAGGGCGAGCGGATACGGCACCGCGATGGCGGGTGCGGCGATGCTCAGCGCGCAGCCGCCGATGGTCAGGACCATCATCACGCTCATCGCTCCGGCGAACGATTCCGCCTTCACGCCCACCGTCTGCGTCAGGGTCATGATCGCCCACACCGACATGGTCAATGGGATCCCGCGCATGAGGAACGGGCCGAGACCCGGCGGGTCGAAGCCCGCGGCGAGATATCCGACGAGGATGAACTCGACCTCGAACACGAGGACGGTGAGGAACGAGACCATGAGACCGTGCAGCATCTTGCCGGCGACGGCCGTGCCCGCGGTGCCGGTGGCGTTGAGGCGCCGCCAGTTGCGTCCCCCGTGCTCGTCGGCTTCGATCTGCGCGGCGAACGCGGATACCAGCATCGGCATGAACACCATGCTCGGCAGAAGGATCGCCTGACCCCAGATCGCCGCCCAGGTCACGTCCTGTTCGGCGAATTCCGCCTGGTAGTCGACGTACTGGCTCCACCCGTTGAACATGCCGATTGCGTCGAACAGGACGGTCGTGATCCAATACCATAGGTTGCCGGCCTTGCGCGTCTCCCATCGGAACGCCGCCCACATGGACGGGTTGTCTCGCCGTGCCGCCGCATGCGTGCGGGGCGCGGCATGGTCCGGATTGGTTGGACCCGTCATCGTATCGGTCGCGTCTGCGCGCATCATCGTCTTGCCTCCTTCACCTTGATCACCATCACCGAGACCAGCGTCCAGCCGACGAACGCCGCGGCCGCGGCGATGACCGACTCCCACGGATGCGCGGCGAGCAGCATGGCCGCGCCGCCGTCCATGCGCACGGACCTGGTGAACGGGCTGGAGGCCGAACTCAGACCGGCCGGTAACAACCAGCCCAATGCGGGCTGGTTCATCGCGTCCAGACCGGAGCCGAGAACGCCGGCGACCACGCCGATTCCCAAGCCGACGGCCTGACGTCCGACCACCATCGAGAGCATCAGCTGGACCGCGCTCGTGGCCATCGCGGACAGGAAGCCGACCGACGCCGGTATCCACAGCAGTGCGATGAACGAACCGGTCACCGTGAAACCGAGATCCTTCGCGGCCAACGGCACCCACAGCAACGGGATCAGAAAGCACAGACCGACGGCGCTCCCGGCGACGATGAGCTTGCCGACGAACCGCGCCGCGTCGGGCTGGCCGAACGACAGCCATTTCACATCCATGCGCTCCGTGGTCTCGAGCACGGCGATGCGGCTGGTCAGAAGAGCGGACAGGATCGGGGCCAACAGGCTCACGATCCGGTAGATCTCGCCGTCGGCCAATATGACCGACCGCAAAGCGGGATCCGGATTGCCGGCGCGTTTCATGAACACCATGCCCGACCACGCCGATACCAGCAGCATCATGCCCAGCCACATCCATGAGAACGATGAGCCACACAGCTTCAGCAATTCCAGACGGGTCAGCGTGAACGGGTCGTCTCCTTTCGCCCGGGAACGCCGCATGGGGCGTGGCGATGTGGCGATCGGCGCGGTCGTGATATTCATCGTGCGCCTCCGTCGATCAGTTCGAGGAACGCCTGTTCCAACGTCTTGCGTTCCGACGCGACCCGATACACGTCTACGCCTTGTCCGACCAATCGACCGACCAGGCCGGCGATCCGTTCATCGGGCAGCTCGGCTATACGCAGTACGCCCCGGCCTGCGGCCCCGGCATCGTCCGGGTCGGGCACCCACCGGCAGGCGACGCCGTCCGCGGCGAGCATCGTCGCAGCGAGCTGCGGGTCGGAGACGCGCAGGTCGATGCGCCCCTCCTCACGCAGCGCGTCGAGCGACCCCTGATAGAGCAGTCGGCCCGAGGCGATGACGCCCACGACCGGTGCCATCTTCTCGATCTCAGAAAGGATGTGCGAGCTGACGATCACCGTGATGCCCTGTTCACGACTCAACGCCATGATCATCTCGCGGACTTCCACCACGGCCTGGGCGTCCAATCCGTTCGTCGGCTCGTCCAACAGGAGCAGTTCGGGCCGCGAGATCAACGCCATGGCGATGCCTAGCCGCTGCTTCATGCCCAGCGAGTACTCCTTCGCCTTCCTGCCCTCGTGGCCCGACAGGCCCACCTGTCTCAGAACCGCGGGAGCGGCCGAACGCGGCAGGTTCAGATAGTCGGCCACCATACGGCAGTTGTCGAGACCGCTCAACCCCGGGTAGAAGCTCGGTCCTTCGATCAGCGAACCCACGCGTCCCGGCTGCGACCGGTGCCGCCCATCGACCTTCTCACCCAACATCCACATGTCGCCGCCCGTGGGCGAGGTCAGCCCCAGCAGGAGCTTCATCGTCGTGGACTTGCCCGCCCCGTTCGGGCCCAGCAGACCGTACACGCCGTGCGCGGGCACATTCAGGTCCAACCC
The DNA here is from genome assembly GCF_002860365.1 of Bifidobacterium parmae. Taxonomy (GTDB): domain Bacteria; phylum Actinomycetota; class Actinomycetes; order Actinomycetales; family Bifidobacteriaceae; genus Bifidobacterium; species Bifidobacterium parmae. Next base: position 228,473 of record NZ_NMWT01000028.1, read on the forward strand.
GTCCACCGCGCGGAAACCGCCGTATCGTTTCACCAGACCGCGCGTCAGCACCGCCGCGTCCGTCGGATTCGACGGTTGCGCAATGGTTCGCGCAACACCCATCATCATCTCCTTCCCTTGCCGTCCAGCCACCGGGATCGGCGGCCTCGGAGACCAGAAAACCATCGGGACGATGCGCCGAGGCGCCGTATCGGACGATTGTCACCCCGCGAAGCCCGTTGTTGTCACCCGAGGGTGACAACAACGCTACAATCGGAGCGTTCACCATGACCGGAGAAAGGAAACATCATGGAACGGGCGATCATGACCTCCGAGGCGTTCCTGCGTCGGCCGTCCGACGAGGCGACGGAGGACGACCTGCCGGTGGCGGCCGACCTCATGGACACGTTGGCCGCGCACGCGGACTCGTGCGTCGGCATGGCCGCGAACATGATCGGCGTCGCCAAACGGATCATCGTGTTCCACGACGAGGAGACCGGACGGAACATGACGATGTTCAACCCGGTCATCGTCGAGAAATCCGGCCTCTACGAGACCGAAGAGGGATGCCTGTCCCTCAAGGGCGTGCGGCCGGCGGTCCGCTACGAGCGCATCACCGTCACGTACCGTACGCGACGCTGGCGCGAGGCGACCGCGACGGTCGACGGGTTCACCGCCGAGATCATCCAGCATGAGATCGACCACTGCGACGGCATCCTCATCTGACGGCATGAGGAAACTTCATCGACACTGCCGACGAGATCGCCGCACTCGACAAGGCGTCCGAGCCGTTCGCGAAGTGACGCCGCCCGTGGAATCCCCTGTCCCGTGACGGGACGGGAACGACGGCGGACACCGTAAAGGCGGGTCGTCCTCCCGGCATCGCATGACGAATGCGGCCGGAAAGCGACCCGCCTTCCTCATTCCAGGCAGCGAAGAGGATAAGCCGAGTAAAGAGGCCGACGCACCGGGTGGGACGCGACGAAGCGCCCCACCGAGCGTCCACGCGCTTGAAACAGCATGGTTCTTCTCCACTTCGCAGATTCATATGAAAGTTCATTTCTTATGAATGACAAGGTGTTTTTCTTTCATATGTACGCCTCTTTCATATGAAAGAAAAACAGCCTTCGACAAGCACTTCAACACCAACCGAAAACGGGCTGATTTCCGCCGTTTCCATTCATAATGAAGTCGCTATCATTTGAATATTCGACGCGGAAACATGCGTTTGCCGACGGCCATTCGGATCGAATGGCCGCAAACCACGAAGGCGGGTCAGCGGGACAGCGTCTCCATCGCCTCGGAGACGACATCGACGAGCACGTCGACGACATCCGCGTCGCCGATCCCTCCGTCGCATCGCCGCGACCATTCCAGCAGGGACTCGATGATGCAATCGATGATGAGCGAGATAGACAGGTTCACGGGGAACCCGACGCGCGCATCTCCTTCGGCGGCGGTGTCGCCGCTCCCCCACAGCGTCGCTACGGCATCCGTCCACTGCGGTATGCGCGCGTACAACGCCACACGTAATCCCTCATCGGAGCGCACGATGCGCAGACGGTGCGCCAGCTCCTCCAGCTGCGACGGTTCGAGTCCGCCGAGCACCTGCGGCGCCATGCGGCGGACGAATCCAATCGGAGAACCATCCTTCCGATCCTTGATCTCACGGCGCAGGTCGGCGAACAGCTCGCCGTCCGTCGGGAATCCCAGGACGAGATCCTCCTTGGCGGGGAAATACCGGAACAGGGTGATCGCGGACATGCCCGCCTCGTCGGCGATGCGCTGCGTGGTGACCTTGTCGTAGCCGTATTCGTCGAACAGGCGCAACGCGGTCTCGCGGATCGTCCTGCGCGTGGCGATCTTCTTGCGCCGCTGCCAGCGGGCGCGCGCCACGGTCGCCTTCACCGAGACGCCGCGGCGGCTCGTCCGATCCGGCCCGTCCCCCACGTCGAACAGGGTCGGCTCCTCCGACGGCTCGACGGCGGTCCGCCGACGCGTCGCCGCGCCGTCGTTCTTCCTCGCGTCAACGGACATGGCTTCCTCCTCGCGTCCCGCGCATCTCCCATCGGACATCACCATGGTACCCGCGAGCGGACGGACGCGCGTAGACTGAACCGCATGTGCAGAAGGTTCGCGCTCGATCTGGATTGGGATGCGGTCGCCCGGTGGCTCGACGTCGGCGACGACGGCATACGCCGCGACCGGCTGCCGCGCCCCTCCTACAACATCGCGCCCACGCGGACCATCGGCGTCGTCGCGCAGGGACGCGACGCACGCCGGTACCTGACCGGCGCATACTGGACGCTCGTCCCCCGCTGGAGCCGGAGCAAGACGCTCCCCTACCCCACGTACAACGCGCGCGTCGAATCCATCCATGCCAAACCCACGTTCGCCGAATCGACGCGGTCCATGCGCTGCCTCATCCCCGCCAGCGGCTACTACGAGTGGAAAGGCAAACACCCGTTCTACTTCCACGCGGACGGCGACAAGCCGTTGGCGATGGCCGGACTGTACTCGTGGTGGCGCGCCTCCGACTCCTCGCCGTGGCAGCTGACCGCCACGATCGTCACCTGCCCGGCCGTGGACGGACCGGCGGAGGTGCACGACCGCATGCCGCTGCTCGTGCCGGACGATATGACCGCGGCATGGCTGGACCGTACGATCGACGGCGCGCGCCTGACCGGACCCCTGCGGGAGCGGGGCACGGAACTGTCGCGCCGGCTGCGGTTCCATGAGGTCGCGCCATTGCCGTCGGACGGCGACGGCCGGCGTCTCATCATGCCGGTCGAACACGTCGAACCGATCCGGCTGTTCTGAACGTCGGACGGAGGGACACTCAGGGAGGAATCAGGGGATTCCCCGATGGAAAGCTCCGCCGCGGGATGGGAGAATGGGACGACTACGGCATATGAAATCCATACGCCGATGATCCATACGTCAGAAAATGAGGAGAACATGCGGCTGATCGGCAATATCCTGTGGCTGGTGCTCGGCGGGCTCGCCATCGCGTTCGGATGGGCGGTGATCGGCCTGGCGCTGTGCATCACGATCGTCGGCATCCCATTGGGCGTGCAGGCGTTCAAGATGGCCGGGCTCACGCTCACCCCGTTCGGCAAGACCGTGCGCTACGGCGGCGGATTCGGCTCCACGCTCGCGAACATCATCTGGGTGGTGCTCGCCGGAATCTGGATGGCGCTCGGCTACGTCGCCGCCGGGCTCGCCAACTGCGTGACCATCATCGGCATCCCGTTCGGCATCCAATCGTTCAAGATGGCCAAGCTCGCCCTCTGGCCGTTCGGCGCGCAGATCCAGGACCTGTGACCATCCGTTCGCCCCGCCTCGCTCGGCGGGGCGCGGCATGTCCGTCGACTATCATGGGTGGAAAGTCGGAACACCAGTAGAGCCAAGGGAGCCTCGCATGTACGTCGTTCTGGAATCCTTCGCATACAGCTGAGAGCCGGGGTCTCCACCCCGCCTTCCCACATCACGACGTCGCGGCCGGCGGTCATGCGGCCGCGACGCATCCTCATGCGAACATTCCGAACGCCGTCCATGAACGGTGCGCCGCATCCATCACCCAGCCCATCAATCATCCGTCGACGGCGACGGGTGACGGCCCGCGCGCCGGTCATGGCGAATCCATGAAACGAGACCCATCATGAACGCCGACGACCACCGAAACCCCATTCCCACGCAATCCCCCTCCCCCACCAAGTCCCGTACCGACTCCGTCGCCGCGACCACTGCAGCCATGCCCGCGCCCGAAACGCCGCAACACCGCCGTCCGCTCTGGCGACTTCCCGCATACCGACGCTGGTTCATCGCCGACACCGCCGACGTGGTCGCCGTCAGCCTGCGCACGTTCGCCATACCGTTGCTCGGCCTCGCCCTGTCCGGATCGCCGTTCGTCGCCGGACTGCTCGTCACCGTCGAATCTGCGATCGGGCTGATGCTCATGTCCGTCGGAGGGGCGCTCGCCGACCGTCACGACCGGCGACGGCTGATGATCCTGCTCGGTCTGACCGGCACCGGCTTGTCCGCCGTCGTGACGGTCATGCTCGCCGCCGGGACGATGGGTACGCTGACGTTCGCCATGACGGTCGTCCTGTTCGCGGTGATGAACGGTCTGCTCGGACCGTCGAACGACGCGATGCTCAAATCCCTGGTGCCGATGGACCGGTTCGCGAAGGCGCAGGCCATCCGCGAGGCGCGCGAATCATGCGTCGAACTGTCCGGCGGCGCGATCGGCGGACTGTTGTACCGGATCGCCGGCTGGCTGCCGTTCCTCGCCTCCGCGCTGCTGTACCTCACAGCAGCCGTCACCGCGCTGATGTTGCCGGAACGCAAGGGACACGATGCCGACGCCCCGTCCTCACCGACGGGAGAGACGAAAGACCTGCCGTCGCCGTCGTTCCTCTCCCAGTTCGTCGAAGGATGGCGTTGGACATTGACCCGCAGGACCGTGCTCGCGGCGATCGCGCAGGGCGCGGTCATGAACGTCGCCTGCTATGGGAGCATTGTCGGCGTGCAGATCATGCTGGCGGAGCGCGGCACGGACGCGGCGCTCATCGGGCTCGTCGGCACCGCCACCGGCGTCGCCGCGCTGCTCGGCTCGTTCGCCGCCGGATGGCTGGTCGAGCATGTGCCGACCGGACGGCTCATCATCCTCACGTTCGCCGTGTTCACGGCCGCGATGCTGCCGCTCGTGTTCACCGACTCGTATGCGGCGGCCGTCACGTGCATGGCCGTCGCGTCGGTGCTGTTCCCGGCGTTGAACGCGGGCGAGCTCGGCTTCATCTTCGGACGCACGCCGGATGACATGCAGGGCAGGGTGTCCACCGTGTTCGAGACGACGGTCGGCGTGCCGGGCGCGTTGGCGCCCGCGTTGGTCGGCTGGCTGCTGCAGACGCCGGGATTCGGGTTCCGCGCGGTCATGCTGCTCGTCGTCCTGTGCGCCGCGACCGGTCTGCTGCTCGCCTGCCTCACCCCGACGCGGCGCATCCCGGTGCCGTCGCGATGGGAGCAGGTCGAGTTGTAGCCGGAGGATCCGCCGCTTCTACCGGTAGTTGGCCATCTCGAGTTCGGGGCCCAGATCCTCGGTCTGGGTCAGTCCGGTCTCGTGGAAGCCGATATGCCGGTAGAAGCCACGCGCGTTGTCGTTGAACCTGAACACCCATAGCGCGAGACGGTCGTTGCCGACGGCCTGTCTGCCGGCTTCGACCAGCATGCGCCCGACGCCATGCCGATGCCAGGACTCCAGCACGTACAGCGAAGCCAGTTCCGCCGCGTCCGGACGTTCGATCGGCGGCCGCGGCGTGTGCAGCAGTTCCGCGAACCCGATCACATGACCGTCCGCGAACGCCACCAGTGTGATTTGGCCGGGGTCTTTGGCATGGGCTTGGGTGAGTTTCAACGCGAATTGCGGGGTGATGGCGTCCACGATGTCCTGCGGGATATGCCCTTGGTTGAGTTCGCGCCATGTGCGGGACTGCACCTGCGCCTTCTCCTCGAACCATCGCGGTTCGATCGGCGCTATGCGGATCGCCATCGTGTTCCCCTTCGTCTCGTCGGTTCGCTCGTGTCAGTCGATCCGGTTCGCGTCGATGATCCGATCGTCGAGGAACCAGTAGTCGTGCGGGTCGCCGCGCAGTGCCGTGAACGGCACCGGGCGGATGCCGGAGGCCGCGGCCTTGTCGAGCAGGTAGCGGCGCACGATCCACGGGTATTCCAGCACCCCGGATTCGAGGTCGATGATACGTTGGACGGTCTGCCCGTCGACCCCGAAGTCGGCGCCGATCCTGTCGACGGTCAGTCCGAGCAGGGCCATGTTCTCCCGGAACTCGCGGATGGTCGCCTCACGCTGCGCAGTGGTCAAAGACATATCGCGCTCCCCTCGCCGTCATCGGATTATCCGCTTCCGATGATACTTCCGTCCACGGCGTGACGGTGTTCCGACGTCAGACGGCTACAAGACTTCGCCTTGGAACAGGTCGGCATGCGTGCCGATACGCACCATGCGGATCACGGTACGGCCGGCACGCTTCCAATACAGCACCAGCACGTCGATGTCCCCGGCCAGGTGAAATTCCCAATGGCCGTTGTAGTTTCCACCGGAATTGCCCAATACGTGCGGGCGATACCCTTCGGGAAGTTCGCCGTTCTCACGCAACATGAGGATGGCGTCATCCAAATCGTCAAGCAGTTCCGGATGGACACGGGCCAGCCATTCGTAATCGGCGTTGAATTGCGAATCGAACTTGATGGAATAGCTCATGCGGCGTGGCCCCTCAGCTTACGTAGATGCTCACGCACTTCCTCCTCCGTACGGCATTCCACGGCGTCATCGGGAAGCAGCCCGAGTTCTTTGGCTTCGGCCTCGACCATCGCACGACGCGTCTTCTCGGTGGGAGTCAGACGAACGCCCGTATAGCGACGCGGTCTGAACGGCACGCCATCCTCCTCGAGTGATTGGCGCAGAAACATGTTCACGGCCGTGCTCAAGCTCATGCCCATGGACTCATACAGGGCGGCGGCACGTGCCTTCACATCATCATCGACATTGGCAACCAGCTTACCCATAACAGCCTCCTTAATGGCATCCAGATGACATATATTATATACCAAAAAGGCGAGTATTAGGTAAGCGAACGACTGTCCTTGGCCTCACTGCCCCTTCCTCCGGCACCAACCGGTCGCGGCGGCGACGCCGGATACGAACTGCAAGCAGAACAGTCCGATGAGGAAGAGCGGGACGACGGGCTGGTAGGTGCGGTAGAAGTCGACCATGTCCGGCTGCGCGTACGGCGCCGCGATGGCATACGTCGCATAGGCGAGCAACGCGACGAACGCCGAACCGCCCAGCAATGCGACCACCGTCACACGCAATCGACGGCGCTCGCAGTCGATCCGCGTCATGGCCCGGAACGCGACGATGACGCATATGGAAACCAGCAGATAGCACAGCAATCCGTACGCGGGCAGCATGTCGATGATGGCGAATATCGATTCCATTGCGTCACCTCGCATCCGGAGTTTCCGAACCGCCCTGTGATCCCGCATTCTTCAAAGCGACGAGCAGTGCGATGACGAGCAACGTCACGCCAACGGCACGACAGAGCAATCTGATAGCATCTTCCGGAACCGCGAATGCAAGAGCCTGCAACGCTATGGATGCGAACAGTAGTATGACAACCCGTCGTCTGGCATTGCTTCCCCTCGCCTCCCCATTACCTGTGGGCTTTCTCATGGCGACCACCTCTCTTCCTCGAGTCTCGGGTCCGGGGCTGCACTGATCATTACTATTGCACACCACCGCGCATCGTCTCCGCAACGTCACGTCAAGCAACCGCATGACATCATCGATGCCAACGTTTCGCGCCGGAAAACCACAGGCTGGCGGCGGTACAGTGAGCGTTATGGGACTTGAGAGCAAGCCGGACACGACAGGCGCGACGGGCGCGATCCGCATCGGCGTATTGGACAACGATCCGTTCGCGTTGGACGCGATGTGCGCGATGATCTCGGTCATGTCGAAGGATTTCCATGTCATGTGGGCCACCGGTTCACCAGCCGTGGCGATCGAGCACTGTCATAACACGCATACGCGGCCGGACGTGCTCGTATTGGACATGGCGTTGGGCGGCATCACGGGCGCGGACGTGTGCCGGCGCATCCGACGCCGGACCGGCGAGGTGGGCGTCATCTGCGTTACCTCGTATTCGGTGGACGTCTACCGGTCTGAGGCGATCGGTGCCGGCGCGCAGGGATTGCTCGCCAAGGAGCGGCTCAAGGCCGACATCGCCGAAGCGATACTGCAGGCGGCCCACGGCTCGCCGACCGCCGCCCAGTCCGCGGCGGGATTCCAGGACGCGGCGTCGGACCACATGATGCTGTCCGGCACGGTGCCGGCGAGGATGTCCGAGGACATGAAGGATTCGCTGTCCTCACGGGAGAAGGACATCCTGCGCCTGTATGCGAAGAGGCTCACCACCGACGAGATCGCGCAACGGCTCGGCATCGCCAAGGGCAGCGTATTCACGTACGTGCATCGCGCGGCCGGCAAGCTCGGCGTGACCAGCCGCAAGGAGGTGCTGGAGGCATGCGCCCGATACGATCTGCTGTGAACCTGTTCGCAGGAAGGATTCACCCGCGCATCGACCATCCGGTCATGGCGGTGACATGCATGCTGTTGGCGGCGTCCCTCATCGCGGAGTACACGGCTCGGGCTACGACGGGTGCCTCCACAACGGCGAACCCGCAGGATGTGGCACTGGTTCTGGTGATGCTCGTCGGTCTGGTCGGCGGCATGTTCCGCCCGAAATGGTTCCTGTGGGCGGCGCTTGTGGCCGGCGAGATACTCATGCTGGCGATGCCGATAATCACGCCGCTTGCCGTCATCATCACGTGTACGGGATTCCTCGCCTACTTGGATACCTGGTCGGGTGTCATCGCCACGGGAATGCTGCTCATATCCACCACGTTCGGCGTCGAACCCGGCAGTGGTCGTCTGCTGGTGGCTACGATGCAGAACCTCACGTTCTACTGTTTCCCGTTGCTGACGGGACTGTCACTGCACATGATACGACAGCGTGATCATGACTCGTATCGGCTAAACCGTCAACGAGAACGCGAGGACACGGCCCGCAGCCTGCACGACACCATCAGCAACGACCTCGCCTACCTCATCCTGCGCATCGACCACGCCGAAACCCGCGGCATGCCCGCCGACGAGCGCGAGTACCGGCGACAGCTCCGGGAACTACGCGCCGCAGCCAATCGCGCCATGACCCATACGCACGCGGTCATCGAATCACTCGAGGAACGTGAATCGCAGTATCCGCAGTCGGGAATGTCGGAAAAGCGCAACGGAATGCCGGCGCCGATTTCGTCCGACGATGCCGTTGCCCTGCAACAGGCGGAGCTGCAATCCCTGATCGATGACGAGGAGGCGAAACTCGAATCGCTCGGCTTCACCGGGGACAACCTGCTCGGCAGGCTCCGTCACCCGTTCTCCTCTGACATGATGGGACTGCTCACGGACCTGCTGACGGAACTGTATGCGAACATCGCCAAGCATGCCGACGCGGCCGAGTGGTACGCGGTCTCCATCAGCTTCGACTTGAACGACGGCATCCACGTCTCCGTCAGCGACGCCATCGCCGAACATGACGAAAAGCTTGGACTCGGCAGCGGACTCGACCGTTACCGCACCATCATCGAAACAACCGGTGGCACCTTCGAAACACACGCACAGGCGGGCCATTGGCAGCTGGACGCCGTCATCCCGAACAAGTCGGACAGCGGTTTACGCCGGTAGGCACCGAACGGCTCACGCAGGACCTCGGGATTATTCGCGATCCACTTCGCGCTTGCCCTCCGCAAACGGCGTCGAAGAAGGTTCCAATCGCATCGAAACCGTGCGGAACACTCCAGACAACGTATTCCGCGCGATTCCGCGCATCCTGCACACGATTGATGGAATCGCCCGCCTCGACTATTGGCTAATGCACGAGTTCGCGTTCACGGTCCTCGCGTTTAAGACGCTCAGCCAACCACATGTTGACAAGCGCATTCCGGGACACCGCCAGATGTCCGGCCTCACTGTCGAGACGTTCTACCATCCAGCTCGGAACCGTGAGATTCATCTTCCGCGTCGCCGACGCTTCAGGACGTTCCACGACGGCCTTGGACATATCGAAATACTCCATCACGTCCTCGCCGTCATCGAACTTACGATCGATGTCAGCGGCCTTCAATTGCGTTGTCATATGCTGCCTCCTCGTTCCTGCGTGAACGTCGAACGGATATGATTCGCGTTCTGCCGTTTCGCTCGGTGGTGATGGCCGACCAGTGCTTGCCGTCGATCATCCCGATATTCAGTTTGCGTTCCTCATCCGTACCCGCGTAGGTGGGCACTTTAAGTACAGGGCCTTCCCATAGCCTTTGCGCGTCATCGAAGTCGATTCCGTGTTTGGCCAGGTTGACGGCGCTTTTATGCGGGTCATACTCGAAATCCAAGCAAAACCTCCTTATAGGTATCAATAATACACCTTATACACATCAAAACGATGTGTGTTATGCTCCATGCACAGGTCGGCAGCAGACTTGGAGAAATCGTCGACAGGATGCGGCCGCTCACGGGATTGCTGGCGGAACTGTAGGCGAACATCGCTAGTATGACGCCGGCAACCACTATCCCCTGCCCATCTTGACTTCAATCATTGTCAGGGGCGACCACAGTCTTATCCGATCGGGCCTTCTTTCTTTTCGCGAGAAGTATTCGAACAATCCGAACCAATAGGACCATCAGGACAAGCGGGACGACCACCCATCCGGGAGATCGCATGGCGTTGAGAACCAGCGCCACTGCAATGATTGCCACGTATGCCAAAAGCTCCCACCATTTCAGGGGTAAACGATGGTATACGTTCCCCTCACGCTCTTTTTCCTCATGTTTCTGCATATTCCGAATCCTTTCCGTTATCTGTTCGAAACCGGACATGCGACCAACAGCTACATCACCGTCATGGTCATCGGTGGAAGAGGAGTCTGAGGACAGGCATGGCCAACAGGTAGAGCAGGATGGCCAAGGCCGCTCCCCAGGTCACGTACTGCAATGGTCTGATCAGGAACACCGTGGAGACGATGAGCAGGACGCCCCATAGGTTGATGCCGATGATCGACAGTATCTGCGCATGCGCATGGGATGTTCGGGACGCATATCCAGCAGTCGGCGACTGTGCCGATTCCCTCCTGAGGTACATGGATCCTCGTATCGTGAACACGACGGCCACCAGCAATGCCAAAGCAGCAGGCAACGCGATAATCCGGAATTGCCTGTCGTGCCAGTCGTATCGGATGGCACCGCATACGATGGCGGTGACGCCGCATACCGCCAGAGTGAAGGCCGCGCCGAAGAAACGCATGCGAACATAATCGGAACTCTTGCTGCGAGGTGTCTTCCCAGCTCCCGTTTCGCTCATGTTCATCTCCTCACGCTCCTTCATCGGCAACGGGTTCGAGCGGATGCCGGACAAACACGTGAAGCCTCTCCGCCCGACCGGCTCATGCGCCCTTGACTCAAGGAAAACAAGACGTCTATGTCGGAGTCAATGCGGTGTCAAGCGATTGCTTGACGGCGAATCTGCCTCCACTGCAAGGATAAGCGCGGCGGAAACGCGCGCCGTATGCATGTCGACCATGGTCGACATAGTCAGTCATCCAAAGTCGACAGAACCACGTCCGGAAAGGCGTATGGCATCGTTCCGATGCATCATGGGGATACCGCATCACACGATGCGGTCATATCCACACAGACAAGGATGCCAACGGAGGTAGCCATCACAGACAAGGTTAACGAGCGTCGCCTTCCCCGCCGGACGCCCATACGAGCAGGGCTCCGGCGAGGGAGACGACGATGACGCCGAGCATGGCTGTGGGCGTGATGGTCTGGCGTAGGATCAGTGCGGCGATGACGACGCTCATGGCCGGGTCGATGGAGAACAAGGTGCCGACCACGCGTGCCGACGTGATGCGTCCGGACAGCGTGTCCATCGTGTAGGGAATCGCCACGCCCAGCATCGCCGACGCTGCGATCACACCCCATTGGACGGGTGTCGCATGCGTGGCATGCCCGATGGATACCGGCAGGGTGGCGAGCGCGGCGACCGTGACCGACAGGGCGAGCCCGTCCAGTCCGGCGCCCGTCTTGCCGACCTTGTCGGCGAACAGCGTATACAGGCCGAAACAGAAGGCCGAGCCCAATGCGAACAGGTAGCCGGTCGGGTTGAAGTAGCCGCCCGGCGTGAACGAGATCAAGCCCACGCCCACCAGCGCGACCACCGCGCACAGGCCTTCGCGCCAATGATGGGAGCCGGCGAGGGCGACCACGCAGGGGCCGAGGAATTCCAAGGTGACGGCCACACCCATCGGGATGCGGTCGATGGCCGAGTACAGGCAGATGTTCATCACCGCCATCGCCAGCCCATAGGCCACGATGCCCAGCCATTCGCCTTTCGACCGGCCGGTCAGCTTCGGGCGGATGAGCGCGAGCATGGCGAGCGCGGCGACGAGCATGCGCATCGAACTGACCGGAATCGGCCCGAGGACGTCGAACAACGAGGCCGACAGCGATGATGACGTCTGGATGCCCAACGAACCGATCATCACCATGCCCGCTGCGGCCATCACCCGGCCGCGTTCCGAACGCAATATCCGACGTTTCCCCACTATCGACTCCCCCGAAGACCGGCATCCCGCCGCGACGACCACAATCAGCCGTCGTAGCCCGGCGAATCAGCCGATATCCTTATCACCCAACGTGTTGCCATGATACGATCAACGAAGACACGGAGACGTGTCGCGTCAACTATGGACGACGCGACGGCAGGACGGCGTGCAGGATCCAGGCACCGTCTTCGGCGGAAGTGACGATCGAACCTCCGAGGACATCGAACCGCATGCGGTGCAGGGCCAGTCCTTTTCCTGAACGCGGCTTGTCCGCCAGCAGCGGATGCTTGGCGATGTCGTTGACCTGGTCGGCAGACAGTTCACCGTGGAGGCTTCGGCGCACGACCACCCGGTATGCGCCGGCTGGGCCGCCGTGCACGGCGATGTTGGTGTACAGCTCGCGCAACAGGCCGATGAGAGCAGTCTCCCGTTCGCGGGCGGCACCGTCCGCACCCGTCGGTTCGTCTTCCGACAGGTCGTCGATCATCGTCGAATCGCCGGTGAAGCCGAGTCGCGCCAGAAGCCGGTCGTTCCGGTCCAGCACGTCGCGGACACGTGCAGGGAACGTGGCCGCGACGGAATCACCATCGTCGCACTGTCCGGTGCGGCCATCATCGTCTCCGATGCCGGTCCCGCCGCCGTCCTTCCCGTCGAGCATGCCGATGACCGTACGCACCTCGCCGAGCGTGCCAATCGTACGCCGGTACAGGTCGTCGAACAGCTCGACATGCTCGTCGTCCGTCGCACATGACCGTTCGTAGTCCAATCGCATGGCCATGTACGCGAGATCGTTCGTCACCGCGTCGTGGATCCGGCTCGCCGCCCGCGCGTCGCGGCGCATCGCCTCCAGACGGTCACGCTCCCGCTCGTAGCGCAACCGGTCCCGTTCCGCCTGCACGGCCACAGCTCTCCACGACATCGCACGGCCGAACGCGTACACGACGAAGAACGACACCAGCAATATCACGTAGTCGCCGAACGGGACGCCGGCGCGCGCCGAGACCATCCAACGCACCGCGGCAATCGACGGCGGCATCAGCCACCACCATCGCGACCGACCGTATCGGCCGACTGCCGCCAGAGCGACCCACATGCCGTAGAACAGGCTCGCACCACCCATGTCCGGCAGGAGGGCGCACGCCACATACGTGACGGCGACCGCCACGCTCATCGGCAACGGCCGCAACGGCAACGCCAGCACACACAGGATGTGTATGAGAGTCAGCACCGTGGTGGCCGCGAGCCGCGCGGGATACTCGACCATCTCCAGCACCGTCAACCCGACGGACAACAACACGACGCACCACATGACCGGCCCCACGCCGGCGGCGCGGATACGCTCGAGGAAGCGTCTGGCCGGTCCTGTCAGTCCTGCAGCATCAGCCATTCGGCCACCGCCTGCGTCCGGTTCCGCGCGCCCAGCTTCCTCGCAGCGCGCATCACGTACGTCTTCACCGACGACTCCCCCACATGCAGCAGTTCGCCGATCTCACGCGAGCTGCGTCCTTGCGCGCACAGTCGCATGACCTCACGTTCACATTCCGTCAACGCCGCTACGGCCGCGGTCGCACACGAACCCGTGGCGGAAGCACCATCGGCGACGGTCCTCTCACACGCGGCGAGCAACTCATGCGACCGGATGGCCGCCAGATCGGACACGTACCGGGTCCGCGGCACCCGTCCGTTGGCCAAAGCGACCACCGCATCGCAGATATCCTTCACCCGCGCCTTGTCCATCACGCATTGCGCGCCCGCGGTCAACGCGTCGGCTGCGTAATGCTCCAGCGAGAACGACGTGATGCCGACCAACGCGACGCCGGCGGTCGCGGTACGGATCCGACGGCATACTTCGACGCCGCCCATACCCTCCAACGACATGTCCACCAACAGCACGTCCGGCCGGGAGCCGGCCGACAGGCACCGGGCGATGGCGTCCCGGCCGCGACGACATGTCCAGACCACCCTGGCTTCGGGAAGGTCCCGTCGGATCAGCAGCGTCATCATCCCGAGCGTCAGCGGATCGTTGTCCACCATCGCCAAATCGAACCGTTTCCCGTCGTACATGGTTCACCACACTACAACGCCTGCGCGCCGGGCAACCGTTTCCTCGCACATGACAGACTGATACAGGATAATCAAGTACAGCCGTGATATATGGATAATTCGTCAGTAGAATCGATTATAATCGATTTCTATCCAATTGCTGATTGAAACTCCGACTATAATCCAGTTTTAGCAAAGAAGGGCGAAGCCATGATCGAACGTCCCACATACATGAATCGGATACGCCCCTTCATCGGAAAGAACATCATCAAAGTGCTTGTCGGAGCCCGCCGTTCCGGCAAATCGACATTGCTGGAACTCCTCAAGCGGCATCTGGTGGCCGAAGGCGCCGACGAGCGGGCCATACTCCACATCAATTTCGAATCCGGAAGGTATGCAGGCATCTCGAACGCCGATGACCTTGTCCGGTATGTCCACGAACGCATGTCGGAAATCGACGGGACCATCCGGCTGTTTTTCGACGAAATCCAGGAAGTCGATCAGTGGGAGAAGGCGGTCCGATCGTTCATGGTCGATTACGATGCCGACATCTACGTGACCGGTTCGAACGCGCGCATGCTGTCCAGCGATCTCACCACCCACATCACCGGACGCTACGTCTCCATCGACGTATACCCGTTCTCGTTCGCGGAGTTCCTCGACGCCTACCGTCAATCCGTCGGCCCCATCGACGAACGCACGGCATTCCGTCGATATGTCGCCCAAGGAGGTTTCCCCTTCCAAACCGACCTGTCGTTCGACGAAACGGCTTCCCTGCAGTATCTCGACGACCTGTTCTCTACCATCCTGTTCAAGGATGTCGTCCGTCATGCGGGCATACGCGATGCCGACGCCCTGGAACGGGTCATCCGCTATGTCCTCGGAGAGGAAGGCCATCTCGTCACCGCGGCGAACATCGCCGCATACATGAAAAGCGAGCATCGCAAAGCATCAGCCGAAACAATCGCGAACTACCTCGATGCCGCAAGCAAGGCGTTCCTCATCTACAAAGCTCCACGGGAAGACGCCATCGGCAAACGCATGCTGAAAATCAACGAGAAATACTATGTGGTCGATCAGGGGCTACGTCATGCCGTCGGATTCGACAACGCCAATGCTATTGACCAGGTGCTCGAAGGCATCGTCTATATGGAGCTCAGGCGTCGCGGCTACGATGTCCGCGTTGGCAAGATCGGCAACAAGGAAGTGGATTTCATTGCACGCCGCGGCGACGAGGTCTCCTACTATCAGGTCACGTATCTCCTCGGCTCCGCACAGACCACGGACCGAGAGTTCGGTGCGTTTTCGGGGCTTCGCGACAACTGGCCCAAATACGTGCTGAGCATGGACGAATTCCCGCGGAACCGTGAAGGCATCCGCGGACTGAACATCATCGACTGGCTGCTTGACGGTGGCACACGGTAGGAATGCCGCGTTCACGGTGCTCCGGAGCGAGAGCGGCATCACCGCCTTCGAATAATCCACGAATGTTCACTGTCCATGCCACTCGTCGGCGGTGATGATGCGGTAGACGCCGTCATACCGGCGGTCGATGAGCGGATAGTAGTCCTGCTTCGATTCGCCGACGACGCGCAATCCGCACTTGGCCATCACGCGGCCGGACTGCGGGTTCCGCGCGTAATGCCCTCCCCACACGGCATCCACGCGCAACGTGCCGAACGCGTATTCGAGCACCGCGCGCAACGCCTCGGGCATGTATCCCCTCCCCCAGAACGGGCGTCCGATCCAGTAGCCGAGCTCCAGCGCGTTGCTACCCAAATACCGGCCGTAGCGGACTTCGAGTTCCGGTTTCCCCGTGACGACGTCGGTGGTGTAGTGGCTGACGGGTTTGAGCGCGATGCTGCCCACCGGCGCATCGGCGTCGACCTCGCTTCCCGTGGTCTCCTCGCCGTCCTTGATGGTGATGGCCCAGTTGTTCTCGACGGCGAGGATGTTCCTGATGTCGTCCATGCTGCCTTCGATGCTGGTGTGCGGCGGCCAACCGCAACGCAATCCGATCTCCGGGTCGGAGGCGTACCTGAACAGCGAGGCGGCCTCGGCCGCGTCGTCGATCCTCCACGATCGCAGCGTCAGCCGTCCGGTCTCGATCCTGTCCATGATGCACCTCTCGTCACTCGTCACATATGCGTCCGGCATGAATCCGATGCGGATCCGCCGGACGCGTTCACCCTATCGTACGTGCGAGGGTCATGTCGGCATATGCACGCCGTATCGCGCATGGATCGGCGACGGTCACCGCAGCCGCTCCACCACCGTGAAATGCTCCAGCACGACCATGGTGCCGTCGTCCACGACGAAATCCGGGTCGGCGAACCAGCCACGGTATTCCTCCGAATCCCAGAAGGACTCGTGCGTGCGACGCCATTGCACGACGGTGACGTCGCCCTCGCCTTCGTCGACGACCTGCCGGTCGGTGACGCTTCCCAGCGGCACGGTCTCGACCTCCGTGGTCTCCAATACGGCGACGGGACGATCGGCGGAATCCACCAGTGCGGAACGGCCTCCGACGTGCGGCAACGGTTCATCGTCTTCCGTATAGTCCATCAGCAGCGCGGCCGTGGCGGTCTTCGCCCCGGAGAGGATGAGCGCGACGAGACGGTCGCGCTCGGGGCCCGGAAAGCCGAATTCCGCCTTCGGCAGTCGCATGATGGATTCGGCGTCAAAGTGTTCGATCATCGGCATGGTTCAGACCGTAGTACCACCGGCGGCGTTATCACCCGCGACGGAATCGGCAGCGGCATCGCCATGCTTGCCGTGTCCACCATGCGCCGCGGCGGGTTTGGGCCGCACCTTGGCGGTGAGACGCTCCGATTCGATTCTCCATACCGTGACGCTTCTCACCTGCGCGTCGGTGAACTCCACGTGCGGCATGTGCGCCTGATGCGCCATCAGCAACTGCAGTCCGCGGCGGCGCGCGTCGAGATCGTCGACGATGGAGGCGACGCCTTCGCCCACGATCGACTTGAACGATTCGCCCCAGCCGCATGCCGTGCGTCCCGCGACGATCTCGCAGTCCGTACGCATGGAGAACGCGACCGGCAGACGGTCGCCGGCGGCGCGGATCGCGTCGATCTTGCGCCCGTGCGCGGCCGAGTGCATCCATAGGACGAGACGACCGCCGTCATGGTCGTATTCGTAGCCGAAGTTGAGCGGCACCATCGTCAGTCCCTCCGCATCCGCATACGCGACGTCGACGATGTCGCAGCCGTCGACGATCGCCGCGATATCCTCCGGCTCCATGACCTCCCGGTCCGCACGTCGCATAGGCCGATGCGCGCCGGCGACCGTGCGCGCATCGTCGCGGCGGCCGCGGCGCGCGGAAGTTTCTTTCCCGTATTCGACGCTCATTGTTCGGTTTCCTTCTGATCGGAGGCTGCTGATCGAGCTGTTGGCCCACGCCTCATTATCGCATGCCCTGGATTCCCCATCGGCCAATCCCATGGTGCGGTGAAATCCCCATGGTGCGGTACGCGCAAACGACCATTTTCCGCCGATATGGAGATTATGTGTTGCCGCACCATGGGGTAGGTGGCGATACTGGGCCTAAACCTTATGGAGTGATACGGCGTCAGTCGGTGAGCTTGAGGCCCATGACACAGAGGATCAGGCCGCCGATGAGCAGGACGCGCATCAGCGAGACGGATTCCTCCCCGCTGATCATGGCGTAGGACGTGGTGATCGCCGCCCCGATGCCGACCCACATCGCGTATGCGGTGCCGATGGGGATGTGCTTCATCGCATAGGCGAGTCCGCCCATGCTGGCGATGAGGCCTACCACGAACACCATGGTGGGAACCGGTTTGGAGAATCCCTCGGAACGATCGAGGGCGATGGCCCACACGGATTCGCAGATGCCGGAAACAATGAGAACGAACCAAGACATGGTCGCCGTACTCCTTATGCATGGCAAGTCTTGTCAAACCGGGTACTTGTCCATCGTCCGGGAGCAATCACGGGCTCTGGATGCAAATGATAGCACGTATGCCGTCGCCGGGTGCAGGGAGGCATGAGTCGTGAGCGCCGTTTCTCCTGTTCGCGCGTTGGTTGCCTGTTACTGGAACGCATGGTATTGCCTCGCCGCGGCGTTCGGAGCCGTGTCGTCCCTCCTGCTGGGTTCGTGGATCTCAAGCGCGGCGAACGGAACCCCGATAACCGGAGGATATTGCATCTATTTCACCGGCACCCAGCCGCTGATCTGTCTCACGCTCCTCTTCGCATGCGACGACAGGACAGCGAAGGCGCACTGCGGCGGTCTGCCCCGCCGGGTGTATTCCGCGTGGACGCCACGCTCGCTCAGGACCGTATTCCGGGTGCTGCTTCTGACCTCCGTGAATCTGCTGAGCGTATTGTGCTTCGACGCCATCATGCTCCTGACAGGCGTCGAAATGCACCCGCATCTGGCCGCCGTCCTGTGCTTCGTCGCGTTGCAGAGCCTTTCGGTTTCCCTGATCTATTCGATCATCGAAATCGTCGCCGATCCCAAAATCGCCGGAATCGTCTCGGGCGTCCTCTGCTATGTGTGGGTCATGCTGCCAGGTGATCTTCCCGACTACGCGACGCCCTACGTCGCGAACGCCCTACGGGCCGTCGGATTGAACCTGAACGGCACCGTGATGTCGCCGGCGGAGCTGGCGAGCCGACCGCTCATCGGTCCCGTGATGACCGGCGTTCCGATCGTGGTGCTCTTGGTTGTCTATGTTCTGCTGAGCTGGCTACACTGCGAAGGAGCGGACAGGAAATGAAATCCCTATTGCATATCGGGCGCGTGGCATTGATTCGATGGTCGACGCTCGCCTTCATGGCCGTCCTGTTATTTCCGCTGTTCTTCTTGCGTTACGGGAACACGAGTGCGGTGGTGCAGTCGGCGATGGTGATGGCGCTTCCCATAACCGCAGCTGGTCTTGTCTTCTCCCATGCGAGGGTGCCCTGCTCGTATCGAGCCTTCAGCGTCCACGATCAGCTCTTGCTTCGCTTCACCGTGAAGTCGCTGTCGCTCGGCGTCGCGGTCAACCTCTGCCTGACCTTGCTGTATGGATATGCCGTCGGATTCGTGGTCAATGAACGGCCGCTTTCGTCACATACCGTTGTGATGCTTGCGTTCACCGCCGTCGTTCTTTCCCTCGCCTGCTTCGTTCTGCGGCTCTGGACCGGTCCCCTCGTCGCCTGGAACGTCGTCGCCTTCTTCATCGTCGCCGGGCTTACGGTGAGCTCCGGCATGTTCGAGGATGCGCCGATGCTGTACGCCGCCATACCGACCACATGGGCATTGCAGGGGGCGAGATTCGCCGGTTATGTGATTCCGGTCGGCGTCGCCGTCTCCGCGATAAGCGCATGGCTGCTGCTCAGGGCGGTGAGATGCGTCTAAATGCATCTTGCTTGGATCCTCATAGCGGGGTTGCCGTGCTTTCGACACGCGCGCAACGTCACCCGGATACGACCCGCGCAAGCCCTCACCAGCTGAAAGGATAAGATGAGGAGGTTGGAACCGTGACTACAGTCCCAACCTCCTCTCCCCTATGTCTCACGTGACCGGATGTGGAAGGTCTGCTAACAGACCGGTCCCGCCGGCGATGGTGATGGACGCCGTATCGCCTACAGACGGATGTCCGGCGCGGGGGCGGCGGGACGCTCGTCGATGGCGCGCAGTCCGGCGGCATCGGTCGCGTAGAAGCGTTTCAGGTCGTCGGCGAACTTCGCGAGGCTCGGCTTGGACGAGTACAGCATGTGTCCGGCCGGATAGTACGTGAACGCGATGTTGACGCGCAGCGGTTCCGGCAGTCCGAGATGGTCGATGTCGTATTCGGTCTGGCCGAACGGCGTGCACAGGTCGTAGACGCCATTGCCGATGAGCACTTTCAGCGCGGGCTGGTGGGCGATCGCGGCGGCCAGGTCGGGCACGACGTTCGGGAACGGGATGTTCCGTCCCCATGAGGACTTGGTCATGTCCGGCTGCCTGTGCCACCAGGTCCAACCCTTGCCCGGTTCGGTGGCGTTCCAGTCGAAGTCGGCGAATCCGACGCGTTCGGGCGTGCGGTCCCAGCCGAGTTCGTCGCGCAGGTACGCGTTGGCGAGACTCGAATACGCGGGGTCGAGATATGCGTCGTCCACGACGAACGTCTCCTCGTCGTTCATCCGGTCGAGGTCGTATCCGGCCACGCGCCCGTCGTAACGGCCGACGATCCTTCCCTCGTCGCGCAGCAGCTCCTTGCGGAACCGCATGTCCACGACGCGCAGGTCGGAATCGTAGACGTACTTCGCGTCCAGACCGGTCAGCTCCGCGTAACGTTCGGCGACGCGACGCTTGACGAGGTCGTCCAACGAGGCTCCGGCGGCGAGCGCGAGGCGCAGCGGGCCGTTCGCGAACGCGCGCGCCTCCTGCAGATGGTCGGCGGGTTCCACCTCGGTCGCGGCGCGGCCATGGTATTGGGCGACGGACGCGTAGGTCGGGAAATAGCCGACGTAGAACTGGTCGGACGTGTCGAGCGTATACGCGTAGTCGAGGATGTTGGAGATGAGCGTGAGTCCGTTCAACGCGACCCCGTCCTGCTGGAGCCGGTATGCGAGGGCGGCGCCGCGCGTGGTGCCGTATGATTCGCCGAGCACGTACTTCGGTGAGTTCCAACGGTGGTATTTGCTCGAGTAGGCGCGGATGAACGCGCTGAACCCGGCCACGTCGCCGTCCACCGACCATAGTTCCGGTTTCGCCTTGTCGAGGATTTCGGAGAATCCGGCGCCCGGCGCGTCGATGAACACCAGGTCGGAGGCCGTCAGCAGCGTGTACGGGTTGTCTTCGAGCCGGTACGGTGCGGCGGGCACCGGTGCCGCGTCCGGCACGTCGATGCGTTTCGGCGCGATCGATCCCATGAGCAGGAATGTGGTGGACGATCCGGGGCCGCCGTTGAAGATGTAGGTGACCGGGCGGGTGACGTCGGGCTCGCCGTCGTCGTCGAGCAGTTCGAATGCGGTGAAGAAGACGCTTGCGGCCGGCTTCACCTTGGGCGTGTCGATGTGCAGCGTGCCGACGGTCGCCGCGTAGTGGAGCGTGCGTCCGTCGATGTCGATGACGTGGCGCGTGGTCTTCTCGTATGGGTCCGGGAGTTTCGTCGATGAGGCGGCCATCGTCTGTTGCCTCGTCGCATCCCCGCCTTGTTTGCCGTCATCCGCATCGACCATGATGTCTCCCTTCCTTTGACGGACGTCCCGTCATCGTTTCGGTTCATCGTCCACTATACGTGCGTGGTGAGCGTCGATCCGACCATTCCAATAATCAACACGTTGTTGATATTGTTCCGACGCTATTGGTAGTCATCATGTTGACTATCGATGGCGTCGGTCGGCTGAAGTCCGGAGAAAACGGGATAATCGCAGGGAAACGACACGGATACGAAGGAGAACGGCATGATCGACGGGTTCAAGAAATTCATCTCACGCGGGAACATGATCGACATGGCGGTCGGCGTGGTCATGGGCAGCGCGGTCACCTCCGTGGTGAACGCGATCGTGGACAGCCTCATCAACCCGCTCATCGCGATGGTGTTCGGCAAGCCGGACATGAGCGGCCTGCTCGCGTTCACGTTCAACGGGGCGACCGTCTCGCTCGGCGCTATCCTGGGCGCGCTGCTCAACTTCCTCGTCATCGCCGCGGCCGTGTACTTCTTCATCCTCGTGCCGATCAACAAGTTCCGCGACATGACCGACGCGATGCTCGTCAAGGCGAAGCTCAAGCAAGAGGAGGACGAGAAGTCGAAGGAGCCCGAGGTCTCCCCCGAGGAACGCACCGTCGAGCTGCTCGCCGAGATCCGCGACCGGTTGGCGGCGGCTGACGACATTCCCGCAACACGGAAGAATCCGGGCGTCAATGCCGATTGAGCCTCACGCTCCGAGGTCGGCGGCGCGCAGGTTGCGGGCGACGGCGCGCTCCCTGGCGCCCTTCGTGGCGTAGAGTCCAGCGGCGACGAGCAGGAACATCGCCGTGCAGCAGATCCACAGCACGCGGCTTCCGAACCCGCTGATGATCCAGCCGCCAACCAGCGGCGCCGCCCCGTTCGACAACGCCCAGACCAGGTTGTACAGGCCCTGGTAGGTGCCGCGCGCCTCGGCCGGGGAGAGGTTCGCGACGGTGGTCGCGGCGATCGGGAACGTGCCCAGTTCGCCGAACGTCCACAGGACGGTGGCGATTGCGAAGGCGTGCCATGTGGTCGCGCCGATCTGGAACATGTATCCGACGGCCGTCATCAGCATGCCGAGCACGAGCACGCGCGTGTTGCTCATCCGGTTGAACACGGCGATGGCGGGGATCTGCAGCAGGCACAGCATGCCACCGTTGATGGTCAGCAGCACCGAATACTGGTCCGTGCCCATGCCGAGGCCGGTCATCGCGATCGGCAGGCCGCTGGTCATTTGGAAGTACGCGATCGTGTAGGCGAACATGAGCACGACCATCGACATGAACGGCCAGTCGGCGAGCGCGCGACGGTAGTTCGCCAGCATCGAGACGCGGACACCGCGCTTCCCGGCCGGAATCGCGCAACGGCCTTCCGTTTCCCCATCGGACGGGGTTTTCGACGTGTGCACGCGCGCCTCGTGGAAGAAGAACGCGAGCAGTCCGGTGGCGACCACGAGGATGGCGGCTTCCGCGTAGAACATGAGCGTGTATGAGATCTTGACGAGCTGGTTCGCGATGATCGGTCCTGTGGCGAATCCGAAGTTCACCGCCCATGTCTGCAATGTGTACGCGCGTTTCTGGTCGCGCATCGGCACCACGTCGGCGATGTACGCGGCGATGGCGGGCGTGGGGATGGAGGAGATCGCCCCGTAGACGAGCAGCATCGCGCCCATGAGCATGGGATCGCCGATGAACGAGAGGAGCACCAGCATCGCTGCCGAGCCGAGCTCTCCGGAGATGATCATGGCCGGGCGGCCGAACCGGTCGGACAGGGATCCGCCGAACAGGCAGCCGAAGATGCCGCCGAACCCGTACATGGAGACGATGGTGCCGGCGAGCCCCGCATCCACGTGCAGGTCCTTGACGAGGTACATGGACATGAACGAGATGACGAACCTGCCCATCCACAGGATCAGCAGGGCCAGCCACAGGCCCCAGAACAGCAACGGCAGGCCGAGGACGGCGCGGCGGCCCGTCCTCTCGTTCATCTTCTCGCGCATGGGCCACCATCCTATGGATACACGCGTACACGCATGGCGGTGGCGGATGCGGACGCGTGCCGCGCGCGTGGACTCCGGCCGCGCATGGTCGGCCCCGGACCATTACAGTGATGATGGACATGCCGCCGGCGACGGCGAAGACGAACAAATACGAACAATACGGGAGGCAATCATGGCGGGTAGGGCGTTGATCGTGGTGGACGTGCAGCCGACGTTCTGCGAGGGCGGCGAGCTCGGCGTCGAGGGAGGCGACGCGGTCGCGGAGCGCATCGCCGCGTATGTGGAGGCGCATCGCGGCGAATACGCGTATATCGCGACCACGCAGGACTGGCATATCGAGCCGGGCGATCACTGGTCGGAGCATCCCGATTTCGTGGACACGTGGCCGGTGCACGGCAAGGCGGGCACGCCGAACGCCGAACTGCATCCGGCGATCGCCGCGCTCGGCATCGCGCATCATTTCAAGAAGGGCCAGTACGCGGCCGCGTATTCGGGCTTCGAGGGCATCGAGGACGATACGGATCGCATCCAGTCGCGCGACGAGGTCCGCGCGGCGCAGGAGCAGGGGCTGACGCTCGCCAACGCGCTCAAGGCGGCCGGCGTCGCAACGGTGGACGTGGTCGGCATCGCCGAATCGCATTGCGTCAAGGAGACGGCGCTCGACGCGGCGGAGCTCGGCTATCCGGTCACCGTGTTCGAGGATCTGACCGTGCCGGTCAGCGAGGAGCTGGGCGTCGCGGCGCGCAAGGAGATGGCCGCCGCGGGAATCACCCTGCGCGACTCACGCTGATACGGTGACGCGGTGACGCAGAGGCACAGTGATATGAAACGAGGGAAAGAGGAGAAGGCAGGAATCCGTGGATAGCGAACTGTTCGAGAAGGCGCCGATCCCGAAGGCGTACTTCGCGTTGACGATGCCCGTCGTGCTGAGCATGCTCGTCACGCTCGTCTACAACATGATGGACACGTACTTCGTGGCGCACACCGGGGATACGAGCATGGTGGCCGGCGTCTCCCTGACCGCCCCCATGTTCACCGTGATGATCGCGCTCGGCGACATCTTCGGCCTCGGCGGCGCCTCCGTCGTCTCCCGCCTGTTCGGCCGGAAACGCTACGACGACGGGCGTCGTCTGAGCGTGTTCTGCTTCTACGGGGCGATCGTCACCGGACTGCTCATCGTCGTGCTCGGACTCGTCTTCCGCACGCAGATGCTCACCCTGCTCGGCGCGACCGACGACACGTGGACGCACGCCTCCGCGTTCTACACGCTCATCATCATCGGCTCGCCGTTCATCATCGTCTCGATGACGCCCACGAACCTGTTGCGCACCGAAGGCCACGCCGTCCCCTCCATGATCGGCTCGATCGTCGGCACCGTCGTCAACATGATTCTCAACCCCCTGTTCATCCAGGGGCTCGGCTGGGGGGCTGCGGGCTCCGCCGGCGCGACCGTCATCGCGAACATCTGCACCGACGCATACTTCGTCTGGTTCCTGCTGAAACGCAGCCGCAACCTGTCCATCGACCCGCGTCTCATGTTCGGTACCGCGACCGCGGCCGCCGTCACGGCGAAACGCCGCCTCGACATCACCGCGCTCGAAGTCCGCAACATCCTCGCCATCGGCATCCCCTCCGCCATCACGAACCTCACGCAGAGCGTCGGTCTGGTCATGGTCAACCTGTTCCTGCTCCCCTACGGCACCGACACGGTCGCCGCCATGGGCATCGCCCTGAAGGTCGTCATGATCGCCGTGCTCGTGTTCGTCGGATTCGCGTTCGGCGCGCAGCCGCTCATCGGCTACAACTACGGGGCGCGCAACATGCGCCGCCTGCACGGCATCATGCGGTTCGCGTACCTGTTCCTCTGCTCGTTCGCGCTCGTCATGACCGTCGTGCTGAGCGTCTTCGACCGGCAACTCATGCGCTTCTTCATCGCCGACGAACGGATCGTCACGCTCGGCGCGGGCATGCTGCGCATCCAGCTGTTGAGCCTCGTATGCGTGGCGATCGTCATGGTCACCACCTGCACGTTCCAGTCGACCGGCAAGGCGCTGGGCGCGTTCGTCCTGTCGATCAGCCGTCAGGGTCTGGTCCTCGCCGTCACCCTGGTAGCGGGCTCACGCCTGTTCGGCTACGACGGCGTCATCGCCGCGCAGGCGCTCGCCGACCTCGTCACCGCCCTGATGGCGGCCGTCCTGTTCGTCGTGATGCTGCCCGAACTGCGCGTGAAATCCGACCGGAACGGCAGGTAGCCGCGGGCGTCCGCCGGCGTCTCGCCCCGCCACCCGCAAGCCGTCAGCGTCACTTCCTGAGCACGCTCTGCGGGACTTTGGACGCGTCGAAACGGTAGTGGCCGGTGACGGTCATGTGCGTCCTGAACGCAAGATAGTCGTTCTCCCGCTGCCGCTGGCCCATGTTGTGCAGGACGAACGCGGTGCCGTCCGCGTCGCGCTTGTCCGAGATGACGCCGATGTGCTTGACGTTCTGGAACACGACGATGTCGCCGCCCTGCCATTGCGCGTAGTCCTTCGGGTCGAGCGTGAGCTTCTCCCCGTATTTCGAGAAGAACACGTCGAGCACGCCGGTGCGCCGGAAGTCGATGTTCGGGTCCGGGTTCGGCGCGACGGCCGCGTAGCTCGCCGGATCGGCGGCCACGTCCGCGTCCACCATGGCCTTGAGATCGTATCCGGCGGCCTTGAACGCGCGCCATACCAGATCGGTGCATGCGCCGCGGTCGTCGGGCGGATAGCCGCCCTCATAGTAGCCGTCGTCGTAGGTGGGCCGGCTCTCCGCGTCCCTGCGGGCGCCGGCGACGATGTCCGCGTAGTCGTCCACCCCGTTGCCGTTGTAGTCGACCGGGCTCACCTCCTTCGGATACTTCGCCTCGGCGGCGGCGCTCGGCGACGTCGTGTCCGACGACGTCTCCCCCGCCGCGCCGCCGTCGGAACGCCATGAGGTCCCCGTCAACGTGCGTACGGCGAACGTGCCGGCGACGCCCAGCACGACGACCATCAGAGCCGCCACGATCCACGCGCCGACGCGACGCGACGGCTTCCCCCGCGTTCCCTGTCGCCGTTCATCGCCCTGTTCCGTCATCACCGGCACCTCCCCGCATACGCCACGACATCCGACCACCATTCCGAGGTCCATTATCCTCTCCCGACCTCGTTCAGGGCGATCATCAGGGTCGTTCCCAGGGTTCTCTTGCCGAACAACCACAATCAGGCTGGTAACGTGAGACGCGACATCACGGATCCGAAGGCATCGCGGAAGGGGCGACCTCATATGACGAAACGCACGGCATCGGACGCGCGGCGCGGCTCGACGGCGCTCCGCCACGCGCTCATCGTCGTCGTGGCCACCATCTGCATCGTCACCGCCGTGATCGTGGGCGTGGTGAGGCTCTCCGCGCAATGGCTCGCCGGGTTGGGGAACGCGGCGTCCGCCGCGAAGGACACGAGCGCGTACTGCATGGCGAAACAGACCGACGGCGTGATGAGCTACGCGCTGTCCACCGAGCAGGCGCGCAACGCGGGCCTCATCACGGCGATCGGCGTGACGCGCGGACTGCCCGACCATGCGGCCACGGTGGCGCTCGCCACCGCCATGCAGGAGTCGAAGATCACGAATCTGGAGTACGGCGACCGTGATTCGCTCGGGCTCTTCCAACAGCGTCCCAGCCAGGGATGGGGCACGGTCGAACAGCTCATGGACGAATCCTATGCGACGAACGCGTTCTACGACGGACTGATGAAGGTATCCGATTGGGAGTCGATCCCCGTGGAGGATGCGGCGCAGGCGGTGCAGCTGTCCGGCTATCCGGACGCGTACGCGCAATGGGACGGTCTGGCGCGCGCCTGGGCGCAGTCGCTGACAGGCGAGGTCTCCGCCGGTGTGGGATGCAGACTGCCGGGCGACGTCACGTCGTCGGATCCGGACGGGCTGACCGCCGGACTGCAGGGCGCGTACCCGTCCGTCACGTCATCGGCATCGACGTCATCGACGGCCACGACCGTCACCTTCACCGTGCCGGGCGGACTGAGCGAGGAGAATACGCGTCGTGCGGTCTGGCAGACGGCGACGTGGATCGTCGTCAACGCGCGCCACTACGGCGTCGTCAAGGTTGCCGCGAACGGCATGACGTGGACGCGCGCGGCGACCGCGTGGACCGGAGATGAGACGGCGGGGAGCACGGTGACGGTCACGTTCGCGTGACCTGGCCATGTTCCCCGCCTGGGTCGGAAAGATAAGATTCCCGAGAGCGAGACCCCGGAGCCTACAGTTCGCGCAGCTGGGCGGCGATCTGGATGGCCTCGACGCTGGCCTCCGCCTTGTTGCGGGTCTCCTGCCATTCGTTGGCGGGCACGGAGTCGAGCACCAGTCCGGCACCGGCCTGCACGCTCGCCTCATGGTCGCGCAGGAACGCGGTGCGGATGGCGATCGCCATGTCCATGTTGCCGGAGAAGTCGAAGTAGCCGACGGTGCCGCCGTAGATGCCTCGGTCGGCGGGCTCCAGCTCGTCGATGATCTCGATGGCGCGCGGCTTCGGCGCGCCGGACAGCGTGCCCGCGGGGAACGCGGACATGAACACGTCGAACGCGGTCATGTCCGGGTTGACCTCGCCGGTGACGGTCGAGCAGATGTGCATGATGTGGCTGAATCGTTTGATGTCCATGAGGGACACCACTTCGACGGTCTCCGGCCTGCACACCTTGCTCAGGTCGTTGCGCGACAGGTCGACGAGCATGATGTGCTCGCTGCGCTCCTTCGGGTCGGCGAGCAGCTCCTTGGCGAGCCGCGCGTCCTCCTCCGGGGTCTTGCCGCGCGGACGGGAGCCTGCGATCGGGAAGGTGAGCGCATGGCCGTCGTCCACCTTGATGAGCGTCTCCGGGCTGGATCCGATCACGTTGAAGTCGCGGCCCTCGGCGTCGGTCAACGCCATGAAGTACATGTACGGGCTCGGGTTGAGCGTGCGCAGCACACGGTACACGTCGAACGGGTCGGCGGGCGAGTCGATGTCGAGACGCTGGGAGATGACCGTCTGGAACACGTCGCCGTCGATGATGTGCTGCCGGGTCGCCTCGACCGCCTTCTCGTACACCTCCTTGGGGGTGCGGAAGCGCAGTTCGGGCTGCTTGACGCTGGTGTCGAGCGCGCTGACGCGGGCCTCGCCCGGCGTGGGCGTGGCCGCGTTCTCCTGCATGCGGTCGAGTCGCCTGACGGCCTGGTCGTAGGCGATGTCGGCGCGCGTGGGCTTGTCGTCCACGTTCACCGCGTTGGCGATGAGCCACACCGAACCGGACACGTGGTCGACCACGGCGATGTCGGTGGCGAGGGCGAGCACCATCTCCGGCTGGCCGGTCTCGTTCGGCGCGGTGGCGCGCAGCGTCGGCTCCCAGTGGCGGATCGCGTCCCAGCCGACGGTGCCGACCAGGCCGGACGTGAGGTTCGGCAGTCCCTCGACGCGCGGCGCCTTGAGCGTCTTCAGCGTGGCGTGCGCGACCTCGACCACGTCGCCGTGCGTGGGGACTCCGGCGGGCACGGTGCCCAGCCAGTCGGCGTTGCCGTCCTTGTCGGCGCGCAGCTGCGCCATCGAATTCACGCCGATGAAGCTGTATCGGCTCCATGAGCCGCCGTATTCGGCGGATTCGAGGATGAACGTGCCGGTACGGCCGCCGGCGAGACGCTCGTAGAAGCCGACCGGGGTGAGCGAATCGGCGAGCAGGCGGCGCACGATCGGGATCACGCGGTAGCCTTCGCCCGCCAGTTCGAGGAACTGTTCGCGGTTCGGCCAGGTGCCGCCCCAGTTGAGATGTTCGACGCTGCACTCGGTCATGCCCGTGCCTCCGTTTCCGTATCGTCCGCGTGTCCTTCGCCGTCGGAAGCGCCGGAGCCGTCGGCCTGTTCCGGCGTGCGGTGTCCGACGACCACCGGCAGCGGTCCGCCTTCGAGGAAGCAGCTGCGCTTGCCGGTGTGGCATGCGGCGCCCACCTGGTCGACCTCGACGAGCAGCGCGTCGCCGTCGCAGTCCAGGGACACGCCCTTCACGTACTGCACGTGGCCGGACGTGTCGCCCTTGCGCCAGTATTCCTGACGGGAGCGCGACCAGAAGGTCACACGGCCGGTGGTGAGCGTGCGTCGGAGCGCCTCGTCGTTCATGTATCCGACCATGAGCACTTCACGCGTGTCGTACTGCTGGACGACCGCCGCCACGAGGCCCTTCGCGTCGCGCTTGAGCCGCGCGGCGATGCGGGGGTCGAGTTCGGTCGTGTTGTCGTAGATGATGTCCGTCATTGCGAGTCTTTCCGTCGATTCCGTATGCGTTCCGTCACATGCTCGGGCGCGTCTCAGCGCACCGTGTAGCCGTGGCGCTTGAGCTCCGCCTTCACGTCGGCGATGGTCATGAGCCCGAAGTGGAAGACCGATGCGGCGAGCACGGCGTTCGCGCCGGCCTCGATGGCCGGCGGGAAGTCCTCGACCTTGCCGGCGCCGCCGGAGGCGATGATCGGAATCTTGACCTCCTTGCGCACGGCGCGGATCATCTCCAGGTCGAAGCCCTCCTTCGTGCCGTCGGCGTCCATCGAGTTGAGGAGGATCTCGCCGGCGCCCAGCTCCTCGGCGCGCTTCACCCACCAGATCGCGTCGATGCCGGTGGATTTGCGGCCGCCCATCGTGGTGACCTCGAAGCCGGACTGCGTGTGCTGCTCGCCCTTCTCGCGGCGTGCGTCGACGGACAGGACCAGCACCTGGTTGCCGAAGCGTTCGGCGACGCGGCTGATGAGCGTCGGATCGTTGATGGCGGCCGTGTTGACGCCCACCTTGTCGGCGCCGCAGCGCAGCAGCGAGTCCACGTCCTCCGGGGTGCGCACGCCGCCGCCCACGGTCATGGGGATGAACACCTGCTCGGCGGTGCGCGACACGACGTCGATCATCGTGTTGCGGTGCGAGCTGGAGGCGGTCACGTCGAGGAAGGTGAGCTCGTCAGCGCCCTGCCGGTAGTATTCGGCGGCGAGCTCCACCGGGTCGCCGGCGTCCTTCAGATTCTCGAAATGCACGCCTTTGACCACTCGTCCGGCATCGACGTCCAGGCACGGGATGACTCGAACCGCCAGCGACATAACTCCACTCCCCTGTTCGCAAGGTTTTCTTCTGTACGACACTCCAGACTACCGGCCGCACGCCGCGCGGGCGGCCGTCGTCTCACTTCGCGCGCTCGAACGCCTCCCTGGTCTTGGCGGCGAGCTGTCCGCAGGCGCCGTCGATGTCCTGGCCGCGGGTGTCGCGCAGGGTGGCGGTGATGCCCGCATTGTGCAGGATCTCGAGGAACCTCGCCTCGTCCTCCGGCTTGGAGGCGGTCCAGCGGGAGCCCTCGATCGGGTTGAGCGGGATCGGGTTCACATGCGCCCAGTCGTCGCCGTAGTGGTTGAGCCGCTTGGCGAGCAGGCGCGCGTGCTCGGCCTGGTCGTTGATGCCACGCATCAGCGCGTATTCGATGCTGACACGGCGCTTGGAGGCCAGCCAGTAGTCGTGCGCGGCATCGAGCACCTGCGTGGTGTCGAAGCGCTTGTTCATCGGCACGAGCTCGTCGCGCAGCTCGTCGCTCGGCGCGTGCAGAGAGACGGCGAGGCGCACCGGGATGCCTTCGGCGGCGAGCTTCCTGATGCCGGGCACGACGCCCACCGTGGAGACGGTGATGTTGCGCGCGGAGATGCCGAAGCCCTCGGGCGGCATGGCGGAGATCTGGCGCACGGCGGACAGGACGGAACGGTAGTTGCCCATCGGTTCGCCCATGCCCATGAACACGATGTTGCTCAGACGGCCGGGGCCGCCGGCGACCTCGCCGTCGCGCATCATGCGCGCGGCGACGCGCACCTGTTCGAGGATCTCCCCGGCGGACATGTTGCGGGTGAGGCCGAGCTTGCCGGTGGCGCAGAACGGGCATCCCATGCCGCAGCCGACCTGCGAGGAGATGCACAGCGTGGTGCGCGTCGGATAGCGCATGAGCACCGATTCGATGTGGGAGCCGTCGAACAGGCGCCACAGCGTCTTGATGGTCGCACCGTCGTCCGCTACCTGACGGGTGACCTCGTGGATGAGTTCGGGGAAGAACGCGGCCGCGGCCTCGTCGCGTTTGGCGACCGGGAAGTCGGTGAATTCGGCGGCGTTCACGTCGAAGCGCCCGTAGTAGTGGTTGGCGAGCTGCTTGACGCGGAATTTCGGCATGCCGAGTCCCTTCGCGGTCTCGATGCGCTGTTCGGGCGTCATGTCGGCGAAGTGCAGCGGCGGCTTGCCGCGGCGTGCGTGGTCCTTGGACAGCACGTCGCGGAACGCGCCGGTGGTGCCTCCCGGCGTGATGCCGGTCTCGGGGGCGTCCCCGTCGATGATGGTGTTCTGGTCGGCCATGGATGGCTTCCTTTCGTCACGGTTCGTCACATGTCATCGTTCATCGTTCTTCGTTCGCCGCGGTTCTTCCCGCGGAACGCGGAACGGGCCGGACAATCGTCACGACTGTCCGGCCCGGGAATCGTCCGGTTCCTCACCGGCCGCTGGTCATCGGCGTCACGGCGCCGCCGCGTCACAGGCCGGTGAACCACAGGAGGATGCAGGTGAACGGCGCCGCCATGAGGATGGAGTCGACGCGGTCCATCACACCGCCGTGGCCCTTGAGCAGGTGGCCCATGTCCTTGATGCCGAGGTCGCGCTTGATCATCGAGGCGCACAGGTCGCCGAACGTGCCGACCACGCCGACGAGCACGCCTTCGAGCACGGGGACCCACCACATGGCGGCCCACACGTCCGGCGTGTACGTGCAGAACATGACGGCGAACGCTCCGGCCATGGCGAACAGCACGGATCCGGCGAGGCCCTCCCAACTTTTCTTCGGCGAGATGCGCGGAGAGAGCTTGTGCTTGCCGAGCCATGCACCGGCGAACAGGCCGCCGGTGTCGGACAGCG
Source organism: Bifidobacterium parmae (assembly GCF_002860365.1). GTDB lineage: Bacteria > Actinomycetota > Actinomycetes > Actinomycetales > Bifidobacteriaceae > Bifidobacterium > Bifidobacterium parmae. The sequence continues at coordinate 260,867 of NZ_NMWT01000028.1, forward strand.
CCGGCAGGAACACGAGCATGATCGCATGGGCGACCGGATGTCCGTGGAAGGTCAGCGGCATGACGATGCACGCGGCGAGCACGGGGATGTACAGCACGGTGAGCACCGACACGGACACGTGGCTCAGCCGGGAGTGGTGCTGTTCGCCGCCCTCGTGGTTGAACGAGGATTCGAGGCGCGCGCCCGCCTCCGTGTTGGAGAGCTTGTCCGCCACGGCGAGCGAGAGACGGTTGCCGAAGCTCAGCTTGGCGGTCGCGGTCATGGAGACGAGCATGATCGACGCCATCGCGCACAGCGCCATCGCGACGACGTGCAGCGGCGCGTAGTAGGTGGCGAACAGGGTCGCCGCCGAGCACGCGCACAGCATGACGAACGGGATGTGCAGGCCTACGGTCGCGAAGTCGACGCGCAGCTCCCACAGGGCGAGGATCATGAACACGACGATCAACGCCACGAACAGGTCGATGCTGAGCAGCATCGCGGCGAGGATGACGGCGATCAGGACGACGGCGGTTCCTACCGCCTGGGGCATGTTCCGGCCGGTCTTCTTGTTGATCTCGTCGAGTGCGACTTCGGCCTCTTCGTGGAGTTGTTCGTTGCGTTCCATAACGGCGTGCGGAGGCTCAGACCTCCATGATCTCCTTCTGCTTGGTCTCCAGCAGGGTGTCGATCTCGTCGGTGACGGACTTGGTGACCTTGTCGAGGTCCTTGAGGAGACGATCGCCCTCGTCCTCGCCCATGTCGCCGTCCTTGACGGACTTGTCGATGCCTTCCTTGGTCTTGCGGCGGATGTTGCGCACCGCGACCTTGCCGTCCTCAGCCTTCGCCTTGGCGAGCTTGACGTACTCCTTGCGGCGCTCCTCGGTGAGCTCCGGCATCGTGATGCGGATCACGTTGCCGTCGCGGTTCGGGCTGACGCCGAGGTCGGAGTTGCGGATCGCCTTCTCGACGGCGCCCGCCTGGGAGGCGTCGAACGGGGTGACGGAGAGGGTGCGCGGCTCCGGCACGCCGATGGAGGCGACGGCCTTGATCGGCGTGGGGGCGCCGTAGTAGTCGACCACGATGCCGTTGAGGAGGGCCGGGTTGGCGCGGCCGGTGCGGATGCCCGCGAAGTTCTCCTTGGTGTTCTCGACGGTCTTGGCCATCTGCTCCTTGGCCTGATCGATGACGTTTGCCATGCTGTGCTCCTTGCTGTTCGTCTGCGAACGGTTCGTTTACGGTTGTGTCCCTACCGATTGTAGGGTCTCGAAGCGGGTTCGGCCTATTCCGCCACGCGCGATTCGGCGGTGGACACGAGCGTGCCGATCTCCTCGCCGATCAGGGCGCGGGTCACGTTGCCCGGCTCCTCGAGGCCGAAGACGCGGATGCGCTTCTTGTTGTCGCGGGCCATGGACAGCGCGGAGGCGTCCATGACGGCGAGGTTGTCGACCAGGGCGCGGTTGTAGCTCAGCGTCTCGAAGCGCTTGGCGTCCGCGTGCTTGCGCGGGTCGGCGGTGTACACGCCGTCGACGCCGTTCTTGCCCATGAGGACCTCGTCGCAGTGGATCTCCAGGGAACGCTGGATGGAGACGGTGTCGGTGGAGAAGTACGGCATGCCGGCGCCGGCGCCGAAGATGACCACGCGGCCCTTCTCCAGGTGGCGGATGGCCTTGAGCGGGATGTACGGCTCGGCGACCTGCCCCATGGTGATGGCGGTCTGCACGCGGGTGGCCTGCCCCTCCTGCTCGAGGAAGTCCTGGAGCGCGAGGCAGTTCATCACGGTGCCGAGCATGCCCATGTAGTCGCCGCGGGAACGGTCGATGCCGGCCTGCTGCAGTTCGGCGCCGCGGAAGAAGTTGCCGCCGCCGGTCACGATGGCGACCTGCACGCCCTGCTGGACCGCGGGGACGATCTCCTCGGCGATGCGGCGGATCACCTTGGTGTCGATGCCGACCCTGCCGCCGCCGAACGCCTCGCCCGACAGCTTGAGCAGCACCCTGCGCGGCCTGTCCTTCGCCTCGTTGCCAGTCATACTGTTACACCCTTTCGTCCTCGGATGCCCGGCATGGCGAATCACCGCCGTGTGCCGCGCTTCCACGAAAATTACCGCCTTACAGGTTATCCGCCGTTCGCGACAGCACGACGCCGTCGACGCCATGCACGCCGCGACGGATCACTCCCCGCGCGCGCCCAGCCGCTCGGCGAGCCAGTTGAGCACGGAGCCGGCGACGACGAGCAGCGCGCCGCACCAGAACGGCAGGGACAGCGACAATCCGAGGATGAGCGCGCTGGCGGCCACCGACAACACGGGCGTCGCGTACGAGGCGACGGCGAGCGTCTTGAGGCTGCCGTGCAGGATGCCGTACCCCCAGAACGCGTATCCGCCGGCGATGACCGCCGCGCAGGCGATGACGGCGATCCATGCGGACGGTCCGGGCATCGCGGCGGGCAGACCTTCGCCGGACGCGACATGGATGATCCACAACGCGGCCGCGACGCCGGGGAAGAACACCGATGTGCCGTCCAGGCCGTCGGACATGGCGGGCGTGATCACCGCGTAGAGGGACCAGGCGAACGCGCCGAGGAAGGCGAGCAGGTACGGCAGCGGATTGGAGGCGACGTGGCCGAGGGCCGCGTCGACGTGCAGCCCGCTGTTGCCGCCCACGGCGAGCGCCACGCCCACGGTGGCGACGACGGCGCCTGGCAACGCCCTCCATACGGCGCCTTTGCGCCGCGGCCTGCCGATGGCGGCGGCGAGCAGCACCATCAGCGTGGGCCACAGATAGTTGACGAGGCTCACCTCGACGGACTGCTCGGCGGTGGACGCCAGTCCGATGGACAGCGAGATGGAGGACTCGTAGAACACGAAGAGCGTTCCCCCGACGATCAGGTACCTCTTCGGGTATCTCGAGAGCGGCGCGGGACGGTGGAAGACGAGCAGCAGCGCGACGCCGGCCGTGTAGATGAGCGCCGAGCCGAGCGTCGCGCCGAACGATTCGGCGACGACGCGCACCAAGGCGGTCATGAGGCTCCACACCACGATGGCGAGCAGCCCCACGGCAGTGGCTCGCGTCGCGGGCACGTACCCGAGGCGTTTCTCGTCGGCGTCCATGATCGGTTCTCCCCTGTCGGTCCTTCGTGTTCTCCTGTCCCGCGGTTCCGCGGGTCGTTACGGGAATACGATGGCGGCCGCACACCACACGGGATGCGCGGCCGCCATCATTCAGCGTGTCGCATGGCCGTCAATCGGCCTTGGAGGCTGATTGACGGGATACGGGAAAGGCCTCAGGCCTCCTCGCCCTTGCCGACCTCGACGCGGGCGAAGGCCACGGCCTTGCCGCCGACCTCTTCGAAGAGCTTGCCGACGGTCTTGGACGGATCCTTGACGAACGGCTGCTCGAGGAGGACGACCTCCTTGAAGAAGGCGTTGAGACGGCCCTCGACGATCTTCGGGACGATCTTCTCCGGCTTGCCCTCGGCGAGGGACTTCTCAGTGGCGACGCGACGCTCGGACTCGACCACGTCGGCCGGGACGTCCTCGCGGGTCAGCCACTTGGCGCCCATCGCGGAGATCTGCAGCGCGGCCTCGTGCGCAACGGCGGCGCCGGCCTTGTCGGTGGCGATCATCGCGACGATGCTCGGCGGCATCTCGGCGGACTTCTTGTGGGCGTAGATCTCGACGTGCTCGCCGGAGATCTTCGCGAACTGACCGACCTTGACGTGCTCGCCGAACAGGGCGGCGGCCTCCTCGATGGCCTCCTTGACGGTCTCGTCGCCGGCCTTGGCGGCCAGGACGGCGTCCACGGAGTCAGCGTCGGCCTCGACGGCGTAGCCGAGGATGGTGTCGGCGAACTCGACGAACTTCGGGGTCTTGGCCACGAAGTCGGTCTCGGAGTTCAGCTCGACGGCGTAGCCGGTCTGGCCTTCGGCGCCCTCGACGACCTTGGAAGCGATGGTGCCTTCCTGGGCCTTGCGGCCCTCGCGCTTGCCGGCCGCGGCGATGCCCTTGGCGCGGATGATCTCCTTGGCGCGGGCGACGTCGCCCTCGGCCTCGGTCAGGGCCTTCTTGACGTCGAGCATGCCGGCGCCGGTGTCCTCACGAACCTGCTTGATCAGAGCGGCGGTAATAGCTGCCATGAAATTGTTCTCCTTGGGATAAAACTCGATTACATTCCCCTACGACAGGAGGTGCAATCATTGTTGCACCTCCCATCCTAGCGGTAGGCGAACCTCGGCGGTTCACGCTTGGCGAATCCTTAAGCGGGGATTCACTCAGCCTTGGCTTCGCCCTCGGCGGCCGGGGCGGCGGTGGCGTCCTGGTTCTCCAGGAGCTCCTTCTCCCAGGCGGCCATCGGCTGCTCGGAGGCGCCCTCCTCCTTGGCGGCCTTGCCGGAGCGCTCCAGCAGGCCGTCGGCGACGGCGTCGGCCATGAGGCTGGTCAGCAGCTCGATGCCGCGGATGGCGTCGTCGTTGGCCGGGATCGGGTAGTCGACGGACTCCGGGTCGGTGTTGGTGTCGACGATGGCGACGACCGGGATGCCCAGCTTGTGGGCCTCCTCGACGGCCAGCGCCTCCTTGTTGATGTCGACGACGAACATCGCGGACGGGGTGCGGCCCATGTTGCGGATGCCGCCGAGCTGCTTGTTCAGCTTGTCCTTCTCGCGCTCGAGGAGCAGCAGCTCCTTCTTGGTCAGGCCGGAGCCGTGCACGTCGGAGAAGTCCATCTCCTCGAGCTCCTTGAGACGGTTCACGCGCTTGGAGACGGTCTGGAAGTTGGTCAGCATGCCGCCGAGCCAACGCTCGGAGACGTACGGCATGTTCACGCGGGTGGCCTGGGCGGAGATGGCCTCCTGAGCCTGCTTCTTGGTGCCGACGAAGAGCACGGTGCCGTTGTGGGCGACGGTGGTCTTGATGAAGTCGTACGCCTTGTCGATCATCTCGAGCGACTTGAACAGGTTGATGATGTGGATGCCGTTGCGCTGGGTGAGGATGAACTGCTTCATCTTCGGGTTCCAGCGGCGGGTCTGGTGGCCGAAGTGCAGGCCGGCCTTCAGCATTTCGCTCATCGTGATCTGAGCCATGGTGATGCTACCTTTCTTGTCGGTTATTGCCTGGTCATGCGCACCTGCGTGCAGTCCACCCCGTGGTCCACGGGTGGGGACCGACCGACACAGGCCGTCGCGGGCATGACGCGAATTCTTCGCGCGCCGGTTGACGATATTGGGTGGTCCGGAACGGCTGCGACTCCGTTCCTCGCCGGTTGGCGCACAAGGCGGCAGGATAGCACACCGCATGGAAAAGGGGACCGTCGGCGCAACAATCGGCCGATGGTCCCCGTTTTCTCCGCGTTCTCCTCCGCGGCCGTCCGCCCGTTGCGGGCCGGACGTCACTTCTGGTGTTCGCGCATGTACTTCAGCGCCGCGCGGCGCTCCTCCTTCTCCAGACGGTCGAGGTAGACGTGGCCGTCGAGGTGGTCGGTCTCGTGCTGGAGCATGCGGCCCATGAGCCCGGTGCCCTCCAGCACGACCTCCTTGCCGTCGAGGTCGATGCCGCGCACGCGCGCGTAGTCGGCGCGGCGCGTCTTGTACCACAGCCCGGGCACGGACAGGCAGCCCTCGTCGCCGTACTGCTCGCCGCGCGTCTCCTCGAGCACCGGGTTGAGGACGTAGCCGATCTTCCCGTCGATGTTGTAGGAGAAGGCCCTGAGGCTCACGCCGATCTGATTGGCGGACAGGCCGGCGCGCCCCGGGTCGTCGACGGTCTCGAGCAGATCGTCGACCAGACGGCGCACGGCGGGCGTGATCTCGCAGATCTCGTCGCAGGGGGTGCGCAGCACGGGGTCGGGGACGATGCGGATCTCACGGATGGCCAAGGCTAGTTCTCCTCGTTGTCGGTGGTGTCGGTGGCGTTGCGGTCGTCGGCCGGGGCGGCGGGGGCAGCGGCGGCGTCGCTCCCGTCCGCGCCTTCCGGCTGGCGCTTGATCTTCTCGGACACGGTAGCAAGCGAATCAGACACGTTCTCCTTGGCCTGCTCGTAGGCGGAGCGCAGGCTCTTGGGGTTGACGGTCTCGGATGCCTGCTTGACGGTCTCGGCGGTGCGCTTGACCGATTCGGTGGTCTTGTCGAGGATGCGCACGGTGGCGGGCAGCGGCTTGCCGGGGTTGCGGGGCGTGTAGATCTCATGCTCGATCACGTCCTCGTAGCGCTTGAGCACCTTCGGGCGCACGACCTTCATGCTCGGCGTCAGCGTGCCCGTCTCTTGGCTGAACTCCTCGTCGAGAATCGCGAACTTGCGCACCGATTCGGCGCGCGAGACGTTCGCGTTGGCCTTGTCAACGTACTGCTGGACGAATGCGCGCACCGCGTCGTTCGCCGCGATCTCGGCCATCGGCGCGTCCTGGTCGAGCCCCTGCGAGGCGAGCCATGAGCGGGTCATCTCCGGGTCGAGCTCGATGAGCGCGGAGATGAACGGCTTGCCGTCGCCGACGACGACCGCGTGGTCGACGATAGGGCAGGTGGCGATGGTCTCCTCCATCGGCGCGGGGCTCACGTTCTTGCCGCCGGCGGTGATGATGATGTCCTTCTTGCGGCCGGTGATGTAGACGAAGCCGTCGTCGTCGATCGTGCCGAGGTCTCCGGTGCGGATCCATCCGTCGGCGGTCTTCGTCTCGGCGGTGAGTTCGGGCTGCTTGTAGTAGCCGAGGAACACGTTCGGACCGGTGAGCAGCAGCTCGTCGCCTTCGCCCTGGCGCACGCCCATGCCGGGGCCGGGCTTGCCGACGGAGCCGACCTTGTTGGCGTCCTGCCAGTTGACGAGCATCGGGGCGGCGGTCTCGGTCATGCCGTAGCCCTGGATGAACGTGATGCCGTCCATGCCGTTGAAGAAGTGCGCGAGGTCCGGGTTGAGCGGGGCGCCGCCGCACGCCAGCCACGCGAGGTTGGGGCCGAGGGCGGAGCGCACCGACTTGCCCACCGTGCCCATGTAGAACGAGTGCTGGATGCGGGCGAGCGGCGAATGGGCCTTGCCGGCCTGCGTGTCCTTCGACCATTGGACGAAGTGGCGGTAGGCGGCGGCGAACACGCGTCCGGCGATGCCGTTGCCGGCCTTCTGCGAGGCGGCGTTGTACACCTTCTCGAACACGCGGGGCACGCCGAGCAGGTAGGTGGGCTTGAACGAGCGCAGGTCGGCGAGCAGGTGCCTGGCCCCGGGGATGTAGCCGACGACGCCGTGGCCGCCGATGGCCACGTACTGGATGTAGCGGGCGAAGCAGTGCGCCAGCGGGAGGAACAGCAGCAGGCGGTTCGGGTTGTAGAGCATGTCCTCGAGGATGATGTAGCCGTTCTTCACGATGTGCGTGAAGTTGCGGTTGGACAGCATCGCGCCCTTCGGCTTGCCTGTGGAGCCGGACGTGTAGACGATGGTCGTCATGTCGTCGGCCTTCACGCGCGCGATGGCCGCGTCGAGTTCCTCGTCGGCGACGTTCGCCCCGAAGTCGGCGACCGCGTCGAGTCCGTTCGCCTTGAAGTTGAACACGTATTCGAGGCTCCTGACCTCGTCGCGCACCTGTTCGAGGGTCTGCGCGTGCGCCTGGTCGCCGGCGAAGGCGATCAGCGGCGCGGTGTCCTCGATGATCGAGGCGGCCTGGCGTTCCGAATCGGTCTCGTAGATCGGCACGCTGACCGCGCCGATGGCCGCGCAGGCGAAGTCCGTCACGCCCCACTCGTAGCAGGTGGCCGAGTAGATGGCGACCATGGTGCCGGGGCGCACGCCCAATCCGAGCAGTCCCTTCGCCACGGCGCGCACGCGTCCCAGCATCTCTGACGCCGTCACCGAATGCCAGCGGCGGTCGTCGTCCTGGTATTCGGCGATCTCGTCATCGGGAGCGCCTTCGGCGCGGGCGGCGAGCAGCGAGAAGATCGTGTCGCCGTCGTCGGTCACATACTCGGGGTCGGAAATATACTCACGCAACATGGACACCAGACTATACCCGGTCCGGTATCAGCCATGCCGGAGGGCCCGCGTCATCCGATGTCGGCGACCGTGCACATCCACCGCGACCCGCGCACCTCGAACCTGAGGTTCGACCAGTAGGATTCCCCGCCGACGGACAGGTGCACGGCGAGTTCGAGCGCGACGGCGCTCACCAGCATCCCGTCCACGGAGAAGGGCACGACCGGCAGGTAGCGCATCCGCGCCCGGTAGGCGTCGTCGACGCGCATCCTGCCGTCCATCATGTACGCCATGGTCTCCAGCTTGCCGACGCATGACGGCTCCACCGCGCGGCGCAGGATCGCCGGGGACAGGCTGCCGCGCATCACGTCGGCCGCGAGGCACGCGACGCGGCAGCCGGATACGGCCATCGCGTGCATCTGCCCGTCCGTCATCGCGTCGTCGACGACGGCGACGATGCGGTACGGCACCGGTTCGGCGGACAGTTCGACGTGGATGACGCCCTCGTAGACGGGCGGCGTGCGGCCGTGCGCGAATCCGGCCGACGGGAAGATGACGTATTGCACTGGCTGCATGGCGGGCTCCTTCGTCCGGGTCTCCCGCCCGCCCCACACCGGGACGGGCGTGCGACCCATCCCATCATGCGAAAGGTCCCGCGTCAACGGACGCGGGACCTTGGTGCATCACCGTGGACAACCCGGTGGATAACCGTGCCCTGACGGCGCCTCTCAGCGGCGGCCGGCGTACGGCGTGACGACCACGCCGCAACGCTGGAAGTTCTTCACGTCCACGTAGCCGGTGGACGCCATCGCGCGACGCAGCGCGCCGACGAAGTTCGTGGTGCCGTCGGCCGTGTGGCTCGGACCGAACAGGATCTGCTCGAGCGGCGCGACCGTGCCGACATCGGTGCGGAAGCCGCGCGGCAGCGTCTGGTGGCGGGCCTCGGCGCCCCAGTGCTTGCCGCGGCCCGGCGCCTCGGCGGCACGGGCGAGCGGCGCGCCGAGCATGACCGCGTCCGCGCCGAGGGCGAGCGCCTTGACGAAGCTGCCGGAGTCGCCCATGCCGCCGTCGGCGATGAGCTGCACGTAACGGCCGCCCGACTCGTCCATGTAGTCGCGGCGCGCCTCGGCCACGTCGGCGATGGCGGTCGCCATCGGCGCCTCGACGCCGATCGTCTGGCGCGTGGCGGACACGGCGCCGCCGCCGAAGCCGACGAGCACGCCGGCCGCGCCCGTGCGCATCAGGTGCAGGGCGGCCGTGTAGTTGGCGGCGCCGCCGACGATGACCGGCACGTCCAGATCGTAGATGAACTGCTTGAGGTTGAGCGGCTCGTGGTCCTGCGAGACGTGTTCGGCGGACACGGCGGTGCCGCGGATCACGAACAGGTCGACGCCCGCCTCGACCACGGTCGAGTAGAACTGCTGGGTGCGCTGCGGGGAGAGCGCGCCGGCCACGGTGACGCCGGCGTCGCGGATCTCGTGCAGGCGCTTCGTGATGAGCTCCGGCTTGATCGGCTCCGCGTAGATCTCCTGGATGCGGCGGGTCGCGCCCTCGGCCGGCAGGTCCGCGATCTCCTCCAGATACGGCTCCGGATCGTCGTAGCGGGTCCACAGACCCTCGAGGTCGAGCACGCCGAGCGCGCCGAGCTTGCCCATCGCGATCGCGGTGGCCGGGCTCGTCACCGAGTCCATCGGGGCGCCGATGACCGGCACGTCGAACTCGTAGGCGTCGACCTGCCAGGACGTGGAGACGTCCTGCGGGTCGCGCGTCCTGCGGGAGGGGACGATCGAGACGTCGTCCAGCGAGTAGGCCATGCGGCCCTTCTTGCCCAAACCGATTTCAATTTCCTGAGACATGCCTCCGAGACTAATGCGCGCGCGGGACGGCGGCGCGCTGTGTCCCGCCCGTCATCTCACATAATCGAACGCCCGCCCGCGGCGTTACATTCCTGCGCTAGGAATGGGCAATGTCTCAACCGAACTGTCAGGAGGAAGCATGGCCAGAATCAAGGTCGAAGGCAAGGTCGTCGAGCTCGACGGCGACGAGATGACGCGCGTCATCTGGAAGGACATCAAGAACCGTCTCATCCTGCCGTACCTCGACGTGGATCTCGACTACTACGATCTGGGCATCGAGAACCGCGACGCCACCGACGACCAGGTCACCATCGACGCCGCGCACGCCATCCAGCGCGAGCACGTGGGCGTCAAGTGCGCGACGATCACCCCCGACGAGGCCCGCGTCAGGGAGTTCGGCCTGAAGAAGATGTGGAAATCCCCCAACGGCACGATCCGCAACATCCTCGGCGGCACCATCTTCCGCGAGCCGATCGTCATGAGCAACGTGCCGCGCCTCGTGCCCGGATGGACCAAGCCGATCGTCGTCGCCCGCCACGCCTTCGGCGACCAGTACAAGGCCACCGACTTCAAGGTGCCCGGCGCCGGGCGCCTCACCGTCACCTTCACGCCCGAGGACGGCTCCGAGCCGATCCAGCACGTGGTCTACGACTACGGCGCCGACGGCGGCGTCGCCCAGGTGCAGTACAACGTCAACGATTCGATCCGCGGCTTCGCGCGCGCCTGCTTCAACTACGGCCTCATGCGCCACTACCCCGTGTACCTGTCCACGAAGAACACGATCCTCAAGGCGTACGACGGCCAGTTCAAGGACATCTTCGCCGAGATCTACGAGACCGAATACAAGGAGCGCTTCGAGGCGGAGGGCCTCACCTACGAGCACCGCCTCATCGACGACATGGTCGCCAGCTCCCTCAAGTGGCACGGCGGCTACATCTGGGCCTGCAAGAACTATGACGGCGACGTGCAGTCCGACTCCGTCGCCCAGGGCTTCGGCTCCCTCGGCCTCATGACCTCCGTGCTCATGACCCCCGACGGACAGACCGTCGAGGCCGAGGCCGCCCACGGCACCGTCACCCGCCACTACCGCCGCTGGCTCAAGGGCGAGAAGACCTCCACGAACCCGATCGCCTCGATCTTCGCCTGGACCGGCGGCCTCAAGCACCGCGCCGACCTCGACGGCACCCCGGAGGTCCGCCACTTCGCCGAGACGCTCGAGAAGGTCATCGTCTCCACCGTCGAAGGAGGTCAGATGACCAAGGACCTCGCCATGCTCATCGGTCCCGACGAGCCGTGGCTCGACACCGAGGGCTTCATGGACGCGCTCGACGAGAACCTCGCCAAGGCGCTCGCCGACTGACGGCGGCACGCGAGGCTCCCCTCGCGGCGGATCCGCGGGGATGCTACTACAATCGACGGCAGTGCAACAGCCCGCCGATCGAAAGGAATCCCGTCCCATGGCACTTCGCAGCAGCAATCCCGCGGCACGACTGATCGCCATGGCGGCGGGCGTCGCCATGCTCGTCTCCTGCGCGGCGTGCGGCGCGGCGCAGGACGGCGCGCAGGGCGACGCCCCGTCATCCGGCGGTGCCGCGGCCACGTCGAAGACGACGGCCGGCAGCGCCGTCATCTTCACGCCGTCGGACGGCATCACCATCTCCCAGCGCACACCGCTCAACAAATGGGCGAAGCTGACGCCCGAGATCACGGCGAGGCTCGTCGACGCCGGCATGGCGAAGAAGTCGATCGAGACGAAGACCTCCTCCGACCTCGACGCGCAGAGCCGCGACGTGCAGGATTGGGTCGTGGACCATATGACCGCCGACGACGCGTCGAAGTCCGGCAAGGAGGAGGCGAAGCGCACGACGCTGATCGTCGCGCCGGCGGTCCCCATGGATTCGTCGACGCGCCAGTACGGCGACTATGTCACACGGCCGCAATCGGAATCCTCCTCCGACACGTCGCAGTCCGGTTCCGCGGGCACGGACGCGACGGACGAGGCGGATACGTCCGCGGACGACGCGGCGCAGGACGACGCGTACGCCCGTCTCGCCTCCGCCCTCCAGCTCGCGCAGGATTCCGGCATGCACGTCATCCTGCTCGCCAACGGGGTGGACGACATCACGCCGGACGCGTTCGTGCGGTTCTCCACGGCCGAGCAGATCGGCCGCGTGCAGGCGCAGAAGCTCGTCACGAAGCTCGACCTGGCCAAGGCCAGCAAGGACAACCCGAAGGCCGTCGAGGTGTTCATCCCCTATTCCGCGGACGCGAAGGACGGCGACGAGACGGCCGACGCCGTCGACGACGACGCCTTCGCACGCGAGGCGTTCGCCGGCATCTGGAAGGTGCTGCAACCGTACTTCACCCAAGGCAAGGCGTATTCGCCGTCCGGCCTGCTCACCAAGGGCACGTCCGACGACGACTGGAACGACGTGACCGTCGACGCCACCGACGAGAAACGCATCACGGCGGAGGTCGACAAGCGCCTGCCGACGAAGAAGACCGCCGACGGCACTTCGTATACGCGCATCGACGGCGTCATCGCGATGAACGACTATGTGGCGGCCGCGGTGACCGACGAGCTCGACGCGCTCGGATACACCGGATCCGCCGCGGACATCAACCCGCAGATCACCATTTCGGGCATCGTCGGCAACATCGCCGGCCGCAAGGACCTGCAACGCGGCAGCGTGCCCGACCCCGCGAAGGCCCCCGAGGGCGACGACACGGGTTCGGACGACTCCGGAGACGCCGACACGCCCGTGCGGTCCGGCGTCGACGAGACGAACCGCCGCTGGCCGATCGTCACCGGCTTCGGCGGCTACGTGGACACCCTGCCGCAGGTGGTGAACGGCAAGCAGTGGATGACCGGTCTGGAGAACCGCGTCGCACTGGCCTCCGACACGGCCGAGGTCACGGTGAGGCTCAACCGGGGCGAGTCGCTCGGCAAGCTCGCCTACGCGTCGAAGAAGAAGGCTCCGGGCGCGTTGAAGAAGACGACCGTCGTGGAGGAGGAGCCGCTCGCCGTCAGCGCCTCGAACCTCAAGGCCACGCTCATCGACCCCGGCTACATCACCATGGCCGACGCCGGCCTGTGACCGCGCCTCGCGCCGAATACGTCGAAGGCCCGCTCTCCCCGAACGGAGAGCGGGCCTTCGACGTCATGTCGGAAAGCTAGAAGCCGAGACGTTCCAATTGCTTGGGATCGGACTGCCAGCTCTTGGCGACCTTGACGTGCAGGTCGAGGCGCGCCTTCTGCCCGACGATGCGGTTGACGGGGGTGCGCAGCTTCTTCTTCACGGCGGTCAGGTTCCTCGCGCCCTTGCCGATGATGATCGGCTTCTGCGAGTCGCGCTCCACGTAGATGGAGACGCGCACGTCCGCCTTGCCGTCGTAGGCCTCGCCGGTCTCGTTGTCCTCCGGATAGTCGATGGAGTCGACGACGACCGCCAGCGAATGCGGCAGCTCGTCGTCCAGCTGTTCGAGAAACGCGCCGCGGATGAGCTCGGCGATCGTCTCCTCGGGACGCTCCTCGCTGATCTGCTCCTCCGGGTACATCTGCGGGCCTTCCGGCATGTGCTCGACGAGCACCTTGCGCACCTCGTCGACGTTGTCGTGCCCGAGGGCGCTCACCGGCACGATGTCCGCGAAGTCGGCGAACCCGTCGATCTCGATGAGCTTGGCGACGAGCTGCTCGCGCGTAAGCTCGTCGATCTTGGTGACGACGGCGATCAGCGGCACCTTCCACGCGAACGTGCCGTCGTCGCGCTTCACGGCGAAGTCGGAGCGCAGACGGGACAGGATGCGCTTGTCGCCGGGGCCGATCTCCTGGTCGGCGGGCAGCAGGAACGCCACCTCGTCCACGTCGGACAGGCTTTCGTCGACGATGTCGTTGAGCCGCTGGCCGAGCAGCGTGCGCGGACGGTGGATGCCGGGCGTGTCGACGAGCACGAGCTGCGCGTTCTCGGTGGTGAGGATGCCGCGGATCGCCTTGCGCGTGGTCTCGGGACGGGACGACGTGATGGCGATGCGCGTGCCGATGAGCGCGTTGATGAGCGTGGATTTGCCGACGTTCGGCCGGCCCACGACCGCCACGAATCCGGAACGGTACGGCTGCGCCCCGCGGCGGTCCGCGCCGTCGTCCGCGGTCGTGTTCTCGTTCGTCGATACGGCGGTGTCGGTCATGTCACTCCTTGGCTTGTGTTGTCGTGTCCGCGGCCCTGCCGTCGGCGTCGTCATCGGACGCCTTGGACTGCCGCTCGCCGTCTCCGGCGTTGCCATCTTCCTCGCGCCCCTCGACGTGGGCGGGCTCCACCACGATGGTGGACACCTTCTTGCGCCGGCCGGCGGAGTCGACGGCGGTGAGCCTCAATCCGCGGGTCACGGCGGAGGCCCCGACGATCGGCACGCGGCCGAGCAGCTTGGTGAGCAGCCCGTAGACGGTGTCGACGTCGTCCTCGTCGATGTCGATCTCGAAGATCTCCTCCAGGTCGGCGATGGGCGTGCGCGCCGGCATCCGCCATCTGCGGTCGCCGATCCGCTCCGGCTCCTCGCGCTGCGTGCGGTCGTGCTCGTCCTCGAGTTCGCCGACGATCTGCTCGATGGCGTCCTCGATGGTGACGAGTCCGGCGATGCCGCCGTATTCGTCGACGACGACGGCGACGTGCTGCCGGGAGCGCTGCATCTGGTGGAACAGGTCGTCGACCGGCTTGGATTCGGGCACGAGCATCGGGTCGCGCACGATGGATGCGACGGCGCGGTCGAGCGCCGCCGGATTGAACGCGGTGGCGCGCACGGCGTCCTTGAGGTAGGCGACGCCGATGAGGTCGTCGACGTCGTCGCCGATGACGGGCACGCGGGAGAAGCCGGAACGCGAGCACAGCTTGAGCATCGCCTCGAGCGTCGCGTCCTTCTCGATGCAGATCATGTCGGTGCGCGGCACCATGATCTCGCGGGTCAGCGTGTCGGACAGGGTGAGCACGTTGCGCAGCATCTCGGAGACCTCGGGGTCGAAGTCGTTCGACTCGACGAGACGGTCGATGGTGGCGCGCCCCTGCTCCTGCTGGATCTTCTCCAGCTCCTCGTCGTCGGACAGCTCCTGCGCGCGGCGGCGGCCCTCGCGCGCCGCGCCGAAGCGCAGGAACGGCGTGAGCCTCACGGCCGCGGCGACGAGACGGGAGTGTTCGATCATGATGTCGGCGGGCTTGATCGCGCCGGTCTCGCGTGGGCGGACGAACACGCTGACCACGGCGACGATGATGGCGACGACGGATCCGATGACGAGCGCGAGCCACACGCGGGAATCCCACAATCCGGCGACGATGGCGACGAGCACGCCGACGAGCACGTTGCTGGCGATGCGGAAGAACGCGCATGCGCCGGCGGTCACGTACCGGTCGGCGATGAGCCGCTGCACGCGGTGGATGCGGTCGACGCGCTTCATGCGGCTGAACTGGGTGAGCTCGCCGTCGGTCTGCGCCTCCAGCACGAGGTTGTTGAGGCTGGCGCGCGTGACCCTGCCGACCGCGCCTTCGGCGGCGGCGAGGGACAGGGACAGCCACACCATCAGCGCGGCGACGATGACGAGCGCGGCGGTGACCGCGATCAGGGTCTGTTGGGAATACTCCATCGGTGTTGCGTTTCCTTCGTGTCGACTGGCGGCGGTCAGTGGGTAATCTGGCGGCCGGAGCCGTGCTGCGCGTCGTAGGCGGCGAGCGCGTCCGCGCTGCCGGCGGGCAGCTCGACGGGCGAGCCGAGGTCGTGGCGCACGGCGATGAACGTGAGCAGCAGCTGGCGTTGCAGGCCGAACATCTGGCGTTCTTGCTGCGGGTTCACGTGGTCGTAGCCGAGCAGGTGGAGGATGCCGTGGATGGTCAGGAGCATCATCTCCTGGAGTACGCCGTGTCCGGCGGCCGCGGCCTGTTGGGCGGCGACCCACGGGCAGATGACGATGTCGCCGAGCACGCCTTCGGTCACGGTCTTGCCGTCGCCGGGGCGCAGCTCGTCCATCGGGAAGCTCATCACGTCGGTGGGGCCTTCGAGGTTCATCCAGTGCTCGTGCATCTCGGCGATGGGCTCCGGGTCGACGAACAGGATCGTCAGGTCGGACTGGGTGCTCACGCGCATCTGGTCGAGGACCCATACGCCGAGGTCGGAGAAGAGTTTCGGGTCGATGGTCCATACGGTCTCGTTGGAGACGTCAACGCTCATCGGTGTCGGTGTCCTTTCGTTCGTTCGTCGCGCCGTCCGCCGCGGCGGCGGCCTCGGTCTTCGCGCCATTCGCGCCTCTCGCGCCGTTCGCCCGCGAGATGCGTCTGTGGTCGCCGTCCATTCCCTCGTGGCGGTTGTATGCCTCGACGATCTGGCCGACGAGGCGGTGGCGCACCACGTCCTCGGCCTTCAGATGCACGAACGCGATGTCCTTGATGCCGCCGAGGATGCGTTCGATGGTGGCGAGTCCGGATCGCGGCACGGTGAGGTCGACCTGGGTGATGTCGCCGGTGATGACCATCTTCGTGTTGAATCCGAGGCGGGTGAGGAACATCTTCATCTGCTGTTCGGTGGTGTTCTGCGCCTCGTCGAGGATGACGTAGGCGTCGTTGAGGGTGCGTCCGCGCATGTAGGCGAGCGGCGCGACCTCGATGGTGTTGTCGTCCATGAGCCGTCTGAGCTGGTCGGCTCCGAGCATGTCGCCGAGCGCGTCGTACAGGGGGCGCAGGTACGGGTCGACCTTGTCGTTGAGGGTGCCGGGCAGGAAGCCGAGGCTCTCCCCCGCCTCGACGGCGGGACGCGTGAGGATGATGCGGCGCACCTGGCGGTCCTGGAAGGCGCGCACCGCCTTGGCGACGGCGAGGTAGGTCTTGCCGGTGCCGGCCGGGCCGATGCCGAACGTGATGGTGTGCGATTCGATGGCGGCCGTATAGGCGGCCTGTCCGGGGGTCTTGGCGCGTACCGGATTGCCGTTCGCGTAGGTGATGACGCCGGGCACGGCGGGCCTGCGGCGGCCGCCTTCGCCGCGGCGGCTCCTCGTCGACGCGGCTTCGACGCGTTGCAGCGTCTCGACCTCGCGGCCGTGGCCCGGGTGCGTGGCGCGCGTGCGGTTGTCGAGCACGTCCTGGTCGATCATGCGCCGCACGGTGTCGGCGTCCATGGGCGCCGTGTGGGCGGCTTCGATGATCGTGTTGACGAGTTCCTCGGCCTTCGACGCGTCGGTCTCGGTCTGTTTGGAGCGCGAGACGATGGCCACGCGGTTGCCGCGCACGATGATCGTCAGTTCGGGGAACGCCTTCTCTATCTCGCGGATCACCTCGTCCACGGGACCGAGCACGGCCACCGGGTCGAGCTGGGTGGGGATGGTGATGGTGCGTGTTGTGGTCGCCACGGATTCCTTTCCTGGAATATGGAGCGTTCGTCGGAGGGCGGGGCCTCCCGTCCGGCCGTCCGCCGGCGCGGGCCGTCCCGCTTGCCCGCTACTCGTCGAGCTTCTCGCCCGTCATCACGTGCGCGTGCACGTGGAAGACGGTCTGGCCGGCGTCGAGCCCGGTGTTGAACACGAGGCGGAACGCGCCGTGGAAGGCGTCGTCGGCGATGTGCTGGGCGACTTCGACGATGTGCGCGAGCTCGGCGGGGTCGGCGGCTGCGAGTTCGGCGACGTTCGCGTAATGCTTCTTCGGCACGACCAGCACGTGGACCTTGGCCTTGGGGTTGATGTCCTTGAAGGCGTATGTGGTGTCGTCCTCGTAGACCTTGGAGCTGGGGATGTCCCCGGCGATGATCTTGCAGAACAGGCAGTCGTCCGATGCGCTCATGATTGCTCCTTCATGCGGGCCGCGCGGCTTGGGGGCGCGCGGCCATGGTTTCCGCACCCAGCTTAGCGCGTCCCGTCACCCGCCCTCCGCATGCCGCCGGCCTCCTTCCGCCCTACGCGAAGCGTCCCAGGGCGCGGCTGAGCAGGGACAGGGCCACGGGCCCCGCGGCGGACGCCCTGAGGATGTTCGAGCCGAGCACGACGCTGTGCGCGCCCGCCCCGGTGAACGCGGCGACCTCGTCCTCGCTGATGCCGCCCTCGGGGCCGACCACCACGTAGACGGTGCGGGCCTTGGCGTCCTCGAGGCAGCGGTCCATAAGCTCGGACACGAGCCCCTCCACCGACGTCCACGTGTCGGTGGCGTCCTGGTGGAGCACGACGACCAGGTCGCCGTGCACGTTGGCGCGCAGGCACATGGCGACGATCTGCTTCGAGGAGACGCACTCCCCCAGTCCGGGCCGCCACGCGCGACGGGACTGTTCGGTGGCCGCGTCCAGCGTGGTCCGCCATTTGCGGTCGGTGCGGCCGGTCTTCCATTTGGCGATGGAACGGTCCGCCTGCCAGGGGATCACCTCGTCGACGCCGATCTGCGTGGCCATGTCGACGGCCTGCTCGTCGTGCCCGTTCTTCGCGAGCGCCTGCACGAGCGCGAGGCGGGTCACGGGCGCGGGCTCGCGCACGAACTCGCGCACCTCGGCGACGCCGTTGTCCGGGTCGTCGAGCACCGCGGTGACGCGCAGACCCCGGCCGTCGGACAACTGGAGCTCGTCGCCGGCCTTGAGGCGCATCGACTGCACCGCATGCCGTCTGACCTGCGCGGGCAGCGTGAGCTTCCACCCGGCGTTGAGCTCGTCCGAATTCACGGGGACGTCGTCATGGTCGGAATCCAAGAGGAACAGGGCTTTCGTCATGCCCACAAGGCTATCAGCCTCACCGCGACACGCCGGTGATTGCGCAAGCCTGGAAACCGTGTATTGTAATCACTCGTTGCTTCACAGCGACAACGCACCTGCCCGGGTGGCGGAATGGTAGACGCGCTAGCTTGAGGTGCTAGTGCCTATTTTTTAACGGGCGTACGGGTTCAAGTCCCGTCTCGGGCACCAACGAAAACCCCTTGGAGACAAGGGGTTTTCTTGTATCTGCATGCAAGTCGTCCCCGCATCCCGGCGATGCGGCCCGCCACACTCATCACATCATCACAGGAGGCACCCGCCATGCGTTTCGTCCATCTGGAATCCATCGACGACGAACGCGTGTCCGCCTACGTCAATCTCACGGAGATCCAGCTGCGCAACCGTCTCGAACCGGCCAAGGGCCTGTTCATCGCCGAATCGCCGAAGGTGATCGACCGAGCGTTGGCGGCGGGGCGCGAACCCATCTCCCTGCTCGTCGAGGAGCCGTGGATCGAGGGCATGGCCGACACGTTCGACGCCATCGACGCGCGGTGGGGCGCGGACGTCCCCGTCTACGTCGCCTCCCCCGAACAGCTGAGGCGTCTCACCGGCTACCGTCTGCACCGCGGCGCGCTGGCGGCGATGCGCCGCTGGCCGCTGCCCTCCGTCGCCGACGTCTGCCGGGACGCGCGCCGCGTCGCCGTGATGGAGAACATCGTCGACCATACAAACGTCGGCGCGCTGATGCGCTCCGCGGCCGCGCTCGACGTGGACGCCGTGCTCGTCACCCCCTCCTGCGGCGACCCCCTGTACCGCCGCGCGGCCCGCGTGTCGATGGGCACCGTCTTCCAGATCCCGTGGACGCGCATCGGCGGCGAGGACAAGCGCTACTGGCCGTTCCAGGGCATCGACGAGCTGAAGTCCCTCGGATTCACCACCGTCGCGATGGCGTTGGAGGACGATTCGATCAGCCTCGACGAACTGACGCGCCGTCTCCACGCCGACGCCTCCGACCCCGACCGCATCGACCGCCTCGCGCTCATCTTCGGCACCGAAGGCGACGGGCTGTCGCGCCACACCATCGCCCGCGCCGATCTGACGGTGAAGATCCCGATGAGCCACGACGTCGACTCGCTCAACGTGGCCGCCTCCAGCGCCGTCGCCTTCTACGCCACGCGCATGCGCTGACGCGACGCGCTGGACACGATTCGGGCGTGTCGCGGTTTTTGTGCAATCATTGTCATTGTGAGTCCGGAGCGAGGAAGCCCGGGCCCGAACCCGAGCGCGGCGCCGAAGGGCGCTGTTGGTTGTTGAGAGGAGCAACACGACAATGGCCAAGAACAAGCAGAAGATTCTGTCGATAGTGTTGGCGGGCGGCGAGGGCACCCGACTGATGCCGTTGACTCGCGACCGCGCGAAGCCGGCCGTCCCGTTCGGCGGCGTGTTCCGCCTCATCGACTTCCCGCTGTCCAACCTGGTGAACTCCGACTACCGCCACATCGTCGTGCTCACCCAGTACAAGTCGCACTCGCTGGACCGTCACATCTCCCAGATGTGGCGCTTCTCCTCGCTGCTCGGCAACTACGTCTCCCCGGTCCCCGCGCAGCAGCGTCTCGGCAAGCACTGGTACCTGGGCTCCGCGGACGCCATCTACCAGACCATCAACATCATCGAGGACGTCCAGCCGGACATCGTCGTGATCGTCGGCGCCGACCACGTCTACCGCATGGACTTCGGCCAGATGGTCGAGCAGCACATCGAGTCCGGCGCGGAGTTCACCGTGGCCGGCATCCGCCAGCCGATCGAACAGTCGAAGCAGTTCGGCGTGATCGACGTCGACCCGAACCACCCGAACCAGATTAAGAGCTTCCTGGAGAAGCCGGAGACCTGCGCGGGCCTTCCGGACGACCCGAACTCGTTCCTCGCCTCCATGGGCAACTACGTGGCCAACACGGACGCCCTGTTCGACGCGCTCGCCAAGGACGAGAAGAACGAGAACACGAAGCACGACATGGGCGGCGACATCGCCCCGTACTTCGCCGCGCGCGGCGAGGCCGGCGTGTACGACTTCAACTCGAACGAGATCCCGGGCTCGACGCCCACCGACCACGCCTACTGGCGCGACGTGGGTACGATCAAGCAGTTCTACGACGCGCACATGGACCTGATCGCCTACGTGCCCGAGTTCAACCTGTACAACCAGGCCTGGCCGATCTACACGAACTCCGGCACCCTGCCGCCGGCCAAGTTCGTGCACGCCGGCCGCGACCGTCTCGGCCACGCGACCGATTCGATCGTCTCCCCCGGTGTGATCGTCTCCGGCGGCGAGGTGCATCACTCCGTGCTGTCGCCGAACGTGCGCATCCACTCGTGGGCTCAGGTCGTGGACTCCGTGCTGTTCGACGGCGTCGTCGTGAACCGTCGCGCTCGCGTGTACAAGGCCATCCTCGACAAGAACGTCGTGCTCACCGAGAACTCGACGGTCGGCATCGACACCGAGCATGATCTCGCCCGTGGCTTCACCGTCACGCCCGAGGGCATCACCGTCGTCCCGAAGAACACCATCGTCGACGACTGACGGTCCTTCCAAAGACGCAAAGGAGGCCCCGAACCGGTTCCCGGTTCGGGGCCTCCCCGTATTCCGGCCGGCGGGCCGGAGTCGGCAGTTCAAATCAGGATCAGTACTTCGGCAGGTTGTCGAAGTTGAAGCCGAGGGCGGCGAGCTGCTCGCGCCCCTCCGGCGTGATCTTGTCCATCGTCCAGCGCGGCTGCCACGTCCAGTCGATGCGGAACTCCTCGACGAGGCCGGCAAGCGTGCTCGCGCACTCGTCCTCGATGAGGTCGGTCAGCGGGCAGGCGGGCGTGGTGAGCGTCATCGTGATGATCGCACGTCCGAGGTCATCGATCTCGATGCCGTAGACGAGACCCAAGTCGATGACGTCGATGCCGAGCTCCGGATCGATGACCTGGTGCAGCGCCTCGCGCACATCCTCCGCGGTGGCGCGGCCGATGTCGTCGACGAACTTCAGCGGGATGTGGCTGTCGTCCGACTCCGCGTCGTCGCCGTGGCCGCATTCGCTCTTCTTGTGGCGTCCGCATGCGCACATCTCGTCGTCGCCGGAGGTCGGCTCGGCGGGATGTCCGTTCGGGAAGCCCTTGGCGAGGGCCGGGTTGGCCATCACGCGGCGGGCGGCCTCCTCGTCCTGCAGCACGTCGTTCACCGCGTCGAACACGCTGGGCTGGGGTTCGGGCACGAGATTATCGCTCATAGTTCACTCCAAAATCGTCGGGTCGTATCCACTGTACGCGTCGCCCATGGCTTTTCGCCCTCGGCGACGCGTACACGTATGGGGAAATATGGGGAGGCGTCACCGCTTGGCGGCCAACGCCTTGGCGACGGAATCCTTGAGGCCCTCCCAGGCGAGCAGCGCGCACTTGATGCGCATCGGATACTTGGACACGCCTTGGAAGACGATGCCGTCACCGAGCGACTCCTCAAGATCGTCGTCGCCGAGACCCTTGCCTCGCGATTCCATGAGCTTGTGGAATGTGTGTTCGAGCTCCATGGCCTCGTCCACGGTCTTGCCGTCGACCAGGTCGACCATGACGGACAGGCTGGCCTGGGAGATGGAGCACCCCTGGCCGTCCCACACGACGCGTTCGATGGTGTGCGGCTCCTGGTCGGAGACCTCCACGTGCACGGTCGCCTCGTCGCCGCAGGTCGGGTTGAACTGGTGGGATTCGCCGGGCGTGCAGTATTCGTGGCTCGCGCGCACCACCGTGTCGCCGGACGCCTGCGCGCCGGCCCCCTCCTTGGTGAGGTCCGCCGCGAAATGCTCCTTGCCGTGCGGGTTCTTCGCGGCCTCGAGGATGACCTCCTGGTACATCTGCTCGAGGTCGTCGCCGCTCATGCCGTAATCGTTCATAGTTTCCTTATCGTATCGTCCCCTCGGACAGACGTGGACGGTGCGGAGTCGCGGACTCCGGGCGCCACGTCAGGCCCCGAAGAACTTCCGGATGCCCTTCGCCGCCTCAACGAGCGACTGCGCGTCCTCGACGGTGTTGTACACGCCGGACGAGGCGCGGTTGGAGGCGTACAGGCCGAAGTGGCGGTGCACGGGCTGGGCGCAGTGGTGGCCGACGCGGATGGCGATGCCCTGCGCGTCGATATACTGGCCGACGTCGTGCGGGTGCACGCCCTTGACGTCGAACGCGACGGTGCCAATGCGGTCCACGTTCTCGCGGGGGCCGAGGATGCGGATGCCGTCGATGTCGCCGAGCTTGAGCAGTTCGGCGGCGATCGTGCGCTCATGCGCCTCGATGTTCTCGAGTCCGATGTTCATCATCCATTCGGCGGCGACGCCGGCGGCCACGATCTGCGCGACCGGCTGCGTGCCGGCCTCGAAGCGGGCCGGCGGCTCCATGTACTGGGCCGGCTGGTCCATCCACGCGAGCTCGACCATCGATCCGCCGAAGTTGGCCGGCGGCAGCGCTTCGAGCAGTTCGCGCCTGCCGTACAGGAAGCCGACGCCGGTGGGGCCGTACATCTTGTGCGCGCTCCACGCGGCGAAGTCGACGTCCAGCGCGTGGAAGTCGACCTTGAGGTGCGGCACCGACTGGCAGGCGTCGAGGATGAACACGGCGCCCACGGCGTGCGCGCGGGCGACGATCGGCGCGATGTCGGTGATGGCGCCGGTCGTGTTGCCCACATGCGTGACGGCCACGACCTTCGTGCGTTCGGTGATGACCTCGTCGAGATCGTCGGTGCGCACGCGGCCGTCCTCGGTCAGGTCGATCCACTTGAACGTGGCGCCGGTGCGGTAGGCGAGCTCCTGGAACGGCAGCAGCACCGAATGGTGCTCCGCCTTCGAGACGACGATCTCGTCGCCCGGCTTCAACGCGAAACGCTTGGCGGCCGCTCCCCCACGGCCGAGCGACGCGTTGCCGAACGCGGTGGCCAGCAGGTTCAGGCCCGCCGTGGCGCCGCCGGTGACGACGATCTCCTCGTTGCCCTCCTCGGCATTCGCGCCGACGAGACGCGCGACCTTCGCGCGCGCCTCCTCGAACGCCACCGTGGAACGCGCCGCGAGTTCGTGGGCGCCGCGGTGCACGCCCGCGTTGATCGTGCGGTAGAAGTCGCTCTCCGCGTCGATCACGCACTGCGGCTTCTGCGAGGTGGCCGCCGAGTCGAGGTACACGAGCGGATGCCCGTGGATCTCCTGGTCCAGAATCGGGAATTCATCCCTGATCGCTGCGAAATCAACCATTGTCATTTCCCCCATTTCGTGACATTCACATGCGTTCCGCCGACTCCCACGGCTCCGCTGGAACCGTGAAAGCCGGACGGAACCGGCTGTCCGCCGATGTCAGGCGAGTGCGGACTCGGAGTCCGCGCCCTCCGGCAGGTACGCGTCGTAGCCGTTCTCCTCGAGCTCGTCGGCCAGCTCCGGGCCGCCGGTCTTCACGAAGTGGCCGTCGGCGAACACGTGCACGATGTCCGGCTTGATGTACTTGAGGATGCGCGTGTAGTGCGTGACCATGAGGATGCCGAACTGGTTGGCCTCCTTGGCGCGGTTCACGCCTTCGGACACGATGCGCAACGCGTCCACGTCGAGGCCGGAGTCGGTTTCGTCGAGGATGGCGAACTTCGGCTTGAGCAGTTCGAGCTGCAGCACCTCGGCACGCTTCTTCTCGCCGCCGGAGAAGCCCTCGTTGACGGAGCGCGTGGCGAACTTCGGATCCATCTTGAGGCGCTTCATCGCGGCGGACAGCTCCTTGGTCCACGTGCGGATGGACGGCGCCTCGCCGTCGACCTCGGTCTTCGCGGTCCTGAGGAAGTTGGTCATGGAGACGCCGGGCACCTCGACCGGGTACTGCATGGCGAGGAACAGGCCCGCCTTGGCGCGCTCGTCCGGGGTCATCTTGAGGATGTCCTGGCCGTCGAGCAGCGCCTCGCCGGAGTCGACCACGTACTTGGGGTGGCCGGCCAGCGTGTAGGCGAGCGTGGACTTGCCGGAGCCGTTGGGGCCCATGATGGCATGGGTCTCGCCGGAGTTGACGGTCAGGGAGGCGCCCTTGAGGATCTGCTTGGTGCCTTCCTTGGTTTCGACGTGGACGTAGAGGTCCTTGATTTCGAGAGTGGACATTGGTTCTCCTAACAGTCCGAAAAGTCTTGGGTTACTTGTCTTCCAGCACCTGCGCCATGGCCGCGTCCTCGCCGCGCGCCAGTCGGCGGTCGATGACGTCCATGAGATGGTCGGAGACGGCGGGGATGCCGATCTCCTCGACGAGTTCGCCGAAGAAGCCGCGCACGACGAGCTTGCGGGCCTCGGCCTCCGGGATGCCGCGGGATTCGAGGTAGAACAGCTCCTCGTCGTCGAAGCGGCCCACCGAGGAGGCGTGTCCGGCGCCGATGATGTTGCCGTTCTCGATCTCGAGGTTCGGCTCGGAGTCGGCGATGGCGCCCGGCGTGAGCACGAGGTTGCGGTTGAGCTCGTACGAGTCGGTGCCGGGGGCGGTCGGCTCGATCAGGGCGTTGCCCACCCACGTGGAGTGCGCGCCCTTGCCGTCGAGCGCGCCCTTGTAGACGACGCGGCTCTTGCAGTCGGGATGGTTGTGCACCACCATCGTGCGGTGTTCGATGTGCTCGCCCGGGTCGACGAAGTAGATGCCGAGCATGTTGAGCTCGCCCTGCTCGCCGCCGAAGTCCTGGTCCATGCGGATGCGCACCACGTCGCCGCCGAGCGTGACGACGGAGTGGCGCAGGGACGCGCCCTCGCCGACGTGGATGCGGTGGTTGCCGACGTGCTTGGCCGTGCGGTCCCACTCCTGGATGAACGTGGCCGAGACGTGCGAGTCCTTGCCGGTCGTGATCTCGACGCCCTCGGCGAGGCGCGCGTCGCCGTCGTGTTCGACGACGACGTCCGCGTGCGCGCGGTCCGCGGCGTCGATGACGAGATGGAACGCGTCGAGGTCCTCGCCCGCGCCGTGCACCTTGACGAGCACGGGCCGGGCGATCTCGCCGTCGAGGCGCAGGATCGTCGCCGTGGAGCCGGAGTTCCATTCGACGGCGGAGACGCGGTCGTTCGGCTTGGAGACGGTGCCGGACGCGCCCTCGCCGAGCCTGACCTGGCTGAGCGTGACGCCCTCGGCCAGCGGGGAGCCGTCGATCATCGACACTTCGATCTCGGTCTCGCCGGAGGGCGTGAACACGTCGAAGAACTCGCCGATGCGGTCGATCGGCGTGTAGCGCCAGTCCTCCTGGTCGCGCGTGGGCACCGGGAACGCGGACACCTCGAAGGAGCGGGGCGCGCGGTCGGCGCTGGACGGCATGGCCGCCGGGATCTTGTACGGGTCGTTCGGGTCGGCGACCGGGATGTTCAGTTCCGCCGCCTTGTTTTCGGTTTCGGCCATGGGATCAGCCCACCGATCCTTCCATCTGCAGTTCGACGAGTCTGTTGAGTTCGAGCGCGTATTCCATCGGCAGCTCGCGGCTGATCGGCTCGACGAAGCCGCGCACGATCATGCCCTGCGCCTCCTCCTCGGACAGGCCGCGGCTCATCAGGTAGAACAGCTGGTCCTCGGAGATCTTGGAGACGGTGGCCTCGTGGGCCATGGAGACGTCGTCCTCGCGCACGTCCACATGCGGGTACGTGTCGGAGCGGCTGAAGTCGTCGACGAGCAGCGCGTCGCACACGGTCGAGTTGGAGGAGCCCTCCGCGCCCTTGACGATCTTGACCAGGCCGCGGTAGGCGGAACGGCCGCCGCCGCGCGAGATGGACTTGGCGACGATCGTGGAGCTGGTGTGCGGGGCGAGGTGGATCATCTTCGCGCCCGTGTCCTGGTACTGGCCCTTGCCGGCGAAGCCGAGCGACATGGTGCTGGCCTTCGCGTACGGCTCGGCGAGGATGCAGGCCGGGTACTTCATCGTGGCCTTGGAGCCGATGTTGCCGTCCACCCATTCCATCGTGCCGCCCTCGCGCACGTAGGCGCGCTGAGTGACGAGGTTGTAGACGTTGTTCGACCAGTTCTGCACGGTGGTGTAGCGCACGCGCGCGTGCTTCTCGACGATGATCTCGACGATGGCGGCGTGCAGCGAGTCCTCGGACCAGATCGGGGCGGTGCAGCCCTCCACGTAATGCACGTAGGAGCCTTCGTCCGCGATGATGAGCGTGCGCTCGAACTGGCCCATGGCGGGCGTGTTGATGCGGAAGTACGCCTGCAGCGGGATGTCCACGTGCACGCCCTTCGGCACGTACACGAACGAGCCGCCGGACCATGCGGCGGTGTTGAGCGCGCCGAACTTGTTGTCCTCGGGCGGCACGACGGTGCCGAAGTACTTCCTGACGAGGTCCGGGTATTCGCGCACGGCGGTGTCCGTGTCGACGAAGATGACGCCCTGCTTCTTCAGGTCCTCCTGGATGGAGTTGTAGATGACCTCGGACTCGTACTGGGCGGCCACGCCGGAGACGAGACGGTTCTTCTCCGCCTCCGGGATGCCGAGGCGGTCGTAGGTGTTGCGGATGTCGTCCGGCAGCTCCTCCCACGACTTCGCCTGCTTCTCGATCGGCTTGACGTAGTACTTGAAGTCGTCGGCGTTGAAGCCCGACAGGTCGACGCCCCACTTGGGCATCGGCTTGTCGAGGAACGCCTTGAAGCCGCGCAGACGCATGTCGAGCATCCACTCGGGCTCGCCCTTGTCGGCGCTGATGTCGCGCACGACCTGTTCGTCGATGCCTCGCTTGGCGGCCTCGCCGGCCGCGTCGGAATCATGCCAGCCGTAGCTGTAGTCGCCGAACTGCTGGATGATCTCGTCATCCTGTCTGATCTTCTCCTCGTTGACGCGGGATCGATCGGCCACGTACTGGCTCATCTCCACGTCAGCGGCGGCGTTTGGCGCTTGTGTTTCGCTCACCATCCTGCCTTCCGTTGGTCACAACATTCCTACGTCAACGTAGCAGAACCCCTGCGCGAACTCCACAGCCGACACCGCATGTCGGCTGTGGATGAACGTGAGCTTGGTTACGGGAGGGCGGATTGCACGCCCAAAGCCGCGGATACGCGAAGGCGCGCCATGACCGGGACGGTCACGACGCGCCATGCGGAACGGGCCGGCTACGGGGCTGCGGTCGCAGCCCGCGCCCCGCCCGGCGGTCAGCGTTCGCGCTGGTGGTCGAGCGCGGCCTTGACGAGGCCGGCGAACAGCGGGTGCGGCTTGGTCGGGCGGCTCTTGAACTCCGGATGCGCCTGGGTGGCCACGTAGAACGGGTGGACCTCCTGCGGCAGTTCGACGAACTCGGTGAGCTCGCCGTCCGGGCTCTGGCCGGAGATCCGCAGGCCGCCTTCGCGCAGGCGGTCCTTGTAGGCCACGTTCACTTCGTAGCGGTGGCGGTGACGCTCGGTGACGTGCGTGGAGCCGTACAGCTCGGCGACCAGCGAACCCTCCTCGAGGTCGGCCGGGTAGGAGCCGAGACGCATGGTGTGGCCCATGTCGCCCTTGCCGGCGACGATGTCCTTCTGCTCCTCCATCGTGGCGATGACCGGGTTGACGCAGTCCGGCTCGAACTCGGTGGAGTTCGCGTCCTCGATGCCGAGCACGTGGCGGGCGTATTCGATGACCATGGACTGCAGGCCCAGGCACAGGCCGAGCGCGGGCAGCTTGTGCTCGCGGGCGAACTTGAGGGCGCCGATCTTGCCGTCGATGCCGCGGATGCCGAAGCCGCCGGGCACGACGATGCCGTCGACCTGGTCGAGCGCGGCGGCCGCGCCCTCCTCGGTCTCGCAACGGTCGGCCGCCACCCACTTGACGTTCACCTTCGCCCAGTTGGCGAAGCCGCCAGCCTTGATGGCCTCGGTGACGGACAGGTAGGCGTCCGGCAGGTCGATGTACTTGCCGACGATCGCGATGTTGACCTCGTGCTTCGGGTGGTGGACGCGTTCGAGCAGGTCCGCCCACTCGTCCCAGTCGACGTCGTGGAACGGCAGTCCGAGCTCGCGCACCACGTACGCGTCGAGGCCCTCGTTGAACAGGATCTTCGGCACGTCGTAGATGCTGGGCGCGTCCACGCAGTTGACCACGCCCTCCGCGTCCACGTCGCACATGAGGGAGATCTTGTCCTTGATGGACTGGTTGAGCGGACGGTCGGAGCGCAGCACGAGCGCGTCCGGCGTGATGCCCAGCTGGCGCAGCATCATCACGGAATGCTGGGTCGGCTTGGTCTTGAGCTCGTGGGCGGCGGAGATGTACGGCACGAGGGAAACATGCACGAACATGCAGTTCTCCTGGCCGAGTTCGCGGCGCACCTCGCGGGCCGCCTCGAGGAACGGCTGGGATTCGATGTCGCCGACGGTGCCGCCGATCTCGGTGATGATCACGTCCACGTCGTCCGCGGCCTGGGCGCGCATGCGGGACTTGATCTCGTTGGTGATGTGCGGGATGACCTGCACGCACTGGCCGAGGTACTCGCCGGCGCGCTCCTTGCGCAGCACCTCCTGGTAGATCTGACCGGTGGTGACGTTCGCCTTCTGCGAAAGGAACACATCGAGGAAGCGCTCGTAGTGGCCGATGTCGAGATCCGTCTCGGCGCCGTCCTCGGTCACGTACACCTCGCCGTGCTGGAACGGGTTCATCGTGCCCGGATCCACGTTGATGTACGGGTCGAGCTTCTGCTGCAGCACATGCAGACCGCGGGAACGCAGCAGACGGCCGAGCGAGGACGCCGTCAGGCCTTTGCCGAGGGAGGAGACCACGCCGCCGGTGACGAAGATGTGCTTGGTGACGTGCTCTTGCGAATTGCCATGTGTTCTTCTAACCATGGAATTTCACTCTATCACCCGTGCGTGACCCGGCGTGTTCGCCCGAGGAGGCGTTGCCTCGCCTTACACGGCCACGGAACGCGAACGTCGTTCTAGGTGCGACGCGCTTTCGGCGACGCACAGCGCCCCGAGGACCGTCAACGGCAGGAAATAGCGGTGCTGCATGCCCTCGACCATGGCGGAGCCGGCCTGCGTGTACTGGAGCCACAACGCCAGATAGGTGAGCAGCACGATGCCGACCATCACGGCCGAAGCGCACCACCAGAACACCGTCTCCCGCATGCCCATGGCCCTGCGCGCGGTGGCCACGGCGAGTATGACGACCATGACCAGCATCGCCGTCCAGCAGCAGCGGATGAGCCACGTGTCCACGGGCCGTCCGAGGTTCGCCCGGCCGGTGACGACGGACAGACCGATCGCCTTGAGCGTCGCCAGCAGCGCCTGCGGGTCGGTGAGCATCGCGTGTTTGCGCTGCTCCATCTCCGTATAGGGGACCATCATCGGCGTGGTGACGAACCATCCGGTGAGCTTCATCCATACGGCGAGCCACGCCATCGAGACGACGACGCCGATCGCCGCGACGGGAAGGCCGGAGCGGGGCGTCGATCGTGACGAGGCCTGCGACGGAATCCCATCGCCGCCGGCGTCATGCCGGAAGGTCCCGCCACCGCGCGACGCGGCCCACGCGGCCGGCAACGCGAGCAATGCGAGCGGCGCGTAGATGAACTTGCACATCGCGAGCAGCACGCATACGACGGCGGTCGCGGCATACCCGGGGACGCCCATGCGGCGGTGCAGCATGCGCAGCAGCATGCAGGAGAGCAGGAACGCCAACGCCTGGGTGAGCGAGTCGGCGGATATGGCGAACGAGTAGCGGTACAGCAGCACCGGGCACAGCATGACCAGTCCGACGAGCACCCTCCACCTGGGCAGCAGGGCGACCGCCGCCGCGGCGCAGCCGGCATACACGACGAGCATGATCGTCTCGGCGAGCAGGTAGGTCGCGCCCGCCGTCAGTCCCAGCGCCCGTCCCAGCGCGAAGCCGGCGAGCTGCGGCAGGTAGGCCGCCGGCGAGTTCGTCGCCGTGTTGTTGTACGGCACGTCGGCGCCGGAGGCGTCCGAGACGGTGATCGTGTCGGGGAGGATGATCGTGGGGTCGTGCCCTTCGTCGCGATGCAGCGAGAACTCGATCCACTCCCAGTCGACATGACCGCCCACGTTGCCGTCGCGGTGATGCAGGTAGCTCATCGACGTGACCGGCCGGGCGAGCACGTCGCCGTTGAGGATGCCGTCCACCCGGTAGACGTGGGACCAGATGTCGGGGATGCGCCACGGCGGCATATGCGTCATGAACAGCCCGCCGACGAGCAGGGTGCCTATGGCGACGACGATGGGCATGAGGGCGCGCAGCGTCGTAAGCCACGCCCTGCCGTCCCCGCCGGCGCCGGTGCGTTTCGATCCGTCGGTACGACTCATATGCGGAAGGTTCCCGGAACGATCCGAAGATCAGCCGTTGACGATGTGGGCGACGGCGTCGAGCGCCAGCTTGTAGCCGTAGAAGCCCATGCCGGTGATGGTGCCGGTGGCGACCGGGGAGATCACGGAGCGCTTGCGGAACTCGTCACGTGCGGACGGGTTGGAGATGTGCACCTCCATGAGCGGCAGGCCCGCGTCGCCGACCATGTGCGCGGCGTCGGCCAGCGCGTACGAGTAGTGGGTGAACGCGGCCGGGTTCATGACGACCGGCGTCTTCTCGTCGGCTGCCTGATGCATCCAATGCACCATTTCGGACTCGTCGTCGGTCTGGCGCACCTCGACCTCGAGGCCGAGTTCGCTCCCCCATGCGGCGCACAGGCGGCGCAGTTCGGCGAGGTCCTGACGGCCGTACACGTCGGGCTGGCGCACGCCGAGACGCCCGAGGTTCGGCCCGTTGACGACGATGACTTTGGTGGACATGGTTCTCTCCCTCCTCCTTGCTGGGTCAGTGCTGGATGCGGCGGAACGCCTCGCGCACGGCGTCGGCCGGCGGATCCTCGAGGTGGATCATGTGGCCGGGCGTGCCGTCGAGGACGACGAAGCGCAGCTTGTTGCCGCGGGCCTTCTTGTCCTTGTGCATGAGCGCGAGCACGTCGTCGAACGTGCCGCCGTTCCAGGAGATCGGCAGTCCGAGCGAGCTGAGCAGCGCGCGATGGTAGTCGACGAGCTCCTGGTCGATGTAACCGAGCTGGTGGGCGAGTTCGGCCGCGTACACGCATCCCACGGCGACGGCGTTGCCGTGACGCCAGCGGAAATGTTCGAGCTTCTCGATGGCGTGGCCGAGCGTGTGCCCGTAGTTGAGGAACTCGCGCTTGCCCTTCTCCTTGAGGTCGGCGGACACGTGGTGCACCTTCACGGTGACGGTGCGTTCGATGAGCTCGCAGACCACGTCCTCAAGCCCGGATCCGAGGAACGTCGCCCCATCGAACGCGCGCAGCTCGTCGGCGTGCTCCTCGAGGATGCGCAGGATCTCCGTGTCCTCGATGAAGCCGGATTTCGCGACTTCGCCGAGCCCTTCGATGAAGATGTCGTTCGGCAGCGAGGCGAGCGTCTTCGTGTCGGCGAGCACGCCGGCCGGCGTGTAGAACGATCCGACAAGGTTCTTGCCGGCCTCGGTGTTGATGCCTGTCTTGCCGCCGGTGGAGGCGTCGACCATGGCGAGCAGCGAGGTCGGGCAGTTCACGTAACGGATGCCGCGCATCCACGTGGCGGCGATGAAGCCGGCCAGATCGGTGGCCGCTCCCCCGCCCACGCCGACGATCGCGTCGGAACGGGTGAAGCCCTCGTCGCCGAGACGCCTCCACACGCCGTTCGCCACGTCGACGGTCTTGCCGGCCTCGGCGTCGGGCACGACGATGTCGATGACGTCGTAGCCGCCCTGGCGCAGCAGGGTGCGTGCACGGTCCGAATGGCGCTGCACGGGCTGCGTGTGGATGAGCGCGACCTTGGCGACCTTGCTTCCCAGCACGTCGGCGAGATGGTTCATCGCCCCCTCGCCGATCACCACGTCATACGGTTCGATGCCGCTGCCGGTCACGTGGACCGTGCGTTCGCCGATCATGTCCATCACCTTCCTCGCCGCCATCTGCGGCGTCTGTCTGCGCGTGCGCACATGCACGTTCGCGACTTCGCGGAACACGGGGTCGCGCTGTTTGTACAGTTTTCTCCATCGCGCGTTCGCGTCGCCGTTGAGCATGGGCCGCCCGCCGCCGCGGTTGGCGCGTTCCATCGCCTCGTGCGGGTCGGCGTCGAGGTAGACGACGCGTCCGCCGTCGGCGATGTAGTCGGCCAGGGCGTCCTGTGTGGACGGGGTCATCGGCGCGCCTCCGCCGAGGGAGAAGATGCCGTCGAAGTCCTCCAGATAGTCGGCGATGAGGTCGGCCTCCACCTCGCGGAACGCGGGTTCGCCGTACCGTTCGAAGTAGGCGGGGATCTTCATCCCGACCTCGCGTTCGATTTCGATGTCGGCGTCGGCGAACGACAGGTGCATGAGGTGTGCCACCTCCTTGCCGACACGCGTCTTGCCGGCGCCCATCATGCCGATGATGACGGCCTTCGGGCGGATGATGCCGCGCCTCACCTCATGTGCTCCGGCCAGGAGGCGAGGTAGTTCTCGCAGTTGCGTCGCGTCTCGGCGACGCTGTCGCCGCCGAACTTCTCCAACGCGTACTTGGCGAGCGTGAGACGCACCATGGCCTCGGCCACGACGGACGCGGCGGGCACGGCGGTCGAATCGGAACGCTGGTTGATGGCCTGCGCGGCCTCGCCGTTGGCGACGTCGACGGTGCGCAGGGCACGCGGGATGGACGGAATCGGCTTCATGGCGGCGCGCACGCGGATCGGCTGCCCGTTGGACATGCCGCCTTCGATGCCTCCGGCACGGTTGGTGAGACGGGTGATGCGGCCGTCGTCGCCGGGCACCATCTCGTCGTGCGCGGCGGAGCCGGGGCGCACCGCCTCGAGGAAGCCGTCGCCGATCTCGACGCCCTTGATGGCCTGGATGCCCATGACGGCGGAGGCGAGGGCGGCGTCGAGGCGACGGTCGGATTCCACGTAGGTGCCGATGCCCGCGGGCACGCCGTAGGCGATGACCTCGATGACGCCGCCGACCGTGTCGGCGTTCGCCTTGATCTCGTCGATGCGCTTGATCATGCGCTCCTCGGCGGCCTTGTCGAGCGTGCGCACCGGGGAGGCGTCGAGCGCGGCGACGTCGTCCGGGGTGGGCAGCGCGGCGTCGTCGGCATCCTCGACGCCGGCGCCGCCGATGGAGATCACATGGGCGACGGTGCGGATGCCGAACGCCTGTTCGAGGAACTTCGCGGCGATCGCGCCGAGCGCGACGCGCGAGGCGGTCTCGCGCGCGCTGGAGCGTTCGAGCACCGGACGGGCGTCGTCGAAGCCGTACTTGCGCATGCCGGTCAGATCGGCGTGGCCGGGACGCGGGCGGCTCAGCGGCGCATTGCGGCCCTCGCGCGGAATCTCATGGTCGAGCGGGTCGGCGCTCATCACCTCGGTCCACTTCGGCCACTCGGTGTTGGCGATCTCGACGGCGATCGGACCGCCGAGCGTGGAGCCGTGGCGTACGCCCGTCAGCAGCCTGACCTTGTCCTGTTCGAACTTCATGCGCGCACCGCGGCCGTAGCCGAGACGGCGGCGGGCCAGCGCGTCCACCACGTCCTGGCTGGTGACGGACACCCCCGCGGGCAGTCCCTCGATCATCGCGACCAGCGCCTCGCCGTGCGACTCCCCCGCCGTCTGCCAACGCAACATAATCTCTCGCTCCTCCATGGTCCTGCGCCGTCGCGCCGCCGGCCGGGACTTGCCCCGTGGCCGCGGCGCGGACGACTCTCGCGTTCTGCAACTAGGGGTTAATGTTAAGGCATGCCATACCTGTATTGTCTGCCCGGTCTCATTTGCGGCGTCGCCCTCGCCGTCGAGGACGTGCGGCGGCGCCGTGTGCCGCGCACGTGGGTGGCGGTCGGATGCGGATCGCAGCTCGCCGCGGATTTCGCGTGGGCGGCGATGTCCAATGACTTCTTCACCGTGCTGCAGGCGCTGCTGTTCACGGTCCTGTGCGCGGGAGTCCAGCTGCTGCTCGCGTTGGCGAAACCAGGCGCGCTGGGGCTGGGCGATGTGACGGCGATGCTGCCGCCGGGCCTCGCCGTGGGCGCATACGGATTGATCCATGTGGCCTTCTGGTGGCTTGCGATGGGCGTGCTGGGAATCGTGTTCGTGGCCTTGTGGACCCGTCTCGACCCGCAGCGCGGGACGCCTTGCGCCGGCAAGGCCCCGTTCGTGCCGGTGATCGTCGTCTCCGGCGTCATCGCCGTGCTGCTGTAGGGCGAACGTCGCATGCGTGCGTATGTACTCATGCACGCATACGCATGTGGGTCTCCCCCGTTCACCGGAGGAGACCCACATGGATTCGTCGTGCCGCGAGCGTCAGTTCGCGTCGGCGTTGTTGTTCTTGTATTCCTGCACGTATTCGTTGAACGTGTCCTCGTTGTCGGTGAACTTGGTCTCGCCGGTCTGGAGATTCACGGTCACGAAGTACAGCCAGTCGCCGTCCTCCGGGTGGAGCGCGGCGTTGATCGCGTCGTCGCCGGGGTTGGAAATCGGCGTGGGAGGCAGACCCTTCTTGATGCGCGTGTTATAGGGGTTGGAGGCATCGTCGAGCATGGCCTGCGTGATGTCGGCGGACTTCACGTTGTTGCCGTAGGCGACGGTGGAGTCCATGCCGAGGGTCATGTTCTTGTCGAGACGGTTGAGGATGACGCGCGTCACCTTGCCGTAGTAGTCCTTCGAGTTCACCTCGGCCTCGGCGATGGACGCGATGTTGAGGATGCGTTCGCGTTCGTCGCCGGTGGGCACGCCGAGCTCGTCGAGTTTGGCGATGCGCTTGTCGACCATCATCTTGAGGATGTCGGAGGCCGACTTCTTCGACTTGACGTCGTACTGGCCGGGCTCGAACCAGCCCTCGAACTTGCCCTTCGCCTCGGCCGGCAGGATGCCGCTGCCCCCACCGTCCACGATGGACTGGAATTCAGATTCGTCGATGCCGCTCAGCTGCGCGGCGTTCGCGATCACGTCGGACACGCGTTCGCCGGACTTCACGTCGAGGAATCCGGTGGCCTTCGTCTGGTCGGAGAGGATCTCGACCGCGTCGGCGGACTGCATGTGGTACTGCATCTCGTACGTGCCCGGGTAGAGCGTCGCCGAGTTGGCGGACACCGTGGCCGCGAACGTCTCGGCGGACTTGACGATCTTCGCCTTGACGAGGTTTCTGCCGACGGTCAGCGAATCCTGCCCCTGCTCGATGGTGAAGTAGACGGTGCCGTACGCCTTGCCCTTGAACTCCTGCGAGATGCTCCTGTTGTACTCGTTGACCGCGCGGATCGCGGCGATGCGCCGGTATCCGAAGAAGCAGCCGACGCCGATGAGCGCGAGCACGACGAGCACGGAGATGACGACGATGAGACGCTTGCGCTGCCCCCTGCGACGGCGTTTGCGCATCTCCCTGCGCGACTTCGGCGGCTTCGGCGGCTCGACCGCCGGGGCGGCCGAATTGCCGGAGACCTTGAGTGCGTTCTCCTCGAAGAAATCGTTGAAGCTTTCGGACATCACTTCTCCCTATCGCTCTTTGCGATCCAACGCGGATTGCAGGATCACGACGGCGGATTGCTGGTCCACCACCGGGCGGTGCTTCCGTCCGGCGATGTTCGCCTCATGCAGCTGTCGATGCGCGCTCACCGTGGTCAGTCGCTCGTCCATCAATTCTACGTCAGGTGTCGTATTCAGGTGGATGTCGCCGTCCTCGACCATGCGGTTGATGCGCTTGACGAGATTGGAGGCCCAACGGCGCGCCTTCTTGGCGCTTTTTCCCTCGTCGCCGTTGAGCAGCAGCGGCAGGCCGATGACGACGTGGTCGACCTGTTCGTCCTCGATGACGTAGATCACGTCGTCCAAGGCGCGGAACGAATCCCCGTACGCCTGGATGTTGCCGATGGGGTGTGCGAGGGTGAGCTCCGGGTCGGACAATGCGAGTCCGACCCGAGCATCACCCAGATCGATGCCAAGCCAAGTCAAACGGCTCAGCCCTTCAGCGCCTCGTGCTCGAGCGCGGCGATCGCGTCGTCGATCTTCGACGCGTCCGCGCCGCCGCCCTGGGCGAAGTCCGGCTTGCCGCCGCCACCGCCGCCGAGGACCTTGGAGGCGCCGCGCACGAGATCGCCGGCCTTGATGCCGAGCTTGCGCGCGGCCTCGTTCGTGGCGACCGCGACCATCGGCTTGTCGTCGGCGCTCACGCCGGCGAGGGCCACGACGACCGGCGATTCCTCGCCGAGGCGGGAGCGCACGTCGAGCACGGTCTTGCGCAGCGCGTCGAACGAGCCGAAGTGGCCGACGTTCTTCGCGGCGACCTTGACGGGGGCCTGGGAGGCCTGCGCGCGCTTCACGAGCTCCGGGACGGCCGCGGCGAGCTGGCTCTCGTACATGGAGGCCAGTCGGCGGTCGGATTCCTTGAGCTTGGCGAGCAGCGCGTTGACGCGCTCGGCGAGCTCGTCCGGACGGGCGTTGAGCTTGTCGCTCAGCTGGGAGACGAGCGCGTGCTCGCGGGCGTTGAACTCGTAGGCGCCGGCGCCCACCACGGCGTCGACGCGACGCACGCCGGAGCCGATGGAGGATTCGGACATGATGTTGATGGCGCCGATCTTGCCGACGTGGTCGACGTGGGTGCCGCCGCACAGCTCGCGGCTCCAGCCGTCCTCGCCGATGGACACGACGCGCACGATGTCGCCGTACTTCTCGCCGAACAGGTGCATCGCGCCGAGCGCGATGGCGTCGTCGAACTTCATCTCCTTGGTGGTGACGACGAGATTGTCGCGCAGACGGTCGTTGACGCGCTCTTCGACGGCACTCATCACCTGCTTGGTCGGGGCCTTGGACCACTGGAAGTCGAAGCGCAGGCGGTTCGGGGCGTCCTCGGAGCCGCGCTGGGTGGCCTGCGGGCCGAGCTCCTCGCGCAGCGCCTTGTGCACCATGTGCGTGGCGGTGTGCGAACGGGCGATGGCGCCGCGGCGGGCCAGGTCGATGCTGGCGTTCACCTGCGTGCCGACGACCAGCGTGCCCTCGGTCAGGCGGCACTGGTGGACGATGAGGTCCTTGATCGGCTTCTGCACGTCGTCGACTTCGAGCACGGCGCCGTCGTCGGACAGGATCTCGCCCTGGTCGGCGAGCTGGCCGCCGGCCTCCGCGTAGAACGGGGTGCGGTCGAGCACGACCTCGATGTTGGCCGGTCCGGTGACGGCGGGCACGGAGCCCTTGCCCTCCTGCATGATGCCGAGCACGGTGGCGCGGGCGGACATGTCGGTGTAGCCGAGGAAGTCGATCGGCTTGACGAGCGTCTTCTTGAAGTCGTCGTAGACGGACAGGTCCACGTTGTGGCGCTTCTTGAGGGCGTCGGCGCGGGCGCGGCCCTTCTGCTCCGCCATGAGCTCGCGGAACTTGGCCTCGTCGACCTTCACGCCCTGGTCGGCGGCCATCTCGAGCGTAAGCTCGATCGGGAAGCCGTAGGTGTCGTGCAGCTTGAACGCGTCGTCGCCGGAGACGACCGCCTCGGACTTGCCTTCGGCGGAGTCCTTCTTCGCCTTCTTCACGGCGACGTCGAGGATCTCGATGCCGGATGTGAGGGTGCGGCGGAAGGCGTCCTCCTCGCCGTACGCGGATTCGCTCACCTCGTGGAACGTCTTGTTGAGCTCCGGGTAGCTGGGCTCCATGGCGGCCTTGGAGGTCGGGAACAGGGTGGGCAGCACCTCGTTCTCGACGCCGAGCACGCGCATGGCCTCGATGGTGCGGCGCAGCAGGCGGCGCAGCACGTAGCCGCGGCCGTTGTTGGAGGGGCGCACGCCGTCGGACATGATCATGAGCGCGGAGCGCACGTGGTCGGCCACGACGCGGAACTTGACGTCCATCGCCTCGTCCTCGCCGTACTTGCGGCCGGAGAGGCGCTCGGCGGCCTCGATGACGGGGAAGACCTCGTCGGTCTCGTAGATGTTGTTCTTGCCCTGCAGCAGGTAGGCGAGGCGCTCGAGGCCCGCACCGGTGTCGATGTTCTTGTTCTCGAGCTCGCCGACGATGTGCAGGTCGGTCTTGGACTTGACGTTGTCGACCTCGTAGTTCTCGAACACGAGGTCCCAGATCTCGATGTAGCGGTTCTCGTCGGCGATCGGGCCGCCCTCCTTGCCGAAGGCGGGGCCGCGGTCCACGTAGATCTCGGAGCAGGGGCCGCCGGGGCCGGGGCCGCCGGTGGTCCAGAAGTTGTCCTCCATGCCCATCTTCTGGATGTGCTCGGGGTCGACGCCCTCGTTGACCCACATGGAGCGGGCCTCCTCGTCGTCGGTGAACGTGGTCATCCACAGCTTCTCCGGGTCGAAGCCGTAGCCGCCCTTGTCCTGCGGGGAGGTGAGCAGCTCCCACGCGTAGTGGATGGCCTCCTCCTTGAAGTAGTCGCCGAAGGAGAAGTTGCCGATCATCTGGAAGAACGTGCCGTGGCGCGTGGTCTTGCCGACCTCGTCGATGTCGAGGGTGCGCACGCACTTCTGGTTGGAGGCCATGCGCTTGTGGGGCGGGGTCTGCTCGCCCATGAGGTACGGGATGAACGGGACCATGCCGGCGATGGTGAACAGCGTGGTCGGGTTCGGGGAGATCAGCGACGCGGAGGGGACGACCATGTGGTCGTGCGCCGCGAAATAGTCGAGGTAGCGCTTCGCGATTTCTGAGGTGCGCATAAGCGGATGGAACTCCTTGTTGTGTGTTTGTGCGGGCATGAGGGCCCTATGGGAACGTGCCTTCGCCGTAGTCGTCCTACATCATGCGTGTGCCGCCCGTACGGCGCGGGCGGCACACGACGCGGGACCGTCTCAGCGGCCTTCGCCGATGTACTGCTTGTTGAGTTCAGCCTCGCGGGCTCGGCGCGTGGCGTTGAACTCGTTGACGAGCCCTTCGAGCGTCTTCATGCCGACATGGTCCTGATCGGGGCCGAGCAGGAACTGCCGCGCCGCGTCCGGGGTGTTGGCCTTGACGTAGGCCTGGGCCTTGGTGACGGCGATGACGCCGAGCGAGAAGCCGAGACCGACCCAGAAGATGCGTTTGAACATCACTCCCCCTTGGTCTGGTCGTCGGGGCGCCCGGCGGACTGGCGGACGAGGAAGGACTGCGCGGTGGACTTGAGGGCGTACGCCGCGGAGGCGACCTTGATGACCGGCTTGCCGAGGAACGATCCGTACAGGTCGGTGAGCGCGCCCACGTTGTTGGCGGTCGTCGAGGCGGCGGCGGAGATCTTGTTGACGTCCTCCAGCGACTTGTTGACCTGCTTGACGGTGGTGACGCCCTCGTCGAGCGCCGGGATGGCGTGCTCGCCCGATTCGCGCACGGTGTCGGCGATCTGGTCGAACAGCTTGCCCAGACGGATCAGCGGATAGATCATGAACCCGGCGAGCACGGCGAACGCTATCGCGGCGACGAGACCGGCGATCTCTCCAACTCCCATATTGCCTCCTAGTACACAGTTACCCGCACAAGACTATCACTTGCCATACGACACGATGGCGATCGCCTCGGCGAACGGCTTGTCCGTATCGAAGTCGACGAGCGTGACGGAGCCGTTCGCGGGCCTCTCGCTCAGGTCGAGATCGGGCCCGCCGAAGCGGTGCCCGAGGCTCAGCAGGGTGTTGCCGTGCGAGATCTGGAGCACGTGGTCGCCGTCCCTGAGATCGGGGTTCGAGGCGATGAGCGCGAACGCCCCCTCGACGCGGGTCCAATACTCCTCGTCGGATTCCGCATCGTGGAACGGGTCGGCCTCCTTGAGGAAGTCGCGGGTGGCGGCGAGCCCGAACTTCGCGACGATGTCGTTGTAGTTCTTCGCGCCGTGGGGGCCGCCGGCGGCGGTCCATGCGAGCGACATGTCCTGCCCTTCGAAGTAGCCGTAGCACTGCTCGCGGAAGTGCATGTCGGCGACGAGCGCGGGGCGTCGGTGCCCGGCGGCCTCGTTGATGTCGAGGATGCGCTTCGCGGTGGTCTCGGCGCGGGAGGTGTCCGAGCAGTAGGCGGCGGCGAAGTCGAGGCCTTCGAGCTTGCGTCCGGCCTTGTCGGCGTCGGCGAGTCCGGATTCGGTCAGGGGGGCGTTGCACCAGCCCTGGAGGCGGTTGTACTTGTTGAACGTGGTCTGTCCATGTCGGACGAGATGCAGGTGGAGAATCATGGCACCACTCTACAACGGGGAGCGGCGCGCCGGCCCCTCCCGGAGACGGCGAACGCCGCGACGACGACGCCGGATGCCCGGAAACGCGGAAACCCCGCGTCCCTTCCGGGAGCACGGGGTTTCGGCGGTATGTCCTTGACTGTATGTGATACAGAAGTGGGCCCGGATCAGCGGGCGTAGAATTCGACCACGTACTGGATGTTGACCTGCACCGGCACCTCTTCGGCCTCCGGCTTGCGGGTCAGGGTGGCCTTGAGGGAGGCCAGGTTCACATCGAGGTAGCCCGGGACCGCGGGCAGGACATCGCGGTGGACGCCTTCGGCGGCGATCTGGAACGGGACCATCGTCTGGCTCTTGGCCTTGACCTGGATGGTCTGGCCCGGCTTGACGCGGTAGGACGGGCGGTTCACGATGTTGCCGTCCACGAGGATGTGGCGGTGGGTCACGAACTGGCGGGCCTGGGCGGTGGTGCGGGCGAAGCCGGCGCGCAGGACCAGGTTGTCGAGGCGGACCTCGAGATCGGCCAGCATGGCGTTGCCGGTCTGGCCGGCGGTGCGGGTGGCCTTCTCGTAGGAGGCGCGCAGCTGCTTCTCGGACACGCCGTACTGGGCGCGCAGACGCTGCTTCTCGCGCAGACGCACCGCGTAATCGGACTCGGTGCGGCGGCGGGTGCGGCCGTGCTCACCCGGAGCGTACGGGCGCTTCTCGAAGATGCGCTGGGCCTTCGGGGTCAGGGCGATGCCGAGGGCGCGGGACAGGCGCACCTGACGGCGGGAACGCTGAACGTTCGTCATTTCGGTTGTTCTCTTTCTGTCGTTATCTGAACGGAACGCGAGGCGCCTATGCGGCGTTTCGCGCTGAGTCGGGCCTCTCCAACGCTTCATCGTGATTGCTCACGAGCGGCCGTATCATTCGGATTCTGACGATTCCGGCTGCCGACCCGTTGACGGGCTAAGACTCCAGATGACGTCCACCTTGCGGCAGACACCAGTCGTCTAATCTACACCCATGCCCGGGACAACGTCCCGGCGTCCATGCGGTACACCGTGTCGGCGTAGTCGATCGCATCCGCGTCGTGCGTGACCATGAGCACGCCGACGCCGGAGTCCGCACGTTCGCGCAACAGGCGCATGACCGTCGTGGTGCTGTCCGCGTCGAGGTCGCCGGTCGGCTCGTCGGCGATGATGAGTTTCGGATCGTTGACGAGGGCGCGGGCGATCGACACGCGACGCATCTCGCCTCCGGACAGTTCTCGTGGATAGCACCCCGCGAGACCGTCGACGCCGAGCCGTTCCAGCAGCCGCAGAGCGCGATCGACGAGCCGATCACGGCCTTCCCCGTCCCCGCCATCGCGTTCTTCCGACGGCACCGTCTCGTTCTTCTCATCCGGGAAGAACGTGGCGGGCAGAATCACGTTGTCGAGCACGGGCAGATTGCCGAGCAGCGTCTGCTCCTGCGTGACGAATCCGATGGTCCGGTTGCGCAGGAGCGACAGTCCGCGGTCGTCGAGGTCGGCGATGCGCAGACCGTCCACTTCGACGGATCCGCCGGTGGGCCGCACGAGGCCGGCGATCATGTTGATGAGCGTGCTTTTGCCGTTGCCGGAGCGTCCGACGATGGCGACGAACCCGCCGGCGTCCAGTTCGAGGGTCACATGGCTCACCGCGTCGAACGGCCTGCCTCGGCGTGTGAAGGTCCGGGTCAGGTCGTCGATGCGCAGCAGCGGGGTCGTGTCCGGGGATCGTCGCTCTGTTTCGGCCGTCATGTCAGCGCCC
This sequence comes from Bifidobacterium parmae, assembly GCF_002860365.1. Taxonomy (GTDB): domain Bacteria; phylum Actinomycetota; class Actinomycetes; order Actinomycetales; family Bifidobacteriaceae; genus Bifidobacterium; species Bifidobacterium parmae. The sequence goes on from NZ_NMWT01000028.1 coordinate 303,235, forward strand.
CTCCTTGAGGATGATGTCGGCGTCGGCGCGGGAGATCCTGCCCATGACGGCGAACGACGAGACGACGCCGACCGCCGTGGAGCAGGCGATGGCGAGCAGGGCGAGGCCGATGACCGTCCAGGGGCCGGCCTGCAGGTACGGCAGTTGGAGTCTGCTGCCGATGAGCGCGCTGAACGGCAGAATGCCCAACGCGCCAGCCGCGACGCCGATCACGCCGCCGGCCGCCCCGACGACGGCTGCCTCCTTCGCGATGACGCCGTTGACCATGGCGCGCGTGGCGCCCATGATGCGCAGCGACGCGAATTCGCGTTTGCGTTCGTTGGCGCTGGCCGCGAACACGGCGAGCAGGACGACGAAGCCCATCGCCCACAACGCGGCGACGAACGCCGTCATATAGCCGGTCAGCGCGCCCAGCGCGGTCTTCGTCGCCGCGGTCACGCCTCCCGGGTACACGTAGCCGAGATCGGCGAACCGCGTGTCGATCCGTTTGACGTTCGCGGCGACGGTCTGCGGATCGTAGCCATCCTTCACCTTGATCATCACGGTGGAGACGGCCTTGCCCGCGTATTCCTCGGGCATGACGCGCTTGGAGACCGCGGCGGACGCTTCGACCATGTCGGGCACGGTGTTCCGGTTGATGAACACGGAGTTGTCGAGCCCGGTGCCGGTGTTCGCGAGTTGGGCGACGACCGGCCAGCTACGTCCGTAGAGTTCGATGGTGCCGTCCGTGGAGACGTTGACGTTCGCCCCGGCGACCATCTGCCCGTCCTCCAGATCGCCTTGGAACTGGGAGGCCACCCATGGCGCGATGACGAAATCGGTGGCGGGATCGTAGCCGATGATCTGGAGCTTCTCCTCGCAGCATGCGGCGGCGAGCGACGAGATGTAGGTCTGTTCGGTGGCCTGTGCGATGCCGTCGGCTTGTTCGATCTTGCGCGCGATGTCGTGGGTGAAGTAGAACGTGCTGGAGTTCGAGCCGGTGAGCAGCGCTTCGGCCTGGTTCGCGCTGTTCTGCGGCACGACCATGAGGTCGGCTCCGAGTCGGCGCTCCATGCTGCGCATGCCGTTGCCGAGGTTCATGCCGAGCATGGTTCCGCCGAACAGGGCGATGGCGAGCACGGTGACGACGGCGAGCAGCGCCGTCGTGCGCAGGGGTTTGCGTGCGAGGTTCGCGAGGGGAAGGCCGCGGAGCGTGACGTGCGCGTCCATGGCGTCGTCGTGTCGCGTCGTCACGCGCGGGACCGGGAGTCGAGCCACGTGCCGATCGCCGCGAAGACGATGCCGAGCACGGCGAGCACGATGAGGGTAGGCAGCATGACCATGCGGCAGTGCATCATCGCGCCCGGGCAGATGCCGATGAGGATCGTGGGCACGGCGAGCAGCAGCAGGCAGTCGGCGATGACGGCGATGTTGAGACCCATGCGGGTCTTCGGTCCGACGAACAAGGCGACGACGCCGAGGGCGAGGATCACGATGCCGATGCCGGTGGCGGCCTGCTGCGACCAGTGGCAGGCGCCGAACGTATCGTGCCCCTGGCAGGCGTGCGCGAAGGTCTGCGGCGCGATGGCGGTCAGGGCGCCGACGATGACGGAGGGGACGGATGCGATGAGCTTGTTCTTCATGGTTCTCTCTTCCTGTGCTGCGGTTCCGATTCCGGAACGTCAGGCATTATGGGCAGATAATCCCATGGAACACAAGTCTTGACTTTCGCCCGCGTCCCTGCTACAGGTCAGAGCTTCTCGATGGCCGAGCCGTCAAACGGACGGCCCGGTGGGGCGTCCGTAGGCGAGGTGAGCGGCGGCAGCCGCGAAGGGCGCCTATCGAGAAGCCGTCAGAGCTTCTCGATAGGCGCCACGCGCAGCATGAGGCGTTTGACGCCGTCGGTGCCGAAGTCGACGGTGATGACCGAGTTACGTCCCTTGTCCTGCACGTCGACGACCTTGCCCATGCCGTAGCGGTCGTGGGTGATGCGGTCGCCGATCGCGAAGTCCTTGACGTCGAGGCCGTTGTCCTTCGTCAGCGACGAGGCCGGCACGCCGTGGCCGGACGACGCGGACTTCGGCGTGACGCGACGCGTCGTGACCTTGCCGGAACGCGAGCCGGAACCGGAACCGTACGAGGAGGAACCGTACCGGGAGCCGGATGAACCACCGTACGTGGACGAGCCGTAGGCCGAGCCGCGACGCGACGAACCGGACGAACCGCGCGAACCCGATCCGTACGAGGAGGAACCATACGAGCGGGAGCCGGAGCCGTACGACGAACCGCCGTAGGAGCCCCCGCCGTACGAGCGCGAACCGGAACCGTAGGATGACGACCCGTAGGAGCCGCCGAAGGTCGGGCCGGACGAGGGCATGCCGTCGTCCCATCCGCCGAACTCGTCGTCGTCCCAGCTGGAGCGCATGCGTTCGACGCCGGCCTCGCGGCGCTTCCAGTCGATGAGGTTCTCGGGGATCTCGTCGAGGAACTGGCTGGGCATCATGTCGGCCGCCTGACCCCATTGGGCGCGCACGGCGGCGCGCGTCACGTACAGGCGGCGCTTGGCGCGCGTGATGCCCACGTAGGCGAGACGGCGCTCCTCCTGCAGTTCGCTCGTGTCCTCCATGGAACGCGAATGCGGGAACGTGCCCTGCTCCATGCCCGTCAGGAACACGACCGGGTATTCGAGGCCCTTCGCCGTGTGCAGGGTCATCAGCGTGACCTTGCCGGAATCCTCGTTCTCGCCGGGCAGCTGGTCGGAGTCGGCGACGAGCGCCGTGGTCTCGAGGAATCCGGCGAGCGTGGCGTCCGGGGTCTTCTGCTCGAATTCGGCGGCGGTGGACTGCAGCTGGGAGAGGTTCTCGACGCGCGACTCGTCCTGCGGGTCGGTGGACTTGCGCAGCTCCTCGAGCAGTCCGGATTTCTCCAGCACCTCGGCGACGATCTCGCTCGGCTTGGTCTCGTTGGCGCGCGCGAACGCGGACAGTCCGCCCATGAGGTCGCGGAACGCGTGCAGCTGCTTGAGCGTCCGGGTGGGGATGCCCTCGATCTCGTCCATGTGCATGAGGCCGGCGAAGAAGCTCGCCCCGTGCGCCCGCGCGTAGTCGAGGATGATGCCTTCGGCGCGCGCGCCGAGCCCGCGCTTGGGCACGTTGAGGATGCGCCTCAGGTTCACGTCGTCGTTCGGGTTGACGATGGCCTGCAGGTAGGCCATCGCGTCCTTGACCTCGCGGCGCTCGTAGAACTTGGTGCCGCCGACCAGCTGGTACGGCAGTCCCGCGTTGATGAGCGCCTCCTCAAGGGAGCGGGACTGCGCGTTGGCGCGGTACATGACGGCCATGTCCGAGTAGGCGATGGCCTCCTCGGCGTGCAGTCGGGCGATCTCGCCGGCGACCCACTGCGCCTCCTGCTGCGCGTTGTCGGCCGCGTAGCCGACGATCGGCTCGCCCTTGCCGAGCGCCGTCCACAGCTTCTTCGGCTTGCGCCCCTCGTTGTTGGAGATGACGGCGTTCGCCGCGTCGAGGATGGTCTGCGTGGAACGGTAGTTCTGTTCGAGCATGATGGTCTTCGCGTCGGGGAAGTCCTGCTCGAAGTCCTGGATGTTGCGGATGTCGGCGCCGCGGAACGCGTAGATCGACTGGTCGGAGTCGCCCACCACGGTGATCCACGCCGGCCCCTGCCGCCCGGCGGTCGCCTCGTGCGGCGGGACGGCGGGCGCGACGGCCTTCCCCTCCCCCGCGTCGACGCCGGCGAGTTCGCGCACGAGCACGTACTGCGCGTGGTTGGTGTCCTGGTACTCGTCGACGAGGATGTAGCGGAAGCGGTGGTGGTAGTACTCGGCGACGTCCGGATGGTCGCGCAGCAGTTCGACGGTGCGCACGATGAGGTCGTCGAAGTCGACGGCGTTGGCGAGCGCGAGCCGGTGCTGGTATTCGGCGTAGACGACCGCGTACAGCGCTTCGATGTCGCCGACGGTGCCGATCTTGTAGCCGCGCTGGCCGGGTTTGAAGTCGGGCGCGTACTGGGCGAGCTGCGTTTGGACGCCGATGAGCTGGTTCTTGTAGTCGGAAATGCGTCCGAGGATGGAGCGCGGCGTGTAGCGTTTGACGTCGATGTTGAATTCGGTGGCGATGATCTTGACGAGACGTTCGGAGTCGGCGGAGTCGTAGATGGAGAATCCGCTGTTGAGTCCGATGGCCTTGCCGTCGCGTCGCAGGATGCGCACGCATGCGGAGTGGAAGGTGGACACCCACATGCGTTGGGCGACGGGTCCGATGAGCGTTTCGAGGCGTTCGCGCATCTCGGCGGCGGCCTTGTTGGTGAAGGTGATGGCGAGGATCTGGCTGGGCCATGCGCCGAACCGGCTCAGGATCCATGCGATGCGTCGGGTGAGCACGCGGGTCTTGCCCGATCCGGCGCCTGCGCCGATGAGCAGCGCGGGCCCGCGGTACTGCACGGCCTGCGACTGCTGCGGGTTGAGGTCGCCGACGAGCTCGTCGGCGCTTCTTGCGATGACGTCCGGATCCTGCTGCACGTTGCTCCCTTTGTCGTCTGGTGATGTCGTCCGATTGGTTCCTCCGGAGGACGCACGCCCCCTGTTTTCGGCCATCCATGTCTACCACATGCCGTCGTCGTGCGGGCGGGGTGCGCCGGTCATGCGCGCGGCGTAGACTGTCGGTTCAATCATCCGTTACCCGTTATTCATCCAAAGGGGTTGTATGAAGGAACTCGAGGAGCGTATCCGCAGGGAAGGCACGGTCAAGCCGGGCGACGTGCTGAAGGTGGACGCCTTTCTGAACCACCAGTGCGACGTGACCCTGTTCGACCACATGGGTGCCGCGTGGGCCGAGCATTTCGCAGGCCGCACGATCACGAAGATCCTCACGATCGAGGCGTCGGGCATCGGCATCGCCTGCGTCGCCGCCCGTCATTTCGGCGGCGTGCCGGTCGTGTTCGCGAAGAAGGCGCAGTCCATCAACCTGGACGGCGACCAGTACACGACCACCGTCTACTCCTTCACGAAGCAGAAGGAGTTCCCGGTGATCGTCGCGAAGAAGTATCTCAACGCGGGCGACCATGTGCTGCTCATCGACGACTTCCTGGCGAACGGCAAGGCGCTGCGCGGCCTGATCGACCTGTGCGAGTCGGCCGGCGCGGTGGTCGAGGGCATCGGCATCGCGGTGGAGAAGGGCTTCCAGGGCGGCGGCGACAAGCTGCGCGCGGAGGGGTACGACGTGGACTCCCTCGCGATCGTCGAGAGCATGGACGCCGAGACCGGCGACATCGAGTTCCGTCGCTGACCGTACGATGACGGTGTGATCGCGCCCTCCCCTTGGCGGCTCCGCCTCGGGGAGGGCCGTTCATGTCGCAAGGATTCAAGAGAGGACATCATGGAAGAGAAGAAGAACGTCGGGAAGGCCGGCATCTCGATGGAGGCGCTGACCTCCCTCGACGCGCCGGTCTCCTTCTGGAAGGGCATCCCGTTCGGCCTGCAGCATGTGATGGCGATGTTCGTCGCGAACCTCGCCCCGATCTTCATCGTCGCCTCGGCGGCGAAGATGAGCGCCGCCCAGTCGGCGGCCGTCATCCAGGCGGGCCTGCTGGTGGCGGGTCTCGGCACCTGCCTGCAGCTGTACGGCGCGTGGCGCATCGGCTCGCGTCTGCCGATGGTGACGGGCATCTCGTTCACGTACGTGGCGGCGGCGGTCGCGATCTGCGCGGACAAGGGCTACGGCGCGGTCGTCGGCGCGGTCATGGTCGGCGGCCTGCTGGAGCTGGTGCTCGGCCTGACCGCGAAGTACTGGCGTCGTTTCGTGCCGCCGATCGTCTCGGCGATCGTCGTCACGTCGATCGGCTTCTCGCTGCTCAACGTGGGCGCGACGAGCTTCGGCGGCGGCAGCGGCGCGAAGGACTTCGGCTCCTGGCAGAACCTCACGCTGGGTCTGATCTCGCTGGTCGCCTGCCTCGCGTTCCAGCTGCTGATGAAGGGCACGGCGAAGCAGCTGTCCGTGCTGTTCGGCCTGGTCGTCGGCTATGTGGCGGCCATCTGCATGGGCAAGGTCGACTTCTCCGGCTTCCAGCATCTCGCCATCGTCTCCGTGCCGCAGTTCATGCCGTTCAAGCCGGTGTTCGACTGGGGCGCGATCATCTCCCTCGGCCTGCTGTACGTGGTCTCCTCGGTCGAGGTGCTCGGCGACACGGCCGCGCTCACCAAGGTCGGCCTGAACCGTCTTCCCACGGAGAAGGAGACGGCGGGCGCGATCGCCGGCGACGGCCTGATCTCCTCCGTGTCCGGCCTGTTCGGCTGCCTGCCGCTCACCTCGTTCGCGCAGAACATCGGCCTGGTCGCGATGACGAAGGTCGTCAACCGCAAGGTGATTCTCTCCGGCGGCCTGATCCTCGTGGTGGCGAGCTTCGTGCCGGCCATCGCCGAGGTGTTCAACTCGCTGCCGCAGGCGGTGCTCGGCGGCTGCACGATCATGATGTTCGGCAACATCATCCTGTCCGGCTTCCAGATGATCGCGGAGGCGGGCTTCACGCAGCGCAACATCACGATCGCCGCGCTGAGCCTGACGATCGGCATCGGCTTCACGCAGGTGAGCGACATCTTCGACCAGTTCCCGGCGCTGTTCCAGCAGATCTTCGCCTCGAACTGCATCGCCGTCGCGTTCGTCGTGGCCGTAATCCTCAACGCCGTCCTGCCGAGCGAGGAGCATTTCCTCTCCGCGCCGAAGGAGCAGGCGGACGCCGAGTGACGGCGACGGCCTGAGCCCGGACAAGGGCCGACGGCCGTATGACGAAGGGCGGGGTCCCGAACCATATTTCGGTTCAGGACCCCGCCCTTTTGCGTATTCGGCTGGCGTGCGTGACCATGCCGGCGCTGAGTCGTGTGCTACTCCTCCTCCACATCCGCCACCTGACGGCGCAGGACGAGGAATCCTATCGCCCCGGCGAGGATCGACGCGGCGAGAATCGCGGTCTTCGCGATCGCCGCGGTCTGCATGTCCGTGAACGAGAGGTTCGTCACGAAGATCGCCATCGTGAATCCGACGCCTCCCAGAATGGACACGCCGGCGATATGCCCCCATCTGACGCCGTCCGGCAGTCCGGAGACGCCGAGGCGCACGGTCGCCCACGTGGCGAGGAAGATGCCGAGCGGCTTGCCGACGAACAGGCCGAGGAACACGCCGATCGCGACCGGGCTGGTCACGATCTCGCCCACGGACATGCCGTGCAGCACGACGCCGGCGTTCGAGAACGCGAACAGGGGCAGCACGAAGAAGTAGACGAACGTGTGCAGACCGTTCTCCAACCGGATGGTCGGCGGGATCGTGGCGCTGGAGACGCGCCGGATCGACTCCACCTCGCGCAGGTACTCCTTCTGCGCGATGTCCGGCTCGCCAGGATCGTAACGGTCCTCGGCGGAGCGCACGCGCTTCGCGAACCATGCGCCCACACGGTCGAGCTTGATCTCGGATCGGGCGGGGACGGCGAGCGCGAGCATCACGCCGGCGAGCGTGGCGTGCACGCCGGAGAACAGCACGCACACCCACATGACGAATCCGACGGCGAGGTAGGGCGGCAGGTCGTGGATGTGGAGCCGGTTGAACGCGAACAGGACGGCGAGCATGACGAGCGCGGCGATCAGCCACGGCAGGTTCAGGTCGGACGTGTAGAACAGGGCGATCACGCCGATGGCGATCATGTCGTCGGCGATGGTGAGCGTGGACAGGTAGGCGCGCAGGCCCGCGGGCACGCGGCTGCCGAGCAGGGCGAGCAGGCCGAGGCAGAAGGCGATGTCGTTGGCCATGGGCACGCCCCAGCCTCCCGCGTGTTCGCCACCCATGTTGACCGCGAGGTAGACGAGGGCGGGAAGGATCGCGCCGCCGGCCGCGGCGACGATCGGCAGGACGGCCTTGCGAGGTTCGGTGAGTTCGCCGGCGCGCATCTCGTGTTTGATCTCCAGTCCGACCATGAGGAAGAACAGGGCCATGAGGAAATCGTTGATGAAGTGTTCGAGGCTGATGTTCGCGTGGAGCGGGCCGATGGAGAACGCGAGGTGCACGGAATGCCAGAATTCGTTGAAGTACGGCAACGCGGGTGTGTTCTCGATGAGGAACGCGACGAGCGCGGCGCCGACCATGAGCATGGTGGCGCGTGTGGACGAGTGGGTGAACCGGATGAGGCGGCGTTTGCCCTTGTGTATCCTGACGGCGCCCGGTTCGAGGATGCCCTCGTGGATCGGAGGGTGCGAGGTCATGTGAGGCTCCTGACTGCTTGAATGAATGGAGTCGGCCGCCCGGTATGGCTGGTCATGCCCGTCATGCGCGGCCGCGAGGATTCAACCTCCGTATTTTACCGGACTCCCCCAAACATCCCTCCGCCGCCCGCGAAACCGCGTCGGCCGCCGTCGCTCCGGCCCCGCTCCGGCCCCGCGCCGGCTCCGACGGCGATGATGTATGTTGGTGTGTGGGCGGAAGGAGCGTCTTCCGCGCCATGAACCACGACAGCGAGGGGGCTCCATGCGCATCTACAACTTCACCGACAACGACGACGTCGCCATCGTCGCGAGGCAGGGGCCGTTCCAGGTCATCGAATGGAAGCGGGACCTGTCCGTCGACTACGGGGGCGCGGCGGGCGCGTATTTCGCGTCCGAGATGAACGTGCGCCGCCGTCAGGTGGTGTGCACGCTCGACGGCAAGACCGGCATCACCGTGCAGGCCGGCGCGATGCAGTGGACCGCCGGCCACATCCAGGCCACGACGGGAGTCAAGGGCGTAGGCGACTTCATCGGCAAGATGGCGCGCGGCGCGGTGACCAAGGAGTCCGCTGTCAAACCCGAATACCAGGGCATCGGCACGCTGGTGCTCGAACCCACGTACCGTCACATCCTGCTCATCGACCCGGCGGCGCAGATGGGCGGTTCGATGACGGTCAACGACGGCCTGTTCTACGCATGCGAGTCGACCGTGCGGCAGCGCGCGGTGATGGTGTCGCGTCCGAGCGCGATGGTCGCCGGCGGCGAGGGACTGTTCAACCTCGCGCTCGAGGGGCAGGGCACGGTCGCGTTGGAGTCCCCCGTCCCCGCGTCCGAGCTCATCACCGTCGATCTGGAGAACGACGAGTTGAAGATCGACGGGAATTTCGCCATCGCGTGGACCAGCGGGCTGCAGTTCACGGTGGAACGCTCCGGCAAGACGCTGATCGGCTCCGCCGCGAGCGGCGAAGGCCTGGTGAACGTGTACCGTGGCGTCGGCCGCGTGCTGCTCGCCCCGGTCTCCGGCCCCACGTTCAACATCAACGCCGGTACCGGCACCGTGTGAAAGGAAACACCATGACGGAAGGTAAGGAAGGCAACGCATCCGCATCCGACAGGCCGCGCGTCTACCCGGAGGTGGGCGCGGCCCTGCTCAGGGCGCGCAGGGAGTCGGGGATGACCCAGCAGCAGCTGGCCGACGCGACCGGCGTCTCGCGCATCACCATCCAACGCATCGAGCAGGCGCACATCAACCCGTCGTTCAAGACGCTGGAGGCGCTCGCGCACGGCATGGGCCGCACGCTCACCATCAGCTTCGACGCGTGAATTCCGGGTGAACGCCCGGCGGCGAGAAGGCGCGGAGACGCCGGAGCCGGCCGGGCATACGGCACAATGGTGGCAAGGAGGCCCGCCATGGTCGATGACTACACCGCGAAGATGACCGAGCTGATCGGTCTGATGCGTCTGATCGGCAACGACACGCAGCAGTGCGAGGTCAAGGAGTGCGCGCGGCGCATCTCCTCGACGATCACGGACACGTTGTCCGCGTTCTCGAACGGCTCGGGCGGCTGGATCATCCTCGGCCTGAGCGAGCGCAACGGGTTCACGCCGGTCGAGGGGTTCAACGCGCGCGCCATGCAGGAGGCGTTGAGCCAGGCGTGCGAGAAGATGACGCCGGTCGTGCGCCCGGTGATCGTCACCTGCCCGTTCGAGGGCGCGAACCTCGTGTTCGCCCGCATCGACGAGATGATCCCCCGCGACAAGCCCTGCTTCATCACCGAACGGGGACCCTACGGCGGCTCCTACATCCGCACCGGCGACGGCGACCGGCATATGACCTCCTATGAGGTGGACCGGCTCATCGAGGAGCATCTGCAGCCCACCTACGATCTGGACGTCGTGCCGCACGCCACGCCCGACGATCTCGATCCCGGGCTCGTCGCCGGATTGCTCGCCCGTGTCAGGCAACAGCACCCGCATGTGTTCGCCGATCGCGGCGACACCGACATGCTGCTCGATCTGGAGGTGCTGCGCCATGACGATTCCGATGTCAGGGCGGTGGGCGGCGTGCTGCGGCCCACGCTCGCCGGACTGCTCGCGCTCGGCCGCTACCCGCAGAAATACTATCCGCGTCTGAGCGTCTCGATCGCCGTGTTCCCGGGGACGAGCCGCGACGACGTGTTCCGCGGGGACGAGCGGCTCGTCGCCTCGCAGACCATCGTGGGGCCGATCCCGGTGATGATCGACGACGCGGTCGACGCGCTCATGCATTGGATCGGCGCGAAGAAACCCGACTATCCGCCCGTCGTGCTGCGCGAGGCGATCGCGAACGCGCTCACCCACCGCGACTACTCCCCCGACGCCCGGGGCACGCAGGTCAACATCAACGTGTTCACCGACCGCATCGAGATCACGAACCCCGGCGGCCTGTACGGCACGGTGACACATGACGTGCTCGCCAACCCCCATCCGGTCACGGGCGTGCCGTTCGTCTCCACCCGCAACCAATTCCTGTTCACGCTGCTCGAATCCACCCCCTATCCGGGCGGCGGCTACGTGAACCCGGAAGGCGGCGACGGCTACCAGCGCATCGCCGCCACATTGCGCGAGGCGGGCATCGAGCCGGCGACGACGCGCAACACGATCAACACGTTCACGATGACGATCACCAGGCACCGGACCGCCGTGGCCGGAACCCCCAGCGACATCGCCAAGGCGATCACGGGCGTGCTGGAACGTCATTCGGCGATGAGCCTCCGGGAGATCCTGCACGAGCTGCAGCTGACGCCGCTGGCGGTGACCACCGGCATGCGCGAACTGCTGCGCGAGGGCCGGGTCACCAAGGTGCGCCTGCGCGACGACCCGACCCAACGCTACCGGTTGGCGAGTGTCTGACCCGGAAACTCCCGCGCAGCCGTCGGCCCGCCGCGCAGCCGGCGCGTCACATGAACACAAACCAGGATGCCGCGTCCCACCAGATCCTCGTCGGCATGTTCATGCCGGAGGCGAACTGTTTGAGGAACAGGAACAGGAACGCAGCCACGACGCATGCCGTGAGCGAGCCGAACACGAGCCGACGCGCCACGCCGCGCCACCCGTCCGCACCGTCGGAACCGTCTATGGCGGCGAACGCGACCGTCCTCTCCGCCGGCCCGTTCGCCGCGCCGTCGATCGTGTAGAGCAGCACGAGCACGGCGGTCATGAGCATGAAGCCGAAGTCGATCTCGTAGCGGAAGTCGACGCCGGTGATGCGCGCGTCGATGACGAACGTGGCGGCGAACGCGCCCAACGCCCCGATGACGAGCCTCGTAGCGGCGATGCGCCGGAGCGCGAACCTCCATACGGTCATGGTGAACAGCAGCAGCGCGAACGGCGCGGCGGTGAACAGCCATCCGCCGAACATCGGGTGTTCGCTGCGCCACGTGGTCAACGGCACGGTCTGCGGCTGGACGAACGGGAAGTGCGCGTTGAGGTTCGGCGGCTGGAACAGGTATTGGAACACGAAGGAGAAGTATTGGGTCAACGGCGCGTGCGCGTGCGTCATGTCGTAACCGGTGAGATTGTATTTCGCGCCGAAGTCGGTGAGCTTGCCGAACCGCGCCTGGTTGTAGGCGAACTGCGGCAGGAAGACGACGAGATAGGGGACGACCGCGCACGCCCATACGCGCGTCTCGTGGGCCGCCGCCCGCGCGTCATGCAGCCCGCGCGTCCACAGGCCGCGGATCTCGTCGGCGAACAGCGGGATCGCGACGAACGTGGCGAGGATGACCTGCGGCCGGCAGGCGATGGTCAACGCCATGCACGCCGATCCCGCGGAGAGCAGCGGCAGATGCCGCTCCAGGCCGCGCAGTTTCGCCTCGATCCACAGGGCGAGCCCGAGCGAGGCGAACCCCACGGCCGTCTCCTGCGGAATCTGGTAGAACAGGCCGAGCTGGACGAGCATGGCGATGCCGTTGCCGAACATCATGGCGGTCATGCCGAGCAGCGTGGCGCCGAGGGAGACCGGCCTGCGCCGCGCGACGAGTCGGGCGAGCTGGACGGCGAGCAGCGCGGTCGCGAGCGAGGCGAACGAGACGGCGACGGCGACGCCCGCGTTGGTGGGCAGCCGCATGCCGGTGACAACCTTGAACGGGGCGAACAGGAGCAACGCGGGCAGTACACCGAAGTACGAGTAGTACCGTCCGTCGTGGAAGGCCACGTCGAAGTAGACGGGCGTGTCCGGGTTGTTCAACGCGGTCATCGTGCGCATGCGCGTGTCGTACGGGTTGTCCATGGCGGCGAGCGCCGTGTTGACCGGATAGTCGAGCCAAGTCCGTCCGTGGAGGATCGCGTCGGCGAGCCGCTGGTATTGGTCGGTCGCCTGGTAGGAGGCGAAGAAATCCCAGTACACGGGGTCGGGGCTCTCCTGCGGTGCGGCCATGGCGAACAGGGCGAGCGGCAGTATGCAGGTGAGCGCGGCGCATGCGATGACGGGCATGCGGCGATCGCGCCTGCGCAGGTCCAGTCTCATACGGTAGAGCGGCGAGGATGGGCGGAATATGATGACGAGCAGCGCGGCGAGGATCTCGACGATGAGGCGGATCGGGCTGAAGCGTAGCGGCACCCGCGGGTTGACGGTGATCGTGTTGTATGGGATGACCGAGCCCTTGTCCATCTGGTAGCGCAGGCGCACGTGCGTCGTCCCATCGCCGATCCGCTGGTAGCGGGAGTGTTCGGCCGACGGCGAATAGCCGACGTCGGCGTTCGCATCGTACCAGCCGGAGTCGGTCTCCTTCATCGTGGACACCTGCCAGCGCACGTCGTCGCCCTGCCGCGGGCGTTCGGAGGCGGCGTGGTCGATGTACAGGTAGTCGATCTTCTCGTCGGAGGAGATGTCGCGCCAGGCGTGTTCCGGATCGGTGACGACGGCGACGCCGCCGCGTTCGATGACAAGCCCGTTGCCGACGCCGTCGTCGTGCGCCTGCCGCGGCGTCGCGCCGAGCGTCTGCCAGAACGGCAGATTGAACACGAACAGTTCGAGCGTGACGATCACGATGGCCGCGACGGCGCAGGGCACCGTCCACGGCGAGAACCGGAATGACCGGAATGGCCGGAGTACGGAACGTCGGGAATCCGGCATCGGGCTCACCGCTCGCCTCCCTTCGCGCCGAGACGGTCCGTCGGCGTACCGGAGTCCGGGCCGTCGCCGTCGTCACCGCCATTCGTCACGTCACCGGCGTCACCGTCGCCGCCGTCGTCCCCGTCCGCCCACAGGCGGCGGGAGGCCGGCGCATACGCGATCTCCTTGACGCGTTCCAGCTCGTCCTCCTCGAGCTTGCGCTGGGTGCGCAGCACTTCGGAGACGATGAGCAGCAGCAGGGAGACGACCATCCAGATGAAGAACATGACGCCGAGCAGCAGCGACTGCATGTGGCCGCGCCCCTGTCCGGCGAAGAAGAACGCGAGATAGCGCATGAAGACGACGAGGGCGGCGATGCCGGGCAGGATCGCGGACCAGGTGAACACCGAATGCGCCCGGAACATGAGGAAGCTGCGCACGATCGCGCCGGCGGACTTGCCCATGTGCTCGAAGATGTTGTGGAACAGTCGCGAGCTGCGCGTCTTCGGATTGGTGACGATCGGCACGGAGGTGATGGCGATGCGCTTGTATCCGGCCTGGATGATCGTCTCCATGCAGTAGCTGAATTCGGTGACGATGTTGAGTTGGAGGAGCGAACGTTTCGAATAGGCGCGGAACCCGCTCGCCGCGTCGGGGATGTCCGTGCCGGCGGCGCGGTTGACGACCCATGAGCCGAATCGCTGCATGAGCCGTTTGAACGGGCTGAACTCCCTGATCGTGGCGGTCTGTCGGTCGCCAACGACGATGTCGGCCCGTCCTTCGACGATCGGGCGGACGAGGTCGCCGATGCGTTCGGACGGGTACTGGTTGTCGCCGTCCGTGTTGACGACGATGTCGGCGCCGTGCTTCAGCGCGTAGTCGACGCCGTCGCGGAAGGCGCGCGCCAGTCCCATCGTGCCGTTGTGACGTACGATGTGGCGGATGCCGAGACGCCTGGCGACGGCGACCGTGTCGTCGGTGCATCCGTCGTCGATGATCATCACGTCGAGCCGGTCGACGCCTGGGATGCTCTTCGGCATGCGCGCCATGACCAACGGCAGCGTCTTGGCCTCGTTGAGGCAGGGTATCTGGACGAACACGTGCATCAGTCGCCATCCTTTTCCTTGGTCGCGGATCCGTCGGGATCCTGTGTCCGTTTCGAAAGCATCATCTCAATCCCGCGCACGTCGAGCACGCCGATCCGTACGAGCATGGCCGCGAACGCGCCGTAGACGACCGCGTACACCGCCATGAGCGCGAGGAAGTCCGTCACGGCGAACGCCCGCGAGACCACCGACATGACGATCCACAACGCCGCGTCGCAGCCGAGCGCCACCCACGTGCGACGGTCCATCACGTCGCCGAACCGGCGTCGGACCTCGACGTACGAGACGGTCATGGCGGTGAACGTCGCGGCCATGCTGGAGACGGCGAGCGCCGTGATGCCGTGACGGGTCGTGACGACGAACAACGGCACGACCACGGCGAGGGAGACGAGCGACAGCAGGTCGGAGAAGCGTGTGTCCCGTTCGGCGTTGAGCGTCATGTTGAGGATCACGGTGACGCCCATGAAGAAACTCGAGAACGCGAGGCACGACAGCGCCGGCGCGGCGGCGGCGTAGGCGGGCGAGTAGAACGCGGCGAGCAGGTCGGGCGCGGTGGCGGAGACCGTCGCCGCGATCGGCGCGACGAGGGCGAACGCGAGCAGGAACAGGCCGCGGGCCTTGGCGAGCGCCTCGTCGTGCGCGTCTTCGGCGATCAGGCGCGAGACGACCGGCAGGATGATCACGGCGAACGCCTGCAGCAGGTAGTACGTGGTCTTGCCGAAGTTCATGGCGCCCGTGTAGTATCCGGCCATCCGATCGGGCAGTTCGGCCTTGACGACGAGCGTGTCGACGCTGAGGACCAGCGACGCCATGATGAAGAACAGGGAGAACGAGAGCGTGCCGTGCATGGCGTCGCGCCATCGGAACGGCGTACCGTCACCGGATGGCAGCAGGCTCCATGCGGGCAGGAGCATGGCGAGGCCGATGAGGATGGTCAGGATCATGGCGCCGCAATAGCCGGCCTCGACGCCGATGACCGGTTCGTGCGGGAACACGAGGATGATGAGCGGGATCGTGCCCAGTTTGACGATCGGGTAGAACGTGGAGAGGAACGCGCTGCGGCCGAAGCGTTGGAGCCCGTCGTTGATGCCGAGCATGACGACGTACAGTCCGTTGGCCGGCACGAGGAACGCGGCGTAGCGGAAGTAGCGGTCCAGCGAGTCATCGCCGAGCATGAGGCCGAACAGCGGGGCTCCGGCGAAGTCGATGAGGAAGAACACGGCGATGATGGCCGTCTGCACGGCGAGCGTGCGCACGATCACCTGCCGGCCGTCATGACGGTGGGAGGCGATGTTGCGTGACAGGGATTGCCGGGCGCCGTTGCTGACGAACAGGTATTCGAAGTCGAGCACGGTGATGACCGTGCCGACCACGCCGTAGTCGGCGGGCGAGGCGAAACCGCCGAGGAACCAGTGGATCGCGTATCCGGCGACGAAGAACGCGACGTTGCCAATCAGGTTGAGGACGAGGCCACGTCTCATGCGTCGGTCCTCCCGATGCCGTGCCCCGTGTCACTCGTGTCGCACGCTGTGCCGCGTTCGTCGATGTCGGCCCATAGCCGTTCCGGCGCGGTCATGTCGGCGTGGAGCAGGGCCAGCATCAGCGCGATCGTGACGGGTGCCCACATCATGTAGCGTGTGGCCGTGGGCTTCAACGGGATCGAGATCGCGTTCGGCAGCAGCGAGAGCAGCGACCAGACCAGCGGGATCGCGAACGGCCACCATGAGCGGCGCGGCGACGCCTGCGGGAGGGACGCGGCGCGCTCCCGACGGAGTCCGGCGCGGCCGATGAGGCTGAAGGCGAGGAACAACGGCAGGATGAACGTCCATACCGCGGTGAACGTGGGCAGGTTCAGGATCGGCGTCTCACGCCACGTATCCCAGAGACGGTAGGCGGCCGGACGGTCGACGGCCCGTCGCGGCGACCGTTTCGCCAGCGTGCGGAACGACGGGCTGATCGCGTCGTCGATCTGGAACCACATGGTGTTGCCGGTCGCCTCGTCCGCGTGCCGGGACAACCGTTCCAGGGAGATGCCCCGGTTCGTGGTGTTCAGCGGCGTGCGACGCAGCGAGAACCACCCCGATTCCAAGGCGGCGAATGCGGCCGCGTACGAGTCCGGGTGCCTGAGGCCCATGGCGGCCCAGATGCGCAGGTAGTCGGGCACGGCCGCGGGATCGCGCAGCGAATACTGGATGACCGGGTCGGCGAGATACGGGTTGTAGCGTGACGCCATCCGTTCGAACGGCACATGGTTGACCTTGTCGATGATCCGCCGTTCCCGGTCGGTCACGTCATGGGGATGGTCGAGCGCGTAGCGTGCGGTCATCTGCATGGGCACGACGAGCAGCTGGTTCGCGTCCTCACCGCGCACGCGGAGCGGGCCGCGCACCATCGCGGGGAACGCCACGCCGGCGACGAACGTCACGACGAGCATGCAGGCGAGCGCCGCGAGCCGTCGGCCGCGGCGCGCGCGCAACAGCGGCAGACAGGCCAGGGTGAGGATGACGATGACCAGACCGGTCATCGTGGTGAGCGCGCACAGCGTCGAGACGACGGCGAACCCGATGAGGAACCGTCGTGAATCCAATGCGGCGAGACGCGTGCGCGTCGTTTCAGCGACCATGACGAGCCACGGGATGAGCGCCATCATGTGCAGCGTGTCCTTCACGATCGACATCGTGAAGATGGGGAACGCGGGGAACACGGCGAAGAACAGCAGCATGCAGGCCGCGCCGGTGCGGCCGCATCCGACGCGGCGCGCGTACAGGCATACGCCGGCCAGTTCCGTGCAGGTGACGGCCACCTGAATGGCGAGATAGCAGGCGAGCCCCACACCATAGCCGCCGAGCAGACCCTCCCCCGCCCATGCGGCCGTTCCGAAGACGATGGTGTCCAGCAGCGGATGGTGGGATGAGACCGCGCCCATGGTCCCGTCCGTTGAGACGACGGCGAGGAACTGGGCGATCTGGTCGCCCGTGTCGTACCATATCGTGCCCGGTGCCATCATCACGATGACAGGCGTCCAGCAGACGAGGATGAACGTCGTACAGACCGCCAGTCTCACGGGGGCGCGGAGGGTCTCGAACCGGTCGAACGACGCGTGTGCCCGGGCTGCGAATCGCGTCAGGGGCGAGGGAATACCGTCGACCGCACCTTGGCGACGGCGGGCGGACAGCAGCCGTTCGCCCGCCGTGAACGCCGCGTACAGGACGACGGCGACCGTACACGCCTCCAGCCGGAATCCGCCGTCGAACGGTCCGGCCACGGCGCGCACCGCCATACGGTCGGCGAAGGAGACCGTCAGCCCGCCGGCGGCGCACAGCGCGAGCCGCGCCACGGCCGACGGTCCGATACTCCCCAACACCATGGTTACGACGATAGGCGTGCCGTCATGCCGCTACGTTCCATTTGGCCTAAAGTTCATCCAATGCTGGCGTGCCGGTAACGTCCGCCGTCCCGTGCCGGCGCGGGACGTCTACTTGTGGTAGAGGCTCAGACGCTCGTACTTGGGTTCGCAGCACACGTTGACGCCGAGCTTGCGGTAGAGCGCCTCGTCGGCTGCGGAGATGATGACCGAGAAGAACGCGTCGCAGCCGCGCAATCGCTCCAGTCCGGCGATCACGCGCGCGGCGGTCTCGTCCGTGGCGCTCGTGATGGACAGGGCGATGAGCGTCTCGTCGGAGTGGAGACGACGGTTCACGCTGTTGAGATGCTCGGTCTTGAGACGGCAGATCGGTTCGATCGCCTTGTCGTCGATCACCGGCAGGTCGGCGTCCACGCCGGTGACGGCCTTCAACGCGTTCATGAGCAGCGCGCTGGCGGCGCCGAGCAGCACGCCCGTCTTGCCGGTGACGACGCTCCCGTCGGGCAGGACCATCGCGCCGGCCGGAGCGCCGGTCTCCTTCTCACGGTGCAATGCGGCGGCGCGCGCCGGCGACAGGTCCTCGTCCACGCCCGCCTTCTTCATGATGGAACGCAGACGCTCGATCTGCTCCTCGCCCGCGCCGGTGCGTTTGAAGTTCACGGCGGCGGTGAAGTAGCGGCGCACGATCTCCATGTCCGCGGCCTTACGGCACGCCTCGTCGTCGACGATCGCATAGCCGGCCATGTTGACGCCCATGTCGGTGGGGCTCTGGTACGGGCTCTCCCCCATGATGCGTTCCATCAGCGCCTTGAGCACGGGGAACGCCTCCACGTCGCGGTTGTAGTTGACGGTGGTCTCGCCGTGCGCCTCCAGATGGAACGGGTCGATGATGTTCGCGTCGTCCAGATCGACGGTGGCCGCCTCGTACGCGATGTTCACCGGATGGTTGAGCGGCAGGTTCCAGATCGGGAACGTCTCGAACTTCGCGTAGCCGGCCTCGACGCCGCGCTTGTGCTCATGGTAGAGCTGCGACAGGCAGGTGGCGAGCTTGCCCGAGCCGGGGCCGGGCGCGGTCACGACGACGAGCGGACGGCTGGTCTCGATGTAGTCGTTGCGACCGTAGCCGTCGTCGGAGACGATGCGTTCGATGTCGTGCGGGTAGCCGGGAATCGGATAATGCAGGTAGCAGGTGACGCCGAGGCGCGCGAGCCGACGGCGGTACGCGTCGGCGGCCGGCTGCCCCGCATACTGGGTGAGCACCACGGAACCCACATAGCAGCCGCGCGAGCGGAACACGTCGATGAGCCGCAGCACGTCCTCGTCATAGGTGATGCCGAGGTCGCCGCGCGTCTTCGCCTTCTCAATATGGTTCGCGTTCACGGCGATGACGATCTCCACGTCGTCGGAGAGACTTTCGAGCATGCGGAACTTCACGTCCGGTTCGAATCCGGGCAGCACGCGCGACGCATGATGGTCGTCGAACAGCTTGCCGCCGAATTCGAGATAGAGCTTGCCGCCGAACCGGGCGATGCGCTCCTTGATCCTCGCGGCCTGCAGCTCGATGTACTTGTCGTTGTCGAATCCCTGTCGCATGTCCTGTGGCAACCCTTTCGAACGGCGGAACGGCACGAATCGGCCTGAAATACCGAAACATTGACCACAACAGTATAGACGATGCCATGCGTGCGCCACGAGGACGCGACGCGCGACTACGTAGCCGATCATCCGTTATAATCCCTATGTCGGCCATACGCCCCCTCGAAGAAGAAGGAGACGAGAGTCCCTTGGATGTGTCCTTTGCCTATTTCGTACAGCAGGTGCTGTCGAATCCCGCACTCGCCGTCACAACGTTGCTGACATTGGGCGTGATCTTCGTCAACGGCTGGACGGATGCGCCGAACGCGATCGCCACCTGCGTGACCACGCGGTGCATGCGCGTACGCTCCGCGGTGATCATGGCGGCCGTGTTCAACTTCCTGGGCGTGTTCCTGATGACGCAGCTCAACGCGTCCGTCGCCTCGACGATCAGCAACATGGTCGATTTCGGAGGGGACACGGACGCCGCGCTGATCGCGTTGTGCGCCGCGCTGTTCTCGATCGTCGTCTACAGCGTGGGCGCGTCGATACTGGGCATCCCCACCTCGGAGAGCCACAGTCTCATCGCCGGTCTGACCGGCGCCGCCATCGCCATCCACGGCGGTGTGGACGCCGTCGACATGGGCGAATGGGTGAAGGTGCTGTACGGTTTGGCCGCGAGCCTCCTGTTCGGCTTCGCGATGGGCTGGATCGTGTGCAAGATCGTGACGCTAATCTGCGCCGGGTTCGACCGCCGACGCACGAACGGCTTCTTCACCGGCGCGCAGATCGTGGGCGCCGCCGCGATGAGCTTCATGCACGGCGCGCAGGACGGTCAGAAATTCATCGGCGTGCTGTTCCTCGGCATGGCGTTCTGCAACGGGCAGCCGTCCGTCGCGGGCGTGGTCATCCCCGTGTGGCTGATGATCCTGTGCAGCACGATCATGGGCGTCGGCACCTCGGTGGGCGGCGAGAAGATCATCAAGTCGGTCGGCATGGACATGGTCAAGCTGGAGAAATACCAAGGATTCTCCGCCGACCTGGCCAGCGCATTATGCCTGCTCGTCATGACGGTGCTCGGCATTCCCGTCTCCACCACGCATACGAAGACCAGCGCGATCATGGGCGTCGGCGCCGTACGCCGCCTGTCCGCCATCAACTTCGGCGTGGTGCGCGACATGATGCTCACCTGGGTGTTCACGTTCCCCGGCTGCGGCATCATCAGCTTCATCATGGCGAAACTGTTCATGGTCGTGTTCTAACGATCCCGACCCGTATCCACGGTATGTGCAAAGGAGAGAACCACTCATGGCGAGAAAGAACGACGCCTTCTACTTCGACGGATTCCGCAGGAGCGCGGCCTACGCGTGCGAGGCGGCGCATCTGCTGTCCGACGTGATGCACGGTTTCGATCCGTCGACGCTCGAAGCGCGCACCGATGAGATGCACCGCATCGAACAGGCGGCCGACAAGGTCCGTCACGGCATCATGGACGAGCTGGTGACCGCGTTCATCACACCGTTCGAACGCGAGGACATCGCCGAACTGAGCCATGCGCTCGACGATGTGACGGACAGCATCGAAGGCGTGCTCGACCGCCTGTACTACGACAATGTGACCGATATGCGCGACGACGCCGTCGAGATGACGGATATGATCGTCCGCGCCTGCGAGCAGCTGGAGAAACTCGTCGACGAGCTCCCCCGGTTCAAACGGTCGAAGACGTTGCGCGAACTTGTGTTCGCCATCAACACGATCGAAACCGATGCCGACCATCTGTTCGTCAAGTCGATGCGCACCCTGCACACCACGGGCGGCGATCCGCTGCAGGTGTTCGCCTGGCATGACGTGTACCGCCATCTCGAACAGTGCGCCGACGACTGCGAGAACGCCGCCAACGCCATCGACAACATCGTCATGAAAAACAGCTGACCGGCCCCGTCCGCCCCCGTCCGAAACTCAAGCCAAGACTTCACGCGCCCTCTCCCCTGAGTGGCGCGTGTCTTCTTTGCTCCCCCTGTGACTGTGGTCATGGGGGCCTTCTTTGCTCCCCCTAAAGGGGGAGCTGCCGGTTCGCCGGCTGAGGGGGTTGCCGCGTGGGGCATGCTGAGGGGGTTCGCCGGTGCGTGGTCCGGTGTTCCTCCCGCTGGCGGGAGGTGGCGCGCGCAGCGCGTCGGAGGGTGGTCCGGGTTGCGGGGTCCGGGCGGCCACCCCCACCCGCTTCGCGGGAGCCCCCGCCGGCGGGGGCGAGTGTGTGTGGGTATGCGTGGACCCCCGGGAGCCGTGTGGCTCGACCGGGGGTCCGTTTCACGTGTGGTGCGGCGGCGTGCTACTCTCCCACATCCTCTCGGGTGCAGTACCATCGCCGTGCCAGGTCTTAGCTTCCGGGTTCGGAATGGGACCGGGCGTCTCTCCTGGGCTATGACCGCCGCAAATCTTCAATTATCAGGGACGGGACCATGTGGTTCCGTGATCCTGAACGCTGGTGGTTTGGGGACCGGATGGTGGACGCCTGCTGATTCGTTGTGTCGTGTCGTCACGGTTGCTCCGTGTCGTTCATGATTCGCAGAAGAGGTTGATGCCGTCCCAACCAGGGGTTGGGATGTGTGTGTCGCGCTTCCCCGTTAGTACCGGTCGGCTCCACCCCTCGCGGGGCTTCCACGTCCGGCCTATCGACCACGTGTTCTTCATGGGGGGTCTCAGGAACCGTAGTTCCCTGGGAATACTTATCTTGGAGCGGGCTTCCCGCTTAGATGCTTTCAGCGGTTATCCCTTCCGAACGCAGCCAACCGGCGGTGCCACTGGCGTGACAACCGGCGTACCGGAGGTTCGTCCACCCAGGTCCTCTCGTACTATGGGCAGGTCTCCTCAGTATTCCGACGAGCGCAGAGGATAGAGACCAAACTGTCTCACGACGTTCTGAACCCAGCTCGCGTGCCGCTTTGATCGGCGAACAGCCGAACCCTTGGGACCTGCTCCAGCCCCAGGATGCGACGAGCCGACATCGAGGTGCCAAACCATCCCGTCGATATGGACTCTTGGGAATGATCAG
>NZ_NMWT01000029.1 GCF_002860365.1 Bifidobacterium parmae
CCCCGCCATAATGGCGGGGTTTCGTTATTGTTCCGCGACGCTATCGCTGCTCGCTGCTACGTACAATCCACCGGACTGTTCGCGTTCCGTGCGACGCTCGCGACGCTATCGCTGCTCGCTGCTACGAACAGTCCACCGGACTGTTCGTCAGACGATCTTCGGCATCGGGGTGGTGAGCGACGTGGTCAGGTTCACGTGGACCAGACCGGCGCCGGCGTGCACCTCGACCTTCTTCAGGGTCACGGCGCGCTCGGCCTCCGGGGCACGGTCGTTGTCGGTCATCGTCGCCGGGGACTTGACCGCGACCAGCGCGAGGTCGGCGAGGGAGAAGCCGGCGGACTCGCACAGCTTCACGGCCTCGTCGCGGGAGGCGAGGAAGCCGTCCTTGAACTTGACGCGGTCGGCCGGAACGCCGTACGCGTGCTCGGCGACCCACTTCACGTTCTCGATGACGGACATGCCCTTGTGGCTGTGCGGGCGGGACGGCATCGAGCCGTTGGTGAGCACATCGACGAACGCGTCGAGCTGCGGGGCGAGCGCCTCGCCGCCGTCGCGGTACAGGTTGCCGATGATCGGATCGCGGAACTCGAGCTTGGCGGCGGTCTCCTTGAGGGCCGGAATCTGGTCGTCCTCGCCGTCCCACAGGTTGACGAGCGGGAACGTCGGGATGTCAAGGCCTTCGAGACGGTTCACGTGGAACGGGTAGCGCCAGGAGAGCTCCGGATCGTCGCGCCACGTGGACGCGCGGGTCACGACGATCGCGGCGGACGGCCACTGCGCGTCGAACTCACGGCAGGCGATGTCGAGCCACTTCTGCGCGCCCGCGTCGGTGCCGTAGCCGGCTTCGACGATGACGACGTCGTGCAGCGCGCACGCCATCTCGACGGAGACGAGCGTCGGGATGCCGATGGACACGTTGGCGAACGGGCCGCCGTGCACGTAGACCGGGGAGCCGTTGACGGTCTCCGTCTTCGCGGGCTTGACCGCGTCGGCGAGGATGCCGGTGATGCGCCACAGGTCGACGAACTCGCCGAACGTGACGGCCTTGCCGTCCTTCGTGCCGGCGATCATCTTCGCGACGCGCTGGCCGATCTCGTCCATCGAACGGGACAGCACGACGATCTGCATGAGCTCGCAGGTCGGGGTGAGCACGACCTTCTCCTTGACGTCGCCCTTGCCGTAGTCGACGGCGATGGAACGCAGGGAGCGGGACGGCACTTCGGAGACGCGCGGCACGAGGATCGTGTCGAGCTTGCCCTCGTCGACGGCCTTCTCGGCGAAGGAGACGAGCAGGTTCTGGGCCGCCTCGATGGCGCCCATCTCGCCGCACAGACCCCAGTCGATGAGCTTCGGGTGGGTCAGGGAGGCCTTGCCGCCGCCGGACGCGCCGCCCTTGGAACCGGCGGCGGTGATGCCCATGCTCGGCTGGCGCAGCACGGCGGCCGCGTCGATGCCGCGCTCGTTGAGCGCGTCGATCAGGGCGATGGTCGTCGTGGTCTTGCCTTCGCCGCGCGACGCCTTGAGCGGGGTGTCCGCCGTGACGAGCACGACCTTGCCGTGCTTGCGCGGGGCGTCGGGGTTCTTCTTCAGGTAGTCGAGGTAGCCGAACGCGTCGATCTTCTCGACCAGGCCATACTGGCTGGTGAAGTCTTCGATGGTGGTCATAGGTGAAACGCCTTTCTTTGTTCCAGCGGCCTCATGGGGCCGTCGAATCATTCACAGAGTGTATATCCGACGCACGTAAACGCGATGCTACGTCTACGCGCGTCGGCCGGCATCCGATCAGAAGTCGGACATGTGGAAGCCGTTCTTCATGGCCATGGAGCGCGTGTACAGCACGGAGTCGAGCAGCTTGTCGGTCTCGGCCTTGAGCTGGTCGGCCATGGTCTGGTTGGCGGCGGCGAGGATTCCGCGCACTTCGCCGTTGCGCACGGCGTCGATGATCGCGTCCGGCTCGAGCGGCTGCACGTCGCCGTCCACGTTGTCCGCCTCGAATTCCTCTTCGGCGGCGGATTCCGCGGCGGCCTCCGCGTCCGTGAGCCCCAGCCGCGCGACCTGCTCGTCGGTGGCGGCGACGAGACGATGCCCGGCGGCGAGCGTCTTCTGCTGGTAGCGTTCGACGGCGTTCGCGGTGTCGGCGAACGCGCCGTCGCACAGGGCGGCGATCACGCGGTTCGCCCAGTAGAAGTTCTCGGTGGTCACGCGCGTCGTCGTGTCGGCGAGGTAGGCGGGGGTGGCGTCCACGTTCGGGTAGAACGGGACGAGCGTGTTGAACGGGTTGGAGCCGTACGCCATCCACTGGATCGCGCGGTTCGCCTGCGGACGGTACGGGCGGATCTGCAGTACGGCGAGCTGGCTCTGGCGGTTGATGCCGATCGGACGGTACATGTGGCGCGTGTGTTCGTCGCCGCGCTTGCCGTACGGATCGTACGGGGTGCCCTGGTAGTGGCCGGACAGCACGTACTTGATGTCCTCGATCGTGATCTTGCGTTCGGGCTGGCGGGCCCACGGGATGTCGTTGTTCTCCGGGCCGTGGTCGGCGTCCGCGCCGTCCCACACCTCGTCGTACGGGTTGAGGAAGCGCTGCATCCACCAGGCGCGCGGCGTGTTGTACACGTGGTCGGAGTCGGAGTGGGAGCCGAACGCGTCGCGCGGGTTGAACGGCGTCGTGTTCTCGACGGCGAGGTCGAGATGGTTCTCCTCGATGAACTCGGCGAGGTCGGCGGAGCACATGTGGTCCTCCTGGTCGCCGAGCGCGTCATCGAGGTCGAACTCGTCGATGCCGAGCTGGTTCGGCATCGTCACGTACGCCTCGTCCGGCACGCGCTTGGCGATCCAATGGTGGCCGCCGATGGTCTCCATCCACCAGATCTCGTTCGCGTCGCTGAACGCGGTGCCGTTCATCTCGTATGTGCCGTACTCCTCGAGCAGCGCGCCGAGGCGGGCGACGCCCTCGCGCGCGGTCCTGACGTACGGCAGGACGATGGTGAGGAAGTCCTCCTCGCCGATGCCGCCGGGGATCTCCGGCTCGTAGTCGGCGTCGCCGGGCGTGCCGTGCGCCGGGACGCGCTCGACGAACGGGTCGGCGCCGAGCACGCGCTCGTTCGTGGTGAGCGTTTCGGTGGCGCTCATCGCGACGTTCGCCTCGTTGACGCCCGCCTCGCCCCAGATGCCTTCCTTGCGGTCCGCGTTCGGCACGGACGTGTACTGCAGCGGATCGTCCGGCAGGTCGATCTCGACGTGCGAGATGACGGACTTGTAGCGTCGCGGCTGGTCCTCGGGCTTGATGACGAGGAACTGCTTCGGATTGAACTCGCCGTTCGCGGAATCCTCGTTGCGGGCGATGATGGTCGAGCCGTCGTAGCTCGCGTCCTTGCCGACCAGAATCGTGGTGCAGGCCATGGTTGCCTAGGTTTCCTTTCGTTGATTGGATACTTGCTCCCGCTGGCGGGAGTACGGACCACCCCCACCCGGCTACGCCGGGAGCCCCCGCCAGCGGGGGCGGAGAGCGGTGTCATACGCCCCGTGGGGCGCAGGAAACGGCATCGCGCGAAGCACGATTCCATCCCCCGCTCCCGCTGGCGGGAGCTGTCAGGCGAAGCCTGACTGAGGGTGGTTCACGGACGCCTCGCACGGGCCACCCCCACCCGGCTACGCCGGGAGCCCCCGCCAGCGGGGGCGGAGAATGATGTCATGCGCCGTGGGCGCGTCCGTTGCGGTCGGGGGTGGTTATGCGCGGCCGGTGAGGAAGATGCCGGCTTGGTCGGGGGTCTCGCCGGCCTCGCGCAGCTTGTGGAGCAGCTCGTTCATCCAGAAGCCCTGGTTGAGCCCGGGCAGCGGGTTCTTCGTGGCGTAGACGTGCAGGTAGTAGTCGTGGTCCTTGTCCGGCGGCTGCGGGCCGTTGTACCGCATGGTGACGGCCGGGTCGTTCTCGCGGCCCACGAACTTGGAGGCGGACGAGTTGCGGCCCTGCACGGCCTCGGGGATCATCGAGGCCATCTGGCGGGAGAAGTCCGGCGGGATGGCGAGCGCGTGCGAGTCGTTGAAGTCGAACATCAACGCGTCGATGGGCAGGTTCGCGACGGTCCAGT
The DNA here is from genome assembly GCF_002860365.1 of Bifidobacterium parmae. Lineage (GTDB taxonomy): Bacteria > Actinomycetota > Actinomycetes > Actinomycetales > Bifidobacteriaceae > Bifidobacterium > Bifidobacterium parmae. The sequence continues at coordinate 4,092 of NZ_NMWT01000029.1, forward strand.
GGATCCATTCGAATCCGCACACGGGGATCGAGTCGGGGTCGGTCAACGTCCAGTGCAGGTACTGGGCGTCCGGCGAGACCTCGTCGATGTAGAAGGGGAAGGAGATGACGGGCACGCCGCCCGTGCGGTATTCGGGCGCCGCCGCCTTGGCGAAATCGTCCGGAACCACGGTGAAATCAGCTGAGATCTTCATGCCTCCCAGTGTATCGCGCGGAAACGCGGCAGACGCGACGGACGGGAGATGCCGAAAGACATGGGAGCGCACGGGAGATACGAAAAGGCACGGCCGGCCCGCGGGGAGTGCTCGTCCCGCGGGCCGGCCGTGCCGGAAGGAGGTGACCCGGGCGAAGGGGAAATCCGGGTCACGGAGGAACGGCGCGGCGGGCGATCCGGACGAAGGGGAATCCGGACGTCCCCGCCGCGCCAAGTGTGTTAGCGGCCGACCGAGGCCTCTCCCCCAGTCAACCTTTGGCTGACGGCCCCCTCGTCAGAGGGGACCGAAGGAAGCCGCCGGGAATCAGTCGCCCCAGGCGGGCTTGTAGAAGTCGCCGTTGAGGGCGGCCTCGGCCTTGGCCTTGGCCTCCTCGAAGGTGACCTCGGCCAGCTGGGCGCGCACGTCGTCGAGGGCGACGGGCGTCATCGACAGGGAGTTCACGCCGATGCCGGTGAGGATGACCGCCAGATCCGGGTCGGCCGCGGCCTCGCCGCACACACCAACCGGCATGCCGTACTTGTTGCCGGCGTCCGCGATGGACTTGATCATGCGCAGCACCGCCGGGTGCCATGCGGTCTGGTAGTTGGAGACGGAGCCGAGCGTACGGTCGGCGGCCATCGTGTACTGGGTGAGGTCGTTGGTGCCGATGGAGACGAAGTCCGCGACCTGGGCGACCTTGTCGGCCATCACGGCGATGGACGGCACCTCGGCCATCACGCCGACCTTCTTCAGGCCGAAGCTCTTGCCGAGCTTGACGAAGTAGGCGGCCTCATGCTCGTCGGCGACCATCGGGGCCATGACCCACAGGTCGGCGTCGGTCTGGGCGTCGGCGGCGGCGAGGGCCTTGAGCTGGCCTTCGAGGACCTCCTTGTGCACGCGCAGGGTGCGCAGGCCACGCAGGCCGAGGGCCGGGTTCGGCTCGTCCTCCGGGGTGAGGAACGGCAGCGGCTTGTCGGCGCCCGCGTCGAGCATGCGGATGACGACCTTCTTGCCCGGGAACTGGGCGAGCAGCTCGGCGTACGCCTTGGTCTGCTCCTCGACGCTCGGCGGCTCGGAGTTGCCGATGAACAGGAACTCGGAGCGGAACAGGCCCACGCCCTCCGCGCCGTACTCCAGGGCGGTCTTGCCGTCGGCCGGCTTGCCGAGGTTGGCGAGCAGCGGCACGTGGTGGCCGTCCTTGGTGCCGCCGGCCTGGCCGCGCAGCTCCTTGGCGCGGGCGGCCTTCGCCTTGGCGTGCTCGGCCTCCTCGATCTGGGCCTCGGTCGGCTCGGTGACGACCTCGCCCTTGGCGGCGTTCACGATGATGGTCTCGCCGGTCTTCAGGTCCTCGGCACCGGCCGCGGAGACGACCGCGACGATGCCGCGGGCGCGGGCCAGGATCGCGGTGTGCGAGGTCGGGCCGCCCTGCGAGGTGACGATGGCGAGGGTCTTGGTGAGATCCAGGCTGGAGGTGTCGGCGGGGGAAAGGTCCTCGGCGACGAGCACGAACGGCTCGTCGGACTCGGGTACGCCGGGGGCGGGCACGCCGCGCAGCTCGGCGATGACGCGCTGGCCGACGTCGTGCAGGTCGGCGGCGCGCTCGGCCTGATAGCCGCCGATCATCTTGAACATCTCCTCGACCTGGGCGAAGCCTTCGAGCACGGCGCGCTCACCGGTCTTGCCGCCGTTGACGAGGTTCTGGATGGAGGTGGCGAGGGACGGGTCGGAGGCGAACATGGCGATGGCCTCCAGAATCGGGGCGGCCTTCTTGGCGCCCTCATCACCGTTCTTGGCCTCCTCGGCGCGGTGGTTCAACTCGGCGTTGACGGTAGCGAGCGCCTTGGTGACGCGCTCGTTCTCGACGACGGCGCTGATCGACGCGTCACGACGCACGTCGGCCGGCTCCTCCAGCGGCGGGGCCATGCGGATGACCTTGCCCACTGCGACGCCACGTCCGATTCCGCTTCCGGTGATAACCATGTTGAGCACTCCTTTATGACTTTCGTTTCACCGCCGGCATGCCCGCGGTTCGTTCCGCGGCGGACACCCTCCTGCGCTGCAAGCCTGCCCTGCAAGCGAGTAATCCATTTACCGACATGTGTCAGTATACACAGAAAAACCATTGTAGCAACGCCGGTAATCGTTTTCTGCGTGTCGCGGAAAAACGTGCTATAGTGCTTACCAGCGCACATCAGTGACTGACGCGCGTGAAGGACAACCGTAAGACCAAAGGAGTGCTCCATGGCAACCGCCACCCGTTCCACCGTCATCAACGACCCCGTCGGCATCCACGCCCGTCCGGCCGCCGAATTCGCTCAGGCCGCCACCGCCTCCGGCTGCACGGTCACCATCGCCAAGGGCGACGGCGCCGCCGTCCCGGCCGGCTCCATCCTGTCCGTCATGGGTCTGGGCGTCAAGCAGGGCGACACCGTCACCCTGACCGTCGAGGGCGACAACGCCGAGGCCGTGGTCGACTCCCTGGTCGAGACCCTGACCAAGGCCTGATTCAGACTTCCCGGGCCTAGAACCGGGAATGTGAGGCGATCGTCTCCCCGCCACCACAGCGCATACGCGGCGGGCCGATTCCCCTCCTATTGCAAGGCGAACTCGCCGTCCGCGCGGTATCATGCTGTGCTGGGCGGCGATTTTGTTTTCCCGCGCGTCCACCGCATCACACGCGCACCGCGCACCCCATGCGCACATAACAGGAAAGGGCACAGCACCATGGCCAACCGGGCGGCGAAATCCCCCAGTTCCATCCTCGAGGTCGCCACGTTGGCGCAGGTCTCGACGGCGACGGTGTCACGCGTGCTCTCCGGCCGCCGCGCCAAGGACGACGACATCGCGCACCGCGTGCGCAAGGCAGCCGCCGAACTCAACTATTCCGTCAACTACGCGGCCAGCGCCCTGCGCAGCGACGTGACGAACACGATCGGCCTGGTCATCCCCTCCGCGACCGACAGCTTCAGCGCCAGTCTGCTCGACGCGCTCGAACCGGTCGTCGACTCGGACAGCCGCCAGCTGCTGCTCGGCATCGGCGCGAGCGAGGCCATGCAGGCCGACCGCATCGAGGCGCTTTGCTCGCGCAAGGTGGACGGCCTGATCGCCGTCACCACCGCCGGCAACGACCTGTCCGAAGTGTTCGACCGTTATGCGGACACGATTCCGATCGTGCAGGTGGGCGGGCATCAGCGCTCGTTCCGCACGAACATGGTCTCCATCGACGAGAACACGGCGATGGAGTCGATCATCCGCCATCTCGCCTCGCAGGGCGTCCGGTCCGTCGCCTACCTCGCCGGCAAGGAGGTCTCGTTCGAGTCGGCGGAACTGTTCGCCATGTTCCACACGCAGCTGCGCGCCGCCGGCCTCGACACCGTCAGCGCGTGGAATCGTTTCGGCGATTCGACGGTGCAGCGCGGCTTCGACTGCACGATCCGCCTGTTCGGCGAGAACGGCCACCCGGATGCGATCGTCTGCGCGGACGACACGATCGCGTTCGGCGTGATGATGGCCCTGCATGCGCTCGGCATGAGCGTTCCGGAGGACATCAAGGTGGTCGGCTACAACGATTCCCCCATCGCCTCGGCCACCCTGCCGACGATGACCTCGGTGCGCCCGCCCTACGACCGCATCGTCGCCGAGTCGCTGCGCCTCATCGAGGCGGGTCCCGGCCATCCGAGCCACGTCTCCCTGCCGCCGCGGCTCATCGTCCGCGTCTCCAGTACGAAGCGCTGACGGGCTCCGCGGGCCTGCGGAGCCCACGCGTCACGGGATCAGCGCGCAGAACAGCGCTTCGAAGACGAGCGTCGGATTGCCGTTGCCCATGAGCCGTTTGCGGGCGCGCGCCACCTCGTCGAGCCGCGCCAGCGCCCCCTCGCGGGAGAGCCGCGCCGCCAGCTCGGCGATCGCCGCCCGGTTCTCCAGGTTGATGAGCCCGACCGCGTCCTCCGCGTCGTTCTGCAATACGGCGATGTCGCGGTAGACGGACGCGATCGAGTTGAGCGCGCGGTCGAGCACGTCGCGTCTGCGACGCGTCGCCCGACGCTTCAGGTCGTCCTTCTTCGCGATCGCGTTGTACGCGCCGCGCAGTTTCGGCGGGATGCGGTCGTCCGGCCCGAGGCCGTTGACGCGGCGGAAGTCCGCTTCGGCCTTCGCCGCCTGTCCGGACACGTCCACTTCGGCCTGTGCCTTCGCGTTGTCGATGAGCCGGCCGGCGAGCAGCACCGCGTCGGACGCCTTCGCGAGTTCCAGCACGCCGACGACGAGCTCGTCGCGGTCGGTCATCACGCGTTCGTCGGTCGCGTACAGTTTCGCGATGCCGATATGCCCTTCCGCGAGCCGCGCCGCGCGCCGCGCGAGATGCGCGTCCGCGCCGGCGCTCGACTCCAGATACGCGGCGACCGCGGCCTGCTGCGGTACGGCGAGGTTCACGATGCGCGTGCGCGAGCGGATCGTCGGCAGCACGTCCTGCGCGCTCGGCGCGCACAGCAGCCAGATGCAATGCTCGGCCGGCTCCTCGATCTCCTTCAGCAGCACGTTCGTCGTGCGTTCGAGCATGCGGTCGACGTCCTCGATGATGATGATGCGCCACGGCGCGGTGCTCGGCATCTGCTCGGACACGCCGATCAGCTCGCGCACCTCGTCGATGCCGATCGTCACCTTGTCGGTGGCGAGTACGCTCACGTCCGGATGCGTGCCGGCGAGCACCTGCTTCGTGACCTTCGTCGGCTCGTCGCCGAGACCGTGGTCGGGGCTTTCGAGCGCGGCGGCGAACGCGCGCGCGAGGTTCGAGCGGCCCGATCCGGGAGGCCCGCAGATCAGCCACGACTGCGCGATCTGCTTCGGGTCGCCGGCGGCGATCGTCCTCAGCCGTTCGACGACCGGTCGCTGCCCGATGATCGCATCCCATACGCTCATCGCGGCTCACCGCCCGCCGCCAGCGCCTCGACGTCACGCTCGATGCACGTCCACACCGCGTCGATCGGCTGCGACGCGTCGATCACGCGGAACCGGTCGGGTTCGGCGGCGGCGAGAGCGAGGAACGCCTCGCGCGTGCGGCGTTGGAAGTCGTCGCCCGCGGATTCCATGCGGTCCTCGTCGTGGGTGAGCCGGGAATGGGACAGCGCCGGGTCCATGTCGAGCAGATACGTGCGGTCGGGCAGCAGGCCGTTCGTGCCCCACATGCTCAGTTCGCGGATCTCGGCGGCGGTGAGTTCGCGCCCGCCCGCCTGATAGGCGAGGGACGAGTCGAGGTACCGGTCGGTGATGACGACCGCGCCGCGGTCCAACGCCGGGCGGATCACCTCGGCGACGTGCTGGGCGCGGTCGGCAGCGAAGAGCAGCGCCTCGGCGCGCGGGGCGATGTCGGCGGGGGCGGCGATATCACCGGCCGCGGAACCACCCCCAGTCGGCTGACGCCGACAGCCCCCGCCGGCGGGGGCGGACATGCGGGCCGACGGATCGGCGGTCTCCTCTGAGGGGACGCCGTGGAGGAGGAGGCTGCGGATGGCCTGACCCAACGGGGTGCCACCGGGTTCCCGGGTGACGACGACCTCGCGGCCCGCGGCCTCCAGCGCCGCGCGCAGCCGCTCGACCTGCGTGGTCTTGCCGACGCCGTCGACGCCTTCGAACGAGATGAACAGTCCAGTCATGAGATAGCCCGCCGTCACTTCTTCTTTGCGGTTCTGGAGGTCTTGGGCTTGGCGGCGACGACCGGCGGGCGTTCGAAGCCCTCGTTCGCGGTGAGCCAGTCGATGTCGCCCTTCACGGTGGAGGCGGTGGAGCCGATCTTCTCCGCGATGCGCGTGTTGGCCCAGCCCTTCGCGGCGAGCTTCTTCACCTCGGCGCGGCGCTCGGCGCGCTTCGCCTCGACGGCGCTCACCTTCGGCGCGGCCTTCGCAGCCTTGGACCCCTTGGCGCCCTTCGCCGCGGAGCCCTTGCCCGAGCCGCCGGAACGACCGCCGCGGCCACGCTTGGTCGCCGGTCCCATCGCACGCTTCTCCGCGAGGATCCGGTACGCGTCCGCCGGCTCGATGGTCGCCGGATCGTACTGGCGCGGCAGCGTGCGGTTGGTTTCGCCGTCGGTCAGGTACAGGCCGAAACGGCCCTCCTTGATGACGACCGGCTTGCCGCTCTCCGGGTCGTTGCCGAGCGTGCGGATCGGCGGCTTGGCGGCGCCGCGCCCGCGTCCGCGGTACTTGGGCTGCGCGAACAGGTCCTTCGCCTGGTCGAGCGTGACGGTGAAGATCTCGTCCTCCGAGTTCAGCGACCGGGTCTCGCTCGTCCCGTCCGCCTTCGTCTTGGTCAGGTACGGGCCGTAGCGGCCGTTGTTCGCGGCCACGGTCACGACCGCCGTCTCGCCGGTCTCCGCGTTCGTCTCCTCGTAGGAGCCGACCTCGCGCGGCAGGCTCAGCAGCTTCAACGCGTCGTCGAGCGTCAGGGATTCGGGGCTCATCGTCTTGAACAGGCTCGCCATCTTCGGGCGCGGCGCATCCGACTTGCGCGAACGGCGCGGCGCCGGCTTGCCGGCCGCCTCCGCCTCCTTCGCGGCCTTGCGCGCCGCGGCCTCGGCGGCCGCCGCCTCGGGCGTGACCAGTGCGACGTACGGTCCGAACCGGCCGTTGCGCACCTCGACGGTGCCGCCGGTCGCCGGGTCGACGCCGAGTTCGCGCGGCCCACCGGAATGGTTCTCGATCAGGTCGTGCGCGACTTCGACGGTCAGCTCGTCGGGCGCGATCGTGTCGGGCAGGGAGGCGCGCTTCGGATTGCCTTCCGCGTCCGTGTGCTCCATGTCCTCGAGGTACGGGCCGTAGCGGCCGACGCGCACGTGCAGGCCGTCGCCGATCTCGATGGTGTTGATGGCGCGCGCGTCGATCTCGCCAAGCTGCGCGACCTGCTGCTGCAGGCCCTCATGCGCCTCGTCGGCGCTCTGCGCGGCGCCCGCGCCGGAACCGAAGTAGAAGCGGGTGAGCCAGTCGCGGCCGGTCTCGCGCCCGTGCGCGATCTGGTCGAGGCCGTTCTCCATCTCCGCGGTGAACCGGTAGTCGACGAGCTTGGGGAACTTCGTCTCCAGCAGCTTGGTCACGGCGAACGCCAGCCAGGAGGGGATGAGCGCGCGGCCGCGCTCGTACACGTAGCCGCGGTCGATGATCGTGGAGATGATCGACGCGTAGGTGGACGGGCGTCCGATCTCCTTGGCCTCCAGGGTCTTGACGAGCGAGGCTTCGGTGTAGCGCGCCGGCGGCTGGGTCTCGTGGCCGTCCGCGTGCACGTCGGAGGCGGCGAGACGCTGGCCTTCGCTCATCGGCGGCAGGGACGCGTTCTCGTCCTTCGCCTTGCCGTTCTTGCCGTCCGTGGTGCCCTTGCCGTCGGCGCCGGCACCCGTGCCGGAGGCCGCGTGGCGCCCCTCCCCCGTCGCCTTCATGAAGCCGGGGAATTCGATCACGGTGCCGGACGCCTGGAACAACGCGTCCTCGGCCACGCCCGCGTCGCCCACGCCGGCGGGCGCGGAGAGCTTCACCGTGGCGGTGGAGCCGGTCGCGTCGGCCATCTGCGAGGCGAGCGTGCGCTGCCAGATGAGCCGGTACAGCTTCAGCTGGTCGCCGGGCACCTTGCCCGTGAGCTCGTCCGGATCGCGGAACCGCGCGCCGGCCGGGCGGATGCATTCGTGCGCCTCCTGCGCGCCGGCGGTCTTCGTCGCATACTGCTTCGGCGCGTCGGAGAGGAACCTGGAACCGAAATGGTATTCGACCGCGTCGCGCGCGGCGGCGATCGCCTCCTGCGAGAGCGTCACCGAATCGGTTCGCATATACGTGATGTAGCCGTTCTCGTACAGGCCCTGCGCGGCGCGCATCGTGGCGCGCGAGCTCATGCCGAGACGGTTGCCGGCGGTCTGCTGCAGCGTGGACGTGGTGAACGGCGGCAGCGGGCGGCGGCGGTACGGCTTCGTCTCCATCGAGACGACGGTGAACGGCGCGTCCTTCAGGCGTGCGGCGAGCGCGTTCGCCGCGGTCTCGTCGAGCTGGCGCACGTTGCCGGCGAAGCCTTCCGGCGTGAGACGGCCGTCCGCGCCGAAGTCCTTCGACGTGGCGAGCCGCTTGCCGCCGAGCGCGACCATGCGCGCGTCGAACGTCGCGATCTCGCCGGACGCGTCCGGCGCGGCGAGCGTCGCCGTCAGATCCCAGTAGGGCGCGCGGACGAACGCCATGCGTTCGCGTTCGCGTTCGACGATGAGGCGCGTCGCGACGGACTGCACGCGGCCGGCGGACAGTCCCGGCCCGACCTTGCGCCACAGCACGGGCGACAGCTCGTAGCCGTAGAGACGGTCGAGGATGCGTCGCGTCTCCTGCGCGTCGACCATGTCCGCGTCGACGTCGCGGGTCTGGTCGAGCGACTTCCGGATCGCGTTCTTGGTGATCTCGTGGAACACCATGCGCTTGACCGGCACCTTGGGCTTCAGGGTTTCGACCAGATGCCACGCGATGGCCTCGCCTTCGCGGTCCTCATCGGTGGCGAGATAGAGTTCGCTCGCGTTCTTCAACGCGGATTTGAGTTCGGAGACGGTGCGTTTCTTGTCGCCGTCGACGATGTAGTAGGGCTTGAACCCGTCGTTCACGTCGACGCCGAACTTGCCGTACTTCTCCTTGTCGGCGGCGGGCACCTGACTGGGCTGGGCGAGGTCTCGGATGTGTCCCACCGACGCCATCACGGTGTAGCCGTCGCCCAGGTATCCGCTGATCTTGCGGGCCTTGGTGGGAGACTCCACGATCACCAGCTTGGTGCCGTTCGCGGTGCGTGCTGCCATGACCTCTCCTTCACCTCTCCGTTATCGTCGACTTGTCACTGCGTTCTCGACCGACACCGACGTCGCACGGTGCCGTCGTGCTGTCATCATACTCACCAACGGTGGCCATCCGTGTGTCCGGCTCCGACCGGGCGCGTGGAAGGCGACCGTCTCAACGCCGCTTCGGCGGGGCCGGAGGCGCACCGACGAGACCGAGTTTCGTCAACGGCGCGGCGGTGAGCTGGCGCATCGCGAGCATGAGACCGAACACGAGCGTCGTCGCGCCGGCGATGAGGATGATCGCGGCGGCGACCGCGCCGGAACGCGCCCATTCGGCGCTCATCAGCAGTCCGGGCACGACCTGCCAGACCACGTACGCGCCGTACAGGCATGCGAACGCGCCGCCGGTGATCGCGATCGAGCCGACGACCTGCACGCCGGCGGAGGAGCGGCGTTTGCCGGTCGCGTCCATGCCGGACGTGCGCGTGAACGCGAGCGTGAACAGCGCGACGCCGCCGACGAGCAGGATCGCCATCAGCGCGTCGGACGGACGATGCCATTTGCCGTTCACGACGGACAGCGCGACGAACACGCTCCACAGTCCGCCGACGAGCGCGGCGACCCACCGCCATCCGCGCGACACGGCGAACAGCAGGGCGGTCGCGGCGGCCACGCCGAGGATCGTGTGGCCGCTCGGCGCGGAGTTGCCGGCGTCGATCGTCGTGTGGATGATGAACGGGCGCGGCAGCACGTCCTTGAGCAGCGACGCGGCGAAACACAGCACGCCGAACGCGACGAGCTGGCCGAGCAGCCACCAGCGCCTGCGCACGACCGCGACGACGACCGCGGCCGCGGCGAACAGGATGGAGCCGACGAGCACGGCCACGTGCGAGCCGGCGCCGAGGAGTCCCGCGAACCAGCCGGGCACGTTGGCGGCGAAATACGTTTCGACCATGTCGTCGAACGACTGGCCGGTCTCCGTGTGCACGCCGAACCAGTAGACGCCGAACGCGGCGGCGACGAGCAGCAGACCGAACACGACGCACAGCACGCGGCTCGACGCGCGCGGGCGGCGTGCGAGCGGATCGTCGTCGACGCGCCGGCGACGCGCGCCGCGACGGCCGCCGTCGGCGTCGAGCGCGCGCAGGTCGACGCGTGCCTCGCCGGGCACGGGGGCCGTGCCGGCGGTGCCGGAGATGTCGAGACCGTCCTGCGTGTCGGACACGTCGATGTCGGCGACGTCGGCGATGTCGGACAGGGAGCGGAGCGGGGATGACGCGGACGGGGCGTATGAGGCGGGGGTGCGGGGCGCGGCGGTGCTCCCGATGGGGATTCCGGCCGTCGTGCCGGCGTTGCCTGACGTGCCGGCCGCGGTGCCGGTCGTGCTCGGCGCGCCGGGCAGATCGTCCAACGGTTCGAAATCGCGCAGCAGATTCACCGGCGCATGCGGATCGCGGATCTGCGGGCCTTGGGAGGTCGTGGGTCGCTGTTCGTCACTCATGCCCACCACACTAGCCCACCGTCTCGCCGGCTCGTTCCGGGTCGCATTGTGGCGTGTAGGGGCCGGGTTGGACGGGAACATCCTCCCCGTCCAACCGTGGCGGCCGGTTTCCGGGTCGGGTCGGGTGCCTTCCCCTCAACCCATATCCGCCCGTTTTCCAGGTTGAGTGCGAGAATCAGGGTTCCCCTCAACCCGTATTCGCCCATTTTCCGGATTGAGTGCGAGAATCAGGGTTCCCCTCAACCCATATTTGCCCGTTTCCCAGGTTGAGTGGGAGAATCAGGGTTCCCCTCAACCCATATTTGCCCGTTTCCCAGGTTGAGTGGGAGGACGACACGCCACCCAACGCCGTAACCGGCCGGATCATGGTTGAGTGGCGAAACCGCACGAACCTGAAATCCTTGGAAAATAGCGGTTTTACACGAACACGGCATACACGGGCCATGCCCCGGCCCGGATCCGCGTGCTCCCCCAACCCGCAACCCCGCCTCCACGAGGTTGAGGGACAACGCGATTCTCGCCCTCAACCGAAAAACAGGCCTCCGCCCAGTTAAGGGGAGACAGTTGTCCCGGATAAGACCCATAAAATCGACGAACAACGCCCCGTCACGCGAAGACCCGACCATTCTGACCGGTCTAAAACACCACGTTTGGTTCCTATAGGCCTTATTCCCGGGTCGGGGATATGAAAAACCTCCGTACACCCGTCAGAGGCCGCTTACCCTTGCTGCATTCCTGCCCTGGGGGGTTTGGGCGACATAACGCCGTACGGAGGCTTGCACCACTATACACCATCCCCGGACGAGCCGGCACCTCGAGGGTTACACGCGGCTTCCGCATGAGGAACTTCCCTGGAGACGGTGGAGGTGCGGCGTTATCCCTTCACGGCCCATCCACAGCGTGGACAGGTCGCAACGGTTCCAGGTATGACCTCCACCGGAGCCATGCACATGTCGCAAGCCCGTATGACGCTGCCGGTCCTATGCGTCTGATACGCCTGACGCACCGCATCCGGCGGAAGCGGCAATCCGCAGTCCCTGCACCTCGGGCGGGCATCATCAACGGATACCACTGTTATGTCACCACAGTTCGGACATGTCACGAGAACCTGCACGTCGCCCGCCGACCGTACCCCGCCGCCCGGCTGCGGACGGGGAGGCAGGGGAACGCCCATCGGGGACGGGGCGGCCGGCGGCTGCGGTGCGCCGGAGAATCCGGACGCAGCGGCTACAGGGCCGGGAGCGGGCACGTTGGCGGGCGACACGCCCGGCACAGCCGGAGCACCGGCCGGTGCTCCGTGCGGAACGGACTGGACGGATTGCGTTACCCTGTCCGCGATCTTCTGCGACACATTCGTCACGCCGGCGAACACACGTTCGGCGGTCGACGCGTCGAACCTCTCCATGCAGCTGGGGCATTTCGGCGTCGAGTCCGGCGAGGTGACGACCTTGTCACCGCAGTTCGGGCATTTCACCGTCACGAGTTCCAGCTCGTCGATGATGCGGCGCAGCGTCCGCGTGGACTGCTCGTCCGCCTCGCCGTCGAGCAGCCGTTCCATGTATCCCGGCACGCTCACGCGCGCATAGTTCATCTGGCGTCTGATCACGGAGACGAGGTTGACGATGGCGACGAAAGCGGGCGTCGCCATGAACAGCAGCCACAGGCCGAGAATCACGAGGAACCGTACGTCGCCCGCGTCGATCAGCGGTTCTCCGCTGGCTTTCGCCTCGGCCAGCACACGCACGCCTTCGGGAGAGGTCAGCATCTCGTGCAGGCGGAGCACGCCGCGCACGACGGGCACGACGAGCCCGAACAGGATGACGGCGGAGTACACGCCCATCAGGATGTAGTTCGTCCTGTCGCCGCGGCGTTGAACGGCGTCGACAGGACGTTTCACGGCATTGGAGTTGGTCTTCGCCTTACGAACCATGATCATGCCACCTTTCCGTTGCGGCCGTCACGCAGATCGATCTTCAGGTCCTGCTGGCAGTACGCGCAAAGCACCTTGCGGCCGAGCACGGTGACGCATTCACCGCCGCAGTTCGGACATGACAGCTCGACCCTCGAGCGGACGACGCCGTGCGCCTGATACTGGCCCACCGCGCCACGCACGGTCTCCTCCTCATGGTGCTGCGCCCTCACGGACAGCGAACGGCGCTCCTCCAGCAGCGCCTTCGCCGTCCGCCAATCACGAATCGCGACCCAAACCAGCAGCCCGATGCCGACACACGTGACGATCAGCGCGAAAACCGGCAGCCGCTGCGCCCGAATCACCCCGCTGGCACCGAACAGGAACAGCATCATGCCGAACGTCGCGGCGACGTACAGCGACACGGCGTCCGTCTTCGGCGGCACGATCCCGGCGGATGCCGTGGCTGGAGCGCCGACTCGTCCGGCGTTCCCTGCCGCATTCCCCGGCGCGGGCCGACTCGCGGCACCAGCGCCGGCACCGACCGCCTGCTCGGCGGCTTTGTACTGCTTATCGAGCACCTCGCCGGCCCGGCCGACATCGTTCTTGCCGTCACCGGCGACGTTCGCGTACGAGAGCCCCTGCCGCTGCAGACGCCGCGCTTGATCGAGACTGATCTCACGGTAGCGTTGCCTCAACTCCCGCAACGTGAGTCCGATCATCACTTCGGCTCCGGCGCCGATGAGGAACGTGTACCGGAACAGCGCGGAGAAGTCCGACCCTATGGTGAGCAGCATGATGATCAGCGACAGGACCGTCAGCAGTCCCATGAATCCGGCGAACGCGTGGACGAAGTATCGTTTCAGGAAGAACGAGGTCATCGCGCATCCCCCCATCCTTGCGCTCCGGGACGCGGATCGTACGCCGGACGCGTAGGAGTAGCGTCGGCGGCCTCCTGCGTCTCGCGTGCGGAGACCATGAACCCGATGCCGCCCAACACGATGAGCATGACCAGTTCGGTGACGGCGACGACCTTCCAGCCGACGAAATTCGAGACGACGAGCAGCACCACCTGCACGACAAGATCGCCGGAGAGCGCCACGTACAGCGGCACGCGGCTCATGTGGTCGCGCGGCGGCGGCAGCAGCGCCGGGACGAGGAATGCGAGCACGCCCAGCAGCGTGCATGCGAACGCAAGCCAGAACGACGCCGTATCCGTGTGCGGCAACAGCAGGATGATGATCGCGACGATGACGGCGAGCGCCACGTCGGCGATGAGAAAACGGACTTTCATGGGATGTACCTTCTTCGTTCTTCCGTGATATGCGATACGGTATGCGGCACGTGATGCGCTACATACGCTTGAGAATCTCGTCGCGTTTCGCGTCGTAGACGTCCTGCGGGATGAGCCCGGCGTCAAGCATTCGCTTCAGCTGCGTCATCGCCGCCACGGGGTCGAATTGAGCGGCCGGCTGCTCGGTGTCCGGAGACTGCGGCGTCGGCTGGGGCGCAGACTGTGGCGTCGCCTGCGCGCCCGGTCGATCCGGCAACGGCGGTTGCGGCACGGCCGGACGGGAGGAAGGCGTGCCGCCGGGGGATGCAGGCGTTCCACCGGGCGCTACGGGCGTCCCCGGCACGGCAGCCGGCCCCGCCATACCCGGCACCTGCGGCGTCATCACGTTGAACGCGGTGGCGTTGCCCATCGCGTCGGCCATCATGCCGCCGATCTGGTTGCCCATCGCCATGCCGACGCCCATGCCCATGGTCTGGTTCATCAGGTCGGCACCGGAGCCGGTGTTGGCGGCGGCCGTGTCCATGACGTCGAACATGCGCTGCTGCTGGTAGGCGTATCCGCGCAGTTGCTGGTCCAGCGCCTTCGCCTGGCTGCTGGCGATGGCGGCGTATTGTCGTGCGTCGGTGCGCGTGCGCAGCGCATCCGCGTCGCCCTGCGCTTCGGCGCGCTGTGCTTCGGCGCGGCTCTCCGCATTGGCGACACGGGACGCGAGGGACTTGTACTCCTTGAACGCGATGCTGTTTTCGTCCGGTGAGATGTCTTCGATGACGAAGTTCTTCACGATGATTCCGTATTCGGCGAGCGTCCCCGACACCTTCGGCAGTAGCCCTTGGGACAATCCGTCCAGATACATGGCGATATGCCCCAAATCCACGTTGTTGGCGACCATGACGGTCGCCAACGTGGATTTGATGATGGCGACGGTCTGGTCACGGAACCATGACTGGATGTCCTCGTAGGCGATGACATCCTTCGTGCCGGCGAGGCGTTCGATGAACGGTCCGATCTTCTCGGTGTCGAACGTGACGGTGAAGTTGCCACGCGCGCGGACCGGCAGGGTGAGCGCGCCGGCCATCTTCGAGCCCACGCCGGGCAACGGGATGGGAATCGGACTGGGTGTGCCCCATTTGACGGACATGCGGTCGGTGAGGTTGATGAACCAGATCTGCGACGACCATGGCGACGCGCCTCCGGTCACCATCTTCGTCAGACCGGTGAGGAACACCGGATTGTTGCCGTCGACCTTGTGGCCTCCGGCTGGGAAGACCGATACGACCTGCCCCTGTTTGAGGAACACGGCCACCTGCGACTGCTGCACGTTGATGTGCGATCCCGGACGAAGCTCCTTGTTCGGGTGCTTCCATGCGAAGACGCCATCGGTTTCCGGCCCGTTGTATTCGATGACGTCGAACAGACGGAGAAACGCCATTATTCCATTCCCTTCTTCCCACGGGTATATGTATCCAACATACCGCGCGGCAGCAGTCTCCGCTTGACGGCATCATACCGTGGGCGAGTCGCGGAACGGCCGCAGAAGGACCATGGCATAACCGCCCGGCACTTGTGAGGATTCCGAGGACGAACCGGCCGGGATAGCGTTCACACGGGGCCTACGCACGCTCTTTTTCAGGGCGTGTGGCTACGGTGGTGCTCATGGTTTCACATTCTCGTAACGGCAGAGGGCGTGCGCGCGGGCACGTCAGGAGCACGGCGGAGCGCAAACCCGCCGCCCGCCATTACCGGGGCGGCAATCATCGCGTCAAGGGCGGCAAAGGGCCGAAACTCAAGGGACGCGGCAGGCATCTCGTCCTCAAATGGGTGCTCGGGCTGATCGCGCTCGGGCTCGCCGCGGGCATCGGCACATTCGCATACCTCTACATCACCACGGAGATCCCCTCCCCCGAGAAGATCGCGCTGGCGGAGAACACGACCGTCTACTTCAACGACGGCACCACGGAGATGGGCACGTTCTCCGAGCAGAACCGCGACATCATCGACTGCGCCGTACTGCCCGACTACGTGGGCAACGCGGTCGTCGCGTCGGAGAACCGCACGTTCTACACGGACAAGGGCATCGACCTGCGCGGCATCGGACGCGCACTCGTCAACAACGTGACCAAGGGCACCCGCCAGGGCGGTTCAACCATCACCCAGCAGTACGCGGAACGCTACTATCTGGGCGAAACCACGTCGTACACCGGCAAGCTGCGCGAGGCGATCCTCGCGTTGAAGATCGCGCAGACGCAGGACAAGAGCAAGGTCCTGTGCAACTACCTCAACACGATCTACCTAGGACGCGGCGCGTACGGCATCCAAGCGGCGGCGAAGGCCTACTACAACAAGGACGCGAAGGATCTGACGCTCTCCGAGGCGGCCACGCTGGCCGGCATCATCCCCGCCCCCTCCACGTGGGATCCGGCCGACAACCCGACGATGGCGAAACAGCGCTTCAAGCGCGTCATCACGATCATGCGCGAGGACGGCTACATCACCGCGAAGGACGCGCACGACGCGGCCATGCCGGAAACCGTGCAGACCACCACCGACGACGTCTACCAGGGACCGAACGGCTACCTGCTGCAGATGGTGAGGGACGAGCTGGAAAGCCGCAAGGCGTTCACCAAGGACGAGCTCGACACCGGCGGCTACAAGATCGTCACCACGATCGACAAGTCCAAGCAGGACCTCATGCAGCAGACCGTCAGCCCCTCGCAGAACGGCATGCAGGGCGTCGTGCCCGACGGCATGCAGTTCGGCGCGATGAGCGCCAACCCGAAGGACGGATCCATCATCTCCCTGTACGCGGGCGACGACTACCTCGCCAAGCAGCTCAACAACGCCACGCAGGCCCAGTACGAGGTCGGCTCCACGATGAAGCCGTTCGCGCTGCTCGCCACCGTGGAGGCGGGCGTCAACCTCGACACCACGTTCAACGGCAACTCGTACCGCACGTTCCCCGGCATCAGCAGCACGGTGAGCAACTTCGGCGGCGAGAACATGGGCTACATCAACCTGTACCGTGCCACCGCCATGTCGTCGAACACCGTGTACATGGATCTGCAGACCAAGCTCGGCGCGAAGAAGATCGCGCAGACCGCGCGCACGGCCGGCGTCTCCAACAAGGCGCTCGACGGCTCCGAACCGTTCACCGTGCTCGGCAACAACGCGCTCAGCGTCAAGGACATGACCAACGCCTACGCGACGCTCGCCAACCAGGGCAAGAAACCGACCCTGCACATCGTCGCCAGCGTGAAGAACGGCAAGGGCAAGGACCTCTACCAGGCACCCACCGGCACCGAGCAGGTGTTCACCGCGAACGACACGAACCTCGTCACCAAGGCGCTCACCGGCGTCGTCCAGTACGGCACCGCCACCGAGGCGCGCGGCATCGGCCACAACGTCGCCGGCAAGTCCGGCACGTCGAACAACTCGTACGCGGCGAGCTTCGTCGGCTACACGCCGTCCGTCGTCTCCACGTTCGCCATGTGGTATCCGGACGCGAACGGCAACCCGCAGGAGATCCCCGCGTTCGGCCAGTGGACCGGCGGCTCCGACTATCCGGTGCACCTGTTCACCCAGTACATGAAGCAGGCGCTCGCCGGCACGACGAACGAGACGTTCCCCACCGCGAAGGACACCGGCAAGATCGGCGGCTCCGACGGCACGTGGGGCACCGGTTCGAAGAGCAGCACGAAGAAGAACACCACCAACGAGCAGACGTTGGAGGAGCAGTGCGCCGCGAACCCGCAGTCGAACAGCGCGTGCTCCGGCTACGGCCAGTCCGGCGAAACCACCGGCGGCGAGACCGGCGGCGGCGACACGACCGGCGAGACCGACAATTCCGGTTCCGGCAACGGCGGCTCCGGCGGTTCGGGTGATTCCGGTGACAACGGCAACAGCGGCGGCACCGGTTCCGGCGACTCCGGCAACAGCGGTTCGGGTGATTCCGGCACCACCGGCGGCGGCACCAGCGGCAGCACCGGCACCGGCCAGTAGCCGCAACGGACGGGGCCCTCTGGCGAGGGCCCCGCGTTGTCTCCGCCCCCGCTGGCGGGGGCTCCCGGCGAAGCCGGGTGGGGGTGGTCGCGGCACCCGCGACGCGAACGACCGAACCGAACCACCCTCAGTCCCGCTCCGCGGGACAGCTCCCGCCAGCGGGAGCACGCATTCGCGTCCTTACATACGAAAGTGGCCCCCTCACGCAACGTGAGGGGGCCACTTCAATGGATGCGCGTCTCAGCGACGACCGGCGTTGGCGCGGTTGATCGCGGAGATGATCGCCTTGAGCGAGCTGGTGATGATCGAGGAGTCGATGCCGACGCCCCAGATGATCTGCGCGTCCGCGTCCTCGCCCACCTGGCATTCGACGTAGGAGGCGGCCATCGCGTCCGTGCCGACGGACATGGTGTGCTCCACGTAGTCCATCACGGACGCTTCGATGCCGAAGTTGGCGAGCGCGTTGAGGAACGCGGCGATCGGGCCGTTGCCGATGCCGGACACCTCGCGCACCTGCTCCTCGTCCTTGCCGACGTTGATGCCGCGATCGAGGACCTTCGCCTTGAGCACGGTGTCGGAGCCGTCCTCACCGGAGGAGACGGACACCTTGAGCAGCTTGAGGCGGCCCCACGGGGCGAGCGTGGAGTCGTGCGTGTCGCCGACGACCACGCCGGCGGCGGTCATGCCCGACTGCTCGACCGGCAGGTACTCGTCCTTGAACAGGCGCCAGATGTCCTCGTCCTTGACTTCCTTCTTCGTGTCGTCCGCGTACTTCTGCACGATCTTGTCGAACTCCACCTGCAGGCGCTTCGGCAGGTCGAGGTTGTGGTTCGTCTTGAGCAGGTACGCCATGCCGCCCTTGCCGGACTGCGAGTTGACGCGGATGATCGCCTCGTACGTGCGGCCGATGTCCTTCGGGTCGATCGGCAGGTACGGCACGAGCCAGACGAAGTCGTCGAGGTTGGCGCCGGCGCGGTCGGCGGCCACCTGACGGGCTTCGAGGCCCTTCTTGATGGCGTCCTGATGCGAGCCGGAGAACGCGGTGAACACGAAGTTGCCCGCGTACGGGTGACGTTCGGAGATCTTGATCTGGTTGCAGTATTCGACGGTCTTGCGGATCTCCGGCACGTTCGAGTAGTCGATCTGCGGGTCGACACCCTGCGTGAGCAGGTTGAGGCCCAGCGTGACGAGGTCGACGTTGCCGGTGCGCTCGCCGTTGCCGAGCAGGCAGCCTTCGACGCGGTCGGCGCCGGCGAGCACGGCCAGCTCGGTGGCGGCCACGCCCATGCCCTCGTCATTGTGCGGGTGGAGGGACAGCACGATGGAGTCGCGGTCCTGCAGGTGGGTGGAGACGTACTCGACCTCGTCGGCGAACACGTTCGGCGTGGTCATCTCGACGGTGGCCGGCAGGTTGATGATCATCGGGTGCTCGGGCGTCGGCTTGATGACGTCGATGACCGCGTTGCACACCTCGACGGCGTACTCCGGCTCGGTGCCGGTGAACGATTCCGGCGAGTACTCGTAGTAGAGGTCGATGCCCTTGGCCTCGCCCTCAAGGCTCTTGCACAGTTCGGCCGCGTCGGTGGCGAGCTTCTTGATCTCGGCCTTGTTCTTGCGGAACACGACCTCGCGCTGCAGCACGGAGACGGAGTTGTAGAAGTGGACGACCGCGCGCTTGGCGCCCTTGAGCGCCTCGTAGGTGCGGCGGATCAGGTGCTCGCGGCACTGGGTGAGCACGACGATGGTGACGTCGTCCGGGATCAGCTCACGCTCGATGAGCATGCGAATGAAGTCGAAGTCGGTTTCGGAAGCGGACGGGAAGCCCACCTCGATCTCCTTGAAGCCCATGGAAACGAGCAGGTTCCAGAAGCGCAGCTTGCGCTCGGAGTCCATCGGGTTGACGAGGGCCTGGTTGCCGTCGCGCAGGTCGACGGAGCACCAGCGGGGCGCGCGCTGGAGCTTCTTGCCCGGCCAGGTGCGCTCCGGGTAGTCGAACGGCACCTGCTTGTCGTAGGCGACGTACTTGTTGTACGGCATCCTGCTCGGCTTCTGCGGGTCGCCGATGAAGCGCGCGGGAGGCAGCAGCGGGTCGTTGTTCCCTCCGTTGGACGCTGCGGCGACCGCCGCGAGATCGAATACCGATGATTGATCCTGACCCATCGTTCCTCCTTTGCTTGGTGCGTGGCCGTCTCCCGGCGGCCATTTCCCGCCGGCACCGCCGGCGAATGATTCGTTTACGCGCATGTAACATGCGCAATCCCCCATCCTACCTACGCCGCGTCCCAACGCCTCGCCGGTTCCACCATATAGCGGCGTTTCAGCGGAATTCGTCCAATAAAAGCGTCCGACAGGGACTAGAGTGGGAAGGGCAGGCGGTGTCGCCGCCGGCATACGCACGTGCGTCGCGGGACCGGCGGCGCATGCCAGTCGATTGGAGAGAAGGCCATGACAAATCCCAACGTTCCACTGCCTCAGGTTCCGCTTCCGCCATCATCGGCACCGTCGCCGAACGCCTACCAGCCACAGCAG
Organism: Bifidobacterium parmae; assembly: GCF_002860365.1. GTDB lineage: Bacteria > Actinomycetota > Actinomycetes > Actinomycetales > Bifidobacteriaceae > Bifidobacterium > Bifidobacterium parmae. Next base: position 24,296 of record NZ_NMWT01000029.1, read on the forward strand.
CCCGCCGCGAACGTGCCGCCGGCGCCCGCGTTCCAGCCGGCCGCCGCGCCCGCGCCGCAGCCGTCGTTCGCCGCGTCGAACGTGCCGCCGGCGCCAGCCGCA
>NZ_NMWT01000003.1 GCF_002860365.1 Bifidobacterium parmae
CGTCGCCAGCGCGGCGGCGACGCCCCGCGCGACGCGCGTGCGCGCGCGGGACCGCCGGCGCGTGCGGCGCGGGCGATCGTCTCGATTGCGGATGGCCGTCATACGCCTCCTCACTTGAACATGCGCGAGCGGGTGAGGAACCAGGTGACGGCGACGGAGAGGGCCACGGAGATGAGGATGATGACGGCGAAGCCCCATGACTTGTCGGTCAATGGCATGCCGAGCATGCCGTCCTGGAAGTTCATGCCGTACATGGAGAAGATGAGCGTCGGGATGGACAGCGTGATGGAGATGATCGTGAAGATGCGCATCACGTTGTTCAGGTTGTTGGACACGATCGAGGCGAACGCGTCGGTCATGTTCGCGAGAACGCCGCTGTAGATGTTGGCCATCTCGATGGCCTGTTTGTTCTCGGTGATGACGTCGTCGAGCAGGTCCTCGTCGTCCGGGTACTGCTTGATGCGCTGCAGGGTGGTGAGCTTCTCCATCACGATCTCGTTCGATTTGAGGGAGGTCGTGAAGTAGACCAAGGTCTTGGAGAGCTCCATGAGCATCACGATCTCGCGGTTCTGCATCGAGTGGCGCAGCTTGAGTTCGAGCTTGTCGCTCTCGCGGTCGATGATGCGCAGGTAGCGCAGGTACATGGTGGCGTTGCGGTAGAGGATCTGCAGGATGAACCGCGAGTGCATGTACGTGTTGAACCCGCGGATCGTGCCCTCCATGAACGGGTGGAGCACGGGCGTGTCCTGCATGCACACGGTGATGATGAGATGCTCGGTGACGATGATCGACAACGGGATGGTCTCGTACCAGTCGCGTCCGCCGCGCTCCTCGACGGTCGGGATGTCGACGATGACCATCGTGTAGTCGTCTTCGACGTCGACGCGGGACCTCTCCTCGTCATCGAGCGGCGCGCGCAGGTCGGCGAGGTCGACGCCGGTCTCGGAGGCGACGGTGGCGAGCTCCACGTCGGTGGGTTCGCTCAGGCACAGCCATGAGCCGTTCTCCGGTTTGTCGACCCGCTCCACTTGGCCGTTAATGGTGCTGAACATCCTCAACATCGTCTCTTCACCCGCCTTTCGCCGCGTCCGTCCAATCGGGGCCCTCCCCGAAAACCTCGACAAGTCTAGTCCCATGTGCGGGACGTGTGCCGACGGGGTCCACCCGTGCGGTTGAATTCGCGGTGAATTCGCGGGAACCGGCCCGTCGTCACCAGTTGATCGGCTGCCAGTCGGGCATGTGCGGGCCCCTGAGTTCGGCGGGGCCGTTCTCCCAGTCGCCGAGGTTCGCGATGGCGGGCCCCTGGTTGTGTTCGACGAGGTCGAACATCGGCTCGGCCGCGGGCTTCCCGTTGACCGTGTGGCGTACGGCGAGACGGCTCCAGCAGGCGTTGCGCATCGAGCCGACCGCGTTCATGCCGTCCGGGTCGAGGCCGAGCAGTTCGCTGATCGTCGCGACGATCCACGAGCCGTGCCCGACGAGCATCAGCGTGACGGGCCGTTCGCCCGCATAGGCGGGGTCGGCGATGATGTCGCGCACGGCCTTCGCGCCGCGCTCCCCCACGGCCCGGCGGCTTTCGACCCCGTAGGCGGTCTCGCCACCCTCATGCCGCTTCCACGAGGCGTAGGCCTCGGCGTCCACCGCGCGCACCTCGTCGCGCGTCAGTCCCTCCCATTGACCGAAGGAGCGTTCGCGCAGACGCGGGTCGGGCGTGACGTCGAGGCCAAGGATGTCGGCGAAGGCGTGCGCGGTCTGCATGGCGCGGAACAGGTCGGAGCTGATGACGGCCATGCGCCGGCGGGCGGCGGGCGCCTCCTCGTATTCGAACGTGCGGGTCCGCTCCCTCGCCTCGGGCCCCGGCTGCGGGATCGACGCGGGATCGTCGGCGAGACGGCTCACCTTCGCCCAGTAGTAGCGGGCGGCGAGCGCGAGCGCGGACTGGTCGGCCTGCCATTGGCCGACGATGTCGAGCGGTATGTCGATCTGCCCCTGCAATCGGCGTTGGAGATTGTAGTTCGTGCGTCCGTGCCTGAGCATCACGATTTCGTCGATCATCGTCGGTCCTTTCCGTCGCCTGCGGCCCTGCCGCCGTCCACGTTCCAGCTTCCCACATGCCCGCCACTGCCGCCGCCGCGGCGCGCCGGGCCGCCGGTACAATGGAGCGGTGTTGATTTCGGATGCCACGCGCGCCTTCGCCCGCGCGCATAGGGATGAGGACGTGCGCGACCTCGCGCTGCACGCGAAGCCGGGGCCGTACGTGGACCTCACGGCCGCGCTGGAGCAGATCGCCGGGTTCCGGACGGCGCGCGTGAAACTGCCCGGTTGGGCGGCATGCGAGGACGTCGTCTATCCGCCGCATCTGGCGATGGAGCAGTGCTCGTCGGAGGCGACGGCACGCTACAAGGCGGATGTCGCGCGGCGGATCGTCGCGGGCGACGCCGGCGACGCGGCCGCCGGGAACGCCGCGGCGGGCGAGCCGACGACGCTGATCGACTTCACCGGCGGTTTCGGCGTGGATTGCTCGTATATGGCGCGCGTGTTCGACCGCGCGGTCTACGTGGAGCGGCAGGAGCATCTGTGCGAGCTGGCCGCGCACAACCTGCCGGCGTTGGGGCTCGTGCACGCGCGCGTCGTGAACGACGACGCGGCTGCGTATCTTGCGACGTTGCCGGATGATGCGGCGACGATGGCGTTCCTCGATCCGGCGCGGCGTGACGCGCACGGCGCGCGCACGTACGCGATCGCCGACTGCACGCCGGACGTGCTGGGATTGATCGACCGGCTGCTCGCCGTCGCCCCGCATGTGATGGTGAAGCTCTCCCCGATGCTCGACTGGCATAAGACGGTCGCCGATTTCGCGGGGCGCGTGCATGAGGTGCATATCGTGTCCGTCGCCAACGAGTGCAAGGAGCTGCTGCTCGTCGTCGGCCGCGACGTGTGCGCCGCGTCGCGGGTCTTCTGCGTGAACGACGGTCAGGCATTGGCGTTCGACGCAGGCGGCGACGGGAATGATGGAAACGATGCCGCGATTGGTGACGGCGAGACCGGACAGGACGCCCGTATCGCCGATCCCGCCGATTCCGCCGATTCCGGTTCGTGGCGGTATCTCTATGAGCCGAACGCGTCGATCATGAAGGCGGGCTGCTTCTCCCTGCTCGCACGCCGCTTCGCCGTCGCTCCGGTCGCACGCGACAGCCACCTGTTCGTCTCAGCGGAGCCGGCCGCGGACTTCCCGGGCCGCGCGTTCGAGGTCGACGCGGTCGCCACGATGAACAAGAAGGAGCTGAAGCGCCTGACGGACGGGCTCACGCACGCGAACATCGCCACACGCAACTTCCCGATTCCGGTCGCAGCGCTGAGGAGAAAGCTCAAGCTCAAGGACGGCGGCGACGCCTACCTGTTCGCCACCACCGACGCCGCCGGCCGCCACATCGTCATCCGTTCCCACAAGCGATAAGCCGGCTTTTCGCATTTGGCGTGCAGGGGTCGGCCGCCGTCCCGATTGTTGCAGCGGATGGGTCGAACTCACGAATCGCAGGCATCCGTTCGAGATAAGCGGGGCGCGTAGCCGTGCGAAGGCTCCCGTCGTACAAGCCGGGCCATCGAATCATCCGGCAAGGCCATCCTGATTCGCCACGCAACCCGATAGAGGCCTGTTTTCCGGTTGGGTGCGAGGATCAGGCTCCCCCTCAACCTTGTGGAGGCGGGTTTGCGGGTTACGGGAGAACACGAATCCGAGTCGGGACTTGGCGCACGTGGGCCGTGTACGCGCGAAACCGCCATTTTCCAAGGATTGTCGGTTCGGAGGGTTTCGCCACTCAACCATGATTCGACCGTTCACGGCGTTGAGTGGCGAACCGGCCTCCCACTCAACCCCGAAAATGGGCGATTGCAGGTTGAGGGACAGCCTATTCCTCGCACCCAACATGGGAAACGGCGTAAGACGGGTTGAGGGAAAGGTTCCCGGCCACCCGCCCGAGGCGGGTGGCCGGGAACACGATGAACGAGGACCACACAGACCACTCACAATCGAAAGGGCCCGAATCTGCAACACCATACGGCGAAATCATGCGATCTGTGAAGCCCGGCACCGTGACGAGCGCTTCCTTCGAGAGAAAAACCGGTCCACTATTCTCCTTCGGCTGGGTTTCGCCGCGTCAGTCGACGATCATATCGGAGCGGACCCGCTCGGGGCGATGTCCATACCGTTCGGCCACGTGGGGGGCTCCGGCCACCAATCGAACACCTTGGGAAACCGACTGGTTCCGCAATGCACGGAAGTCACCTTTATCGAGGTATTGCGACATGTCGAACACGCCCCGCGCCCCGTCGGAGCAGACGACCCTCAACTTGTACCCGTCCAGCGGAGTCACTTCAGTCACATCACACAGATAATCCAGGAATGACATATCCGTCTCTCCTATCGCAGCGGTTCGATACGCATCGGCTGTTCGCCGGCGTGACAGACTTCCCATGAGGCCTTGAGCTCATCCTCGTGAATCGCCGCCCACGCCGATACAAGCCGGTGCTGCTTACGCGGCAATTCTCCCGACAGCACATCACCTTCCAATGAATACACGGCCTTCGCGCCCTGATATTCGACGTGCATTTGTGGCGGACTATGGTCGTCCGCATACATGCGGACGATGATGCCGTAGAACACGGCTCACAATCGGCATAGGACCCACTCCTTCCGATTCCGCTGCACCGCGAAATACTGTTGCATAACAGCTATCGTACATCGTGCCCAGGCGTTCAAGGCGAGTGCCAGACGCTGATTCCGACGAAGACCGCACCACCGTTGTTGCCGATTCTGCCCCTACCAAGGTATCCTGATATGTTTCCCTCTTTCAGGAAAGGAACACCGCATGAGAACGGCATATCCGGTCTCTTTCGTCTAGGCACCCACGCCTAGACGAAAGGAATCAATTCATGTCCAGAACATATAAGGATCGTCCATATCGTCTCGCGGTACGCGAGGCACAGGAAGCCGGTTACGTCGTGCATGTTCCGTTCCGACCTTTGTTCGCGACGGCGTCCGCATGGTACACGGACGTGGATGGCTATGCTTACACGCGCCATAATCGGCGAATCCACTGGCCGCTCCGCAGGTTCTCGGATTGGCGATGGATCGAGGGCGATTGGACGACCGACTATGGCAATGCGCGCCAGATCCGCCAGCATCTGAAGATGGCGTGCCATGACGCGAACAGCGGTCTCATGTCCGACGATTGGGACGACCCGGTCGTCTATCAGCGACGTCGCCGCTGGTATTGCTGAGACGGGGCTGCCGGCGAGCGCATCCAACCCGTCTGACCGGCTGTGATCCGCCGCGACACGCGACAGGGCCCCGGCCCGATGGATCGGAGACGATCATCGGACCGGGACCCTGCACGAAAAACGGGAAACGGAAAAACGTATGCCGGAAGGCTCAGTCCTTCTCGATGGTCTTGCCGGCGGTGGGGCCGGAGGCGAGGTTCTGGATCTCGGTGACTTCGAGCACCGGGATGACGGCCGGCTTCTTCGTGCCCTTCTCCTCGGCGACCTTCACCTGCTCCTCGTAGATGGCGTCGTCGGAGTGCAGGGTCACGGTGCCGCGGAAGCGGTAGCCCTTCTTCTCGGCGAGGTTCGCGAACGCGATGACCAGCGGGGAGCCGTCCTTGAGGTTCTCGTAGGCCTGGCCGGCGGTGCGCTCGTGGTAGGCGATGTGGTTGTCGTCGAGCACGAACAGGCTCATCTTCGGGCCGAGGTCGAGCTGGCCGTCCTTGGAGACGGTGGAGATCCAGCCCAGGTTGTTCTCGATGAAGGTCTTCATCTCGGCGGTGATCGTTGCCATGGCAGTGTCCTTTCGTTGCAACGGACGGTTGTATCCGAACCCCACCTTACCCACTCCCCCGACGCGCCCGGCCGACCTCCGCTGTGAGCATGCACACATGGGCATGTCACGGCCGTGCGGGCCGTATCGTATGAGCGTCCGGCAACATTCGGGAAAGGAACGCCAAGTGGGTATGCGGATGGTCGAACGGTTCAACGCGCTGCGCAGTCGCTGGTCGCGCTCGTTCCCCCCGAATCTGGCGCGCATCATGCTGCTCGCGTGCGCGGCGCTGTGGGGCGGCAGCTATCTGCTCGCCAAGGTGGCGATGACCGCGATCCCGCCGCAATGGCTGATGGCGTTGCGCATGGCGGGCGCCTGCGCATGCATGCTCGCCCTGTTCCACCGGCATATCCTGCCGGCGCTCAACCGGTCGATCATCATACCGGCGCTCGTGGTGGGCGTCACCTATTGGGGCACGATGGTCACGCAGACCATCGGACTGAAGACGATCGACCCGGGGCGCAGCGCGTTCCTGACCGCCGCCTACTGCGTGCTCACGCCGTTCGCCACATGGATCGTCTCCCGCATCCGACCGAAGGCCATCAACCTGGTGGCCGGCGTGATCTGCCTCGTCGGCGTGGGCTTCGTCTCGCTCAAAAACGGCATGACGCTCTCCCTGTCCGTCGGCGACTGGCTGACGATCGGCACGGCCGTCGTCTTCTCGTTCAACCTCACCTGCCTCGGCGTGTACGCGAAACGCTTCGACCCGATCGCCGTCACCTTCGTGCAGTTCGCCGTGGCCGGCGTGCTGTTCGTCGCGGGAGCCGCGTTCACCGAACCGGCGCCCGACATGGCCTGGCTGGCGCCGCCCGTGGTGGCGAGCGTCCTCTACCTGTTCCTCGGGGCGACGATGAGCGCGCAGATCATGCAGAACATCGGCCTCGCGCACGTGCCCGCCTCGCAGGCGTCGATCATCATGTGCACGGAAAGCCTGTTCGCCGTCTCGTTCTCCGCCCTGTTCTGGGGCGAGAGGATCACGTGGAGCTCGCTGGTCGGCTTCGCGCTGATCTTCACGGCCGTGCTGCTGTCCGTCTTCAAGCCGACGCGCCACTCGCTGCACCGCAATTGAGCGGCGGCGGACAGCGGCGCGCCATGACGGCGGACAGGCCGCGCATGTAACGCCGATATGTCGCTCCTGTGGAGATTCGCGCCGACATGTAAGCATTCTGAATCTTTCGCGTGTGCTTCAGGCGATTCCAAGCAGGTTTGGGTACGTTCTATCTTCGTGAAGAAGTTTTTCCAAGGCATATCGATGTCGCAGATCATCGCGGGATCGCTTGCCGCAGTCACCTCGTTCCTGTTGTCGGCGAAGATCGGCATCGCGGGTTCGGTGATCGGCGCGGCGGCCAGTTACGTGATCTCCACGCTGGCGGCGAACATCTACGGCACGATTCTCAAGGCCTCCGGACAGAAGCTCCAGGAGGTCAACCCGCTGAGCAACACCGGCTCGGATGATGACGCGAAGGGCGAGGATTCCGAGAAATCCGGCGAATCCGAATCAGAGAAGGCGGACGACGCGGCGCACGCCGACGCCGGCAAGACCGGCGACGGGGCGGCCGCGACGGATGAGACGGACGACGGCGAGGAGACCGTCATCGGACGGTTCAACGGCGCGGACGTGCTCGCGGCGGGTGCCGCGGGCGCGAAGACCCGCAGACTCGGCATCGGCGACGTGCCGCTGCCGCCGGCCGCCTCGGCGGCATCCAAGGACCGGATCGGACGGGTCGCCGGTTCGAACGGGCTCGGCGCGCCGTCGCCGAACACGAGCACCTACAACGTGTCCGAACTGCGCGGCAAGCGCAGGATCGACCCGAAGCGCATGGCGATCATCGTCTCCGTGGTGAGCGGTCTGCTGGGTGTGGCGATCACGGCCGGCGTGGTCATGCTCATCACCAACGGCAACGGCACCGACACCGTGGTGCGTGACATCGTGAGCCCGTCCTCCACGTCCAAGACGACGACGGACACCGGCACGACCACGCAGGAGACGCCGACGAAGCCGGACAAGCCGACCGACCAGAACGGCTACGGCACGACCGACGACACCACGGACGGCACGACCGACGGCACCGACACGGGCACGACGAGCGGCTCGACCGGCACGGATTCCTCGACCGGCACGTCCGGGTCGGGTACGAGCGGCTCCACCGGTTCCTCGTCCGGCTCATCCTCCTCCGGTTCCAGCTCGTCCGGGTCGACCGGCAGCGGCACGACCGGATCCGAATCCGGCTCGTCCTCCTCCGGTTCCAGCTCGTCCGGGTCGACCGGCGGCGAATCCACCGGGTCGAGTTCGTCCGGGTCGACCGGTTCCGGATCCACGTCGTCCGGGTCGACCGGTGGCGAATCCACCGGAACGACGAACTGATGGCGAGCCGACTGGGGTGTGAGGCCGGCAACGGCTGATCGGAGATGGCCACCCCACTCCCACCCCCAGTCGGCTTCGCCGACAGCCCCCGCCAGCGGGGGCATGTTGTATCCCGCCCGCCGTCACGCATGACAGTCCGACAGCCCCCGCCGGCGGGGGCATGGTTGCAGGAATGTGGCAAGGGCATGCAAACGCGAAGGCCCGCAGGACTTGAATCCTGCGGGCCTTCATCGTAATCGTGGAGCTAAGGGGATTCGAACCCCTGACCCTCTCCATGCCATGGAGATGCGCTACCAGCTGCGCCATAGCCCCGTATTCATTTATGCGCATAGTTATTGATACGCAAACGCCGTCATCGGAATCATCCGAATCATCACGTTTCGTGGAGCTAAGGGGATTCGAACCCCTGACCCTCTCCATGCCATGGAGATGCGCTACCAGCTGCGCCATAGCCCCGTATTCGGTTATCGGCTCGCTCAAACGAACCTCGTATACATTACGACGGAGAACGCGATTCGGCAACTACGCGTGTCGCCCGCGTGTCGCGCTTGCGGCACACGGGCGACAAACCTCGTCATCGCGTCAGCGTTCCCTCTCCCATTCGGGCGTGTCCGCGATGGCGGGCCCGTGGTTGTAGTCGGCGAGACGCCAGCGGAACGTGCCGTCGGGCATGTCCATCAGGGTGAGTCGCACCCAATGCGCGTTGCGCATCGAGACGACCGAACCGAACGTGGGATCCACCTTGTCGAGTCCGAGCAGGGTCTGGAGGGTCTGCGCGATCCACGCTCCGTGTGAGAACACGAACAGGTCGGTGTTCTGCCCCGCGCGCGTGGCCCAGTCGTTCAACGCCTCGACGCCGCGACGCCCCACATGGCTTTTCGGTTCGGCGCCGTATTTGAGTTCGCCGCCGCCGTGCATGCGCCACGAGGCGAAGTCCTCCGGGTAGCGTTCGACGAGTTCGGCGACGGCGTGGCCGTCCCATTCGCCGAAGCTGCGCTCGCGCACGCGCTCATCGTCATGTACTTCGACCCCCGCTTCCGCCCCGCCGAGCACGTCGGCGAACGCCTGCGCGGTGGCGTGGGCGCGGCTCAGGTCGGAGGAGACGATGAGACGGTCGGTCACGTTCGGCAGCCGGTCGACGTACAGCGACTTCAACGCGGCCGCGGTCTGGACGACCTGCCAGCGGCCGACGGTGTCGAGCGGGATGTCGACCTGCCCCTGCAGCTTGTGCGCCGCATTGTAGGAGGTGCGGCCGTGGCGGACGAGGAAGACGCTCCTGACGTGGCGGACCATCATTCGGCGCTTTCCGGATGCGCGAGCTCCAGGTCGATCTGCGGGCAGTCGCGCCACAGGCGTTCCAGCCCGTAGAATTCGCGGGATTCCTCGTGCATCACGTGGATCACGTAGTCGCCGTAGTCGAGCAGCACCCACTGGCCTTCGGTGAGGCCTTCGCGGTCGCGCGGCTTGCGCCCGTCGCACTTGAGGTAGAGGTCCTTTTCGATCTCCTCGGCGACGGCGAGCACCTGACGCTCGTTGGACGCGCCGGCGATCATCATGATGTCGGTGATACCGAGCGGCCCGGTCACGTCGTAGGCGACGATGTCGGTCGCCTTGACGCGGTCGGCCGCCTCGGCGGCGATGCGGATGTCGTCGATGGATGACTGCAGTGCGGTCATGAATCTCCTCGTGTCTGTTGCGTGATCTGAATGGTCGGAATGGGGTCGCACGGGTCCGTCGTCCGTCGTCCCGTCGGGCGCGCCGGTCAGCGCTCCCAGGCGGGCTTCCAGCCTTCGACGTTGTGCTGCGTGTTCTCCGAGTACACCATCGTGTCGTCGGGCACGGCGTGGCGGATGACGGAGCCGGCGCCGGAGGTGACGTTGTCGCCGACCTCGACGGGCGCGACGAGCAGGTTGCCGGCGCCGATGTGGCAGCCGGCGCCGATCGTCGTGCGGTTCTTGTGCACGCCGTCGTAGTTGGCGGTGATGGTGCCGCCGCCCACGTTCGTGTGGTCGCCGAGCTGCGCGTCGCCCACGTAGCTCAGGTGCGGCACCTTGGTGCCGTTGCCGATGTGCGCCTTCTTCATCTCGACGAAGGCGCCGGCCTTCGCCTCCTCGCCGAAGTCGTTGCCCTGACGCAGGTACGTCCACGGGCCGATGTTGGTGGCGCGGCCGATGTGGGATTCCTGCACGCGGGAGCGTTCGACGACGGCCTCGGCGTCGACGGTCGCGTCGATGAGGGTCGAGTACGGTCCGACGACCGCCTCCTCACCGATGACCGTATGGCCCTGCAGGAACGTGCCGGGCAGGATGGTCGCGTCGCGGCCGATCTCGACGTCGTCCTCGATCCACGTGGTCTCCGGGTCGAGGATGGTGACGCCGGAGTGCATCCACGCCTCGCACACGCGGCGGTTGTGCGCCTTGGCGAGCGCGGCGAGCTGCACGCGGTCGTTGACGCCTTCGACGCTCAGCGGGTCGGGGGCGGTGAACGCGCCGACCTTGCCGTTGGCGCGGGCGGTCTCCAGCGCGTCGGTCAGGTAGAACTCGCCCTGCGCGTTGTTGGATTTGAGGTCGGCGATGGCGCGGGCGAGCAGTTCCGCGTCGAACACGTACACGGAGGTGTTCACCTCCTGCACGGCGAGTTCGCTGCGGTTCGCGTCCTTCTGTTCGACGATGCGCAGCACGTTGCCCTCGCGGTCGCGGATGATGCGGCCGTAGCCGGTCGGGTCGTCGAGCACGGTGGTCAGGACGGTGGCGCCGTTGCCGGATTCGTTGTGGAAGGCGACGAGCTTGGAGAGCGTGTCGGCGTCGAGCAGCGGCATGTCGGAGGCGGCGATGAGCACGGGGCCGGCGAGCGGGCCGTCGGCGGCGAGCTGCGCCATCGCGCACTGCACGGCGCGTCCGGTGCCGGGGATGTCGTCCTGATTGACGATGGTGACGTCCGCGTCGTAGGAGCGCGCGGCGGCGGCGACGCGTTCGGCCTGGAAGTGGACGACCACGGCGAGCGTGGCGGGGTCGAGCGCCTTCACGGAGTCCATGACGCGGTTGAGGAAGGTCTTGCCGGCGAAGGTGTGCAGCACCTTCGGCTTCTTGGATCGCATGCGGGTGCCTTCTCCCGCGGCGAGGATGATTGCGGCGGTCACTGCCGAGGATGCCATAAGCGTGTCGTTCCCTTCACTTGGCGTGTCATCTGTTTCCAGCACCTAACGATAGACGGCCGCCCGGATGAGCCGGACGGCCGTCTGTTGCGGTGTAGGCGTTCCCCCACCTGGATTCGAACCAAGACAAAGGGTTCCAAAGGCCCGTGTGCTGCCATTACACCATGGGGGACCGGCGGCGTTCGCCGCCAAGTGTTTATTTATACCATAAGGTCAGGCGAAAAGGAAACCCTGGCCATGGTGTTCGGGGTACGTGTCGAACAGTTCGGCCACGGAGCCGTCCTCGAACACGGCGCGGATGGCGCCGGCGAGCAGCGGGGCGATGGACAGGACGGTCAGGCCGTCCCAGCGCTTCTCCTCGGGGATCGGCACGGTGTCGGTGAGGACGACCTCGCGGGCGCCGCTCTCCTTGAGGCGTTCGACGGCGGGGCCGGACAGCACGCCGTGCGTGGCGACCACGGTGACGGAGTTCGCGCCGGCGTCGCGCAGCACCTTGCAGGCGCCGGCGATGGTGCCGGCGGTGTCGATGAGGTCGTCGACGAGCACGCAGTCCTTGCCCTTGACGTCGCCGACGACGCGGTTGGCGACGGCCTGGTTCGGGCGGGTGATGTCGCGCGTCTTGTGCACGAAGGCGAGCGGGCCGCCGCCGAGGCGCTGCGCCCACTGTTCGGCGACGCGGATGCGGCCGGCGTCCGGGGAGACGACGGTCACGTTGTCGAGCTGGCCCTGGAAGCGGTCGCGGATGTAGTCGACGAGCACCGGCATGGCGATGAGATGGTCGACGGGGCCGTCGAAGAAGCCCTGGGACTGGGCGGCGTGCAGGTCGACGGACATGATGCGGTCGGCGCCGGCGGTCTTGAGCAGGTCGAAGATGAGACGGCAGGAGATGGGCTCGCGGCCACGGTGCTTCTTGTCCTGGCGCGAGTAGCCGAGCAGCGGGCAGACGGCGGTGATGGAGCGGGCGGAGGCGCGCTTGAGCGCGTCGATCATGATGAGCTGCTCCATGATCGCCTTGTTGATCGGCTTGTAGTGGCTTTGCAGCACGAACACGTCGGCGCCGCGCACCGATTCGGTGTAGCGCACGTACATCTCGCCGTTCGCGAAGTCGTATGCGGTGGTTTCCAGCACGTCGATGCCGAGCTGGTCGGCGACGTCCTGCGCGAGTTTCGGATGAATCCTTCCCGTGACGAGAATAAGGTTCTTGTCGGGCTTCCCTTCGAGGATTGCGCTCACCGTATCTCCCAAACGTTGTTTGCAGTTATCAATGGACGGAATTCAAGTGTAATGGCCATAGCCGACCGCCCCGGCGGCCACGCGTCGGGGCGTGGCGGCCGGCTCAGTGGCCGGCGTCGATCCACGCCTGGATGGCCTGTCTGACGGCCTGCGCGTAGTAGTCGCCTCCGTCGGGGTGGATGCCGTCGGCGGCGAGGTGGGACGCGTTGGCGGCGGCCGCGGAGTCCCAGTCGGCGACGACCACGTTGTCCGGGTGGGCGGCGGCGAACTGTTGGAGCAGCTGGTTGTTCTGGGGGATCCACGTGCGGTCGCCGTGCGCGTTGACGAGCACGAGCACGCGGTCGGGCCCCACCATGTTCAGGTATTGGTCGAGGTGTTCGGGCGGGATGGGGCCGTTGGTGGCGAGACCGAGCACGACCCACTGCCGCAGTCCCGCGCCCTTGCCGGAGACGATGCCGAAGCCGGCGAAGCTGGAGCGTGATACGGCCGCGTCGAGGTCGATGCCGGGAAACACCTCCTGCATGCCTTTGGCGCTGGCGAGCATGACGGAGTCGCCGACGGCGGTGATCTGGTCGCCGGTGGGCATGGTGTGCGGCGGTTTGCGCGGCGTGGGCACCTGTCCGCGTCCGAGCGCCTGTTCGGCGGCGAGTCGCGCGGTCTGGCGTTCGAGCGCGATCTCGACGGAGGTCTTTTCGGGCGCGTCGCGTACGGCGACCACGCCGCCGGCGATGACGAGCAGCAGTGCGATGGCGGAGGCGACGGCGCGCACGACGTCGCGCCATGTGCATCCGGGGCCGGGCACGACGATCGAGCTGATGCCGCCGCGGACTGCGGGCCGTTCGACGAGGATCCACGAGACGGCGGTGGCGACGAGGGTGATGACGAGCGTGACGGGCAGCACCCACAGGTGCGTGCCTTTGCCGGGCACGAGGCGCGGCAGCGTGGCGGCGACGATGAGCCATACGGGCCAATGCCACAGGTAGATGCCGTACGAGTAGCGGCCGAGCAGGGCGAGCGGGCGGAACACGAACTGGGATTGCATCCACGAGTCGGTCTGCACGGTGCCGGCGATGAGCAGGATGGACAGCACGCTGGCGAGCGGGATGCCCCATTGGAACGAGTCGGCGTCCTGGTTGCCGCGGATCGCCATGTCGATGAGCGCGATGGCGGCGACGAACGCGACGACGGGCGCGAGGACGCGGCGTGCACGCACGGCCCACGGCAGGTGGTCGCCGACGGCGATGCGCCGGTTGACGACGATCCAGGCGAGGGCGACGCCGAGCATGAACCCGGTGGCGTGCGTGTCGGTGCCGAAGTAGACGCGCGTGGGGTCGGCGCCGGGCGTGTACGTGAGGTTCATCGACGCGGCGCTGCCGACGGCGATGGCGAGCGGCACGAGCAGGGAGCATCGGGTGTGCCGGATGCGGTGCATGAACCATGCGACGATCGGGATGACGAGGTAGAGCTGCATGAGGACGGAGACGAACCACAGGTGCCTCAGCAGTTGGGGGTTCATCTGGCCGAAGTAGCTGTTGCCGCTGGCGATGGCGTACCAGTTGTAGCAGCCGAGCGCCACGGTGACGATCTGGTCGCGGATGTGGACGAGGAGGTCCTTGTCGAGGCACCATGCGGCGAAGGAGACGGCGGGGATCATGAGCACGAGCGCCGGGTAGAGGCGGGTGAACCGCCTGGGCCAGTAGCGTTCGAGACCGAGCCCCTCCCCCGCCTTCAGCCTGGTGAACAGGCCGATGGCGGCGAGGAATCCGGAGACGGTGAGGAACACGTCCACGCCGTAGAATCCTCCCGGTAGCCATGACTGTTCGCAGTGATACAGGATGATGGCGATGAGGGCGAGCCCCTTGATGCCGTCCAATCCGACGAAATGCCGACGTGCCACGATGACCGCTCTACTTCTTCTCGTTCTTGGTTCTTTGGTTCTCTCTATGGTTCCGCGGCGTCAAACCGCAGACAGTGACAGATTAGTAACCCTCCCCCACCAACACGCCTTCCCCGCGTCGTCGTTCACGTCACGTACAAAAAAGGTCCGGAACGCGCGGAGCGTTCCGGACCTTCCGTCCCGTCACTCAGGAATCGCGGGATGCGTGCGGAGGCCGCCGTCACCCGTGGAATCCGGTGATGCGTGCGGCAGCAAGGCGCACCGAGGGAAGGCGTGCGAAGGCACGTCGACCGAGGGGCAACGCAGCTGACGCTCCATCACCGGATTTCACTCCCATTCGATGGTCGCCGGCGGCTTGGAGGTGCAGTCCAGCACGACGCGGTTGATCTGGCGGCATTCGTTGGTGATGCGGGTGGAGATGGCGGCGAGGACGTCGTAGGGGACGCGGGACCAGTCGGCGGTCATGGCGTCTTCGGAGGAGACGGGGCGGAGGACGATGGGCGAGCCGTAGGTGCGTTCGTCGCCTTGGACGCCGACGGAGTGGACGTCGGCGAGGAGGACGACGGGGCACTGCCAGATGTCGCGGTCGAGGCCGGCCTTGGTGAGTTCCTCGCGGGCGATGGCGTCGGCTTCGCGAAGGACGTCGAGACGTTCGCGGGTGATCTCGCCGACGATGCGGATGCCGAGGCCGGGGCCGGGGAACGGCTGTCGCCAGACGATCTCGTCGGGCAGGCCGAGTTCGGTGCCGATGGCGCGGACCTCGTCCTTGAAGAGGGTGCGCAGCGGTTCGACGAGCTGGAA
This sequence comes from Bifidobacterium parmae, assembly GCF_002860365.1. Classification (GTDB taxonomy): domain Bacteria; phylum Actinomycetota; class Actinomycetes; order Actinomycetales; family Bifidobacteriaceae; genus Bifidobacterium; species Bifidobacterium parmae. The sequence goes on from NZ_NMWT01000003.1 coordinate 15,326, forward strand.
CTTGATGTCCTTGGGGAGGCCGCCGACGTTGTGGTGGCTCTTGATGTTGGCCGCGCCGTCGCCGCCGCCGGATTCGACGACGTCCGGGTAGAGGGTGCCCTGCACGAGGAACTTGACTTCCTTGCCGCGGGCGCCGGCCTCTTCGAGGACCTGGAGCTGGGCCTTCTCGAAGGTGCGGATGAACTTCTCGCCGATGATCTTGCGCTTGCGTTCGGGTTCGGAGACGCCCTTGAGGGCGTCGAGGAAGTCGTCGGCGGCGTCGACGGTGATGAGGCGGATGCCGGTGGCCTCGACGAAGTCGTGCTTGACCTGCTCGACCTCGCCCTTCCTGAGCAGGCCGTGGTCGACGAACACGCAGGTGAGCTGGTCACCGATGGCCTTGTGGACGAGGGCCGCGGCGACGGCGGAGTCGACGCCGCCGGACAGGCCGCAGATCACTTCGGCGTCGCCGACCTGCTCGCGGATCTTCGCGACCTGGTCCTCGATGATGGAGGAGGCGTCCCAGTCGGAGCCGAGGCCGGCGCAGTCGTGGAGGAACGTCTCGATGAGCTTCTGGCCGAGCGGCGTGTGCTTGACTTCGGGGTGCCACTGCACGCCGTAGAGCTTGCGGGATTCGTCGGCCATGGCGGCGACGGGCGCGCCTTCGGTGTGGGCGAGGACCTCGAAGCCGGCGGGCGCGGTCTTGACGGCGACGCCGTGGCTCATCCACGTGCTCTGTTCGGCCGGGGAGCCGGCGAGGATGGCGTCGGCGTGGTCGATCGTGGTCTCGGTCTTGCCGTATTCGCCGAGGGCGGCCTTGTCGACGTCGGCGCCGAGGGCGTAGGCCATGGCCTGGAAGCCGTAGCAGATGCCGAGCACGGGCACGCCCGCCTCGAAGAGCTTCTTGTCGACGCGCGGGGCGCCGGGCTCGAACACGGAGGCGGGGCCGCCGGAGAGGATGATCGCCTTCGGATCCTTGGCCAGCATCTCGTCGACGGGCATCGAGTGGGGCACGAGTTCGGAGTACACATTGGCCTCGCGGACGCGGCGGGCGATGAGCTGGGCGTACTGGGCGCCGAAGTCGACGACGAGCACAGGACCTGTTGCCATGGAAATTCCCCTAACGTTTATCGGGATGTAACTTGATGACTTGCCGCCTTATTATCCCCGTCGAACGAGACAAGGCGAAACGACGTATTTTCTGTGCGAAAAACGCACTTCCTTCACATGACGGCGTTGTCAACACGCCGGGAGTGAACATAACGAAACGAACGTGGACGTATCGGATAAACCCTTTGTTTCCAGCGGGATTCCAACGTTTTCATCGTGTTATCGAACAATTTCGATGTGCACAATCGCACGGGCAATTCACACAAAACCAGCAAAAATCGAAACAATTCCGAACACACCCGCAAGAAATCGTTCAAAAGTCGCGTTGTCCTCGTACCATAACGAGTGATTGGGAGCGGAAACCGCATGACCGCAAGGCTGTGAGGCACCGCGACCGAGTGGAAATAATCAATCGCGCGACGATCGCACGATCGGCGCGCAGGAGTACAGGAGTACACATGACGAGTCCTGTTATTGGCACCCCTTGGAAGAAGCTGAACGCTCCGGTTTCCGAGGAGGCCCTCGAAGGCGTTGACAAGTACTGGCGCGTTGCCAACTACCTCTCCATCGGCCAGATCTACCTGCGTAGCAACCCGCTGATGAAGGAGCCCTTCACCCGCGAGGATGTCAAGCACCGTCTGGTCGGCCACTGGGGCACCACCCCGGGCCTGAACTTCCTGATCGGCCACATCAACCGCTTCATCGCCGACCACGGCCAGAACACCGTGATCATCATGGGCCCGGGCCACGGCGGCCCGGCCGGCACCTCGCAGTCCTACCTGGACGGCACCTACACCGAGACCTTCCCGAAGATCACCAAGGACGAAGCCGGTCTTCAGAAGTTCTTCCGCCAGTTCTCCTACCCGGGCGGCATCCCGTCCCACTTCGCTCCGGAGACCCCGGGCTCCATCCACGAGGGCGGCGAGCTGGGCTACGCCCTGTCCCACGCCTACGGCGCCATCATGGACAACCCGAGCCTGTTCGTCCCGGCCATCGTCGGCGACGGTGAGGCCGAGACCGGCCCGCTGGCCACCGGCTGGCAGTCCAACAAGCTCGTGAACCCGCGCACCGACGGCATCGTGCTGCCGATCCTGCACCTCAACGGCTACAAGATCGCCAACCCGACCATCCTGTCCCGCATCTCCGACGAGGAGCTCCACGAGTTCTTCCACGGCATGGGCTACGAGCCGTACGAGTTCGTCGCCGGCTTCGACGATGAGGACCACATGTCCATCCACCGTCGCTTCGCCGAGCTCTTCGAGTCCATCTGGGACGAGATCTGCGACATCAAGTCCGCGGCCAACACGGACAACGTGCACCGTCCGTTCTACCCGATGCTGATCTTCCGCACCCCGAAGGGCTGGACCTGCCCGAAGTACATCGACGGCAAGAAGACCGAGGGCTCCTGGCGTTCCCACCAGGTGCCGCTGGCCTCCGCCCGCGACACCGAGGCCCACTTCGAGGTCCTCAAGAACTGGCTCGAGTCCTACAAGCCGGAGGAGCTGTTCGACGAGAACGGCGCCGTCAAGGACGATGTCCTCGCCTTCATGCCGAAGGGTGAGCTGCGCATCGGCGCCAACCCGAACGCCAACGGTGGTGTCATCCGCGACGACCTGAAGCTCCCGAACATCGAGGACTACGCCGTCAAGGAAGTCGAGAAGTACGGCCACGGCTGGGGCCAGCTCGAGGCCACCCGTCGTCTGGGCGTCTACACCCGCGACATCATCAAGAACAACCCGCACGACTTCCGCATCTTCGGACCGGATGAGACCGCCTCCAACCGTCTGCAGGCCTCCTACGAGGTCACCAACAAGCAGTGGGACGCCGGCTACATCTCCGACGAGGTCGACGAGCACATGCACGTCTCCGGCCAGGTCGTCGAGCAGCTGTCCGAGCACCAGATGGAAGGCTTCCTGGAGGGCTACCTGCTCACCGGCCGCCACGGCATCTGGAGCTCCTACGAGTCCTTCGTGCACGTGATCGACTCCATGCTCAACCAGCACGCCAAGTGGCTCGAGGCCACCGTTCGTGAGATCCCGTGGCGCAAGCCGATCGCGTCCATGAACCTGCTGGTCTCCTCCCACGTCTGGCGCCAGGACCACAACGGCTTCTCGCACCAGGATCCGGGTGTCACCTCCCTGCTGCTGAACAAGTGCTTCCACAACGACCACGTCATCGGCATCTACTTCGCCACCGACGCGAACATGCTGCTGGCCATCGCCGAGAAGTGCTACAAGTCCACCAACAAGATCAACGCCATCATCGCCGGCAAGCAGCCGGCCGCCACCTGGCTGTCCCTCGACGAGGCTCGCGCCGAGCTCGAGAAGGGTGCCGCCGCCTGGGATTGGGCCTCCACCGCGAAGTCCAACGATGAGGCCGAGATCGTGCTTGCCGCCGCCGGCGATGTCCCGACCCAGGAGATCATGGCCGCCTCCGACAAGCTCAAGGCCATGGGCATCAAGTTCAAGGTCGTCAACGTGGTGGACCTGCTCGCTCTGCAGTCCGCCAAGGAGAACGACGAGGCCCTGTCCGACGAGGAGTTCGCCGACATCTTCACCGCCGACAAGCCGGTGCTGTTCGCGTACCACTCCTACGCCCACGACGTGCGCGGCCTGATCTACGATCGTCCGAACCACGACAACTTCAACGTCCACGGCTACGAGGAGGAAGGCTCCACCACCACGCCGTACGACATGGTTCGCGTGAACGAGATCGATCGTTACGAGCTGACCGCCGAGGCCCTGCGCATGATCGACGCCGACAAGTACGCCGATGAGATCAAGAAGCTCGAGGACTTCCGTCTGGAAGCCTTCCAGTTCGCGGTCGACAACGGCTACGATCACCCGGACTACACCGACTGGGTGTACTCCGGCCTGAACACCTCCGAGAAGGGCGCCATCACCGCCACCGCCGCCACCGCCGGCGACAACGAGTGACGCGCCGCCTCTCCACGAGGTGATCGCATCCCGTAAGGGCTGAAATGGGGGCCCGGGTTTCCACACCCGGGCCCTCATTTGCGTATTCCGGTGCATCTTCCTGCAACTTTCCGCGTTTTTCCCGGCAACACGGACGTGAACGATAACAAGCGCCGCTACAATGAGGGGTGGCACATCCGCACTGAATCATCAAAGGAGACTGACACCAGTGACCGTCACCCGTGTATACATCGCAAGCCCGGAAGGCGCCAACGGCCGCAACGTCGTCGCGTACGGCGTCCTCAACGCACTGACCTCCAAGTACAAGACGATGGTGTTCCGCCCCGCCGTATCCAACCACGACCACTTCACCCCGGTGCTGCTCGCCGCCTCGAACGCGGGCCTCGGCGTCGCCCTGTCCACCGGACTCGACATCCACAAGGTCCGCGCCGACAAGGAGACCGCCCGCGGCGACATCGTCGGCGCCTTCAACGACGCCCTCGCCGTCTCCCGCGCGGACGCGGCGCTCATCGTCGGCACCGACAAGTCGCACGTCAACGATCCGACCACCTACGAGTTCAACGCGAACGTGGCCGCCGACCTGCAGGCGGGCGTGTTCCTGTCCATCTGCACCATCGACCGCTGGCCGGACGAGCTGGACGAGACCGTGAAGCTGTCGATCGAGGGCATGGAGGCCGCCGGCAACCGCGTGCTCGGCATCTTCGTGACCGGCTGCGAGCCGCGCCACGCGTTCTCCGTCAAGCAGACCCTCGCCAAGTACGGCCTGCCCGTGTGGACGATCCCGCAGGTGCCGTTCACCGACGAATCCAACAAGACGCTGGCGCTCGAGACGTTCCGCGCGAACGCCCCCACCGAGGAGGTGCTCGCCGCGCTCGACGTGGACGTCGACTTCCCGATCACCCCCTATGCGTTCCAGTACGGCCTGATCGGCAAGGCCAAGACGAACAAGAAGACGATCGTCCTGCCGGAGGGCGAGGAGGACCGCATCATCAAGGCGGCCGACTTCCTGCTCGAACGCGAGGCCGTGAACCTCATCATCGTCGGCGAGAAGGACGCGATCCTCGCCCGCGGCAAGGAGCTCGGTCTCAAGCACCTCGACCGCGCCCGCTTCCAGTCCATGGACGACGAGGAGGTCCTCAAGCCCATGGTCGACAAGCTGTGCGAGCTGCGCGCCAAGAAGGGCATGACCGAGGAGCAGGCCCGCAAGCAGCTCCGGGACGCCAGCTACTTCGGCACGATGCTCGTCGTGCTCGGCTACGCGGACGGCCTGGTCTCCGGCTCCGTCAACTCCACCGCCAACACGGTGCGCCCGGCCCTGCAGGTCATCAAGACCAAGCCCGGCCAGAAGCTCGTCTCCGGCGCGTTCCTCATGTGCTTCAAGGACCATGTGGCCGTGTTCGCCGACTGCGCCATCAACCTGAACCCGACCGCCGAACAGCTCGCCGAGATCGCCATCCAGTCCGCGGCGACCGCCAAGGCGTTCGGCATCGAGCCGAAGGTCGGCATGCTCTCCTACTCCACGCTCGGCTCCGGCAAGGGCCCGGACGTGGACGTCGTCGAGGAGGCCACGAAGCTCGTCAAGGAGAAGGCCCCGGATCTGCCGGTCGTCGGCTCCATCCAGTTCGACGCCGCCTGGTCGCCCACCGTGGCCGCCACGAAGGCCAAGGGCAACGACGTCGCCGGCCACGTCAACGTGTTCGTGTTCCCCGACCTGTGCGCCGGCAACATCGGATACAAGGCCGTGCAGCGCTCCTCCGGCGCCCTCGCCATCGGCCCGGTGCTGCAGGGCCTCAACAAGCCGGTCAACGACCTGAGCCGCGGCGCGCTGGTGCAGGACATCATCAACACCGTCGCCCTCACCGCCGTCACCGCGCAGTGAACCGGTGAACGTCCACGGGCTCCCGTCATTCGGCGGGAGCCCGTGTCTTGTAGCAAGCAGCGAGTATTCTAAACACTTGGAAAGCCGTGTTCCACGGTACGACAACCACAATGGAGGATGCCCACAATGGCGAAAACCGTCCTTGTCATCAATTCCGGCTCCAGCTCGATCAAGTACCAGCTGGTGGACCTCGAGACCGGCGAGGGTCTCGCTTCCGGCCTCGTCGAGAAGATCGGCGAGCCGATCGACGGCCACTACAAGCACGAGTACAACGGCGAGAAGCACGAGCTCGAGGAGCCGATCCACGACCACGAGCAGGGCTTGAAGCGCGTCCTCGGCTTCTTCGAGGAGTACGGCCCGAAGCTGGCCGACGCGGGCATCGTCGCCGTCGGCCACCGTGTCGTCCAGGGCGGCTCCCTCTTCCCGAAGCCGGCCCTCGTCACCGACAAGACCATCAACCAGGTCAAGGATCTGGCCGTCCTCGCCCCGCTGCACAACGGCCCGGAGGCCAAGGGCGCCGAGGTCATGCGCTCCCTGCTGCCGGACGTGCCGCAGATCTTCGTCTTCGATTCCTCCTTCTTCTTCCAGCTGCCGAAGGCCGCCAGCACCTACGCGCTGAACAAGGAGATCGCCGACCAGTACCACATCCGCCGCTACGGCGCCCACGGCACCTCCCACGAGTTCATCTCCTCCGTGGTGCCCGAGGTCGTCGGCAAGCCGGCCGAGGGTCTCAAGCAGATCGTCCTGCACATCGGCAACGGCGCCTCCGCCTCCGCCGAGGTGTCCGGCAAGCCGGTCGAGACCTCCATGGGCCTCACCCCGCTCGAGGGCCTCGTCATGGGCGGCCGCACCGGCGACATCGACCCGGCCGTGGTCTTCCACCTGATCCGCAACGCCCACATGAACGTGGACGAGCTGGACGCCCTGTTCAACAAGCGTTCCGGCATGACCGGCATGACCGGCTTCGGCGATCTGCGCGAGGTCCACCGTCTGGTGGCCGAGGGCAACGAGGACGCCAAGCTGGCCCTCGACGTCTACGTGCACCGCATCGTGAGCTACATCGGCAACTACACCTACCAGATGGGCGGCTGCGATGTCATCACCTTCACCGCCGGCGTCGGCGAGAACGACGACATCGTGCGCAAGATGGTGTGCGACAAGCTCGCCCCGTTCGGCGTGAAGCTGGACGAGGAGAAGAACGCGACCCGCTCCAAGGAGCCGCGCGTCATCTCCACCCCGGACTCCTCCGTCGTCATCGCCGTCATCCCGACGAACGAGGAGCTGGCCATCGCCCGCAAGTCCGCCGCCATCGCCGAGGCCGGCGAGGACACCTACGGCAACACGTTCGCCAAGTGAGTCCATCGCTTGAACGTGTCCGGCGGGTCGCATAGACCATAGCCGGCATGGCATGGGAAGGCCCCTGACACTCCATCGGAGTGTCAGGGGCCTTCCCGTATCCGGTTGCCGCTGGGGCCGTTCCGGGCCGTCCCGGCGGCCGCTCCGACGGCTACTTCCCCAGCAGGCCGCGCCACATGCCCACGAAGTCTGGCAGCGTCTTGCGCGTGGTCTCCACGTCGACGACATGCACGCCCGGCACCGCGAGACCGATCATCGCGGCGAACGTGGCCATGCGGTGGTCCGCGTAGGATTCCATCACCGCGCCATGCAGGTTCCCGCGCGGCACCGGCGTGATCGCGATGCCGTCGGGCAGCTCCTCCGCCTCGCCGCCGATGCGTCGGATCTCGGTGACGAGCGCCTCCAGACGGTTCGTCTCGTGGCCGCGCAGGTGCCCGATGCCGATCATGCGCGTCGGCGCGTCGGCGAACACGAGGATCGCGGCGAGCGACGGCGCGATCTCGCCGGCCGCGGTCAGATCGAAATCGCCGAGACCCCGGATCGCGCCGTCGGACGTGACCTGGCAGTAGCGCACGCCGTCCTCCTCGGGGAAGGTGACGGTCGCGCCCATGCGTTCCAGATAGCCGGGCAGGAGACCGCCCGGCTGCGTGGTCTCGACCGGCCAGTGCGGTACGCGCACGGTGCCGCCGGCGATGAGCGCCGCGCCGAGGAACGGCGCCGCGTTCGACAGATCAGGTTCGACGACGACGCGTTCCGGCAGCTGCAGCCCGCGCGGCGCGACGGTCCACACGCGCGCCGCCTCGTCGGCGGACGCCGCTCCCCCGGCGCCGTTCACGTCGGCGACGGTCATGCGGATGTGCGGCAGGCTCGGCGTCTTCGCGCCCGTGTGCGTGAGCGTGAGACCGCCCGGCAGACGGGAGCCGACGAGCAGCAGTCCGGAGATGAACTGCGACGACCCGGACGCGTCGATGGACACGTGCGCGGATTCGGCGGGAAGCGCGGCGGGCGGCGTGACGGTGAACGGCAGGAAGCCCTCCTCGCCGTGATAGTCGACCGTCGCGCCCAGTTGTTCGAGACCGTCGAGCACCGGCTTCATCGGACGCGCGTACGCCTGCTCGTCGCCGTCGAAGCGCACCGGGGCGTCTGCGAACAGGGCGAGTCCGGGCACGAAACGCATCACCGTGCCGGCGAGTCCGCAGTATACGTCCACGTTGCCGTGGAATCGTCCGTCGGCGGGCGGCGTGACGGTGACGGTCGTTCCAGTGTCCGGGTCGACGGTGCAGGTCACGCCGAGCGCCTCCAATGCGCCCATCATCAGTTCGGTGTCGCGCGAGCGCAGCAGGCCGACGAGCGTGACCGGCCTGGACCCCAATGCGGCGAGGACCAGATACCGGTTGGACAGGGATTTGCTGCCGGGGACGGTGACGACGGCGTGCAACGGGCCGTCCGCCTTCGGCGCGGCCCACAGGTTCTTCTGCGATTCGTTCATGCCACCCATCGTATCGGCATCATGGCCGAACCGGGTGGATGCGTCCGCCGGAGCGCGCTACTTGGACTGCGCCTCGTAGCCTTGCTTGAGCGTCGCGTTGAGCTTCTGCAGCAGCGTGGACGGGTTCGCGTTCTCACGCGACTGACGGAGCTTGTCCTGGAAGTCGTTGATCGCGCCCGAGGAGGCGTCGAGGTCGACGAGCTGCGAGGACAGGGATTGCAACTGCTGCGCCTGGTCGGAACCGGATTTGATGGCGGACGGGTCGCCGAGCGCCTTGATCTGCTCGATCACCGAGGCCATCTGGTCGAGCGACTGGGTGAGCGTGCCGGAGAATTCGGAGACGACCTTCGCCTTCGCCTTCGCCAACGGTTCCGCCGACGTGCGGCAGGAGGCGATGTACTGCTCGTACTGGGTGGCGAAGTCGCTGTCGTACACGGTGCCGCTCGGCGTGTTCCCGCACGCGTCGTTCATCGTGGACAACGCCTCCGCGGAATCGGCGAGGTTCGCGGACAGTTCCGCGAACCGGTCGGCCTGACGCACATACGACTCGTAGGCGGCGGAGACGTCCGCGTCCTTGTTGGCTCTGAGATCGGCGAACGAGGCGGCCGATTCGCGCAGCTTCGTCGCCTGCACCTTCAGCCTGCTCACCTTCTGCGCGTCGTACGCGGTGTCCTGCGAGTAGAGGAAGCCGAGCGCGTCGTCGATCGCGGCGGAGGTCTTCTCGTACTGCTGCTGCATGGCGACCGTCTTCTGCGTTCCGGTCGAATAGTCGGAGGCGCGCACCGAACCGAACGGGCGGACGACGACGAGCACGGCGACGAGCGCGACCACCGCGACGACGGCGACCACGATGCCGGCGACGGCGAGCGCCGGCGGGCGGCGACGGGGAAGTTCGACGGGGGCGACGAGCGTGTCGAAGTCGGGGGCTTCGAGCGGGTTGCGGGCGTCGTCCGGACGTGAGGCGGCGTCCGCATCCCGCGCTCCCTCATCCGTCGATGCCGCATCGCGGGCGTCGTCCGTCGTATCGTGCGCATCCGCATCGGCCGTCGTATCGGAGGCATCGGACAGGTTCCCGGCGACGGACGCGGCAGGCGCGACAGCGGATTCCGACGGCGCGTCGGTCATGTCGAGAGGAGGGATGACGGTCGTTTCCTCACCGTGTCCCCGCACGTCCTCGGACGAGTCTTCACCCTGCTTGTCGTCAGCCATAACCTTCTCCCTCTGTCTGGCGGGTGGCGGGAAACGCGGCGCGATACGGCCCATGCGTCCATGCGATTGCGAAAGTCCAGTGTACTTGCGAGAGACGACGGCGACATGTCGCCCATGTCACATGCCGTCGGACGTCTGCCGCATGCCGCGCGTCACCGGTCGGAGGCGATGCGGGACTCGGGCATGCGTTCGCGCCGCTCACGCTGTTCGGCGGTCTGCGCGTGTACGAGCTCCATCGAGACGCGGTCCGCCTCGATGGCGGCGATCTGCCGCGAGAACACGATGAACCAGCCGAGGAACAGCATGCCGGCGAGCGCCTCCACGTTGGTGAGCGTGTTGTGGCCGAGCATCATGTTCCCCCAGAATCCGGCGCACAGGAGCGCCGCCAGATCGGAGCCGACCATGACGACCTTGCTGATGCGCGGGGCGAGCCACGGCAGCATGAGGAACAGGACGAGCATGACGAACGGCAGGCCCTTCGCGCAGATGTTGTGCATGAGGTTGTGCGGCGTGTAGCGGAACGCGCCGATGCCGATGAACGCGAGTCCGGAGATGGTGAGCAGGGCGGACAGCACGGCGATGCGCATGGCGAAGTGCGGGATGTCGTAGCCGTGGTTCGGATCGTCGCGCGTGCGGTCGTGCCACAGGCGCATGAGCCGTTCCGTGGTGACCAGCTCGGATACGGCGAAGTAGCTGACGATGATGACGCATACGCCGGCGAGCATGAGGGTCGAGTTGAACATGGTGGCGGCGAACGTGGTGCGGTCGCCGAGCTGGGAGAAGTTATTGTGGTACCAGTACGGGTCGTCGGTGGTGAGTCCGGCGACGCATACGCCGGAGACGACGAAGAACGGCAGGAGCGAGGCGAGGGTCTTCGCGCTCATCATCTCCGCCTGTACGAACGTCATGTAGCCGACGACGCCGGCGAACGCGGCGCACGCGGACGACATGTAGCCGACGAACAGCGTGCCCATCATCTCGTTGATGGCGCCGAGCAGAGCGAACGTGGAGAGGAACGTGGTGGCCGCGTACACGACGGACAGGGCGAGCGTCTCGAACGTGCGGCGCAACGGCACCAGCCATCCGGCCTTGAGCGTCATCGAACGCGAATGGCTCATGTATCCGGCGCAGAAGGAGATGACGGCGCAGGCGGCGACGATGCCGGAGCATACGGAGAAGCGGCGTTGCGTGACCTGCCAGATGGCGGGCGCGTATTCGAGGTACAGGTTCATGCCGACGGCGCCTGCGAACGCGCACAGGATGAAGGCGACGAGCCCGCCCGTCTCGGCGCGCTGGTGGCGGCCCATGACCATCCGTTCCATGACTCCTCCCGTTCGCGTCACGTCCACCTGTATTGTACAATGACTGATTGTGCCTGCTACGGCGAGGCACGACGGGCTGTAGCGCAGTTTGGTAGCGCGCCTGCTTTGGGAGCAGGATGTCGCAGGTTCAAATCCTGTCAGCCCGACCGCGAATGCTCCGTTCACCCACGGGTGAGCGGGGCATTTTCTCTTTTCCCCCGTCCCGCCATTCCCATGGTGCGGCAACACACAATCTCCATATCGGCGGAAAATGGCCGTTTATAGCGACCGCACCATGGCGATTTCACCGCACCATGGCGATTTCACCGCACCATGGGGTCGCGGCCGGCGCACGACAGCACGGCAACGCCGATAACGCAGACATACGGAAAAGACCCTTGCAAAAAGAGAAATCCCCGGGGTTTCATGATGTTTCGCATGAGTGACGTTCCGGGGCATTCGCCAGTAGTATAGCCAGTATGAGCCCCGAAAGTCAACCCGTTACGCTCGCCGATTTGCAACGATGGTTCTCCATCGAACGCATGGATACCTACGTGCGGTCCGCGCAGGCCACCGGATGCGACGTGGTCGATTTGTATGTGTGGAACGGACGCGTCTCCAAGGCTCTTCTTGAGGATGTCGCGCATGTGGAGGTGCTGCTACGCAACTTCATGTCCGTTCGTCTCGCCAAGGCCTGCGGGCATGACGACTGGTACAGGGACAATACCAGGTTCCGGTTCAACTCGTCGAGGACGAGCCGGTTCGAGAATTCAATCGACGAGATCGAACGTCAGATACGGTACTCGGGCAAACCGGTCACGTCGGGACGCGTGGTCGCCGACATGTCGCTTGGCTCATGGTGCTTCCTGCTCTCGTCCAGACTTGAACAGACCGTGTGGCGGGCGCTTCGCGACCCTGCGAATGGTGGTATGCCGAACTATCCATCCCGCAAACGCGCCGTGTTCGAGAGCCACACCAAGACGATGCGCGACCTACGCAACCGCCTGTCGCATCAGGAGCACATCGTGCTCGATGACCTTGCCGATGAGCAGCGCTATCTGGATAAGCAGTGCGCCAATCTCGACTGGATTGCCCGCGCCATCGATCCAAAGGCCGCCGACTGAATCCACAGCCAATCACGGGTGGCTGAGCTACGCAAGCTACGTCCTCATCGCTCGGCATCGAATTAATGACATACAGTGACCACGATTCCAATAATCACAAGGGCTTTGATTATGATCGAGGCATGTCCACCACGATTGATGTGTATCCGACGACGGATTACCTGCCCTTGGTCGAAGAGACGAGGAGCCGCACCCAAGAGCTCTATCAACAGCTGCTCGACCGATACGGAATCCACAGCACCGTGGAGGTGAAGGCTTTCTATCCCCGTAAGCCCGGCGAAGAGCTGCGGTACGTGGATCCGGCTACGCGCTGGAAAGTGGAGATGGATCTCGGCTTCGCATATCTGATCAACGGCAAGTGGCGGGCGAGTTCATGGCCGTCGCTGTGGGAACGTTCTCGAATCGATCAGCCGTGGGTCGACGACTACATACAGTCCGGCGGAGAGGAAGGGTATCCGCCGTCAATGCTGGGCGAATGCTGGCCTATCGAAGCCGACGAATTCGACCTGCCACTATCCGATGAGGACATGAGGCTGTTGAATGCACAACCACACATGTGGCATGACATACGGAACTTCTCCGGCCCGGCCGTCTCCTCGACCGGATACGGGTTCGTTGCCGCCGCCCTGGCCGAGGAAACCCATGGTCGGGTAGCATCCTACGATTGCGCATTTCCATGCAGGGGCCACAACGGCGAAACCGCCGAACAATTCCTGACATGGTGGGGTGCCGAGCAAATGAACTTCTACGGCAAAGAACCCTTCCTGTGACACGTACAGATTGTCACTGGTACATGGCCGACAGCACCCCTCTCAGTTCTTCCTCCCACAATCGGCGCACCGCCTCTACAATTACCTAGGCAAAATTGATACGAAGTGACGAAACTCTATCTTCGATGGACATAGGCGAGGAATTAATCATGGACGAAGCCACGGCTGAAAAGCTTGCAAAAGCGGCTTATCCGGATTGGGACATATGCGGCGCCGCCGAGAATGATCTGGCATACGTATTCTTGGGTGATTATTACGATGGTGAGACAGGTGCGCTATCCCACATCGCCGTCGATAAGAGCAATGACTCAGTTCATCTACTGGTGCCTGGCACCGCGGAAGACAAGCGGTACTGGCCAATCGACACGAAGATTCTCTGGACGCTATTCTACGAACCCGGCTACGAGAAGACGGAACGAGGATGGCGGCCACAGCAAACGAGGTATACGGAAGACTTAGGCGGCAAGATTGAAGAAATCCTGATGTCCATCTTGCGAAGAGAAGGCCTGGACGATGTCATCGTCCAGGCCATGGATTGCATCAATCATAATGAATGGGATGTCGGCATTAGCATCGGCTTCGAAGCACTATTGCACAGACGCATCAAGCTGGAGCCGGAGTCTTTGGACGTTTTCGGCAGATTCGCACGCCAGTATGCAAGCAATGATGGTTATCTGGAAGATGACTTCCTGGAACAATACGAAAACTTCAAGAATCTGTGAACCGGTCCATAGCGGTGCCTCAGAAAAAAGAGAACACCCAGTGCATCACGGCTAAGTCCGTACGGAGAGGCCCTTTGGTGGAATCCACGGGATACAGTAGTGGGCTATGAGCCGACAGCCAAATCCAATAGCCGATTGCTTTCTCTCGCGGACACCCGTAAGGGAAGCCCACAAGAAAGAGCGCCCCGCCATTCCCATGGTGCGGCAACACACAATCTCCATATCGGCGGAAAATGGCCGTTTATAGCGACCGCACCATGGCGATTTCACCGCACCATGGGGTCGCGGCCGGCGCACGACAGCACGGCAACGCCGATAACGCAGACGTTTGGGTCCGATAGCCCAGACATACGGAAAAGACCCCGGGTTCCTTGGGGAACCGCGGGGTCTTGCCGGTGTCCGGGATGAGACTTGAACTCACACGCCTGTATAAAATAGGCACTAGCACCTCAAGCTAGCGCGTCTACCATTCCGCCACCCGGACAGGTGTTGTCTTGGCAACGAGTGAATACATTACCAGAACATGACGAGTCGTCAAATCCGCGACACGCCGATGAACAGGAGCGGGGAACCGCGGCGCACCGTAGGCAGGCATGGCCGGCCGACCTCGGAGCGGCGGCATCCGCCGCCCCGAGGTGCCCGCCGCCGATGCCACGCCCGCCGCTCCCGAATCTCACCGGCGGCGTGCCGCCGCCAACACCGTCAGAAGTTGCGCGGCTGCTTCGGCTTCTGCGCGCTCATCAGCAGCATGAAGCTGCGCGACTGCGCGGTGATCGCGAACCCGGCCTCGTAGTTGAGCACGGGGCCCTTCGGGTTGTGCGTGTCGACGACGAGCTTCCACTTACGCCCGTATCGCTCGTCCGGCAGCGTGAACTGGATGGGCTCGTAGTGGGCGTTGAAGATGAGGATGAAGTCATTGTCGACCATCGGATTGCCGTAGTAGTCGAGTTCGGGGATGTCGGACCCGTTGAGGTACACCATCATCGAGAACGCGTGCGTGTTGTGCCAGTCCTCCATGTCCATGATGGAACCGGTGTGGTCGAACCATTCGACCTGCGGGATGGTCTCCGTGTCCTCCCCCGGCTCGCGCCCGGAGAAGAAGCGGCGCCGGTGGAGCACCGGATGCTCGAGACGCAGATGGATGAGCTTCGAGACGAACTCGAACATGTCCTTGCGGGTCTCGTCGAGATCCCAGTCGGTCCACGAGATTTCGTTGTCCTGGCAGTAGGCGTTGTTGTTGCCCTGCTGGGTGCGTTCGACCTCGTCGCCGCCGCAGATCATCGGGATGCCCTGGCTGACGAGCAGCGTGGAGAACATGTTGCGGATCTGGCGTTGGCGCAGCTCATTGACGTCGCGGATCGTGGTCGGGCCTTCGACGCCGCAGTTCCACGAGCGGTTGTTGCTTTCGCCGTCGCGGTTGCCCTCGCCGTTCGCCTCATTGTGCTTGCCGTTGTACGAGACAAGGTCGTTGAGAGTGAAGCCGTCGTGCGCGGTGATGAAGTTCACCGAGGCGACCGGGCGTCGGCCGTTCATCTGGTACAGGTCGGACGAGCCCATGAGTCGCGAGGCGAACTCGGGTAGCGTGGACGGCTGCGAGCGCCAGAAGTCTCGCACAGTATCACGGTAACGACCGTTCCATTCGGACCAGCTGGATGGGAAGCCGCCCACCTGGTAGCCGCCGGAGCCGAGATCCCACGGTTCGGCGATGAGCTTGACGCGGCTGATAATCGGATCCTGTTCGACGATGTCGAAGAACGCGGAGAGCTTGTCGACCTCCTGGAACTGGCGGGCCAGCGTGGCGGCCAGATCGAAGCGGAAGCCGTCGACGTGCATTTCGGACACCCAGTAGCGCAGCGAGTCGGTAATGAGCTGCAGGGCGTGCGGCGAGCGCATGAGCAGCGAGTTGCCGGTGCCGGTGGTGTCGAAGTAGTGCCGCTGGTCATTGTCGACGAGACGGTAGTAGGCACGGTTGTCGATGCCCTTGAAGCTCAGCGTGGGGCCCATGTGGTTGCCTTCGGCGGTGTGGTTGTACACCACGTCGAGGATGACCTCCATGCCGGCCTGATGGTACGCCTTGACCATCGACTTGAACTCGTTGACCTGCTGGCCGCGCTCCCCCGCCGACGAATACGCGTTATGCGGGGCGAAGAATCCAATCGTGTTATAGCCCCAGTAGTTCGACAGTCCCTTCTCCTGAAGGAAGGAATCGTTGACGAACTGGTGGATCGGCATGAGCTCGATGGTGGTCACGCCGAGCTTCTTGAGATATTCGATGACGGTCGGGTATGCGAGGCCCGCATAGGTGCCGCGGATGTCCGGCGGCACGTCCCTGTTGAGATTGGTCATGCCGCGCACATGCGCCTCGTAGATCACGGAATCGTGGTACGGGATGCGCGGGTGACGGTCGGCGCCCCAGTCGAAGTACGGGTTGACGACCACGGACTTCATGGTGTGCCCGGCCGAGTCCATGTCGTTGAGCAGGCCGTCATTGTCCGGATCGGAGAACCGGTAGGAGAACAGGCTCTCGTCACCGTCGATGTTGCCTTCGATGGCTTTCGCGTAGGGGTCGAGCAGCAGCTTGGACGGATTGCATCTGAGTCCCCGCGACGGATCGTAGGGACCGTGCACGCGATAGCCATAGCGCTGCCCCGGCTGGATACCCGGGATGTAGTTGTGCCAGATGTACGAGTTCTGCTCGGACATCTCGATGCACGTCTCGTTGTCGTCCTCGTCGAACAGGCACAGTTCGACGCTGTCGGCCACTTGGGAGAACAACGCGAAGTTCACGCCGGCTCCGTCGTAGCTTGCGCCGTACGGATAAGTCAAACCTGGTCGTATCTGCATATTCACCAGTATCGCACCTCCATGTGTGGTGAATGGTCACCGTGTATGAACAGTCGGTGATGGTCTGGGTCGGGTCTGTCGAATCACACGAATCTCACGGATTCTTCGGAATCCGACCGATGGCGGTCGAAACCGCCGGAAGTCAATCGTGTTCGGTCAATCGCCGTATCGTCTCGTGCTGGATGGCGATGATCGAATTGGATGCGGTGACGCGTGTGGCGAGCAGTTCGTCCCAGCTCACCCAAGCGGATTCCACGTGCTCGTCCGGGTCGAAGTGCCGGGGCACGCGTTTCCACGCGTCCAGATGGATGACCATGATGTGCGCGAGCTCGTCGGTCATCCCTTCTGACGAATAATAGTCACCGACATGGTCAATGTGCAACCCGGCGTCGCTCGCGGGCGCGACACCGGTCTCTTCGGCGAGTTCGCGCAACGCCGCCTGCCGCACGTTTTCGCCGTCGTCCATGAGTCCGGCCGGCAACCCGTATGCGAAGATGTCGCTGCCCGCGCGGTATTCGCGTTCGATGAGATAGCGGTCCGCGGCTGTGTCGTGCACGAGCATGACGACGCAGGGCGCGTGACGCAGCACCTGTCGGCGGATCGGCACGATGCCGCCGCCGTTCGTGGTCAATCCGATGGTCATATCCTCCACGTGGAAGATAGCGCCGCGATAGACTTCGCGGCGTTCCAGCACCTTCGCCGGCACGTTCATGTCGATGCCGTCGGAGCTGGCGTCGAGGATGTCGCGTTCGTCGGCCATCGTCTCACCTCCCCTCCGTCGTCATGTCCGTCGTCGCGTCGTCGCTCCGGTGGAGCGACAGCGTCCACGGATCCGTGTTGCGGCGGATCCAGTTCGTCGCAGGCCGCTCGCCGAACCGTCGTTCGAGCGCGTCGGCGATGTCGTCGACGGCGTAACGGAACCACATCGATTCGATGGCCGAGTGCGGCGTGTTGACGAGGCTGGGGCGCGCATGCGCGTCGCCCATTCCGAGCGTGACGCCGGCGGCGCGCATCGAAGCCTCGTACCGCGCCTGCTCGATGGCGTCGGTGGCCGGATGATGGCGCAGGTCGCTGGTCACGTACACGTCCACGCCGGCGGCGCGCACCTCGTCGAACAGGGAGTCGCCGGAGCCGGGCAGCACGGCGACGGTCTCGACGGGCGTGTCCGGGTCGCCGCACACCTGCACGCCGAGCGCGGTGTCGATGGGCAGCGCGTCGCACACACGCTGCGCGAACTCACGCAGCGTGACGGGCGACGGCAGACGCCCGACGCGCCCCAGTCCGACCGGACCGGCCGCGTCCGAATCGTCGATCGGCACGAGCGCGCGCTGATCGACGAGACCGAATCCGTCGGCTGCGGCCTCGCCGACGCCGCGCACCGCGCAATCCGCATTGGTGTGTCCCACCCACAGCGCGCATCCGGCGCGGCTGAGACGGTTCACGATCATGCCGCGTGCGCCCAAGCCGGACACCTGGTGCACGGAACGGAAGAACAGCGGGTGATGCGTGACGAGCAGGTCCGCGCTCCACGCCAGCGCCTCGTCGATTACGGCCATGGTCGGGTCGCAGGCGAACGCGATGCGCGTCACCGGTGCCGTGAGGTCACCGACGATGAGGCCGGGTGCGTCCCAGCTTTCCGCGTATTTGAGCGGATACAGCGTTTCGAGCGTCCCGACGACCTGATTGAGGTTCGTCATTCTTCTCTCCTTTCCTTCCACCGACGGCGGGCCGGCGCGGCCGATGCGGATCAGTGCGCGGCGAGCTGCCAGTCGTCGCCGATGCCGGTGGACACGTCCAACGGCACGTCGAGTTCGACGGCGTGCTCCATCGCGTCCCTGACGAGCGAGGTCGCGCGGTCGGCCTCGCCGGGCGCGATCTCGACGACGAGTTCGTCGTGGATCTGCAGGATGATGCGGCTCTTGAGTCCACCGTCCCGCAACGCCGAATCGGCATGGATCATCGCGATCTTCATGATGTCGGCGGCCGTCCCCTGGATGGGCGCGTTGAGCGCGGCGCGTTCGGCGGCGTCGCGCACGTTGCGGCTGGTCGACTTCAAGCCCGGGAAGTAGCGGCGGCGGCCGAACATGGTCTCCGTGTAGCCCTTGCGGCGGGCCTCGGCGACGCATGATTCGAGATAGTCGTGCACCTTGCCGAACGTGGCGAAGTACTTGTTCTTGAGTCCCTCCGCCTCGCCGGGGCTGATTTTGAGCTGCTGCGAGAGGCCATACGTGCTCAGCCCGTAGGCGAGACCGTAGCTCATGGCCTTCACGTGGCCGCGCTGGTCGGAGGTGATCTCGTCAACGGGCAGCTGGTAGACGAGGCTCGCCACGTAGCGGTGGAAGTCGGCGCCGCTTCGGAACGCCTCGATGAGCGCCTCGTCGCCGGACAGGTGCGCCATGATGCGCAGCTCGACCTGCGAGTAGTCGCAGCTCATCAGCGACTCGTAACCCTCCCCCGGCACGAACGCGGACCGGATCTCGCGACCGGCCGCGTTACGGTTGGGGATGTTCTGCAGGTTCGGGTCGACGGAGCTCAGACGCCCGGTGGCGGCCACGGTCTGCTCGAACGTGGTGTGGATGCGTCCGTCTGCCGGGTTGACCGCATCGATCAGCGTGGCGACGATCTGCTTCAGCTTGTTGGTCTCGCGGTGACGCAGGAGGGCGCCGAGGAACCCGCTGGCGCGGTCGTCATCGGCGTTGCGCACGTACAGGGTCTGCAGCGCGTCCGCGTTGGTGGTGTACGAACCGGATTTGGTGCGTTTCGTCGGCTTCAGGCCCATGTCCTCGAACAGGACCTTGGCGAGCTGCTTGGGGCTTTGCAGGTTGACACGCGATCCGGCGTTCTCCCAGGCGATGCGCTGTGCCTGCTCGGCGTCGGCCGCGAAGCCGGCGCGCATGTCCTCCAGACGGCGTTCGTCGACCTTCGCGCCTTCCGCCTCCAGCCCGTACAGGACGCGGGAGACGGGCAGCTCGATGTCCGTCAGGAGCTTCGACTGCCCGTCGGCGGCGATGCGCGGCCTGAGTTCGCGGGAGAGCGCGGCGACGATGGCCGCGTCGCGCAACGCGCCCCGGTCGGGTTCCGCGCCGTCGGCCGTGTCTGCGGCCGCGCCGTCGGCGGTCTCGCCGGCGTCGATGTCGAGCAGGCCCTGCGTCGCCTCCTCCTGCTCCTCCAGATGCAGGTCGAGGAACTGGGCGGCGGCCTGTTCGAGCGTGTCCGCGTGGAAGTCGGGTTTGATGAGGTAGCCGGCGAGCTTCGTGTCGAACGCGGGCGCCGGCAGCGCGATGCCGGCGGCGGCGAGCAGGTGCAGATGCTCCTTGTAGCCGTGGACGGTCATCGTGTCCGCGTGCGCGTCTACCGCGTCGCGCAATGCGTCGACGGTCGCGTCGTCCGCCAACGCCGTCTTGTCGACGACGACGGCCTCGCCGCCGGCGAGCAGGACGACGGCGTCGACCGCGGCGCGGCCCGGTCGCGCGTCGCCGGACGCGTACAGCACCCAATCGGACGCGTCGTCGGATGCCGTTCCATCGTCCGTCTTTCCGTCGGCTGCGGGCAGGTGGCGTTCCTCCCATGCGCGCAGGGACGTGGCGTCCGTCGCGTGTTCCGCGTGAGGCATGTCGAGCGTCGCGGAATCGTCGGCGGCGGGTGCCGTCGCGCCGGACGGGAGCACGGGCGCGACGCCGTTGTTGAACGTCTTCAGCAGGCGGCTCTTGGTGCGCGAACCGAATTCGAGCTTGGTGAAGAGGGCGTCGAGACGTTCCGCGTCGATGCCGGAGAACGTGAGGTCGTCGACGGTGACGCCGAGGTCGACGTCGCGCACGAGCGCGTTGACCTTGCGGTTGAGCATCACCTGGTCGATGTTGGCGCGCAGCGCCTCGCCCTTCTTGCCGCCGATCTCGTCCGCATGCTCGCGGATCGCGTCGAGCGAGCCGTACTGGTTGATCCATTTGGCGGCGAAGCCGTCGCCCACGCCGGGCACGCCGGGGATGTTGTCCGCGGTCTCGCCGCGCAGGGCCGCGAGATCCGGGTACTGCTGCGGCGTCACCTTGTATTTGGCGACGACCGCGTCCGGCGTCATGTGCTTCAGGTCCTTGAAATGATGGCCCGGGTAGAGCACGGTGATGTTGTCGTCGATGAGCTGGAACGCGTCGCGGTCACCGGACAGGACGAGCGTATGGTAGCCGGCCTGCTCGCCCATCGTGGCGAGCGTGCCGATCACGTCGTCGCCCTCGTAGCCGGGTTTCTCGATGTAGGTGACGCCCAGCGCGGCGAGCATCTCCTGGATGAGCGGCAGCTGGGTGAGCAGTTCCTCGGGGGCCGCGTCGCGCGTGCCCTTGTATTGGGGCAGCAGCTCGTTGCGGAAGGTGCCGCCCTTCACGTCGAAGGCGACGGCGAGATGGTCGGGCTTCTCCGAGTCGATGACCTGCGAGAGCATCGAGGCGAACCCCCAGACGGCGTTCGTGGCCTGTCCGGAGGAGGTGGAGAAGTTGTCGACCGGTAGAGCGAAGAACGCGCGGAACGCCAGCGAATGGCCGTCTACGACCAGCAGCGTTCCGCGCGTCGGCGTGGATTCGTGTTGCGCCATGTATCCGTGAACGTCCGTTCCTTACGGTCCGGCTCAGCGCTCGTTGCGTTCCGGCTTCGGGTCGCCGTACTTGGCGATGATGGCCATGGCGAGACGCTTCTTCGGGATGCGCTGGTCCATCGAGGTCTTCTGAATCCAACGGAACGCGCCCTGCTCGGAGAAGTCGGCCTTGTCCATGAGCAGGCCCTTCGCACGGTCGACGAGCTTGCGCTCCTCCAGCGTGTCCTGCGCCTTCTGGAGGTCGGCCTGCGCCTTGGCGAGCTCCTCCTTGGTCTCCTTGAGCTTCGCCTCGCTGCGCTCGACGTTGTCGAGCAGGTCGTTGATCTCGGCGAAGCGGCCCATCGCGACCTCGAGGGCCGGGATGAGCTTGGACTCCTCGTACGGCTTGGTCACGTAGGCCATCGCGCCCGCGCCGGTGGACTTCTTGACGAGATCCGGCTGGGAGAAGGCGGTGAGCATGACCACGGGGGCGATGTTCTCGTCGCAGATCAGGCCGGCGGCGGTGATGCCGTCCATGCGCGGCATCTTGACGTCCATGCACACCACGTCCGGACGCTTGGCGCGCGTCAGTTCGACGGCCTCCTCGCCGTTGGCGGCCTCGCCGACGACCTCGTAGCCGTTGTCCTCGAGCATGCCGACGAGGTCCATGCGGTTCACGGATTCGTCCTCGGCGACCACGACGGTGCGCTTGCGGTTCTCGTCCGCCTCGGCCGGGGCGGTCTCCTCACGGGGGGCGGCGGCCTCCTGCGCGACGGCCTCCAGCTCCTCCTCGGTCAGCACGGGCTCCATCTTCGGAGTCTGATCATCGGCGTTCTTAGCAGCCATGCCAGTCCTTTCCTCACAATACAACTATATCCTTGGAGATTTTAACGCATAATCCCGGCGCCCGCCCGCACGACGTGCCCTCCCCTGAACGAAATCGCCACGCGGGGCATGCATCGCGTGCGCGGTATCGCGCCGATGTGCTATATTGTCACGAGTGCCTTACGGCGCCCGCGACGATCGGATACGCCCCCGTATCCCAATTGGTAGAGGAAGCAGCCTCAAAATCTGCGCAGTGTGGGTTCGAGTCCCACCGGGGGCACCTACGGAGAATCCCCCGCAATCATTCACGATTGCGGGGGATTCCTTTACCCCTTTCGGGCACGTTCCGGGCACTTACGCGTGCAGGGCGCGCTTGGTGGCGCGGGACTTCGCGAACACGGTGCCGGCCGCGCCCGCGAGCAGCAGGCCGACCACGGTGAACAGGACGATGCCCGCCGCACCGGTCTTCGGCAGCTCGGTCACGTTGCGCACGTTGATCACCGAGTAATCGGTGATCTCGCCGCCGTTGAGGTCCGCGTTGCCGGAGTCCTGGGAAAGACCGTAGATGTCGGCGTGCTTGAAGTACACGGCCTTGCCGCCCTTGATGGTCACCTCGAACTCGGCATGCACCTGCTGGAGGAATCCGTCGGGCACGCGGGTCTCGGTGACCTTGTACACGCCGTCGGCGAGACCGGTGAACGTGACCTTGCCGTCCTCGTCGGACGTCTGGACCGCGTCGGCCGGGGTGACCGGCACGACCTTGTCGTTCGTATCGTCATCGGCCGCGCTGATGGTGAACTCCGCGCCCGCCAGCGCGGTGCCGTCCGCCGCCTTCTTGACGAAGCCGAACTTGCCGAGCGTGAGCTTGGTCTGGTCGGTGGCCTTCGCGTTGTTGTCGTTGACCTCGACCTTGTTGGTCACGTCGGGCGTATCGCCGTTCTGATCGGGCGTGGCGGTGATCTTCGCGGCATACGTGATCTCCACGTACTTGCCGGCGTACTTGGTCTGATAGTCGGCGGACTGCACCAGCTTGGCGAAATCGAAGTCGAACCATGCGGCGTCATCGGCCGCGCCCTCGATCACCGGGTTCAACGGCTGTCCCTGCTGCGTGGTGGACGTGGTCACCGTGAACGTGGTGTCGCCGGCGGTCAGCGTGGTGCCGTCGCCGGTCTTGTCGCCATTCGCATTGACGTCGTAGATCTTGACCGTGTAGGCGCCCGTGTTGGATGCCACAGGCTGGTTGTCATCGTTCAGGAAGCCGTTGAGGTTCACTTCCTGGCCTGCACCCGGGTAATCCTTCAGGGAGAACTGGTAGTCGGTGAATCCGGTGGTGAACGACGGCAGCTGGGAGCCCAGCGTGTACCGCACGTACTGCGAGTTCGACACGGTGCCGTCCTTGTCGTCGTACGTCTTGACGACCGGGGTCACATGGTTCTTGAAGTCGATGGTGTTGAAGCCGCTGCCGTCCTCCGGCTGCGCCCAGTTCACGATCTTGCCGTCCTTGACATATCCGGAGGCGAGCACGATCGGCGCGGATTGGGTGACGACCTTGCCGCCGACCGTATTGTCGACGTCGCCGCTGTTCTGCTCGGTGCCGTTCTGGATGGTGCTCTTGCTTAAACCCTGATCATTCACATCGGCGTTCTTCACCGTATCCACGAACAGGTAGACGCCCGCAGGCAGTCTGACCCAACGGTTCTTGTATCCGTGGCCCTCCTGCGAGGTTCCGCCATCATACGTCGGCCACGTGATGGTCTTGAAGTTCGTCGCGTCACCGGTGACCTTCGCATCGGCGGCGAGCGCGTCCGCGAAGTTGCGGGTGGAACCGATCCACGGCGCGCCGGTCTCGTTGTCCAACGCGCCCTGCTGCAGCGCCCACGCCATCAGATCGGTTCCGCTGTCGGCTGACGGGACCTGACCGTCAAGCTTGGTGCCCTTGACCGCGGCATCCAGTGCGGATTTGATCGCCGTCTTGTCCGCAGTCGGCGTCGTCTGCACGCCGAAAGGACCCGACGTGGTGTAATCCACATAATCGGCGAGCTTATAGTACTTGACCTCGCGATTCGCCCACTGATCGGCGTCGTCGGCCATGAACTGGAATACGACGTCGGTGTCGATCACCCGAGACGCGGCATTCGCGGTACCGGCACCGAACGCCATGCCTCCGAGCAGCGTCGCCGCCGCCGCGAGACCCGCGAACAGTTTCCTCATCCTCATGAGATGATTCCTTCCTTCCTTGGTTTCCTCTATGAATGGTTACGGTCTGTAAGGTCGGGCCGACTATCGGCGGCCTCGGCCACCCCCGGTCGGCTTCGCCGACAGCCCCCGCCGGCGGGGGCGACTGCGGGACACGGGCGCTTCACCCGCATCCCACGATGCCTCTGCCGGGCGGAAGTAACCATCGACGACGGCCGGCTCCCGCCCGGCGGGGCGAAGCATTGTCAGGCGAGCCCCTTCCTCTTGCGGTACTCGTTGACCAGGGCGAGCGCCAGCGCCGCGGCCACAGCCGCGATGCCGCCGATCAGCAGCCAGTCACGCGCATCCAAGCCGCCCGTCAACGGCAGTGCCGCCACGGTCTTCACGTTCACGAGCCGGCACGGGGTCGGCCCAGAACCGGTCGTGGAGGCGACCGCGACGCAATCCGCGGAGGAGCCGGCGACGTTCATCCGCGCCCACAGGCCGTGCAGGCTCATGGTCGCGTCACCGGTTTCCGGCACGGTGATGAGCGCGTACGTCGTCGCGTCCGGTTTGGCATAGCCGTCGGGCGCGGTGGCCTCGGTGAGCTTGTACGTGCCGTACGGGAGGTTCCGGATCGTGATGTATCCGCTGCCTCGGCTGTCGACGTCCTCGTAGTACTGCTTGCCGTCGGAGGGCGTGGTGCAGCTGCCGGTCGCGCAGTCGACGACCGTGTGCGCGGAGTCCTTGACGATGTTCGCGCACGTCGTGCCGCCGTTCGTGGTGTCGCAGGTCTCCACGGTCCATACCGTGCCGGGCAGGAGCGCCTGGTCGTCGGCGCCGATCTTCGTCCATGTGACCTGCGTGGGCTTGTTCGTGATGCGGCCTTCGGACTTGTCCGCCCACGTGACCACGCCGGAGCCGTCGATCGTGAACGCACGACACGTGTCCGTGGGCTGTTGGTAGCCGACCGGCACGCCGGTCTCGCACAGCTTGTACGTCTTGTCCACGGTGAGGCCCTTGACGGTGAACCTGCCGGCGGTCGGGTTCTCGTCCTCGCCGGAATACGAGGCGTCGCCCGTATTGTCGGCGATGTTCCCGAAGCCGGCGATCGCGTTGCCGTTCTCGTCGGTGATCTTCCACGTGGAACCGGGCAGAAGCTTCGTATCGTCGTTCGCGTCGATCTTGTCCCAGCTGACCGATTTCGTCTCGGGCAGGTTGCCGATCACCTTGCCGGTCGTATCGAGCGGCCCCTTGCCGTCGGACGAGGAGGTTCCATCCGGCTTGTTCGCCACGATCAGCGCCGGCTCCTCGTACTTGCTGCCGGCGGCAGGCTGCGTGACCGTGAACGTGTACGTGGTGGTCGTCTGCTGGTAGTTGGACGGCGCCCCGGTCTCCTGCAGCGTGTATGTGCCGGCCTTCAGGTTGTTGATGCTGATGTCGCCGGGGGTGCGGTCGTTGTCGCGGGTGCCGTTGTCCTCGATGATGACCCACTTGTCGCCGGTCTTGTCTGCGAGGTTGTGCCAGCAGGAGTCGGAGACGACGCGCGCGGTCGCGTCGGTCACGCAGTCGGCGGGACGCATGTTCGCCTCCAACGGGCCGCCGTCCGTGGTGGAGAGCTTCCACTTGGAACCGCCCAGACGGTCGGCGTCGGTCTTGACCGTCGCGTTGTCCGCCGTACCGGAGGCCTTCGCCTTCGACCACGACATGGTGTACGGCGTGGAGAACATGACATTGCCGTCCGTACCGAACGCACCACCGGACAGGGAGACCGCGTTGCCGGTGAACGTGACCAGCGCGTTCGCCTTCGCCTCGGCCTTCAGATCGTCGCTCACCGAACTGGTCAGGCCCACGCCCGCGGTCTTGCCGTGGCCGTCCACCTGCGTCTGGTTGATGTTCGTCGTGCCGGTCCACTGGCGTTTGCCGTCCGCGTCGAGGCTCGAATACTTGGCGTTGTCCTTCGCCGTGTCATGCGTCAACGGGACGGTGGACAGATCGGTGCCGTTACGGTCATAGCCGGTCGAGCTCCTGCTCGGCTGCTGCCCGTCCGCGCTCCATGTGATCGCGCCGCTCTCACCGGCCCAGTTCTCGTCGGACAGTTCGAAGCTGTTGGTCGTGATGCCGTTCTTCACCGGAGCCATGATCGCGAAATCTTCGCCGGATTGGCCATACTCGGTTTTCTGCGCGATCTGCGTGCGCTTCGTAGCGTCCTTCACCACGTCGACGTCGTATGTGGCGTCCACGCCGTTGTCGAACAGCAGCATGTTGCCGCCCTTCGAGTTGAAGCCCACGCCTGACGGGCACAGCCACAGGCCGCCGCCGAAGTGGCCGGCATGGTTGTTGTACGCCACGGACTTGCCCATGAACGTGGTGGTCCGCTCCTCCGTATACACGGCTCCGCCCAGATGCTCGGCCTGATTGCCCTGGAACCAGACCGGGGTGTTCGGGGTGACGTTCCCGTATGCCGGTGCGTTCCTTCCCGAGATGCCGGTGAAGATGGCCGTGCTCCACCAGCCTACGAAGATGGCGCCGCCGTCGCCGTGCGTGGCGTTGTCGAGGAACGTGCCGCGGGAGACGATCAGCGTGCTGTGGAAGCCGCTGCCGTCACCGGTGCTCCAGGGATTGGGATGGCCCGCGTTGCCGGAATAGATATAGATGGCGCCGCCGCCGCTCCACCCGGAGGTCATTCCCTCGACGTAGTTATCGGCGAACACGCCGCCGTCGATGGTCACATCGCCCTGCGCCCATACGACGCCGCCGCCGCTATGCGCCTGGTTCTTCGCCGCGACGGTGTTGTTGGTGAACTCGCCGCCGCTGATCTCGAGCTTTCCGCCGATTTCCCTATTGCCCGACGGTGTGATCAATCGGATGACGCCGCCGCCCGATTTGATGTTCTTCGTCCACGTGGCCTCGTTGGAATCGAACGTGCCACCGGTGATCGTGGTGGTTCCACCCTCGCTGACCATCACGCCGCCGCCGGGCGCCTTGTTGCCGGTGAACGTGCCGCCGTTGATGGTGGTCGTCACGCGCTGCTCGTCGGCCGTCACGCCCTGCTGCTTGTCGTAGATGACGCCGCCGTCGCTTGTGGTCTCGTTGCCGACGAACGTGCCGTCGTCAAGCTTGACACCGAACGTGCCGCCGTTGATGGTGAGCGTGCCGCCGTCGTTGTAGACGACGCCGCCGTTACGCGCCTTGTTGCCGGTGAACTCGCCGCCGTTGATGGTCACGTCGCCCGCGCTGTAGGCGATGGCGCCGTCCTTGTCGGCGGACGTGCTGATGTCGTTGCCGGTGAACTTGCCGCCGTTGATGGTGAGCGTGGCCGTGGAGGCGACGTAGACGAGGTTGCGGGAACCGTCAGAGTAGGTGAAACTCGTGTCCTTCCCGTTCTCGCCGATGGTGAGGTTCGAACCGGAGTGGACGACGAGGAACGCGCCGGTACCGCCGTTGGCGGTGCCGTCCGCATTCTTGCCGGTGAGTTTCGCGCCGTTGACCGCGGTCAACGTGACGGTCACGGCGGCGGTGTCCGTGCCGACGTCGATCGCGCCGGTCGCGGGGACCGGAATATCCTTCGTGATGACGACATCACCCGACTGCGCGAAGCAGCCGGCGAGCGTATCCCAATCCTGCACGTCGTCGCAACCGACGGCGGTGGGAGCGGGGGCGGCCGTCTGTCCGTCGGACTGCGTCGCGTCGGTGGAACCGGAGGCGGCGCCGGATTGGGCGTCGTTCGTCGCCGCACCGTCGTTCGTGCCGCCGTCCGCGCCGCCGTTCCCGTCGGCGGTGCCGGCCGTATCGGCTCCGGCGCCGCCGGACGTTCCCGCATCCGTGCCGGTCGATGTCGAAGACGACGAATCCGACGTGGCGGCGCCGACGGTGCCGACGGCCGTATCCTGCGCGACGGCGGGTGACGCCCCCGCCACGAGCATGGCGATCGTCGCGATCGTCGCCGCCGCGAGACGCGCCATGCGTCTGCCGTTCATGCCTGTCATGCTTCCTGTCCTTCCGATTCCTGACGTGCCGACTGTTCCTCATTCGGCCGATCGGTCATGCCGAGCCGTTCGCGCAGCATGCTGTTCTCCTTCTCCAATCGGTCCACGTATCGCGACAACTGGTCGATGACCCGACCGGGTGAATACCCGTATCCGCCGCAATCGGTTCCTTCCCGTCCGCCGGCGCCTGCGCGTGCGTCCGATGCGGTCAGCCGGACGCCCGCGCCGGATTGCGCCGGCGTGCCCGCGACGAAGAACCGTTCATCGTCGCCGGCGTCATCGCTCTCAAGCAGGAGAGCCGCGTTCGACCGCCAGCGCTGGAAGCATCGTTCGATGCGTTTCGCGCCGATCACCGCAGGGTCGAGTCCCGCCTTGCGGAACAGGTCGGTGGGATTCGCGCCGTTGAGATACCTGCGCAGGCACGCGCGTTGGAACCCCTTCGCGTAACGGATGCGCGAAGGTCCCACGGAGATCACCGCGGGCAGGCCGCTCAGATAGGTGATCTGCGCCGCCGAGAACATCGGCGCGCGCACGGGAATGCTGCGCGCCTCGGCGCCCTCGCCGATCACCTCCAACGGCATGACCACTCCTCCGTCTTCGTTCCCGCGAATCCTGCACTTCACCTCGATGCACGGGCCTCTAAGCCCTTACACCCTCTGTCTGAAACAGATACCCCCCCCCGAGACGGATTCATGGTTGGCCGGCATGTCGTTGTGAGCGCGCACACATGCAGTCGGCGTCTCCGTCGAGGCATGCGAAAAGCCCCTTACCCGCGTTTGAACGGGTAAGGGGCTTTCACGTCGAACCGGAATCCTACGGAATCCTAGGGAATCCCACGGATACCGGATTCAGCCTGCCGGCTCATGCACCGGACCGATCGGAATCAGTCGCAGGCGCCCACGGTGTGGACGTAGATGGAGTCGGTGCTGCCCGGCTGGTGCTCGCCCTGGGCGGAGCTCAGGATGACGATCTTGTCGCCGTCGACGACCTTGCCGGCGTCGCGCAGCAGCTTGTCGGTGAAGACCATGAGGTCCTTGCGGGACTTGTCATGGTAGTCCTCGTCGAGCAGGAAGGCCTCGGTGCCCCAGGAGAGGGCCAGCCAGTGGTAGGTGTGCTCGTTGTTGGTGATGCCGTAGATCGGGGCGGCCGGACGCTCGCGGGAGACGCGGTGCACGGTGTTGCCGGTCTGGGTGTAGGCGACGATGGCCTTGGCGTTGAGCTTGTCGGCCAGGTCGACGGCGGCGGAGGAGACGGCGCCGGTGGAGGACATGTCCAGGTTCTTCAGGGCCGGGATGCGGTCGAAGCCGTGCTCGGTGGCGAAGCCGGAGATGCGGGACATGGTGGCGACGGTGACGGCCGGGTACTCGCCGACGGCGGTCTCGTTGGAGGTCATGGTGGCGTCGGCGCCGTCGAGCACGGCGTTGGCGCAGTCGGAGGCCTCGGCGCGGGACGGGACCGGGGAGTGGACCATGGAGCCCAGGACCTCGGTGGCCACGATGACCGGCTTGGCGTAGTGGCGGGACAGCTCGATGATGCGCTTGGTGGCCAGCGGGACCTCCTCGAGCGGGCACTCGACGGCCATGTCGCCACGGGCGGCCATGATGCCGTCGAAGGTCTTGACGATGTCCTCGAGGTTCTCGAGGGCCTGCGGCTTCTCGATCTTGGCGACGATCGGGATGCGGCGGCCTTCCTCGTCCATGATCTCGTGGGCGCGGTCGATGTCGGTGGCGAAACGCACGAAGGACATGGCGATGATATCGGCGCCGGTGCGGATGGCCCAACGCAGATCCTCTTCGTCCTTCTCGGTCAGGGCCGGCAGGGAGACGGCGACGCCCGGCAGGTTGATGCCCTTGTGGGAGGACACCGGACCGGCCACGACGACCTTGGTGTGCACGTTGTTGCCCTCAACCTTGGTGACCTCGAGACGGACCTTGCCGTCGTCGATGAGGATCGGGTCGCCCGGGTGGCAGTCGCCCGGCAGGCCCTTGAAGGTGGTGGAGGTGATGTGCTCGTCGCCCTCGACGTCGTCGGTGGTGATGACGAACTCCTGGCCTTCCTTGAGCTCGACCTTGTCCTCGCCCTCGGCGTTCTTCTTGAACCAGCCGCAGCGGATCTTCGGACCCTGGAGGTCGACCAGCACGGCCACGTTGCGACCGGCGGCCTTCGAGGCCTGACGCACGTTGTTGTAGACCTTGAGGTGGTCCTCCGGCGTGCCGTGGGAACGGTTCAGACGGGCCACATCCATGCCGGCTTCGACGAGGCTGGTGATGCCTTCGAGGGATTCGCTGGCGGGGCCGATGGTATCGACGATCTTGGCTTTGCGCATGTTGCCTATTCCTAACTATTGCAAGGGACGCAGGCCGGACGGCCTACGTTTTCCACGGAACAGTGTACTAGCTTTCGTTCGTTCGTTCCAGTTTTTCCCCCGGTGTGTTGTTAACGCTCACAGCCCAGTCGCCGCAATGCAAAGAACGCTCACGGAACTCCCCTGTTCAGGGAATTCCGTGAGCGTTCTCGTAGAATTCACCGGACCGACGGACCGTTCGCCGGCCACCGGCTCCGATCGGACCGGCCGTCACGCCGACGTCACTCGGCGCCGGAACCGGACTCCACGGCGGGCTTGTCGGCCTTGCCCGCGTCCATCGCCTTCATCTTGACGACCGAGGCGAGCGCCGCGCCGCCGATCGCGACGACGATCACGGCAAGCGACAGCCACGTGGGCACCTCCGGCACCCAGTGGACGCCCTCGCCGCCGTTGATGAACGGCAGCGTGTTGCCGTGCAGCGCCTCCATCACCAGCTTCACGCCGATGAACCCGAGCACGACGGACAGGCCGAGCGGCAGGTAGACGAGCTTGTCGAGCAGCGCGCCGAGCAGGAAGTAGAGCTGCTGGAGGCCCAGCAGGGCGAACACGTTCGATGTGAACACGAGGAACGGGTCCTTCGTCAGGCCGAAGATGGCCGGGATCGAATCGAACGCGAACATCACGTCGGTGGTGCCGATCGTGAGGAACACGATGAGCATCGGCGTCCAGTAGCGCACGCCGTTATGGGTGGTCCTGAGCTTCTCGCCGTCGTATTCGTCGGTGATGCGGATCACCTTGCGCAGCGTGCGGATGAGCCCGTTCTCCTGGTACTCCTCGTCATCGTCGCCGCCGATGACCAGCTTGATCGCCGTGTAGATGAGGAACGCGCCGAAGATGAAGAACACCCACGTGAAACGGCTGATGAGCGCCGCGCCGATGAGGATGAACACGCCGCGGAAGATCAGCGCGATCGTGATGCCCACGGACAGCACGTACTTCTGGATCTGCTTCGGCACGGCGAAGTTCGACATGATGATGACGAACACGAACAGGTTGTCGATGGACAGCGAATACTCGGTGAGCCATCCGGAGTAGAACTCGATGGCTGGCTTGGAGCCGGCGAAATACCAGATGCAGCCGCCGAAGATCAGCGCCATGACCACGAAGAAGGCGATGTGCTGGACGCACTCCTTCGTGGAGGGCACGTGCGGCCTGCGTCCGATGACGAACAGGTCGACGATGAAGAACAACGCAAGCACCACGAACGTGGCGATTTCAAATGCAAGAGGGGTTTCGGCCATGATTCCCTACCCTAACGCATCTCTATGACCGTTGTCCCTCCGTTCGCCGTCCTTCTACCTGTTGGCCTCGGTCATCTGCCGCAGTTCCTTCTTCAGGTCGCGGATCTCGTCGCGCAGGCGGGCGGCGAGCTCGAATTGGAGCTGTTCGGCGGCGGTGTGCATCTGCTCGCTCAGCTGGCGGATCAGGTCGGCGAGGTCCTGCGCGGGCAATCCCGCCTTGAGGATCTCCTCGTGCCGCTTGTCCGCCTCGGCGGCGTCGAACGCGGGCACGCCCAGATGCGTGTTGCCCGCCTTGCCGGCGTTGCGGTAGCCGCCTTCGAGCAGGGTGGCCGTGTCCACGTCCTCCTTGGCGAGCATGTCGTTGACGTCGCTAATCTTCTTGATGAGCGGCTTCGGGTCGATGCCGTGCTCCTTGTTGTACGCGATCTGCCTCTCGCGGCGGCGTTCGGTCTCGTCGATGGCCTTGCGCATCGCCTCGGTGACCTCGTCCGCGTACATGATGACCGTGCCGGACACGTTGCGAGCCGCGCGGCCGATCGTCTGGATGAGCGAACGGTAGGAGCGCAGGAAGCCCTCCTTGTCGGCGTCGAGGATCGCGACGAGCGACACCTCGGGCAGGTCGAGGCCCTCGCGCAGCAGGTTGATGCCGACGATCACGTCGATCTTGCCCTCGCGCAGCATGCGCAGCAGCTCGACGCGGCGCAGCGTGTCCACGTCGGAATGCAGGTATTCGACCTTGATGCCCCGTTCAATGAGATAGTCGGTCAGATCCTCGGCCATCTTCTTGGTGAGCGTGGTGACGAGGGCCCGCTCCCCCTTGGCGACGCGGTCCTTGATCTCGGCGAGCAGGTCGTCGATCTGCCCGTCGGTGGGACGCACCTCGACCTTCGGGTCCAACAGTCCTGTCGGGCGGATGATCTGCTCGACCACCCCGTCCGACAGCCCGAGCTCATAGTCGCCGGGCGTGGCGGACAGGTACACGGTCTGGCCGACGCGCTCAAGGAACTCCGGCCATTTGAGCGGACGGTTGTCCATCGCGGAGGGCAGGCGGAAGCCGTGTTCGACGAGCGTGCGCTTGCGCGACGCGTCGCCCTCGTACATGGCGCCGATCTGCGGGACGGTCACATGCGACTCATCGATGACGAGCAGGAAGTCGTCGGGGAAGAAGTCGAGCAGCGTGTGCGGCGGCGTGCCGGGTTCGCGCCCGTCGAAGTGCCGCGAATAGTTCTCGACGCCGGAGCACACGCCCACCTGGGTGAGCATCTCCAGATCGTACGTGGTGCGCATGGTGAGGCGCTGCGCCTCCAGCTTCTTGCCTTGCTTCCTCAATTCCGCGACGCGCTCGTCGAGCTCCTCGCGGATCGTCTTCAGCGCGCGTTCCATGCGTTCCGGCCCGGCCACGTAGTGCGAGGCGGGGAAGATGTGCACCTCGTTCTCTTCGGCGATCTCGTCGCCGGTCAGCGGATGGAGCGTGGAGATGCGGTCGATCTCGTCGCCGAAGAACTCGATGCGCACGGCGAGCTCCTCGTACACGGGGATGATCTCCACCGTGTCGCCGCGCACACGGAACGTGCCGCGCGTGAACGCGATGTCGTTGCGCTTGTACTGCATGGCGACGAACCGCCGCAGCAGCTGGTCGCGGTCGATCTGCTGGCCGACCTTGAGCAGCAGCATGCGTCCCGCGTACTCCTCCGGCGTGCCGAGGCCGTAGATGCACGACACGGTGGCGACGACCACGCAGTCGCGGCGCGTGAGCAGGTTGGCGGTGGCCTGATGGCGCAGCCGCTCCACATCGTCGTTGATGTTGGAGTCCTTCTCGATGTACGTGTCGGTCTGCGGGATGTACGCCTCCGGCTGGTAGTAGTCGTAGTAGGAGACGAAGTAGCTCACCGCGTTGTCCGGCATGAGCTCGCGGAATTCGGCGCACAGCTGCGCGGCGAGCGTCTTGTTCGGCTCGATGATGAGCGTCGGGCGCTGCAGCCGTTCGATGAGCCAGGCGGTGGTGGCGGTCTTGCCGGTGCCGGTCGCGCCCATGAGCACGACGTCGTTCTCGCCGTTCTCGATGCGCGTGGCGAGCTCGTCGATGGCCTGCGGCTGGTCGCCGCTCGGCTTGTACGGCGATTTGACGACGAACGGCCTGTCCTCGCGTTGGATGTTGAATCCCATCACTGCTCCTTCCACTCGGCGACCAGTCTATCAACCTGCTCGAACATGCGTTCGAGCGGTTGCGTGGAGTCGATGACGACATCGGCGATGGCCTCGCGCTGCCCGCGCGTCGACTGATGGCGGATGCGCGCCTCGGCCTGCTCGCGCGTCATGCCGCGCGTCGCGGCCATGCGCGCGATCCGCGTCCCGACAGGCGCCTCGACCGTGACGATATGGTCGAACCGGAACGGGATGTCGCCGATCACCTCGGCGAGCAGCGGCACGTCGTGCACGACGACGA
This sequence comes from Bifidobacterium parmae, assembly GCF_002860365.1. Classification (GTDB taxonomy): domain Bacteria; phylum Actinomycetota; class Actinomycetes; order Actinomycetales; family Bifidobacteriaceae; genus Bifidobacterium; species Bifidobacterium parmae. Next base: position 49,647 of record NZ_NMWT01000003.1, read on the forward strand.
TCCCGCGTTCCCCCGATTCCCGTGCGGCGTCGCGAGCCGCCGCCACGCCGCGTTCCTCCCGCCGTCGCGCCTCGGCGTAGATCAGCGGATGCTCGATCGCGTCGAGACGTTCCCGCGCGCCGGGCTCGGCGCCGCGCCCGAACACGTGTTCCGCCATCCACGCGCGGTCCAGCGAACCGTCCGCGGCGATGGCCGCATCGCCGAACTCACGCGCGATCGGCTCCAGCGCCGCTCCCCCGCGCGCGGTGATCGCATGGGCGATCGCGTCATAGTCGACGTGCAGCGCGCCGTCCTCGCGCATCCGCGCCGCCACCGTGCTCTTGCCCGCCGCGATGCCCCCGGTCAGTCCGATACGGATCATTTTTCCCCTTCCCCTTCATTCCCATGGTGCGGTGAAATCCCCATGGTGCGGTAGGCGGAAACGGCTTGGTTCCGCGGTTATGAAGAAAGTGTGTTGCCGCACCATGGGAGAGACGACCGATATACGACGAAACCCGGCCCATCGTGGACCGGGTTTCGTTTCAGGCGTTACGCCGTGAGCTCATGCCGTGAGGCGGAACTCACTTGCCGAGCAGCTGGTCGCGCAGGGCGGCGAGCTGATCGGAGTCGGCGAGCGTGCCGGTGGAGGTGTTGTCGGAAGAGTAGTTGGACACCTCTTCGACCTTCTCCTCCTTCGGGCCCTGGCCGTCGGCGGCGGCGGACTCCTCCGCGTGCGCCAGCTCCTTGGCCACGAACTCCTTGTGCTCCTCCCACAGCTGGTGGGCGGCCGCGTACTGGGACTCCCACTCCTCGCGCTGCTTCTCGTAGCCCGCGATCCACTCGTTGGTGTTCGGGTCGAAGCCTTCGGGGTACTTGTAGTTGCCCTGCTCGTCGTACTCGGCCGGCATGCCGTAGATGGCCGGATCGAAGTCCTCGGAGGCCGGGTCGACGGAGTCGTTGGCCTGCTTGAGGGACAGGGAGATGCGGCGACGATCGAGGTCGACGTCGATCACCTTGACGAACACGGTCTCGCCCGGCTTGACCACGGTCTCCGGGTTCTCGACGTGACGGTTGGCGAGCTCGGAGATGTGCACCAGGCCCTCGATGCCGTCCTCGACGGAGATGAACACGCCGAACTGCACGATCTTGGTGACCTTGCCCTTGACGATCTGGCCGGGGACGTGAGTGCGGGCGAAGCGCTGCCACGGATCCTCCTGGGTGGCCTTGAGCGACAGGGAGATGCGCTCGCGGTCCAGATCGACGTCCAGCACCTCGACGGTGACCTTGTCGCCGACCTTGACGACCTCGGACGGGTGGTCGATGTGCTTCCAGGACAGCTCGGAGACGTGGATGAGGCCGTCCACACCGCCGAGATCGACGAACGCGCCGAAGTTGACGATGGAGGAGACGACGCCCTCGCGGATCTGGCCCTTCTTGAGCTGCGAGAGGAAGGTCTCGCGCACTTCGGACTGGGTCTCCTCGAGGTACTGGCGACGGGACAGGACCACGTTGTTGCGGTTCTTGTCGAGCTCGAGGATCTTGGCCTGGATCTTCTGGCCGATGTACGGGGTGAGGTCGCGGACGCGACGCATCTCGACCAGGGAGGCCGGCAGGAAGCCACGCAGGCCGATGTCCACGATGAGGCCGCCCTTGACGGCTTCGATGACGGTGCCTTCGACGACGCCGTCAGCTTCCTTGATCTTCTCGATGTCGCCCCAGGCGCGCTCGTACTGGGCACGCTTCTTGGACAGGATCAGACGGCCTTCCTTGTCTTCCTTGGTGACGACAAGGGCCTCGACGGTGTCGCCGACCTCGACGACCTCGTCCGGATCGACGTCCTTCTTGATGGAAAGCTCGCGGGAGGGGATCACACCCTCGGTCTTGTAGCCGATATCCAGGAGGACCTCGTCGTGATCGATCTTGACGACGGTACCCTCGACCAGATCACCATCGTCGAAGTTCTTGATGGTGGAATCGACTGCCTTGATGAAGTCCTCTTCGGTGCCGATGTCGTTGATGGCGACCTTGGTGACCTCAGTGTTGTTCTCTGCCATGTAGGTAATGGTTTCTCAATAGTTGGATGGATAATTACTCGATATTCAGTTATGGATGTGCCCATCGGACACGCGACTTTCCACAATACAGTCAGCCATGCCCAAAATCCCGGGCGTGTCGCGGCGGGGCGGGCGCCCGGACCATGCTGCCGGACGCCCGCCCCGCACCTCGCCCGGCCGTCGGATCGACATGGTGGCACCGGGCGCGTCTCCGCCGGGTCAGGCCCTGCCTTCGGCCTTCGCCCGGCGCTCGGCCATCTCCACCACGTTGGCGAGGAGCATGGCTCGGGTCATCGGGCCGACGCCGCCCGGGTTCGGCGAGTAGGCGGACGTCTTCTCGTGGGCGGCCTTGTCGACGTCGCCCCTGACGCGCCAGCGGCCCGCCTCCTCGTCGTAGACGCGCGAGACGCCCACGTCGAGCAGCACGGCGCCGTCCTTGACCATGTCGGGCTTGACGAATCCGGCGGAGCCCATAGCGGCGACGACCACGTCGGCGCGGCGGATGTGGTCGACGACGTCGCGCGTGCCGGTGTGGCACAGCGTGACGGTCGCGTTGACGGCGCGGCGGGTGAGCATGAGGCCGATCGTGCGGCCGATCGTGATGCCGCGGCCGAGCACGCACACCTCCTTGCCGTCCAGGTCGATGTCGTAGGCGTTCAGCAGTTCGATGCAGCCGCGCGGCGTGCACGGCAGCGGCGTGTCGATGTCGCCCTTGACGTGCAGCACGAGCTCGCCGAGGTTGTACGGGTGCATGCCGTCGGCGTCTTTGGCCGGGTCGATGAGGTCGATGATCGCGTTCTGGTCGATGCCCTTCGGCAGCGGCAGCTGCACGATGTAGCCGGTGCACGCCGGATCCTCGTTCATCTCGCGCACCACGGCGGCGATGTCGTCGAAGGTCGCGTCGGCGGGCAGCTCGTGCTTGATGGAGCGGATGCCCACCTCGGCGCAGTCCGCGTGCTTGCCGGCCACGTACTTGACCGAGCCGGGGTCGCTGCCGACCAGCAGCGTGCCGAGGCCGGGCTCGACGCCCACGGTCTTGAGACGCTCCACGCGTTCCTTCAAATCCTGCTTGATCTGCGCGGCCACGGCCTTGCCGTCGAGTTTCACGGGCATGTCGACTCCTTCTCTTGCGTCCCATCGTTTCTCAACGCGTCCCAACGTGTCGTGGGATGCGGTGGACGCTACTACGATTAGGTAACATGTCGGTTTCGCCGAAGACGGATATGGACGCGCGGCGAGGAGCGGAAGGGTTCGGACGATGAATGTGGGACAGCTGGGACGACGGTTTGGTCGATGGTTCGGGAACGCGCGACGCGTCGCTGCGGCGGTCGCCGCGGCCGCGTTCGCCCTCGCCTGCGCCGCCTGCGGCACGGCGGCAGGCGACGGCGGCACGACCGACGGCGCGCAGACGACGACGGAGAAGACCGGCGCGATCGAGGTGGTCGCCTCAGTGAACCAGTGGGGTTCGCTCGCCAAGGAGATCGGCGGCGACGCGGTCGACGTCACGTCGATCCTCTCCTCCACGGGCGTCGACGCGCACGACTTCGAGCCGAAGACCTCCGATCTGGCGAAGCTGAGCCGCGCCGAGATCGTCGTCGCGAACGGCGCCGGGTACGACACGTGGGCCACGAAGTCGCGCGGGCCGGATTCGACGCTCGTCTCCGCCGCGCAGATCGTGGGCGCGATGGACGGCGACAACCCGCACCTGTGGTTCTCGAAGGACGCGCGCGCCGGCATGGCCAAGGAGCTGGCCGACGCCTTCTCGAAGGCGCGGCCGAAGAAGCGCAAGGCGTTCGCCGCCAACCTCAAGGCGTGGCAGTCGCGCGAGAAGGAGCTCGACACGCGCATGGCCGACTTCGCCGACGCGCACGAGGACCTCACCTACGGCGCGACCGAGGCGGTCGTCTACTACCTGATGAGCGACATGTCGTTCGACGACGTCACCCCGGAGGGCTACGCGCAGGCGGTCGCCAACGGCGGCGAGGTCGCGCCCGCGGACCTGCAGACCTTCCAGGAGGTCATCGAGAAGAAGCGGGCGGACGTGCTGGTCAACAACACGCAGGAGGCGTCCGACGCGACGAACATGCTCATCGGCACGGCCGGGCGCTCCGACGTGCCCGTCGTCGACGTGAGCGAGCAGATGCCGGAGAAGTACGACACCCTCGTCGACTGGATCGGCGCGCTGGCCGACTCGATCTTCACGGCCGTCGATCCGGACTACGGCAAGGACGGCACGACCGGCGGATGCGCCGCGGACGGCACGGACGGCGGCGATTCGGCAGGATCGTCCGATTCGGCCGACGGGAACGCGGCCGACGGGAACGGCGGGACGACGTGCGACGCCACGGACGGCGGCACCGGTTCGTCCGCTTCGGAATCCTCGGACGGCTCGGGTGTCTCGGACGGCTCAGGCGCCGACGCCGGCGGCACCCAGCCCGACCCCGGCAAGTAGGCGGCGGGAGCGTCGGGTTCTCGCCGACACTCCCGTAATTGAGAACGGTTGTCAACATCATTTGCGATAATCCTGCGGTAGATTCGTGAATCCCAATCCATGACCACAGGAGGCCCGACCATGGGCGAACCGCTTCAGGACGCGATCGTCTTCCACGACGCGGCGATCAGACGCGGCGACCGCGTCATCTGGCAGCACGGCGACTTCGCCATCCCCGCCGGATCGGTCACCGCGATCGTCGGCACCAACGGCGCCGGCAAGACCACGATGATGAAGGCGGAGCTGGGACTGCTGCCGCTCTCGCACGGCTCGCTCACCGTCTTCGGCAAGCCGGCCGGCGAGGCGAACGGCGTCATCGGCTACGTGCCGCAAAGCTACACGTCGGACATCGACGCGAACATCACCGCCGAACAATCGGTGCTGCTCGGACTGACCGGCACGCGGTTCGGCATCCATCCGGCCACACGCGCGCAACGCGCCAAGGCGCGCGAGGCGATGGCGTTCGTCGGCATCGACGACAAGGCGCGCTACCGGCTGTCCGAACTGTCCGGAGGCCTGCGCCAGCGCGTCGCCATCGCGCAGGCGATCGTCTCCGACCCGAAGCTGCTCATGCTCGACGAGCCGCTCGCCAACCTCGACCTCGCCTCCCAGCGCGCCGTCGCGCACCTGCTCGCGCGCCTCAACCAGGAACTCGGCATGACAATCCAGATCGTCGCACACGACCTCAACATGCTGCTGCCGATCCTCACCGGCGCCGTCTACCTGCTCGACGGACACCCGCACTACGCCGACATGCGCAAGGTGCTCGACTCGAAGCTCCTCACCCACCTGTACGGCACGAACGTGCAGGTCGTGACCACGCCGCAGGGCGACATGTTCGTCACTCCCTCCCCCGACGAGCCGAAGGACCAGCCGATGGACATGCATACGGCAGCCGAGGTGGCGGAGCTGCACCATCACGCGCACACCGACGACATGCACGCGCACGCGAACGTTGCGGACGGACACGGCGAACACGAAGGAGCGAGGAAATGAGCCACATCGATTTCAGCTTCGACCCCAACTGGATGGACACGCTGACCGCGCCGTTCATGGCCAACGCGTTCCTCGCCGGCCTGTGCATCGCGTTCGCGGCCGGCGTGATGGGCTACTTCACCATCGCCCGCCATTCCACGTTCGCCGCGCACGCGCTCGCCCACATCGGCCTGCCCGGCGCGACCGGCGCCGTACTGCTCGGACTGCCCGTCTCGCTGGGCCTCGGCGCGTTCGCGCTGGGCGGCGCGCTCGTGATCGGCGCGCTCGGCAAGCGCGTCTCCGAACGCGAGATCGCCACCGGCACGGTGCTCGCCTTCGCGACCGGTCTCGGCCTGTTCTTCGCCCGGTTGTCGAGTTCCGCCTCGCAGCAGATGCAGTCGATCCTGTTCGGTTCGATCCTGACGATCACCACCATGCAGATCATCGGATTCGCGATCTTCGACGCGGTGCTGCTGGCGGTGCTCGCCGTCATCTACCGGCCGCTGCTGTTCAGTTCGCTCGACGAGCAGGTGGCGCAGGCCAAGGGCGTGCCGGTCGGATGGATGAACGTCGCGTTCATGGCGATCATGGCGGGCGTGATCACGATCGCCGTGCCCGCGGTGGGCACGCTGCTCATCTTCGCGCTGGTCATCACGCCGGCCGCGGCGGCGAACATCGTCGCGTCCTCGCCGCTCAGGGCGATGGTCGCGGCCGGGGCGATCTGCTTGGTCTCGATCTGGGGCGGACTCGTGCTCTCCGCGATGTTCCCCGCTCCCCCGAGCTTCATCATCGTGACGATCTCCACCCTGTTCTGGGCCGCCGCCAAAGCTGTAGAGGCGCTTCGGCGGCGCTGACGCGGCGCATCCCAGCCATCCCATCGTCGACCGCTCGCCCGCCGCGTTCCTTCCCTCGTCCCACGTCCCCCGCGCAAACTATCCCGGATAACGGCCGCATCGTCCAGGATAGTTTGCGCTGGCAGCGTCTCAGCGCAAGTTTTCCCGGAAAACAGGCCGCTCGTCCGGGATTGTTTGCACCTACCCGCATTCAGTGCAACTATTCGGGGACGACTGGCCTAGTTTCCGGGTTTTATCGCGTTCAGGCCACCCACGGCTTCCTGTCATAGATCCCTGCCCGGGACTTCCGACCGCCAGACATACCGCCGAGACGTCACCACCGCTACATCGTATTCAGTGCAATTCATGGAAGGTTCTCCAAACATTGGAGACACTCTCATTCGGTTGCGCGCAACCATCGTCACGGATCCGCGCAACACGGTCAGAGCGTTCGTTCCGCACCCGCACCTTGACACCCAACGACGCCGCCTCATCCGCAAGGACCGCAGACTGTTCGTGGCCAAATCGACCGATCCGGAAGCCTCCCGGCAAAGACCCTCGTCCCGATGAGATTCATTCCCGACATGGTCCACGCCTCCGCCATGGCGGGGCGAAAACCCTTGGGACACGCCTGAAGGGAGGGTGTTATCCACATTACCCGGTTCGGCTTGTCATGAGGATTCGGATTCACGTAGCGTCAAAGCATGAAAGAGCACAAAGGAGTCACCGCACTGCTGCGGACCGCCGAACGGGAACGACGTTGCGCCATCGGAAAGGCCGGCGACGCCATCTACCATGCCCTACGCAGGAGGGTGAAGGCATTGGAAGTGGTATCCCCATACCCCAATCTCTTCGCGGACGTCCTGTACTGGAACAACCTCGATCCCGAGGAACGATCACTGCATGTGATCCGATCGCTGGCGCAGCACCACCCACGGTGGACGTTCGCCGGACTCAGCGCCGCATGCGTCTACGGATACCAACATTCCTACGCGCTGCACGACGGGTCGGTGAGCATCGCCTCGCCGAAGGGGTCCGGACATGGCGTCGCCAAACAGTTGCGCCGCCTCTACATGCACAAGATTCCGCGCCGACGATTCCACGGCATACCAGTCACATCCCCTGCCCGCACGCTCATCGATTGCGCCGCGATACCGTTCGCCGACGCCTTGGCCATCTACGATTCCGCGCTGAGGAACGGTCACGTCACCATCGCGGACGTCGAAACGCTGATGATCCAGATCGCCTGCGACGAGGCCGCGGTGGCGAAACTCCTGAAGCACGCCAATCCCTTGCGGGAGAACGGAGGCGAGTCCTGGACATATGCGCATATCATCGGACTCGGGTATGCCGAGCCTTCATTCCAAGCCGAATTCGCCAATCCCGAGACACCTTCGATGCCATATCGCGTCGATTTCTGTTGGAGACTCGCCGACGGACGCGTCATCGTAGGCGAATACGACGGCATGGCGAAATACGCCGACACCAGCAACCCGAACCGGGCAAGTCTGCAGGCGAAACTGGACTACGAGCACCGTCGGGAGCACGCGCTCAAAAGTCAGGGAGTCACCGCCGTCACGCACTTGTTCTACGAGGACGTGAAGGACTCGGCACGGTTGGACGCCAAGCTTGCCGGAGCCGGAGTGCCGAGAATCCGTTGAAAGCACGGGCGCCTCTTCCGGAGACGATCATCAAGGATTCCCACATGCGCAGTCGCCTCCGTGCAAGGACATGCCCCGAAGCACGGTTCGCCCACCGTATTTGGCGGCCTTCCGCGCGCCGCACACGAACACGGCGCGACTTATGATAACGGCCGCATCGTCCGGGATAAGTCGCGCTGAGATTGCGTCAGTGCAAACAGACCCGGGAATGGCCCGCATCGTCCGGGAAACATCGCGCTGAGTCCCGGTCAGCGCAACAAAACCCGGACGAATGGGATGATATCCGGGAAACATCGCGCCGAAGAAGTGCTCCACCACAGGGCAGGGAACATCCGGCCGGCCGACGGACCATTACATGACGTCACGGGGCATTACGGACCATTACACGACGTCACGGGGCATTACGGGGCATCACACGACGTCACGAGACATTACGAGGCATCACACGACATCACGAGACATCACGCGACGTCACGGAGATGCTCGTATGCCGGCACCATCCGCGGCCGTGGACGACACCGCTCCCGGCGGCGCCACTGACGGAAGTCAGCGCCCGGTCTCCTCGACCAGGGCGGTGGCGATGGCGGCGAGGCCTTCGCCGCGGCCGGTGAAGCCCATATGATCGGTGGTGGTGGCGGTGACGGACACCGGGCATCCGACGGCCTCGGTGAGCGCGGCCACGGCCTCGCCGCGACGGCGTCCGATCTTCGGACGGTTGCCGACGATGGCGACCGATGCCGACGTCGGCGTGAAACCGTGCCCCCGGAGATGCGCGACGGTCTCGCGCAGCATGTCCGCGCCGTGCATGCCGGCGCCATGCGCGTCCGAGCCGACGCCGAACAGGGCGCCGATGTCGCCGAGTCCGGCGGCCGCCAGCAGCGCGTCGATCAGCGCGTGCGCGGCCACATCGCCGTCGGAGTCGCCTTCGATGCCGTTGCCCTCGCCATCCCAGCGCAATCCCGCGAGCCACAATTCGCGGGGGGCGTCCTCCGACGCGAAACGATGGGCGTCGAACCCCTGACCGATGCGCATGATGGAACTCCTTGCGGTATGTGGATCGAATATTATGAACAGGCAGGTGAACGGATACGCGAAGACCCCCACGACGGGGGTCTTCATCACGGCATCCGGACCGGCTGCCGAGCCGGGTCCCAAGCCGGGCCAAGTCAGGTAATAGTAATCAAGCGGCCCGGATGGATGCCGACATGGACGCATCCGGGCCGGCGTCCCGGCTCAGCGCTTGCGGCTCTTCTTCTTCTCGGCGTCGAGGCGGGCCATCGTGTCGGAGGCGGCCTCCTCGGGCGCCTCGGTGTGGTGCTTCTCGTCGCCGGGCTTCGGCTCGCTGTAGCCGAGGTTCACGTCGAGCAGGCGCTGCGCCTCCTCCTCGTCGATCTTCTCGGACAGGGCGATCTCCGAGGTGAGGATGGAACGCGCCTTGGTGAGCATGCGCTTCTCGCCGGCGGACAGGCCGTGCTCGTCGACGTCGCGCTGGGCGAGGTCGCGCACGACCTCGGCGATCTTGTTGACGTCGCCGGTCGCGATCTTCTCGACGTTCAGCTTGTAACGCCGCGACCAGTTCATCTCCTTCTCGACGATCGGGGTGCGCAGGATCTCGAACACCTTCGCCACCTCGTTCGCGTCGACGATGTCGCGCACGCCGACCTTCTTCGCGTTGTCGACCGGGACGTTGATCACCAGGCCGTCGGAGGACAGCACCGACAGCTGCAGGTACTCGCGGGTGACCCCCCTCACGGTCCGCTCGGTGACCGCCTCGACCCTCGCCGCGCCGTGGCGCGGATAGACGACCATATCGCCGACCTTGTAACCCATGAAACCTCCGCTGAAAGCAGACCCACAAAAAACCTGAACAAGTATGCCACCAACCCCGGACACGCCGGCACGTCGCCTTCCGCGGCTCGCGCGACGCGCCAAAGCGCCGATGATAACGTTTGTAGCCGTACACTATGCACATGGCTACAAACACGAACATCAATGAAGATACCGTCGCCGTGCCCGTCAACCAGGGCGACCTCAACAAAGTCAGCAACGCGGAGTTCTACAACCCGCACGCCATCCTCGGCGCGCATATGGCGAACTATCCGCATGCCGACCAGACCACGATCCGCGTCCTGCGCCCGATGGCGAAGACCGTCGCCATCCTCACCCAGGACGGGGAATACCCGGCCGAGCATGAATACAATGGCGTGTTCATCGCGGTGGTGCCCTCCGCCCGCACCGAGCACGGCTACAGCGTGCCCGACTACCGTGTGAAGGTCTCCTACGAGGGCGGCGAGCCGTTCGTCGAGGACGACCCGTACCGCTACCTGCCCACTGTCGGCGAGATGGACACCTACCTGTTCGGCGAGGGCCGCCACGAACGCCTGTGGGAGGCCTTGGGCGCGCACGTGCGCCACTACTCCGATCCAATGGGCGACGTGTCCGGCGTCTCCTTCGCCGTGTGGGCGCCGAACGCGCACGCGGTGCGCGTGATCGGCAACTTCAACTCGTGGGACGGCCGCCGCCACGCGATGCGCGCGCTCGGCTCCTCCGGCGTGTGGGAGATCTTCATCCCGGGCATCGGCGCCGGCGAGGTGTACAAGTACCAGATCCTCAACGCCAACTACGAGTGGGTCGACAAGGCCGATCCGATGGAGCGCTCCCATGAGGTGCCGCCGGCCACCGGCTCGATCGTCGTCGACTCGACGCACGAGTGGCAGGACGACGCGTGGATGGAGAACCGCGCCAAGACCGACCCGATGAACAAGCCGGTCGCCATCTACGAGATGAACGCGCTCAGCTGGCGCAAGGACGTGAGCAACTACCGCGAGCTGGCCGACAAGCTCGTGCCGTACATCGAGAAGATGGGCTTCACGCACGTCGAGTTCATGCCGCTCGCCGAATACCCGTTCACCGGCTCCTGGGGCTATCAGGTCACCGGCTACTACGCGGTCGACTCGCGTCTCGGCGGCCCGGACGACTTCAAGTACCTCGTCGACCGCCTGCACGAGGCCGGCATCGGCGTGATCATGGACTGGGTGCCCGCGCACTTCCCGAAGGACGCGTTCGCGCTCGGCCGCTTCGACGGCACCCCGCTGTACGAGGATCCGGACCCGACCCGCGGCGAGCACCCGGATTGGGGCACCTACATCTTCAACTTCGGCCGCCACGAGGTGCGCAACTTCCTCGTCGCCAACGCCTGCTTCTGGCTCGGCGAATACCACATCGACGGCCTGCGCGTCGACGCGGTCAGCTCGATGCTGTACCTCGACTACAGCCGCGAGCCCGGCCAGTGGCATCCGAACATCTACGGCGGACGCGAGAACCTGGAGGCCATCGACTTCCTCAAGGAGGCGAACGCCACCGCGTACAAGAACAACCCGGGCATTCTGATGATCGCCGAGGAGTCCACCGCCTACGCGGGCATCACCGCCCCCACCGACCAGGGCGGCGTCGGCTTCGGCCTCAAGTGGAACATGGGCTGGATGCACGACACGCTCGAGTACCTGCACGAGGAGCCCATCAACCGCAAGTGGCACCACAACGAGATCACCTTCTCGATGGTGTACGCCTACTCGGAGCACTACGTGCTGCCGCTGAGCCACGACGAGGTCGTGTACGGCAAGGGCTCCCTGTACGGCAAGATGCCGGGCGACGGCTGGCAGAAGTACGCCGGCGTGCGCGCCCTGTTCGCCTACCAGTGGGCGCATCCGGGCAAGAAGCTCACGTTCATGGGCAACGAGCTCGCGCAGTGGGGCGAATGGGACCACAACAACTCGATCGATTGGGCGTGCCTCGACTGGGAGGACCACCGCGAGGTGCAGTCCATGGTCGCCGACCTCAACAAGCTGTACAAGGACACGCCGGCCATCTGGAGCCAGGACTTCACGCCCGACGGCTTCCAGTGGCTCACCAGCGACGACGCCGACCACAACACGCTGAGCTTCATGCGCGTCGGCTCCAAGGGCGAGACCGTCGTCGTGGTCGTGAACTTCTCCGGCGAGGCCTGGTCCGACTACCAGGTGCCGCTGCCGAAGGGCGGCAAGTGGACCGAGGTGTTCACCACCGACGCGAAGAAGTACGGCGGCTCCGACATCAAGAACGGCACGTTCGAGGCGGACGCCGGCGAGTACCATTCGCGCCCGGCCTCGGCGAAACTCACCATTCCGGCGCTCGGCGCTGTATTCTTGAAGCCGGAAGAGTGACGAAAGGCGAACACCCACTGATCACCGGCTGAAAGGCGGCAAGAACAACCATGCTCAATACCACGGCACGCCAACAGACCACGCCCCGCACGGTGCTGGTCGTGGAGGACGAACCGACGCTGGCCACGGCCATCGCGCAGCGCATCACCGCCGAAGGGTGGACGGCGCGCGTGGCCGGCGACGGCGCCAGCGCCGTGCAGGCCGCGGCGCAGCTGAGGCCCGATCTGGTGATCATGGACATCATGCTGCCGGTGATGGACGGCCTCGAGGCGACGAAACGCATCGTGGCCGCCCGTCCGGTGCCGGTGCTCATCCTCACCGCCCGCGACGACGAGGCGGACAAGGTGATCGGTCTGGGGGCCGGTGCGGACGACTACATGACCAAGCCGTTCTCGATGCGCGAGCTCATCGCACGCTGCAAGGCGCTGCTGCGTCGCGTCGAACGCGCGAAGGTCATCGCCAAGAACGCCGAGAACGAGAAGATCCTCGACTTCGGCTCGCTGGTCATCGACCCGGCGCAGCGCACGGTGAGCGTGAACGGCGAATACGTGCATCTCACCCCCACCGAGTTCGACCTGCTCGCCACGCTGGCGCGAAAGCCCAAGTCGGTGCTCACCCGCGAGAAGCTCCTCGAGGAGGTGTGGGACTGGGTGGACGCGTCCGGCACCCGCACGGTCGACAGCCATGTGAAGGCACTGCGTCACAAGCTCGGTCCGAACATGATCCGCACGGTGCATGGCGTCGGCTATGCGTTCGAGCCTCCGTCGGCCGAGTGACGGCGCACGGGAACGGATGACGCCGATGCCGAAACCCGTCGACTCCCGCCGGGCGGGCGCACGCCGCGAACGCGTGCGCCCGCTCGGCGTATTCTCCTCGCTCAAACTCGAATTGTGCGCGCTGCTCGTGTTCGCCACGGCGATCGCGTTCACGATGTGCTGGTTCCTGCTGAAATTCGGCTGGAGCGGATGGCTCGCCATGCCGGTCACCCTCGTGGTGGCGCTCGGCATCACGTATCTATTCTCGCGCGGTCTCACCGCGCGCCTGCGGCAGTTGCGCGACGCCGCCGAGGCGATGGCCGACGGCGACTACACGGTGCGCGTGCCGATGGACGAGTCCAGCCATGACGAGGTGGGCCAGCTCGCCCGTTCGTTCAACGAGATGGCCGCCGAGCTCCAGCACGCCGACCAGATGCGCCGCGACATGATCGCCAACGTGAGCCATGAGCTGCGCACGCCGGTCTCCGCGCTGCAGGCGCAGGTGGAGAACATGGCGGACGGCGTCACCGAACCGACGCCCGCGAATCTGGAGGGCATCCTCGACCAGACGCAGCGGCTGAGCGACCTCATCGCGTTCCTGCTCGATCTGAGCCGCATGGAGGCGGGCGCGGCGAGCCTCGAGATCGAACGGTTCGATTTCGGCGAGTTCCTCGACGACACGATCGAGCCGTTGGAGATCGCCGACGGCGGCCACGCGCACGACATCCGCATGCAGGTCGCCCCCGGCATCATGATGGAGGGCGATCAGGATCGTCTGCGCCAGCTGTTCACCAACATCATCGGCAACGCGTTGAAGCACTCCCCCGACGGCACGAGCGTGCTCGTCGAGGTCCATGAGGACGAGACGCACGGCACGGTGGTGACGAACGTCGTGAACTTCGGCTCGCAGATCGCCCCCGAGGCGCGTTCGGACATCTTCCGGCGCTTCGTCAAGGGCAAGTCCGGTCCGGGCACCGAATCGGGCGGCACGGGCCTCGGCCTGTCGATCGCGCGTTGGGCGGCCCAGCTGCACGGCGGCGACGTGCGCGTCGTCGACGACATGCGCGGCGCCGATTTCGAAATCACGTTGCCGAAGCGTCATACCGCGGCGTAGCCGCGAGCGCGAGACAGGCGACGACCCGCGCGCCAGCCGTCCGCAGCGCGGCCGCGCAGGCGCGCATCGTCGCGCCGGAGGTGACGATGTCGTCGACGAGTATGACGCGTCGACCCCGTACCAGCGATGGCCGCGTCACGACGATGCCGCTGCCTCCCACACGGGCGGCGCGGCCGGCGCGCCCCTTCATCTCCACGGATCTGCCACCCGTGGTGTGCGACGCCAGCGCCTCCTCCGCGCGCGCTGGCACGCCCCGCGCACGGCATGCCGCGGCGATGGCGCGTGCCAGCGGCCGCATGTGCCTGCGCCCGCGACGCCGTGACGACCGTTGCGACGACGGCGCCGGAACGATGAGCGTCACGTCCCGGTCTCCGATGCGGCGGGCGTCGCCTTCCCCGCCGATGACGCCCTCCACCGGCATCCGGTCCGCGAGCGCGCATAGCGCCTGGGAGAACGGGCGGTCACATTCCTCGTCGCCATGATCCTTCCACGCGAGGATGGCCCGTCTGACCGCACCGCGATAGGTCGCGCATGCGACCACGGGCACGCCCGGCACGCATGACGGCACGATCACCGTGTCATCGAACAGGCTGCGGCATGCCGGGCAGAGCACGTCGTCCGGCATGCCGCAGCCTGCGCAACCGCGCGGCAGCACGAGTCCCATCATGGCGGGGAGCAGCGTGCCGGCGCGCATCGTCATCAGCTCCTACCGCGTGATGCCCGCGGGGAGGGGCAGGCGTTCCAGCAACCCGTCGATCAGCCGCATCGTGTCGGACGGGTCGGAGACCGATATGCCCATGGCGCCCGCCTGTGCCGCGGGATAGTCGTTGCCGCCGGGCTGCATGCGGTCGCCGACGAACGCGATGCTCCCGACGTCGATGCCGAGTTGCCGGGCGAGCTCGCGCACGGCGAACGCCTTGTCGATGCCGCGTTGCGCCACGTCGATGCTCGTGTAGCCGCCCGCATGCACCTTGAGGTCGGGCAGGTCGGCGGCGACCGCCTCGGCGAGCCGCGCCTTCACCTCGTTGGTCGGGTCGAACGCCTGCTTGGCCTCCAATGGCGCCTGCTGGCCGAGCACGGACAGGGTGATCTGGGATCCGCGGTCCTCGATGCGTTCGCCCCACACCTTCTCGAACCAGACGCCCTGCTCGCGGGCCCGGCGTTCCAGGCTTTCGCGGGCGCGTGAACGCTGGTCGTCGTCGAGATCGTGGCTGAACACCTTGGTCCATGCGCCGTCTTCCCAACGACGGTAGCAGGTGCCGGACGTGGGCATGAGGTGGAGGCGGGCGAGATCGGCGCCGGGGTCGAGTACGTCGAGGATCTGGCTGACGACGAGTCCGTAGCGTCCTCCGGTGATGACGGCCACGTCGATGCGGCGGGTGAGTTCGCTGAACCGGTGCGCCATCGCGGGGACCATGGGTTTCTTCGAGTTGGCGAGCGTGTTGTCCAGATCGAAGCCGATCAATCGCATGCGGGCGCAGAGCATGTCGAGATCCCAGTCGTCCCACGGTCTGATCATCGTCGTCTCCTGTCCGTCGCATGCGGCGATCGCATGCGCACTATCCTAGCCGCCATGCCTGTGCCGGCCGCGTCCTCGCGGTTGCCGCCGGCATGGCCTACAGTGGGTGCCATGCTTGAAGCCCCTTGGAATGAACGAGTATACCGCAATCGTCATGGACGTGGCATGCGTACGCCGATGTTCGGCACACGTCTGCCACGGTACCGCACCCGTTCGGGCATGTTCGACGATCTGGTGGCCGCGCATATCCGCCGTCTGGCCGAGGCGTGGCCCCAACTGGTCAAGCCGGTGCAGTTCGCGGTGGAGGACGTGCCGCCTTCCGACCCGGCGCCGTGGGAGGCGGAGCCGAGCGTCAACTCACGCCTGTTCCCGCCCGAGCATGGCATGCCGGCGCGCATCGTGCTCTACCGCATGCCGTTGCAGTCGCATACGCGCGGCCGGGACGATCTCCAGTGGGCGATCCGCGACGAACTCGTCATCCGTCTGGGCGAACTGTACGGCCGTCGGCCGGAGGAGCTCGACCCGGACTTCGAATGGTGAGGCCCGGTCGGCCCTATCCCTCCGTCAGCGCACGATCGACGAATCGGGAACGGCCCTGACGATCTCCTCGCGCACCGCGAGCGTGGTGGGCGCGACCGCGGACAGGCCCGCGGTCTTCGACGCGTCGAGACCGCCGCCGGTGATGCGCGCACCCCAGGAGACCGTCTTGTTCTCGTCGGATACGACGGCCGCGACGCCCTCGCCCTTCACGGTGGTCGCGTCATGCGCGTTGACGGTCACGTCGCGCTCGTCGCCGGCCTTGCCGGACCCGTCCATGAACGTGAGCTTCACGGTCGCATCCTCGTCGCCGGCGTTGATGAACGTGAGCGTCGTGTCGACGCCGTCGGCGATCGCCATGCCGGAGGAGACCGCGGGCTGCGCGGCCTGCAGCAGCGCGAAGTCCTCCTGGCCGCCGGAGCCGGAGCGCGTCGCCTTGGCGGAGGCCACGAAGGCGTGGTCGCCGCCGGAGACGATGACGCCGCGCGCGCCCTTGGGAGCCTTGCCCAGATCGATGACGGCGACGCGGTCGGCCTTCACCTGCTCCTTGCGGATGTCCTTCGTGCCGTTGTCGGTGGCCCAGGAGAGGGACGCCTCCCCAGCCTGCCCGCCGTACAGGTAGAGTCTGACGGCGTCGCCTTCGGCGACGCCGGGAATGACGTTCGTCACGGTGGCGTCGCCCGTCGGCATCGCGAAGTCGGATCCCTTGGGCGTCAGTCCGCTGCTCGACGTGGTGCGCACGACGGCGCCCACCGGCGCGGCTCCGCTGTCGACGGTGACGTAGAGGCCGTCCTGCCCGGATGCCGCGGCGGACAGGTCGACGACGGTTTCGCTTTCGGCGGCGACGGTGGCGCTGCCCGCGGTGGACAGGCTCATCCTGCCGGCGTCCTTGCTGCCGACCACGGTGACGGACACGGTAGTCGCCTTCGACGAGGGGTTGGCGAGCACCAGCTGCTGGCGGGTGCCGGTCGCCGTGGAGGTCAGCAGGAACGACTGGCTCATCGCCGGGGTGACGCAGGTGGCGGCGGCGATGCCCCGCAGGTCGCCGTCGGAGGCGTGCGACACGGTGACGCCGGCATGTCCGGAACCGTCGCCCGCCTTGAGCAGGTTCGTGTCGAGCAGCCGGGAGTAGTCGCCGTCGTCCCGAAGCACCATGGCGTCACGGCTGACCGCATCGGTCGGGGCCTTGAGCGCCGCGGTCTTCGCGCCGCCGGTCAGATCCAGCGGCGAGGACGCGGAGGCGTAGACGGATCCGAACGCGGCGAGCGCCGTGGACGTGGCGATGTCGCCGTCGGAGGCACGGTATTCGCTGTCGCCCCAGTCGGTGGAGTCGGGCAGCTGCATGCGGGCCGGGCAGTAGGCTTCGAGCTTCTCCTGCACGATGCGGTGCGAGGATCCGAGCGTGCCGGATGCGCCGTCGACCATCAGATCGGGCATGCGAACGACCGCCAGCAGCGCGAACGCCGCGAGAAGCAGCACACTGGTGACGACCGCGACGATGATGCGCAGCACGCGCATCGGGGTTCCCTGCCGGTTCATGCCTTCACGACCTCCTGTCCGGATTCGGCCTGTGCGCCCTGCTCGTCCTCTTCGAGCCGTTCTCCCCGACGCCGCCGAGGTATGGCGACCAGTACGTACAGCAGGCTCGTCACACCGAGCGCGGCCAGCCACGCGTAGCGCCACGGGCTGTGCTCCATGGCCTGTTCCCCCTTGGCGTCGACGCCGATGCCCGTGCCTTCGGCCGCGGTCAGGCGATAGTAGGTGCCGTCGTTCGAGGTGACGACCGACTGGGTGCCGTCGGATGCGGTGATGTTCGTGGCGAGCTGGTCGGAACCGGACTGGCCGGAAACGACGAACACGCCGCCGAATCCGAGCCTGACGAGTTCGGCGATGGCCGCGTCGTCGCTGTTCGACAGGAGCCTCGCGGACAGTCCGCCGATGGCGGTGTCCGTGGCGTTCTCCTGTCCGGCCGCCTGACGCGCCCGCCATGCGGGCGACGAATCGACCAGGTCGCCGGTCGAGGTGTCCATCACCGCGTAGGAGACGTTGGAGCGTGATTCCGCGTCGAGCGCGAGAATGCGCTGGCCGGGCTGTCCCTCAAGCATGTCCATGGCGACCATCGGCAGACCGGAGCCGGCGACGCGTACCGAGCCGGCGACGTGACGGGCCGTGGAGAACCCGGTCCATGCGACGACGCCGACGGACAGGGCGACGCACAGGAACACGCGTCCGACGGCGATCGCGACGCGGCGTCCCGACGGATGTTCCCCGCCGGCGGCACCGGGAGCGCGCAACGCGATGAACCGGCGCACCGCGCCTCCCGCCATCAGGCACACGCACGACAGGGCGCCGAGCATCGCGAACACGAGACCGGGCAGCACGGAGCCTCCGACGGCGCCGTCGGCATCCAGCGCGACGGCGACGCGGGCCGAGCCGAGGCTCAACGCGCCGCCGGCCACGATCGTCACCCACATCATGCGGGAGGCGCGCAGGGCGAACGGCAGGACCAGCGAGACGACGGCGAGCACGGTCACGGCGAGCAGCATGCACAGCGTGGCGATGCCGAAGCCCGAGGTCCAGAACCGGCCGAAGCCTGCGGATTCGTCGAAGCCGAACGCCCGGACGACCACCTCGGTGAGGTTGAGCGCCGCGGGCCTGCCGTCGACGGCCGACGACGGGACCGTCATGTCGCCGAACAGCTGACGCCATTCGCCGCGCGAGGCGTAGCGCACGCACGCGACGAGCGTGGGCGCGGCGAGCAGCGCCGCGGGCAACGGCATGAGCAGCAGCATCGCGCGGTGACGCGGCACGAACAGCAGGAACACGAGGAACGTGACGACGAGCGGCAGCAGCAGCTGCGGTTCGGCGGCGACCACCGGCATATAGCACAGGGCCGCCGCGGCCGAGGACTGCACCGAGGGGCGGGGGCGGATCGGATCCTCCGTATGGTAGAGCCCCACGGCGCGGAACGTGAACGCGAACGCCGCCGGAAGGAACACCATCACGGTGAGCATCGGCAGATCGGCCGCCGAATACAGTCCGAGCGCGAGTCCGAGCGACGCCCACAGCAGGCCGGAGATCACACGCACCGCGTCGGAACGGGTGAATACGCCGGCCAACGCCCAGAAGGAGAGCGCGGCGAGCGGCGCGGCGAGGAAGAACATGACGCTCGTCGCGGCGGCCACATGCCCGCCGGTGAGCAACGAGACGAGCAGCAGGACCCACAGCCATGGGGCGGGCGGGGCGGCGACGCCGACGCCCCACGTCCACTGGGTGGTGGCCGCGACGGCCAGTTGGGCGAGCGAGGCGTTGGTCGGCAGCCACTGCGCGGAGGTCAGCGACGAGCCGGACATGGCCGCGCGGAACAGCGACCAGTCGAGCGCCAGCACCGCGACGAAGGCCGCCACAGCCATCGCGGCCGCGAGCCCCCAACGCCGGAGCGCACGCATGCGCAGATGGGAACGGACCAGAGGACCGAGCAGTACGGTGCCCCGCTGGTCGGCGAGGGCGCGGCACCGTTCGCGCCACTGTGCGAGCTGCTCGCGCGAGGCGGTGAGCAGGGCGAGACGCCGCTTGTCCACCTTCGTCTGGCGCGCGACGGTCCTGCGGGCGCGCATCGCCCCCGGCAGGGAGGCGAGCGCACGCCATGGCATGCACAGTTCGCACCACGCCTCATACGGCTGCTTGGCGACGAGACGCGCCAGCGCGAGGCCGACGGCGGCGACCAGCGACCACAGCCACACGAGCGGCCAGCGGAGCATGGCGATGTCCGTGTACCGGTAGTGCCGCCACGCGGACAGCACGCGCATGGCGGGATTGACGGCGTCCTCCTCGTCGACGCCCTCGCCCTCCCGGGTGCGCACGCCCTCGAAACGGGCGCGGCGATGGGCGATGCCGGCTCGCGGCACGACGACCACGCGGCCGCCACCCCGGCAGATCCTGCGGCACAGGTCGACGCCTTCGGCGTAGGTGGTGAACCATCCGTTCAGGCCGCCGAACGCGCGGTACGTCTCCATCGGGACGAGCGCGCCCGCCATCGACACGGCGAAGACGTCGGCGCGGGAATCGTACTGCTCCTGATCGGGTTCGCCGTCGACGACCAGCGTGTTGACGGCGTGGCCGGCCGCATAAGCGCCGACGCCGTGCAGACGCGTCCCCTCCCAGTCGAGCTGCTTGCCTCCGAGCAGGGAGGCTCCCGGCGAGTTGCGCCACGCCTCGACGAGATGCTCCAGGCAACGCTCGTCGGCGGGGCGGGAGTCGTCGTGCAGCAGCCACAGGGCGCGTGTGGTCGCGTCCAGCCGCGCATAGTCCAGCGCCTTGGCGACGGCGTCGCCGAACGACGACGCGCCTTGCGCGCGGACGAGACGCACGTCGACGGACACCTTGCGCGGCTCGTGGCCCAGCATCGGGTCGGATGGCGTCACCGTCACATCGAACGAGGTCCGCAGCGGCTGCGCCGTGCCGCCGGTGCAGTCGGCGATGACGATGACGCCGGGCAGCACGGTCTGTCCGAACAGGGCGGCGAGCGTGGCGGGGAGGAAACGGAGATCCTCCTCGACGGCCACGACCGCGGCGATGCCGGATTCGACGGCCCTCGCGTGCGAATACGGACGGGCGGCCAATGCGTCGGCCAGAACCCGGCGCACGCCGCCCGTCATGGTGGAAGTTCGTTCGTTGTCAGTCACGCCTGCTCCTTGCGTGTTTTCTTGTACCGTCGGCGTTCCCTCTCGCTCATGCCGCCCCAGATGCCGAACCGTTCGTCATGGTCGATGGCCCATTCCAGACATTGCTGGCGCACCTCGCATTGCGCGCATACGCGCTTGGCGTCACGCGTCGAGCCGCCCTTCTCCGGGAAGAACGCCTCGGGGTCGGTCTGCGAGCACAGCGCCTTGCGCTGCCATGACACGTCGCCGTCCGGCGAGAACAACCCCCACAGCAGTTCCTCCAGCGGCTCGTCGGCGGAGTCCTCGGCAATGCCCCACATGCGCATGACCTCCCTTGCCTGACTCGAGCCTGTTCCTTCGTGTTAGATTACACACATGCGCTTCGTCTTTTGTCAAGTGGAGCCGTGTCAATGCCACACTTCGGACGCGGACTGTGGTATATGGAGCGTTTTCGCCGGATTCCGGCGGCCCGGATGCACTCCGCCATCGGCCTCCTGAGGTGTTTTCGTCCGCCTGCCGTACAATCGAAAGGATTTTTGTCTCCGACAGGAAGGTTTGCGTCCGTGAGCTCGAAGAGATCCGGTGCCGATGTCCCCAACGTCAACGGCTGGGGCGACTACTCCCCCCGCCACAGCGTGGCGTTCCGCGTACAGCACAGGCTGCGCAACACCGTGATCTGCGCGGTGGCGGCCGTGCTCGTGTTCGCCGGCACCGCGGCGGGGGCGACCCTGCTGGACATCAACGGCACGATCGCCGATCAGGCCGTCGACGTCATCCAGCAGAACGGCAAGTCCGCCTCCACGCAGGTCGTCGACCCGAACGCCGGCAAGTCGCTGGAGATCCTCATCCTCGGGCAGGACACGCGCGACGGCGACAACAGCGCCATCGGCGGCTCCGGCGACGATCTGGAAGGCACGCATAACGCGGACACGACGATGGTCATGCAGATCTCCGCGGACCGCAAGTACATCAACCTCGTCTCCATCCCCCGCGACTCGCTCGTAGACGCCCCGAGCTGCGAGACCTCGAACGGCACGGTGGGCGCCCAGTACAACGTGATGTTCAACTCGATCTTCGCCTCCGGCTACAGCCAGGGCGGCGACCTCGCCTCGGCGGCCAGCTGCACGATGAACGCGGTGAACTCGCTGACCGGGCTCAACATCCAGAACTTCATCGTCGTGGACTTCAACGGTCTGAAGAACATGATCGACGCGGTCAACGGCGTGGACCTGTGCATCCCCGCGGACATCTCCGACGACTACACCGGCACGTACCTGAACAAGGGCTGGCAGCATCTCGACGGCACCGCCGCCACCCAGTACGCCCGTCTGCGCCACGGCGCCGGCGACGGCTCCGACGTGCAGCGCACCACCCGCCAGCAGTATCTCGTCAAGCAGCTGCTCAACGAGGCGCTGCAGAAGAACCTGCTCACCCAGTCCGGACAGCTGTACCAGCTCGCCAAGGCCGCGCTCAAGTCGCTCAACATCTCCAAGGGATTGGCGAACACGACCACGCTCGCCGGCCTCGCCATGAGCCTCAAGGATCTCAACGTCTCGAACTTCTACACGCGCACCGTGCCGGTGGTCGCCGCGCCGAGCGACCCGAACCGCGTGGTGTGGGGCGATGACGCCGACACCCTGTGGGCGAAGATGCGCAACGGCGAGCCGTTCGTGGCGCAGTCCACGGATTCCGGTTCCACGGGCTCCAACCAGACCGGACAGTCCGATGCCACGCAGTCCGATCAGAACGGCGGCTCCGACCAGACCTCGACCGACCAGGGTGCCACGGACCAGTCCACGACCGGCCAGCAGGGCTCCGACCAGTCCCAGACCGGCAACACGAAGATCGCCGACGGCGTCGAACAGGACGCCTCCGGCCAGTACATCGACACGGCCACCGGCGGCGTGATTGACACGGAGACCGGCATCATCAAGGACGCGGCCAGCGGCCAGGTGATCGGCATCTCCGAAGCCTTCCTCAACAACGTGGCCTGCCCCGCCAAGCAGTAGGCCGCGGACGGACGCGACGGTTTCCGCTGGAAGGCCCGCGACGCGGATGCGCGTCACGGGCCTTCCGCATGTGCCGGAAATGAGAAAATAACGGGCACCCGTCCCGTCCCGACACCACGATGTGCAACAGTGACATAGGTTCAGACAACGTATCCGATCGACAGGCATGGGGAGGCGGCATGACGCAGGAAGACGAGGAATCACGCTCTCAGGGGATTCCTCCGAGCTTCATCCCCGCCGGATCCCGACGTCGTCCCGCGGCGGAAGCCGCTCCGGCCCGCACCATGCAGCCCACGCCGGCCGCATCGCCTGCGCCCGTGTCTTCGGCCGTACCGCCGAGCTTCACCCCGACCCCGTCACGCGCCGAGGCGCGTCACGCCCGTACGAGGCAGTCGTCGCAACCGGCCCCCGCCTCGTTCGCACCGCGTTCCGGTGCATCGTCCTCGGCTCCGCACATCTCGAGGTCCACGGCCGCATCAGCCCAGTCGGCCCGTTCCTCATCCGCGCCGCGATCGGCGTCATCGGCTTCGGCCGCCCCGCATGTCCGGAATGAGGCACCCCGCAGCTTCTCCCCCGCGCCGGCACGCGCCGCCCGACGGTCGACGGGTTCCAGCAACGTCGCAGGCCCGCATCGTCCCGACGACCGCATGGCACGCGCGACGAGGACGGATCGTCCGCACGGCGCCCCTGTCGCGAACACGCGACGCGATGCCGCCGCCCGCGACGGACTGCAGCATGCGGGGCGAGGGCATGCGCTGCGCACCCTGCGCCATCGCGCCCCGCACATCATCCTCGGCACGCTCGCCGTGCTGCTCGTCGCGCTCGTGCTCGCCGTGTTCGGCGCATGGCATTGGGTGGACTCCCGCCTCAACAAGGAGGGCGGCTGGCTCACCTCCGCCGCGAACACGTCGGCGGAGACATGGCTGATCCTCGGCTCCGACGAACGCGACGGAACGGCCGGAGGCAGCGCCGACGACACGCCCGGCTTCCGCACGGACACGATCCTCGTGCTCACCAAGCCGAAGAACGGCCCCAGCTCGCTCGTCTCCATCCCCCGCGATTCGCTCACCCAGGTGGACGGCACCTACATGAAGATCAACGCGGTCGCGCAGCTCAGCGGCAACCAGGCGCTCGTCGGCACCGTGGAGCAGATCACCGGGCAGAAAATCGACCACATCGCCAAGATCAAGTTCGGCGGGCTCACGACCGTGGTCGACGCGGCCGGAGGCGTGAACCTGTGCTACGACGATACGGTGCAGGACCCCTATTCCGGACTGGACTGGCAGGCCGGATGCCATGTGGCGGACGGCACGACGGCGCTCGCGTTCTCCCGCATGCGCTATTCGGACGCGAACGGCGACTTCGGCCGCGCCCAACGCCAACGTCAGGTGATCTCGGCGATCGTCTCGAAGGTCTCCTCCAAGGAGGTGCTGGGCAATCCGGCGAAGGCGATGAAGGTGGCGGACGCCGGTCTCGCGGCCGTGACCTTCGATTCGAAGACCTCCACCGCCACCCTGATCGACATGGCGCTGGCGTTCAAGGACGCCACCGGGTCCAAGGGCGTCACCGGCAGCGTCTACTGGTCCGACCCCGATTATCAGGTCGATGGCGTCGGCTCCTCGGTGCTGCTCGACGACACGAAGAACACGGAGCTGTTCTCCGAACTCGCTGCGGGCACGCACAAGGCGGGTACCGTCGGCACGCTCGCCGAGAACAGCTGATGTCCGGCGGTGCGGGACATGCCTTCGGCCGCCTCGCCCCGCCCGTACGACCGATCATCGGAGCCCTTCCGAATTGTGAAGATTCGTGAGGGCTCCGACCACATTCCCCACGCCGTTTGCGTCCGCATGCGCCGTCCGTCCACACTGGTCGCATGACACGCAGGTCACGATCATCAGCACGCCGACGCGGAAACGGCGACCGCCGCCGCGACGATCCGTCACGCCGCGAGGAACGGCTCACCATGGTGGCGACGGCGGCGCCGCTCGTCGCGCAGGCCATCATGCTCGCCGTGCTGCTCGCGATGCGGCGCTGGCTGTTCGCCATGATGCTCGTCCCCTCGATCATCGGCTGTCTCGCCATGATGCTCGCCTCCGCGGCGCGACGACGCGGCGGCCGCGCCGGTGACGACGACATCGCGCGGGACGAGGCGGCGCGCCGCGAGGCCATCGACGACGGCACACGGCTCGACCTGATCGACGCGACGCCGTTGGAGGGACTGTTGTCGCTGCGACCGAGCGACGACGACCTGCCGTGGCGCACGATCGCACGCCGGTGGCTGGAACCCGCCTCGCTGGACGTGCCGGTCGGCATGCATGCGGACGGCGTGTTCCGGCTCGACCTGAGGCGACAGGGGCCGCATGCACTGGTCGCGGGCACCACGGGATCGGGCAAATCGGTGCTGTTGCAGAGTTGGTGCCTCGCCCTGGCCTGCCGCAACGCGCCGGACGATCTGCGGTTCGTGTTCCTCGATTTCAAGGGAGGCACCGCGTTCCGTGCGTTGGAACGGCTCCCCCACTGCGTCGGCAACGTCTGCGATCTCGACCTGCGGCACGCCACGCGCGCCCTCAACGCCATCGAGGCCGAGCTGAAACGACGCGAACGGCTCATAGCCGACGCGCACGCACAGGACGTGACCGATCTGGGTGCCATGGCGCCTCCACGCCTCGTCATCGTGGTCGACGAATTCCACGCGCTGAAGGACCAGCTGCCGGACATGGTGGACCGGCTGGTGCGCATCGCCTCGCTCGGACGTGCGCTCGGCATGCATGTGATCGCCTGCACGCAGCATCCGGCGGGCCAGGTGTCGTCCGACATGAAGGCGAACATGTCGCTCGGCATATGCCTGCGCGTGCGCGACGGCGTGCAGTCGTCGGAGCTGCTCGGTTCGACGAAGGCGGCGTACATCCCGCCGTCGCTGCCCGGCGTCGCCTACTGCAACGACGGCGCGACGGTGACCTCATGGCGTTGCGCCGCCGCACGGGACATCCCCCGGCTCGTCGACGCCGTCGACGCCGCGGCACGGTTCCACGGCTGCATCCCGCCACCCGCCCTGTTCACGGCTCCCCTGCCCCGCCGTCTGGCGTCGCTCCCCGCCACGCCCGTCTCCGGCGGCGTGCCGTTCGCCCTGCGCGACGACGGCGTGACGCTCCACGTCGCCCAACTGCCGCTCGGCCGCGGCAACATCGGCGTCATCGGCCGGCATGGACGCGGCAAGACGAACCTGCTCGACGTGATACGACGGCATGTCGCGCGCGCGACGGGCGACGACGCGCCCGCGTTGCGCCTCACCGCGCGCGAGGGGGACGGATACGTGACGACACCGCACGGCGACAGACACGACGACGGACTCCATACCGACGCCGACGCCTTCCGGACGCCCCGCACGTCTCCCGCGCCGCCGCCCGAATCGCCGCGTCTCGTCTGGATCGTCGACGACGCCGACCCCCTGTTCGACCCGTTCGGCGACGACCCGCTCTGCGCCGAACTGCGCGAGGCGTTGGCGGACCATCGCGTCACCGTGGTGTTCGCCACCGAGACCAGCAGACATGTCCGCGTACCGGAGCATTGCGCGATCCGCGTGGTGTTCCCCACCGGCGACCGGGCCACCGACCAGATGAACGGCATCCCCGGCGAGATGTGGACGTCGTTCGACCATGACGACATGGTGCTGCCCGGACGCGCCGTGCTCATCGACCATGCCAGCGCCGCCGCGGTGCAATGCGTGTCGGCCTCGGGGTGACGGCCCCGCGCGCCGACGCGCCGGGCGTGCCGGCGCGTCCCTTCATCTCTTTGGCGAAAAGTCTTGAAAATGACGTGCGAACGTGCTTAGGTATATGGAGACAGGATGTAGAGGGCTCGGACAGGAGTGTAACGACGATGAGCAGTGCTTACGATTGGCGCGCCAAGGCCGCGTGCCGCGACAAGGATCCGGAGCTGTTCTTCCCGGTGGGCAACACCGGTGCAGCCTACCAGCAGATCGAGGAGGCGAAGGCCGTGTGCCGCACCTGCAAGGTGATCGACGCATGCCTCAAGTGCGCGCTTGACACGAACCAGGATTACGGCGTGTGGGGCGGTCTGAGCGAGGACGAGCGTCGTCAGCTCAAGCGCAAGGCGATGCGTCTGCGTCGCTCGCAGGCCATGCAGATGCAGATCTGAGATTCGCGTCTTCCCCACGGTCCGCGCGTCATGGCGGAATCGCGGTTTTCCGCTTGCATATTCGCATGGAGGAGGCCCGACCCCACAAGGGGTCGGGCCTCCTCCATGTTTCGGAAGAATCTCCCGATGCCGGGTGCCGTCGCGTCACCGCCGTCACGGCACCCGGCGCGTCGTCCGCCGCGTCACTCGGCCTGCGCGGCGCGCAGCTTCATGTCGAGCACGACGCGGGTGCCGCCGCCGCGGCGCGGCTCCCAGCGCACGGTGCCGCCGAAGTCGTTCGTGACGAACGTGTTGATGATCTGCGTGCCGAGACCGGAACCGGAGGACCGCGCCATGCCGCCCTGCGCCTCCGTGTCGATGCCGGTGCCGTCGTCCTCGACGATGACGCTCAGGTTCGAGCCGGAACGTCCCACCGAGATGGTGATGTGGCCTTCCTTGCGCCCCTCGAAGCCGTGCTCGACGGAGTTCGTGATCAGCTCGGTGAGCACGAGCGACAGCGGGGTCGCGTCCTGGGCGGGCATCATGCCGAACTTGCCGACGAAGTCGATGTCGATGTGCTGGTCGCGCATCGTGGCGACATCGACGGCCATCTTGAGCAGGCTGGCGATCACCTTGTCGAAGTCGACGACCTCGTCGACGGTCTGGCTCAGTCCCTCGTGCACCATGGCGATGGTCTGCACGCGGCGCTGCGCCTCCTTGAGCTCCTTCTTGACCTCCTCCGACTTGGTCTTGCGCGCCTGGAGGCGCAGCAGGGCCGAGACGGCCTGCAGGTTGTTCTTCACGCGGTGGTGGATCTCGGAGATCGCCGCGTCCTTGGTCTGCAGCTCCTGTTCGCGGCGGCGCAGTTCGGTGACGTCGCGGCACAGGACGATGCCGCCGGTGCGCCCGTTCATGTCGTACAGGGGCAGCGAGCGCACGGACACGGCGGAACGGTCCGTGGTGATCTCGGAGTCGACGGCGGCCTTGCCGCTGAGCACGAGCGGCAGCTGTTCGTCGACCTGCTCGTTCTGCTCGCGCAGCAGGTCGGCGCCGAGCTCGCTCAGGTAATGCCCCTGCATCGTGGTGAGCAGGCCGAGACGACGGAAGCAGCTGATCGCGTTCGGCGAGGCGTAGCGGACGATGCCGTCCATCGTGAGCACGATGAAGCCGTCGGCGACGCGGGCCATGTGACGCTGGCTCATCACCGAATCGGAGTACGGGAACTGGCCGCGCGGGATCATCTCGTACAGCTGCTTGCCGGCGTTGATGCTTTCGGATTCGTAGCGGCCGTTGGATTCGCGCGTGGCCATGTTGGTCTCGCGCACGACGAGGCCGAGCGTCTTGCCGTTGTGGCGCACGGGCGCGTACACGTTGCACACGGTGGATTTGCCGACGGTCCTCAGCACGGTGGACCGGAACACGACGGCCGACTGCATGGCGGCGTCGAGTTCGCCGGTCATCGCCTCGGGCATGATGTCGCCGACGACGTCGTCGGTGCGCAGCGTCATCACGGTGGAGGGACGGCATTGTTCGGCCACGACGTAGCGGCCGTCGCCGTTCTGCATGATGAGCAGGAGGTCGGCGAAGCTCAGGTCGGCGATCACCTGCCAGTCGGCGACGAGCTGGTGCAGCCATTCCCTGTCCCTGTCGTCGAGGTCCGGCCGCGTTGCGAGTATCTGGGAGAAATCTGCCATGGCTCCCATCATACGCAACGCGCCTACCGACGCGGGACTACTGCTTGAGGCTGGAGTCGACGGAGGAGAGCACCTGGCTCATGAGCCGGGCGGCCTGCTCCTTGCCCTGGTTCTGCGTGACGACCGAGACCGCGGCCTTGTGGCCGTGCGCCTCGACGATGGCGAAGTAGTTCCACGTGTTCTGGATGCCCATGCCGCGGTGCGCGTGCACGGTCATGCCGGAGGGGATGGAGACGCCCTCGGAGGCGATGTCGACGTTCATCAGGCCGGCTCCGCCCTTCTGTTCGACGGCGGCGAGCATGCGGGCGGTGTCGGCCGAGGAGCTCTGGTTGGTGTAGCCGGCGTTGCTGGCGGCCACGTCGCCGAAGTTGCGGTTGAACGAGGTGTCGTTGTAGCCGTTGGAGCTCAGCCACGAGTTGACCGCGCTCCAGCCGCCCATGGCGGCGACCGCGTTGTTGCCGGCGTTGTTGTCCATGCCGCTCATCATCGCGTTGGCCTGCGAGGCCGCGTCGCCGCCGTGGTCCTGCGCGGCGAGGTAGACGGGCAGGTAGAGGCCGGCCGCCTCGAAGCGGGTGTGGCCCTGTTCGGTGGATGACGGCGAGCCCGACTTGGAGGATCCGGACGACGAGCCGGAGCCGATGACCATCGCGGAGACGGCCACGTCGCTGGACGAGTACTGGTCGGCGATCTTCTTCAGCTGGTCGTCGGTGATCTTCGGCGTCTTCGTCGACTTGGTCGACCCCGAGTCGGACGAGTCGCCGTCGTCATCGGAGGAGGACGAGCCGGAACCGTCGGAGGACGTGGCGCGAGGCCCCCGCGATTCCAGTACGGTCACGGTCGACCGGGCTTTGAGCTTGGCGCCGGGGTCGATGCCTTTGACGCCGATGAACACGCCTTTCTTCTCGTTCGAATACTGCTGTTCGATGGTGGTCTCGAATCCGGCGTCGCGCAGACGCTGCGCCGCCTCGTCGGCGGTGATGCCCTCGCCGCCGGAGACCGTCCACGACGTGTAGTCGGGCACGGTGGCCGACCCCCATAATCCCATCTGGTGCGTGCCGAACGCGATGCAGCCGATCACGAGCGCGACCGCGGCGACGATGGCGACGATCACGGCGGGATTGAAGCCGCGCCGCGCACCGGCCGCCGCGCCGCCGTCGCCGGCACCGGGCACCGGTTGCGGCTGGCCGGGGAATACCGGCTGCCCGGCGGCTCCCGCGCCGGCGAACACGGGCTGTCCCGTGGTCTGCGTCTCCTGCTGCATCATGGGCTGCATGGGCTGGCCGGGCTGGGATGCGTACGCGTAGGCGTCGGCGGCGGGCTGCGCCATGCCGTCGATGACGGTGGCGTCGTTCTGCTGGGGCTGGCCGCCCAGAGGCGCGCCGCATTCGGTGCAGAACGAACCGGACTCCTCCTGATGGCCGCACACCGGGCATACGATCATGACTCTCTCTCCCTCATCCATGCGGCAGGCGTCGACCATGCCGCGTTCACCCGTGGCCCGCGTCCGCGACGCGGCCCGTGGAACAACGCTCCCCATGGTAGTCGCGGATATGGGATTATGCTCGATGATGCTTGACTTCGCCGTAACCTACGGTATCGTAGGTTACGGTAACGTAAGTTGAAGATATGTCAACAATCGAAAGGCCGGAGGCGGCATGGCATATAAGAGGGAGCTGACGGACGAGCAGCTCAAGGCGAAACGGCAGGCGGTCATCGACGCCCGCGAGCAGGCGTTGAAGGCGAAGGCGGACGCGGCACGCAGCAAGTCCGAGCTCAAGGCCCAGGAGATCCGGCTCAAGGCGGAGGCGAAGGCGAAACACGTCATCGCCAAGGGCGAGGCGAAGGCGTTGCGTCTGGAGGGCATCGCACCGGCCGAAGTGGAACGCAAGATCCGCCTCGACGTGCATGGACGCCCGAAGCCCGCCATGCGCGGCTGGATCCACGCGGTCGCCTCGCCGCTGTCGCTGGCCGCCGGCATCGTGCTCATCTGCCTCGCGCAGGGGGTGGGCCTCAAATGGGCGTGCGCCGTGTTCATGACCGCCTCGCTCGTGCTGTTCACGAACTCCGCCTGCTACCATCTGGGCGATTGGAGCCCGCACGTCACCGACGTGCTGCGCCGCATCGACCACGTGAACATCTTCCTGCTCATCGCCGGCACCTACACGCCGGTCTCGTTCGCCCTCCAGCCGTTCTGGCGCAACTTCATCATCATCTCGATGTGGGCGTGCACGGCCGTGGCGATGGTCATCCACGTGATCTGGATCTCCGCGCCACGCTGGCTCTACACGGTCGTGTACATCATCTTCGGCATCTACGGGCTCGCGTTCATGATGCTGTTCTGGCGCTCCCCCTACGCCGGCCCCGCGGTCGTGATCCTGCTGTGCGCGGGCGGCGCCTGCTACATCCTCGGCGCGATCGTCTACGCGCTGCGCAAGCCCGATCCGTGGCCCCGCGTGTTCGGCTTCCACGAGATCTTCCACTGCGGCACCGTCGCCGGATACGCCTGCCACATGGTCGCCATCTACATGGTGATCGTGGCGCTGTGGGTGTGATCCCGGCAGCCGGATGCACGACGGCGCGCGGCACGGACACGGCCGCCACATGCGCGAAGGCCCTCGGATCCCCCCGATCGATCGAATCGACGGGAATCCGAGGGCCTTCGCCGTATCGCGCGTCGCACGCGCCGCCACGCTCACACGAGCGGCTTGGACTCCTTGATGGTCACGGAGATCTCGCGGCCGTTCGGAGCCTTGTAGCTCACCGTGTCGCCGGCGTTCGCGCCGTTGATGGCGGCGCCGATCGGGGACTCGGGGCTGATGATGTCGTGATCGGTGGCGATCGACAGGTCGCGCGTGCCGAGCACGAACACCTTCTCGCGGCCCATGATGTCGAGCGTGACGAGGGAGCCGTCGCCCACCTTGCCGGCCGGCGGGGCGGTGAGGATCTTCGCGTGGCGCAGCTTCACGGTGAGCTCGTCGATGCGGCCCTGGTTGACGCGCTGCGCCTCGCGGGCGGCCTGGTAGCCGCCGTTCTCGCTCAGATCGCCCTCCGCGCGCGCGGCGGACACCTTGGCGAGGATCTCGTCGCGGTACTCGCCCTCGCGCCAGGCGAGCTCCTCCTTCATCTTGTCGTACGCCTCCTGCGTGAGCAGGATATCCTTGTCGTCTTCTGCCATGTCTGTTCCTTGTCCTCCCCTGCGATCCGCCGACGTGCCGATGGAGGCCGCCGCGACCGGTTCCTTGGGGATATGTGGTTGTCTGTCGTGGTATGCGAAAGCGCCGGCGGTTCTCCCCGGCGCTTCCTGAAGAATCCGCTGCCGCCGCGCTCAGCGCGTGGAGATGATGTCGATCACGAACACGAGCGTGTCGCCGCCGCCGATGCCGGCCTGCGGGACGCCGCGCGAGCCGTAGCCGTACTCCGGCGGGATGGAGACGATGAGGCGGGAGCCGACGTTGTGGCCCGGCACGGTCTGGTCCCAGCCCTTGATGACCTGGCCGACGCCGATGCCGAAGCTGGCCGGCTGGTGGCGGTCGAAGCTGGAGTCGAACGGCTCGCTCTTGCCCCACACGACGCCATGGTAGTTCACGGTGACGGTGTCGCCGCGACGGACCATCGGACCGTCGCCCTCCACGACCTCGACGACCTTGAGACCGGCCGGCGCCTCGGCGGTCGGGAACTCGATGACCGGCGTGGTGCCGAACTCGGCCTGCACGGTGGGCATATCAGCCATGGGCTGCCTCCTATCTCACTGGGCGCGCGCATGCAGCGGCGCACGCCCGTATACGGAACTCATCCGCAATCGGACACAATGCCGACCATACTAGCACCACCGACGCGCGGCGTCCCGCATTCGACCACGCCGGCGTTCGACCGCTTCAGCATTCGACCACGTTGACGGCGAGGCCGCCCTTCGAGGTCTCCTTGTACTTGGCCATCATGTCCTCGCCGGTCTCCTTCATCGTGCGGATCGCCTGGTCGAGGCTCACGATGTGCGAGCCGTCGCCGAGCATGGCCATGCGCACCGCGTTGATGGCGGTGTTCGCGGCCATCGCGTTGCGTTCGATGCAGGGGATCTGCACGAGGCCGCCGACCGGATCGCAGGTGAGTCCCAGATTGTGCTCGATGCCGATCTCGGCCGCGTTCTCCACCTGCTCGGGGGTGCCGCCCATCACGGCGGCGAGTCCGGCGGCGGCCATCGAGCAGGCTGATCCCACCTCGCCCTGGCAGCCGACCTCCGCGCCGGAGATCGACGCGTTGCGCTTGAACAGGTAGCCGATCGCGCCGGCGGTGAGCAGGAACGTGACGACGCCCTGCTCGTTCGCGTCGTCGACGAAATGCCAGTAGTAGTGGAGCACGGCGGGGATGATGCCGGCCGAACCGTTGGTGGGGGCGGTCACGATGCGTCCTCCTCCGGCGTTCTCCTCGGAGACGGCGAGCGCGAACAGGTCCACCCATGCGGCGTCGGAGCTTTCGAGCACGGCGTCGCGGCGCTGCCGGTCGCGGCGCAGCACGTCGGCGTTGGAGGCGAGTCGCGCGTACATCTTCGGCGCGCGGCGGGGTACGTCGAGACCGCCGGGCAGCACGGGTTCGGTGGACGAGCAGCCGTGGTTCACGCATTCGCGCATGACGCGCCACACGTTGTCGATGGCGGCGCGCACCTGCACGCCGGAGCGTGTGGCGGTCTCGTTGGCCCACACGAGTTCGGCGATGCTCAGATGGTGTTCGCGGCACAGGTCGACGAGTTCGGAGCAGGAGGAGAACGGGTAGGGCGCGTCCGGGCCGAAGTCGGTGGACGCGGATTCGTCCTCGTCGGCGAACGAGGTGCCTTCCGGCGGCCGCTCGTGGATGCCGATCATGAGGTCGTCGGGTTTGCCCTGGCGGATGAAGCCGCCGCCGATCGAATACCAGACCTGTTCGTCGACGAGGCTGCCGGCCGCGTCGAACGCCTGGAACCGCATGCCGTTGGGGTGGGCGGCCATGCGCTTCCACTGTTCGAAGACCATGTCCTTGTCGTAGTGGAATCCGATGCGTTTGACGCCGGCGAGGTTGAGCGTGTCGTCGAGCGCGCAGGTCTCGCGGATGCGCAGCATGTGCTGCGTGTCGACGGTGGCGGGCACGTTGCCTTCGAGTCCGGCCATGACGGCGCGGTCGGTGCCGTGGCCGAGACCGGTGAGCGCGAGCGAGCCGTACAGGGTGACTTTGACGCGGTCCGTGCGTTCGACGAGGCCGTCGTCGCGCATCGAGGCGACGAACGCGTGCGCGGCGGACATCGGTCCGACGGTGTGCGACGAGCTGGGGCCGACGCCGATGGAGAACATGTCGAGGACGCTGAACATGGGGGTTCCTCCTTATCTGCCTTGTCTGGCTGCCTGACCCGCCCGGCTACCTGCCGAGCGCGGAGAACATCATCACCGCGCAGACGAGTCCGAGCGCGGCGAGCGCGATCTGCGCGACGAGCAGGCCAATCGCGGTCTTGCGTCTGGCGGCAAGTTTCGGCGCGTGCGCCTGGCCGAGCATGGTGGCGATGAATCCGAACGCCGCATAGTTGACGGCGATGGCGGCCACGTCGCCGTTGGCGAGCACGACGCCGTTGAGCGGCTGGTCGAGCGAGTTCATCACCGAGGTCATCACGAACAGGCCCCACACGCCGTAGCCAATCGCGCCGACGACGCCGTAGGCGATGGGCTTGAACTTGTCGCGCATGCGCAGGGTGAACGATTCGACGCACCACAGGAGCGCGAAGCCGACGACGTATGTGTAGGCGACGGCGACGAACGTGACGACGAGCGCCCACGGCACGAGGGAGGCGACGTTGCCGATCATCGCGAGGTAGAAGCCGGAGCAGGCGATCGCGCCGACGGTGAGCGCGGTGCCGACGATGATGTTCTGCGCGAGCATGATCGGCAGTCCGGTCGTGGTGTCCTTGTCGACGTGGGTCCAGCTGGACGGCATGGCGTTCCTCTCCTTCACGTGTTTGTGGCCGGGACGGGGAACGAGCCTAGCCGCCGTATGTTTCGGCGGTTTGTTTCCGGATGATGACGGGTGGTGACGGCTTGCGCCGCGAACGATGGGAAGTGCCCCCGGCGGGACTCGAACCCGCACGCCGAAGCGATCGATTTTAAGTCGACTGCGTCTACCGATTTCGCCACGGGGGCCTTGGCCGGTGGGAACCGACCGTGTCATTGTACTATGCGCCGCGCCCGCGTGTCGGGTCGCGGCGCACGGTCGTGTCCGGTCACGTCACGTGAAACCGGGTCGCGTCACGCGGAATCGCGTCACGCGGCGAGCAGACGACGTCCGTAATCGAGGACGATGCCGTCGAGCAGGCCGTGCTCGCTCGCCACGTACGAGTCGATGGCCTCGCCGTGGTCGATCCGCGCGGCCTCGCTCACCTTGGCGAGCACGCGGTTCCAGACGACGGCGCCGCCGCCCACCACGTCGATGCGCCCGGGATGGATCGTCTTGTAGGCGCGGCGC
Organism: Bifidobacterium parmae; assembly: GCF_002860365.1. Lineage (GTDB taxonomy): Bacteria > Actinomycetota > Actinomycetes > Actinomycetales > Bifidobacteriaceae > Bifidobacterium > Bifidobacterium parmae. The sequence continues at coordinate 84,748 of NZ_NMWT01000003.1, forward strand.
TGTTCGCGCGTCATGCGCAGGAACAGGTCGTCGATGCCGGTCGCGTCGGCGATGGACAGGCGGTGGCCGTCGACGATGGAGTGGTCGTACTCCTTCAGTCCGATGGCGAGCGCGGTCATCGTGGTCACGGTGCCGGACACGCCGATGATGGTGCGCGCCTTGCCGGCGGGCACGGTACGGAACGCCTCGTCGATGTGCGCGTCGATGTCGGCGACGGCCTCGGCGATCTCCTCCTCGGTGGGCGGGTCGGTCCTGAGGTGCCGTTCGGTCATGCGCACGGAGCCGATGTTCATCGAATACGCGGCCTGCACCTGCGTGGCGGGCGCGGTCTCGCCGTCGCCGCCGATGACGAGTTCGGTGGAGCCGCCGCCCAGGTCGACGACCAGATAGGGCGGCCTGAGGTCGGCGCGGTCGACGACCGACGTGGCGCCGAGGAAGCTCAGGTCGGCCTCCTCCGTGCCGGGGATGACCTCGGGGCGTACGCCGAGGATCGCCTCGATGCCGTCCTCGAACTCCTCGCGGTTCTCGGCGTCGCGCGTGGCGGAGGTGGCTACGAAGCGGATGCCGTCGACCGGATGCTCGGCGAGGATGCCGGCGAACTCGCGCGCCGCCTCGTAGGCGCGTTCCAGCGCCTCGTCGGCGAACCGGTGCGTCTTGTCGACGTCCTGGCCGAGTCGGATGACGCGCAGCTGGCGCGGCACGATCTCGGTCATGCCGTGTTCGTCGACGCGCGCGATCTTCAGTCGGATGGAGTTGGTGCCGCAGTCGATTCCCGCGACGGTCACCGCCTTGCCCATGATGCTTCCTTTCCTTGTCAGTCCAGCACGCTGCAGCGGCATACGGCCGGGTCGAACTCGTCCTTCACGCGGTCGAGCACCATGTCGCCGATCGGGTTGGCGCCGCGGCCCATGACGAGCGACTGGGCGATCAGCGCGTGCAGGCATTTGACGCGCACGGGCATGCCGCCGGCCGACGTGCCTTCGATATGTTCCTCGGTGTCGCCGAGCTTGGCGGCGATCTCGTGGCGGAACGCGAGGTACAGCTCGTGCGCGTGCGCGTAGGCGGCCTTCACGTCCTCGTCCTCGGCGACGAGTCTGCTGTATTCCTGCATCACGCCGTCGGCCTCCACGTGCGAGGCGGCTTTGACGGCCTCCGGGCTGGTCAGATAGCAGGTGGTGGGGAACGGCACGCCGCCGGGCAGCAGCGGACGGGTGACGACGGCGAGCGGACGGCCACACACGCAGCGCGCGCCGACGGCGGCCATGCCGCGCGGGTAGCGTCCGAGCTGGTGTTCGACGATGGCGATGTCGGCTTCGGTGGCCGGGTGGTCGAGGATCTGGTCGGCCAGTGCGGTCGGGTCGATGGTGGTGGTCACTGTTGGTCCTTCTTGGTCGTGGTCGTATCCGTCGAGGTGGAGCCGGAATCCTGCTGGTTCTTCTGTGTTCCGGTCGTCCCCTGCGTGCCCGTGGAGTTCTTGGGCAGCGGTTCGTCGGCCTTCTTGAACGCGTACGAGAGCTCACTGTACCAAGGCAGCTGCTTCGACGTGTCCGTGTCGTCGCCGGTCTTCTTGCCGGTGCCGCTGCCGTCGCCGGTCACGGCCTGCGGGTTCTGCACGCGGACCGGCGTCTCGCCGGGGAAGACGAAGCCGAGGCGTTCGCGCGCCTGCGCGGCCACGTAGTTCTTGTCGTCCCAGCGGGAGATGTCGTTCTCCAGCTCCTGCTTCTGGGCGACGAGCGCCGCCTCCTCGCGCTTGAGGCTGTTGAGGTGGGCGAGGTCGGCCGCGTACGTGTTGAACGTGGAGACGAGCTGGATGGTGCCGACCGCGATGATGAACAGGGAGACGAAGAAGGCGATCGGGCCGGAGTTGCCGGAACGACGGTTCCTCTTCGCTTTCGCGGCGGACTTGGCGTCCCCCGCGCGTGGTATCCGGTTCCGTGTGGTCATGGGCAACAAAATACCCGTCGCGTTCGACGGAACACGACGGGCATTCTGCTGCTGCGCTATGGCCGCCCTCATGCTTACCTGGAACGTTCAGCTCTTTTTCGCAACCACTTGCGTATCATTATCACGCCTAAAGCTGCACCAGATACGGCAGGTATCGCCAATGCCAGCGGAATCGTAAAGGAATCATCGGTCTGCTGCTTGTTCGTGTTCACAGGAGCTCCGCCACTCTCTGTAGATGAAGCAGATAATAGTTTCCGCTCCTGTATTTCCCGCAGTGCCTCATCAACCGGCCGCTCCCCATCCGACAGTTTTTGCGCATTGTCATTCATCGGCGACAACCGATTCCCCTGCAACGAGAACATTGCATACGATGGAACATCGAAGATGATTTCACTATTCGATGAGGAACTATCTATGCACTGGGCCAGAGTCATGTCAGGATAGAACGTCGCCATGGAGGGACCTTCATCCGATTCCTCCACGGTTGCCACGCCAACAATTTCTCCGTGAATCGCAATGGAAACCCCCCATCGATGTTGAGTCGCACTTCCCAGGTACGACTCGGAAATGTCATCCGTTGACTGCCATACCTCGCGAAGACGCCTGATTTCATTGAATTCAATCGTGTCCGCATTGACATCCGAAGCATCACGACCGTTCGCCTCCAAACCGGTAGAAACCAGCATCGCCGTTGCCTCTCGCGTCTTTGTCTGTTGAAGATACGCACGAATCGTATCGTCATGTCCGATTCCTATGGCATATGGAATCGGCATGGCAACCAACGCAACCAGTAATACAACGGAAAGATAGCATTTGCATATAAGTGCCCTCATGGCGCTAGCCTCCCATCCCATATCGGCTATGAGTCCATACATGCCTTTGATCTTCAACCACGTTCTCGTAAAGGGCCGATGTCATATAGGGTAATAACGGATCCATATATGCAACAACAAAAAAATTCGGGTCATACTGATATCCGCTGATAACCATCATATGACCGCCAGTGAAACCACCGGATTCTTCCGAACTTGTCGAGGTTTTCCATCCCCATCGCATCAGCATGGGACTATTATGTCTGATGCCGTTCATTATTTCGTCTTGTGTCAAGGCGCGCTGCACTATGGTGCCCCGATTTACGACGCCACCACCTGCCATTGCCTTGCCGACATGATAGAAATCTCCTGTCTCATTGGGACAATCGCTTGACGTTTTCCCCCACCGATAGTATTGACATTGCGTATCATTCACACCGCCGAAATACAACGACAAACTCTTTGAAACAGCGACCCAACACCAATTACTTTTGGCTTGTTGAACTATCGGCACTGAGAGATACTTATTTTCGGATGCATAGGCGGATGGAGTTAAAGGAGATAATGTCAGTATAATCAAAAAAGCTACGAAAGATATAAAACTTCTTTTCAATCATCTATCCCTTTCAATGACATCATTGTCAATGACAAGTATAGCATCGCCACACGACATGCGTATCGCTAATAGCTTCATCCGCATTGATATCCAAAGATACGATTCACCTGTTCATTTCAATCACACGTTATGGAGGACTTGAGATATGGGACAAATCGACCGAAACAACAATGGGGCCATTGTATCTTCACAAGATACAATGGCCCCATATGTATCACACAGCCATTCTCCTCCGGAAAATCATGCAATCTCCGTGAGAGACTGACTCATGCTCACTTGTTGATGTACTTCTTGCAGGCCTTGAAGGCGCTGTAGCCGGCGTACTTCGCGGTGGAGCCGAGCTCCTCCTCGATCTCGAGCAGGCGGTTGTACTTGGCGACGCGCTCGCCACGGGCCGGGGCACCGGTCTTGATCTGGCGGGTGTTCTTGGCGACGGCCAGGTCGGAGATGGTGGTGTCCGGGGTCTCGCCGGAACGGTGGGAGACCATGGAGGTGTAGCCGTTGGCGGTGGCCAGCTCGATGGCGTCGAGGGTCTCGGTCACGGTGCCGATCTGGTTCAGCTTGACCAGCAGGGAGTTGGCGGCGCCGAGCTCGATGGCCTTGGCCAGACGGGCCGGGTTGGTCACGAGCAGGTCGTCACCGACGAACTGCAGGCGGTCGCCGAGCAGCTTGGTGATGGCGGTCCAGTCTTCCCAGCCCTCCTCGTTGAACGGATCCTCGATGGAGACGATCGGGTACTCCTCGATGAGCTGCTCGTAGAAGTCGAGCATGTACTGGGAGTCGCGCTCGTCGCCCTCGAAGTGGTACTTGCCGGTCTCCTTGTTGTAGAACTCGGAGGAGGCGACGTCGAGGGAGATGCCGATCTGCTTGCCCGGCTCGTAGCCGGCGGCGGAGATGGCGTCCATGATGTAGTTGAGGGAGTCCTTGTTGGACTTCATCTTCGGAGCGAAGCCGCCCTCGTCGCCGAGGCCCGTGTTCAGGCCTTCCTTCTTGAGGACGTTCTTCAGGGTGTGGTAGACCTCGACGCCGGCCTGCAGGGCCTCGGAGTAGGTGTCGAAGCCGTACGGGGAGATCATGTACTCCTGGATGTCGGTGGCGAAGTCCGCGTGGGCGCCGCCGTTCATGATGTTCATGTTCGGCACCGGCAGGATGTGGCCGTTGGTGCCGCCGATGTAGCGGTACAGCGGCTCGTCGGCGGACTCGGCGGCGGCGTACAGGGCGGCCAGGGAGACGCCGAGGATGGCGTTGGCGCCCAGACGGCCCTTGTTCGGGGTGCCGTCGAGCTCAATCATCAGGTCGTCGAGGGCGCGCTGGTCGGAGGCATCCATGCCGATGACCTTCGGAGCGATCTCCTCGTTGACGGCCTTGACCGCGTTCAGAACGCCCTTGCCGCCGTAGACGGACTTGTCGCCGTCGCGACGCTCCCAGGCCTCGGCCTCACCGGTGGAGGCACCGGACGGGACCAGACCCAGACCGCGGGCGCCGTCCTCAGTGTCCAGAACGACCTGGACGGTCGGGTTGCCGCGGGAATCGAGAATCTGACGCGCGTAGACGCTTTCAATTGCTGCCACAACTACTCCTTTAACGTTAGGTTGTGATGACATCGTCAAGAATAGTGTGATTGATGGACTACGCGCAAGGGTTCCGCATTGCGTGTTGTGAGCGTTCACATCCCAATGTTCACCGATATTTCAACGTTGTTTCACACCCCGTTCGACTCCCGTCGACGTTCCACGGTCCGGACATGCGCAACGGCCGCGGACTAGACTGGCCCGCATGAACGACATGCACATCCGCCGCGCCGAGAAGCGCGACATCCCCGAACTCCACCGGCTGCTGCGGCAGGTGGCGAACGTCCATCACGCCGGCCGCCCCGACCTGTTCAAGGCGAACGCGACGAAATACACCGACGACGAGCTCGAGGCGATTCTCGCCGACGACGAACGACCGGTCTTCGGCGCGTTCTCCGACGCCGACGACGCGACGCTCTACGGCTACGCGTTCTGCGTGTTCGAACGCCACCCCGGCAATCATGTCCTGACCGACGTCACGACACTCTACATCGACGACATCTGCGTCGACGAGGCGGCGCGGGGCCGCCACGTGGGCACCGCCGTCTACCGTCACGTGCTCGGTTTCGCCCGCGGCTCCGGCTGCTACAACGTGACGCTCAACGTGTGGTCGTGCAATCCGGGTGCGCAGGCGTTCTACGAGCGGATGGGTTTGAAGCCCTACAAGGTCGGCATGGAGACGATCCTGTAGGGCCTTGCAGAGTCCGAGCCCCGTCCCGCTCCCCGCCGCTCGGCTCACCGGCTCACCGGCGTTTTCCCGGCACGTAGGCCAGGTCGTTGAGCAGGTCGGACACCCAGTCCATCACCTGCTCGCCGGGCATCGGCCCCTTGCCGAGCGAACCGCCGAACGGCGTGGGGATGATCATCTGGTGGGTGACCGGCCGGTACTGGAACCCCTTGTAGATGCGCGACATGCGCATGAGCATCGACTCGGGCGGGTCGACGCGGCCGACGCGCAGACGGTTCGACTGGGCGAGAATCTCCGAGATGCCGAGCTCGCGCGCCCTGAACTTGAGGCGCGCCACGCCGAACAGCATCTCGAACTCCTCCGGCAGCGGGCCGTAACGATCGACGAGCTCCTCGGCGAGATCCTTCAGGTCGTTCTCGTCACGCGCGGCGGCCAGCTTGCGGTACGCCTCCAGACGCAGCTTGTCCGAGTCGATGTAGTCGACCGGAATCGACGCCTCGACCGGCAGGTCGATCGACACGTTCACCGGTTCGGCCGCCTTGTCCGGCTCCTTGTACTTTTCGACGGCCTCGGAGACCATGCGCACGTACAGGTCGAAGCCGACGCCCTCGATGTGCCCGGACTGCTGGTCGCCGAGCAGATTGCCGGTGCCCCTGAGCTCCAGATCCTTCATCGCCACGTCGAAGCCGGAGCCCAACGCCGTGTTCTGCGCGATCGTGGCGAGCCTGTCGTGCGACTGCTGGGTCATCGGCTTGGACGGGTCGTACAGGAAGTACGCGTACGCGCGTTCACGGCCGCGGCCGACGCGCCCGCGCAGCTGGTGGAGCTGCGAGAGGCCGAAACGGTCCGCATGGTCGACGATCAGCGTGTTCGCGTTCGAGATATCCAATCCGGTCTCGATGATCGTCGTGCATACGAGCACGTCGATGTCGCGGTGCCAGAAGTCGCGGATGATCTGGTCGAGCTGCTTCTCGCCCATCTTGCCGTGCGCGACGCCGACCTTCGCCTCCGGCACGAGCGTGTGGATCTTCTCGGCGATGCGCGCGATGTCCTCCACGCGGTTGTGCACGTAGAACACCTGCCCGCCGCGCAGCAGCTCGCGGCGCACCGCGGCCGTGACCTGCGCGTCCTCGTAGGCGCCCACGTAGGTGAGCACCGGCAGACGGTCCTCCGGCGGGGTGGCGAGCGTCGACATCTCGCGGATGCCGGTGACGGCCATCTCCAGCGTGCGTGGGATCGGCGTGGCGGACAGGGACAGCACGTCGACGTTGGTCCTCAGGGCCTTGAGCGTCTCCTTGTGCTCGACGCCGAACCGCTGCTCCTCGTCGATGATGACGAGGCCCAGATCCTTGAACCTGATCTTCGGGTTGAGCAGCTTGTGCGTGCCGATGACCACGTCCACGGTGCCGGCAGCCAGCCCCTCGATGGTCTCCTTGATCTCCTTGGGTTTCTGGAAGCGGCTCATCGCCGCCACGTTGACGGGGAAACCCTCGTATCGTTCGGTAAACGTCTCGTAGTGCTGCTGGACGAGCAGCGTGGTGGGCACGAGCACGGCCACCTGCTTGCCGTCCTGGATGGCCTTGAACGCGGCGCGCACCGCGATCTCGGTCTTGCCGAAGCCCACGTCGCCGCAGATGAGGCGGTCCATCGGACGCGGCTGCTCCATGTCGTGCTTGACCTCGTCGATGGTGGTGAGCTGGTCGGCGGTCTCCTGGTAGGGGAACGCGTCCTCCAGCTCCTTCTGCCACGGGGTGTCCGGGCTGAACGCGAAGCCGGGCGTGCGCTGGCGGGCCGAGTACAGCTTCACCAGGTCGTCGGCGATCTCCTTGACGTGCTTGCGGGCCTTCGCCTTGGTGGCCGCCCAGTCGGAGCCGCCCAGCTTGTTGAGCTTGGGCGCTTCGGCGCCGATGTACTTGCTCACCTGGTCGAGCTGGTCGGTGGGGATGAACAGCTTGTCCGCCGGGGCGCCGCGCTTGCTCGGCGCGTATTCGATGACGAGGTATTCGCGCGTGGTCCGGTTCGCGCCGGTGCCGATGGTGCGCTGGCGCATCTCGACGAACCGGCCGATGCCATGCTGCTCATGCACCACGTAGTCGCCGGCCTTGAGCTCCATCAGGTCGATGGCCTTGCGGCGGCGCTTCGGGGTCTTCGCCTGCGCCATCGCCGACGTGCGGCCGGTCAGGTCGCGTTCGGTGAGCAGGGCGGTCCTCGCCCGCCTGTCGACGAAGCCGTCGACGGCCTGCGAGCGGATCGTATCGAATCGGGTGATGCCGGTCGCGTTGACGGCGCGCTTGAGACGAGCGAGCGTGCCCTTGGCCGCCGCGGTGATGGTCACGTCGAACCCGGCGTCGATGAGTCCTTCGATGCCGGCGGCGGCCTTGGACTCGTCGCCGCGGTACTCCCCCGGGTTCGTCGCGTCGACCTGCACGCGCCCCGGGCGCGAACCGTCGACGGTGAAGCTGGTGAGGCGAATCACGTCGTGCTTCGAGTTCTCGAGCGCGGATACCGCCTCGTCGTAGTCGATGAAGCTCGCCTGATCGAAGGTGATGGGCGCGCCGGCGCCGTGGCCGGACGCGGCGACGTGCCAGCTGGCGGCGAGGAACTCGTTCGCCGTCTTGGCGAGGTCCTCGGCGGAGCGGCGCAGCTTCTCCGGGTCGCTCAGCAGGATGACGGCGTTCCCGGGCAGCAGACCAGTGACCGGCTCCATGTCGTCGATGAGCGCCGGCATCAGCGATTCCATGCCTTCGACGGGGACGGCGTTCGCGATGGATTCGAGCATGTCGTCGGCGTTCGGGATGGAGCCGATCAGCGATTTCGCGCGGGCGCGCACCCGGTCGGTGAGCTGCAGCTCGCGGCAGGGCGTCGCCCAGATGGTCGTGAGGCCGTCGCCATAGGTGCGCTGGTCGGAGGCGTGGAACTCCTTGATGCCGTCGATCTCGTCGCCGAAGAACTCGATGCGCACCGGATGCGGCGCGGTCGGCGGGAACACGTCGAGGATGCCGCCACGCACCGCGAACTCGCCGCGATCCATGACGAGCTCGACGCGCGTGTACGCGTTCTCGACGAGACGGGACGCCGCCTCGTCGAGCGGCAGGTCCTCGCCGCGCGTGAACACGAGCGGTTCGACGTCGGCGAGACCGGCGACTATCGGCTGGATGAGCGAGCGCACCGGCATGACGAGGATGCGGATGCGGCCGAACATCGGATCGACGTCGCTCGGATGCTTGAGACGCCGGAACACGGCCATGCGGCTGGCGACCGTGTCGGCGCGGGGGCTGAGCCGCTCGTGCGGCAGCGTCTCCCACGCCTCCAATTGGGCGATGTCGCCGGGGTTCCCGTCATACCAGGAGCGCAGCGCGCCGACGGTCTCCTCGGCCTCGCGCCCGGAGGCGACGACGAGGACGACCGGCTTGCCGGCCTTGCCCGTTTTATCTGTTTGGTCACCCGTTCCCTGCGCGATGGCGGCGGCAAGCGCCGGACGCAAGCCTTCGGGCATGCCGACGACGGTCGCGTCGTCGACGCCTTCCGGCGGCTCGACGTCGCCGGCCGCGACCTTGCGGAACGCGGGATCGCCGTCAGTGAGCCGTTCGAGCAGTCCGGCGAGCGAACCGTCGACGAAGTCGCGTCCGGTCGCGCCGGCCGCGGAGTCCGCGCCGGTCACGGGCGTCTTCTCGGCGTCAGCGGCCATTGAACTTCTCCTGGGTCTTGGCGAGTCCCTTGAAGATGATGTCCTCGGCGGCGTCCGCGCCGTCCATGAGGAATTCGGGCAGCTGCTTGCGCTGGTCGGGGCCGAAGCCGCCGAGCACCCAGTTGATGGTGTTGTCGTGCGCGTTGGCGCCGCGGCGCGCGTGGCCGACGCCCATGCGCACGCGCGCGTACTTCGGCGTGCCCAGCGACTTGTCGATGGATTTGATACCGTTGTGTCCTCCGGCGGAACCGCCCGCCTTGACCTTGATGCGGCCGAAGTCGAGGTCCATGTCGTCGTGGATGACGACGACATGGTCGGGCTGGATCTGGTAGTAGGAGCAGATCGAGGCGACCGCGTTGCCGGACTCGTTCATGTAGGTGAGCGGCTTGGCGAGGAAGAACTTGACGGCGCGGCCGTCGAGATGCATCGCGCCCTTGCCGAGCATGGCGAGCCCCTTGTGGTCGGCGAAGTTGACCGACCAGCGTTCCGCGAGCACGTCGGCGGTCATGAAGCCCATATTGTGCCGCGTATCCTCATACTTCTTGCCCGGGTTGCCCAGTCCCGCGATCAGCCAGAAATCCGATGCCATGTGCGTTGCTCCTTACTGCGCCTTACTCGTTTTCGACCGAACAGATTGTACCCACCGCCTCAGTCAAGGGCACGGACGTGTGACGGGGACGGACGTCCCGATCACAGGTCCAGGTACCAGTAGGACATGTCGTGCATGATGCCGGTCGCGTCGGTGGCGGCGGCGGGGAGGAGACCGAACCGGGTGAAGCCGAAGCGGCGCATCAGGGCGGTCGATCCGGCGTTGTCGGCGAAGATGATGCCGATGGCCTTGCACATGCGGCGGTCCCTCGCCTCGTCGAGCAGACGGTCGAGCAGGAACGTGCCGACGCCGCGATGCCGCCACTGCGGCGCGATGTAGTAGGCGAGGTCGGTGACGCCGTCGTAGCCGGCGCGGTCGTAGAACACGGACAGCGCGCCGAAGGCGACGACCTCACGTGCGCGGGCACCGTCGCTATCGCACTGGACGGTCGTCATGCCGTCGTTTGTGATCTCCCGGCCACCGCAGGAGACGCCGTCGTCACCGTCGTTCGTCGCCTCTACGACGAACACCCCGTAAGGGGGCTTATGCGATTCCACCCATGCGCGGCGCTGGGCGAGGGTGCGTGGCTCCAGATCGGCGGTGGCGCCGCCCTCGATGACGGACGCGTTGTAGATGTCGGTGATGGCCTGGATGTCGGATGCGGTCGCGGCCCGGAACAGATAGGACATGCCGACAGCCTAACACCCGGCGCAAGAAATCCCGGAGGAAACCGGCTCGGTCCGGGAAAAGTCGCGCTGGCGCGTCGCCGGCGCAAACAATCCCGGAGAATGTCCCCATCATCCGGGAATCCTTGCGCTGGAGACGACTCAGCGCCACTAATCCCGGAAATCGGCACCGTCGTCCGGGAAAAATCGCGCTGACGATGGGTCAATGCAAGAAATCCCGGAGAATCACGCCGATTCCCGGGATTTCTTGCGCCGTGCGGTGGTGCGGGGATGTATCGGGGGCGTCGAATACGGGGTTCGACGCCCCGCCCCGGAACTACTGCTCCAGTTCGATGGCCTTGTTCAACGCGTCCTCAAGGGCCTTCTGGGCTTCGCCGTAGGCGGTCCAGTCGCCGTTCCTCATGGCGTCCTGGCTGTCCTTCATCGCCTGGGCGGCGTCGTCGAGCGCCTGCTTGAGCTCGGGGCTGCGCGCCGTGGACGAACCCGACGAACCCGACGATGCCGAACCCGACGAACCGGAATCCTTGTCGTCGCCGGAACCGTTCTTCGACGTATCACCCGACGAACCGGACGAACCGGAGGCACCCGAACCCGACGAACCGGACGAACCCGAACCAGACCCGCCCGCGACGTTCGCCGCGTCGCCGGCGGACGCGCCGGAGTCGCCGCCGAACACCTGGTCGAGCGCCTCGTCGAGCGTGTCGGCGAACCCGACCTGGTCGCCGAACGCGACGAGCACCTTCTTGAGCAGCGGGAACGAGGTGGCGCCCGAGGACTTCACGTACACGGGCTGCACGTAGACGAGGCCGCCGCCCAACGGCAGGGTGAGCAGGTTGCCGCGCACCACGTTCGTGGAACCGGATTGCAGGAGGTTCAGCTCCTTGGACACGTCGGCGTCCGCGTTGAAGTTGTTCTGCGCCTGTCCGGGTCCGGGCACGTTGGAGTCCTTCGGCAGCTCCTGCAACCGCAAGGTGCCGTAGTTCGGCCCGATCTCGCCCTTCGTGGAGCCCGCGTCCGAGTCGACGGAGAGGAATCCGGTGAGGATCTCGCGCGTCGACGTGCCGGCGGGGATGTACGAGGAGGTCAGGGAGAACACCGGCTTCTTGGTGCCGCCGGTCTGGAGGGTCAGATAGTAGGGCGGCTGGAGGATGTCCTGGTCCTGCGCCTGCTGCGATTCGGTCGGGTCGACCGGCGTCTGCCAGAAGTCCTCGCCCGAATAGTACTGGCTGGCGGAGGTCACATGGTACTTGGCGAGCAGTTCGCGCTGCACCTTGAACAGGTTCTCCGGGTAGCGCATGTGGCTCATCAGGTCGCCGCTGATCTCGCTCAGCTGGTGGTATTGGCCGGGGAAGATCTGCTCCCACGCCTTGATGACCGGGTCGGACTTGTCCCACACGTACAGGTCGACGGAGCCGTCGTACGCGTCGACGGTGGCCTTCACCGAGTTGCGGATGTAGTTCGCCTGCTGCGTGCCGAGACCGGTCACGGTGGACGACGAGACCGTGGTGGAGTCCTTGGTCGCCGAGCCGAGGTCAGTCATCTGCGAGTACGGGTAGGCGTCGGACGTAGTGTAGCCGTCGACGATCCACTTGACGCGGCCGTCGACCACCGCCGGGTAGACGCGGCCGTCGAGCGTGAGGTACGGGGCGACCTTGGCGACGCGTTCGCGCGGCGACCGGTCGTAGAGGATCTGCGAGGCGGAGGTCACGCGGTCGGAGAAAAGGATCTGGTCGGAGCCGAAGCGGATCGCGTACAGGAGACGCGAGAACAGGTTGCCGACGGACGGGCCGCCGTTCCCCTTGAACGTGTTGGTCGCGCCCTTCGAACCGGTCGGATAATCGAACTCCCATGCGGCGGTGCCTTCGGGCGCGCCGACGATCGAGTATTCGCCCATGTTCGGCGAGAAGTAGATGCGCGGCTCGTACTTCTCGGATTCGGTGAGCTTGCCCTGCGTGGGGATGCCGGATTCGAAGAACTCGGGCTGGCCGTCGGCGGTCACCTTGTTGCCGTAGGCGGCGACGACGCCGTAGCCGTGCGTGTACACGGTGTGGTCGTTGACCCAGTTGCGGTTGTCGTTGCCGGCGAGGTCGAGCTCGCGGGCGGCGATCACCGTGTCCTGGCTCTTGCCGTCGATCTCGTACTTGTCGACGGCGAGCGTGTCGGCGAACGTGTAGTACTGCTTGGACTGCTGGAGCTGCTTGAACGTCGGCGAGACGACCTGCGGGTCGAGCAGGCGGATCTGCGCCGTGGTCTCGCCCTCCGAGCTCAGCGCGCCGGATTCGCCCTTCGTGGTGGCCTTGTAGTTCTCGGTCTTGAGCTTGTCGAGGCCGTAGGCGGCGCGCGTGGCGTCGATGTTGCGCTGGATGTACGTGGATTCCATCTCCTGCGCGTTCGGGTTGACGCGGAACCGCTGCAGCAGCGCCGGCCAGACGATGGTCAGGACCATGGAGACGACGACCACGACGGCGATCGCGACGACCGGCGTGCGCCACGCCTTGAGGGCGGCGGAGGCGCGCACGCCGAGCGGCTGCGCGCCCTCCAGCGCATGCGAGCGCATCAGCCACACGCCGAGCACGACGCCGAGGATCGCGATGAGCGCGGCCATGATGAACGTGACCGGGATGGTCGCGTTGACGGTCGTGTACGTGGCGCCGGTGATGCGCGAGCCCTGCTGGGTGAGGTGCGCGAACACGCCGAGCGCGGTGGAGGCGGCGAGCGCGAACATGTTGAGCATGAGCCACACGGCGATCTGGCGACGCGCGCGCTTCGTGATGGCGAACAGGCCGCGGCCGTTCACCGGCATGGTCAGGCGTATGCCGCCCATCATCACGTGGGTGGCGACGGAGAAGACGACGCCGACGAACAGCAGCATCGACACGGCGGACATGACGAGCCGCAGGCCGGGCAGCACGAACACGTAGAAGCCGTTGTCGAGTCCGAACTGCGGGTCCTTGACGCCGAAGCTCTGCGCGTGGAACATGAGCAGCACGTCGGCCCAGTTCGCGTTGAACTGCGCGCCGAACACGGCGCCCACAATCACGGAGATGATGGCGGCGACGCGTCGCGCGGTCTTCGAGCTGACGGTCTGCTTCACTTCGACCACGTCGCCGTCGACGCGCACGCGCGAGCCGTCGGCCGCGTCGGGGCGGGCGCGGATCGCGAGCCATGCGGACAGGAATCCGACGAGGCCCATGAGCAGCGCGTACGCGACCCACAGGCCGACCTTCACGCCGAGCTGCGTCCAGACGACGGATTGGAAGCCGAGCTGGCCGTACCACATGAGGTCGGTGATGAACCGGGAGAGGCCGAAGAACAGGCCGACGACGATGGCGAGCGCCGCCACCACGCCGATGAGGATCTTCGTGCCGCGGTCCACGCCGCGCGGGCCCTTGTTCGGCCGTGAGGGTTTGCGCGTGATGCGCGGGAATCCGGGGCCGAACGGGGGCCGGCCCGCTCCTCCGCCGCGTCGTGCGCCGGAGCCGGCGGCGTCCGCGCCGTCGTCGCCGTCCGTTTCGACGTTGATGATGATCGGATCGTCGTCGGAACGTTCGGCGCGTCCCTGCGATCCGTTCCGACCGGACCGCCCGCGGTTGCCGCGCGGGTCGAAATCGGGGTCGAACATACCGAATATATCTGCGAATGACATGATTCCAGCCTACAAATAGGTGGGGAATGTCAATCCGTGTGCGTTCGCCGGGAGCCGAGCCGTACCGGCGTGTATTCTCGTGCGCGGATGAGAGCTGGAGTCGAAAGGGGATGCCGGTGGCTGGAAGGAACCGTGGCGGCGGGCGCGTGACGCGTCGGGGCCGCATGCTGCCCGTGGTGGTGACGGCGGTCGCCGCGTTGCTGGCGGTCGCGCTGGTCGTCGTGTTCGTGGTGCTGCCGCGCGTGCGTGGGGATCGACGCCCGGCTTCGGCGCCTGCGGACGCGCGCATGTCGCGTTCCGCGGTGCCTGCTCCGGGCGACCCGGTGTCGATGCGGGCCCGTCGGATCGTCGACGGCATGGGATTGGAGGAGCGCGTCGGCCAGCTGGTGATGGCGCCGTTGTTCGCCGGCAGCGAGCCGTCCGCGTTGCAGGGCGCGATCGCGGACCGTCATGTCGGGTCGGTGCTGCTCATCGGCAACTGGCGTTCCGGCGTGTCCGGCGTGCGTGAGGCGGTCGACGGGCTGCAATCCTATGTGAAGGACGGTTCGCGGCTCATCGTCGCCACCGATCAGGAGGGCGGCCAGGTGCAGCATCTGACCGGTTCCGGGTTCGACGGGATGCCGAGCGCGGTCGAACAGGGCGCGATGACGACCGACCGGTTGCGCGCGTCGGCGGCCGGCTGGGGCGGCCAGTTGGCGGCGGCCGGCGTCAACGTCGATCTCGCGCCGGTCACGGACACGGTTCCCGGCGATCGCGGTCAGAACGATCCGATCGGCGCCCTGGACCGTGATTTCGGTCTTGACGCCGCCGGCAACGCGGCGCATGCGGCCGCGTTCGTCGCGGGGATGCGCGACGCGGGAGTGCAGTCGTCGATCAAGCATTATCCGGGATTGGGCGCGGTCAGGGGGAACACGGATTTCACGGCGGACGGCATCGTCGACACGACGACCACGGCGGACGGCGCGGAGATCGGCGCGTTCCATACGGTGATCGCGCAGGCGCGGCCGGCGATGGTGATGATGTCGCTCGCCACGTACCAGCGGATCGACGCGGAGAATCCGGCCGCGTTCTCCTCCACGATCGTGGACGGCGTGCTGCGCGGGCATCAAGGCTATGACGGCGTGGTCACGTCGGATTCGCTGTCGGCGGCCGCGGTGAGCGGCACGCCGACCGACCAGTTGGGCGTGCGGTTCGTCGAGGCGGGCGGCGACCTCGTGTGCATCGGGCAGAGCGCCTACGTCACGCCGATCCTCGATGGATTGACGGCGAAGGCGAAGGCGGATGACGCGTTCGCGGCCAAAGTGGCGCGTTCGGCGGAGCGCGTCGTGCGGCTCAAGCTCGAGATGGGATTGATGTCGTAGACAAGGGTGTGCGTCAGCGGTACAGGCCGTGCTTGCCGATGTATTGGACGACGCCGTCGGGCACGAGGTACCAGACGGGTTCGTCGTGTTCGGCGCGGCGGCGCACGTCGGTGGAGCTGATTGCCAACGCGGGGATCTCCAGCGTGTCCACCTTGCCTTCGGGCAGTCTCACGCCTTCGGGCGACGAGTAGCCGGGGCGGGTGACGGCGACGAAGTGGGCGAGGTCCCACATCTTCTCCGCGTCCTTCCACTGCATGATCTCGGCGACCGCGTCCGCGCCGGTGATGAAGAACAGTTCCGCGTCGGGGCGTTGCGCGCGGATGTCGCGCAGCGTGTCGATCGTGTAGGTGACGCCGGGCCGGTCGATGTCGACGCGGCTGACGGTGAACTTCGGGTTGGAGGCGGTGGCGATCACCGTCATCAGATAGCGGTCCTCGGCGTTGGTGACGTGCTTGTCGAGCTTGAACACGGGCCGGCCGGTGGGCACGAAGATCACCTCGTCGAGGTCGTACACCCACGCGACCTCGCTGGCGGCGACCAGGTGGCCGTTGTGGATCGGGTCGAACGTGCCGCCCATGATGCCGATGCGCGGCGTCGCATGCCAGTTGCCGCGCGCGGACCGGCGGACCGCCGACCCGTGGCGCGTGGCGGCGGGGCCGGATTCGGAGCCGCCGGTGCCGGGCGCGCCCGCGTTGGCCACGTTGGCGGCCGCCTCCACCGAGTCGACGGACAGGTCGGACATGCGCCGTTCGCCGGCGGCCGGATTCCCCGCGTTCCCCATGTTCCTGGCGTTCCCCGCGGCATTGGCGTCCGTCATGCTCACGCGCGTCCCTCCGTCTTGCGTTCGGAGGCCTCCTCGCGCAGCTCGGCGTGCTCGGCCTGCTCGGTCTCCTGTTCGATCTCCATGGCGGTGGGGCTACCGTCCTTCGGGTCGATCTTGCCCATGTCCTCGTCCCATTCGTCCTGCACGACGCGGCGGATCTCCGCGAACGTGGGCAGCGGGAAGTCGGGCTGGTAGAGGCGGCGCACCTCGGCGACGCGTTCGGTCACGCGGATGAGCGTGTCGGTCATGCCGTCCACGTCGCCTTCGCGTTCGAGCGTGGCGAACCGTGCGATGTAGCTTTCCATGAGGGTCATGTGCTCGCGCACCGCGTGCAGCTGCGCGTCGTCCAGGTCGACCACGTCCGGCGCGTGCTCGTCGGGCCAGCCGATGAGCACGGCGTCCGCGTATTCGAGCGAGGCACGCTGGGACGCGGAGGCGATGCCGTCCTCGATCTGCACGAGGAACACGTAGCGCACGATGCTCAAGCGTTCGGCGGCGATCTTGAGCCCGCAGCGCGGATCGTCCAGGTCGAGGTCGTCGCGCAGTTCGGTGATCGGCACGCTCATGCCGTCGTTCGCGGTCTTCTCGTCGGTCGTTTCGTTCTCGTCGCTCATGCGCGCACCTGTCCCCTGCCGTATCCGATCCATTTCGTGGTGGTCATCTCCCTCAGGCCCATCGGCCCGCGGGCGTGCATCTTCTGCGTGGAGATGCCGAGTTCGGCGCCGAAGCCGAACACGCCGCCGTCGGTAAACCGCGTGGACGCGTTGACCATGACGACGGCCGAGTCGATGCGCGCGGTGAACTCCTCGACGGCCGTGTAGTCCTCGGCGACAATCGCCTCGGTGTGCCCGGTGGAGTGCGCGTTGATGTGGTCGACGGCCTCGTCGAGCGAGTCGACGACCTTGACGCCCATTTCGAGCGCGAGGTATTCGGTGTCCCAGTCCTCGGCGGTCGCGTGCGTGAGCAGCCCGTCCGCCGCGGCCTGCGGCGCGGCGGCGTCGATGATCGCGTAGGCGCGTTCGTCCGCGTGGAGCGTCACGCCCGCGTCGAGCAGCGCGGCGGCCGCCACGGGAAGGAACGTCGCGGCGACACGTTCGTGCACGAGCAGCTTCTCGGCGGCGTTGCACACGCCGACGCGCTGCGTCTTCGCGTTGATGATGATGGGAATCGCCTTGGCGGGGTCGCCGGAGGCGTCCATGTAGATGTGCACGTTGCCGGCGCCCGTCTCGATGACCGGCACCTTCGAGTTCTCGACGACGGCGCGGATGAGTCCCTTGCCTCCGCGCGGCACGAGCAGGTCGACGTGCCCGCGCGCCTCCATCATCGCGGTCGCACCGTCGCGTCCGAAATCGTCGACGGTGGCGACGAGCGCCGGGTCGAAGCCTTCCGCGCGCAGCACGTCGCCGATCACGGCGAGCGTGGCGGCGTTCGTGCGTTCGGCCGCGTGGCCGCCGCGCAGGATCGCCGCGTTGCCGGATTTGAGGCACAGGGATGCGACGTCGACGGTGACGTTCGGACGCGCCTCGTAGATCATGCCGATGACGCCGATCGGCACGCGCGTCTGGGTCAGACGCATGCCATTGGGCAGGTTGTAGCCGCGCACGATCTCGCCGACCGGATCGGGCAGGGAGGCGACGTGGCGCACGCCTTCGGCGGCGGCGTGGACGCGCGGGGCATCGAAGAGCAGGCGGTCGAGCTTGCCGGCATCCATGCCGGCCTCGCGCGACGCGGCCATGTCGGCGGCGTTGGCCGTCTCAACCTCGCCGGCGCGGGCGTCGAGCGCGTCGGCGATGGCGTGCAGGAGACGGTTCTTGGCGTCCGTGTCCGCGCGCGCGAGCGCACGCTGCGCGCGTGCGGCGGCGTCGGCGCGGGCGCACACGGCTTCGAAGACGGCTCCCGCGACCGCGGTTTCCTCGTTGTTCGTCATAACCACCCACCTTACCGCAACACGTGCGCAAAGTCCGGAATACGAAAAAGGCTCCCGTCATCCGGGAGCCATCGCCGAAACCATCCGGAACGGCATCGGCTCCCGCCGGCGAGAGCCGTCGTCGAAGCCGACCGAGGGTGGTCGACGGGCCGCCGACCACCCTCAGCCATGTTCGATCAGTGAATCTGGTCGAGGTCCGGGTAGAGCGGGAAGTCCTCGACGAGCTTGTCGACGCGGGCCTTGAGGGATTCGACGTCGGCGGACGGGCCGGCGGCGAGCGCGGTGCCGATGATGTCGGCGACCTCCTCGTACTCCTTCGGTCCGAAGCCGCGGGTGGCGAGCGCGGAGGCGCCGATGCGAAGGCCGGAGGCGACGGAGGCGGGGCGCGGGTCGAACGGGACAGTGTTGCGGTTGATGGTGATGCCGCACTGGGCGAGCAGGTCCTCGCCCTGCTTGCCGTCCATCTCGCTGTTGCGCAGGTCGACCATCACCAGATGCACGTCGGTGCCGCCGGTGAGCACGCTGATGCCGTTCGCCTTGACATCATCGGCGAGGAGGCGCTCGGCGATGATCTTCGCGCCCTCGAGCGTGCGCTCCATGCGGTTCTTGAACTCCGGGGAGCCGGCGACCTTGAAGCTGACGGCCTTGCCGGCGACCACGTGCATGAGCGGGCCGCCCTGCTGGCCGGGGAACACGGAGGAGTTGAGCTTCTTGGCGTACTCCTGCTTGGCGAGGATGAAGCCGGAGCGCGGGCCGCCGAGCGTCTTGTGGGCGGTGGAGGAGACGACGTCCGCGTACGGGACGGGGCTCGGGTGCAGGCCGGCGGCGACGAGGCCGGCGAAGTGGGCCATGTCGACCCAGAACTTGGCGCCGACCTCGTCGGCGATCTCCTTGATGGCCTTGAAGTCCTCGATGCGCGGGTAGGCGGACCAGCCGCCGATGATCATGGCCGGGTGGGTCTCGAGGGCGCGCTGGCGGATGATCTCCGGGTCGATGCGGAAGGTCTCCGGGTTCACGCCGTAGGCTTCGGCGTGGTAGAACTTGCCGGAGAAGTTGATCTTCATGCCGTGGGTGAGGTGGCCGCCGTGGTCGAGGGCGAGGCCGAGCACGGTGTCGCCGGGCTTGACGAGCGCCTGGTAGACGGCGGCGTTGGCCTGGGCGCCGGAGTGGGGCTGGACGTTCACGTATTCGGCGCCGAACAGCTTCTTGGCGCGTTCGCGGGCGATGGTCTCGATCTGGTCGACGAACTCGCAGCCGCCGTAGTAGCGGCGTCCCGGGTAGCCTTCGGCGTACTTGTTGGTGAGCACGGAGCCCTGGCACTGCAGCACGGCGCGCGGCACGAAGTTCTCGGAGGCGATCATCTCGAGGCCGCCCTGCTGGCGGCGGAGTTCGGAGTCAAGCAGCTCGGCGATCTCCGGATCGGCGGCGCTGATGGGCGCGTTGAATGCGTCGGTGGCCTTCTGTGCAAGGGGTGAAGCGGTCATGTGTGCTCCTTAAACGGTGTGGGTAACGACTGGTTTGCCGTTCGGGCGCCGAGTGTACGGCCCGTTTGTGGCGAACCTGTTTCCGCCGTATGACGAATCTCACACCTCGGACGCGTCGCCTCCCGCCTCCCGTTCCTCTCCCGCCCCACTCCCTACCCCATTCATGCCCATGGTGCGGCAAACCCCTCATGGTGCGGTCGCCGGAAACGGCGTGATTCCGCCGTTGTGTGGATTGTGTGTGACCGCACCATGGGAGAGTCGCCGCACGATGGGAGGGTCGCCGGTAGACTGGTGGATGGTTTATTGTCCCCGTTTCGCGTATGAAGGATTCGCCGTGGCCACCACATTCCATTCCACCCGTTCCACCACCGATTCGCTGACCGCCAAGCAGGCGATCCGCAAGGGCATCGCCGACGACGGCGGCCTGTTCGTCTCCGACCAGCTGGGTTCCGTGAAGGTCGAGATCGGCAATCTGGCCGGCAGGTCCTATCAGGAGATCGCGCGCCGCGTGCTGGGCGCGCTGCTGCCCGACTTCACGGCCGAGGAGCTGGGAGCATGCATCGACGCCGCCTACGGCGACCAGTGGTCGGACGACCGCGTCACGCCGTTGAAGCCGCTCGGCGACGACTTCGTCCTCGAACTGTTCAACGGCCCGACCTCCGCGTTCAAGGACGTGGCCCTGCAGATCCTGCCCCGCTTCATGGCGCGCACCACGCCTGCCGGCGGCGACGCGGACGAGAAGATCATGATCCTCACCGCGACCTCCGGCGACACTGGCAAGGCGGCGCTGGCCGGCTTCGCCGACGCCCCGGGCACCGCGATCACCGTCTTCTACCCCGAAGGCAAGGTGAGCCAGGTGCAGGAGCTGCAGATGACCACGCAGACCGGCTCGAACGTGAACGTGGCCGCCGTGGAGGGCAACTTCGACGACGCGCAGTCCGCGGTCAAGCGCATCTTCGGCGACAAGGAGCTCGCCGCGAAGCTCGCCGGCGACGCGCACGTGGTGCTCTCCTCCGCGAACTCGATCAACGTGGGCCGTCTCGTGCCGCAGGTCGTCTACTATTTCTCCGCGTACGCGCAGCTGCTGGAGCGGCAGGTCATCAACGTGGGCGACGAGGTGGAGTTCGTCGTGCCGACCGGCAACTTCGGCGACATCCTCGCCGGCTACTACGCGAAGCTGCTCGGCCTGCCGGTCAAGCACCTCGTGGTCGCCTCCGACAAGAACAACGTGCTGTTCGACTTCCTCACGACCGGCACGTACAACCGCCAGCGCCCGTTCTTCCAGACGATCAGCCCGTCGATGGACATCCTCATCTCCTCGAATCTGGAGCGCATGCTCTACTACCTGTCCGAGGGCGACACGCGCCTGATCGCCATGCTGATGAACGACCTCAAGAACTGGGGCACGTACGAGATCCCGGAGCCGCTGCTCGCCAAGATCCGCCAGCTGTTCGGCTGCGGCTGGGCCGACGAGGACCAGGTGCGCGAGATGATCGCCGACTGCTGGGAGAAGAACCATTACGTCATCGACCCGCACACCGCGTGCGCGTACTTCGTCGCGCAACAGATGCCGCATGACCCGCTGACCCCGCGCGTGATCCTCGCGACCGCGAGCCCGTACAAGTTCCCGCGCGTCGTGAACGAGTCCCTCGGCTTCGACGCGACCGGCACCGATTTCGAATGCATGGACGTGCTCGCACGCGAGACCGGCACGACCGCCCCGGCCGCGCTGCGCGGACTCGAGACCGCCGATGTCCGTTTCGACACGGTCGTCCCGATCGACGGCATGGAGGCCTTCGTCGAGCAGGCCGCCAAGGCGCTGTAGTCGGCCCCCCATATCCTCGAAACCCCCTCGGTCGCCCTCCACGCGACCGAGGGGGTTTCTTTACGGCAGGGAGAACGCGACCGGCATGCCGGCGATGACGGCGAGCAGCGCGACGATCGCCGCCCATGCGCCCGGACGTGCGAAATTGCAGGTCCAGCCGATGCCGAATCGTTTCGGCACGATCACGGCCGGATCGTCGCGGTTCCAGTAGATCACGCCGCCGATCCAGTGACGGTCGTCGTCGCGGGGCATCGTCCCGTCGCCGTCGCCGTCGCCGTCATGCCCGCCGTCGCCGGTCACATCACCGCCGTCGCCGGTCACGTCACCATCGTCTCCGGCGAACACGCGCGCGCCGTTCTGCCCGTACCGCACGCCCACGCCGATGGCGCCGACGGCCGCGGCCACGGCGACGAGCGTCAGCAGCACGCCGACCGTCCCCGTGCCGACCACGCCGATGAGCGAAAGCTGGAAGCCCCATCCCATCGCGGCGGCGACGAGCAGTCCGACGACGACCAGATACACGCTCCACGCCCGCGCGTACACGCCGTAGGCGTAGGCGCTGGAGGCGGGCCGTTCCGGATCCGTCGGACGCCGCGAACGCAACAGCACCGCATGGCAGACGACCATCACCACGGCCATGAGCAATTGCGCGAGCACCGGATACCAGATCACGGACGGCGACTTCACCGCCCATGAATCGACACGCCCGGCGAGGTCCATGTGCATGGGCACACGGTCGGGCATGCTCTCGTAGCCGAGCACGCCGATGAGGATCGTGACGGCGAGCGCCACGGCCTGCAGCGACTCCCAGCCGAGGCCGAGCGGTTCGGGCGCGACGGTTTCGGCGACGGCGGCCGCGCGCCGGTCGCCGTCGGCCGTCCATCCGCGTTCCCGTTTGACCGCCATGACCTTGCGGCGGCACGCCTGTTGCGCGGCGACGGCGAGGACGGCGACGACGATGGTCGCCGCGCCGGCGGCCCATAATGCGCCGGTCGCGCCGGCGAGAAGCCAGGCCGCAAACGAACAGACGACGCACGCCGCGTCGGCCACGACGACGGCCCGCGTATACGCGGTCTTCAGCGTGCGGATGCGCGAGTCACGGTGCGCGGCGCGCGGCACGGTCACGCCGAAGACCTCGCGCCGGTCGGTCAGCCATGGCGTGAGCGCCATGGGGACGGCGACGAGCGATGGAAGGATGAGGACCGTCAGCGGCAGGGCGATGGTCGCGATGGTTTCGTTCATGATCTGTTACTCCGATTTCGGATGATTGGAATGACCGTCTTGTCTGGCCTGATGCCACCCTCCGGCGCTTCGCGCCACCTCCCTCCGGCGGGAGGAACGGGGAGATGGCCGTCATTCGCCGTATGTGCGGGCGAGTTGCGTGCGCACGAGATCGAGGAACGCCGCGGCGTCTCCCCCGCCCGCCTTGTGTTCGAGTATGAGCCGGTGGAGTTCGCCTTCGATGCGCGCGTCGCCGAGCGCGTGCGCGGCTCCGGCGTCTCGTTCGGCGACGACGGCGCCGGAGCCGCGTCGCATCGTGATGTAGCCGTCGTCGCGCAGGAGCGCGTACGCCTTGTTGACCGTGTGCAGGTTGACGCCGAGGTCGACGGCGAGCGCGCGCACGGACGGCAGGCGGTCGCCGGGCGCGAGTTCGTCGTTCGCGATGCCGGCGATGACGCCGCGTCGCAGCTGTTCGTAGATCGGCACGTCGCTGCGCGCGTCGATGTCGATGATCATCGACAGGCCCCTTTCTTTCAAATCGTTCTATCTGTTCCATATCAACTATAACACTTGCGGCGATTATGGCGCTGCATGAATTAAATGCGGTAAGACGGCGGCCGACAGCGCCGCCCGCGACACGGACATAACAAACATAGCAATCTTGCTGCTACGATGGCTGTTATGTAGGAACGGCGAAGGAGTCACCATGTGGTCGGAGGAAGAGATCGACGCGCTGCTCGAACCGCTGCGTCATGCCGACAGCGACGACCAGAACGTCGAGGTCAAGGAGGCCGTCGGAGGATTGCCGGCCTCACTGCCCGAAACCGTTTCGGCGTTCTCCAATGGAACCGGCGGCACCATCATCCTCGGCGTTTCCGAACGCCACGGGTTCTCCCCCATCGATGGATTCGACGCCAAATCGACCGCGGACGCGATGGCGCAGATGTGCCGGGAGAAACTGATGCCACCGGTTCGCCCGGTCATCGAGATCGCGGCGTATCGGGGCGCGCAGGTGGTCGTCTCGGCCATCGACGAGGCGGACCCTCTGGATAAGCCTTGCTATGTACGCAATAGGGGCCGCTACAGCGGCTCGTTCATCCGCGTGTGGGATGGCGACAGGAAGCTCAGCCAGTACGAGATCGACCGTCTGTTGGAGAACCGCGCACAGCCCACATACGACAGGAAGATCGTCGGCGAGGCGACGGTCGACGATCTGGATCCGGATACGGTTCAAGGCATTCTGCACCTATGCCGAAGACAGCGGCCACGCATCTTCGGAACGACACCGGACGATGATGCCCTGCATATGCTGGGCATCACGGGAACCGACGCCGACGGCGGCACCCACCCCACGCTCGCGGGGCTGCTCGTCGCCGGAAACTACCCGCAGCAGTTCCTCCCGCGCCTGAACATCACGTTCACCCGATATCAGGGGTACAGCAAGGTGTTCGCCGGCGGGGTGAAGTACATCGACAACCGGACCTTCGACGGCCCGATTCCCGAAATCCTCGAGGAGACGCTGCTCGCCACCCGCAGGAACATGCGCATCGGCGGCGTGCTGGATGGCCCCCTGCGCAAAGACACCTTCGAGTATCCCGAAGAAGCCATACGCGAGGCGGTGGTCAACGCCGTCATGCACCGCGATTATTCGCCGATGGCCCGTGGCGGCCAGATCCAGGTCAACATGTACGCGGACCGGCTGGAGATACTCAGCCCCGGAGGTTTGTACGGCGCCGTGACCACGGACACCATCGGCATGCCCGGCGCCACGTCCACCAGGAACCAGACGTTGGCCAAGCTGTTGGAGCTCACACCGTTCCGCGGCGGGACCGTCGCGGAGAACCGGGGCACGGGATTCGAACTCATCACGGCCACCCTCAACGAGAACGGCAACGGCGCACCCGAAATCGCCGACACCTTGACGGCGTTCCGCATGACCTTCCGGTCGGCCGACACCGCCCAGCTGCCGGACAGCCGCAGGGATCCACGCTACGCCGCACGCGGCGGACAGGCCGACATCGACTACAGCGCCTCCATGGGATTGGACCATGGCAAGGTGCCCGGACCCGCGCGCCCGAAGATCGTGCCGTTCCCCCACGGCGGCATCGACGTGCAGGACATCACCGACCGGGAGCTGTACGACCAGACCATCAAGGGCTCGCCGTGGCTGGAGGAACCATACGCCCGCTACATGGGCATCGAACGGAAACCCCTGGACGGCGATGAAGCCATGCCGACGACATCTCCCGCCATCGGAGCCGATGCACCCGACGGCGGCACCGGCTCCGGCACGATGCCGCCCCATGCGGATGCCGGGTACTCGCCCCTGGAGGAGGCGCTGCTGACGCTCATCGGCGAACACGGCACCATGGCGACGCCGCAACTGGTGGAGGCGACCGGCGCCCCGCGTTCGACCATCACCTACCAACTGCGCAAACTGCTGCGCTCGGGAGCCATCGAACGCACCCAGCCGGCCCGCAGCCCCAAACAGGAATACCGTCTCAAAGCCGCCTAAGTGATGGCTCCTAAGCCGTCCATCCCCTCACAGCTCCCGCGCGGACCACAACCTTACGGACAGGTGATGGGACACGGCGAGCGCGACCACGGCGACCAGCCAAAGAAGCGCCCACCCGGGGACCGGCATCGAGGGATGCATGCCGATCACACGCATCCGCAGCCCGTCCGGAATCAGGTGCAGCACGATGATCGCCGCGAAGAACAGCACCATACCGCCATAGACCATTCGATAGTATGCGGTCAGCCAGTTGTCGCTCGCATAGAACACGGGAAGCTGGACTGCCGTCAGCAGCGGGAACAGCACCGCCGCATACGGCACGACCCACAGCCCTTCCACGTCAAGACCGAACGCGGTCACGGCGATGGCCGCCTCGATGCCGATCTGCACGAGGCAGACGACGAACAGCATCATCGCCGACAGGTAGCGCGCATCGACCTGTACACGGCGGGAAACCGGCATGACGCCGATCATCCGGCTTTCGAGCGCACCACCGTTCCACCGGAAGAACATACCCACCAGCATGCCGCTGTACAGCATGGTCAGGAAGGCCATCATCGCGACCGCCATGGCGGACAGGGCTGGTGATTCGAGGTTCTGGCCGAACAGACACAACGGCAACGGCAGCAGGAACATGACGGCGGTCACCACCGCGGAATTGCCGCGGATCGCCGCGAAGTCCATGCGCAACGCCGTCATCATGGCCCGCCGCCGGGCGGCGTGGCGCAAGTCCGTCGAAAACCCCGCGGGCTTCACGGACGTCGCATGATGCATCACAGCCGATGCCATCACAGCTCCCTTCCTTCGTAGATGCGCACCGACAGACGGTACGAGACGGCGAGCGCGATCAGGGAGAACAAGACGAATGCGGTCGCCGATGCCGCCGGATGCCCCGCCAGCATGGCGACGACATCGTTGAAGGCGCCGACGAACCCGCCGAGCGCGTCGGACGACGTCGTGCGCATGGCGGCGGTGAACGACCCCATGCTTACGATGAAGCCGATCAGCGCGGACGCGGCGAACCAGAGGAGCGCCTTCCGCGTCGAGAACCGGTACAGCAGCGGGCAGAGGAAAGCCTGCGTGATGAGGTACTGGCCGGCCGTCACCGCCACGGACGGGGGAATCGACGCGACGTCGGCCATGCCGAACGCGACCTGCACGGCGGCGGCCAGCAGCCAGGAGACGGTCACGAGCGCAGTGCAGGTGAGCACGAGCAGATACCGCGCCGCGACCTGCCCGCGCCGGGTCACAGGCATCAGCCCGCCGAGCCGTGCGGATCCGCCCTGTTGCTCGTACATGAAGGCGTACATCGGAACGATCATGTACATCCATACGAACGCGGCGGACACGGCGGCGTAGGCGGCCCCGCCTCCATCGGAGCGGACATCGCCGCCCGCCACCGCGATGAGGAGGACGAACCCGGGCAGAAGCACCACGATGGAGGGGATGAACAGCCTTCCCGGCGACGAGATCCTGCACCAGTCCATGCGGTAGGCGCGGAGAATGGATTCCCATGACGTCTCCGACCGTGCGGCCACGGCCGGGTTCCGTACGAGCGTCCCGCCCATCATGCACCCCTTTCGTCATCCGCCGCGGCGACCGCACCGGGCGCGTTGGTCAGTCGGATGATGTCGTCGATGGACGCGGGTTCGACGTCGAGGCCGGGGACTCGCGCCGCATCCCTGGCATATACGAGCGCATCGAAACCGGTGGCGTAGCGGTGCAACCCCACTGCCACGGACGCGACGGCTGTCAGATCGTCCGGGCCGCCTTTGACGATGCGGAACGATTCGGTGAATTCGTCCTTCGGACCGGTGTAGTGAAGCCGCCCGCCGGTGATGTAGGTGATGAAGTCGGCGGCGCGTTCCAGGTCGGAGGTGATGTGCGTGGAGAACAGCACGCTGCGAGTCCCGTCCGCGATGTAGTCCTGCAGGAGGTCCATGAGGTCGTCTCGGGCGAGCACGTCGAGTCCGCTGGTGGGCTCGTCGAGGATGAGCAGCTTCGCGCCGTGGCTGAGTGCGACGGCGAGCATGAGCTTCATCTGCATGCCGCGCGACAGCTCCTTGACCAGCTGTTTGCGCGCAAGACCGAAACGTCTCAGATACGCGTCGAACGCGACATGGTCCCACGTGGGGTACATGGGTGCCATGGCATTCTCCACCGTGTCCACCGTCCAGGTCTCGATGAAGTAGCTGGAATCGAAGACCACGCCGATGCTCTCCTTGACGGCCTCCTCATCAATGAGGTTATCGAGACCGTACACGTGGATCTCGCCGGCGTCGCGGCGGATCATGTTGAGGATGAGCTTGATGAGCGTGGATTTGCCGGCACCGTTCGGGCCGATGAGGCCCATGATGTATCCGGCCGGTAGGTCGAAGGTCACGTCGTCGAGCGTGAAGCCGGACCCGTAGCGTTTGGTCACGCCGGTGACGGACAGCGCCGGCGGCACGGCGGCGTTCGTCGTGGATGATGCGAAGGTCATGATGATGCCCCCTTCCAGGACTGTTGCCTGCGGTATTCCTCCGCGAGCATTCCCCCCAGTTCGTCCTCCGAGAGTCCGGCGGCCCCGGCGGCGGAGACCGCCTCGGCGAGCGCGCCGCGGACCCGGGTTTCGAGTTGGCGTCGCATCAGCTCGTTGCCTTTGTCCATGACGAAGGTGCCCTTGCCTTGGATGTTCTGCACCACGCCCTCGTCGGCCAGTTCGTTGTACGCCCTGGTGACGGTGAGGACGGAGATGCGCAGCTCCTTGGCGAGTCTGCGCAGCGAGGGCAGCGCCTCGCCGGCCTTGAGGTCGCCGTCGAGCACGGCGGAACGAATCTGGGTCTTGATCTGCTCGTAGATGGGTTCGCCGGACACGGATGAGATGATCAGCTTCACCTATGCCCCTTTCCCGTGGTCGATGTCTTTTTTTTCATTTCAGCTGTTCAGCTGTTATACACAACAGTATAACTGTTGTCGCCAACTGTCAATGTCGTGAACATAACAGTCGAAGGACCCGGCCGCGGGAGAGACGACCAGCCATGTGAATAGCCGGTTAACACCGCCGCGCCGCCGCACGCGCCATGCCTACAATGGCGACACGAAGGGAGCAAATATGCCTGACAACAATGCTGTTACGTTGCGCAAGACCGAGCCGTCCGATTATCCGCTGTTCGCACGGTGGTGGAACAACCCGTCCGTCGCCGACGGCTGCCGGAAGACCCTGGACAAGACCACCGATGACGAGGCGGAACGTCTGTTCCACGAATGGAGCGACGCCGACGACGACACCCGCTTCGGGCGGACGGTGCTCGACCCGTTCGGCGCCCCCATCGGCTTCATCTCCGCCTGGGACGGCGGCGAGCCGGACCACGATCCCACGATGTCGGTGCTCATCGGCCCGTACTATCAGGACCGCGGTTTCGGCAACCAGGCCATGAAGCTCGGCATCACGCTCGCCGCCGAGCAGCTCGGGGCGAGGAGGATCACCGTCAAGGTGTGGTCGTTCAACCTGCGCGCCCGCCACATGGTCGAATCCCTCGGGTTCACCGAGGTCGACCGTCATGAGGGCGTCGTGGAACGCGGCGGGCGCACGTTCGACGAAGTGGTCTACCAGGCGCCGATCGCGCGCCTCACCGGCCGCATCACCGCCGAGGCCGTCGAGCGTGAGGAGGGCGAGAAGCTCGAGGCGCAGCGTTTCGCCGCCGCACGCCCCTCCGACCTCATGCCGGTGCGCTGAGCGCCGCCACAGGCCATAGGAAGAACCGGCGTGCCGCAATGCGGCGGCACGCCGGTTCGGATTCCAAGCGCCCTGCGGGCCTCTTCCCCGCGCCCTACAGGTCGCGGGGCGCGTCGTGGAAGTCGAAGAGGACGCCGTCGGCCTCGTCACAGATCGTGGCCCAGTCCGCATCGGACGAGTCGTCGTGCATGGCCCATACGCGCATGCCCGCGGATTTCGCGGAGCGCACGGCGACAAGCAGGTCCTCGAACACCGTGCAGTCGCATGGCTCCACGCCGAGGCGGGCGGCGGCGAGCAGGTAGACGTCCGGGCGGTCCTTGCCCACATCGTTCGCGTCGTCGACGGAGACGATCGTGTCGAACAGGTCGAACATGTCCACGTGCTTCAGCGCCGGTTCCCTGAGGCGCGGCGGCAGGGAGGTGGCGACGGCGAGCCGCACGCCCCGCGCCTTCAGGTCGCGCAGATAGTCGAGCGCGCCCGGTTTCGCCTCGACGGTGGTCGCGTAGGCGATGCGCGCCATCTCGTCCCATTCGTCCATCAGCGCCTCGGGCGTGTCCTTGAGACCGAACCGTGCGATCGTGTATTCGGCGATCTGCCGGAACTGCATCGGCGCGACCTTGACCATGTAGTCGTCGGGCACGGCGATGCCACGCTTGGCGAGGAAGTCGATGTCGACCTGATCCCACACGCCCATCGAGTCGAGGAGCGTGCCGTCGAGGTCGAAGATGGCGGCCTTGCGTGATGTCATGTCTGTCTCTCCCCTCAGTCAGCTTACGGTTGCCGGCTCCCCCGTCTCGGGGAGCCGGCACGGCTTCCACCCTCAGTCGGTTTCACCGACAGCTCCCGCCAGCGGGAGCCTGGATGAGGCGAGCAGTTCGCGGGCGTGGTCGAGGGATGCCTCCGACTCGCTGCCGGAAAGCATGCGCGCGACCTCGTGGACGCGCGCCGCGTCCCTCACTTCGGCCACGGTGGTGACGACGCCCAGATCGTCGTCGTCCGCGTCCGGCGGCTCCTTGGTGACGACGAACTGCGAGTCGGCCCAGCTGGCCACCTGCGCCAGGTGCGTGACGACGATGACCTGCGAGCTGCGTGCGAGACGGGCGAGACGCCGGCCGAGTTCGACCGCCGCCTTGCCGCCGACGCCCGCGTCGACCTCGTCGAAGATGAACGTCATGTCGGACGGCGCGGAACCGCGTTCCCCCGCGCCATCGCCGTCCGCATCCCCGCCGCCCGCATGCATGTCCGCGGCGGACAGTTCGAGGGCGAGCATGAGACGACTCAGTTCGCCGCCGGACGCGCTTTTGCCCATCGGCAGCTGCGGCGAGCCCTCGTAGGGGGTGAACAGGAACGCGATGTCGTCGCCGCCGTTCGCGTCGAGCGCGTCGTCGCCTTCGCGCGGCGTGACGCGGATCTCCAGCGAGGCGCCGTCCATGGCGAGCGAGGAGAGCTCCTCGGTGACGCGCGAGGCGAGACGGCCCGCGGCCGCGGCGCGCGCCTCATGCAGACGCGCGGCGGCCTTCGCGGCGGCCTCGTGCAGCCGGTCGCGTTCGGCCTCCAGTTCGGCGAGCTTCTCCGGCGAGGCGTCCAGATCCTCGATGTCGAACGCGGCCTTGTCGCGCCATGCGATCACGTCCTCGATGCCAGGCCCCCAGCGGCGGGTGAGCTCGTCGAGGTCGTGGATGCGCGCGTTGAGCGTGTCGAGGTCGGCCTCGCCGACATCCTCGCCGAGATGCCCGGACAGCGTGAAGACGATGTCGGCGAGGTCGGCGTTCACCGATTCGAGTCGGTCGGCGAGCTCGTCGAACCCGCCGTCGGACACGTGGATGGAGCGCAACGCCTGCGCCGCTTCAAGGATCCGGTCGGAGGCACCGGGCGCTTCGGCGGGAGAATCGGCGAGTTCCAGCTGCGATGGGTCGAGCGCGGCGAGCGCGTGGGACACGCCTTCGGCGATGTCCGCCGCGTTCTCGATGCGGTCGCGTTTCGCCTTCAGTTCCTCCAGTTCGCCCGGATGCGGGTCGACCGCGTTGATGCGGTCGACGGATTCGCGCAGGTAGTCGGCCTGCGCACGTGCGGAGGATTCCTGCGAGCGCAGGCGTTCGAGACGGGCGTCCATGTCGGCCAGTTCGCGCCATGCCGCATGGTAGGCGGCGAGTTCGCGCCCGTCGTCGGCGGCGTGGTCGAGGAAATCGCGTTGGCGGGCGGCGGAGGCGATCCGCAGCTGTTCGGCCTGCCCGTGGATGGTGACGAGTTCGCCGGCCACGGCGGCGAGCACGGAACGCGGCACGGTCTTGCCGCCGAGCACGGCGCGCGAGCGTCCGGTGGCGCGCACGGTGCGTGCGAGGAACAGTTCGCCGTCCTCGGGTTCGACGCCGGCGCGGCGGGCGATGGCGAGCACGCCGCCGGCGAGCGCCTCGTCGTCGTCCGCGTCGTCGCCGACCGTCTCGTCCGCCGCGTCGGCGGCGTGGGTCCCGTCGTCCGTCCCGTCGACGGCGAAGATGCCCTGCGCCCATGCTTCGGACGCGCCGACGGAGATGCGTTTCGCGTTGGCCGGACCGCCGGAGATCAATGACAGTGCGCTCAGCAGCATGGACTTTCCGGCGCCGGTCTCGCCGGTGATGGCGGTCATGCCTGAGGCGGGGGTGATGACGGCGGACCTGATCGGGCCCAGGTCGCGCAGGGAGAGTTCCTCGAGCATCAGCGGCGCGCCTCCCCGTCGCCGTCATGGCGATCGTCATGACCGCCGTCATGGTGGTGGTAGTCGGAGTGGTCGGTGTACGCGGACCGGAAGTCGGCGGCGACGCCGTGCTGGGCGTGGTTCGCGCCGGCGGCGCCGCCGTGCGCTGCCTGTTCGCGCCATCCGACGACGGGCAGGTCGAATTTGGTGACGAGCCGTTCGGTGAACGGCGCGCCGGAGAGGCGTGCGAGGCGCAGCGTGCCGTGCGAGGCGCGCACGTCGACGCGCGTGCCCTTCGGCAGGGCGCGTTGGCGGCGGCCGTCGCAGCAGATCCATCCGCCGGACATCGAATCGTCGAGGATGGTGATCGTGAACGTGGAGTCGGCGCCGATGACGAGCGGACGCGCGAACAGGGCGTGCGCGGCGAGCGGCACCAGTTGGAGCGCCTTCACGTTCGGCCACATGATGGGGCCTCCCGCGGAGAACGCGTAGGCGGTGGAGCCGGTGGGCGTGGACACGATGACGCCGTCCGCGCCGAACGAGCTCATCTCCACGTCGTCGACGCTGATGGACAGTTCGACCATCTTGCCGCGGTCGGCGCGTTCGAGCGTGATGTCGTTCAACGCCCAGTTCTCGATGGGCGTCGACGCGCCCGGCAGCCACACGTCCACGTGGGCGATCATGCGCTCGTCGATCGAATAGTCGCGGGTGGCGATGCGCCGGATCGCCTCGTCCATCTGGAAGCTTTCGAACTCGGCGAGGAACCCGACGTGCCCCATGTTGACGCCGAGAATCGGCGTGCTCGTGCACCGGACGAGTTCGGCGGCGCGCAGGATCGTGCCGTCGCCGCCGAGCACGACGACGATCTCCGTGTCGTCGCCGACGACGGGCGGCTGCACGTCGAACGCGGGAGGTTCGAGGTTGTCGATGATGGAGACGTCGAATCCGGCGTCGCGCAGCCTGCCCACCACGTCGGACACGACGGTGCCGCTCTGCCTGAGCCGCGTGTGGGTCACCACCACCGCATGACGAACACCGGTCATCGACTCCCCCTTGGATGGACGGAACAGTACAACTGCCACCCATCCTAACCGAATCGAACGGATGTTGGAAACCCCGTTCCCGAACGCCGGCGCACGCGGTTTCTCGACATGCACGCCTACAATGGCTTCACATACGCCGGCGCACGCCGGGAACACCATGACAGACACGGCACGAACGGACAAGGAGGGGCGAGGGTACATGGCGGATCCCGTCTTCGACCAATCCTCCTCCAACCGGGAGGCCTCGCGCGGCTACGCGTGGTGGTTCTCCGGCAACACGTTCGCGCAGGCGGCGGACGGCGACGGACGCCCGCCGCGCCAGCGCACCATCATCCAGCATCTGGTCTCCCACCCGGGGCGCCTGACCATCATGTACTTCATCGTGCTGGTCGTCGCCGCGACGACCATGCTGCTCATCCCGCCGTCCACGCCGGAGGGCGAGACGACCACGTTCTCGACGGCGATGTTCACCGCCGTCTCCGCGCTGTCCACGTGCGGCATCTCGATCGTCAACTCGACCACGCACTGGACGACGTTCGGGCAGGCGGTGCTGCTCGTCTCCGTGCAGCTGGGCGGCATCGGCGTGATGACGTTCGCCTCGCTGATCACGCTCGCCATCAACCATCACATGAAGTCGACGCAGCGTCTGCTCACGGCGAGCGAATTGGGCACGTCGAAGCTCAGCGAGATCCGCGGCGTCCTCACCGTCGTCATCGGCACGACGATGTTCATCGAGTCCGTGACGTTCGTCGCCCTGTTCCCCGGCCTGCTCAAGGTCAACGAGGGCGACTGGCGCAAATCCCTGTGGGAGTCGCTGTTCTTCGCGGTCATGTCGTACAACAACGCGGGCTTCACGCCCGACACGGCCGGCCTGCACGTCAACAGCTGGGGCGTGGGCCTGCCGATCATGCTCTCCGCGTTCCTCGGCACGCTCGGATTCCCCGTGATCCTCAACCTGCTCAAATGCGCGCGCGGGCACGTGCCGCCGAAACGCTGGAGCCTGCACACGAAGATCACGCTCTCCGTCACGTTCATCATCGTCGCCATGTCGCTCACATGGTTCCTGCTCGTCGAATGGGACAACCCGTTCCTGTTCAAGGACGCGGACTTCAACACGCGCATGCGCTACGCGATGGTCGCCGCCGTCATGCCGCGCAGCTCCGGATTCGACCTGTCGTGGGTGCCGCAGGTAAACGAACCGACGAAGGTGTTCATGAGCGTGATCATGTTCATCGGCGGCGGCAGCACGTCCACGGCCG
Organism: Bifidobacterium parmae; assembly: GCF_002860365.1. Classification (GTDB taxonomy): domain Bacteria; phylum Actinomycetota; class Actinomycetes; order Actinomycetales; family Bifidobacteriaceae; genus Bifidobacterium; species Bifidobacterium parmae. Next base: position 118,838 of record NZ_NMWT01000003.1, read on the forward strand.
GCGGCATCCGCGTGACCACGTTCGCGGTGATCCTGCTCATCTGCAAGGCGTCGTTCACCGGCCACAAGGACATCAACACGTTCCACCACCGCATCCACACGAACGTGGCGATGACGGCGGTGAGCATCACCAGCACCTGCCTGCTGCTCGTGCTCGTCTCGTCCCTGTCGCTCATGCTCGTCTCCGGCGCGTCGCTGACGAACGCGCTGTTCGACTCCTGCTCGGCGTTCGGTCTCGGCGGATACACGGTGGGCGTGGCGCGCGAGGACAATCCGGCCGCGCTGGCGATCCTCGCGGCGACGATGGTCGTGGGCCGTCTCGGACCGATGACCATCGCGTATTCGATCAGCCGCCCCCGCTCGCTGGAGGCGGTGCGCTACCCGACCGAACCGATCGTGGTCGGCTGAACCTTCGCAACATACGGAAAGGACTGCAAGGCAATGGCGAAATCAGGCAAGAGCGTGCTGGTCGTGGGATTGGGCCGTTTCGGCAGCGCCGTGGCCATGACCCTCGACGCGATGGGCCAGGACGTGCTCGCCGTCGACAGGGATCCGGATCTGGTGGCCCGCTGGTCGGCGCACGTGCCGGTCGTCCAGGCGGACATGACCGACGTGCTCGCCATCGAGCAGATCGACGCCTCCCAGTTCGACACGGCGGTCGTCGCGATCGGCGACAGCGTCGAGGCGTCGGTCATCACGACCGGCAACCTGCTGGACGCGGGCGTGACCGACCTGTGGGCGAAATCGGTGTCCGTGCAGCATGCCCGCATCCTGCAGCGCATCGGCGCGCGGCACATCATCAACGCGGAGACGGACGCGGGCAAGCGCGTCGGGCATCTGGTGAGCGGCAACTATCTGGACTACATCGAGATCGAGGGCGCGCACACGGTCGTGAAGATCCACACGCCCTCGCATGCGGTGGGCCATTCCATCGAGGACGCGCAGGTGCATGAACGCTACGGCATCACCGTGGTCGGCATCAAATCGCCGGGCAAGGAGTTCCAGTACGGTTCGAAGGAGCTCATCATGCACCGCAACGACGAGCTGGTCATCATGGGCAAGGAGGACCAGATCGACCGCTTCATCCACGCCGGCAACCGCTGATCGTTCTCTCCCTCAGGCGCGCGCGTAGAGGAGGTATTCGGCGTTGCCGTGGGTGCCTTCGATGGGGCTCGGGGCGGTGGCGACGACCTTCAGGCCGTGCTCGCGCGCGCATGCGGTCACGTCGTCCAGAGCCTTGTCGCGCAACGCCGCGTCGACGACGACGCCGTGGCGGTCGAGTCCCGCACGCCCCACTTCGAACTGGGGTTTGACGAGCAGCACGATGTGCGCGCCGGGCGCGGCGATCCGCGCGATCACGGGGATCACGTAGGTGAGGGAGATGAAGGAGACGTCGGAGACGATCATCGCCGGCGCGTACGGCAGGCTGTCGGCCGTGACGTCGCGGACGTTGACGCCGCTCATCTCGATGACATGCGGGTCGCCGGCGACGCGCGGGTCGAGCTGTCCGTGGCCGACGTCGAGCGCGATGACCCGCCTCGCGCCGCGGCGCAGCAGCACCTGCGTGAACCCGCCGGTGGACGCGCCGATGTCGAGGCAGTCGGAGCCCGTCGGTTCGGGCAGTCCGTGCGCGGCGAACGCGTCGAACGCGCCGACGAGCTTGTATGCGCCGCGCGAGACGTAGTCGTCGCCCTTGTCGACGACGATGCGCGTGTGCGCGGCGTCGCCGATCGCGTACGCGGGTTTGGTCACGACCTTCCCGTCGACGGTGACGTGGCCGCCTTTGATGAGCCGTTGCGCCTTGGAGCGCGAGTCGACCACTCCCCCGGCGACGAGCCACAGGTCGAGGCGGTCGGGCATGTCGATCGGCTCGCCATCGGCCTCGTACGAGTCGATGCCGTCGTTCGTCATTCTCGTTCCCTCCCGTTCCATGGTTCCATGGCTGGTACGCCGGTGTCGTGCGTCGGTGTCAGTCGCCGATCGCGTCGAGTTCGCGCTTCAGCTCGTCGAGCAGGCCGCGCAATGCGGCGATGCGCCCGTCGTCGTCCATCTGGTCGAAGCCGGGCAGCACGTCGGCGATGTCGCCGGTCGCGGGCGCCGCCGTGGCGTCGCCCGCGTTGCCGTTCATGGTGCGGTCGTCGTTCACAGCGTGAACTCCGGCAGCGTGATCGTACTCATGTCGACGCCGGAATCGGCGGCCTGCCATGCGGCGCAGATCGCGGCGCGCAGCGCGTCCACGCTCGCCGCGTCGGAGACGGCGAGCGTGCCGGCGGCCGCGTCCAGCACGGCCTCGGCGTCGCCGCACGTCCAGCGTCCGTCGCCGTGGTCATGCGGTTCGGGCATGGTCTCGCCGAGCGCGCGCAAATCCGGCGCCACGTAGGTGGGACGCAGGTGCGCGGGCGCGAGCATCAGCTCATGCGGGTTCGTGACGCCGGTCAGCACGGCGAGGGAATCGTAGCCGCCCCGGTTGCCCGCCTCGATGTCGGTGTCGAGCCGGTCGCCGATGGCGATGGACGCGTCCTTCGGGACGAGCGACTGGCCGCCGGACGCGTTGAGTTCGCGCGCCTCGTCGTACATGTACGATTCGGGTTTGCCCGCGGAGGCGACCGGTTCGACGCCGGTGGCGGCGATGACCGCGCGGATCATCGAGCCGCAGCCGGGCGCGATGCCGAGCTCGCGCGGGATGGTCAGATCGCGGTTGGTCACGAAATACGTGGCGCCGGCCTCGACGGCGAACGCGGCGTTCGCCATCATCTGCCAGGTCATCTCCGGGAACCAGCCCTGGATGACGGCCGCGGGCTCGGCGGTCGGATCGTCGGTGACGACGAGTCCGGCACGCGTGACCTCCTCGCGCAGATGCTCCGCGCCGACGACGAGCACGGTCGAGCCGGCGGGCACGGCCTTGGCGACCATGCGGGCGGCCACCACCGAGGAGGTGATGACCTGCCAGGGTTCGACGTCGAGGTCGAAGCCCTTCAACTGGTCGGCGACGACGTGCTGGAAGCGCGACGAGTTGTTCGTCGTGTATTCGATGGTCATGCCGGCCCGTTCGGCGGCGCGGATGGACGCCGCGGCGTGCTCCACCGGGTTCTTGCCCCGGTAGACCACGCCGTCGAGGTCGAGCAGCGCGAGCTTGTAGGCTTCGGCGATCGGCTTCGTGGTGCCTTTGAGGAATCGCGTCATGCGTCCGCTCACGCCTCGGTCGTCTCGGATCCGTCGGAGGCGGTCTCGTCCGAGGTCTCTTCCGGCTCGGCGTCGGATTCGGCGCCCTCGGCGGCCTCCTCGGCCGGAGCCTGGGTCTCGTCGGTGTCGGCGGTCTCGCCGTCGGCGGACTCCTCGGACTCCTCCTGGGTCTCCTCCTCGGCGTGGGCCTCGGTCTCGGACTCGCCTTCGGCGGCGTCCTCGGCGGCGTCCTCATCCTCGGATTCGGCGGTCTCGGAATCCTCGGATTCCTCGTCGCCTTCCTCGGTCTCGTCCTCGGGCGCGTACTGGGCGTCGTCCTCGGAGATGCCGAGCTCGGCGAGCACGTCCGGATCGTCGAGATGCTCGAGATCGTGGTCGATGATCACGTCGTCGCTCTCCTCGTCCTCGTCGAAGTCCGCGTACTGGTTCTCCAGCTTCTCGATGATCTGGTCGAGGGCGATGGCCTCGTCGGAACGGCCGGCCTCCTCGAGGAACAGCTGCTCGGCCTGCAGGGCGCGCATGCGGTAGCTGCCGGCCAGACCCTTGGAACGGCCGAGCGTATGCACGATCTCGATGGCCTTGTCCCAATGCTCCAGATCGCCGAGCGCGCCGGCGTACACGAGGAACATCTCGGCCTTGGACTCGCCCTTCAGGTACTTGGCGTCGTCGGAGACGGCCATCTCGATGGCCTTCTTCGGGTTGCCGAGACCGCGCTCGCAGTCGGCCATGAACGGCAGGTAGTCGAGGTAGCCGTTCATGCGGTACGCGGTGCGGAACTCCTTGAGCGCGAGCTTGTAGTCGCCCTTGCGGTAGGCGACGAACGCGAGCGTCTCACGCGCGAAGTCGATGCGGGAGGCCTGCTTGGCGACCCACTGGGCGTGCTCGAGCGCGGCCTGCGGGTCGTCGTCGAGCAGCGTGTACGCGGCGAGGATGTGCAGGCCGATGTTCTCGGCGTGCTCCTTGGACAGGCCGCGCAGACGCTCCTTCTCGTCCTTGGAGAGCATGCCCCACACCATGCCCTTCGGCATGCGGGGCTCGTTCGGACGACGGTCGGTGTACGGGTTCTGCGAGGGGAAGCTCACCGCGCCTTCGCCGTTGCGGCGCGGAGCGCCCTCGCGACGGTCGTCGAAGCGACGGGAGTCGTCGCGCTGGTAGCGCGGGTTGCCGCCGCGATCACCGCGATCGTCACGGCGCTCGTCGCGACGGAAGTCACGATCGCCGTCACGACGGAAATCACGACGGTCATCACGATGGAAGTCGCGGCGATCGTCCTTGTGGAAGTCCTTGCGGAAGCCCTGACGCTCGCCGTCACGACGATCGTCGCGACGGAAATCACGATCGCCGTCACGATGGAAGTCCTTGCGGAAACCGCCCTTGCCGCCGCGACGGTCGTCACGGTGGAAGTCGCGGCGGTCATCACGACGGAAGCCGCCGTTGCCGCGACGCTCGCCGTCACGACGGAAATCACGATCGCCGTCACGACGGAAGTCCTTGCGATAGCCGCCGCGGCGATCATCATCGCGACGGAAGCCGCCGCGCTCGCCGTCCTTGCGGAAACCGCCCTTATGGAAGCCGCCGGACTTGCCGTAGCCGCGACGCTCGCCGTCACGACGGAAGTCACGGTCGCCGCCCTGACGCGGACCCTTGTGGAAATCACGACGCTCGCCATCGCCGTCACGACGGAAATCACGATCGCCGTCACGATGGAAGTCCTTGCGGAAACCGTCCTTGTGGAAGTCCTTGCGGTAGCCGCCGCGACGCTCGCCGTCACGGCCCTCGCCGTCGCGACGGAACCCGCCGCGCTCGCCGTCCTTGCGGAAACCGCCCTTATGGAAGCCGCCCTTGCCGCGCGGCTTGAAGCCGTTGCCGCCGCGGGAGCCGGGACGGCCGGAACCGTGGCCGTAGCCGCCCTTGCGGCCGCCGAACGACTTGCCGGAACGCTCGTTGCCTTCTGCCATGTTGTGTATGCCTTTCTCTACTACGAAAGTCTTGTGTTATGCGCGTATGCGCGACCGGATGCGGATGCGCGCCGGTTCAGCGCTTCTCGACGGCGCCGAGCGCCTTCTTGCCGCGGCGGATCAGCGCGAAACGGCCCTGGAGGAAGTCGTCTTCGCCGAGCGTCGCCTCGTCGCTCTCCACGCGCGCGTTGTTGAGGTACACGCCTCCGGACTTGATGGCGCGGCGCGCCTCGGAGACGGTCTTGAACAGGCCGGCGGCCTGCGCGGCGTCGATCACGCGCACGCCCGCATCGACGGACGGGAACACGTGTTCGCCGTTCTCGTCGACGACCTTGAAGCCGTCGAGCACCGATTCGAGCGTCGCCGCGTCGATGTCGGCCAGATCGCCGCCGCGGCCGAACAGGGCGGCGGAGGCGTCGATCGCGGCCTGCGTCGCGGCCTCGCCGTGCACGAAGCTGGTGACCTCCCAGGCGAGCGCCTTCTGCGCCTCGCGACGGCCCGGATTGGTCTTCGACTCCTCGACGAGACGCTCGATCTCCGCCTTCGGCAGGAACGTGAACGCCTTCAGGAGGCTCTCCATCTCCACGTCCGGACGGTTGATCCAGAACTGGTAGAACTTGTACGGCGAGAGCATCGTCGGGTCGAGCCAGACGGCGTTGCCCTCGGACTTGCCGAACTTCTTGCCGTTGGCGTCGGTGATGATCGGGCTGGTGAACACGTTGACGTCCACGCCGCGCACCTTGTGGATGAGGTCGAGGCCGGAGGTGAGGTTGCCCCACTGGTCGGAGCCGCCGAGCTCGAGCGTGCAGTGGTATTCGTCGTACAGGTGGAGGAAGTCGTTGCCCTGCAGCACCTGATAGCTGAACTCGGTGAAGGAGATGCCCTCCTCCGAGTTGAGGCGGCGGGCGACCGTGTCCTTGGCGAGCATCGTGCCGAGACGGAAGTTCTTGCCGACGTCGCGCAGGAAGTCGATGACGCTCATCTGCGCGGTCCAGTCGTAGTTGGAAACGAAGCGCACCGGGTTGTCGCCGTCGGTGACGAGGATGCCGCCGATCTGCTTCTTGAGGCGTTCGGCCCAGCCGGCCACCACGTCCTTCGGGTTGAGCGTGCGCTCGCCCGACTGGCGCGGGTCGCCGATCAGGCCCGTGGCGCCGCCGACCAGCGCGATCGGATGGTGGCCTGCCGCCTGGAGGTGGCGCATGTTGATGAGCTGGACGAGGTTGCCGATGTGCAGGGAGGCGGCCGTCGGGTCGAAGCCGCAATAATAGGCGATCGGCTCCCCGTTCAACGCTTCTGCGAGTCGATCGCGGTCCGTGGACTGCGAGATCAACCCGCGCCATTCCAGCTCATCGAGCAGGGTGTCGAACCCCGCTTCTTTGAAGTCGATGACGTGAGCCATAACTGGTCGCTCTCCCTATCGAATTGTGGGTATTGTCTTGGATGCGCCCGGATTCCGAGCGTCTACCAGTCTCGCATGCCGCGGCGACAGTCCCGCGCGGCACGCGTGCGTCGCGCCCGCGGCTCCGCGTGCGCCGTGCGCGCGACGCGACGTGCGCCGTGACGCACGCCGTCACCGGCCGTTGCGGCGCAGCTTCTCGAACGCCTCGCGCAGCTGCTGGAGGGCCTCGTCGTTGCGCGTCGCCTTGAGGCGCGGGAAGGACGCGATCATACGGCGCTGCTGGCGGTTGAAGGCCTTGCCGGCGGTCTCGCGGATGCGCAGCATCAGCTCGGTGGACATCTCCCTGCCGGAATGCCACGTTCCGCCGACCGTCTGACCGACCTTCTCGCCCACCTTGCCGGGCACGCCGCCGAGGCGCTCGTTCGCGCCGGCGGCGACGCCCGCGGCGAGTTCGGCGGCGCGGTCGGTCGCCTCGCCCATCGCGTCGCCGACCTTCTCGCGCATCTCGTCGAACGCGTCGCCGTACTTGGCGACGGCGGTCTGGAAGCGTTCGAGGCTCTTCTCGAAGTCGACGATGCCGACCACGGTGACCACCGCGTCGACGGTGATGGCGACGAGGAACACGGCGCACATCACGTGGATCATGACCAGAGGGATCATCGCCGTGACGCGTGCCACCTGCGGCTGGACGACGTCGACGATGGCGACGCCGCCGACGCCGAACACGATCGCGCCGAGCAGGCAGATGCGGCCGTTGAGGTTGAAGCGGAAATGCGAATAGTCCCACCAGCGGGCGTGGAACAGCTTCTCCATCGCCCAGGAGGTGAAGTATTCGAGGATGCACGCGCCCACCGAGGAGACGAGGAACACGACCACCGGATTGCGCTGGCCGCCGAACACGACGACGGCGAGCACCGCGCCCGTGCCGTAGATCGGGCACAGCGGGCCGTTGAGGAAGCCGCGGTTGACGGGTCGGCGCTGCTGCACGGAGACGAGAATCGACTCGTACACCCAGCCGCAGAAGCTGTAGAACAGGTACCACAGGAACAGGTATTCGAGGAAGAGCATCGTCATCGCGCGCGCTCCCCGCCCGTGCCGTTCCGGCCGTCGTCGTTCCGGCCGTTCGCGCCGTCTTCGGCGTCGTCCCTGCCTTTGTTGAACCGGTCGAGCGAGAACGTCTCGCGCGTGGCGGACAGCTTGTCGGCGGCGGTGACGAGCCACCCCTCCACGTAGCTGGGCGCGGTGGGCGTCATCGGGAACATGTGGCAGGAGATCGAATCGCGTTCGATCGCGTTGAGACGGAAGTCGCGCATCGCGTTGAGCAGCGCGGCGTTGCCGTGCGTGAACCCGTGCAGCCGGTGCGCGCCGCCGTCCCAGTCATGCCAGTCGTAGAGGAAATAGTCGTGCAGGAGCGCGGCGCGCACGAGCGACTTCAGGTCGACGCGGCCCCACAGGTGCGCGCGGTCGGCGAGCCAGACGGCGAGGCACGCCACGCGGATGGAGTGCGCGAACGTCGACACGTTGCCGTGCTGGTAGTTCGCGCGTTCGCGCTGCATGTTCGGATGCGCGAGCACTTCGCGCCCGTTTTCGGCGACGATCCGCCGTATCTGCGTTCGGGTGAGCAGACGTCCCACGATGTCGATCCCCTATCAATCGGTTTGCGTTCGGTGCCGATTGTACGAAGGGGACGTGTCGGGCGCGCTCGTCCGCGGGGATGATTCACAAGGCGATTGCAGACGGGCGGGTCCGGGGGTCTTGGCGGATCGCCGGGTTTGGTCGTTTCCTGGTCATTCGGCCGGCGTCTGCCGGTCCAGATAGTCGCGGTAGGCGCGGAACCCGCCTTCGAGGCTCGCCACGTCGTAGCCGCGGTCGGCGAGGATCTCGGCGACCTCCTCGCTCCACCAGCCTTCCGCGCAGAAGACGACGACGGTGCGTCCCGTCGGCACGGTCTTGAGGACCTGTGCGAGCGGGTCGAGCGGCGCGTTGATCGCGCCTTCGATCGGGTGCGCGGCCACGTCGGCCGGCTCGCGCAGGTCGAGCAGCGTGACGTCCCGCTTGTCGAGCGCGGCGAATTCTGCCGGTGTGATGCGGCGGATCTTCGATTCGCCGTCGGTCTCGGCGTCGGCGGCGTTATCGGCATGCCATGCGATGGGCATTGGTTCCCTTCTCTCTGTCAGATGGCGCAGGCGGGCTGGATGTAGCGGTCCGGGTCGAGCGCGGTGATGGTCGGGTTGTCGCCGCACACCGGACAGTCGGGCACGCGCTTGGGCAGCGGCACGCGACGAATGTTCATCGTGAGCGCGTCGACGGTGAGCATGCGCGCGACGAGCGGCTCGCCCACGCCGGCGATCAGTTTGACCGCCTCCGTCGCCTCGAGGCTGCCGATCACGCCGACGACCGCGCCGAGCACGCCCGCCTCACGGCAGGTGGGAATCTCGCCGGCCGCCGGCATGTCGCGGAAGATGCAGCGGTAGCAGGGGCCCGCGCCCGGCACGACGTCCATCACCTGTCCGGCGAAGCCGACGACGCCCGCGTGGACGAACGGCTTGCCGGCGAGCACGCACGCGTCGTTGACGAGGAACTTCGCGGAGAAGTTGTCGGTCGCGTCGATGACCAGATCGTATGGCGCGATGAGGTCCGCGACGTTGCCGGCGTCGACGAGCGTGTGATGCGTCTCGACGGTGACGTCCGGGTTGAGCGCACGGATCGCCTTGGCCGCGGATTCGACCTTCGGTTCGCCGACGGACGCGGTGGTGTGGATGATCTGGCGTTGCAGGTTGCTCAGGTCGACGACGTCGCCGTCGACGAGGCCGATGCGGCCCACGCCAGCGGCCGCGAGGTAGAGGGCGGCCGGCGAGCCGAGCCCGCCCGCGCCGACGATGAGCACGCTGGACTCCAGCAGCCGCTTCTGCCCTTTGACGCCCAACCCCTTGAGGATCAGATGCCGCGAATACCGTTCAAGCTGTTCATCCGAAAACGCCATCAGTGCAGGTACCCCGTCGTTGGGCTGGACGGCACGGCCTGGCCTTCCGTCACCTTGCCGAGTCCTGCGAGGTAGGCGGCGCGGCCCGCGTCGATGGCGTGCTTGAACGCCTCGGCCATGAGCGGGATGTTGCCGGCGGAGGCGACGGCCGTATACGCCATGACCGCGTCCGCGCCCATCTCCATCGCGTCGGCGGCCTGGCTGGGCCGGCCGATGCCCGCGTCGATGATGACCGGCACGTTCGCGTTGGCGATGATGATCTTGATGAAGTCGCGCATCCTCAGGCCCATGTTGGAGCCGATGAGCGAGCCGAGCGGCATGACGGCGGCGGCGCCCGCCTCCTCGAGCTGGCGTGCGGCGATCGGGTCGGGGAACATGTACGGCATGACGACGAAGCCCTCCTTGGCCAGCATCTCGGTGGCGCGGATGGTTTCGGCGTTGTCCGGCAGGAGGTACTTGGTCTCGTGCTCGATCTCCACCTTGACGAAGTCGGTGTGGCACACCTCGCGCGCGAGGCGGGCGATGCGCACCGCCTCCTCGGCGTTGCGCGCGCCGGACGTGTTCGGCAGCAGCGTGATGCCTTCGGGGATGTAGTCGAGCACGCTGTTCTCGGTGGTGGTGGCGCGGCGCAGCGCCATCGTGACGATCTCGGTGCCCGCATGCTCGACGGTCGCCTTGATGAGGTTCAAATCGTAGCGGCCGGAGCCGAGGATGAAGCGCGAGTGGAACTCGTGGCCGCCGAGGTTCAACGGCTTGTCTTCGACGGGCAGGATCGGCGCGGCGGTGCCGACCGGGTTGACGACCGAAGGCTGCGGCGGCAGCGGCGTCGCCTCGACGGACGCTTCGGTGACCGGATTGATGTTGCTCATGATATTCCCCTTCCTTGGGTTGATGTCTAATTGCGCTCCCGCCGGCGGGAGCAGGACCTTGATTCCTTCCCGCTCCCGCTGGCGGAATCGGACCGCGTAGCGGAGCGAGGGCGGAGTCCCTTCCCGCTCCCGCTGGCGGGAGCTGTCCGCGAAGCGGACTGAGGGTGGTCAGCGGACCGGCTCCCTCAAACCTCAGCCGCCCTGGACGAACTGGACGATCTCCATGACGCTCTGGTCGTCGAGCATCGCCTCGCCGCGCTTGTCGCGCGGGATGATCTCGCCGTTGAGTTCGATGGCGACGCGTTCGGCTCTGAAGCCGTGCGCTTCGAGATAATCGGCGACGCTGACGGGCGCGTCGAGCGTGACCTGCTCTCCGTTGACCTGCATATGTCCTCGTTCTCCCTTCCGGATGATTGGTCCGGATATCAAAAAAGGGCGCACGAAAGGAACCGTACCCTAAGTGGTGCGCCCATTCATGAACCCGGTCATGCGACCATGCGGCGCGGATGCCCGGCCACACGGCTTGGTTATCTGGTGCGAACGAGGGCGTTGGGACGTTCGAGGCTCCCGAGGCCTTGGCGAAAGAAGACGATTCCTTACGGCGGCATGACCCGCGTCAAGTTCCCCGGTCGAAGCTGGCGCTTCCTCTCAGCCTTGCGGCTCCCGTTCGTGCTGTCCCCCAGTGTAGATGTCGACGATGACATCCTCCCCGCTCCCGCTGGCAGAAACCAGACCAAGCCCTTCCCTCCCCGCTCCCGCTGGCGGAATCGGACCAAGGCATTCCCCTTCCCGCTCCCGCTGCCAGAAACTAGACCGAAGCCTTCCCTCCCCGCTCCCGCTGGCGGGAGCTGTCGTCGCAGACGACTGAGGGTGGTCAGGAGACCAGCCCCGAACCACCCTCAGTCCCGCTACGCGGTCCAGCTCCCGCCGGCGGGAGCGACGACACGCCTTAGAACGTGCCGGGCGCCTTGTACGACGGGCCGTCGGACGTGGAGTCGGCGAAGACCTTGAGCTCCTCGACCTCGCGCTTGGCGTCGGCGATCTGCTCGCGCACGCGGCCGTAGGCGGTGCCGCCCTTGCCGTTGCGGGAGTCGACGGAGCCGTGGCTGGAGAGCACCTCGCGCACGCCCGGGGCCTTTTCGGCCGGCAGGAACGCGGCGAACGTGGAGATGAAGTCCTCGTCCGTGAGGTCCCACAGCTCCTGGCCGCGGCCTTCGGCGATCTTCACGCACGCGCCGGAGAGCTCGTGCGCGTGACGGAACGGCACGCCGTTCTTGACGAGCCATTCGGCGATGTCGGTGGCGAGCGCGAAGCCGGTGGGGGCTTCGGCTTCGAGACGTTCCGCGTCGAAGCGCATGGTCTGGATCATGCCGGTGAACGCGGGCAGCAGCACTTCGAGCGTGTCGACCTGGTCGAACACGGCTTCCTTGTCTTCCTGCAGGTCGCGCGCGTACGCGGTGGGCAGGCCCTTGAGGGTGGCGAGCAGGCCGGTCAGGTCGCCGATGAGACGACCGGACTTGCCGCGCGCCAGCTCGGCGATGTCCGGGTTCTTCTTCTGCGGCATGATCGAGGAGCCGGTGGAGTAGGCGTCGTCGAGCTTGACGAACGCGAACTCCTGCGTGTTCCAGATGATGATCTCCTCGGAAAGGCGGGAGATGTCGACGCCGGTCATGGCGGCGACGAACGCGAATTCGGCGACGAGGTCGCGCGCGGCAGTGCCGTCGATCGAGTTGTCGGTCACGCGGGAGAAGCCGAGTTCGCGGGCGACGGCCTCCGGATCGAGTCCGAGCGTGTTGCCGGCGAGCGCGCCGGAGCCGTACGGGGAGGCGTTGATGCGCTTGTCCCAGTCGATGAGGCGTTCGATGTCGCGCAGCAGCGGCCAGGCGTGGGCCATGAGCTGGTGGGCGAGCAGTACGGGCTGGGCGTGCTGCATGTGGGTGCGGCCGGGCATGACGGTGCGGCCGGCCTTCTCGCTCTGGGCGATGAGCGCGTTCACGAGTTCGATGAGGAGCTTCGCGATGACGCGCGCGTGACGGCGCAGCCACATGCGGATGAGGCAGGCGATCTGGTCGTTGCGGGAGCGGCCGGCGCGCAGTTTGCCGCCGAGTTCGTCGCCGGCGATGTCGATGAGGCCGCGTTCGAGCGCGGTGGCCTCGTCCTCGTCGTCTTCGATGGGCGCGAAGGTGCCGTCGTCCACGTGGCGCTGGAGCGTGTCGAGCGCGTCCTCCATGCGCTTGAGCTCGTCGTCGGTGAGGAGTCCGGCGCGGCCGAGGGCGCGCGCGTGGGCGCGGGAGCCGGCGATGTCGTCGTCGGCGAGTCGCCAGTCGAACTGGGTGGACTTGGACAGGCGGGCGAGCGCGGCGGACGGTCCGGAGGTGAAGCGGCCGCCCCACAGGGCGAGATGTTCGGTGTTTTCGGCCATGCAGGTCTCCTAAAGATTGGTGTTCTAACGTTTCAGACCGTATGCCAGCCTATCAGCGTCGGACTACATCGCCGGAGCCGGCGGACGGTCCGTTGTACGTATCGATGTCGAATCCGCCTTCGAGGACGAACCGTTCGAGCAGACCTCTCGCGGCCATGCGAGCTTTGCGCAGAGGCAGGCTTCCATGTTCCCGTTCCCCGAAGAACGCTCGCATCTTGTCACGATCGATGCTGGACAGCAGCATATCGAAACGGCCGAATTCGTTGATGTTCATTTCGTTGACGAGTCGCAGCGTGAACTCTTCGACGAGCGAACGGTCCACGCCGAGCCGGTCGACGAGTTTGTCGATCTGCTCGTCCTTCTCACGTTTCGCATACCGGGTGATGTAGTCGCGTAGCGTGTACCCGTCCTCGACGGTCACGTCGCCGCGTTCCACGTCGTGCAGGAACAATTCGGCGAGCCTCTGCTCGTCTTTGGAAAGCGCTGCGAACGACCGGTGCAGCTGCGCGGACATTTCCGCCAACTCCGGACTGTCCTCCTTGAGTGCTTTGAGCCACTTGTCGAAGTTCGCGTTCATGTAGTCGGTGTCGATGAGTCCGGTGTCGATCGCGGTGAGGTAGCCTTCCAGCTCATAGGGTGCTTCCGGCTCGTCGTCTCCGCCGTCACCCGGACCGTTGCCCCCATCGTCGTCACTCTCGAACAATTCCTTATACCGTTGCGCGAGGATGAGGTACGTGTGTTCGTCGATCTGCGGGCGGACGATTCCAACGTGGTCCGCATCCTCGTTTCCGTCTCCATCGTTCACGACTTCGCCGTCACCGTCGATCCGGTACTCGTCCGTGTCCCAGCTGAAGCCCTGCACCTTCGCCGATTCCAGGAAACGGTTCAACGCGACGAACTCCTTGGCGAACTTGCGTTTGGTCTCCACCGATTCGGGCAGACGCATAAGATCCGTCTCTCCCCCGTCGGCGAACAGGCTGAGTATCTCCTGATACCGCGAGTCCATGGACCGGATGTTCTCGGGGAGCTTCTGCACGAACAGGTCGAGCGGTCGGTCTCCGGAATAGAGTTTTACGGCCCGTTCGATGTTGCCGTGCATGGTGTGCGGTTTGCGGTAGTAGCGAATGACGCCGAACGGTTTGTCCGGTCCGAACAGCCGGTTCGTGCGGCTGAACGCCTGGATGATGCTCTCGTATCGGATGATCTTGTCGAGGTAGAGCGTGTTCACCCATTTCGAGTCGAAGCCGGTGAGCATCTGGTCGACGACGATGAGCAGGTCGAGCCGTTGTTCCCGGTTCCTGTCGATGTTCCCGTAGGGTGCTTTGTGGGATAGACGCGAGGAGATGTCCTTCTTCATGGCGGGCCAGTCGACGATGCCGAAGTCCTTCCCGTACATCATGTTGTAGTCGGTCGTGATTTCGGCGAGCGCATCCTCTTTGACCGTGGCGCCCTCGGTGTTGTCCACGTTCGGATCGAACAGGGCGGTCACATGCAGTTCGGGCGCGAGTTCCCTGAACCGGTGGTAGTAGTCGATGGCTTCGGGGATGGAGCTGGTGGCAAGCATGGCATGGAACCTGCCGCCATGGCTGAGTATGGGGAACTGGTCGAGGATGTCGGCAACGACCATACCGGGGTGTGGCGTGTCGCTGCCGTACTGCTCCCCGCCAAGCTCATCCTCGATGCCGTGGATGATGGTTCCCGAGTCATCGACCATTGGTCCCATGGGCACCTCGGACTTGTCCATGTAACGCTCGTACACGTCGGCTTTCACGGGATCGGCGAGTGCTTCCTCGACGTTGCCGACCTTCGCCTTGTGGAGTGCCACCTGGAGGCGCACTTCGTTGTCTTTGTAGGTGGTGACCATGGTCGGGTCGAAGCCGAGCACGTTGTGGTCGCGGATACCGTCGGCGATGCTGTAGCGGTGCAGGCATTTGCCGAAAATCATGGACGTGGTGGAGTTCTTCCTCTGGTTCTCGTCGAGGATGGGAGTTCCGGTGAAACCGAAGAACAGCGCGTTCGGGAAGGAGCGGCGGATGTCCTGCAGCATGTCGCCGAACGTGGAACGGTGACATTCGTCGACGATGAACACGATCCGTTTGGCGGCCATCCGGTCGAGTTCCGCTTGGGTGACGCCGCGTTCCCCGGGTTTCACGTTGCTCATCTTCTGGATGGAGGTGACGATGAGCGTGTCCTTCGGGGCGGTGCTGGCGAGCTTGTCACGCAGCACGCCCGTGTTCTCAGTGCCTTGCACGTCGTCCTCGTTGTCGGCGAAACTGCGGTATTCCTTGAGCGATTGCGTGCCCAGTTCGATGCGGTCCATGAGGAACACGACCTTGTCGGCATCGTGCGAGTCGGCGATGAGCTGCGCCGATTTGAAGCTGGTCATGGTCTTGCCGGAACCGGTGGTGTGCCATACGTAGCCTCCGGGCCGTCCGGGTGTGGAGGGACGCTGCTCCCAATCGGTCTTGCGTACGACGTCGGAGATGGCGTTCGCCGCGATGTACTGGTAGCTGCGCAGCACCTTGAGGCATGCGTCCGCCGAGTCGGCGATGGTGTAGAAGCCGATGAGCTGGTGCGCCATGGGGATGGAGAGCAGCCCGGCGGTACCGGATGTGCCGCCGATGAACAGCTTCCACTCGTCCTTGCCGGGATTACGGCCTCCGCAGATGGGTTCATTGTTGAAATCGGCCCAGTGGAAGTAATAGCTCGGATTGAATTTGTCGGGTCCGGGGTTGGCGAAGTACACGGCGTCGTCGGGGTTCATGGCGACGAAGATCTGCACGAGACGGAACAGACCGGTGAACACGCCTTCATGCGAGTACTTCTCGATCTGGCCGGTCGCCTGACTGACGGGCACGCCGCTTTTCTTGAGTTCGATATGAATGAGCGGCATGCCGTTGATGAGGAGGACGAGGTCTCCACGCCGCGCGTGCCTCATCTTGTTCTTGGCTGGATAAACGGGTTGCTGCGCAATCTGGTAGGTGCTTTTACCGCCGGCGATCTCCTTGCGGTCGTAGATGTAGAGGCTCACTTCCTTGCCGAAATGCGCTTCATCATCCTTGTTGTCGCGGGTGATGGACACGGTGCGTCCGTTGACGAACGAGTTGAGCGCTAGCGGCGTACGAAGATTCTCGATCTGTTCGATGATCTGCGCCATTTCGCCGTCGGTCAACGGGTATTCGCCGAGCCGGTCGATGCCGCTGTTGTTGCGGTACAGGATGGTTTTCCAGTTGTCGAGCAGCTGTTGCTCGGTCGGGTATCTCAGGAGGCCGTCCTTCCACCCGTGCTGTTGGAGCACCGAAATGACGCTCTCCTCGAAATCCGATTCCTTGTCGAAGATCATGCGCGGCTTCCTTACCACTTGTGTTCGCCGGTGGCCACGAGGTGGTCGATGTCCTCGTAGGCGTTGCGGATGCTTTCCTGATGGTACATCTCGTACATGTCGTAGATCTCCTGCGTGATGCCGTGTTCGTCCCATTCACGCAGTACGTCTGAGGTGGAACGGCTGTTGTCCCCCGCGTACTGTTCCAGCAGGTAGATGAAGAAACTCATTTCACGAGTCAATCTCATCCCTCCTCAGATACAACGAGTTTCTGGGTTCTCCCGTGACCTGCTCGACCTCCCACATGTCGAAGATGCCGGCCGGAGGAAAATCCGTCATTCGCAATTCCGGATCGCGCAGCATGGCGTAGGTCTGCGAATGGATGAAGGATTCCAACGCCTTCATGGGAGGAAAACCGTATTTCTGGCATATCCGTTGGACGACCTCGTGATCGTAGTGGATCAGCAGTTCACGTTCCAATGTGGTCATGGCCGAATCACCTCGATGCAGGTCAGGGCGTCGATCGCCCGTTGCGTGCGAAAAGCATACTGGTCTTTCAGATTTTGCGGCATCAGACGTTCCAAGGTCTCTTCCGTAGTATAGATCCCTGCGAAGAACCCGTTCAGGGTAGGCATGGTGGCATCATCCGCCACCGGACCGAACACCACGTCGTAATCGTCGTTGAACGGTTCCCCGCTCCGATTCGCCGCGATATAGTCCAGCCAGTCGGCCGTCGCACCGGTGAATCCCAACGTGTCGAATTCGTCAAGCAGCCGTTCGTCGAATTCATACACGGTGACGAACGGGCTGCCTTTCCGCCGACGTCTGGCGGACAATACCGCCCACCGCGAGGCCTGCTCCAGACTGCTGGTCAAGTAGAATCCGGGGCCGAAATCCAAGCGACGATCCGAACGCAGCAGCCTCGGATTCCGGACCTCGACGTTGCTGCCATGATACAAACGCATGATGCCGGGCTCCTTCCTAGACGAACATCTTGTCGAGCATGGATTGCTTGATGTTCTTCAGCAATTCCAACTTACGCTGATGAAGGGTGATGAGGTCGTCAAGTCGGGAGAAGAACGCACCGATGGTCTGCTGCTCAACAAGAGTCGGAAGGCTCAGCACCAAGCTCTTTACAATGCTTCCGGATAAGTTCCCCTGTCCGCCCTGTAAGTATGTATCTACAATGTTTGCTTTCTCCTTGCGCAACCAGCTTGCGATGAATATTGAATCGTTCCCGGCATTAGGGAGAATGGCGAGGACGGCCTGATTTATTGCACCGTCCAGCCTTGCGATACCTACTTCTCCGCTAGTCGCACCATATAGCGCATAAAGTATTGTGCCTCGCCTCACAAGCCGCGTAGCGGAGCTGCCCAATCCTTGCTGAGTTAGGGAAAGCTCAGTTGAATCTGAGTTGATCTCAGCCGAACGAATGAACGGAATAGAACCTCCGTAATATGCCGAATTACTCACGTCAGGAGTGCCACCTGAAAACGAATCCGCGATGTCGCCCAACTTACGCTGTTCCCAAGGGTCAGCGAAACCAGCGAAACGAACCTCCGGAACGGACTCCCCCTCCTTCGGGAACATTTTTTCAAGCATCGATTTTTTGAGTACCACAAGTTTGTCATGCTTACGCTGATGAAGGGTGATGAGGTCGTCAAGTCGGGAGAAGAACGCACCGATGGTCTGCTGCTCAACAAGAGTCGGAAGGCTCAGCACCAAGCTCTTTACAATGCTTCCGGATAAGTTCCCCTGTCCGCCCTGTAAGTATGTATCTACAATGTTTGCTTTCTCCTTGCGCAACCAGCTTGCGATGAATATTGAATCGTTCCCGGCATTAGGGAGAATGGCGAGGACGGCCTGATTTATTGCACCGTCCAGCCTTGCGATACCTACTTCTCCGCTAGTCGCACCATATAGCGCATAAAGTATTGTGCCTCGCCTCACAAGCCGCGTAGCGGAGCTGCCCAATCCTTGCTGAGTTAGGGAAAGCTCAGTTGAATCTGAGTTGATCTCAGCCGAACGAATGAACGGAATAGAACCTCCGTAATATGCCGAATTACTCACGTCAGGAGTGCCACCTGAAAACGAATCCGCGATGTCGCCCAACTTACGCTGTTCCCAAGGGTCAGTGAAACCAGCGAAACGAACCTCCGGAACATTCCTCTGCTCGCTCATCGCGCACCTCCCAGCAGGGTTTTGAGTTCGGCGATGCCTTTCATGTCGAACTCATCGCCGACCAACCGGTCGAGCATGGACCCGAGTTCGGCCTCCGCGCTCGTGATTTCGTCGCACACGTCGGCATAGGTGGTCGCATACTTCTCACCGAGCGCGACAATACGGTTCACCAGATCGTCGAGAATTCCGTATGGCAGCTGCTCCAACTTGCTCTGCAACGGCTCCACCCACTTGTCTTCCAGCAAGTCGCGTGCCTGTTCGTCGCTCAATCCTTCGATGGTCGCCTTGGTCTTCTCCTCCAACGCGAGCCGTCGTTCCTTGAGGTTTTTCTTGACCTTCCGCTCCTCGTCGAAGAGCTTGCCCGCGGCCACGAGCACACGGTCAAGCTCGGTTTCGGGATGCTTGCCGATCGCCTTCACCGCCTTCTTCAGTTCGGCGGTGACGAAACCGTCACCCTCTTCGTTGATCGCGTCGGAATCCTTGTCGTCCTCATCAAGGTTCTCCAGGAGACCGTCCAATTCCTGTCCGATCTCGGCCAGACGACGTTCCTGCGCATCGATGGCTTTGAGATCGTCGGCAAGCAGATGCCGCTGCACGAGGTCGAACGGCAGGATACGGCCGGTCCAGCCATCCTGCACTTCGACGTCCTTGCCGCCCTTCTTCTTGACGACCATGTCGGGGTCCACGGCACGGACCGCATCGAACCCCTCGTTCTGCAGGGTCTCCAGGTCGATGGAGACCGTCTGCCATCCATCATCGAGCGCCTGGTACGCCTCGTACACGTCCACAAGAGGGATATCGGCGAGACGACGCATGAGATCGTCGGCGAGCGTCTCCTCCTCGGCGGCGATGATGACGTCCGTGCTCCGGTCGATGAGCGAACCACGCAGGAAACCGCGGTAGTCGGCGAACGCATCGCAATACCGGTCGATATACGCCTTCACCTGCGCGTCATCATGGACCGCCGGGGCCACCTCGGCCACTGCAATACGCGCGGCATGACCGTCAGTCGTATCGAACAGACGATCGCGCAGCCGCGGGAACACATCCCAGTACTGTTGCAGCGCGTCGATGTCGCGAACGGGGATGCCGCCGAACATGGTGGCGTAGATATCCCAGCTTTCCGCCGGTTCGGAGGAGTCCACATATCGCGGGATGTTGAGGTTGTAGTCGTTGTCGCGAATCTCCTTGATGCCCACCAGACGGCTGAACTTGTCGATGGTGCGGTTGCCGGCGACCGCGTCCACGATGCGTTTGATGTCGCTCGCGCGCAGCCTGTTGTTCTTGCCGTCCTTGGTGAAATGCTTCGAGGCGTCCACGATGAGCACACCGTCATCATTGCGATGCTTGCGCAGCACCATCACGATGGTGGGGATGCCGGTGCCGAAGAAGATGTTCGCCGGCAGACCGATGATGGCCTGGATATGGTGGTGCTCCACGAGGTTGCGGCGAATCTCGCCTTCCTCGCCTCCACGGAACAGCACGCCGTGCGGCAGGACGATGGCCATCATGCCGTCATCACGCAGATGGTACAGGTCGTGCAGCAGGAACGCGTAGTCGGCCTTGGACTTGGGCGCGATGCCGTACTCGAATCGGATGTCCTCACCGGCCTCCGGAGGCTCCCAGTTCTGCGAGTATGGCGGGTTCGAGACCACCGCGTCCACGAACAGCGGATCATAGGTCTCGTCCTTGGTCTCGTCGGTATCGAACCACGGCCAATCATCCTTAAGGGTATCGCCGTTGCGGGCCACGATGTTGTCCGGCAGGATGCCGCGCATGACAAGGTTCATGCGCGTGAGGTTGTACGTGTTCTCCTTGAGCTCCTGCGCATAGTATTTGATGTCATTCGGATTGCCGTTGCGGCGAGCCACGGCCTGACCGATATGGATGAGCAGGGACCCCGAGCCGGACGTGGGATCGTAGATGGTGATCTCCTTGCGCCCCTTCAAGTGCCCGGCGATGATCTCGCTCATCAGCTGGGAGACCTCGCTCGGCGTGTAGAACTCGCCGGCCTTCTTGCCCGCGTTCGAAGCAAACTTGTCGATGAGGTATTCGTAGATGTAGCCGAGTACGTCGTAGCCTTGACGGGCATCCATCGGAATGTCCTTGATGAGGTAGATCAGGTCGCGGGCCGCCTTGCTGCGGCTTTTCTCGTCCGTGCCGAGCTTGGAGAGGCCTGTCTGCAACGTGTCGAAGATGCCGGCGAACACGCGTTTGCGTGCCGGATCGATGTTGCGGTCGAACGCGGAGAGCGCGTCGCGCACGTCGGAGATATGGAAGTCGGAACCCTTGTCGATCCACGTGGAGAACAGATCGTCGTAGGCGATGAAGTATCCGCACATGCCACGCACGTACTTCACGGTTTCGACATTGTCCTCGACCAGTTCGGGAAGATCATCATCCGTCCAATCCTCGGCGCGCAGGCGGGCGACTTCGGTTTCGGACAGGAACTTGTAGAAGATGAAGCCGAGGATGTAGTCCTTGTACTCGTTGGCTTCGATCTTCGAACGCATCCGGTTCGCGGACTCCCAGATCTTGGCGGCCAGCTGCTGCTTATTCATTCCCTTGCTCCTTGCTTCTGTACACGTAATCGAGGGTCTGTCCGTGATCGTTCACCCATTCGGTCCAGCCGTTCTGGCTGCCGCCGAGTACGAACACCGCCGCGGCGGATGGACTGGCGAACTCGACATCATCGGCAAGCTTCTCTCTGCCTGTGCGATCTCCGAATAGACGCGCACGGGCTTCGATGGCACCCTGGTTCTTGATGACGCGACGGCCAAGCTCTACTTCGGAACCGGCGAGGACGAGGAAACGACCCGTATCCTTGTCGTACCGACCGGATGCGCGTACGCCGTTCTTTCTGGTATGGAACAACGTGCTCGTCATAATCTGCGCCGTTTCCTTGCGGTCGAGATCGTAGCCAAGTACTTTCATGCGAAACAGGATGCCGGCATGCAGATTCTCCACGCGCTGTTCCTTGTACGGGCTGAGTCTTGGATTGGGCGTCTCCAGATTATCCGTCTCATACGAGCCCTGAGAGCGCACATAGGCAATGGCCTTGGCTTCCAATGAATCAAGCACATCCCTATCGAGGTTCCAGTCCTCGTCAAGGAACATGACGGCCTTATTCCAGAAATCCTTCTTGGATTTATGACCGTCCAGTCTCAACAGCCCTTGTATGGTCTGCCCTGCGTACACCCGACTGAGTACACCATGGTCTTCATCGAGGAGATAATACACACCGCGTGCGGGAAGCTGAGGCAGTTTCCTAGCATCGGCTAGTTTATCGTGCGGCACAACAACGGTGACCAAGGATTCGCCTTCCACCCGACAGATACGGATGCCGTCTGATTCCATGTCGATAAGCTGCATGGTCATAGTGGTGAGGCGAATCATCGGCCAGAGTCCTTCACCAGCTCGTCAATGATGCAGGTCCTCACGAAAGCGGAGAAGCTCATGCCACGCAGTGCCGCCGCCTCCTTGGCGGAATCGCGAAGATTCGCAGGGATACGCATGGTGACGGGCACCACTCCGCCATCAACGAGATACGAGCGCACCTCGGTTTCACCGGCACCGCTCTCAATCAGGTCGGAGTACGCCATCGTTGCACCATACTTTCAAACTGCAATACAAATGAAGTCATTATACATCCGCTTGGGAACAGCGTAAGTTGGGTGACATCGCCTCTTTCACTAAGGGTAATGGGTACTCCAAGGCAGATTTACAGGAATCAGGGACACCGCTTTTCCTCTACGGGCGCATGTACACGCAATATCAAGCAAAGGTTGAAGCGGTAGACACCTTTGCTGAGGCAAAACCTGGAACACTCTTTAGCACGGGCAGTGAGGTTGTCGTCCCGGCCTCGGGTGAAAGCGCCGAAGATATAGCGAGGGCATCGGCAATTACCAACGCAGGCATAGCGTTAGGCGGTGATCTCAATGTTATATATCCGGAATCAGTGGCTATCCCGTTGTTTCTTGCCTATGGCCTGTCACATGGTTCTAATCAGAAGCTTCTTGCTCAGCGGGCCCAGGGGAAGACAGTAGTTCATATACATGCGAGCGATTTGGCAGGATTGATTGTGGATCTGCCAGTTGTTGAAGAGCAACAAGCCATTGGCGTACTCTTCTCTCAACTCGACGACCTCATCACCCTTCATCAGCGTAAGCCAACTAGATGCGACTCATTGGCGACGCCTTCGAGTCTTCTCTGATTGATTGGCTGATTATGGCATCCGGCATCAGCGTAAGCATGAATCGACCAGAAAGAGAGAACAGCAAATGACCGGAAACACCGCCAGCGACGGAACCCTGTTCTGCGATTACTACTCCCAGTGGGTCACTGTCTACAAAGAGGGCGCAATCCGCGAAGTGACGATGAAGAAATACAAGCTCACACAGGCTTGGCTCGGCAAGCTCATTCCGGACCTTCGGCTCGTGGACATGGATCGCGTGAACTACCAGAAACTTATCAACGGATACGCGGAGCACCATGAACGGCAGACGACCATGGATTTCCACCATCAGTTGAAGGGCGCCATTCTCGATGCCGTCGATGAGGGACTGATTCCACGCGATCCCACACGAAAGGCAATCATCAAAGGGCGTCAGCCCAGAGAGAAGAAGACGAAATACCTGAATCAGTTCGAATTGCATGCGATGCTCGCCGATCTTGAGCTGGGAACCGTACCGAGTTGGGATTGGCTGATACTGCTCATCGCGAAGACGGGACTCCGTTTCTCCGAAGCTTTGGGGCTCACTCCCGCCGATTTCGATTTCGTCCATCAGACCTTATCGGTCAGCAAGACGTGGGACTACAAGAACGGCGGCGGTTTCGTGCCGACGAAGAACGCTTCCTCCGTTCGTAAGGTGCAACTTGATTGGCAGCTCATCATGCAACTGTCCGCTCTATTGAAAGACCTTCCCGAAGATAAGCCAATCTTCGTAAACGGCAAGGTATATAACTCGACTGCGAACAATGTTCTGGCGAGGCACTGTGAACATGCGGAAGTGCCGGTGATTTCCGTACATGGTCTGCGGCATACGCATGCATCACTGCTGCTTTTCGCCGGCGTCTCCATCGCCAGCGTGTCCAAGCGTCTTGGGCATGCGAGTATGAACACCACGCAGGACACATACCTGCATGTCATTCGCGAACTGGAGAACAAGGACGTCGACATCGTGATGCGCGCCCTCTCCACCCTTATCTAACCGACAACAATCACAACCGCTTACGCTGATGAAGGGTGATGAGATCGTCAAGGCGGGAGAAGAACCGGCCAATGGCTTCCTGCTCGGGTAAAGACGGAATTGGAACAGGACATTGCGCATATTCGACAGCATTTACACCAGGCTGTCCGGAACGTTGTGAAGTGATGGCGACATAACGCTTATACGACTCACAAAGTGTTGATTGGAAAACGAACTGTGGATTGGCGGTCCCGTTCATCTTCATGCGAATCAGAAAGCCCGCAAAATAAGTAACGCCATCAGTCGCTTGGTATATATAGGTTTTCCCTACACTAGCGCCGGTCCTCGCGAACACAATGTCGCCTTCGTCAAGCCGATAATCGTCACATCGAGCAAGATCGGCATCAGGCGAGGTCAGATCATTTTTGGAGAACTGACGTGTGCCGTCATCAATATCCGTGATACGGAGATACGCGTTTCTGCCGTCATAAGGGACAGCGGAAGCATTTAGTCCATAACTGAACGACTGCGCGCACTCGCCCAACTTACGCTGTTCCCAAGCGGACGGACTGTCCTTGTACAGCACAGCAGGATGAAAGCGCTGAAATAGCAGCGACCACGGAACTTCATAAACCATTTATGAAGTTCCGCCCCTAACTTCATAAATGGTTTATGAAGTTCCCGGACCGTGTTGCACGGCAGATTGCATGACGAGACTAACCAAGATATCATTTGTATAGATTTCCGATATACAAATGGAGGCTATGATGGCATCGTCCATGGTGAACGTCCGGCTTGACGAAAGCACGAAGAAGGGCATGGCCGAGGTCTGCGGAGAACTCGGCATCAGCATGAGCGCCGCATTCAACATCTTCGCCAAGACGGTCGTACGCGAACGCCGCATCCCGTTCGAAGTGACCGCGGACCCGTTCTATTCGGCCGAGAACATGTCTCGCGTCCGCAGAGCGGCCGCGAAACTCGACGCGGGTCAAGGCACCGTCCACGAACTGATCGAGGAATGACGTGCTGCTTATCTGGACGGACGAAGCATGGGATGACTACCTCTACTGGCAGTCGCAGGACAAGAAGACGCTCAAACGCATCAACAAGATCATCAAAGACATACAACGCAACGGCGCGGCGAACGGCATCGGCATGCCCGAACCGTTACGCGGAAACCTTTCCGGCTACTGGTCTCGTCGCATAGACGACAAGAACCACATCGTGTACCGCGTCACCAGCGGCGAATCGGACAATCTTGAAATCGCCGTCTGCCGCACCCATTACGGCAACCACTGATAACAACGACCGACTCAGATCAGCCCTCCGTTTCCGCAAACACCAGCCGAAAACCAACCAATCACCCCTGCAAGCGACCGCGCACGACACGGCTCGCTTGCCAGAAAGCACAGCTGTTTATAGAATCATAATTTAGTAAATTACGATTCTATAAATCACATTTCGTCCGCGGGAAGGTCGTCATCATGTTCGTGGGAAGGACCAGGGAACTCGCCACGCTGGAAAGGCGATGGAACTCGTCGCGATTCGAGTGCGTCATCGTATACGGCCGGCGACGCGTGGGCAAGACCACGCTCATCAACCGGTTCCTCGACGGGCGCCCGTCGATCTTCTTTCCGGCCATCGAATCCAACGCGGCCCGGAATCTTGAGAACCTCAGCCGCAGCATCGCCCTGTACCGCGCCGCCGCCGGCGACGACGGTCTCGCCGACACGGCTGACGCCGCACCGGTCTATCAGGATTTCGCTTCGGCGCTGGAAGCGGTGTTCTCGCTCGCCCGACGCAAACGCCTCGCACTCGTCATCGACGAATACCCCTATCTGGCGAAGGCCGACCGGTCCATCAGCTCCGTCCTGCAACACGCCATCGACCGGCACAAGGACGATAGCCGGCTCATGATCATCCTCTGCGGCTCGTCGATGTCGTTCATGGAACGACAAGTGCTCGGATATTCCAGCCCGCTGTACGGGCGCCGCACCGCGCAGATCAAGGTGGATCCGTTCGGCTACGCCGACACGCGAACGTTCCTGCCCCGATACGGCGCCGAGGATGCGGCCATCGCATACGGTCTGACGGGCGGAATCCCGCAATATCTCAGACAAATCGACGACGCCGAAAGCATCACGGACAACATCCGTTGGAACATCATCGACCCGGACTGCTACCTGTTCGAGGAACCCGGCAACCTGCTCAAGCAGGAGCTGCGCTCGCCGTCCGAATACAACGCCGTCATCCAAGCCATCGCCTCAGGCGCCTCCCGAGCGAACGCCATCGCCACGGCATGCCACATGGAGACCGCGTCATGCGCCACGTATCTACGCAATCTCATCGACTTGGGCATCCTCTACAAGGAGACCCCGTTCGGCGAACACGCACCGCGCAAGACGATCTACCGCATCAAGGACTCGTTCTTCCGTTTCTGGTACCGCTACATACCGGCGAACCTGCCGCTGATCCAGTCAGGCAACGTGGACATCGCAGCCGAACGCATCACACGATCGATCAACGACTTCATGGGACCCGTGTTCGAGGACATCTGCACGCAATGGCTGTGGGCGCACGACACGACCGGGGAGCTGCCGTTCCTCATACTCGACTCCGGACGCTGGTGGGGAGCCGATCCCAGGACCCGCAGCCAGGAGGAGATCGACATCGTCGCCACCGGGGAGGATCCGAAGACCATGCTGTTCTGCGAATGCAAGTGGCGTAGCGTCCCGACCGGGCTGCGACAGCTCGAAACGCTGCGCAGCCGGGCCGAACTCCTGCATCCCGCGCATGGATACTATATGCTCTTCTCCAAAAACGGCTTCGACGAACATGTCACGGACCGTGCGGCGCAGGCGGACGATGTGTCGCTGGTGGATTTCAAGGACATGTAAGGCAGCGACCTCCCCGTTCCACGACCTCTCAGACCAGCCCCAGCTCCCTGAACGCGTTGGCGATGCCGTCGTCGTGGATGTCGGTGGTCTGGATGTCGCACCATCGTTCGATGCCGTGGATGGCGTTGCCCATGGCGACGGACGTGCCGGCGGCCTTGAGCATCGCCGTATCGTTGTCGGAGTCGCCCACGGCGATCGTGTCGGCGACGTCGATGCCGAGACGCGCCGCGACCTCGCGCACCGCGGTGCCCTTGTCGACGCCGTTGATGAGCAGTTCGCCGTTGTTCGGCGAGATTTTGTCGTACGAGCCGTGCACGAGCGTGAACCACGGCGAGAGGTCGCGTTTCGTCTCCTCGAACGTCACGTCCGGGTCTGGGGCGGTGAAATACGAGCCTTTGGACACGTGGATCGTGGCCCCGAGCGTGGAGCCTTCCGGCACGTCCACCTCGTCGATCCGATGCCAGAAGCGCGCGAACTCACCGCGGTCGAACGCCTTGCCCTTCGACTTCAGGTGCCGCGCGTAGCCTTCCGAGATGTACATGCCGTCCGCGCCCTGCCACTGGTACGCCTCGATGCCGTGCGCCTTGAAGTACGCGTCGGCCGCGTCCACCGCCTCGGGAGCGACGAACCGCTGGAACAGGACGCGATCGCCCATGTTCGCCTGCGCGCCGGCCACGGAGACCACGCCGTCGAATCCCAGATCGAGGATGCTCTTCTCGATCTTCGGCAGGGAGCGTCCGGTGCAGATGAACAGCAGATGCCCGTTCTCCTGCGCCTTGCGGCACGCCTCCTTCGCGGATTCGGGCACCACGTGCCTCTCGTCCGCCAACGTGCCGTCGATGTCGAGGAACACCAGTCTCTTCGCGCCCATGCCGTCTCTCCTTGTCCGTGAGTCGTCATAATCCGCCACCATCATACGTTGCGTGCACGGCGGCGCCGGACCGGTTCCGTGCCCGGCCCGGCGCCACGCTCCCCCGTCACGCTCCCCCGTCACGCCTCGGCGAGCTGCGTCGTCGCGGCGGCGACCGGCGCGGGACGGGAACGGCGGACGCGGCCGACGGCGAGTCCCAGCGCGACGAACGCGACGGCGAACAGCGCGACGATGCCGGTGCCCGTCGCCCAGCCGGCCGCGTCGACGCCGCCGGCGGACGCCGTGCCGATGCCGAGCGCATCGTCGATCGCCGTGCAATACCACCAGCCGGGCAGCATCCGCCCGACGGCGAGCATCGACTCGGGAAGCATGTCCACCGGCAGGGAGAGTCCCGAGGTGAACAGGAGCAGCAGGCCGAACACGTTGGCGAAGCCGTTGGCCATCGTGTCGCCCACGCCGGCCTCACCGAGCAGGAAGCCACAGGCGACGGTCATCAGCGCGTACACGCAGGCCGACAGGACCGTCATCGCCACGCCGGCCGGCGCGAGCGACGTGGGGTCGAGTCCGGCGGCGAGCATCAATGCGACCGCGGCGAGCAGGTAGGCGGCGACCACGACGAGCGCGAACCCGCACAGCGTGGCCATGCGCTGCATGCCCATCGTCGAGGAGCGTTGCGGCGAGGCGAACAGCCGGCGCCGCGTCTCCCCCGCGTTGAACACGCCGGATACGAGCGCCGTGCACACGGTCATCGCGAGGAACAGCGGGTAGAGTGCCGACTTGACCGTGGAGCCGAAGCCGGACGCCGTCCGCTCCGCCGCGGACGCGGCGTCGGCGTCGGCGGCCGCCTTCGCGTCGGTATGGTCGACGGCGATCGCATGGTTCGCGCTCTTGTCGCGGGCGAGCGCGCGCACGCGCGTCGTCGCGGCGGCGAGATCGTCGACATCGGGGCGCGTGACGGCGGCGTCCGTACCGGACGCGCCAGACGCGCCGGACGCGCCGACGGCGTCACCCGTGCCGCCCGCGGTCGCGCCGATCAGTTCGGTGCGCGTGAGCGAGAGGAATCCGCCGGTGGCCATCGACGCCATCGAGCCGACGCCGGACGTGTAGCTGGTGACGGTCTCGACGGCCGGAACCTTCCCGGATTCCGTGGCGGAGTCGAGCAGCTTGTCCGCGTAGCCGTCGGGGATGATGACGATGAGGTCCACCCAGTTCGACGCGACCGCCTGCTGCAGGGCTTGCGGATCGTCGGCGAGGTCGACCACGTCGTCGTCCGCGGCGAGGTATGTGCGCAGCGAGGAGGCGACGCCGCCGCGGTCGGAGTCCCGGTCGATGACGGCGACGGTGGCGCGGCCGGGCTCGTACACGTCGGCCGTGTCGTTCTTCCCGCCCAGCAGGGCGGAACCGCTGATGGCGAGCATCATCACGCCGATCAGCACCAGGTAGATGATGATGTACAGCTTGTGCGCGGCGAGCACGCGCAGCGTGGCCTTACAGGTGTTCATAGCGTTGCTCCTTGAGCATGGCGACGCCGGCGGCGAGGAACACGGCGCTCATCGCGATGAGCACGCCGCAGGTCGTGGCGAACGGACGGTAGTCGTCGTAGTAGAGGATGTCGTAGAACAGGTTCGTCACCTGCTGGGCGGGGTTGACGAGCGCGAGGACGGGCGCGTGGCGGGTGATCCAGTCGCTCAGGTCCATCGCGAACTGGCCGTACAGGCCGGAGAACAGGGAAAGCGTGCAGGGGATCGCGCTCGTCAGGCCGACCTTCACGCTGTGTTTGAGACCGGGGATCGCGCCGATCATCGTGCCGAACGCGCATGCCATGAACGAGGCGACCGCGACGGCGGCCACGGCGGCCGGTTCGCGTCCGCCCAACGGCACGTCGCACACGTAGCGGATGTAGGCGAGCGCGATGGTGAGGCTCACGTCGGAGCACAGCCAGCTGGCGAGGAATCCGGCCATGAGCTGCCGGCCGCGGCCGAGCGGCGCGACCGTGCGGCGGATGCCCAATGCGGACAGGTTCGCCTGCGCGCTGGTGACCGCGGCGATCGCATACCCCATGGCCATGAGGCAGGCCATGCCGAGCAGCGCGTAGAAATACCGTGCCGTCACGTTCGGCGTGGAGTTCGTGAGGCTGGTCTCGCGCGTCGTATCCGCGATGTTGCCGATGGACGACCAGAACGCGCGGGACTGCATCGCCTCGGGGTGTCGTTGGAGCAGGTCGCGGGTCGCCGCATCGGTTCGGTTGTACAGGTCGATCACGCTGGACAGCGCGGCCACGGTGACGGCGCCGTTCGAGTCGGTGGCCGACGTGCCGTTCATCGCCTCCGCGGCCCGTGACGACAGGGTCAGTCGGATGCGCCCGTCGCCGTCGACACGCAGATAGCCTTTCGCGGTGCCGTCGGCGAGCCTGTCGCGCGCGTCGTCGACCGTGGCGACCGTCGTGGCGTCGAGCAGTTTGGTGACGGTCACGGTCGTGTCGGTGGTGTCGGCTGTGTCGTCGGTTCCGGCGGTGTCACCGGTCGTACCGGTGCCGCTCTTGCCGGTACCGCTTTTGCCGGACAGTCCGTCGATGAACGTCTTCGCGCCGGGCGATTCCGTCCAGTTCGCGTCCTCGACGACCGCCACGGGCATGGCCTTGAGCTCGTAGCCTTCCGCCAGGTTGCCGAGCAGGCCGTTGAACAGGGTGGCGAGCGCGATCGGGAACACGATGAGCCAGAACAGCGACTGCCTGTCGCGCAGGTTCGTCTTCAGGGTCATGACGAATGTGGACCACATGGGTGCCTCCTTTCCGTGGGGCTGCGGGTTCGGCCCGCGATGCGACGGTCAGTCGCGCAGCGCCTTGCCGGTGAGTTCGAGGAACACGTCGTTCAGGGTGGGCGGCCGGCTGGTGAGGTGGCCGACGTTCACGCCGGCGGCGCGCAGCACGCCGAGCAGGTCGACGAGATTGTGGTCGCCGCGCCGGCAGCGCACGTCGAGTTCGCGTCCGTCCCAATTCGCTTCGATGACGAAGCCGAGGTCGCGCACGTGGGCGAGCGTCGCCTCGTCGAGGTCGAGCGTTTCGACGGTGATGCGTTCGCCCGTGTCGATCATGGATTTGAGTTCGTCGGCGGTGCCGAGCGCCAGATGCCGGCCGTGGTCCATGATGAGGATGCGGTCGCAGATCCGTTCGACCTCCTCCATGTAGTGGCTCGTGTAGACGACGGTCGCGCCGGCCGCGTTGAGCCGTTCGATGCCTTCGAGGATCGCGTTGCGGCTCTGCGGGTCGACGGCGACTGTCGGCTCGTCGAAGAAGATGAGGTCGGGTTTGTGCGCGACGCCGCACGCGATGTTGAGGCGCCGCAGCAGGCCGCCGGAGAGTTTGCCGGGACGGAACCGGCGGAATTCGCCAAGTCCGGCGAACTCGATCGCCTCTTCGACGAGCGGCGCACGGTCGGCCTTCTTCGGCACGTACAGCGAGCAGAAGTAGTCGATGTTCTCCTCGACGGTCAGCTCGTTGAACACGGCGACGTTCTGCGGCACGAGGCCGATGCGCCGTTTGAGCGCGTAGCTGGTCGGGGTCATCGGCTCGCCGAACACGCGGATCGTGCCCGCATCGTAGGAGAGCAGGGCGAGGATGCAGTTGATGGCCGTGGTCTTGCCGGAGCCGTTGGGGCCGAGCAGACCGAAGATCTCGCCTTGCCGGATGTCGAGGTCGAAGTGGTCGAGCGCCACCATGTCGCCGTAGCGTTTGACGAGTTTCGCCACGCTGATGGCCGGCGTCGATACCGGGGTCGCGGCGGCCGGCGTCGGTGTCTGCGCCGCGACTGCCGGCGTCGTGGTCGCGGTGGTCGTGTGGTCGTCTTTCATGTCGACTCCCTTCCGTGGGTGTTGGCTCCATCGTCCCACCCGCCGTCGCGGCGTGCCACCTGCAAACGTCACGGCTTCGCGCGGGGCCGGTGACATTCGTCACTGATCGGACGGGCGGATGGTCGGGACGGAAGTCGGGGACGTGACGCGGGAACGGCCCGTAGGTGCGGCGGTCCGGGACGTGCCGCGATGAAGCGGGTAGGCTGGAGGGTGACGGTTCGATGCGGGCGGCGGAGGATTCCATGCGGACGATGATTGGGAAGGGGTTGCTGCTCGCGCTATGCCTTACGTTCGCGCCGGTCGCGCGCGTCGCCGTGGATGCGGCGTTGGTCACGGCGATGCTCATGGCCGTGATCGTCTCCGGCCTGTCCGAATGGCTGTCCGGCAGGCGCGCGGCGTTCCTGCCGGCGACCGTGTTCTGCCTCGTTGCCGTGGTCGCTGGCGATTGCCGTCTGTTCCTGCCGCTCGTCGCCTTCGACATGGCGCGGATTCCGATAACGGGACGGCGCGGCGTCGTGCTCGGAATTCCCGCGACGGGGAAACGTGGGACCGGAAACGGACGCGGAACGCCCACGATATCGGGCTATCCGAATCATACGAATCGTTCCGGTCTTCTTTCCCACCTGATGCCGGCCGTCGTGCGATGGCTGTGGATAGTGCCGCTGGTTCCGATGATGGTCGAAGCGCATGCGGGCGGCGACGTCGTTCCGGTGGCGTTGACGGCCGTAGCGACGTGCGTCGGATTCCTGATGGGCGCGGATTCGCGCGACGTCCCGTCGCTGCGCAAGGCGTTGCGCCGTACCGAGGACCGATTGCGCGAATCGGCGCGTTCGTCCCGGCTCCGGATCGCCGATCTGGACGAGGAGCGCGCGCAGTCGGTGCGCATGGCGACGCTCGGCGAGCGCACGCGCATCGCCCGCGACATCCACGACAACGTCGGCCATCTGCTGACGCGCGCGATCATGCAGGCGCAGGCGGGGCGCGCGGTGGCCGAGGCCACCGGCGACACCGTCGCCGCGCAAGGGTTCGGCGCGTTGGGGACGACGTTGGATGACGCGATGACGATGGTGCGCCGGTCCGTGCACGATCTGGAGGACGACGGCACCGATTTCGCCGCGCAGATCGAGGACGCGGCACGGCCGTTCGCCGTCTCCGCCGGGGCATTCGGCGACACCGGCCCTGAACGGGGGTTGGAGGTGCGTCTGGAGAACGACATCGACGCGGCGCCCGCGCCGGTCTCGCGGTGTCTTGCGACGGTGATCCGCGAATCGTTGGCGAACGTGGCGCATCACAGCATGGCGTGCGAGGCGCGGGTGACGTTGCGGGATTTCCCCGCGTTCTGGCAGCTGGTCGTCATCGATTCCGGTCCCGCGGTCCCGTCGGACGACGACGCGAATCCGGCCGGCGCTCCCCCGCACGGCATGGGAATCGCCGACATCGGATCGCGGGTGCGCGCCTTGGGCGGCACCGCGTACTGCGGTCCCTACGATGGGGGTTGGCGCGTGTTCGTCTCGATCCCGAAGGCCCGTTGGATCGCGGACGACGTTGCGCGGAAGGCTTCGGATACGGGGACTCGGGGAGATCAGAGGATTCAGGAAGACCTTGGGAAGGCGGGTGCATGATGCGTATCGCGATCGTGGACGACGATCCGATCGTCTGCCAGTCGTTGGAGACGATTCTGACCGCCACGGGAGCGGCCGATGTGCTGTGGACGGCGAACGACGGCGACGACGCGGTCGGACGGTATTTCGCCGCGCCGGGCACGCGGCCGGACATCCTGCTCATCGACATCCAGATGCCGGGGCGCGACGGGCTTGATGCGGCACGGGAGATACTGGAACACGACCCGGCGGCGCGCATCCTGTTCCTGACCACGTTCGCGGACCGCGCGTACATCACGCGGGCGATGGCGTTGGGCGCGAAGGGCTATCTCATCAAACAGGACGTCACGGCGGTGGGTCCGGCGCTTCAGGCGGTCATGGCCGGCCAGGTGGTGTTGGGCTCCGACGTGCTCGGCAAACTCACCGGCGGCGGTGACACGACTGCATCCACTCCCCCGTCGCACCGGCACGGGTCGTCGGGTGGCCAGGAGAACCCCGACGAGGCGGGGTCGTGCTCGGCCGATGCGGCGGCCATGGAGTCGATGCTCAACGAGCGGGAGCGCGAGGTCGCGGCGCTCGTGGCCGAGGGACTCGACAACCGCGACATCGCGAAGAGGCTGCATTTCAGCGAGGGTACGGTGCGCAACCGGGTAAGCGGCGCGCTCGACAAGTTGGGCCTGACCAACCGCACCCAGCTCGCCATCCTGTGGATCAACACCCACCGTTGACGCGAAATCCCCGAAGCTCGTCATGCCATGACACGCATGCCATGACGCACATATATACGGTCCAAACACCCGTTTCCTGCTTTTTACAGCGTCCAATACCCGTTTGACACCCCCTGAAACGGGTGTTTGACGCTGTACATCCGGGATAACGGGTGTTTCCGCCCGGTGTTTCCGCCCAGTTGAGTCCAGTAGAGCCCGGCAAATCTCGGCAGGGCCCGGCAAATCTCGGCAGACACATGATCGGGCCGACAATCCGTCCGATACGTGCCCACGGAACACGAAAAAGGAAGCCGGCCCCTACAGGTCGGCTCCCCTTGGATTCCGGATGAGGGCCCGGAAAAGCCCTCATCCGATGATGCGTCTCACCTGACTCACTCGACGGTGTTGTCCGGCACTTCGATGCCGTTGCCGAACTTGACGTCGCGGGCGGCGGCGACACGGCTCGGCAGGCCGTAGATGTCGATGAAGCCGTTGGAGGACTTCGAGTCGAAGCTGTCGCCGGAATCGTAGGTGGCGAGGTTGTAGTCGTACAGCGAGGTGTCGGAGCGACGGCCGGTGACGACGGCGCGGCCGCCGTGCAGCACCATGCGGATCTCGCCGGACACGTACTTCTGGGTGTCCTCGATGAACGCGTTCAGGGACTGGGTGGCCGGGCTGAACCACTGCGCATCGTAGACCAGCTCGCCCCAGCGCTTGTCGATGTCGCGCTTGATGCGGTGCTGCTCGCGCTCGAGGCAGCAGTTCTCGAGCTCCTGGTGCGCGGTGATGAGGGCCACGGCGCCCGGGGCCTCGTACAGCTCGCGGGACTTGATGCCGACGAGACGGTCCTCGATGAGGTCGATGCGGCCGATGCCCTGGGCGCCGGCGCGGCGGTTCATCTCCTCGATGGCCTGCAGCGGGGTGACGTCGCGGCCGTCGATCTTGACCGGCACGCCCTGCTTGAACTCGATGACGACCTCGTCCTCGACCGGCGGGAACGCCGGATCGTCGGTGTAGGAGTAGCAGTCCTTGGTCGGGCCGTTCCACGGATCCTCGAGGAAGCCGGTCTCGATGGCGCGGCCCCACACGTTCTGGTCGATGGAGTACGGGCTCTTCTCGGTCTGCGTGATCGGCAGCTTGTGCTCCTTGGCGAACGCGATCTCCACGTCGCGGGTGAGGGCGAGGTCGCGGATCGGGCTGATGGCCTTCAGCGTCGGATCGATGGAGGCGATGGACACCTCGAAGCGGACCTGGTCGTTGCCCTTGCCGGTGCAGCCGTGAGAGATGGTGTCGGCGCCGAACTGGTGGGCGGCGCGCACGAGGTGCTTGGAGATGAGCGGGCGGGAGATGGCGGAGACCAGCGGGTACACGCCCTCGTACATGGCGTTGGCCTTGAGGGCCTTCATGCAGTATTCGTTGGCGAACTCGTCGCGGGCGTCGACCACGTAGGCCTCGACGGCGCCGCAGGCGAGGGCGCGCTGCTTGATGGTCTCGAGGCTCTCTCCGCCCTGACCGACGTCGAGGGACACGGCGACGACGTCCTTGCCGGTGCGCTCCTTGAGGTAGGAGATGGCGACGGAGGTGTCGAGGCCGCCGGAGTAGGCGAGCACGAGTCGATTGTTATCTGCCATGGGATGCCTTTCTTCAAAACAAACTGATGCAAGTATATACAGAAGTCTGTATATTTATGCACGGCGTGTCCAGCATATGTACGCGGGGTTGCGGGTGGGCCACTGAAGACCACCCTCCGTCGCTGCGCGACACCTCCCGCCGGCGGGAGGACCAGCAAGTCACTTGGAGGCGAGGGCGAGGAGCCAGTCGGCTCGGGCGACGGCGGTGTCGTCGTCCTTGCAGATCGCCATCACCGTGTCGTCGCCGGCGATCGTGCCGAGCAGGCCGGCGATCGGCTGCTTGTCGATCACCGACGCGACGTACTGGGCGGCGCCGGACGGCGTGTGGATGACGACGAGGTTGCGGGCCGCCGCGACCGAGGTCACCAGACCGGACAGCACGCGCGACATCTGCGCCTCCGCCTTGGCGGAGTCCTGCTGCTCGTCGCCCGCCGACTCATGGCCGACCGCGTAGGCCATCGTGCCGTCCGGCAGGCGCTTCTTGAACGCGTTCATCTCGTCGAGGTCGCGGCTCAGCGTCGCCTGCGTCACCGCGATGCCCTCGTCGGCGAGAATCGACGACAGCTGGGACTGCGAGGTGATGATGTGCGTGAGCAGCACCTCTTCGATGGCGCTCAGACGCGCGGCACGCGTGGCCGGACGGTGGAGGGACGGACGCGTTTGGCTCATGCGAGCAGGCTTTCGTCGCCGCGCTGCTTGCCGACCAGCCAAGTGAGCAGCGCCTTCTGCGCGTGCAGACGGTTCTCGGCCTCGTCCCACACGACGGACTGCGGGCCGTCGATCACTTCAGACGTGACCTCCTTGCCGCGGTAGGCGGGCAGGCAGTGCTGGAACAGCGCGTCCGGCTTGGCGAGCGCCATCAGCTCGTCGTTCACCTGGTAGTTCCAGAACGGCTTGGATCGGATCGCGTATTCGGCCTCCTCGCCCATGGAGACCCACGTGTCGGTGAACACGCAGTCGGCGTCCTTGACGGCCTCCTTCGCGTCGGTGGTCACGAGGATGGAGCCGCCGTTCTCGGCCGCGATGCGCTCGGCGTCGGCGACGATGTCCGGGCGGGGCAGGTAGCCCTGCGGACCGGCGACGCGCACGTGCATGCCGGCGACGGCGCCGCCGAGCAGGTACGAGTTGGACATGTTGTTGGCCGCGTCGCCCACGTAGGCGATGGTCTTGCCCTTGAGCGCGTCCACGCCGCCGCGGAACTGCGCGATGGTGAGGAAGTCGGCGAGGATCTGGCAGGGGTGGAAGTCGTCGGTCAGCGCGTTGACGACCGGGCAGGTGGCGTGGGCGGCCATCTCTTCGACGCGGTCCTGGCCGAACGTGCGCCACACGAGGCCGTAGGCCATGCGGGTGAGTACTTCGGTGGTGTCGCCGACCGGTTCGCCGCGGCCCAGCTGGGAGCCGGACTTGTCGATGACGAGCGGGTAGCCGCCGAGTTCGGCCACGCCGATGGAGAAGCTGGAGCGGGTGCGGGTGGAGGGCTTGTCGAACAGCACGGCGACGGCCTGCGGGCCGGCGAACGGCTGGTGGTAGAAGCGGTTCTCGCGGAACTTCATGCCGAGTTCGAGGACCTGCTTCTGCTCCTCGTGGTTGAGGTCGTCGTCGCGCAGCATGTGGCGCAGTTCGGGGGTCATGGTGGTTGTCCTTTCGGGTGTGCGGGTGGCGGGCGGTTGCGGTCGGTCGGGATCGACGCCGATCAGTCGTCGGGGAGGTCGCCGGGGACGGCCTTGAGGATGGCGAGCGCCTCGTCGATGTCCTTCTCGGAGACGATGAGCGGCGGAGCGAAGCGCAGGGCGTCGGCGCGCACCGCGTTGACGATGAGGCCGCGTTCGAGGCACCAGTTCATCACGGCGTGGGCGCACGGGTGGGCGAGCTCGACGGCGTCGAGCAGGCCGCGGCCGCGCGTGGAGACGTACAGCGGGTTGCCGCAGGCCATGAGGCCGTCGCGCAGCTGACGCCCACGCTCCTCGGCGTTGGCGACGAGGCCGTCCTCCTCGATCACGTCGAGCGTGGCGAGCGCGGCCGCCGCACCCAAGGGGTTCCCGGCGAAGGTGGAGCCGTGGGAGCCGGGCGTGAACAGGGCGGAGAGCTTCTCGCCGAAGGCGATCATGCCGCCCATCGGGAAGCCGCCGGCCACGCCCTTGGCGAACGTGACCATGTCGGGCGTGACGCCGCCGGACAGATCCTCGCGCTGGAACGCGAACCATGCGCCGGTGCGGCCGATGCCGGTCTGCACCTCGTCGATGATGAGCAGCGCGTGGTTGATGTCGCACATCTCGCGCACCTTCTTGACGTAGTCGGCGCCCAACGGCTTGACGCCGGCCTCGCCCTGGATGAGTTCCATGATGACGGCGGCGACCGGGCCCTTGCCGTAATGGCCGACACCGGTCTCGCTGAACGCCTCGTAGAGGGCGAACGGGTCGCCGGCGCGCACGAATTCGATGTTGGGCACGAGCGGGCCGAACGGCTTGCGGATGGCCGGCTTCCACGTGGCGGAGAGCGCGCCAAGCGTGCGGCCGTGGAAGCCGTTGGTCAGGGCGATGATGCGCGCCGGCTTGCCTCCCATCGCAGGCGCGGCGCCGGGCAGGGTGCGGCCGTACAGCTTGGCGAGCTTCAGGGCCGCCTCGTTGCCTTCCGCGCCGGAGTTGCCGAAGTACACGTGGGAGCCTTCGGGCGCGCCCGCCAGTTTGACGAGGCGCGCGGCGAGCTCGATCTGCGGCTCGGTGGCGAAGTAGTTGCTCACGTGCGCGACCTTCGCGGCCTGTTCGGCGACGGCCTTCACCCACTTGGGGTGCGCGTAGCCGATCGAGTTGACGGCGATGCCGCCGAGGAAGTCGAGGTATTCGTTGCCGTCGACGTCCCACACGCGGGCGCCCTGGCCGTGGTCCATGACGCGCAGCGGCGTGCCGAACACGTTCATGTGGACCTGGGAGTACTCCCCCAGCCACTGGGAGTCCTTGGGGCCGAGCGGTTCCGGGCCGGCGGCGGAGGTGGTGTTCACGTCAGAAGACATAGGAGCTCCTCATTTCGATGCCGTCCTCGGGCACGACCATGGTGCCGATGCCGGCGGAGGTGAAAATCTCGTTCAGGATGGAGTGCGGCTTGCGGCCGTCGATGATGTGCGCCTGGGGCACGCCGCCGTCGATGGCGCGCACGCACGCCTCCATCTTCGGGCGCATGCCGGATTCGAGGTCGGGCAGCATGTCGCGCAGGTTCTCCACGCCGATGCGGCCGATCAGCGAGTTGCGGTCCGGCCAGTCGGCGTACAGGCCGTCCACGTCGGTGAGGATGACGAGCTTGTGGGCGCCGACGGCGGAGGCGAGCGCGGCGGCCGCGGAGTCGGCGTTCACGTTGAGCACTTCGGTGGCGTCGTCCTCGTTCGGCGCGACCGAGGAGACGACGGGGATGCGGCCCGCGTTGACGAGGTCCTCGACGGCGGAGGCGTCGACGGAGACCACGTCGCCGACGAGGCCGATGTCGGT
Organism: Bifidobacterium parmae; assembly: GCF_002860365.1. Taxonomy (GTDB): domain Bacteria; phylum Actinomycetota; class Actinomycetes; order Actinomycetales; family Bifidobacteriaceae; genus Bifidobacterium; species Bifidobacterium parmae. Next base: position 157,378 of record NZ_NMWT01000003.1, read on the forward strand.
GGCCTTGCCGTCGATGACGGGCCTGCGCTGCATGGCGGAGAACAGGCCGCCGTCCTCGCCGGAAAGCCCGACGGCGAGCGGGCCGTGCGCGTTGATGAGGCCGACGAGCTCACGCGAGACCTTGCCGGTCAGGACCATGCGCACCACGTCCATCGCCTCGGGCGTGGTGACGCGAAGACCACCCTTGAACTCGGACTTGATGCCGAGGGCCTTGAGCATCTGGGAGATCTGCGGGCCGCCACCGTGCACGACGATCGGATGCAGGCCCACCTGGCGCAGGAACACCATGTCCTCGGCGAAGCACTGCTTCAGATGCTCGTCGATCATCGCGTTGCCGCCGTATTTGACGACGATGCGCTGGCCGGCGAACTCCTCGAGCCACGGCAGCGCCTCGATGAGCACTTCGGCCTTCTGGTCGGCGCGCAGGTCGGTGTGCACGTCGAAGTGGAATCCGGGGCCTTTCAGTTCGGTAGACATCTTCTTCTTTCGTTTCTTGCCGTCCCCGCTGGCGGGGGCTGTCATGCTCGGCATGACTGGGGGTGGTCGGATTCCCACCCCCAGTCCGACATTCGTCGGACAGCTCCCGCCCGCGGGAGCATGACTTGTTGTGGGGTCAGCTTTCGTAGTCCGCGTTGATGTGGACGTATTCGTGGGTGAGGTCGTCGGTCCAGACGGTCGCCTCGGCGTCTCCGGCGTTGAGGTCGATGTCGATGTGGACCTCGCGCGGGGTCATGTCGACCTCGGAGCGGTCGCGTCCGGCGCCGCCGTTCTCGCAGATGCGCACGCCGTTGACGTCGACGGTCACCTTGTCGGAATCGTAGGGTGCGACTTCCGGCGGCACGGTGCCGAGCGAGGAGACGATGCGCCCCCAGTTCGGGTCGTTGCCGCTGATCGCGCACTTGAGCAGGTTGGAGGCGGCGACGGCTCGGCCACAGGCGAGCGCCGCGTCCTCGGTGGTGGCGCCGGTGACGGTGATGCGGATGTCGTGGCTGGCGCCTTCGCCGTCGCCGATGATCTGGCGGGCGAGGGAGGCGCAGGCGTCCTTGACGAGCTTGTTGAACTCGTCCTTGTCGGGTTCGACGCCGGAGGCGCCGGAGGCGAGCAGGAGCACCGTGTCGTTGGTGGACATGCAGCCGTCCACGTCGATGCGGTTGAACGAGTGTTCGGCGGCGACGGCGAGCGCCGCCTGGAGCTGTCCGGCGGAGACGACGGCGTCGGTGGTGATGACGCACAGCATGGTGGCCAGCTGCGGGGCGATCATGCCGGAGCCCTTGACCATGCCGCCGATCCTCCAGCCGCCCGCGCCTTCGAGTTCGACGGTCTTCGGCTTGGTGTCGGTGGTCATGATGGCGTGGGAGGCGTCCGCGCCGGCTTCCGGCGTGGCGGAGAGCGCCGCGTGGGCGGCCTTCGCGCCGTCGAGCACGTGGTCGAGCGGCAGCAGTTCGCCGATGAGGCCGGTGGAGCACACGGCCACGTCGTCCGGTTCCGCGCCGACGAGCGCGGCGACGGTCTCGGCGGTGGCCTTGGACTGCGCGTAGCCTTCGGCGCCGGTGCACGCGTTGGCGCCGCCGGAGTTGAGGATCACGGCCTTGACGTGGCCGTCGGCGACGACCTTGCGCGACCACTGGACGGGCGCGGCGCAGAAACGGTTGGAGGTGAACACGCCGGCGGCCGCGTCGAGCGGGCCGTTGTTGACGACGAGCGCGAGGTCCTTCTTGCCGGCGACGGCGGAGATGCCCGCCTCGACGCCGGATGCGGCGAATCCTTGTGCGAATGTGACGCTCACGGGGCGACTCCGATCTTGGTCAGGCCCTGGTCTTCGGGAAGGCCGAGGGCGATGTTCAGGGACTGCACCGCCTGGCCGGCGGTGCCGCGGTTGAGGTTGTCGATGGCGGCGAACGCGATGATGCGGCCGGCCTTGCGGTCGGTGACGACCTGGATGTGGGCGGCGTTCGAACCGATGATGTTCGCCGTGGCGGGCAGGGCGCCTTCCGGCAGCAGCACCATGAAGTCCTGGCCTTCGTAGGCGTGGGCCCACACGTCGCGGATCTCCCCGTCGCTCATCGTCTTCGCCTTGTCGGTCATCTTCGCGCTCACGCAGGCGAGGATGCCGCGCGACATGGGCGCGAGCACCGGCGTGAAGCCGAGCGTGAAGCCGTCGGCGGCCGCGGCGTCGAGGCCGGCGGCGTGCGCGAGGTTCTGCAGGATCTCGGGGATGTGGCGGTGCGTGCCGCCCACGCCGTACGGCAGGGCGGAGCCGAACGCCTCGGCGGCGAGCAGGTTGGTGCGCTTGAGGTTCTTGCCGGCGCCGGAGTAGCCGACGACGAGGTCGGCGACGATGTCCGTGTGCTCGACGAGGCCTTCGGCGACGCCGGGCTGCAGGGCCAGCGTGGTGGCGGTCACGTTGCAGCCGGGGCCGGCGATGCGCTTGGTTCCGGGCAGTTCGGCGCGCTGACGCGTGTACGAGCCGTCGGCGGCCTTGCCGGTGATGAGCTCGGGCATGCCGTAGGTCCAATGCTCGTAGAAGTCACCGCCGTAGAACTCGTCCCACGCGCTCTTCTCCTCGAGGCGGTGGTCGGCGCCGAGGTCGACGACGACCGCGTCCGGGTCGAGCTGGGACGCCAGCTTGCCGGAGGCGCCGTGCGGCAGCGCGAGGATGATCACGTCGTGACCGTTCAGGACCTCGGGGGTGGTGTCTTCGACGGTCAGATCCGCCAGCTGCGGGATGTGCGGCATGTGCTTGCCGAGCTTGTCCCCCACCGAGGAGTGGCCCGCCACGCAGGTCACCTCGAACGCGGGATGGGCGGCCAGAATGCGCAGCGCCTCGCCTCCCGCATAACCCGTGGCACCCGCCACGGCCACCGTGTATTTCGCCATATCACGTCCTTCACTTCATGGGCAATACCCACGAGCATACATACCTATGCAGACTATTGCATAATTATGTAATCACGTGTCGAGACGGCGCGCGGACGGTGACACGCATCCCGCCGTCGCCGTCCACGCGATCGGCGTGGTCACGTGGTCATCGTGTCTCCGGAACCGGAACCGCCGCCGACCATGTTGAGCATCTGGTTGGTGAGGTCGGTCACGTCGATGCCGTTGACCCACATCCAGATCTGCACCGCGGTGGTGATGAGGTTGATGACGATCGCGGCGATGGCGAGCCCGCGGCCCTTCATATGGAAGGTGCCGGTGCGCCACACGGAGATGACGCCCATGACGGTCGGCAACAGGGGCACACTGAAGACGAGGGCGAACACGAAGGCGATGATCGCATAGGAGTCCCAACGCCCGTACAGCGGGTTCTGGTTGGGGTCGTTCACGTCGATGCCGTAGAAGTAGCGCGGCGTATGGCCGTCGTTCGCGCCGTTGCCCGGAACCGTCGGATTACCGTTCGGATTCCCGTTCGGCGCATAGGGGCCGTTCTGCGGATACGGGCCGTTCGGCCCCTGCTGTCCGTACGGCCCCTGCGGCCCTTGCGCCCCGCCATACGGGCCGTTCTGCCCGTATCCGCCGGGATACGCCGCGCCCGGCGTGCGCTGCGGCATCCGCTGCCGCGCCGCCTGCGCGGTCTCCCCCGCATCGTCCTTCTGCGGCTCGGGGTCGGGTGCGCCGTACAGGTACGGGTTGTAGTCGGGGCCGAACTGGCTCAGCATCGCGCCGTAGTCGGGTTGCGCGTACTGCCCGTACTGCGGCTGCCCGGATACGACGGGACCCGGTGAGCCCGCCCCCGGTGCGACGCCGTTCCCTCCCGTCTGCTGTGCGGGATCGTTCGGCTGCTGTCCGGGTGCGCTCATCGGGTCCTCCTCGTGTTGCACCTTATGTTAACTTATGTCGTTTCGCTTTCGGCCCAGCGGTTCATGGCCGCCGGGCCGAAAGCCAGGCCGAAAAGCCGTCCGGAACGGGCCGGAACGCGGCCGGCGGCTCAGGCGCGCAACTGTGCGCCGAGCTCGGCGGCCTTGTCGACGATGGCCTTGCGGATCGCCTCGCTGTCCTCGGCGGACAGGGTCTTGTCCGGCGAACGGAACACCACCGCGAAGGCGAGGGACTTCTTGCCCTCACCGACCTGCTCGCCGGTGAACACGTCGAACAGTTCGATGGATTCGAGGTTCGCGCCGGCGGCCTCGCGCACCACGTCCTCCAGCTGGGCGGCGGTCACCTTGTCGTCCACGGTGAATGCGAGGTCCTGCTTGACGGGCGGGAACGTGGAGATCGGCTTGGCCTGCACCGGCTTGCCGTCGAGCGTCGAGAACAGCGCGGTGAGGTTCAGTTCGAACGCGGCGGAGTGCTCGGGGAAGCCGAGCGCCTCGTTGACGTGCGGGTGGAGCTCGCCGACGAAGCCGACGAACGTGCCGGCGGCGTTCACACGGGCGAAACGGCCCGGATGCCACTGTGCGGGCACGTCGGCGGCGGCCGGCTGGTCGAGCTCGATGGCGGCGCCGAGACGGTCGGCGATGCGGTGCACGGCCTCGACCGCGTCGGACCAGTCGACCGGACGCTTGCCGCCCAGCCAGCCGGTGTTCTCGGCGAGACCGGTCAGGATGCCGGCCACGTGGTCGGGCTGGTCGGGCAGGCCGGCGTCGAGCGCGGCGAGCTGCTCGGGCGTGGGCTTCACGCCGCCGGGCAGGGCCGGGATGGCGGGCGCGTCCGGGTTCCACAGGTACACGTGGCCGAGCTCGTAGAGCGACACGTTCTCGATGCCACGGCGGATGTTGCGCTGCACGGTCGCGGCGAGCGTGGGCAGGATGTGGCGGCGCAGGTACGGGCGGTCGCCGTACAGCGGGTTCGCGATCTCGACGCTGACCTTCTTGGTGGCCTCCGCGTCGTAGCCGAACGCCTTGTAGTCGTTGTCGCCCACGAACGGGTAGCTCAGGGCCTCCACCATGCCGTATTCGGCGAGCTCGTCGGCGACGCGGCGACGGCGCAGCTGGTCGGCGGTCAGGCCGACCGCGCCCTTGACCGGCGCCGGCGGCACGGTGACGGGGATCTCGTCGTAGCCGACGAGACGCGCGACCTCCTCGACCAGGTCGCACGGCTCGTTCAGGTCCGGACGCCAGGTGGGCGGGGTGACGGAGAATTCGCCGTTGCCGCCGCCGGCCACGGTGCAGCCGATGTCGGTGAGGATGTCGGAGATGGCGTTCACGCCGGTGTCGAGACCGGCGACGCGCTTCACCTCGGAGGCCTTGAAGTGGATGGCCTTGCGGCGGTGCGTGTTGTTCACGTCGGTCGGCTTCTCGCTGGCCTCGCCGTCGCCGTACTTGATGAGCAGGTCGGCGGCCATCTGCGCGGCGGCCGGCTGCAGCTGGTAGTCGACGCCGCGCTCGAAGCGGCGGGACGCCTCGGACGGGATCTTGTGGCGGCGGGCGGAACGGGCGATGGACACCTGGTCGAAGTGCGCGGCCTCGAGCAGGATGTTCTTCGTCTCGGCGGTCACCTCGCCGTACAGGCCGCCCATCACGCCGGCGAGACCGATGATGCGCGAGGCGCGCTGCCCGTTCGGCGAATCGGTGATGAGCAGGTCCTCGGGGCTGAGCTCGTGCTCCTTGCCGTCGAGGGTGACGAGCTTCTCGCCCTCGTTCGCGCGGCGCACGACAATCGGGCCTTCGAGCTTGTCCATGTCGTAGGCGTGCATCGGCTGGCCGAGGTCGAGCATCACGTAGTTGGTGACGTCCACGGCGAGCGAGATGGAGCGCACGCCGGCGCGGATGAGACGGCGGCGCATCCAGTTCGGCGTGCGCGAGGTCGGGTCGAAGCCGCGGATGGCGCGCGCATAGTAGCGGTCGCAGCCGGGCACGCCGTGGATCGGGTTGTTGTCGTCGATCTCGACCTGGATGTCCGGCACGGTGCCGGAGGCCTCGCCGGCGGCGACGGGCACGCGGGCGTTGAGCTCCTTGACCGGGTCCGTGTACGCGGCGCCGGTGGAGTGGTGGTATTCGCGGGCCACGCCGCGGTAGGACAGCGTGTAGCCGCGGTCCGGCGTGATGTTGATCTCCAGCAGCGGCTGGTCGAGGTGCAGCAGGTGCATCGCGTCGTCGCCGGGCTTCAAGGCCTCGTATTCCTCGGGCGTGAAGCCGTAGTGGCGCAGCAGGATGATGCCGTTGTGGTCGTCGCCGAGGCCGAGCTCACGCTCGGAGGCGCACATGCCGTTGGAGATGTGGCCGTACGTCTTGCGCGGCTCGATGCGGAAATCACCGGGCAGGACGGCGCCCGGCAGGGTCACGACGACCTTCTCGCCGGCGGCCATGTTCGGCGCGCCGCAGATGATGCCGCGCGGCACCTTGTTGCCGTTCTCGTCGGTCTCGTTGTATTCGTCGCCGACGTCGACATGGCACCAGTTGATGATCTTGCCGTTCTTCTGCGGCTCCGGGGTGGCGTCGACCACGTAGCCGACGACGATCGGGCCGGTCACCTGGGAGGCGTGGATCTCCTCCTCCTCGAGGCCGACCTTGACCAGGTCCTTGGCGAGCTGCTCGTAGGTGAGGCCGGACGGAACCTCGACGTGCTCCTTGAGCCAATCGATATCAACCATAGGCATGGGTAATCACTCCCCCATCACAAACTGTTCGGCGAAACGCACGTCGCCCTCGACGAGGTCGTGCATGTCGTTGATGTCGGAACGCAGCAGCAGCGTGCGCTCCATGCCCACGCCGAACGCGAAGCCGGTGTACTCGTTCGGGTCGATGCCCGCGGACTTGAGCACGTTCGGGTTGACCATGCCGCAGCCGCCCCATTCGAGCCAGCCCGGGCCGCCCTTCTTGTCGGGGAACCACAGGTCGAGCTCGGCGCTCGGCTCGGTGAACGGGAAGTAGCTCGGACGCAGACGGGTCTTGGCCTCCGGGCCGAACATGGCGACGGCGAGCTTGTCGAGCACTCCCTTGAGGTCGGCCATGGTCAGGTGCTTGTCGACGGCGAGCGCCTCGCACTGGTGGAACACCGGGGTGTGGGTGGCGTCGAGCTCGTCGGTGCGGAACACGCGGCCCGGGGAGGCGATGTACAGCGGCACGCCGCGCGACAGCAGGGCGCGCACCTGGTCGGACGAGGTCTGCGTGCGCACGACCATGTTGGAGCCGACGAAGCCGGCGGCGTCCTTCGCCTGGTTGCCCTTCACGTAGAAGGTGTCCTGCATCTGGCGGGCCGGATGGTCCGGGCCGAAGTTGAGGGCGTCGAAGTTGTACCATTCGGCCTCCACTTCGGGGCCGGCGGAGATCTGCCATCCCATGGAGATGAAGAAGTCCTCGACGTCCTCCATGAGCTTGGCGAGCGGGTGGCGCGCGCCGAGCGGCTTGCGCGCGACCGGCAGCGTCATGTCGACGGTCTCGGCGGCGAGCGCGGCGGCCTCGGCGGCCTCCTTGAGCTCCTTCTCCTTGGGGCCGTAGGCGCGGCCGAAGTCGGCGCGCAGCTTGCCCATGAGCTTGCCGGCGTCCTTCTTCTGGTCCTTGGGCAGTGCCCCGATGGCCTTGCTGGCCTGCGTCATCGCCGAGTCGGCTCCGGCGTATTCGCTCTTGATGGCCTTCAATTCCTCCAGCGTGGAGGCGTTCTGGATTTTCGCGATGCCTTCGGCGACCGCATCGGTCACCGCTTGCGCATCGAATAGCGCTTCTGCCACGAGCACCCTTTCCTTTATATCTGCTTCACTGACGTGCATTGCACGTGGGGAGACACGCGAAAACACGCGTTTCCCCAAGCGTTGTCCAACATCACATTGTCACGGTATGACTCGACATGGCCGCCCGGTTCCATCACGTGGTCGCGGGGCGGTCGGCGCATGGTCGGCATGCGACCGACATGCGGCCGGCACATGTCCATGCGTCTCAGCGTCCGCTCATGGCGAGGCTCATGAGCATGACCGCGGCGGACGTGCCGAGGTTCAGCGATTCGGCCTTGCCGTACAGCGGGATCGACACGATGCGGTCCATGCGTTCGAGGATGGCGGCGGGCAGTCCCCTCGCCTCGTTGCCGAACAGCACGGCGTCGCCGCGCACGCCGTTCGCGCCGCGCGTCGCGCCCGCCGCGTCCGCCGCGCGTTCGGCGAGCACGTCGGGCAGCGTTTCGGGCTTGCGTTCCGGCGTGCCGTACACGTCGGCGGCGATGGTGTTGAGATCGTCGCGTTCCATCCACTTGAGGAAGGTGCCGGTGTCCATGCGGAGCACGGGGATGTGGAACAGGGATCCGGCGGTCGAACGGATGACCTTCGGGTTCAGCGGGTCGACGCATTCGTCGACGAACACGACCGCGTCGCATCCGGCGGCGTCCGCGGCGCGGATCACGGTGCCCGCGTTGCCCGGGTCGCGCACCTGCCAGAACGCGGCGATGAGCGGGCGTTCGGAGAGACGGACGGCGGAGATCTCCGTGTGGAGCGTCTCGATGTCGCCCACGGCGACGATGCCCTGCGCGTCCTTGCTGATCTTGGCCATCACCTCGCGTGTGACGTGATGCACGTAGATCGGCGTCTTGCGGGATTCCTGCGACTTGTCGACGATCACGGCGAGCGTGTCGGACAGGTACGGTTCGCCGTCGGGGTCGACGTCGATCGCGACGTACAGGTCGCTCACCACGTCGGGACGCCATGTGACGGCCTCGCGCACGGACTGCGGGCCTTCGATGAGGAAACGGCCGGAGCGTTCACGGCCGGCCGGGCGCGCGAGTCCGGCGACGCGCTTGATTCGGTCGGATTTCGGATTGTCGATCACTGCATGGTTGATGGGCATGCCCTCCACCCTACCGTCACGCCTACCGCGCCGCGGCACCGGGCACGGGGCACCGGGCCGCGGCCGTCGGCTTTCATCCGAACGGCGATGTCATGAAAGCATGTGCTCGGCGTCGACCAGGTGCAGGTTCTCCTCCAATGTGGCTTTACGCCGGGTCGTCTCGCTTGCGGGATGTTTGGTGAACAGATAGAGAATCCGCTCTCCCGCCTCCTTGACCAAAGGCGATCTGCTTTTGAGCGTATCGATGGTTTCGGTTTCGTTCACGTTCTCTCGCCACTTGCATTCGCCCAGCAACACCTTATGGTTGAACGAGTCCGCCATGACGATGTCGATGTCGGCCTGCTCCCGTCGCATCGGATCGTTGCCCCACCACTTGCCCATGTCGGTCGGAACGAACTCGTCCTGGCCGTCATCGTAATGCTTCAGCAACCACTGCAGACACATGGTCTCGAACTGCTGTCCGACATAGGTGTCGAACGCCGGGCCTTCGGTGCCGATACGGCCTGCCGCGCGCCCACGCCGCGCATCGATCATCTGCGTGGACGGCGCGACGAACCGATACCAGTATGCGAAGAACGGATCGCGGAGCTTCCACAACCCCTTGCGGGAACGAATCGGATTCTCGCCGAACGGGACCTGCCGTTCGATGATCTTCAACTGTTCGAGCGTACGAAGATACGCGCCTATCGCATTCTGTTCGACGCCGGCGTATTCGGCGATCTCCTTCGGCCGGGTCCGCCCCGAACCGATCGCATCCAGCACGGAACTATATGCGGCCGGCTCGCGCAGCTCCTGACGAAGGAGCATCATGGGTTCCTGATAGAGCAGACCGGATTGGCTGAAGCATTGCACCATGACGTTCTCCTGGAACGTCATGGCCGAATCGATCTGCTCCAGATAGTAGGGCGTGCCGCCGAACACCGCGTAGTACTGGATGCGGTCCTTCCAGTCCGCGTTTCCGGGCATCATGCGACACGCGTCGAACAGGTCGAACGGCTTGAGCTGGATCTGCGCGTTCCGCCTGCCGTACAAAGGACTGTGGTAGCCGAGTACTTTGCCCTCCATGAATCCCTCGTTGCTGCCGCACAGAATCATCATGACCCGGGTGTCCTTGAACTGGTGGTCGATGGCTATCTGCAGCACGGACGGCAGACCGGGTTCCACGGAGGCCGCATACGGGAACTCATCGAACACGAACACGAACCGTCGTTTCTCCTCCTTGGCTTTTCGGGCGACGTACGAGAACGCGTCCTCCCAGGTTCGGAACGGCCCGCTGTCCTCGGTCTCCCCGAAAAACCGGCGGGCCTCCGAGGAAAAACCACGCAGGTTCATCGCCGCGCTCTGTTCTTTGGCCGTGAACCACAGCGTCGGGCGCTCCTCGCAGAATTTCGACAGCAACGCGGTCTTACCCACGCGGCGACGCCCATATACCACGATCATCTGGAATTTGCCCAGCGAATAGTGGTGGTCCAGCACACCGAGTTCCTCGTCCCTGCCTACGAATCCCATACGCCCTTCGCTCCTAACCACAAGGTCATCTTCATTAATATTATAGCGACAACATTAAGGAAGATAACATTAAGAATGTTTAATGTTAGTAAGACAACATTAATTGCAATCACGTCTTTTGACGATCACGACGACCGAATCAGCTCACCGTATGGCTCCTCTCCGGTTCGGCGATGCAGTCGGCACTCACCAGATCGATGCCCGATCGAATGCGTCATGCAACGCTTTCCGCAAGTCCACCACTCTGCGTGTCCGATTGTTCTTCGATCTTGTTCCATCTTCTGCCGTAGAGCGACCGTCCGTCGGCGTTCAGGGAGACGACGGTATGGTCGTCTACGATCCGCTGCGTTTTCTCGGAGTACGATCCACGTTTGTCGAAAGCGATGAACACCTGCTTGTCCTGCACGTCCGTCTTCGCATACAACGCCATGATGGATTCGATCGGCTCGTCTCCAATGTTCTTCAGCAGCGTCGAATCATGGATGAGCACCGGAAGAGCCGTATGCTCCAGAACCGTCAGATCGAGGAGAACAACGTCCTTCGCGCGGGTGCCGGCACCGGTGTCCCGTTCAGTGCCGAAGGTATACGACTGCTTTCCGTTCCGCGTCTCCGATATGTGCAGCTCAGGTGGATTGTTCCCGGCATCGACGGCATCGTTCAGTTGTCTCAACGAGGCATTGACTGTATCGGCCATCTGCTTGATGAGCAGCGGCCTTCGTGCCCGCAATGCCTCGGAAGCCTCCTGCATCGTCGTTTTCAGCGTTTCCGTCTTGTCCCAGGCACCGATCTGCGCCTGCAACCGTTGGATGACGCCGTTCAGCTCACCCGCTTTGTTCCACTCCTCCGTGCTCAGCGTTCCGGTCTGCCCCATATCGGCGAGTTCGGTCCTCAATCGGTTGATCTGATTGTCGACGGCACCGATCATCAATCGGTACTGTTTCTTCTGCGAGGCGAGCTCGTCACCGAGGATCTCGGTCAGTTTGTGGTGAAAGGCCTCTATCTCCCCTATTCTTCCGGTATCCACATTCGGGAAGAACTGCCGCAACGCCTCGATCTGCCGGACATCGACATCGTGCCGGGAGATTCCCGCCCTGTCGATGATGCCGATTTTTGCGGACAGCAGATCACGCTTCTGCAGCAGTTCGCTGATCGTCGCTTTGAGTTCGATAACGCGCTCTAATGCGGCGATGCCTTCCTCGAACAGTTTCTGATCGGCCGCCAATTTAAGGTCGCTGAGTTCCCGCTCGGCCGTCTCCAGCCGCACTTGTGCGCTTCTGCGATCCTGTTTGTTTTTCAACGATATGTAATCGGAAAGACGGCATTGGCCAACTTCTTCGTGAATGACTCATCATTTGAAGACATCTTGCGGAGGGTTTCCTTCGACACTTGAGATGGATCAGCAGACGTGCCCATACGATTCCCCGACACTCTGGTGAGCATCGAGATGACCTCGGCCACTTGCTCACCGTCAAATCGATGCTCGAACTCGACAAGAAAGCCGGCATCTACAAACCCGGCAGGGGGTACTTCAAGAACCCGTCCCGCATCGACCTCGAGAAAGCGGTTAAAGGCGACTCGATCATGTTCGGAGGGAAGAATGCTTCCGGTACCTTCATGTACGTGCTGAACGCTGATGGACGCATCATCTTCGGAGCAAGGCGCAACCCGTACAACTCGAAGGGGCGCTCACCACATCCCACGCTGCTTGGAGGCAAGGACCCAATCGTGCAGGCTGCCGGTCTCCTGACTATCCGAGGTGGAAAAATCGTGTCCTTCGACGACCAGAGTGGCCACTTCAGGCCGAGTTCCAAATCCATGGACAAGGTAGAGACGGCACTACGCAAAATCTACAATATAAACCACAAACTGTTCAGCAGCACATTTATCTGGAGGAAAAAATGAGTAAGATACCCGAACTCGAGAACCGGATTAAATCGTTCTTTGGATATAGCTCCGACTCGGAGCCCTATGAGAAATGGGAAACTTTAGCAGAGCAGACGACACATCTTGTGGACGAATACGGGTGGAATACCGTCCAACAGGCGTTCTTCCGCTATGTGCAGACCGAATGCAAAACCTCGGACGACATCGCCCGAGTTGCATTCGCTTACGAGGGACTTGGATGGAACAAAAAACCTGTCCCCAATCCGTACGAATTCCTTGGCTACCTCTACTACAAAGCCGGATTCCAAAAAGCCCCGTACGATGCCGCGCGAGCCCTCGACGACCTGTGCATCACCGTCCTGCCCGCATCCGGATACCCGGAGGCGAACATCTACTACCATCCCTATTACGCGGCGGAAGCCGACCCCAAGATGATCGACGCCGTCGAACGCTGGCGTCAACGCGAAAGCGGCAAAACCGACGAAGACGGCAGCCCGACGAACGACTCCAAAGAGCCGCCCGAGAATCCCAAACAACAGGAGAACCAATGACCGCACACGAACTGCATCAGGACGCGTTCGACATCCCTGGACTACGCGAAGTCCCTGCGGATGACGGCGACCGGCCACCGGATGCACAACCGATGGCGCAACGTCCGCCGCGCCGCAAAGCGGAATACGCAGAATCGGCTTGGCCAATACCGCGCACGAACAACGATTCAATCAGTTTGGCGCGCTGCGCCTGAGAAATCTGCCGTCACGATTCGGACAAGACAAGAAGAGACCGTCCCTCCCCACCGGCCATCCCAAAAGTCTTCACTTTCGGACTTCCGTCACCGTCAGCATACGTTCCACCAAGTCAATCATAAGGTCCTTCTCGCCGGGGTCGCTTACCGCGATCAACAACGTGATGGCGGCGAGGTCGTTGTTGGTGACGACCGGTTTTCCTCCATCGCCGAAGGCGTCGGCGTTCCCATCGAGGAATCCCACGAACGAAGCCGCCGCCATACGCTTGTTGCCATCGGCGAACGGATGATCCTTCACCATGAAATACAGCAGATGGGCGGCCTCATCCTGGGATTCGGCGCGAGAGCGTGCGCATCGTAGTCACGGAGCATATTCAACCCGGGCAGGTAACTCGACACCACATCGGCGATGCCGGAGGCAAGCCGGTCTTCACTGCGGGCCAGCACCTTGACGACCTTCTCCAGCTGGTTCAGGCGTCGCTCGTTGACGGCGTATCCCTCCATTAGATATTGCCGCAACACGCCGGTGGCCCACCGGCGGAAACTGGTGGCGCGCCGTGAATTGACCCTGTATCCCACCGAAATAACCATGTCCAGGTTGTACACATTCACTGTGCGTCTGACCCGACGGGTCCCCTCGACACGAACCTGTTCCATTTTGGAACAAGTTGACCCATCAAGCTCGCCATCAGAGAGAGTATTGGACACGTGTTTTCCTATGGCTTGACTTTTCGTGCCGAATAGTTCCGCCATCTGTGCCTGGGTCAGCCACACGGTATCACCTTGCACGTTGACCTCAAGCTGCACCGAGCCGTCATCGGATCGGTAGAGTTCGATGTCCCTGCTCGTCATCGTTCGCTCCAATCATTCCGCGCCCATTGAAGGGCCGCCATCCATCGATTACGAACGAGTCTACGAATCGGCCCGGTGACCGGAACATGTATACCGGTTTTGATTCCCCCACCGGCGTGTCGCCATACGGCGAACCGTGCCCGGACGGTGTGAACCGCCGAGACACGGCCGCCTCGCGCCCGCGGTCACGCGCCTTGGAAGGAGAAATGCCAGTTGCCGGTGGCGACGGCGACGCCGAGCGCGATGAACGGGATCACGAAGCAGATCGCGCAGAACACCGCGTCGATCGGATGCAGACGCGAGACGCGCGCCGCCGAGCGCGGGCCTTCGCCGCCGAAGCCGCGCGCCTCCATCGCGGTGGCGAGCTTCGTGGCGCGCCGGATCGACAGGACCAGCAGACCGAACGCCTGCGAGAACGCGCGTTGGATCGCGTTGCCGTCGCCGAGCCCGCGCGAGCGGCGCGACAATCCCAACGCGCGCCAATCATCCTGCAGCAGCGTGAACATGCGCATGCCGGCGAGACCGCCGTACACGAACCGGGGCGAGAGATGCAGGATCTGCACGAGGCCGTCGGCCAGGTCGGTCGGGTCGAGGCCGAGCGCGAGCACCACGCCGGGGATGGCGATGGCGAGCACGCGCAGGAACGTGGCGCACGCGAGGTATACGGAGCCTTCGGACACGACGATCCATCCGGCGGTCAACAGGATCTCGCCGGACGTGCGTCCGTAGAGCAGCACGGAGATGAAGCCGCCGACCGCGGCGATCCACACCGGCCACGTGCTGCGGCAGATGCGGATCGGGTTCACGCCGCCGATCCACAGCAGCGCGACCTCGAGCCCAAGCGCCACGGACGCGGAGACCACGTCGAGGCTCACGAACATCGGGATGCACAGGAGCAGCGCGCCGATGATGCGCGTCACCGGGTTCACCTTCGCGATGAACCACGAGGGCGACGCGGGCCGCGCCGGCTCCCTGCGCGCGCTCGGCGACGTGACGATGACGTGGTCGACCACCCTCCGGCGCTCCGCGCCACCTCCCGCCAGCGGGAGGGAAACAGGAACCCGACAATCGTCCCCACCCGTCGACGGGAAGGAAGCAGGAACCCTGCAATCGTCCCCACCCGCCAGCGGGAGGGAAACAGGAACCCGACAATCGTCCCCGCCCGTCGGCGGGAGGGAAGCAGGAACCGGACAATCGTTTCCGCCCGTCGGCGGGAGGGAAGTAGCGGACGTGCTTGAATCGTTTCCCATATCACTCCCCTGCGAATCCGAACATGATGCGGCGTGCGTCGAGCGCCTTGACGAGCGCCTCGTCGTGCGTGACGATGATGACCGCGGACCCTTGGTCGCGCACCTTGGCGATGAGGTCGACCATCTCGGTCCACGTGGTGAAGTCCTGACCGAAGGTCGGTTCGTCCATGACGAGGATCTTCGGCGCGCCGGCCAGCATGGAGGCGACGGACAGGCGCCGCTTCTCGCCGCCGGACAGCGTGTACGGGTTGGCTTTGGCGAACCGCGAGAGGTTCATCCGTTCGAGCATCGCGTCGGCGATCGCGTATGCGCGCGTCTCGTCGGCGCCCATCGACTTCGGGCCGATGGCGACCTCGTCGCGCACGAGCGCCGCGGCGAACTGGTGTTCCGGCTCCTGGAAGACCATGCCGATGCGGCCGAGCAGTTCGCGGCTCCTCCACTTGTCCGGCTCGTCGCCGCGCGCGCCTTCGGCGATGTCGGCGCGCACGCGCACATGCCCGGCGAGCGGTTTCAGCAGTCCGGCGAGCGTCAGGGCGAGCGTGGATTTGCCGGCGCCGTTCGGCCCCATCAGGGCCGTCACCTCGCCGGCGAAGAATGCAAGGTCGATGTGCTCGCCGAGCGGGAATCCACGGCCGAAGCTCAGGTCCTCGGTGACGAGCGCGGGTTCGCGGCAGTCGTCACGCATTCCGGCGACCGCGTCCGTCTCTCCGACGGCATCGGCCGTTCCGGCCGCGTCGCCGTCCGCGCGTGCGCGCGCCGGCGCGCGGTCCGGGATCGCGCGTCCCGGCACCCATGCGCCGCCTTGCGCGAGCAGGTCGCCATACTCGCCGAACACCTCGCCCGGTTTTCCATCGGCGATGACGCCGCCCACGTGCGAATCCGGGTCGGGATGGCCGATGACGATGACACGGTCGATCAGGTCCATCCACACGTCGATGTGGTGTTCGACGACGACCATGGTCTGCCCGGTGCGCTCGAGCACGTCGCGCACCGCGTCGTGCACTTCGCGCACGCCTTCCGGGTCGAGGTTGGCGGTCGGCTCGTCGAGCAGCAGGAGTCCCGGCTGCATGGCGAGCACGCCGGCGAGCGCGAGGCGCTGCCGCTGCCCGCCGGACAGGTGACGCGTGGACCGGTCGAGGTCGATGTCCTTCAATCCGACCAGGTCGAGCGATTCGCGCACGCGCCGCCAGGTCTCGTCGCGCGGGACGGCGAGGTTCTCGCAGCCGAAGGCCGCGTCGTCGCCCACGCGTTCGAGGATGATCTGCGAATCCGGGTCCTGCAGCACGAGGCCGGCCTTGCCGCGGGCGATGCCGGCCTCGACGCCGTCGATGGTGAGCGAGCCTTCCTGCTCGCCCTCGTCGGATCCGCCGAGCACGCCGGCCAGTCCGGCCATGAGCGTGCTTTTGCCCGCCCCGGAGGCGCCAAGGAGCAGCACGTGCTCCCCGGGACGGATGTCGAAGTCAAGCCCGCGCAGGGCGAAGTCCTTGCGCGTGGCGTGACGCCATCCCCAATCCTTCGCCTCGACGCGGGCGGGCGTGATGCGCATCAGACGCGAGCCTCGGCGCGGCCGGAGGCGAAGCGGTCGAGCACGCCGGTGGCGGCGATCGCCTTGTGCAGCGCCCACATGAGCGCGCCGGCGATGATGACGCCGGAGATGATGGAGCCGACGAGGTACCAGCTGACGCGCATCGCGTTCCAGCCGGGGTTGGTCATCCAGTAGTAGGCCCAGCAGGCGACGCCGGCGAGCGCGCCGGACAGGATGGTGGTGCCGATGTTCCACTGCTTCCACGCGAAGATCGCGAAGGCGATCTCGGCGGCGAGGCCCTGCATGATGCCGACGATGAGCGAGCCGCCGACGCCCCACTGGTTGCCGAGCGTGAGCTCGAGGAACGCGGCGAGGGTCTCGGCGAAGAGGGCGGCGCCCGGCTTGCGCACGATGATGGCGGCGAGCGGACCGGCGAACAGCCAGAATCCGTTGAGCAGGCCTTCGAAGCCGGGGGTGACGGCTTCGAACAGGGCGAGCGGGGCGGCGCAGACGACGTCCCAGCCCCAGAAGATGACGCCGGATGCGACGGCGATGATGGCGGCGACGACGATGTCGACGACGCGCCACTTGTAGTTGGTCTTGGCGACGGTTTCGGCCATGGTGATGTGCCTTTCTCTCTTGCTTCCTTCGAAGGCACGGGTGGAGGACGTTCCGTGGTCGGCATTGCCCGTCCACGTTCCATCGGTCGGGACCCGTTGCGGTCCCCTCTCAGCCGCCTTCACGCGGCTCCCGTGTCAGCCCTCCACGATAAACGACCGAACCGACTTGCGCAAGACTTATCTGCCGAGCTTGTCGAGCAGGAGGGCTTCGGTGATGACGTTGTTCTTGAGGCCGGACAGCGAGATGGACTCGTTGGGGCTGTGCGCGTTGGCCTTCGGATCCTCCGGGCCGGTGACGAGCACCTGCGCCGAGGGGAAGATGCGCTGCAGTTCGGGGATGAACGGGATGGACCCGCCTTCGCCCTTGTTGATCGGGGCGACGCCGAACGCCTCCTCCATCGCCTCGAGCGCGTCCTTGGTGGCGACCGCGTCCGGGTCCATGCCCCAGCCCATGCCGTTCTCCAGCTTGGCCACCTCGACCTCGGCGCCGAACGGCGCGTGGGTTTCGAGGTACGCGGCGAGCGCGGCCTGCGCCTCTTCGGGACGCTGGTTCGGCGCGGTGCGCAGGGACAGGCGGAAGCGGGTCTCGGGGCTGATCACGTTGAACGAGCCGTCGACCGGGTGCGCGTCGAAGCCGATGACGGTCAGGCTCGGCTTGGTCCACAGGCGGGAGGCGAGCGAGCCGGTGCCGGCGAGCGTGTAGGAGTCGACGACGCCGGCGTCGGCGCGCACGGATGCCTCGTCGAGGTCGCGCTGGAGGCCGCCGATCGGCTCCTCGGCGGCGACGCCGGGCACGGCGAGGTCGCCGTTCGCGTCGTACAGGGAGGCGATGAGCATCGCGGCGAGCGTGTTCGAGTCGAGGATCGGGCCGCCGTACTGTCCGGAGTGGACCGGGTGCTTCAATCCGCGCACGGTCACGTCGACGCAGGTGTTGCCCCTGAGCGAGGTGGTCAGGGACGGGATGTCCGCCGACCAGTTGCCGGAGTCGGCGACGATGATCACGTCGGATTCGAACTCGGCCTGGTGCGCCTCGATGAACGGGATGAAGCTCGGGGAGCCCATCTCCTCCTCGCCTTCGATGAACACCTTGACGTTGACCTTGAGATCGTCCCCGAGCGCCTTCAACGCGCCGGAGTGGATGGCGATGCCGCCGCCGTCGTCCGCCGAGCCGCGGCCGTAGAGGCGGCCGTCGATCTCGGTGCCGACGAACGGGTCGGTGTTCCACGCGGACGCGTCCGGCACGGGCTGCACGTCGTGGTGCGCGTAGAGAAGCACGGTGGGCGCGGATTCGTCGACGATGCGGGAGCCGATGACCTCCCATGCGCCGGGCGTGCCGTCCGGGTTCGCGGACTGGACGACCTTCGCGTCGACGCCGACCTCGCGCAGCTGTTCGGCGACGAATTCGGCGGACCGCCTCATATGCTCGCCGGTGATGCCCTCCGCGGACACGGACTTCAGTGCGATCTTGCGGTTGAGGACGTCGACGATGCGCGTCCAGTCGGATTCCACGCGGGCGCGGACCTCGTCCACGGTGAGCTGGGCCATGTATTCTCCTTATATATAGTGCGTTCCTGCACTCCGAACGCGTCTAGACGTCACCGTAACCTGCAAGCATGACATGGAACCCGTTGAAGAAGGAATCCGCGCAGGAGCCGGTCGAGGAAGCGGCCGAACAGCCTGCGAAGCCGGTGAAGAAGGACCGTACGAAGAACGCGCCCACCCCGAAGATGAAGCAGGCGCAGGCCGCCGGCGTGCGTCCGCTGGTGCCGACCGACCGCAAGGCGAGCGCGAAGGCCGCGAAGGCGAAGATGCGCGAGCGTGAGAACGCCGAATACGAGGCGATGCAGAAGGGCGACATCAACCACATGCCGAAGGCGGAGCGTCTGCCGTGGCGCATCTACATCCGCGACTACGTGGACGCCCGTTTCAACATCGGCGAGTTCTTCATCCCGGTCGCGTTCATCATCCTCATCGGCTCGATGATCATCACCTCGGTCGCGCAGAACCAGACCGCCTCGATGATCATGATGCTGCTCATGTACGTGTATCTGGCGGCCGTGGTCATCGACGTGTGGCTCATGTGGCGCAAGCTCAAGAAGAAGCTCGTCGCCAAGTACGGCGAGCGCGCCGTGGCGAAGGGCTCGCGTTCCGCGTCCTATGCGTGGAGCCGCGCCATCCAGATGCGCCGCTGGAGGCTTCCGAAGCCGCGTGAGAAGAAGCGCGGCCACTTCCCGGAGTGATGCGGGGAGCCATCGTTGGAAACGACTGAGGGGTAGATGGGCGATCGGCCTGTCTGCCCCTCATTGTGTTGTCTACCCCTCAGTCAGCTTCGCTGACAGCTCCCCTGCAAGGGGAGCCGAAAGGCGTGTGTCTATCATGGGCACCATGACTGAACAATTTGACATCGCGATCATCGGCGCGGGGCCCGGAGGCTATGCGGCGGCGCTGCGCGCGGCGGAACTCGGCAGGTCCGTCGCCCTCATCGAACGGGACGCGACGCTCGGCGGCACGTGCCTCAACCGCGGGTGCATCCCGTCGAAGGCGCTCATCACCGCCACGCACACCATCGACACCGTGCACCGTGCGGCCGAGCTCGGCGTGCAGGCGCACGTGGACGGCATCGACTACGGCACGCTGCGCGACTACCGCAGGCACGTGGTCGAGACGATGACCGGGGGCCTCGCCGCCCTGCTCGCGCATCGCGGCGTCACCGTGTTCCACGGCGCGGCCACGGATCTGCGCGAGATCGCCGGAACCGCCGACGCCGAGACCGGCGCGAACCTCGCCGTGACCGTCACCGGGAATCCGGTCGAACGCTTCCGCAAAGCCCAGGCCGCCGAACCGTTGGACGCGAGCGTCGTCATCGAGGCGGGCGACGTGATCCTCGCGACCGGCGCCGAACCGCGCCCGCTGCCGGGCATCCCGTTCGCCGGCGCGCTCATCGACTCCACGCAGGCGCTGGAACTCGACGAGTTCCCCGCCTCCGCCGTGATCGTCGGCGCGGGTGCGGTCGCCGTCGAATTCGCGTCGATGTGGAACGCGGCCGGCGTGGACGTGACGCTCCTCATCCGCAAGGACCGCGTCCTGTCCGGCTGGAACCGGCGCACCGCCGCGACCCTGACGCGCGAGCTGACGCGTCAGGGCGTGAAGGTCGTCAAGGGCACCGCCGTCACACGCGTCGATACCGGCGCGAACCTCGGCGCGACCGTCCACTACACGCGCGACGGCGGCGACGAGCAACAGGTGTGGGGCGAGATCGTGCTCGCCGCGATCGGACGCGACCCGAACACCCGGTTCGACTGGCTCGCGCGCGCCGGCGTCACGCTCGACGACCACGGCTACGTCGCGTGCGACGCGCTCGGACGCACGCACGCGCCGCACGTGTGGGCGGTGGGCGACATCGTCGCCGGACACGCGCTCGCGCACCGCGCGTTCGAACAGGGCGTGACGGTCGCCGAGTCGATCGCCAGACTCGACCCGAAGCCGGTGGACGAGACCACCGTGCCGCAGATCGTGTTCTCCCACCCGGAGGCGGCGTGCGTGGGCCTGACCGGCCAGGAGGCGACCGCCGACCCGAATCTCAACGACGTCAAGGAGACCGCGTACCCGATGCTCGGCAACGCGCGCATGCTGATGAGCGGCGTCGGCGGCGCGATGACGGTCGTCAGCGGCGAACGCGCGGACCGTCCGGACGTGCCGGTCGTGCTCGGCGTGCACATCGTCGCGCCCGTCGCCTCGGACCTGATCGCCGAGGCGGAGCAGCTCGTCGGCAACCGGGTGCCGCTCGCCGAGGCGGCGCGGCTCATCCACCCGCACCCCACGTTCAGCGAGACGCTCGGCGAGGCGCTGCTCAAGGCGGACGGGCGCCCGCTGCACACGCGCTGACCACGCACCGGCCGCGCACCGACCACACGCCCCGGGAGCACGCCACGCCCCCGGGGCACGCATGCTGGTAGAATCAACGGCCAGTATGCGCAAATCCGACTCCAAGCGAGGGAAGAATGGCTGACAAGGACGAGAAGAAGCCCAAGAAGAACAGCACGATCAAGCAGATCATCCAGATCTTCAAGTTCACCTACAAGGACGACAAGCAGCTGCCGTGGCTGTGCGGCGGCGCGTTCGTCGCCCCGATCGTGCTGGCCGTGATCCTCGGCCTCGTGATGAAGTGGATGTGGCTCACCTGGATCCTCACCATCATCGCCGCCGTCATGCTCGGCATCCTGCTCGGCACGATGGTGCTCACCAACCGCGCGGACAAGGTCGGCTACAAGCAGCTGGAAGGCCGTCCGGGCGCGGCGGTCAGCGTGCTGAGCAACATGACGAAGGCCGGCTTCACCTTCCCGGAGCAGCCCGTGTGGGTGGACGCCCGCACCAAGGACGCCATCTGGCGCGGCACCGGCTACAACGGCATCTACCTGCTCGGCGAGGGCGGCCACGACCGTGTCAAGCGCCAGATGGACCGTCAGGAGCATGAGATCAAGGGCGTGACCGCCGGCTCCTCCATCCCCGTCTACCGCATCATCATGGGCGACGGCTCCAACGGCACCACGCGCCTCAGGGACCTGCGCAAGACCATCACCCGCAAGAAGAGCTACGTGCCGACCAACCACTCCAACAAGCTCATGGCTTCGATCCACCCGCGCCGCCGCTTCATCCTCACCAAGGAGGAGCTGTCCATCCTCAACGACCGTCTGCGCACGCTGCAGGCGAAGCGCGGCTACGGTATCCCGAAGGGCGTCGACCCGAACCGCATGCAGAAGGTCAGCCGTCGCGCCATGCGCGGACGCTGACGGCGGCGCGCGTCGCTTCCCGAGCCCCAAGGCCCCGGTCACCGGTCGATCCGGCGATCGGGGCCTTCGCGTATCCCGATGACCGCGGCCCCGTCGCATGCCGCCGGCCGCCCGTGGCCCGGCCGTCCGCGTTCCGGACAGGACGACGGCGCCCTCCTCTCCCCCGCATGCCCGGCGAACCGCGCCACCGCAACGGTCGCGACCATCCGTTACCGGTCACGAAACATTCTCGTAACCGAAGTTTCGAGCGCGTGAAACGCACGTTCCTATCCTTTAATCCTGTAAATCATTTCGATAAAAGGAGCGATCGTGGCTGAGAACAAGATCTTCGCCCATACGCCGGAAGAGGCCGAAGCCCTCATCAACAAGGAAGGCGTCGAGTACGTCTCCGTCCGTTTCACCGATCTGATCGGCGTGCAGCAGCACTTCACCGTTCCGGTCAGCGAGTTCCTGGACAACGCGTTCACCGACGGCATGCCGTTCGACGGCTCGTCCGTGCAGGGCTTCCAGGCCATCAACGAGTCCGACATGAAGCTGGTCCCGGATGTGACCACCGCCTTCATCGACCCGTTCCGCAAGCACAAGACCCTGGACGTCTCCTTCTCCATCGTCGACCCGCTGACCGATGAGCCGTACTCCCGCGACCCGCGTCAGGTCGCCGGCAAGGCCGAGGCCTACCTGAAGTCCACCGGCATCGCCGACACCGCGTCCTTCGCCCCGGAGGCCGAGTTCTTCATCTTCGACAAGGTCCGCTACGAGAACTCCGCCCAGCGCTCCTTCTACGAGGTGGACTCCATCGAGGCCCCGTGGAACACCGGCGTCGACACCGAAGAGGACGGCACCCCGAACATCGGCTTCAAGAACCGCGTCAAGCGCGGCTACTTCCCGGTCCCGCCGATCGACCACAACCAGGACCTGCGCGACGACATGGTCGCCAACCTGCAGAAGGTCGGCCTGCAGCTCGAGCGTTCCCACCACGAGGTGGCGGGCGCCGGCCAGCAGGAGATCAACTACCGCTTCAACACGCTGCAGCACGCCGGCGACGACCTGATGAAGTACAAGTACGTCGTCCACGAGACCGCCGCCCTCGCCGGCAAGTCCGTGACCTTCATGCCGAAGCCGATCGCCGGCGACAACGGCACCGGCATGCACTGCCACCAGTCCCTGTGGAAGGACGGCAAGCCGCTGTTCTACGACGAGCAGGGCTACGGCGGCCTGTCCGACATCGCCCGCTGGTACATCGGCGGCCTCATCAAGCACTCCTCCGCGGTCGTCGCGTTCACGAACCCGTCGCTGAACTCGTTCCACCGTCTGGTCCCGGGCTTCGAGGCCCCGGTCTCGCTGGTCTACTCGGCCCGCAACCGCTCCGCCGCCATCCGCATCCCGCTGGCCGGCACCTCCCCCGCCTCCAAGCGCATCGAGTTCCGCGCCCCGGATCCGTCCTGCAACCCGTTCCTGGCCTTCTCCGCCCAGATGATGGCCGGCCTCGACGGCATCCTGAACCACATCGAGCCGCCGGCTCCGGTCGACAAGGACCTCTACGAGCTGCCGCCGGAAGAGCACGCGAACATCAAGCAGGTGCCGAGCTCCCTCGGCGAGGCGCTCAACGCCCTTGAGGAGGACAACGACTTCCTCACCGCCGGCGACGTGTTCACCCCGGACCTCATCGAGACCTGGATCGAGCTGAAGCGCGACGAGATCGACCAGGCCCGCCTGGCCCCGACCCCGCTCGAGTACGAGCTCTACTACCACATCTGAGTTCCACTCGGAAACCGTGGTTTTCGGAAAGCCCCGCAAAGGATGCAAACGCCTTCGCGGGGCTTTCCCGTATCCATGCATGCCGTCATCCGCGCATGCCGTTCACATCCCGTTCGCCGGAATATACGTCCGGATATATGGGTGTACGTCGTTTTCGGCGGTACGATGGAGATGTACACGACCCGTGAGACGCATGGTGGCGTGTCAACGGGCACATGCCGGCTCCGCGGTCCGATACGAGGACGACGGACCGGAACCAAGCAGAAGGGAAATGACAGATGACCGACAACAACCAGGCTCCCCAGCCGCAAGCACCCTACGGACAACCTGAGTACGGCGCGCCCGCCCCGCAGACGCCGCAGTACGGAACCCCCGCCCCGGCACCCCAGTACGGCGCCCCCGCGTACGGCCAGCCAGCGCCGGCGGGCTACGGCGCGCCCCAGCAGAACCCGTACGCGCAGCCGGCCCCCGGCTACGGCGCCCCCCAGCAGCCCGCATACGGCCAGCCCGCTCCCGGCTACGGCTACGGCGCGCCCCAGCAGTCGCCGTACGCGCAGCCGGCCCCCGGCTACGGCTACGGCGCCCCGGTCGACGACAAGGGCTCGTTCGGCTGGGCCGTGCTCGGCTTCTTCTTCCCGCTCATCGGCCTCATCCTGTTCCTCGTGTGGAAGGACTCCAAGCCGGGCGACGCGAAGATGGCCGGCATGGGTGCGCTCGTCTCCGTGATCGCCAGCGTGGCCCTGTGGCTGCTGTTCATCATCATCGGCATCATCGCCGCCGCGGCCTCCAGTTTCGCCGTGCTGCTGTGACGCACTGATACGATCCATCCGCCAACCGACGCGTCGTGGGTGTGGGATGGTCCCCGAAGCGGGGGACCATCCCACACCCACGTTCCATATCACGGCATGTCCGCCATGGTGCGGGGCGCGCACCATCACGGCCACGGCGCGGCTACAATCGCTTCCGGAAGAGAGGATAACCGTGGCAGACACTGACAAGACCATCCAGAGCGGAACGACCAAGGCGGGCGCGGCGGTGAAGGCCGCGCTGGCGGCGAACATCGGCGTGGCGCTCGCGAAATTCGCGGCGGCCGCGTTCACCGGATCGTCGTCCATGTTCTCCGAATCCGTGCATTCGGTGGCGGACTGCGCGAACGAGATCGTGCTGATGATCGGCGACAGGACCTCCGACCACAAGTCGGACGGCGATCATCCGTTCGGTCTGCACCGCGTCAAGTATCTGGCGAGCTTCATCGTCGCGACGCTCCTGTTCTTCGTCGGCGGCGTGTTCGCCGTCTCCCAGGCCGCGTCCAAGCTCACCGGACTCCTCGACGGCTCCATCCCGCGCGAGGCCGAGCCGATCGAACTCGTCGCCGCGCTCGTCGTCGTGGGCGTCTCCGCCTGCCTGGAAGGCTACGGCCTGCACACGTCCGTGCATGAGGCGCGCGAGCGCATGACGCGCGTCAAGGTGGAAAGCGACTCGCTGGTCAAGTTCTGGCGTCGCACCAAATCCGCCGAACTCGCCTCCGTGATGATGGAGGACACGCTCGCCCTGATCGGCCTCGCGTTCGCAGGCCTCGGCATCGGCCTGTCCATCGCGACCGGCGACGAGCTCTACGATGCGATCGGCGGTCTCATGGTCGGTCTCGTGCTGGTGTGCGGTTCGGCGGCGCTCGCGTTCAAATCCGGTTCGCTGCTCATCGGCGAGGACATCGACCCGCGCACGCGCGAAATGCTCGTCGAGGCGGTCGAAGGCACGCAGGGCGTGAACCGGCTCATCAACATGCAGGCCATCCACATGGACGAGGACGCGGTGCTGCTGTGCCTCAAGGTCGAGACCGACAAGTTCGACCGCGACTACGACGTGCAGACCGTCGACAAGATCGAGACGAGCATTCGCACCGCCCTGCCGTGGTACGAGTGGGAGATCTACGTCGAACCGGACATCTGGCGCGCCCAGCACTAGGCCCCGCCCGTCATGGGCTCCGGACGCCTCCGGGTACAATCGATGCGGACACCATCGGACACGGCCAAGGCGGGGATATGACGGACGAGCAGCTTGCATGGGATTTCGACGCGATGGAGGCCGGCGACGGCGCATCCGACGCCGCGACGCCGGCCATCGTCGCCGACGAGGGCATCACGCATCTCGCGCCCGGAAGCGAGGCGTGGATCGCCGCCCTGACGCCCACCGACGCGGACGCGACCCGTCTCGACCGGCTCGACGTCGACACGCTGAACGCGGAAAACGCCGCACGCCTGTGGGCGCGCGTCGCCGCGTGGGTGGAATCCGACCAGATCGCCTACTACATCGACGACGCGCCGGTCTCCTCCGACGCCGCCTACGACGCGCGGCTGCGTTGCCTGCAACGATTGGAGGCGGCGTTCCCCGCGCTCGACAACCCGCAGAGTCCCACGCACCGGGTGGGCGGCACGTTCTCGAACGATTTCACGTCCGTGCGCCATCCCAGCCGCATGATGAGCCTCGACGACGTCTTCTCGATCGAGGAGCTGCGCGACTGGTACGATTCGGTCATCCGCGACCTCGACTGGCCAGAGGGCAAAAAGCTGCCGATGAGCTGCGAGGTGAAGATCGACGGTCTCGCGTTGAACCTCATCTACCGCAACGGCGTGCTGGAGCAGGGGCTCACGCGCGGCGACGGCGTGACCGGCGAGGACATCACCCTGAACGTGCGCACGATCGGCTCCATCCCCGCGAACCTGGGCGGCGAGAAGAGCGACATCCCCGAATTCGTGGAGATCCGCGGCGAGGTGTTCATGCGCTGGGACGACTTCCATGAGCTCAACCGCGAACAGGAGGACGCCGGCCGCGCCCCGTTCGCGAACCCGCGCAACGCGGCCGCCGGCTCGCTGCGCCAGAAGGACCCGCGCATCACCGCCACCCGCCGTCTGAGCTTCTACGCGCACGGTCTCGGCACGCTGCGCTGGGGCGCGAACGCCGCCGGCAGGCACGACCGGATCGACGACCAGTCGGAGGCCTACGCGCTGTACGAGAAGTGGGGCGTGCCGGTCTCGCCGCACAACCGCACCGTCACCTCGTTCGGCGAGATTCTCGCGATGATCGACTACTACGGCGAGCACCGCGGCGACATCGAGCATGCGCTCGACGGCATCGTCGTCAAGGTCGACGACCTCGCGCTGCAGCGCACGCTGGGCGCGACCTCGCGCGCCCCCCGCTGGGCCATCGCCTACAAGTACCCGCCGGAGGAGGTCAACACCGAACTGCTCGATATCACCGTGCAGGTGGGCCGCACCGGCCGCGTCACCCCGGTCGCGATCCTCAAACCCGTGTACGTGGCCGGTTCGACGGTCGCGCGCACCACGCTGCACAACCCGTCCGAGGTGAAGCGCAAGAACGTGCTCATCGGCGACACGGTCGTCGTGCGCAAGGCGGGCGACGTGATCCCCGAACTCGTAGGCCCCGTGCTGGAACGCCGCAAGGGCCGCGAAAGCGAGCTGCGCGAATTCGTCATGCCGGAGCATTGCCCCTCGTGCGGCGCGAAGCTCGCGCCCGCCAAGGAGGGCGACAAGGACATCCGCTGCCCGAACGTGGAGAGCTGCCCGGCGCAGCTGACCGAACGCGTGATCTCGCTCGCCTCGCGCAAGGCGTTCGACATCGAGCATCTGGGCGACCAGTCGGCGATCGCGCTCACGAACCCGGAGGAGAACCGCCCCGATTCGGTCGCCACCTACGCGCCGGACATCACGGAGATCCTTGTCAAGCCCGGCGAGGAGCCGGAACCGTACGAGCCGGTCGAGGGACTGCGGCTGCCGAAACGCCAGATGCCGGTACTGTCCAGCGAGGCGGGCCTGTTCGCGCTGACCGCCGCCGACCTGCGTGACGTGCGCGTGTGGCGCGAGGCCCCGATCATCGAGATCCACGAGACCGTCGGCGCGAACGGGCGGAAGAAGAAGACGCGCAAGCGCGTGGGCGGTTCCGGACTGTGGCATCAGGTGCCCGCGTTCTGGACGGCCCCCGCGCCCGCGAAGAAGCTCACCGCCAAGCAGCTGGCGGCACGCGCCGGCGCGGCGACGGCGGCCAATGACGTGGCCGTGACCGCCTACCCGGACTACGACGTGCCGGCGGACGCGGTCGTCGTGCGCGTGGACCATAAGAAGACGCGCGCCGGCGAGACCGACGTGCCGGTGGTCGTCCGCCCCGGCGAGAACACGCGCAAGATGTTCGACGAGATGGACAAGGCGCGTCACGCCGACCTGTGGCGCGTACTGGTCGCGCTGTCGATCCGCCGCCTCGGCCCGCCGACCGCGCGACTCATCGCCTCGTCGCTCGGCTCGCTCGACGCGATCGCCGACGCCACGGCCGACGAGCTCACGCAGATCGACGGCGTGGGCCCGGAGATCGCCGAATCGGTGGTGCACTGGTTCACGGCGGCGAAGGAGCCCGGCGACTGGCGCGGCGAGACGCTGCACGCGTGGCGTGCCGCCGGCGTGGGCGTCGCCGCGGCGGAGAAGAGCACGCTGCCGCAGACGCTCGCCGGCAAGACGGTCGTCGTCACCGGTTCGCTGGAAGGCTATTCACGGGACTCCGCGAAGGAGGCGATCCTCGAACGCGGCGGCAAGGCGGCCGGATCCGTCAGCAAGAAGACCGACTACGTGGTCGTCGGCGCGAACGCCGGTTCCAAGGCCACGAAGGCCGAGGAGCTCGGCATCCCGATGCTCGACGAGGCCCAGTTCGAGACGCTGCTGGAGACCGGCGAGGTCTGACTCTGGCATGGCGGGCGTTCGCACGCTAGGCTGGTACGCGGCATACGCGATATGAACAACCGATCGGCGACGAAGAGGAGGACGCGTTGACGGACAGCAGGCACATCGAGGCGGCGATCTACGAGAGGCTGAGCAAGGTCATCGACCCGGAACTCGGGCGTTCCGTCACCGATCTGGGCATGATCGCGGCGATCGACGCGACGCCCGCCGCCGGACGGGACGGCGGCGACGGCGCGCGCGACGCCTATGACGTGACCGTGCACGTCGAACTCACCGTGCCCGGCTGCCCGCTGAGCGAGACCATCACGAACCAGATCAACGGCGCGGTCGCCTCCTACCCGGACGCGGATCTCACGCCGCGCATCGAGGTCGGTTCGATGAGCCGCGACAAGCTCGACGACCTCGTCGCCGGGCTCAAGGCGGAACGCAAGCAGAACCCGTTCAACAAGCCGGGCGTCAAGACGCGCATCTTCGCGATCGCCTCCGGCAAGGGCGGCGTCGGCAAGTCGTCGGTCACCGCGAACCTGGCCGCCACGTTCGCCGCGCTCGGCTACGACACGGCCGCCATCGACGCGGACATCTACGGCTTCTCCCTGCCGCGCCTGTTCGGCGTGCACACGCAGCCCACGAACCTCAACGGCATGCTGATGCCCGTGACCGCGTGGGGCGTCAAACTCATCTCGATCGGCATGTTCGCCGGCGCGGACCGCGCGATCCTGTGGCGCGGTCCGAGGCTCCAGCGTTCGCTCGAACAGTTCCTGTCCGACGTGTGGTGGGGCGAGCCGGACGTGCTGCTGCTCGACCTCGCGCCCGGCACCGGCGACATGGCGATCTCGGTGGCGCAGGCGCTGCCCAACGCGGAGCTCGTGGTCGTGACCACGCCCCAGCCGAGCGCGTCCGACGTGGCCGTGCGCTCCGGGCTCGTCGCATTGCAGGTGCCGATGAAGGTGCGCGGCGTCGTGGAGAACATGAGCTACTACGAGCACAAGGGCGAGAAGCTGGAGA
Organism: Bifidobacterium parmae; assembly: GCF_002860365.1. Lineage (GTDB taxonomy): Bacteria > Actinomycetota > Actinomycetes > Actinomycetales > Bifidobacteriaceae > Bifidobacterium > Bifidobacterium parmae. The sequence goes on from NZ_NMWT01000003.1 coordinate 186,772, forward strand.
TCTTCGGCCGCGGCGGCGGCGAGCGCGTGAGTTCGCAATTGTCCGAGGCGCTCGGCTACGACGTGCCGCTGATGGCGCAATTGCCGCTCGAGCCGGAGCTGCGCGAGACCGGCGAGGCGGGCCGCCCGGCCGTGCTGGACGCGGACGGCGCGTTGAGGACCGATGGCGTCGGCGCCGAATTCAAGGCGCTGGCCGAACGGCTGATGGCGGCGTAGGTTCCCGCGCGGGCTCCCACAGAGGTTCCCGGGGTGGTGGTTTCGCACCGGACGCGAAACCACCACCCCGCCCTGTTCCCTCACCCGTTGAGCGAGCGGATGAATTGCGCCTGCACCACGTCGATGCCGTTGGTCTCGTCGTCGTTCATGCGCGCGGACGCGACGGACAGCGTGCGCGCGGGCACGAACAGCCCCTCGTCCACGGTGACGCGCGCCGCGTCGCGCACGATGCCCGCCACCTCGGTGTGCGGCCAGACGGGCAGGTCGTGGGCGGCGAGCACGTGTGCCGCGTCGTCCACGCTTTCCGGCACGCGGATGCACTGCGAGTCGGCGCGCGCGACGAGCTCCTGCAGTTCGCCTTCCAGCGAGCCGATCTGGCCGGGCGCGATGTGGTCGCTCATCAGGTAGGCGGCCACGGCCGTCTCGAAACGGTCCTGCATCCATTCCGCGTAGGCGAGACGGTAGTAGGCGAACGCGGCGTCGTCGCGGTCGAGGGCGACGTTGAGCGCGTTGAGGCATGCGGCGCGCGCCGAATCCCAGTCCTCGCTGCGCGCCAGCTGCACGGCGAGCTTCAGATGCGTGAGCGGGTAGGCGGGCGCGTAGGAGACCATCGTGTTGAGATGCTTGAGCGACGCCTTCGCGCCCTTGATCTGGGCGAGCACGTCGGCGAGCTCCATGTGCGCGTAGAACAGGTTGTCGGGGATGAGCACGGTGCGCTCCCCCTGTGTGGCGAACAGCCGGTTGTAGATGACGCGTTCCGCATACGAGTTGAAGTAGCGGGGCACGCCGCCGCCGTTCGCGTAGAGCGCGTCGAGCCGGCCGATCGCCGCCTCCGCGGTGTCGAGCGCCTGGTCCACCTGTCCGCCGAACAGCAGGTCGCGCGCCTTGAGCCGCTCCTTGTCGAGCTCGTCGGCCAGGGCAATCGTGACGGGCGGGGTGTCGCGTCCGTCGATGAGCGCGCTGGTCACGTTCGGCGCCTGTTCGGCGAGTTCCGGATCGCCGATCATGTCGATGATGCGCATCGCCTCCCGCGCCTTCGCGACGGACGGCATCGTCTCGTCGGAGGCGAGACGATGGAAGTCGGATTCGGCGCGCTGCAGCAGGTCGACGCGTTGGATTGACAGTCCGACCGCGTCCGGCGTGCCGAGCACGCGCGCCGCGGCGGGCGTGAACGCATGGTCGGAGGATTCGGGCTGCTCCTGCGAGCCGGCGGGCGCGAACCGCTGGTCGCGCAGGTCGAATCCGGCGTCGACGGGTTTGAGAGCGCCGTCGCCGTCCACGTCCATGACCGCGTCGAACATGCGGTACGTGTCCATCGGATGGTCGAGCGCGTCCTCGTCGATGCGGGTGAGGAACGCGTCGCGCGTGAACGTGACGGTGGCGAGGTTGCGCACGGTCGGATTGCGTTTGAGCACGCTCATCGGATCGGCGTCATCGGCGTCGCCGTCATCGCCGTCGCCCGCGGCATCCGCGTCGTCGCCGCCGTCCGTCGAGGCGATGCCGAACGTGTCGCCGGATGCGGCGTCGTTCGCGTCGTCGCCGGGCATCGCGAACGCGGTCTCGTCGATGTCGACGCCCTGCATGAGGTCCTCGAACCGGCGTTCGATGCTGTCGTCGCCGTCCGTCGCCGTTCCCTCGTCGCCGGACGGCTGCGCGTCCGCGCCCGTCTGCGTGGGATCGGCGACCGGACGCACCGGCGTGTGCGTCGGATCGCCGTGGAAGTCGCCGTCCTTCGGCTCGGCCTTGCCGCGCACCGCGCCCATGCCGCCGGTGTGCATGCGTTCGAACGCGCTCAACGCCTCGCTCATCATCGTCTCGATGGCGGAATCCTGTTCGGCGACGGCCTCCTCCAGGCCGAGCGAGTCGACGTGCAGCGACACCTCGCGCACCCGGTCGCTCGCGGCGAAGCTCATCGCCGCCATGATCAGGCCGACGCGCAGGTTGTAGGCGGCGCTCATCTCGGCGCGTTCGCCTTCGCTCAACGACACCCACCGGCGCTCGGTCTCGTCGTAGCGGGTGGCGGGCATCATCGACACGCCCGCCGTGGTGAACCCGACCGCCACGCGTCCCGCCGCGAGGTTCGAGCGGAGCTCCACGTCGAACCGGTAGGGCAGTCGCAGCCGGCGCACGAGCAGCGCCATGCTCTGCCGGTACACCCATTCGGAACCGGTGTCGCCGCGTTCGCCCACATGCTCGCCGAGATGACGCGCGATGCGGTGCGCCTCGCGGATCAGCGAGCGCATCGCGTTGTGGTCGCCCTGCCGGTCCATGCGCGCGTCGCGTCCCGCGGCCGCGCCGTCGACGGCGTTGCGCGCGCCGGCCGCCGTGTCCGCGTCGCCGTCCGCGCCGTCGCCGTCGTCCGCGCCGAGCGCGATCAGCGCCGGATCGTCGAGCAGTTTCAGGTCGATGGTGGCGGCCTGGGCGCGCGTCACCGTCTCCTCGGTGGGTTCCAGGCCGAGACGCGCGTTGCGTTCCAGCCATACGCTCACCGACGCGAACCGGTTGAGGTTGCCTTCGATGGCGAGCGCGCGCAGCGCCGGAGCGAGCGACAGGGACGAATCCCAGGTGAAGAAGTAGGAGCCGGAGTAGCTGGACGTGTACAGGTGCAACGGTTCGGCGCCGTGCACGGCCTCGAGCCCGGGCGCCTCGTCGAGCGCGCCCGCCTCGTGCATGAGTTCGGCGAAGTGGTCTTCGAGCCCGGAGACGCGCATGCCGTGCGCGCGCACTTCGAGCATGTCGCGCACGGACCGGCGGATCGCGCCCATCGGCGCCTCGCGGTTGAGCCGGCGGAAGATGTTGCCCGCGCCGAATCCGACGAGCGCGCCGCGCATCTGCGGCAGCATGTAGCCGGCGAAGAACGCGATGGCGACGGCGTCGCGGTATTCGAGGCCCTCGCGCATGTCGCGGCGCAGCGGGTAGCGCATCTGTTCGAGCGTGTAGGTGCCGCTTTCGCGGTCGCGGCGCCATGCGGCGAGCCAGGTCATGCGGCCCGTGTCGTCGCGGCCGACGACGCCGCCGCCCACACGGTCGCGGCGCGGCTCGCGGGAGAGCATGAACCGCGGTTCCATGTTCTGCACGTCCATGCCGATCTCGGTGCCCACGTACACGCGGCCCTTGCCGTCCGCGTAGGCGATCTGCGAGAAGTGGTCGCGGTCGGCGAACACGCCGAGCGAGAAGCCCGCGCCCGCTCCCGGATTGGCCGCCCCTCCCCTGGCCGGCAGCTGCGCCCAGCCGAGCGTGAGCCTGCCGGGCACGTCGTCGAAGTCGAGCAGACGGCGTTTGACGAGCGGGCCGAGACGACGCGAATGGCTGGCGAGCTCCCGCGCCACGTCCATTTCGACCTTGGTGCCGGACGATTCCCGTGCGAATCCCGCGGCGGCCGTCTCCTGCGCCGCCTTGTCGATGGTCGCGCCGAACGGGTCGACCGATTCGAACGCCCCGCGTCCGGAACGCGTCAGCCGTTCCGCAAGCCCCCGTACCCGCCCCATCGCGGCCTTCCATGGATCCGAGGGGCGTTCGTGGCGGTGTGACTTGCGTACTGACATGCCTCACATTGTTCCAACGCAACCCGACATGGAGGCGGTCGTGAAGCCCTGAGAATAACTGACTATAGAATGGTCGGGTGCCTCATCTTCCCCATCCGTTCGCCAAGGGGTCGCGCCGTCGCGCGGCCGTCGCCGCACTCGTCGCCATGCTCGTCGTGCTCGCCGTGGAATGCGTGGGGTTCAACCTGCCGTTCTGGCGCACGCTGGGCGCGAGCACCGATTCCGCCGCCGCCGCGAACACGCTGGGACCCGGGCTCGGCCGCACGGACACGGGCGCGCTGCGCGTCACCGATCCGACGGGATCATGGCTTGAGGTGAAGGCGGACGGCACGTCCGATTACCTCAGGGTGGACACGTCGCAGCCGAAGCAGGACGCGCTGCGCGTCATCCACCTGCGCGTCGCGTCTCCGGACGGCGGCGACGGCACGGCGCGGACGGTGGCCGCGTCGTCGCCGCGATCGCATTTCCTCAAGGCGCACAGCGCCGGCGTGACGCGCGTATGGGTCGAGGAGGCGAAGGGCTCCGTCATCCCGATCGAGGCGGTCCGCGCGAACGTGCGCGTCCCGTTCTCGTTCAGTCCCGCACGCGTGGCGCTCATGCTGGGCGCGCTGCTGCTGGCCGCGTTGTGGCGGCCCGGATCGCGGCTGTGGCGTGTGGCGCTCGACCCGTCGGACCTCCGTCAGCGATTCGCGTTCGCGGGTCTGGTCGCGCCGTTCGCCGTGGCGACGGCGGCGAACGTGATCTGGCAGATGCGCTATGCGACGCCGTTGTCGTTCCACCAGCCCGGCGGCTACACGTACGACATCGACCAGTACGGGCATCTCGCCGACGCGCTGCTGCACGGCCGGCTCTCGCTCGATCTGATCGTCCCGGACGCGCTCGCCGCCGCCCCGGACCCGTACGATGTGACGACGCGCTCGCGGCTGCTCGCCGAGGGCGTCAGTCCGATCTACTGGGACTACGCGTATTACGACGGACACTGGTATTCGTATTTCGGCGTGGTGCCGGCGGCGATCCTGTTCGCCCCCTACCGGCTGCTCACGGGCCGTATGCTGTCGAGCGCGGCGACGGTCCACCTGTTCATGCTCGTCGCGCTCGTGTTCGCATGGCTGCTCACGATCCGTCTCGTCGTCCGGCTCGCGCCGCGCACGTCGCTCGCCGCCACGTCGATGATGCTGCTGTTCGTGCCGTTGGCCGCGAACATGCCGTATCTCGCCTACCGGACGAACTTCTATTCGGTGCCGTTCGCCGCCTCGCTCGCGTTCACGACGGCGGGACTGTGGCTGTGGCTGGGGGCGGCTACCCTGAAACGCCCGTTGAACCCGGCGGACCGGTGGCATATGGACGGCGCGCCGGCATTGTCGCTGCCGCGGCTGGGGCTCGGCGCGTTCCTCATCGCCGCGAACTTCGGGTGCCGTCCCACGTTCTGTCTGGCGGCGGTGCTCGGCATCCCCCTGTTCTGGCCGCAGATCCGCGCGATGGCAGCGAACCTCAAGGCGGGGCGCGTCGGCGTCGCGCGGGCGTTCGCCGCGCCGGCCGTCGTGCTCGCCGCGGCGCTCGTGCCGCTCGTGCCGCTCGCCTGGTACAACCATGCGCGGTTCGGGTCGTTCGTCGAGTTCGGCAACGACTACCAGTTCACGGTGACGGACATGACGGCGTTCCGGCAGCCTCCGGCCGACATCCCGGCGATGGTCGGCTACTATCTGGCGTTGCCTCCCAGAATCGTGCACGCGTTCCCGTTCGTCGCGCTCTCCCCCACGCCGCTGGCGCGATGGGCGTTCGCCGAACCGATGGTCGGCGGATTGCTCGTGCTGTGCCCGCCGCTGCTCGCCGCGCTCGCGCTGCCGTTCCTCCGGCGCCGGCTGCGGGGGTCGGGGCTCATGCCGCTGATGACGGCCGCGCTGACGCTCGGCCTGTTCGTCGTCGTGTTCGACGCGTCGAACGCCGGCCTGGGATGGCGGTACATGGGCGATTTCGGATGGCTGTTCGCCATGGCCGCGCTGCCCGGCCTGCTGCGCGCCGTGAACGGCGCCGGCGACGGATGCGCGCCGCCCGCCGCTCGGCTGAAGGCGGCCCGGATCGTCGTCCTCGTCCTGCTGGCCTTCTCCGTGCTGGTCAACGTGCTGTGCCTGTTCACGGTCGGCCGTCAGGACCAGATGGTCGCCACGAATCCGGCCCTGTTCCACGACGTGATGACCTGGTTCACGATGTGAACCGCGGCCGGCCGCCCTGATTCTCAGGCAAATCCCAGCGGAATCCTTGGAATTCCAAGGGGTCGGCCATAATACTGAATTGGTCAGTGAACAACAGCGTCCGCAGCCAGAAAGCCGGAAGACCTTCACAATGAAGCGAACAGCAAGCAGCAAGACCGTATTGAAGATCGTGGCGGCCATCGTCACTTTGGCCGTCGCATGCGGCCTGTGCCTGCTCACGCAGGACAACGTCGACGCGGCGATCAAGGAGCATCGCGTCGAACGGTTGAACGCGCGCATCGAGAACATCTACACCGCCGACTACCAGAAGATGGCCGACGAGAACCTCGCCGCCGCCCGCGGCAAGTCGGCCGCCACGCTCGACGACCCGTTCGTCGAGGAGAACCCGTACGGCACGAACACCACATCCCTGTACGTGTACTTCACGACCGACGAGAAGACCAGCGTCTCCTACACGGTGAGCGCCGCCGGCTACCCGGACTTCTCCGCCACCGCCGAACAGGGCGACGACTACGCGACCACGCACGAGTTCCTCGTGCTCGGCCTCATCCCGAACGTGAAGAACACGATCACGCTCACGTTGAAGGACTCGACGGGAGCGACCGTCGCCACCAAGCAGATCATCCACAAGGGCGCGAAGATCCTCGGCGAGGAGGAGGTGCGGCTCGAACAGCCGGTCGAGCCGACGAGCGAGGCCACGCAGGCGCTCGGCAACGGCCTGTACGCGATCCTCGGCAACGACTCCAACGACCAGGACTTCATGTACTACTACGATGTGAACGGCGTGCTGCGCGGCGAGGTGCCGGTGCTCTACTACCGTTCGCACCGTCTCCTGTTCGACGACGACGGCCTCATGTGGTTCTCCGCCTCGACGAAGCACTTCGTCGGCATGAACCGTCTCGGCAAGCTGGAGAAGATCATCGACCTCGGCGACCGGTTCATCCTCCACCACGACTACGCGCTCGACTCGGACGGGAACATCGTGTCGCTCGCCACCGACCTGACCCGCTCCGACCATGCGGTGCAGGACCAGGTCATCAAGGTGGACACGACCACCGGCAAGGTGACGCAGCTCATCGACTTCGGCGACATGTTCCCCGACTACAAGGCGTCCACCGACCATTCCGGCATCGACGAATCCGACCCGACCGCCACGAACCGCTGGGACTGGATCCACTTCAACACGATCCAGCTGCTGCCCGACGGCTCCGCGCTGTTCTCCGCGCGCGAGACCTCCACCATCATCAAGGTCGACGACATCGAGGGCACGCCGAAGCTCGACTGGATGGTCGGCGAGCCGACCGTGTGGGACGGCACCTCGTACCAGAAGTCGTTCCTCACCAAGGTGGGCGACTTCGGCGACACTGGCGGCCAGCACTCGATCACCTACGAGGAGGACCCGTCGCTGCCGGACGGCCAGTACTACATCTACATGTTCGACAACAACTTCGGCTACGCGATGACCCGCCCCGACTTCGACTGGACGACGATCAAGGGCATCTCCACCGCGCAGAGCTCGAAGGACGAGAACTCCCGCTCCCAGTTCCGCAAGTACCTGATCGACGAGAACGCCGGCACGTACACCGAGGTGCAGTCGTTCGACGTGCCGTACTCCCCGTACGTGAGCTCCTCGCAGGAGATCACCGACACGATCAACCTGGTGGACACGGGCATGCAGGGCGTGTTCGGCGTGTACGACGACGACGGCAACCTACAGGCGCAGTACAGGATGGGACTGTCGACCGGCTACATCTACCGCGTCTACCACTACGACTTCAAGGGCTTCTACTTCGCCTAACGGTCGGTTGTCTCCCTCGTCCGAGGGAGACAACCACGACTCCGCTTCACGGCTTCCCTCCGGTCCTGCAATCATGGACCGGCCTACGGCCGGACCCAATATCACCTCGCGGCTGCCGCCGCTCGGCCTCGCCTACGGACCGCCCACCGGGCGCTCCGCTTCACGGCTCGGCCCATGCCACTTACTACAGGTAGGGGGCATGGGCTTTTTCTTCTCCCGCAGACCCGCCGCGAAGCCGGCGTCGCTCACCTTCACGCTTTCGGGTGCCGGCCACGTCTACGATGACGGCCACACGGGCCTCAACCCCACGGACCTGACGATCGACGAGAAACGCGTCGCGATCATCGGTCTCAACGGCTCCGGCAAGTCCACGCTGCTCGGCCTGCTCGACGGCTCGCTCGCCCCGTCCGCCGGCACGGTCACGCTCGCCGGCGCGGGAACGGGCGGCGATCCGGCCTCACCTACGCTCGACACCTCGTCCAAACGCGACCTCAAGACGGTCGACGAGTGGGTGGGCAAGGTGCGCCGCGAGGAGATCCCGAACGCGTTCTACCGTGCGCAGGACATCACGCAGGCGGTCGACGAGTCGTTGAAGAAACACAAGATCGCGGACGCGGAGCGCGCGGCCCGCATCGGCAACCTGTTCGCGCATTTCGGCCTGCAGCGCCTGCGCAAGGCGAAGGCGGCCGAGCTCGATTCGGAGAAGCGCCACCTGCTCGCCATCGCCGCCGCGCTCGCGTTCGACCCGGCGGCGATCGTCGCGGACGAACCGTCGAAGGGGCTGGACGAAATCGGCACACGCCACGTGGCCGAGGCGTTGTTCACCTACGACAAGCAGGTGATCGTCGCCACGCATGACACGGACATGATCGTCCGCCCCGAATACGCGATCGACCGCACGCTCGTGCTCGACGCGCAACACGTCGTCTTCGACGGATCCCCGGCCGACGCGGTCGCCTTCTACACGGAGCTGATCCGCAAACGCTACGAAGCGGCGAAGGTGGCGGCCTGAGGTCGATCCGCAGCCGTCACGGCCGCCGCCGCAGCGTGCGCCGTCACACGTGCGCCGTCAGCCGAGGTCGAGCATCGCGGCGACCGTGTCGAGCACTGCCGTCACGTTCGCGCGGAACTCGTCCGCCTCGGGCAGCAGCGACAGCGCGAGATAGCCGTTCGTCGTCATGTCGAAGAAATAGCCGGGTTGTCCGGTGAGCCGGCGCGTCCCGATGAGCCGGAGCACGAGCTCGTTCTCGTCGATGACGGCCGGCACGCGCAGCAGCACGTTCCAGCCGCCTTCCGCGCGCAGCACGTCGACGAGCCCGTGCTCGTCGCGTGCGAGCAGCGTATGCAGCGTGGCGAGGTTGGCGCGCACGCGGTCGCGCACATGCGCCGTCTGGCGCGGCGCGACCGACAGCAGTCCGGGCAGACGGTCGGCGATGATGTCGCTCATCGGCAGGTAGTCGTCGGCGATGACGTCGAGTCGGCGCTGCGCCTCGCGCACGTCGTCCTCCGGTCCGGAGACGCGGATCCAGCCGACTTTGGCGTGCGGCGCGGCGAGCATCTTGGAGAAGCCGTCGAGTGCGAACGTGAGCGCACCGGTCTCCCCCGCGAGCCGAGCGTTGCCGTCGAACGGCTCCAGCGCATAGTCGTAGAACACCTCGTCGGCGATGATGGCGATGCCGCGCTCCCGGCACAGGCGCACGAGCGTGGCGCGTTCCTCGGGCTTCACGTAGGAGCCGGTCGGATTGTTCGGGTTGATGAGGACGAGCGCGCGGATGCGGTCGCCCTCCGGCGAGTAGAGCAGCTCCTCGATGGCGGCGGTGTCGATGTACCAGGAGCCGTCGAACTGGAGCTGGTATTCGATCGTGTCGACGCATTCGAGGCGCGCGATCGATTCGATGAGCGGATAGCCGGGCTTCGGGGCGAGCACCGCGTCGCCCGCGTCGCACAGCAGTTTGATGAGCCACGAATACGCCTGCGACGTGGAGCTCAGCAGATACAGCGAATCCGGATCGACGCCTCCGAGGAAGCGCGCCAGCGCCTCCCGCGCCGCGTGCGGCCCGCGAGGCTCCGCCGTGTACTCCCCCGGCACCTCGGCCGGGGCGAGCCCGTGCCGGGTCGGATTGGAGTCGTTGAGCTTGCCGAGCGTCACGCCCTGCGCGCGCGCCTTCGCTTCGGCGGCGGCGATCGGGTTGGGCGCGGAGATGTCCACGCGGGAGGAGAATCGAACGGTCATGCCTCCACTGTAGCGCGGGCGACGAAAAGGGCCGTCCGGAACGGATTCCGGACGGCCCTTCGTCATCCCGGGCGACGCGCGACGCGCTCAGGGCAGGCTCAGTGCTGCTTGGTGCTCGCGTAGTAGGCGGCGCCGACGATGCCGGCCTCGTTGCGCAGCGCGGCGGGCACGATCGGGGTCTTGATCTCGATGAACGGGAGGAACTTGTCCGCCTTGCGGCTCACTCCGCCGCCGACGACGAACAGGTCCGGGTTGAAGTACTTCTCCAGCAGACCGTAGTACTTGGTGAGGCGCTTCGCCCACTTCTTGTAGCCGAGCTCCTCCTGCTCGCGGATGGAGCTGGCCGCGTACTTCTCCGCGTCCGGATGCTTGTCGGAGAGGATGAGGTGGCCGAGCTCGGTGTTGGGCACGAGCACGCCGTCGATGATGAGCGCGGTGCCGATGCCGGTGCCGAGCGTCGTGGCGATGACGAGGCCGTCCTTGCCCTTGGCGGCGCCGAACTGCTGTTCGGCCAGGCCCGCGGCGTCCGCGTCATTGACGACGGTGACGGGACGACCCGCGGCCTCGGAGAAGACGGCGGTCACATCGACGCCGACCCACGACTGGTCGAGGTTGGCCATGAAGTCGAGCGGCTTGCCCGGCTTGATCGGCGCCGGGAACGCGATGCCGACCGGAGCGGATTCGGGCACTTCGAAGTGGTCGAGCTGCTGGCGGACGATCTTGGCGACCGCATCCGGGGTGGACACCTCGGGGGTGAGGATCTTGAGTCGGGGTTCGGCGAATTCGCCCTTCTCCAGGTTGACGGGCGCGGCCTTGATGCCGGAGCCGCCGATATCGATGCCGAACGCCTGCGCGGTTTCAATCATCGTCGATTCTCCTCCTTGTAGTGGATTTCCTAACCGTTACCTGCATCGTACCGCCCTCGCATCCCAAACCGTGGACGGATGCCCGCATGTCGTGCGCACGTTTGCATCCCGCCCGCCCGTCCGTGGCCCAGGTCACGTCCGGGAAGACGCCGACGCCGCACCGTGCGGTGCCATAATGGGAGGCATGGCAGAACACAACCAACTGATCGATGCGGTGAACATCCGCACCGCCATCCGCTCCTACGACGACGAACCGATCGACGACGACACGGCCCGCCAGCTCGACATGACCCTCGCCCCGCTGAACCTCCTCGGCGACCTGCACCTGCAGCTGGTGCGCGACCGACCCAAGGTGTTCGAGGAGGCGAACGCCTCCGGGCATCTGAAGAACGCGGCGAACTATCTGGCCATCGTCGGCCCGAAGGACGACGCGGAGGCCAAGGAGCGCGCCGGCTTCTACGCGGAACGCGCCGTGCTCGCCGCGACCTTGAGGGGACTGGGCACCCTGTGGGTGGCGGGCAGCTGGGACCGTGCGGAGGCGGCGAGGCACTGCCACATCCGCAACGGCGAGGAGCTGTATCTGGCCGTGGTCATCGGCCACCCGGAGCATCACGTGGAGCGCATGGCGAAATCGTACGAGGAGCTCGCCGAGTTCCAGCGCACGCACCGCCCCACGAAAACGTTCGAACAGTTCACGGACGGCATGTCCGACGAGGCGCGCGACGCGGCGCCGGCATGGTTCAGGGCGGGCGTCGAGGCGGCGATGAAGGCGCCGAGCGCGATGAACCGCCAGCCGGTCACGTTCACCTATGACGCCGACGACGACACGGCCGCCGCGCACATCGACCCCTCGGCGGGCGACGAGCATTGGGCGCTCAACGATCTGGGCATCGCGAAGCTGCACTTCCAGATCGGCGCCGGCCAAGGCCAGTGGGCGTGGGGCGACGGCGGCCTCTTCCTGCACAAGTAGGATCTATCGTCCATCGCCGTCAGGCACCGACGATTCGACGGTCCTCCGCATCGGCATATGCGTCATGCGGAGGGCCGTTCCGCATGTAACGTCCGGACGGATTTCCCGCACAGTGAAACGGGACTTGCGCGAAATCCACGGTCACGCGTATACAGTTGTCTGTCAGTTTCAGGGAAGGTGCAATTCCTTACTGGCGGTAACCCGGCCCCCGGGATTCATAACGGGAGGCGGCGGGAAGCCCGCGAACCGCGAAAGCGGCCGATCCGGTGCGAATCCGGAGCCAACGGTCATAGTCCGGATGGAAGAAACGGAGAGCTCAGCATGAGCGTATCTTCTGATAGCCATATCCAGTCCAAGCCGATCGACCACGCCACCGGGACGCACGCCACGGGCGTCGCCGACTCCGGTCGCTGGTCCACCCGCCGCATCGCCGTCTACGCGCTGTTCGTCGCATTGGCGATCGTCACCAGCTTCATCGAGCTGCCGATCTTCCCGGCGGCACCGTACCTCAAGTACGATCCGTCCGGCATCGTGAGCCTCATCGCCGGCTTCGCGTTCGGCCCGGCCGCCGCCGCCATCGTCTCCGTGCTCGGTTTCCTGCCGCACGCGTTCACCGACCCGTGGGGCGCCCTCATGGCGATCCTCGTCGCGCTCGCCCTGTCGCTACCCGCGTCCGTCATCTACCGTCGCAACCGCACGCGCAAGGGCGCGCTCATCGGCATCATCGTGGGCGCCGTCGTCGCGCTCGCCGCTGCCATCCTCGGCAACCTCGTCATCACGCCAATCTACGCGCACATGACCGTCGCGCAGGTCGCCGCCATGATCGTGCCGATCCTGCTGCCGTTCAACGTGCTCAAGTTCGCGATCCACGCGGTCGTCACCTTCGTCATCTACAAGCCGATCACCAAGCTGCTCGACAAGTAGTCCCGCCTCGCGGGCGCCCTTCGAGGCATCCGCCCGCGCCGACATCCGCTTCGGCGGTGTGCGTCGCAAGACATGTATCCCGGCAAGGCCGTGCCATGACGAAACCATGGCACGGCCGTCGCCGTTTTCGCATCCCTCGCGTCACCGCCCGCGGCCGACCGTCCCGACACGCTTCCGCTCCCTCACCCTCATAAGGACCATCGACGTGAATCTCGCCGAACTCGACCACATCCGCTTCAGCTATGACGGCGGCGCCACATGGGCGCTCGACGACGCGTCCCTGACCGTCCACGAAGGCGACTATCTGGCGCTCACCGGCGCGAACGGCTCCGGAAAATCGACGCTCGCCCGTCTCGTCGCCGGGCTCGCCGCCCCCGACGCGGGCACCGTGATCCTGCTCGGTCACACGGTCTTCTCCCCCGCCGGCCCCGACGCGGACGCCTACCGCGCGGCCCGCCGCGGCATCGGCGCCGTGTTCCAGAATCCCGAGGACCAGCTCGTCACCACCGTCCTCGAAGACGATGTGGCGTTCGGACCGGAGAATCTCGGCGTGCCGCGCGACGGCGACGACGGCAACGGGCGCGGCGGCATCGGCGAGCGCATCGCCGAATCATTGCACGCCGTGCGGTTGGACGACATGCGCCGCGCGAACCCGATCCGCATGAGCGGCGGGCAGCAGCAGCGTGCCGCCATCGCCGGCATGCTCGCCATGCGCCCGCGCCTGCTCGTGCTCGACGAGCCGACCGCCATGCTCGACCCGTTGGCGCGACGCGAGGTGATGGACGTGCTCGACGAGCTGCACGCCGCCGGCACGACCATCGTCCACGTGACCCATCATCCCGACGAGATCGCGCGGGCCGGTCGCATCGTGCGGCTCGAAGGTGGCCAAGTGACGGACGACTTCCCCACCGATGCCGCCGCACTTCCTTCGTCCCCGTCCACAGAGACTCCCTCTGATACGGACGCCCCCCTCTCGCCCCCGCCCACAGAGGCTCCCGCCGATACAGCCGCCCCTTTCTCGCCCCCGCCGGCGGGGGCTCCCGCGAAGCGGGTGGGGGTGGTCCCGCGACAGACGACGCCATCCCCCTCCGCCGACATCATGCTGTCCGTCTCCCACGTCTCCTACGCCTACGCCGGCGGCGACGGACCGATCCTCGACGACGTGTCGCTTGCCGTCCGCCGTGGCGAGACGGTCGCGCTGATGGGCGCGAACGGTTCCGGCAAGTCGACGCTGCTGCGTCTCGTCTGCGCGCTCGCCAAACCGGATTCCGGTTCGATCACGGTGGACGGCATCCGCGTCGAGAAGGCGAAACGGCGCGATCTGGCCGCGTTGCGGCGCACGGTGGGACTCGTCATGCAGCATCCGGAGCGCCAGCTGTTCGCCGACACGGTGCGCGATGACGTGGCGTACGGCCCCGCGAATCAGAGGCTGGCGCAGGCCGAGATCGATGCGCGCGTCGACGAGGCGCTGCGCGTCGCCCGCTTGGACGGTCTCGCCGACCGTTCCCCGTTCGACCTGTCGGGCGGGCAGCAGCGGCTCGCCGCCATCGCCGGCGTCATCGCATGCAGGCCGAAGCTGCTCGTCATGGACGAGCCGACCGCGGGTCTCGACGCGGACGCGCGCGAACGCATCTACCGTCTCGTCGACGAACTCAAGGCTCAGGGCGTGACCGTGCTCGTCGTCACGCACAGCCACACGGAGGCCCGTCGCGTGGCGGACCGCATCGTCGACATGGCGTCGTTGTCCGGCGCAGGCGGGACCGACACGCATGCCGCGCTCGGCATCCCCGGTGGCAGGAATGCTCCGGAAAACGTTTCACGAGACGTTTCACAACGCGTTTCACGGGATGTTTCACGCGGCGTCCCCCGTATGGCCGCGAAATCCTCACCCATCGCACGCCTCGACCCGCGCGTCAAGATGGTGGCGTTCCTCGTCGCCATGTTCTCCGCGTTCGCGATCGGGAACGCATGGCAGCTGGCGCTCGGCGCCCTGTTCACCGTGGGCGTGGCGGCGGGCGCACGCATCCGCCCCGTGCGGCTGCTCGGCTCCGTGCGGATGTTCCTCGGCCTGTTCGCGGTGATGGGTCTGCTCAACGTGTTCTTCGTGCGCACCGGTTCCACGCTGTTCTCCATCGGCCCCGTGCCGGTGACGGACGACGGCGTGGCCACGGCCGTGCTGTACGCGTGCCGTTTCGCATTGGTCATCATCCTGGGCGCGGTGTTCCTCGCGACGACCACGCCCACCGCGATCACCGACGCGTTCGCCTCGCTGCTCTCGCCGTTGCACCGGCTCGGCGTGCATACGCAGGAGATCGCGCTCGTCTTGAGCCTCGCCCTGCGGTTCATCCCCACGTTGGCCGTGGAGGCTCAGGCCGTGGCGGACGCGCAGGCGGCGCGCGGCGGCTCGATCGAGACCGGGTCGCTGCCCCAGCGGGTGAAGGCGATGACGGCGATCATCGTGCCGATCTTCGCCGGAGCGCTGCGTCATGCGGACAATCTCTCGCTCGCGCTGGACGCCCGCTGCTATGAGGAGGGCGTCCGTCGCACGCATTGGCGTGTGATGCGCGTCGCCGCGCGCGACGTGGCGTTCGTCGCCGTGCTTGTCCTCTATCTGTCCGCACTCGTCGCATTGGCCGTGCTGGTCTGACGACGACGATCACATCGCGAACGGCTCGTAGTAGATGTCGTCGGCAGCAACGCCCCGCTTGAGCAGGAACGTACGCCACGCCTTGAGCATCCCGTAGGGGCCGGCGATGAGGTAGAGCGCGCCCGGGCGCATGGCGTCGGCGACGTCCCGTTCCTCGAAGCGCCCGCCGGCACGCAAGGTGACGTGCACGTTGGCATGGTCGCGGTCCATCGCGCGAAGGTCGTCCGCGTGTACAAGATCCCGTTCGCCACGTGCGCCATACAGCAGGGTCACGCTTCTGCCGGTCGGCGCGTACGCCTCGATGAGCGACAGCAGCGGAGTGACGCCGATGCCACCGCCGAACATGACCAGCGGGGCTCCGGCCGCGTGTTCGTCGATGAAGCGGCGGTAGCGGCCGTAGCTCGGCTGCACGTGCGTCACCGCGCCGACGGGCAGTGCGGCGATGCGCCGCGTGAAATCGCCGTCGGCGCGGATGTCGAAGCGCATGGGCACGAATCCCCGTCTCGTCGGCGCCGCGGAGGACGTGTTGATCATCGAGAACGGATGGTATTCGCGCATGCCCTTCGTTTCGGGGAACCGGATGAACGTGAAGTCGCCGGGCTCCCAGCGCGCGTCCTTGGCGGGCACGTCGAGGGTGAGTTCGGTCACGCCCGGCGCGATCTGCCGCACGTCGGCCACGCGGGCGACGACGGCGCCGGCGCGCTGGCGGATCTTGGAGGCCACGTACCAGACGAACACGGCCGCGGTGGCGGCGTCGAACAGAATGATGAACGGCAGGTCGTCGCGGATGAACGCGATGGACTGCACGTGCAGGAAGATCAGCGCCACGGCCACGAGGTTGAGGCGGTGGATCCACACGCTCGCCTCGTGGCGGAACACGCGTTCCAGGGCGCGTTTGAGCGAGGCCACCCACCGCACGCGCGCCGACAGCCAGCCGGCCATGAACACCAGCGAGTAGACGGCGAGGAAGACGAACAGGTAGAGTCCGGCGCCGCCGAACAGCTTGGTCAGGCCTTCCGCCGGCAGCAGGTTGGCGTGCAGGAACGCGAGCGCGATGGCCAGCAGGCTGAGTACGCCGTGGATCATGGTCATGTGCGGCAGGCCCACCGTGCGGTCCACCCAGCGGGGGCGCCCGGCCAGATAGACGGCGGCGAGCATCCACACGTAGGCGACGACGCCGATGCCGATGCCGGCGGCCATGTCCGCGTAGAAGGAGGGCAGGCCGGCCCTCAGCGCGGCGAGGAACGGCAGGGGGATGACGAACAGCGCCACCACCCAGGTGAGGGCGGTGGATGTGGTGATGCGTCGCAGCATGGTTGCGATGTCCTTTCGCTATGCGGTTTGCGATGGTGGTGATCGGAATGTTCAGGCCACGGGAGCCGCCGCCGGGTGCGGCGCGACGACGTGCTTGGCCCCGTTCCTGTCGATGAGCAGTGCGGAGAACAGCGGATCGGATTCCCCGGCGACGAGCGTGCCGAAACGCTCGCGGCCGGCGGCGATGGCGGTGGTGGCCCACATGTCCGCGTCGGTCAGATGCGTGCCGACGACGGTGGCCTGGACGAGGTCGTCGTCGGTGCGGTCGATGTGTTCGCCGCGTTTCGACGTGCCGCTGGTCGCGACCGCGCCGTCGGCGAGACGCACGGTACCGGCGAGCATGCCGGCGTCGTGCGGGTCCTCGATGCCGACGCCCCAGACGAAACCGCTGCCGGAGGCGACGCCCAGCTGCATGTCGCCTCCGCCGCCGAGCGCCGCCGCCTCGGCGCGTCCGGCGGCGAGCAGCGGACGCAGGAAACGCGTGAACGCGCGTTCGATGGCCCAGCCTTTGACCAGGCCGACCGGATCGTAGCGTCCGTCGCGCATCGCGCGGAAGTGGCCGTGCGTGACGTCGGCCGCCAGCGCGGCGCGCGCGTAGACCTCGTGGAAGTCGGGATCGTCGAGCAGGCCGCGCCAATCGCCGCGGTTGGCGCGCGAGGTGAGCGAATCGTCGCGGAACGGCGAGAACGTGCGGTCCACGTGCGACAGAAGGTCACGGCATGATGCGGCGGCCTCGCGCAGGGTGGGTTCGTCGGCGTGACGCAGCCGCAGCGTGAACGGCATGGTCATGAGGTGGAAGACCGCGGTGCGCAGCACGCCGTCGTCCGTGGCGTGGCAGTCGATGGCGGTGTCGGCGACGTGTCTATCGGCGGACGTCATGTCATTTCGCCTGGTCGAGCGCGTCCTGCAGCGAGCCGATGAACCCGGTGGAGGTCTCGGTGGCGCCGGAGACCATCTGGATGTCGGCGCTCTGCGCCTGGACGGCCTCGTCGGACAGCTGCGGGATGGCCTTCTGGGCGATGCCGAGCGAACGCGGATTGTCGTTCGGGTATTTCACGGCGACGACCTGCGTGACTTTGCCGCCGGAGACCGTCACCTGCACCTGCACGTCGCCTTTGGATGTGGCGACGACCGCGCCGGTGTAGGTGCCGTCCTCGAACGCCCCGTCGGATGCCGTCGCGTCGTCGGAAGCCCCGGAGGCGCCGTCCGAGGATGCGTCCGAGGATGTGCCCGAACCGTCGGCGGAGGCCGAACCGTCGCCCGAGGCGGTGCCGGACGAGCCGCCGGACGCACCGCCGGACGCACCGGTGCCGCTCGACCCCAGCGGTGCGCCGGACGCGGCGGATGATGACGCCGTGCGGGCCGGACCGCCGGCGAACAGCAGCAGCATGTCCGCGGCCGCGGCGAACACGCCGATGACGGCCACTACGGCCGAGATGACTTTACGTCGCATGGATGCCCCTTCATACACACCACGATTCGTGGTATCGGTCTTGCGGGCACCACGATAGAAGAGGCCGGCGAAAAGCACACCCGGAAACCGCTGGGAAAACGCTGGAGAACCGCGCGGATGTGACGCAGTTCACGAAGCGCGACGCGCGGGCGGAGGGGTCACGCCTTCGCGGATGCGGGCATGTAGCGGCGCAGCAGCGTGGTGATGACGACGGCGAGCGCGGCGAACACGGCGCCGAACGGGCCGAGCCAGGTGAGCCCCAGATGGTCGTTGACGAGGCCGCCGACCGCGGAGCCGATGGCGATGCCGATGTTGAAGCTCATCGAGTTGAGCGAGGCGGCGAGGTTCATCGAGCCGGGGTGCGACTGGGCGGCGACGTCCATGTACAGCACCTGCGACGACGAATTGAAAAGGTACATCATCATGCCGAGCGCGACGAGCAGGATCGCGCCGTATACGGGCACGAGGGGCGCGAGGGCGAGCGAGGCGAGCAGTACGGTGTGCAGGCAGAAGACGGGGCGCGTGTGTACGAGCGGTTCGACGCCGCGGCCGCGCTCGGCGAGCTTGCCGCCGTACAGGTTGCTCCACAGGCAGGCGACGCCGTAGAGGACGAGGCCGACGCTCACGTATCGTTCGGGCACGCCGATCTCGTCGCGCATGATCGGCGTCAGATACGTGTAGAACACGTAGCTGGAGGCCGCGCCGCATACGACGGTGAGCACGCCGCCCCAGATGCGGTGGTCGAAGAAGAGGCGGAACTGGCGCAGGAAGCCGATGGTCACCGGATGCGAGTTGCGCGGCAGGACGAGGAACATCATCGTCATGAGCGCGGCGGTGGCGGCGGTGATGATGAGGAACGTGATGCGCCAGCTGAACGTGTTCGCCACCCACGTGCCGAACGGCACGCCGACGACGGAGGCGATGGAGAAGCCCGAGAACACCCATGCGATGAACTTGGTGCGGTATTTGTCGGTGGTGACGTCGGGCGCGTAGGTCATGGCGATGGCGACGAGCGTGCCGGAGACGAGCGCGATCATGATGCGCGCGACCAGCAGGACGGCGTAGTTTGGGGCAAGCGCGCACAGGAGGTTGCCGGCGAGGAAGACGCCCATGAGCGTCAGGTAGGTCGCGAATCGCGGGAAGCGCGCGGAGATGGCCGAGCCGAGCGGCGTGACCGGCGCGTAGACGAACGCGAACAGGGCGACGAGGTTGCCGACGGTCACCTCGGACACGTCGAGGCCCTGCGCGATGTCCGGCAGGATGCCGACGACCACGAACTCGCTCATGCCGAGCATGAAGCTCGCGAGGACGAGAATCGTGACCGGCAGGTTGAAGAAGCGGTCGGATTGGGGTGAAACCGGTTTCTTTTCAGGGGCCGCCGCGGGGCGTGGAGTGTTCGTCATGCGTCTGGTTCTTCCTCGTCGTGATGTTCCATGTGCATGCTATTGGCCCAGCCCTACAACAACGCGCCCATGACACGCAGAGGGGGTCTTCCGGACGGATGCCCGGAAGACCCCCTCCGTGAGGCCGGACGGCGGAACGGCGCGTGTCGCGGCGTCCCTCCCCCGCTGACGCTACAGCTTCGGCAGGTAGGTCTTGAGCTCGTACGCGGTGACCTGGCGGTTGTATTCCTCCCACTCCTGGCGCTTGTTGCGCAGGAAGTAGTTGAACGCGTGCTCGCCGAGCACGTCCGCCACGAAATCGGACTTCTCCATGATCTTCAGCGCGGTGCCGAGCGAACGCGGCAACGGTTCGATGCCCATGGACTGGCGTTCCTCGTCGGTGAGCTCCCACACGTCGTCGCTCGTCGGCTCGGCCAGCGTCATCTGCTTCTCGATGCCGTCGAGGCCGGCGGCCAGCAGCACCGAGTACGCGAGGTACGGGTTGGCGACCGGGTCGAGGCCTCGGAACTCCATGCGCGCCGAATTGCCCTTGCCGGGCTTGTACTGCGGGATGCGCAGCAGCGCGGAACGGTTGTTGTGGCCCCAGCAGATGTAGCTCGGAGCCTCGTTGCCGCCCCACAGACGCTTGTACGAGTTCACGTACTGGTCGGTGACCGCGCAGATCTCCGCCGCGTGGTGGAGGATGCCGGCGGCGAACTGGCGGGCGGTCAGGGACATGTTGAACTCCTGGCCGGCCTCGTAGAACGCGTTCGCGTCACCTTCGAACAGGCTCAGATGCGTGTGCATACCTGAGCCGGGGGCGTCGGCGAGGGGCTTCGGCATGAAGCTCGCGTGGATGCCGCGTTCCAGCGAGATCTCCTTGACCACGGTGCGGAACGTCATGATGTTGTCGGCCGTCGTGAGCGCGTCCGCGTACCGCAGGTCGATCTCGTTCTGGCCGGGGCCCGCCTCGTGGTGCGAGTACTCCACCGAGATGCCCATCTGTTCGAGCATGTTCACGGTGGCGCGGCGGAAGTCCATGCCGGGGCTGCGCGGCACGTGGTCGAAGTAGCCGCCCTCGTCGATCGGCGTCGGAGCCTTCGACCAGTCCTCCTGCTGCTCGAACAGGTAGAACTCCATCTCGGGATGCACGTAGAACGTGAAGCCTTTCTCCTTCGCCTTGGCGAGCGAACGCTTCAGCACGTGACGCGGGTCGCCGAGGCTCGGCTCGCCGTCCGGGGTGAGCACGTCGCAGAACATGCGGGCCGTCCCCTGCGGCCCGCCGCGCCACGGCAGGATCTGGAAGGTGGAGGGATCCGGCTTGACGATCATGTCATCCTCGGACACGCGCGTCATGCCCTCGATGGCCGAACCGTCGAATCCGAGCCCCTCCTCGAACGCAGCCTCCAGTTCCGCCGGCGCGATGGCCACGGACTTCAGCGTGCCGAGCACGTCCGTGAACCATAGACGAATGAAGCGCACGTCGCGTTCCTCGACGGTGCGCAGGGCGAACTCCTGTTGCTTATCCATAGTGCCCAATCCTCACACCCACGTGTTAGGGCTTTGTTACCTCGGCGCACGTCACGCTACAGTGGTGCCCATGAGCGAAGCTGCACAAGACCATCTCACCCCGCTGGACCATCCTCCCGTCGACGTCACGTCATGGCGTCAGGCCGACTCCCCCCGCGAGCGTTCGCGCGCCGGCATCGCCGCCCGGGCGAAGGCGCCGCTCGAATCGCACGCCGTCTGGCAGGTGCGTTCCGGCCGCCGCGAGGCGATCGCCCTGCTCGAGGAGCAATCCGCGATCCGCGTGCCCGATCTGATTCCGCTGCGCTACAAGCGCATGAGCGCCAGCCCGTTCACGTTCTACCGCGGCACCGTGCTCATCATGACGAACGATCTGGCGGCCACGCCGGTCACCGGCATCCCCGTGCAGTGCGTGGGCGACGCGCATATCGGCAATTTCGGCATCTTCCGTTCCCCCTCCGCGCGTCTCGTGTTCGACATCAACGACTTCGACGAGACGGCGACCGGACCATGGGAGTGGGATCTCAAGCGTCTCGCCGTGTCCGTGGAGATCTGCGGGCGCGCGAACAAGCTCAAGGAGAAGGACATCCGCGCCGCGGTGCTCCAGTGCACGCGCACCTACCGCGAGCGCATCAAATGGTTCTCCGAAATGGACTATCTCGACGCCTGGTACGAGCATCTCGACGTGGAGGAGACGCTCGACCGGTTCGAGACGACCGGGAGCGGCAAGCGCAACGGCACGCTGCACCAGGCCGCGATGAAGGCGCTGCTCAAGGACAACGACGCCGCCGCCGCGAAACTGTGCCGATTCAAAGACGGCAAGCTCAGGTTCAAGTCGAACCCGCCCGAACTCGTGCCGATCAACGAGCTCAGCGGCTATGCGGATCTCGACGCGCTGCAGGCCCGCCTCGACACGCTGTTCGCAAACTACCGCCACTCGCTGTACGAGGATCGACGCTGGGTGTTCGACCACTTCCGCTACCAGGACGCGGCGCGCAAGGTCGTGGGCGTCGGCTCGGTGGGCCAGCGTGCCTGGGCGAGCGTGTGGATCGCGCGCGACATCGACGATCCGATGATGATCCAGATGAAGGAGGCCACGTATTCGGTGCTCGAGCACTACTGCGGCGCCTCCCCGTACTTGACGCACGGCGAACGCGTGGTGCAGGGCCAGAAGCTCATCCAATCCACGGCGGACGTGCTGCTCGGCTGGACGAGCTTCCTCGCCGAGGACGGCAGGAAGCGCGACTACTACGTGCGCCAGCTGTGGAACGGCAAGGGGTCGATCGACATCGACAACCTCAATGCGACGGCGCTGTCCGATCTGGCGCGCATGTGCGCCTGGTGTCTCGCGCACGCGCACGCGCGCACCGGCGATTCGATCGCGATCGCGAACTATCTGGGCGGCTCCGACGAGTTCGACCAGGCGATCGCCTCGTTCGCCGTGAGCTACGCCGAGCAGAACGACGAGGACTACGCCGTCTTCAAGAAGATGATCAAAAAGGGCCAGCTCCCCTGCGCGTAACGGAACGCTCCCGCCGACAGAATCCGATTCGCTCCATCCGACGAAATCCGATTCGCTCCCGCCGACAGAATCCGATTCGCTCCCGCCGGCGGGAGCTGGCTCGCGAAGCGGGACTGAGGGTGGTCAAGGTCACCCCGAACCACCCTCTCTCGGCACAATTATTCCCGGAAATCATCCCCGTCTTCCGGGAATAATTGCACTGAGACGACATCAGCACAAGAAATCCCGGACAATAAGCACCATTCCCGGGAATAATCGCACTGAAACATCGTCAGCACAAGAAATCCCGGACAATAAGCACCATTCCCGGGAATAATCGCACTGAAACATCATCAGCACAAGAAATCCCGGAAGACTTGCGTGTCTTCCGGGATTTCTCGCGCCGGTTCATCGAGCGTCATCCTTCGGACGACATCCGGCACCTGCATGGTCTATTCCGATGACTACCGGGCGACCTCAAGCGCCTCTTCGAGCGTGAACGCGCGCGCGTAGAGCGACTTGCCGAGAATCGCGGAGTCGACGCCGAGGTCGGCGAGCTTGCGGATGTTCCTCAGATCGTCGAGCTTGGAGATGCCGCCGGAGGCGGTCACCTTCGCGTCGGTGCGCTCGGCGACCTCGCGCAGCAGGTCGAGGTTCGGCCCGCTCATCATGCCGTCGCGCGCGACGTCGGTGACGACGTAGCGCGAACATCCGGCATCGTCGAGCATCTTCATCGTTTCGAACAGGTCGCCGCCTTCGCGCGTCCAGCCGCGCGCGGCGAGCGTGTGCCCACGCACGTCGAGGCCGACGGCCACGCGGTCGCCGTATTTCGCGATCGCCTTGCGGGTCCATTCCGGGTTCTCGAGCGCGGCGGTGCCGATGTTCACGCGGGCGGCGCCGGCCTCGAGCGCGGCATCGAGCGACGCGTCGTCACGCACGCCGCCGGACATCTCGATGTTGACGCGATTGCCGAGCTCGTGGACGATCTCGCGCAGCTGGGCGCGGTTGTCGCCGGTGCCGAACGCGGCGTCGAGGTCGACCAGGTGGATCCATTCCGCGCCGGATTCGACCCACGTGCGCGCCGCCTCGAGCGGTGAGCCGTAGTCGGTTTCGGAGCCGGATTCGCCTTGGCGCAGGCGCACGGCCTTGCCGTCGCGCACGTCGACGGCGGGAAGCAGGGTGAGAGACATGATGGAAGCCTTTCTCGGGGATTGATACGGTTGACGAGATGGACGCTACGGCGGACCTACCTCGACGGCGGGCCGACCGGCGACGGCGACCGGCGACGACCGGTCAGAACGTGGCGATCCAGTTCTCCAGGAGCTGGGCGCCCGCGTCGCCGGACTTCTCCGGATGGAACTGCGTGGCGGACAGCGGCCCGCGCTCGTAGGCGGCGACGAAGCGGCTGCGGCCGTATGTGCACCAGGTGACGTGGCTGTCGTCCGTGATCTCGATCTGGAGCCCGGACAGGTCCTTCGCCGTCGCCTCGTGCGCGGCGTAGGAGTGGACGAAGTAGAAGCGTTCGCTTTCCACGCCCTTGAGCAGCGTGGAGCCTTCCGCGCCTTCGACCGTGTCCCAGCCCATGTGCGGCACGACGTCCGCGTCGAGCGGGTCGACGGAGCCGCCGATCAGTCCGACGCCGGCGGCGTTCTCGCCATGCTCGTGACCGGTCTCGAACATCACCTGCTCGCCGACGCACACGCCGAGCACGGGGCGTCCGGCACGCAGGCGGTCGACGATCACGCGATCGCCCTGCACGTGGCGCAGGCCCTCCATGCAGGCGGCGAACGCGCCGACGCCCGGCACGACGAGACCGTCGGCCTCGAGCGCCTGCCGGTAATCGGAGGTGAGCGTGGTGTCGACGCCGAGTCGGGCGAGCGCGCGCACCATGGAGCGCACGTTGCCGAAACCATAATCGAATACGACCGCGGTGGTCATGGTTCGTTCTCCTTCACTGCTGTTGCGGCGGTCAGTCGATGCTGGAGCCGCGGGTGGATCCGCCGCGCCCCATGCGCGTATGGTCGGCGATCACCTTCATCGCCTGATCGTGGTCCATGCTCCCCGAGTCGACCACTTCGAAGCCCTTCGTCTCCAACTGCGCGACGGTGGTGATGCCGAGCATGAGATCCTCCACGAACCGCGGCGTCGAGTTGAACAGGATGGGCGGGGCGAGCGTGGAGCCGGCCTGTCCGCCCGCGTACAAGGTGACTTCGAGCTTGTCGGCGCGGTTGACGCCGAGCACGACGCTCATCCCGCCGACGACGGTGGTGATGTCGCGTGCCGCGGCCTCGGGGGCGTCGCCGTCGAGGTTGCGCAGCACGGCGACGGCGCCCTGATTGGAGCCGATGCAGTCGGCGGAGACGTCGGACAGCTGGCAGAACGCGGCGAGCAACTGCGCCGACGCAATCCGCGTGACGAGCGCCGCCATCTTCGCCTTGTTGCCGAGCAGGCCCTGCAACGCGTCCTCGAAGCCCGTGGACGGGTCGATCGAGGAGGCGTCGTCGGGGATGTCGATGCCGTCGATGTCCGGCAGGTCGCCGTCGGATGCGACGCCGTCGCCGGAAACGGCGGAATCGCCGGCGCCGCTCTCCTGCGCGAACTCCTTCTCGAAGCCCTCCATCGCCTTGGCGATGTCGTCGTCGGAAAGATGACCGTCGTCCGAATCGAAACCGTCGAAACCGTCGGCACCGTGGTTCTTGTCGTCGTCCCAGCCGGACATCACAGCGATCCCTTCGTGCTCGGGATCAGACCCTCGATGCGCGGATCGGGTTCGACGGCGAACCGCAGCGCACGCGCGAACGCCTTGAACTCGGCTTCGGCGATATGGTGCGGGTCGCGGCCGGCGAGCACCTGCAGATGCAGACAGATGCCGGCGTGCAATGCGATCGACTCCATGACGTGACGCACGAGCGAACCGGTGAAGTGGCCGCCCATCATGCAGTACTCGTAGCCTTCCGGCTCGCCGGTGCACACCACGTACGGGCGGCCGGAGATGTCGACGACGGCCTTGGCGAGCGCCTCGTCGAGCGGCACGGTGGCGTCGGCGAAGCGGCGGATGCCGCGCTTGTCGCCGAGCGCCTGCTTCAACGCCTCGCCGAACACGATGGCCGTGTCCTCCACGGTGTGGTGCACGTCGATGTCGGTGTCGCCGTGCGCGTGGATCTTCAGATCGATGAGCGAATGCTTGCCGAGCGCGTTCATCATGTGGTTGTAGAACGGCACGGAGGTGTCGATGTCGGTCTGGCCGGTGCCGTCGAGGTTCAGTTCGAGGTCGATGTGCGACTCGCTGGTCTCACGGACGATGTGCGCGGTGCGCGCCATGGTGTTGCTCCTTCGGAAAGTTGCTGGAAAGTCTGCGTTGCTGCGACGTCGGTCGGGATGTGGCCGTATGGCGTCATTCGGCTTCCACGCTGCGCAGGGTCTCGCGGAGCGCCTCGCGGAAGCGGGCCATCTCCTCGTCGGTGCCCATGCACACGCGCAGCCAGCCGTCCGGGCCGACGACGCGGATGAGCACGCCGCGCTTCAACAGTTCGTCGAAGATCGCGTCGCGCTTGTCGAAGCGTCCGCCGAACAGCAGGAAGTTCGAACCGGATTCGGCGACCTCGAGATTGACGCCCTTGTAGGTCTGCTCCTTCAGCCATGCGGCGGTCGCCTCGCGGGTCTCGCGCAGGTGACCGACACGGCTCAGCTGCTCGTCGGTGTGTTCGAACGCGGCGAGGGCGGCGGCCTGCGTGACGGCGGACAGGTGGTACGGCATGCGCACGATGCGCACGCAGTCGATGATGCCCTTGGACGCGGCGAGGTAGCCGACGCGGGCGCCTGCGAACGCGAACGCCTTGCTCATCGTACGGCTGACGGCCAGGTTCGGATGGTCCTTGATGAGGCTGACGGCGCTCGGCGTGCCGGGGTTGCGGAACTCCACATACGCCTCGTCGATGACGAGGATCGGGTGCACGCCTTCGCCGGCACCCTCCACCTCGGCGGTCTCGCAGGCGGCGAGGATGCGTTCGATGTCCTCCATCGGCAGCGGCGTGCCGGTCGGGTTGTTCGGGCTGGTGAGCAGCACCATGGACGGCTTGACCTCGTGGATCGCCTCGATGGTCTTCTCCACGTTCAGGGTGAAGTCCTCGTTGCGGTGGGCGAGCTTCCATCCGGTGAACGTGTCGCGCGCGTACTCCGGGTACATGGAGTACGTGGGGTCGGCGCCGAGCGCGGTACGGCCCGGGCCGCCGAACGCCTGGAACAGCTGGAGCATGATCTCGTTGGATCCGTTCGCGCCCCACAGCTCGTCCACGTCGAGACGCGTGCCGGATTCACGCGCGAGATAGTCGCTGAACGCCTTGCGCAGTTCGATGTGCTCGCGGTCCGGGTAGCGGTTCAGCGTGGGCGCGATCTCGCGCACGCGACGGGCGATCGTGTCGCAGACGGCCGGATCGGGCGCGTACGGGTTCTCGTTGACGTTGAGGCAGACGGGCACGTCGAGCTGCGGCGCGCCGTACGGCTCCTCGCCGATCAGATCGTTGCGCAAGGGCAGGTTCGAGGGGATGGCACTCACAGCAGACCGGCTTCCTTCTCCTGCTCGCGCAGGGTCTCCTTATCGTACGGGTCCTTGACGAAGCGGGACAGCACGCACTCGCCGTGGGCGGGCAGATCCTCGGACACGGCGAACGCGTTGATGCGCGCGGCGAGGGCCTTCAGTCCCTCCTCGTCGTATTCGATGACCTCGACGGGCTTCATGAACGTGTGCACGCCGAGGCCGGCGGCGAAGCGGGCGGTGCCGCCGGTGGGCAGCACGTGGTTGGAGCCGGACATGTAGTCGCCGAGCGGCACCGGCGAGTAGGGGCCGCGGAAGATGGCGCCCGCGTTCTTGATGCGCTTGACGACCTCGTCCGCGTTCGCGGTCTGGATCTCGAGGTGTTCGGCCGCGTAGGCGTTGGCCGCGTCGATGGACTGGTCGAGACCGTCGGTCAGGACGATGGCGGACTGCGTGCCGGAGAGGGACGTGTGGACGCGGTCGGCGTGCTCGGTGCGCGGCACGCGGTAGTTCAGGTTCTCCTGCACCTTCTCGGCAAGCTCCGGGGAGTCGGTGAACAGCACGGAGCCGGCGAGCTCGTCGTGCTCGGCCTGGCCGATGAGGTCGGCGGCGAGCAGGCTCGGGTTCGCGTCCTTGTCGGCGATGATGCCGATCTCGGTGGGGCCGGCGACCGCGTCGATGCCGACGAACGCAGAGACGAGGGACTTGGCGGTGGCGACGAAGATGTTGCCCGGGCCGGTGATCTTGTCGACCGGATCGCACAGCACGGCGCCGTCCTGCGGTTCGGAGCCCTTCGCGCCGTAGGCGAACATGGCGATGGCCTGGGCGCCGCCCACCGCGTACACCTCCTTGACGCCGAGGATGGCGCAGGTGGCGAGGATGGTCTTGTTCGGCAGGCCCTTGTCGTTGTCGCGGGCCGGCGGGGTCGCGATGGCGAGGGATTCAACGCCGGCGGCCTGCGCGGGCACGGAGTTCATGATGACGGAGCTCGGGTACACGGCCTTGCCGCCGGGCACATACAGGCCGACGCGCTGAATCGGAATCCAGCGTTCGGCGACGCGGGCGCCGGGCGCGAGATCGGTGTGGAAGTCCTTCGGCACCTGGTTGGCGGCGACGGCACGGGCGCGGCGCACGGATTCCTCGATGGCGGCGCGCACCTCCGGGTCGAGCGTGGTGAGCGCATCCTGGATGGCCTCTTCGGGCACGCGCAGGTGCTCGGGGCGCACGTGGTCGAACTTCTCCTCGAAGTCTCGCAGGGCGGCCGCGCCGCGCTCCTTGACGTCGTCGAGGATGGGGCGGACGAGGTCGGTGGCCTCGGAGGTGCCCATGGCGGCACGCGGCATCGCGGCCAGCAATTCGGCACGGGACAGGACTTGACCGCGAAGGTCGATGATTCGCATGATGTTCTCGCTCATAACAGCCCATCGTAACAACGGCGATGGTTGGAATGACGCGGAATGTCCACTTTTCACCCGTATGGTGAGACATGTGCGGGTATGCGTGGACCCCCGGGAGCCGTGTGGCTCGACCGGGGGTCCGTTTCACGTGTGGTGCGGCGGCGTGCTACTCTCCCACATCCTCTCGGGTGCAGTACCATCGCCGTGCCAGGTCTTAGCTTCCGGGTTCGGAATGGGACCGGGCGTCTCTCCTGGGCTATGACCGCCGCAAATCTTCAATTGTGGGGCGAGGTGCTCCCGCTTCCTCGTATATCCCCTCGGGCTGGTGGTTTGGGGACCGGATGGTGGACGCCTGTGTTGATTGTCTTGTCGTGTCGTCACGGTTGCTCCGTGTCGTTCATGATTCGCAGAAGAGGTTGATGCCGTCCCAACCAGGGGTTGGGATGTGTGTGTCGCGCTTCCCCGTTAGTACCGGTCGGCTCCACCCCTCGCGGGGCTTCCACGTCCGGCCTATCGACCACGTGTTCTTCATGGGGGGTCTCGGACCCGAGGGTCCGGGGAATACTTATCTTGGAGCGGGCTTCCCGCTTAGATGCTTTCAGCGGTTATCCCTTCCGAACGCAGCCAACCGGCGGTGCCACTGGCGTGACAACCGGCGTACCGGAGGTTCGTCCACCCAGGTCCTCTCGTACTATGGGCAGGTCTCCTCAGTATTCCGACGAGCGCAGAGGATAGAGACCAAACTGTCTCACGACG
>NZ_NMWT01000030.1 GCF_002860365.1 Bifidobacterium parmae
CCGGAACGCCTCGTGCGCCGCGCCGTCACACGCGCGTTCAACGCGTGGGTGAAGGCGGCCACGCGCACGGCGCGACGCCTCGACTGGTTCCCGCGCGTCGACCCGTACGTCGGGTACGGCACCGGCGACTATTCGCGACTCATCTGCCGCACCGTGTACGCGGGGGAGGGCAGCGAATACGGACGCGCGACGCGCGGCATTCGCGGCATGCTCGCCATCCCCTCGCCGCACACGCAGGTGAAGATCCGCATCGACGACGTGCCGCTCGAAACCGTGCAGATCGGCGAATCCGAACGCTACGACGCGGTGGACACGCGGCCGGAGCTCGACAGCGAATACGCGATCTCCGACACGTCCGGCTACCTCGACCTCGTCGCCGAACAGCGCCTCGAACCGGGCGTGCACGACGTCTCCTACCGCGTCAACGGGCGCAAGCCGGTGCACGCGAAGCTGTTCACGATTCCGAAGGGCGCGAAGGTCGGCATCATCTCCGACGTGGACGACACCGTGATGATCACGCAGGCGCCCATATTGTGGAAGGCCGCGTGGAACCTGCTGTTCCTCAACCCGGACAAGAAGGCCTCCGTGCCCGGCATGAGCGTGCTGTTCACCAAGCTCGCCGACCTGTTCCCGGATGCGCCGTTCTTCTACCTGTCCACCTCGCCGTGGAACGTGGAAGGCTCGATCCGCCACTTCCTCGAGAACCACGGGTTCCCGGAAGGCCCGTTGCTGCTGCGCGACCTCGACCCGCGGCCCAAGACGTTCATCCCCTCCGGACCGCAGCACAAGCTCGAATTCGTCGAACAGCTCATGGCCGACTTCCCCGACATGAAGTTCATCCTCGTCGGCGACGACGGCCAGAAGGACCCCACCACCTACGCGACCGTCGTCCGACGCTACCCGGGGCGCGTGCTCGCCATCGCGATCAGGCAGCTGAGCCCGCGCGAACTCATGCCGTTCGGCATGCGTAACCCGGCCGGCATGACCGCCACCCAGCCGATGCCCGACACCGACGTGCCCGTGTTCACCGGCACGACCGGCGCGAACATCATGAAGACGATGCTGCCGTACCTCAAGGCGCATCTGGGGTAGCGGTTCCGCGGGTGACGGTGCCACGGTGGCGTTGCGACGGTGCCGCGGTTCCGCGGGTGGGATATGCGCGCGCGGAACCGGTTCGCGCGTGCGTATAATCACCCGTATGACTGAAGAGAACCAACAGGCCGGCGGTGTGGGCGGCGAACAGGACATGACCGAGGGCGTGACGACGGGCGGCGCGGAGGCCGCGTCGGCACCCGGCGTGCCCGTCGCGCACCGCGAGCCGACACGACGCGAACACCACGGCGACGTGTTCATCGACCCCTACGAATGGATGCGCGACAAGGATTCGCCGCGCACGCGCGACTACGTGGCCGCGCAGAACCGCCTGTGCGAGGCGCGCAACGCGCATCTCGACGGACTGCGCCGCACCCTGTTCGACGAACTCAAATCGCACGTGCAGGAGACCGACATGTCCGTGCCCGTGCGCATCAACGACTACTGGTACTACGCGCGCACGCAGGAGGGCCGCCAGTACGCGGTGCAGTGCCGCATGCGCGTGCGCGGCGCCGACGACTGGGACCCGCCCCGGATCGACCCGTTCGGCGCGCCCGGCTCGCTGCCCGGAGAATCGATCGTGTTCGACGCGAACGCGGAGGCGGAAGGCCATGACTTCTTCCGTCTCGGCGGCATGGACCTGAGCCGCGACGGCCGGTGGATGCTCTACGGCGTCGACACGGCCGGCGACGAACGCTACGACTACCGGATCCGCGACCTCGAGACCGGCGAGGAGCTGCCCGAAACGTTCCACGGCGTCGGCTCCGCATGCTTCACGCCCGACGCGCGCTACGTGTTCTGGGTGGAACTCGACGACGCATGGCGCCCGTGCGCGGTCTGGCGGCACAAGGTCGGCACGGATGTCGGGGCCGACGTGTGCGTGTACCGCGAGGAGGACGAACGCTTCTGGGTGGGCATCGGCCTGAGCTTCGACGAACGCAACCTCGTGCTCGGCACCGGCTCCAAGACCACCACCGAAGTGCTCATGCTGCCCGTGACCGACCCGGAAGGCGAATTCCAGGCGTTCATCCCCCGCCGACCGGACGTCGAATACGACGTGAGCTTCGCCTGCTTCGAGAACGCGGGGGAGGACGGCTCGGACATCCCGCTCGCCGTCGTCTACCACAACGCGAAGAACCCGAACTTCGAGATCGACGTAATCGACATGCGCCGCCACGAGCCGCCGTACACGCTCGGCGAAGGCGTGTGCGTCGCCGAAGGCTCGCCGTACGGCTGCGAGCACGCCGCCACGGCCGAGGACCGCGCGAAGGCGATCACCGCGCCGTACTTCAACGCGCACAACCCGGCCATCCTGCAGGGACTGCACGGCCTCGGCGTCGAAGGCATCGCCATCCACCGTCACTTCGTCACGCTCGCCTACCGCGCTGACGGACTGCCGCACGTCGCGATGATGCCGAAACGCGCCGCCGTCGAGGACTTCCTCGCCGGACGGCCGTGGCGGTTCACCGAACTGCTGCCGCCCGCGCTCGAAGACGACTGGGACATGATCGCCGACGACCGCGACGAGACCGGCGACCACGGCGAGACGCTGTGGGCCGAGGACTGGGACGCGGGGCATCTGGGCGCCGGTGGCGTTGGTGCCGGCGTTGGTGCCGGGGTGCCGACCGACCACACGTCGTCGTCGGACGGCGCGAGCGACGACCACCTGCCCGGCGAGACGCGCCGGCTCTACTCGATCGGCACCGGCGGCAACCCGTCCTACGACGCACCGCGCATGCGCTACTCGTTCACCAGCTACACGCGCCCCGGCGAACTGCACGAGATCGACCCGACGACCGGCGAGGACCGGCTGCTCAAACGCGCCACCGTGCTCGGCGGCTTCGACCCGCGCGACTACATGGAACGCCGCGTGTGGATTCGCGCGCGCGACGGCGAACGCATCCCCGTCTCGCTCGTCTGGCGGCGCGACTTCCCCGCGCAGGATTCGCCGATGTTCATCACCGGCTACGGCGCGTACGAGATCTCCTCCGACCCGAACTTCTCCGTCGCGAGGCTCAGCATGCTCGACCGCGGCGTGCTGTACGCGGTGCCGCACATCCGCGGCGGCGGCGAACTCGGCCGCGCCTGGTACGAGCAGGGGCGGCGTCTCAACAAGAAGCATTCGTTCGAGGACTTCGTCGACGCGACCGCCGCGCTCCAGCACGCGCACCTCGCCGACCCGCGACGCACCGTCGCCAACGGCGGCTCCGCCGGAGGCCTCCTCATGGGTGCGGTCGCGAACCTCGCGCCGGGCCTGTACGCGGGCGTCGAGGCGGATGTGCCGTTCGTCGACGCGCTCACGTCGATCCTCGACCCGTCGCTGCCGCTCACCGTCACCGAATGGGACGAATGGGGCGACCCGCTGCACGACGAGGACGTGTACCGGTACATGAAGTCGTACACGCCGTACGAGAACCTGCCCGCCGCGGATTCCGAAGGCGGGCGCGCGTTCCCGCGCGTGTTCGTCACCACGTCGATGAACGACACGCGTGTGCTCTACGTGGAGCCGCTCAAATGGGTGGCCGCCATGCAGTCGCGCGGATTCGACGCGATCGCCAAGATCGAGGTCGAGGCCGGGCATGGCGGCACGTCGGGGCGCTACAAGCAGTGGGAGGAGGTCTCCTACGAGAACGCCTGGTGCCTGGACGTGATGAACCTCAGGTACTGAGGTGCTGGCGGGACTGAGGTGCTGATATGAGTTGAGCCCCCTCGGCCATGAAGGCCGAGGGGGCTCAACTCATATGAGACGGGTGACGGGCGATGCGCGCCTCTCCCTTCTTGGCCTCCCTCTGACGAGGGAGGTGTCCGCCGCGGGCGGACGGAGGGAGAGACCCGGCGCCGCGCCGCTACTGCTGCTCTTCGAGGGTGAAGAACTGGTCGCCGATGCGCAGCGTGGCGGGGGCCTCAAGCTGCGCGGGCGTGCCCTTGACGACCTGCTGCTCCTCGCCGTTGCGGATGATGAACGTGCCGTTCAGCGAACCGTAGTCCTCGATCCACAGCTGGCCGTCCTGGTCGATGCTGATGGCCGCGTGGTTGCGGGATGTGGTGCGCGTCGGATCCTCGATCTTCACTGCCTTCGCGCCCTCCGGGATGGCCTCGGACGGGCGGCGGCCGAGCAGCACGCTGCGGTCGATGAGAATCGTCTGGCCGGTCGCCTCGTTGTGCAGCACGTACGTCTTGTGCGCCTGCTTGATGGTGAACGAGCTGGACAGCACGGTGCTGTCCCAATCCTCGTCGTCGTCCGGGGCGGCGGAGGTCTGCGGCTGCTGGGCGGGCTGGGCCTGCTGCTGGGCCGCGGGCTGGAACGTCGACTGGATCGGCTGCGCCTGCGACTGGTTGGTGACGAACGTGCCCGTCACCACCGGGGTGCCGGTGGCGAGGCCCGCCGCGGCGAGACCGGAGGCGGGGGCCGCGGCGGCGGCCTGCGCGGGCTGGGCCTGCGGCTCGGGCTGCTGGGACTGCGGCTGCTGGGTCGGGGCGGACTGGGGTGCCGGCTGCGCGGTCTCGGCCTGCGCGGCCGCCGGGGTGTTCACCGGATCATCGGCGTACCAGCCGGGTTCCGGTGCCGGAGGGAAGGGAATCACATTGCTCATCTGCCATGCTCCTCACTGACGGCTGGCGAGCGCCGCGTTGACGGCCGGGTCGCCCAACTGGGACAGCCAGTCGACGAGCGCCGGGTACAGGTTCGGGTTCTGCGCCAGGGCGGCGTACAGTTCCGGCGCCTTCTGCGCGATCTCGGCCATCTGCATCTGGTCGGTGGTGGTGCGGGCGATCTCCGCGGTGAACCCGTACGGGTTCTGCGGGGCCTGCGCGTACGGGGACGCGGCGTACGGATCGGCGGCGGGCTGGGCCTGCGCCGCGGGCTGCTGCGCGTACGGGTCGGCGGCCGGCTGTGCCGCGGCGGGCTGGGCGTAGGACTGCTGCTGCGCGGCGTACGGGTCGGCCTGGGCCGCGGCCGGCTCGGCCTGGGCCGCGGCCGGCTGGTTGGCTCCGGCCGGGGTGCCGTTCGCCGTGTAGCCCATCTGGGCCACGGTCTCGCGGGCGCGCTCGTCGCCGAACTCGGCGAGCCAGCGCAGCAGGCCCGGGTAGGCGCGCGGGTTCACCGCCACGTTCGCGCCAAACTCCGGGTTCTCGTAGGCGATCTTCGCGAGGAAGATCGGATCAGCGTTCTGGTCCTGGACCGCCGCGACCGCGGCATCGTAATCGACCATCATGGCCTCCTTGGTGTTATGGTTCGTAAGGTTTGCAAAGTCTGATCGGCGATGTTGCCGATGTCCTCCTCGTCACCGAGTTTAGTCACCGCCCACGCGTGCCGTTTCGGCGCGAGCACGGGCATGTCCGCGACGATGACGGTCACGTTGTCGCGGCCGCCGGCGGCGAGCGCCGCTTGGAGGAGCGCGTCGGCCGCCTGCTGCGGATCGTCGTACCGTGCGGCGATCGCGGCGATCTCGTCGTCGCCGGAGACCTCCGCGTGCAGTCCGTCCGAGCAGATGATGAAGCGGCCGGTCGCGTCGGTGAGGAACAGGTCCGGGTCGATGCCGTCCGGGTCGCCGATGCATTGGGTGATGACGTTGCGGGGGATGAGCGAGGCGGCCACGTCGGGCAGCAGTTCGCCGGAGTCGATGGCCTCCTGCCGTTGCGAATGGTCGCGGGTGATGCGGGTGAGCGTCGAGGCGTCCCATCCGCTGCCGTCCTCCAGTGCGTCCATGTGGTAGGTGCGCGAATCGCCGATGTTGACCACGTAGGCGAGGTTCTCCGTGTTGAACGGCACGAGCAGCGTCGCGTCCTCGGCGGTCTCGGTGAGGTCGGCGGCGGCGGTCTTGTCGCCTGACGCGCCGCCGATGCCGGACAGCACGGTGGGGGAGTCATCGTCGTCGGTGTCGGGGGCGTCGCCGTGGACGAGGATGAGGCCGGTCACGGTGGTGCCGGCCACGCCGCCGAGCTCCTGTCCGAGCGCGAGCACGTCGGTCTGCGCGTCGGCGAGCACGGTCTCGATGTCGGCGCGGTTGCGCACCGGCAGCGCGGTGAGGGCGCGCAGATGGTCGATGGCGCGGGCGCTGGCCCGTTCGCCGCCCATGCCGCCGCCCATGCCGTCGCACACCACGTACACGCCGTGATCGGCGTAGCCCAGGTCCTGGTTGTTCCTGCGCTTGAGCCCCACATCGGTGGCGAGTCCCGCCGTGAGGTGTCCGATGTTCATGAACGCTTCCCCTCCGTCCGTGCTCCGGGGCCCTTGCCGGCCGTCGCCTTCTTCGTCCCGCGACCGGCGAACCGGACACGCATACCCGCCACTATACCTGCTGCGGATGTCCCGCGTTCGTCTTTCCTCCGGCGTGTGAACACTCCGGCGAGGGAAAGACGGGTGCGCCAGCGGCGCAGACGCGGCATCGAGGCGAGCATGGCCCTGCGCGTCGCGTCCACGCCCGACCAGTAGCGGCGCGCCTGTTCGTCGCCGATCCGCTGCCCGGAGAACGCCGCGTAGTCGGCGTCCCGCGACAGGCGCGTGAGGTTCGCGGCGTCGACCGCCAGCTGTTCAGCCATCGCGCGTCCCTCCTCACGGCGGGTGCCGTGCGCGTCGACGCCGCTCTGGCGGGCGAGTGCGGTCAGCGCCCGCCATCCGGCGGCGACGCGCACGCGCGGACTGCCGCGCCGTCGTGCGCGGGCCAGTTGGATCGCCTTGACGAGCAGGATGAGACCGCACACGATCAGCACCGTCCATACGGGGCTGCCGTAGATCGCGACGCGGCGGGCGATGCGCCCGAAGCGCGCCCAGAACAGGTTCGCGCCGGACG
Source organism: Bifidobacterium parmae (assembly GCF_002860365.1). Classification (GTDB taxonomy): domain Bacteria; phylum Actinomycetota; class Actinomycetes; order Actinomycetales; family Bifidobacteriaceae; genus Bifidobacterium; species Bifidobacterium parmae. The sequence goes on from NZ_NMWT01000030.1 coordinate 6,885, forward strand.
CGTCCGCGTCCTCGCCGGCGAGCGCCGACTGGCCGCGCGCCTGCTGTTCGTCGCGCAGCGGATCCTGCAGCGGGACCGGAGGCTGTCGGACCAGCGTCTGCGGGTTCGGCGGCGTGAGGTTCTGGTTCTTGTCGGGGATCTTCGTCTCCTTGGGCGTCGGATAGAACGCCACCCATCCGTAGCCGTCGAGCTTGATCTCCACCCACGCCTCGATGTCGTTGCCCTTGAATTCGGTGACGGTCTGCTTCCCCCGTTTCTCGGTGCGGGCCGCGCTGATCGCGCCGTCCTTGTTCTTCGGGATGAAGCCGAGCACCACGCGGCTGGGCAGGCCGAGGTCGCGGGCCATGAGCGCCATGGCGGAGGCATACTGTTCGGAGTCGCCCACCATCTCCTTGCCGCCGAGCAGCTTCTCGATGCGGTAGTTGCCGTGGCCGGGCAGCGACGGGTAGTCGCCGGACAGGCCGTGCGAGAACCAGCCGGAATCCTTGAGCTCCTCGGCGATCTTGCGTGCCGCGGCGCCGCCCTTCGCCTCGCCGCCGGCCAGGGCGGTGGCGAGCTTGCCCGCCGAATCGGGAGAGTCGACCGCCTCCGGCTGGCTGATCGTCGCGGCGTCGGCGGCGTCGATCTGCTTGTCGGACGGCGTGCGCTGGATGACGCCGCTCTCCGTGTAGGTCAGGCCCTTCGACGTGCCCGCCGGGTAGATCGCCGAATCGGTGTCGGTGTTGTAGTAGAAGGCGCCGTCCCCGTCGCCGTCCCCGGCGGTCGCCCCGTTCGTGCCGGAGTTCTTGGTGGAGTTCTTGGCGGAGGTCCTGCCCGCGTCGTCGAACGTGACCTTGGTGGCCGCGCCGGACAACGGCAGCCAGCGGTCGGCGAGCCCCTCGCCCACGGTGAACGTGGCGGTGAACGAATCGCCCTTCGCGTCGTTGGCGATCGCCGTGCCCACGCGCCGGTAGTTCGACGAGTCGGCGGCCGCCGAAGAGTCGGACAGGTTCCACACGTTGCCGTCGAAACGGTCCATGACGGCGAGACGCACCGGCGTGCCTTCGGGCAGGTTGCGCGCGGTGAGCACCGTGTCGTCCTTATGGTCCTTGATGTAGGAGCGCAGGCCGGACAGCGGACTCGTGTAGTCGTAGGGGCTCAGCGGCGGCTCGTACCTGTCGCGCAGGATCAGACGGTCCTGCGGCACGGCGAGGCACGCGCCCACGGCGAGACCGGCGGCGAGCACGACGATGACGAGGGAGCTCAGCCACCTGCCGATCTCCAGCAGACCCCATCGCGCGGCCAGCCAGACGACGAGGACGAGCGCCATCGCGAGACCCGCCGCATAGCGCCACCAGCCGGTGGACGTGCCGAGCAGGGCGGCGGCCGCGAACGCGGCGAACACGGGCGGCGCGCCGATCGTGGCGAGCCTGCCGTCGTCGGCTATGGCGAACAGTCCGGCGAGGAACGCGGTCCACAGGGAGAGCGTCCAGACGGCCATCAGCGCGCCGGACGCCGCGCCCACGGGAGGCGTGATCGAGATCAGGTATTTGAACGAGCCGAACGTGTCCTGCCAGCCCTGGGACAGGGTGGCGATCGACGGGATCACATGGCCGATGGCCGTGTCGTTCAACGCGACGACGGGGCCGACGATGAACTGGGCGAGCGCGAGGAACACAATCTGCCACCACAGGCGCATCGGCTGCTTCACGCCCGCCAGGGCGATGAGACAGCCGAGCAGCGTGGCCGGCACGGCCGCCACGGCCCAGACGGCCACGTCGCCGTACACGTCGATGAGGTTCGACACGGCGAGCAGCGTGAGCAGCGCGACGACGGCGAGACCGGTCAGATGCCGGGTCCACGCCTCGCGGGTGATCAGCGCCGACGGCCTGCGGCCGCCGCGCGTCATCCAGATCACCGAATGGGTGGAATCGGCCCACGAGCCGGTCGCCGTGTTCGTGCGGGTGCCCGTGCCGGTCTGGTCGCCGATCGCCGCGGCCGCGGCGGAGGCCTCGGCCGGGGAGACGCGGGACGGGTCGAGGGGGAACTGTCGGAAGGTCATGCGAGCACCCCCATGATGAGCGGCAGGTCATCGAGTTCGCCCACTGTGGCGAGCGTGAAGTCGGGGAACCGGCGGATCGCGCGGGGCGCCCCCTCGCTGGCCTGCAGGACGAGCGTGGACGCGGACTTCGGCAGGGCGAGCGCCATGCGTTTGATCGAGTCGAGTTCGCGCAGCGAGCCGACGGTGAGGAAATAGAAGGAGGCGTCCGGGTCGTGCGTGAGCGTGCCCTCGACGAGGTTCGGATTGTCGTCGTGGTCGGGCGCGATCATGCTGCACGCGTCGAGGAAGTCCATCGCCTGACGCGGCGTCGCATGCGCGGTCCCGGCGTGCGTCGACAACGGCCGGTCCTGCATGAGGCATCGCACGCCGATCGAGGCGTGGACGGACACGGCGAGCTCGAATTCGCCGGCGCTCGCATACTCCTCCGGATTGACGGACACGGTGAGCGCCGTGTCCGTGCGGCGCGTCGCCTCGTATTGGCGGATCATCAGCGTGCCGGTCTTCGCGGTGCTCAGCCAGTGCACGTTGCGCACGTCGTCGCCCGGCTCGTATTCGCGCAGACCGTAGAAGTCGAGGTCGTCGTCGACGATGTCGCCGCTCGGCTGGCCTTCGAGGTCGCGGGCCAACCCCGCGTTGAGGGTCTTCAACGGCACGGTGGCCGGGTGGATGAACAGGTCGAGCTTGTCGGCGAGACGCTTCTCGTGACGGACGAGGCCGAACGGGTCGCCCTTGCGGATGCGCAGCGGGCCGATGGTGAGCACGGCGCGCGAGAGTGTGCGGAACTCCACGTCGGTCTGCTTCGACTGGCCGGGGGCGAGCATGGGGATGGAGAACCGTTCGTGCATCTCGCCGATCGGCAGGTCGCCGCGCGCGTTCGCGGTGGGCGTGCGGCCCGGATTGGCGATGTCGACGCGCACCGCCACCGTGTCGCCGACGGTGACGCGGCGGCGCGGCAGGCCGATCGTCGCCGTGAACGAGGTGTTGCCGAGCGACATGAGCACGGCGACGAGCGTCATCGTC
>NZ_NMWT01000031.1 GCF_002860365.1 Bifidobacterium parmae
TTCACGCCGATGGGCGACGCGTCCGGCGCCGTCGCCGCCGACCCGACCGCCGTCGCCGCGGACGGGTTCGAGGATGACGCGACCGGCGTCTACACGCCCGCCTTCGAACCCGGATCCGTGTTCGACAAGGTCTCCAAAGGCGAATTCGACAAGCCGCAGACCCCGATGGTCGAAGTCGACGGCCTCACCTCCGAAGACGCGCGCCACACCACCGACATGACCCTCCAGTTCGAGATGGCCCGCCATCCGGAGCTGCTGCCCTTCCTCGCGATGAACCCGGCCCTGTACGACGACCTCTACGCCTGGCTCGCCGCGCAGGGCGACGCCGACATCGACGAGGCGCTCGCGCACAACGTGGGCTATCAGGACTATCGTGAAGCGACAGGAAAGTGAAGGAGAGCGGATCGATGAGCGCACAATCCACGAAGCCCACGCTCGACTGGCTCCGACAGTGGCATGACCAGTACAAGGCGTCGCTGGTGCCGTCCCCTCTGGAGGACATCAACCAGCTCGCCGCGCAGCTCGACCTGACGCACGCGCACCCGTCGGGCATCGCCCAGCTGTTCGCCTCCGGGCATGTCACGCTCGAATCGCTGTTCCGCGACAACGGCATGCTGCGCGCCGCCGAACGCCGTCTCGGCCGCGTACTCGACGACCGTTCCGCCAAGAAGCGCGTCAGCGGCGTCGCCGAACTGTCGCTCGTCGTCGGTGTCGCCACCTGGCACGGCAACGCCCGGCCCGTCCTGCTCTACCCGGTGCAGGCGGTCTCCTCCGAGACGCCCGGACAGTCGACGATCACGTTCACCGGCACCGTCGCGCTCAACGCGTCGTTCGTCGACGCGATGCACGAGGCCGGCGTCGACCTCGACGAGAACTACCTGTTCGACGGCTCCCGTTACGCGTCCGGCACGCCGGAGACCTCCGCCGTGTTCGCCGAGATCACGAAGCGCGCGAAGCAGGCGGTCGGCGACTTCAACATCGAACGTCACATCATCCTCGGCTGCTTCGTCGAACCGGCGGCGCAGATTCTCAGCGAGACGCAGCGGATCATCGACCAGCTGGGCGAAGGCCCCAGCGGCAACACGCTGCTCGACGCGCTCGCCGGCGACAAGGACGCGGCCGCGACCCTGCGCGGCGCGCCGATCCCCGACTACAGCCCGTTCGACGCCGACCCGCACAGCGAATACGAGATCGGCGACGTCGACAACACGGTGCGCTACGCCGCCCAGCTGGCCGCCTCCGGCCACAGCGTCGCCGTCGACGGCGCCGTCGGCAAGGACACGGTCGAGCAGGCCGCCGCTATCGCCACCCGATGCGTGATGAACGGCCGCACCGTGCTGTACGCGCCCGGCGTGGCCGAGCAGAAGCGCCGTTTCATGCAGGTCATGCGCGCCAACGAGACGTCCGGCATGGTGCTCGACATCGCCGACGAGCGTGCGAACGCCGACATCGACCGCCAGCTCATCACCGCCGTCGGATTCCAGTCCGGCGTGGCCACGCAGCATTTCGACCAGCTGGCCGACGAGCTCGTCGGCGTGCGCTCCCGTCTCACCCGGTATCTCGGCGACCTGCACGGGGTGAGCGAGAAGTGGGGCGTGTCCGCCTACCAGACCATCCAGAACCTGGCCGCGATCTCCGTCGCGCCCACGCACCCCGCGACCCACGTGCGCCTGTCCGAGAACACGGCGCGCCGCATCGCCGGGCACATCGACGAGTGGACGGCGAAGCTCGAACGTGCCGCCGAGGTCGGCGAATACACGATCGGCCCCGACGACACCGCCTGGTACAAGGCATCGCTCACCAGCGAGCAGGACGCGGTGGACGCCTACCAGCGCGTCGTCGACCTGCTGCAGAAGGTGCTGCCCGCCGTGCGCGAGCACGTCGCCGCCACCGTGCAGGCGTGCGGCTTCCCCGTGCCCACCACCGCGCGCGAATGGTCGCGCCAGATCATCGTCCTCAAGAACCTGAGGCGCGTGCTCGACGTGTTCCAGCCGGAGATCTTCGAACGCGACATCGACGCGATGATCGAGGCGACCAAGTCGAAGGCCGACCGCAAGGCGGAAGGCACGACGATGGGATTCTGGGAGCGCCGCCGCCACACGCGCGAGGCGAAATCCCTGCTGCGCGTCGGCGCGCAGGTCGAGGACCTGCACGCCGCGCTCGTCATCGTGAGGAAGCAGTCCGAGCAGTGGCGTTCGCTCGTCCCGCACGGCGGATGGCCGGTGCTGCCGCCCAAGCTCGACCAGATGATCACCGCTCAGGAGACCATGTCGCGCGACATGACCGCGCTCGACACGGTGCTCAACACGACGCCCAAGGGCGGCGAACTCGAATCCCGCGACTTCAACGAGGTGGAAAGCCGGCTCAAGGCCCTCTACGACGACCACAAGTCGCTCGACGACCTGCCCGAACGCTGCCGTCTCGAACAGGAGTTCCAGGCCGCCGGGCTCAACGACCTCGTCGCCGACTTCTCCAACCGCCACGTGCTGTCCGCCGCGGTGGGCGCCGAGCTCCAGCTCGCCTGGTGGACCACCGTGTTCGAGGACATCGTCCGCTCCTCGCCGATCATCTCCAATCAGGACGGCTCCGTGCTCGCCAACGCGACTGAACGCTTCGAACAGGTCGATGTCGAACACGTGCGCTCCATCGGCCCGATGGTCGCCCAGGAGTCGATGCGCCGCCTGTGCGACCTGCTGTTCGCCCGCACGCAGGAGGCGAACCTGCTGCACACGAAGCTCGCCGGTCGCGGGCACATGCCGCTCGACCGGATCCGCCGCGACCACGCGGAGATCCTCGCCGCCGCCAAGCCGATCCTCATGGCCACGCCGGACACGCTCGCCTCGCTCACCGAGCCGAAGCCGCTCGCCGACGTCGCCATCATCGACGCGTGCGCGCACATCCCCGCCATCCAACTGCTCAGCATCGTCGTGCGCGTCAGGCAGATCGTCGTCATCGCGCACCGCGGCACCGTCACCTGCCCGGGCCTGAAGCGTCTCATCGACGCGCTGCCCGTCGTCGAGGTGAAGTCGCATCCGGTGCGCCGTGCCCCGAGGCTCAGCGCCTTCCTCGAATCCGAAGGCTACGGCGCCGTCCGCTACGACGTGTGCACCGACGCCGCGCGCGGCCACATCGCCTACCACAAGGTCGAGGCGACCGGCACGCCCGTGTTCGCCACCGGACTGGTCGAATCCAGCCAGCAGGAGATCGACGAGGTGGTGCGGCTCATCACCGAGCGCGCCCGTTCGTTCACGATCGTGCCCGCCAGCTACCTGCTCACCGTGGTCTCGCTCACCGACGTGTTCCGCGTGCGGCTCGGCGCCGAACTCAAGGCGCTCGCCTCCAAGGACAAGTCGATGAACAGCTTCCTGCGCCACGTGCGCCTCGTCGGCATCCGCGAGGTGGCCGGCGCCCGCGCCACCGACGTGATCCTTTCGATGTGCTACGCGAAGACGTCGCATGGCCGCCTGCTCCAGCAGTTCGGCGCGTTGGAGGATCAGGGCGGCCGCGGCATGCTGCTCGACGCGCTCGCGCTCGCCGACCATCACGTCGACATCGTCGCCGCGTTCACCTCCGACGAGATGGAGGACGAGCGCATCCACACGCCCGGCGTGAAGCTCCTCAAGACGCTGCTGACGTGGGCGGAGCATCTGCCGGAGGAGCCGGCGCTGCCGTCCTGCCGCGAATCCGGCAAGAACACGCTGTTCAACGATCTCGCGGACCGCATCCGCGCCCGTGGGCTCGACGTCGCCATCGACTACGGCTACGACAACGGCCTGACCATCCCGATGGCCGTCGGACTCAAGGGCAAGCCGTTCGCGCTCGCCGTGCTCACCGACGACGCCGGCTACATGTCCATCCAGTCGACGCGCGAACGCCACCGCATGCTCGCCTCCGACCTGATGATGCTCGGCTGGTCGGTCGTGACCGTGTGGAGCGTCGGCTCGTTCGTCAACCCGGAGAAGGAAGTCGACCGCATCGTCGCCAAGGTCGGCGAGATCTACCGGGAGGTGCAATGAGCGAGTACTCGTCCACCCGCCGCACGCCGCGCAAGCACAAGCGCGTCGTGCGCGAGGGCACCGAACGGTTCGACGCCGACGGCGTCAAGCTGGAGCCTTCGGACATGATGACCGAACGCCAGCGCGAGGCCGACGACGACAAACGCATCCTGAACGAGCTGCCGCCGCACTGGGGCATCTTCAGCGAGAAGGGCTGAACGCGGGCCTGTGCCGCACGGATCCGGTTCCGTCGCGGTGACGGGACCGATGGGGTGACGGGGCGACGGGGCCATCGTCACCGCGTCACCGCGTCACCGCGACGATCGCGCCGAGTTCGGCCGACGCCATCACCCGCGCCGCCGCCTCGGGCGTCATCGCCATCGCGATGACCGACGTGCCGCCGCCGTTCTCGTCCCGTCGGGCGCGCGACATCACCAGCGCATCCCCGGCGAGCGTGCATGCCGGCTCGTCCGCGCCGGACTCCTCGCTTCCTGGCGTCGCGCCCGCCCCCGCGGCGGGGGCGTCGGTGCCGGCGTTTCCGGCTCCTCCGCCCTCCGCAACGGATGACGCGCAACCCGTGGCGGACACCAGCCGCACCGAGTCGCCGGCGACCAGCGTCGACGCGTCGTTCGCCACCGCCACCTCCAGCACCGTCCTGCCGGACGGCACGACCGGGGCATCCCGCGCGTTCGTCGGGAACAACGGCTGCCGCTCCTCCAGATCGGTCTGCGCGACGCGGCCGACCACGTCGTCCACATGCCCGAACGCGCCCGCGACGACGGGGGAGCGGGGCGTCTCCACCACGATCACGTCATCCGCGCCGATCACGTCGCCGCGCCGCAGCGCATGCGCGGCGACGACCACGTCCGTCGTGGCGACCAGCGCGTCCACCAGCAGCACGGACGCCACCGCGACGGCGATGACGCAGACGGCCGCGGCGAGGCGCGCCAGCCGCGCGCGGGCGCGACGGGCGGCGAGCGTGGGGCGTGTAAGCCTCGCCCAAGGCGGATCGGACATTCTCATACGTCCAGCGTCGGGCATCGGCGGCGGCATGCGCAAGCCGTACGGACGATGTGGACGGCGCTCTCATAAATCTTCACATCCTGTTCGAACGCCGCCGGGCTCTCCTGCCGCACATGATCCCCGGATACGACGAAGGCGGTGTGTCGGATGAAACCATCCGACACACCGCCTTTCCGCGACGCCCTCGCGACCTCGGTCATGCATCATCCGCCCCGCGCGGGGGATTCCGGCGGACGGCGAGACTCACTTCTTGCCGGAATCGGTGCGGTAGAAGCCGCTGCCCTTGAACTCGATCGGCACGGCGGAGAAGACCTTGCGCACCTGCTCCTCATGGCACTGGGGGCAGACGGTGATCGGCGCGTCGTCGAACGACTGGCGCTCGGTGAAATCGTAGCCACAGCTCTTGCAACGGTAATGATAGGTAGGCAACGTAATCCTCCAACGAAACGAATCCGACCCGGAACGCCGCGGCGTGACCGCCCGGCGGACGGCCCTCGGCCGCCCGCACGTCCCGGCTTATGCAACCGTTCATATCCTAATCGTCCGCGCGACACGTCCCGCCGGAAGCGAACGCCGTCTTCCATCATGCGGAACAGGCGGCGGAACGGTCGGCGCTCACACGAACATCGTCACGCCGTCCGGCGTGAGCGCGCCGTCCACCGGCAGGTCGTGCGGCTCGCGCGGCAGCGGCTCCGCATCCGCGTCCAACAGCTCCCACGGCCAGCACACGGCGACGACCGGCGCATCCGGCGCACGATGCTCCAGCGCACGGTCGTACCAGCCGCCGCCGCGGCCCAACCGCGTCCCCGACCGGTCCACCGCCAACGTGGGCACCACCACCAGCGACGCCTCGCCCAACGCCTCGGGCGGCAACGTCGCGACCTGCGGCTCGTCCGGACGAAGCCGGCCGGGCCCGGGCGCGTCCATCGCATGCAGATCGGCCAGACCACGCAGCTCGCCCCAGCCGACCTCCAATCCCGAGCCCAGCAGCGGCACCAGCACGCGCGCGCCCGCGTCGAGCATCGCCGCCAGCAGCGGCCGCAGCTCGACCTCCGACCCCATCGACACGTAGGCCGCCACCGTCACGCCGTCGAGCGCGGGTGCGGCCGTGCCGTCTTCGTCGTCATCGTCGCCGGTCAGCGTCTCGCGCACATCCGCCGGCCACGGCAGGTCGCGCATGCGGGCCGCCAGACGCGCGCCAGCCTCGGCGCGCTCGCCGGCCGGCACCGCCTTGCGCCGCGCAATCGCCTCATGGCGCAGCCGGCGCTTCCTCACGACGCGATCGGCATCCGGTGCCGTCGCATCCGCGGCCGCCTCGTCCACATGGTCGTCATGGTCGTCCGTCATCCGAGCGTCCTTTCCCGTATCCGATTCGTCGTTCGTCGAACGTCACCATACGCCGCCGGTTTTTCGCGCGCGTGGCACAATGGTGGGCGTGTCAGTATTCCAGACCCTCCGCCACGCGTTCGCACCGGCCGACCCGAACGCGATCCGCACGCCCGTCGTCCTTCACGCGCCGGCCGGGGCCGTGCCGATCACGCTGCGCACGATGACTATGGACGACGAGGACGCGTGGAGCGCGGTGCGGTGGGGCAACGAGGCGTGGCTCAAACCGTGGGAGTCCGGCGACCCGATGCACGGCCCCGGCATCACGTTCAACCAGTGGGTGGCCATCCAGCGACGCAACGAGGAGCGCGGCGCCGGCATCGTGTTCCTCATCGAACACCGCATGCGCATCGTCGGGCAGATCTCGATCGGCGCGGTCACCTACGGCGCGATGCGCACCGGCGTCGTCGGCTACTGGGTGGCGCAGGACGCCGCCGGGCACGGCATCGCGCCCACCGCGCTCGCCATGCTCGCCGACTGGGCGATCGGTGACCCGACCGGCCCGCGCCTGCACCGGCTGGAGATCGCGATCCTGCCGGAGAACACGCGCTCCCTCGCCGTGGTGCGCAAGGTGGGCGCACGATACGAGGGCCTGCGCGCGAACTACATGTACGTGGCGGGCGGATGGCGGTCGCACGAGACGTTCAGCCTGCTCGCCGAGGACATCGGCGCTGGGTTCGCCGCACGGCTGGTCGCGGCGGGCGGCGACGTGTCCGCGATAGCCGCTGCGGGCGGCGACGCCGCGTCCGCCACGCCGTCCGCGCCTACGCGGGCAATCGACACGCCGCGACGCAATGCGGACAATGTGACCACCGTCTCCTATTCTTGAGCATTATGGGTTACGAGCAGTTGAGCACGGTCATCGTGCTCGTCATCGTACTCATCGGAATCGTGGCATGGCTGCCGGTGCGCACGGCCAAGAGCATGCGGCACGTGGAGGAACATCGCGAGGATCGCTTCTCCTCGTCGCTGCACCTGGTCGACGAGCACAGCGGCACGCGGTTCAGCGATGAAGGCACCTACGCGAAAGGGGTTTTGATGCAGCCGAACGAGAGGCGCACGAACAAGCTCACCCCCGAGCGCATCGCCGAAGTGCGGCGATTGCGCCGGCGGGCGGTGCGACGTCGCCAGATTCTCGTCGTGTCGTTGCTGCTGGTCGCCATCGTCGTCGCCGCGATCGCCTTCCCGCTGCACTTCAACCCGTGGTTCGCGCTGATCCCCGTCGCCCTCGACATCGTCGTCCTGGTGCTGGGCGCGCGCGCCGCCGGACAGGCCCGCGAATGGGAGCGCAAGGTCGCCAAGGCCCGCGCCCGCGAACGCCGCTCGCGCATGGCGAAGACGCGCGCGCAGGCGAGGACCGTCGACGCGCAGACCGCCGCGGTGAAGGCCGAGGTCGAGGGCATGGCCCGTTCGGCCAAGGCGATGGCCGCCGCTCTGGCCGAGGAACCCGCGGACGCGGCCGCCCCGGCGAAAGGCGAGGAGGTGCCCACCGCCGAGATGGAACGTCGTGAGATCCGCCGCGTGCTGCGTCAGGCGGAGATCGAACAGCGTCAGGCGCTCGCCGCGCACGGCAAGCTCGACGCGCCCGACGTGCACGTGGTCGATGTGGCCGCGGCCCAGGCCGCCGCGCAGCCCCAGACCGCCGCTGCATCCGCCGCGCCGTCCGGCTCCGAAGCCGTGCAGGTCGTCTCCCGCGCCGAAGGGCCGCAGGCCGACGCTCCTTCGGCCGCGGCGAAGCCCGCCGATGACGCGAGCGCCCGCAGCGCCGCCGTCATCCCCGCCGACGCCACGACCGAGCTCGCCGAGGTCCGCCCCGCGAAGGCGCTCGACGCGTTCGACATGGCCATCGCCGCGCAGGATCTCATCTCGTTCTCGCTCGGCGAGCCGCGCAACGTGCATCAGGATCAGCCGGACGCGCCCGAAAGCCGCGAGATCAAGTCGACGAAGCAGGTCGCCAAGGCCGACCCGGTCGATGCCGACGAGGAGCGTCGTCTTGCCGGGGAGGCCCGGATGGAGACCAAGCCGGCCGGTACGCCGGCGGAACCGGAGCCCGCCTCCGCCGGCCCGGATCCGTCGTCCGGCGCCGCGGCGACCGACGACGCGTCCGGCATGTCCGGCACGTCCGACATGTCTGGCAACGACGGCAGCGTGATCGCCGCCATGCCGCAGAACGCGGGCGTCTCCGACGTCGCCGCGTTCCATGAGTCCGAGGAGCAGGCGCGGGTCGCCGTCCCCGCCGCGACCTCCGATTCGCTGGGCAACAACCTGCAGGCGATCCTCGACCGTCGCAGTTCCTGACCGTCCGTCGTTCCCGTGCCCTCTGCCGTGTCCGCAGAGGGCATTCGCGTATGCGCTCCCGCCGGTCGGACCCGTTTCTCTCACAGCGTTAGCACTCAAGTTGGCAGAGTGCTAAAAACCGCGCTACCATGTGAGGCAGTGCTTGGGATCGGTCAAGTGATCGTCAGCCTCTTGGGCGTTTCCGGCGCGAAGACATCGAACCTACAAGAAATACGAGGTGACCCACAGTGTCGATCAAGCTCACACCGCTGGAAGACAAGATCATCGTCAAGCAGGCCGAGGCCGAGACCCAGACCGCGTCCGGTCTGTACATCCCGGACAACGCCAAGGAGAAGCCGCAGCAGGGCGAAGTCCTCGCCGTCGGCCCGGGCCGTCGCGACGACAAGGGCGAGCGCATCCCGGTCGACGTCAAGGTCGGCGACAAGGTCCTGTACTCCAAGTACGGCGGCACCGAGGTGCACTACGAGGGTGAGGACTACCTCATCATCGGCGCCCGCGACGTGCTCGCCATCCTCGGCTGAGATCATTTCGCGTATGGCGATGCGCGCGCATCGCACGGATCGCATGGTGAAGCCCCGGCATATGCCGGGGCTTTCGCGTATCCGCCATTCCCTCCCCGCTCCCGCTGGCACGGTTCGGAACCCAGCGGAACTCTGATATCACCGCGCTCCCGCTGGCATGGTTCGGAACCCAGCGAAACTCTGATATCACCGCGCTCCCGCTGGCGGGAGCTGTCGAACGCAGTGAGACTGAGGGTGGTCCGACTCCCGCCATAAGAGGCCGGGATATCCTCCGCCCCGGAAGACGTGTGCGCTCAGCGCGTAACCATGGTTGAAGCCCCGCGGCCGCCGGCCGTACACTGGACGCGGATTCGAGCCCCGTCGAAGGAGCACAGCCATGAGCGACCCATCCGACATCCCCTCGCGCGTCGCCGCGACGTTGCGCGACGCGCTCGCCTGCCCGCCGGACGTCATCGAACTCGCCGTCATCACGTTCGTCGCCGGAGGCCACCTGCTGCTCGAAGACGTGCCCGGCGTCGGCAAGACCACGTTCGCCCGCGCGTTCGCCCGAGCCATCGACGGCGAGATCAGCCGCATCCAGTTCACCCCCGACATGCTGCCCGGCGACCTGACCGGCGTGAGCATCTGGTCGCAGGGCGAGAACCGGTTCGTCTTCCACCCCGGACCCCTGTTCGCGAACATCGTCATCGCCGACGAGATCAACCGCGCGAACCCGAAGACCCAATCCGCCATGCTCGAGGCGATGAACGAACGCCAGGTGAGCGTCGACGGCGAAACCCACCCGCTGCCCGACCCGTATTTCGTCATCGCCACACAGAACCCGATCGAATTGGAAGGCACCTACCCGCTGCCGGAAGCGCAGCTCGACCGGTTCATGACCTGCACCGCCTTCGGCTATCCGACCGCCGAAGCCGAGGCGCTGATGCTCACCGCCGACGACTGGTCGCATCCGCTCGACCGCGTGCGTCGCATCTGCTCCGCCGCGGCGGCTGCCGCCATCCGCCGCGAGGCGCGCACGGTGACGCTGGAACGCGCGGTGGCCGACTACATCGTCGCCATCGTGCAGGCCACGCGCGACCGCGGCGACGTGCGCTACGGCGCATCGCCGCGCGCCGGTCTCGCGCTCGCCGCAATGGCGCGCGCCCGCGCGTTCATCGACGGCCGGTCCTACGTGCTGCCCGACGACGTGCGCACGCTCGCCGTGCCCGTGCTCGCCCACCGTCTCGTACTCGACGTGGCGGGCATGGGGTATGTCGACGGCACGCTGGAACGGTCGCGCGCCGTCGTCGCCGACGTGGTGCGCGGCATCGCCGTACCGAGGGCGTGACCATGCGCCGTCACGGCCTGATCCGCCCCACGGTCCCCTGCCTGCTGCTGGCCATGTTCGGCGCGTTCGCCTGCTACGCGGGACTGCTGCTGGACGAGCGCACGCTCATGGCCATGGTCGTCATGGTCGCCGCGATGATTGTGCTGTCGCTGTCCGTCGCCGTGGCGCAGTGGGCGATGGCCGGGCGCGGGGGTGCGACGCTCACGGACGGGAACGCGGCGAGTCGGCCGTCGTCGCCGTGGCCGGTGCGGCTGCTGCGGCCGTCCGATGTGACGGGCATGGCGTTGTACGAGCGCGTCGACCAATACGGGAACGTCGTCGACTGTTGGACGGGGGCGCCGCCACGTGAACGCGGCCTGTACCGGCGGATCGGCACGCTGCTGCGCTGGAGATCGCCGTTCGGCCTGTTCGCGGTGCGACGGCGCATCGCCGCCGCGGGGGAGACGTTCGTGCTCCCCGACGCCCCGGACGTGGCCGCGCAGGGGGAGGGTGCCGCGGCGCCCGGCCGGCCTGCCGGACCGATGGAGGCGGAGGATTCGGGAACCGTGCGCGGCTACGAGCCGGGCGATCCGATTCGACGGATCGCATGGCGGCACAGCGCCCGACGAGGCAGGCTGATGACCCGCGAACGCGAGGGGGACGAACGGCCCACCGTGCTGCTGGTCGTGAACGTGGACGGGACGGACGGCGTGGACGCGAGGCGGCTCGACGGGGTGGCCGCCGCGTTGCGTCCGTATGCGAAGGCGCGTCGCGGTGTGGACGTGGCGGCCACTGACGGCGTGCATGTGGCCGAAGGGGAGCATGAGGTCCTGCGGTTCCTGGCCTCGATGCGGCCTGTCGGCGGGCGCGGCGATGATGCGGATGCCGGCTTCGGCCATGCACGGCAGGGCCATGCGGGCTGGAGCCATGTCGGCAGGAACCGCCGGGGCGTGGTTCCGGTCCTGAAACGGGTCTTCGGGCGAACGTGCATGGCTCTCGCCCGAATGTGCATGGTTCTCAGGCGTATGTGTATGGTTCGGGGCGCGACCTGCACGATTCCGCAGACAACGTGCAGCGTTTCCGTCGAAACCTGCACGGTGTCGGTGGGGAGCATCGTCCGTCGCCGTTCCGGCCCGGTGGAGGTGCTGGTCTGCGATGCCAGTGATTCCAACGGTTTGGCGGCTTCCCTGCGGCGCTCGCCCATCGGGGCCGCGGTGCGTGTACACGACCCCGCCCCGCAGGAACGGGTCGAAATCCTGCAGGAACGGGCCGGAACCTCGCACAAGCGCCCCGAACCCATGCAGGTTCACTCCCGAGCCCCACACAAACGCTCCGAAACCATGCAGGTTCGCCGCACCGACCGGCGTACGGCCTCCGGGGAAATCGACGGAACCCTCGGCGGAGTCCTCGGAGGCGCCGGCGAAGCCCTCGCAGGAGCCGACAGGACCCGCTGGATTCCCCGGATCGTCGCCTCGCTCGCCCTGCTGGCGTATTTCGGCGTCATGCTCAAGGCGCTCGCCGGCCTCGTGGAGCCCACGGGATGGTGGATATGGTTCGCCGCGGGAGCGTTCACCGCCACCGTCCTCGCCTCGGCCGTTCAAGGGCATTCCATTCGGGCGGAGCATCCGCTCTCGGCGGAGCCTCCCATCCGAGTAGGGCATCCGCTTCGTTCCGCCCTGATCCGCCTGCTCTGCTTCGCCATCGCGATGGGGGTCGCGGCCATGACGCTGATCGTGCTCCGATTGCGTGATGTCCCTGTCGCGGCGGCCGCCAACGGTTCGGCGGGCGCCGCGTCGGGAACGGTCGTTGGAACGGATGCGGTCCTGGGCAGTGGTTCCGCCGGCTATGCCGGCCTCCGGTCCCGTCTCGTCGCCGCGCTGTCCACCGGATTCGACCAGCTCGACCGCCAGTTGCCGCCCCTGCGCGTGGCACCCGCCTCCGACGTCCTGCTCATCGCCGTCATCGCCGTGGCGGTCGTCCTCATTCGAATCCTGCTTCTCTGGCGTCCGGCCGCCCCGCTGATCGCCGTCCTCCCCGTCGTCGCGCTCGCCGCCGACGCCGCGATGCTCGGCCATGTCGCCCCGTGGTGGGCGGTCGCCCTGCTCGCGTTCGCCTTCCCGATGAGCATGTGGGCGGCATCGGCGTCCCGCCCGCGTCTACGCGCCGATCCGGTGCCGGCCCCCTCGCCTGCAACGTCCGCAACGCCTGCAACGTCAGCGGCGTCCACCGCGTCCACCGCATCCGTGGCATCCATCGCATCCGCCGCGCTCGCCGCGTTCGCGGTCGTGGCCGTCACACTGGCCGGCACGCCCGCCGCGGAGACCCTCGCCTACCGGGTGCCGCTGTCGATCGGCGAGGGCGGCGGCATGTTCACGTCGAACACGGTCAGCCCGCTCATCGACCTGAAACGCAACATCGACGCCGGTTCGGATTCGGTCGTGCTCAGCTATTCCGCCGACCGCCGCCTGTATCTGAAGCTCAGCACGCTCGACGCGTTCGACGGCGACACCTGGGGCTACGACAACGGGCTCGCCATCGACGCCGGCCTGTACGGGTCGGGCATCCGCCTCGGCCGCGACGAGTCCGACGACCTCACGATGGAGCAGCGCCGCGGCGGCGACCCGCTCGGCATCTACACGTGGATGCTCGGCTACGCCGGCTATGGCGCGTCCGGTCTCGAATCCGGCGACGGCGCCCGGATCGACGAACACACGCTCGAACGCTACGAGGCGACCGCGAACGTGCGCATCGACACGTTGCGCTCCCGGTTCCTGCCGGTCCCCGGCATCGCCAGCGGGGCGAACAACGTCGGCTCCTCGTGGCTGCGCTACCGCGACGGAAGCCTGTACAACCGCACCGACGCCACCTCCGACGGCATGCAATACACGGTGACGGGCACATACGTCGACCCCATCACGTCGGACGCGGGCTTCTCGACGCTCGATCCGGTACGCGAGGTCGTCGCCGCGTTGGAGCGGCAGCGTGACGATTCGTCCGATCGGATCGCCGCATGGCTCCAGGCGCGTCGCACGATCGCCGACACGGGAGCGGGCGAGACGCGCGACGGGTTCGCCGTGGTCCGCGCCTCCATCGACGCCGACGGCGCCGTGCGCGGCCCCGACGGCACGCGCATCGGCCGGGTGAGCGCCTACAGCATGGCGTTCTCCGACGAGCAGGACAACGACCGCGTGTGGGGCGGCGGGACGACGACGCCGTCCGCGGGCCGGTACTCCCGCAGTCCCGTCCACATCGCCTTCGACCAGACGTTCGCGGACCGGTATGGCGCCGACGACGCCGGCATCGTCTACGGCTTCTCCGAGAACGGCGACGCCGCGACCCTCGTGATGCCCCTCACGGACGTGACCGCCGCCGGCGCCGGCGCCGACGGCGACGGCCGGTCCGGATCCGGCGCGTCGACCGTCTGGGCGCAGAACGCCATCACCGTCCTCTTCCAATCCGACACCACCATGTCCATCGTGGTGGAGACGGGATCCGCCGGCGACGACCGCGCCACGGCCCGCCGCATCCTCGCCATGGCCGACACCGCCGACGAGGAGGCCCACGCGAGCCGCTACACGTCCCTGCCGGAGTCGTTGCCGGCCAACGTGCGCGCCGTCGTCCGCCAGGCGCGCGCGGACGGCGTCGCCGCGAAGGCCGGGACCTACGACGAGCAGATGCGCGCCATGCGCTGGCTCGTCGGGTATTTCACCGACAAGGCCAACCGTTTCACGTATTCGCTGGACGCGCCGGACGGCGACGGCCGCTCCAACATGCAGGTCGTCGACGACTTCCTCGACCCCGACACCGGCCATGCCGGCTACTGCCAGCACTACGCCTCCGCGCTCGCCGTGCTCGGCCGTGCGATGGGCGTGCCGACGCGCATCGTGCTCGGCTACAACGCGGGCACGAACGCGCGCGGCGCCGACGGCTATTTCCCGGTGGCGTCGCGCCAGCTGCACGCGTGGGTCGAAGCGTATCTGGACGGCGTCGGCTGGGTGCCGTTCGACGTGACGCCGCCGAGCGAGGAGAACGGCACGCTGACCGCCGACGGCGCGACCGCCTCGTCGGACGCGTCGACCGCCGGCACCTCGGGCGCGCTGACCGGCGACGACGGATCCGCCATCACCGAATTCGACACGACGGAGAACGGGAACGCGTCCGCGCGGCGGAACGGTGCGGAGAGCAACACGGACGGGAAGACCGACGACACCGCCTCGCGTGACGGGGATACGGATCGTTCGTCCGCGGCGTCCGGTCCGCCCGTCTGGCTCGCACGGCCCGCGGCGTGGTTCATGGCGTTGCCGGTCCGGTGGCGTGTCGCGCTCGCCGGCGGCGTGGCCGCGGCGGCGCTCGTCGCGTGCGTGCTTGCGCCGCGTGCCGCGCGCGCATGGCGGCGTCGCCGGTGCGT
>NZ_NMWT01000032.1 GCF_002860365.1 Bifidobacterium parmae
AGACAATTCCCAGCCGGGATGCGTGCATGTGGTACGATACGGCTTGTTCAGGGCACTCGCCCATCTCCTTCTTCTTGTATGCAGATGCGCTTTTCAGTTTTTCGCATCCGGATGCGCCCGTTTCGCGACATATCCCCGCCGACGGATATCGACGAACGGCGTGCGACGGTTTCGCGCGCTGAGGAAGGATCGAACGATGTTGGCTCTCCCCTCATCCCGCCCGCAGCGGGTGACCGACGGCGAGGACGCGCGACGGCTTGCACGCTACGTGCTGTCCGGCGCACGCACGAGACCGGTGCTCGTCGTCACCGCGCGGGGGAACGCGCACGACGCGTGGAACGACGTCGCGGCGATCGCCACGCTGACGGGCGGCGCGTTGGACGTCGCGCTGCTCGACGGAGCCGGCAGGACCGTCGACGGCGCGGACGAGACGTTCAATGCGGCTCTGGCCGTGGACGGCCACGGCACGCCCGGCGTCTACAACGGGGCGGCGCGGCTCTACCCCGCGCCGCCGGCGGCGACGACGCTCTACTATCTGGACACCGCGGCGCATCGCGGCCGGCTGATCGCCGACCTGCTGCGGCGCGACGACGATGCCGCCGCCACCGGACCGTCCGCCGCGCCGTCCGAAGACGCCGTCCGACGGTTCGTCGACCGGTCCGACGAGACGCGCTCCTACGATCTGGAGGAGCTGCGCAGACGGCATCCGGCGCATGTGATCCGCACGAAGGCGGAGGCGCGCGGGCTCGCCGAACTGCTGTTGTCGCCGGAACGCCGCAAACCGGTCGTCGTGGTGTCGCGGTCGGCGGGATCACGCCGGGCGTGCGTGGACGTCGACCTCATCTCGACCATGCTGCACGGGCTCGCCGCGACCGTGATGCTCGACTCGAACGAGGCGATCTCCGAGTTCAAACGCCACGTCGCGCAACCGGCGTGGGTGTTCGGCGACGCGGGACGCGTGTTCCCCGCCGATGCCTCGTGGAACGACCCGAAGGCGCGGATGCGGCTGTTCCTGCCGAACGAGCACGTCTCGCGCATGCTGCTGACGAACATCATGATCAAGGACGCGCTGCTGCTGGTCGCCGACGGCCTGCGCGGGGAGGTCTCCGGGACCGGCGCGCGGCGAACCGACCACACGGAGTGAACCGGCCGCACGGAACCCACGGGGTGAGCCGTCCGCACGGATCGGACGTCCTGCGCGGGTCGTACCGCACCGCCGCGACCCGGCGGTGATACGATGAGAACTGTTTTCGAGGCACTCGCCTCCCCTCTTTTTCAATGTCGAAACCATTACGCCCGAAACCATGCGGCAGCCGTCCGACGTACGACGGCCGTGCGATGTTCGGGACGGACGGAGGGAAACCATCATGGCCATGTACACCTATTACAAGCCCGGCGAATACGGCGCGGACAGCAGCATGGTGCGCGACTGCCCCAGCTGCGGCGCGCGCTGCTACAGCAGCCATTCGCTCAACAGCCACACGAACACCGCGGCCTGCCCATACTGCGGCCGCGAATTCTGACGCGTCGCGATACCGCCGATTCCAAGGGGAAGGCCATCGGATGGAGGATTTGTTCATCGTACTCGCGGTCATCGTTCTGGTGCTCGTCGTCATCTACTATCTGGTGGTCTTCCTCATCAAGATCCTGCCGATGGCGCTGACGGTCATCGGCGTCCTCACCGCCGTCGCATTGGGGACGATGCTCGTCATCGGACTCGTCAAAGGCGCGTACGGCGGCATCGTCGGCTACTACGAGACGCTGCGCGACGTGTACGGCAAAGGCAAAGGGCTCGCCATCGGGCTCGCCGTCACCGCGTTCTGGATCGCGCTCGGCGCGCTCGCCGTGGCGCTCGCCATGTGACGCGAGGTCGTTGCCGCATCGACGCATCATCGGGGAAGGCTCATGCATATGGGGAAGAAGAAGGGGACCACGAAGCCCGCGAGACCGCCGAAGCCGCGCAGGCCCGACGACCCGGCGAAGGTCTCGTACCTGTTCGGCCCGGGTTTCGCCGACATCTCACGGGTCATCAGGTCCACTACGGACAAGGCGCGCACGAACATCGACGATATGACGCGCGACGCCGTCGAATTGTCCGAAGGCACGACGTTCGACAGCATGATCGTACGCGCCGGATGGACGGCCTGCCGGTACGTGTACTGGCTGGCATGCTGTCTCGGCATGGTGGTCATGAGCGTCGTCTACTGCGTCGGCATGCTGCTGCCGCAGACCATCGCCTTCCTGTGCTACGAGCTCGTCGGATCGGTGTTATGCGCGGCCGCATGGCTGACCGACACGCTCTTCCTCGCCGTCCTGCGCATCTCCAACGTCTGCGACTACTGCCACAAACGGTTCGCCCGACCCGTCTACCAGTGCCCGAACTGTGGCGCCAAGCACCGCGACCTGTTCCCCGGACGCTACGGCATCCTCCACCACACCTGCCGATGCGGCCAGAGACTGCCATCCAGCATCCTCGACCGCCGCAAACCGCGCCGCAGGCTCACCGCCCTGTGCCCATACTGCCTCGCCGCCGGCCATGACGAGATCATCCGCTCCGCCGGCAGCCGCACCATCTGCATCCCCGTGGTGGGCGGCGCCTCAAGCGGCAAGACCTCGCTCATCAACGCGTACGCCGTGTCACTAATCACGCGCCGCGCCGGCGAGCATGGCCTCACCACGCGCTTCTACGACAAGGCGCGCGAACAGCGGTTCGCCACGATGGTGGCCGACAGCGAACGCGGCTTCGTCGACAAGACCGCCGTCGAGACCGACGGACAACGCGCCAGCGCGTTCTCGATGAGCTTCTATCTCGACGGAGGAGGTCTCAGACCGTCGCGTCTCATGCAGCTGCTCGACATCGCCGGCGAGACGTTCGTCCGCGGCGACGAGAACGAACAGCAGAACCAGTACGCGCACTGCGAGGGCATCGTGCTGGTCATCGACCCTCTGGCCATCCCCCAGGTGAAGGCCCGCATCGCCTCCGGCCTGCGCGGCACGGACGCCGGCTCGATCAGCGCCTCCCCGCTCGGCGACGTGATGAACGCGCTGCGCAACGACATCGACGCGAATCTGGCGAGGAACCGCGGCAAACGTCTGACGACGCCGCTGGCCGTCGTCATCAACAAGGTCGACGCGGCGCCGCTCCTCGACGAGCGTCTCGGCGCGCCCGCGATCGCACGGTTCCGTCAGGCGGAGCCGGAGCGATGCGCGAACGACCTCGACACGATGGACTTCCTGTGCCGCCAGTTCCTCGTCGACATGGACATGGGCGACGTGGTCGACATGATCCAGCAGCGGTTCGCCGTCTCCCGGTTCTTCGCGGTGAGCGCCATCGGGCACACGGCCGGGGAGGGACGGTTCATGCCGCGCGGCGTGGACGACGTCATCGATTGGATCGTCTCGCTCAGCGACCCCGCCCTCGCCAAGGCGCTCGCCATCCACGGGTTCCCGAAGACGAAGCTGCCGGTGTTCACGCCCGGCATCGGACGGTTCGAGGGCATCCCCGCCGAGGCGGCGCAGCGCGAGCGCGAACGCATCGCGCAGGAACAAGCCAAGGCGCAGGCCAAGGCGGACAAGGAACGCGCCAAGCGGGAACGCAAAGCCACCGGTACGGCGCCGACATACCCGGCGCCCGGTGCCGCTCCGGCCCCCGCGCCGGTTCCGTTCACCCGGCCGGCCCCTGCGCCGGTCCCGACCCCCGCGCCGGTTCCGTCCCCCACGTCCATCCCCTCGGCACCGGAACCCGTATCGAGGCCCGCGCACCCCGCCGTCGTGCCGACTCCCCCGCCGCAGCCGGCGCGACGGCAACAGGCGAGTCCCGTGCCGATGCCACAGGCACAACCGATACAACCTGCGCAGCAGCCCGCCCCTCAGCCGGCACGACGGAGCTTCAGACCGCAACGCACCCGCCCCTACCGCCGGTCGGGCACCGGAGCGGCGCCCGCACAGGGCATCCCCGCCCCGGACGTGCCGCTTCCCGCGAACGGCGCTCGATCCGGTGCCGGCCGGCGAGACGCGCAACCTCCTGTACCGCGGCCGGCCGTGCCACAGGAGCCGGCCCCGCGGACGGACCAGCCGTCCGTCCCGTCGCCCAGACCGCGACGGACAAGGCCCCGGCGCACCGGCAACGACCATGACAGCCCACGTCAATAGACGACCACACCAACCGAAAGGAATCCACCATGCTCGGATCCAAACTTCCACGGCCCGTTCCCCCGGACGTGCCGCAGGCGGCGGCCCGTCCGGCAACGGCCGACGCACAGCCCGCACAGCCGGCCGCCCCCGTCACGCCCGAGACGACCCCCATCATCCCGCCGGACCAGCCAGCCGAAACGACTGCGCCTCCTCAGCCCGCGCCGGTCGAGCCGACGGAGCAACAGCCCGAACGAGAGCCCGAATCACACGAATCGGCGGCCGAACCCACCGAGGCCCCCGTCCAATCCGAGATCCCCGTCACGTCCGACGACTCGGAAACCCCCGTCTCACCGGCACCGACCGTCCCCGATTGGACGGACCGCTTCGATGGTCTGGACGGGCGGCTGGCCGACGCCGACGCCCGTCTCGACGCGTTCGACGCCCGCTTCGAGGCGCTGGACAAGCGTCTTGACGGATTGCGCGAATCGTTGGACGGACTCTCCGGATCGTTCTCGAAGCGGTCGCAATACGACGAGGCCAAGGAGAAGGTCATCGACCGCCAGCATGCGGAACTCAACAAGCTGCGCGACGGACTGACCCTCGACCTCAGGGAGCCGGTGCTGCAGGACATCGCCTCGGCGCTCGCCAAAATCAACACGATGAAGGGCGAGCTTCCCGAAGACGACACCGAGGCGCGAAACATGCTGGAGGACATCGACTACATGCTCGGCGCGATCCTCGACGACTACGACGTGGCGCGCGTCGACAGCGAACCGGGCTCCCGCTACAACGCGGCCCGCCAGCGGTTCCTCCCGAAGGACGTCGAACCCACCGACGACCCCGCCAAGGCACGCACCATCGCACGTTCCAAGGCGCCCGGCTACGTCTACGAGGCCGGCGAGCGCCCGCGCGTGCTCCTCAAGGAGCAGGTGGTGATGTACAGGGTCGTCAAACCGGCGTCACCGGCCGAGACTCCGGACGGACCCGCCGACGCCCCCGCGGCCCCCGAAACCCCTGACGCCCCGTCGTCGATCGGCTGACCCGCCGAATACCGTCCGCCCGAATCCCGACATCCGGAATCCGCGTGGACGGCGCATATATACATGCAGCGTCGCTGCGACATACCACGCATAACCGCACAACACCATAAGGAGAACGACATCATGTCGAAATACGTGTATGGCATCGATCTGGGCACGACCTACTCGTGCATCGCCTACCAGGAGGGCGACCGCCCGACCGTGCTCAAGAATCTGGACACCAACTCGGACACCACGCCTTCGGTGGTCCAGTGGGGCGAGGACGGCACCGTGATCGTCGGACAGGAGGCCAAGGACACCTCCGTGCTCGAGGAATCCGCAGGCCGGACCGTGTCCTTCGTCAAGCGGCTCATCGGCAAGTCGCAGGTCGCCACCACCATCGACGGGCGGCAGGTCTCCCCCGTCGAGGTCTCCGCCTACATCCTGCGCGAGCTCGTCCGCCAAGCCCAACAGCAGACCGACGACGAGGTCAAGGACGTCGTCATCACCTGCCCCGCCTACTTCGGCGACACCGAACGCACCGCCACCAAGCAGGCGGGCGAGATGGCCGGACTCAACGTGCTGTCCATCATCGAGGAGCCGACCGCCGCCGCCATCTGCTACGGCGTCACCAAGGCCGACTCCGACAGGAACGTGCTCATCTACGATCTGGGCGGCGGCACGTTCGACATCACCGTGCTCAAGATCACCAACGGCGAGATTCGCGTGATCACCACCGAGGGCGACCATGATCTGGGCGGCAAGAACTGGGACGACGCGCTTTCCACGCTCATGGTCGACAAGTTCCTCGACGCGACCGGCTACACGGGCGACCCGTTCGACGAGGATGGCAACGAGGAGTTCATGCAGCAGCTGCAGATCGAGTCGGAGAAGACCAAGCAGACGCTGTCGAACAAGACCAGCGTCAAGAAGCTCCTGGACTACAACGGCCAGCGCGCGAAGATCGAAGTGACGCGCGACGAGTTCGATGACATCACCAGCGAGCTGCTCGAACGCACCAAGGACCTCACGCAGAAGGCGATCGACGAGGCCAAGGCGCAGGGCGTCGACATCGACGAGATCCTGCTCGTCGGCGGTTCGACGATGATGCCGCAGGTGCAGACCATGGTGGGGGACACGTTCGGCGTGCCGTTCAAGATCTTCGAACCGCACGAGGCGGTCGCCAAGGGCGCCGCGATCTACGCGATCATCCAGGCCACCAAACAGAGCGAGGTCAAAAGCACCGAGGTCAGGGAGCAGGACGCCGAAGGCAACGACGTTGCCCGCGATACCACGACCGGCGAGACGCGCATGCTGCCGACCATCGGCGGCGGCTCCACGCTGCCCACCAACCTCAACGCCGACACGAAGGTCATCTCCGTCTCCACGAAGAGCTTCGGCATCAAGGCGAACGACAGCCAGACCGGCGAGCCGCGCATCTTCAACATCGTGAAAAAGGACGACGAGCTGCCCGCGCACGCCTCCCAACAGTTCGCCACCGTCGACGCCAACCAGGAGCAGGTGCTCATCGAATTGTTCGAATCCCCGGAGAAGGCCGACGACCTGCCGGTCGACGCGAGCAGCAGAATCGGCGACTGCGAGATGAATCTGCCCGCCGGCCTGCCCGCGCACACCCCGCTGGAGATCACGCTGGCCGTGCAGGAGGACGGCACCATCTCCCTCCACGGCCAGACGCTCGACAACGGCACCAACATCGACACCGTGTTCAAGTCGGAGAACGTGCTGAGCAAGAAGGAGATCGAGGAAGCCAGGAAGCGCGTCTCCACCGGACTCGTGTTCTGACATTCATCACGGCGAAGGAACGGAATCGCAACATGGGCATCAGGGTCGGCATCGACTTGGGAACCACGTATTCGGCGGTGGCGCGCATCGACCCGGAGACGGGCCGGGCCGTCATCATCCCGAACAAGTACGGGCATGCCGTCACGCCTTCGGTCGTGGCGGTCACGGAGGACGGCGAGGAGCTGTTCGGCGAGGACGCCAAGGAGCGTCAGGAGCTGGGCGAGCCCGGCACCGCGTCGTTCTTCAAACGGGTCATGGGCGACCCCGGATTCAGGCTCGACCTGTCCGGACGCCCATGCACGCCGGTCGACCTGTCGGCCATGCTGCTCAAAGGCCTCGTCGGCCAGGCCGAGATGATGTCCGGCGAGCACGTCGACGCGGCGGTCGTCACCGTGCCCGCCTACTTCCGCAACGCGGAACGCGAGGCGACCCTGGTCGCGGCACGCCAGGCGGGCATCACGGTGCTCGGCCTGCTCAACGAGCCGACCGCCGCCGCCTTCGCCTATGGTCTGGGCGGGTCGAACGAGGGCCGGACGATCCTCGTCTACGATCTGGGCGGCGGCACGTTCGACGTGACACTCGCCCGGGTGGACGCCGGCGAGATCCGCATCCTCGGCTCGGACGGCGACCATTACCTCGGCGGCAAGGACTGGGACGACGACGTGGCAACGTGGATCGCCGACCGGTTCGAGGACGAGTTCGGCGAGGATCCGCTGGACGACGCCGAACAGGACGACATCATCGGCGTGACGGCCGAGAAGACGAAGAAGCGCCTCACCAACGCCACGTCCGCCCCGGTGAGCGTGGCATGGCACGGGCATCGAGGACGCTATACGCTCACCCGACGCGAGTTCGATGAGCTGACCTCCTACCGGCTCATGCGCACCGCCGACATCATCGACCGTCTGTTCGCGAGCTTCACGCCGGCCAGACGGTGGAGCGACGTGGACGGCGTGATTCTCGTGGGCGGTTCGACGCGCATGCCCCAGGTACACGAATACGTCGAACGCATGACCGGCAAACCGCCGCTGGCCGGCGTGAACGTCGACGAGGCGGTGGCGCTCGGCGCGGCGATCCGCGCCAACCAGGACGCCTCCGGCAATGCGACGCCGCCCACCATCGGCGGCGCCAAGGCCCGGAACCGGGCGCTGCCGCTCATCGGCGGCAGGAAGATCACCGACGCGACGTCGCACGCGCTCGGCATGATCGCCGAATCCGAGGACCGCGAACGCTACGTCAACGACATCCTCATCGCGAAGAACGCCGCCATCCCCGCACGCAACACGCAACGTCGCGAACTGGCCGTGCCGAGGCGCGGCGGCGAGCTCGACGTCTACCTGCTGCAGGGTTCGGAACCGGCGCCGCTCGACAACGACGTGGCGGGATTGTACGCGTTCACCGGCATCCCGTATGTGGATGGAGGCCGCACGCTCATCGACGTGACGTACCGCTATGACGCCGACGGCGTAATCAAGGTATCCGCCACGCAGGTCGAGACCGGACGGAAGCTCCACATGGAACGCAGGTCCATCCCCGATGACATGAGCTGGCTGGAACGCAGCCCGAAGGAGAACGACAGGCAGGCGCCGCCCGCGGGCGCCGTGTATCTCGCGATCGACTTCTCGGGCAGCATGTGCGGGGAGCCCTTCCGCCAGGCGATGGATGCCTGCCGGGATTTCATCGCCTCCATCGATGTGGCGGCGCTCAACGTCGGTCTCATCGGCTTCGCCGACAGGACCAAGACCTATCTCGAACCCACCGATGATGACGGAGCCATCCGGCAGGGCATACGCGACCTCGCCGCCGGATTCGACGCCGAGGAATTGTCCTTCGGGAACGACGCCTCCCCGTTCCCCGACGTCCTCGCCGGGGGACTGGACCGATACGACGGGCCGAAGTACGCCATCGTCCTCACCGACGGCGTCTGGTACGACCAGGACACGGCAATCCGACAGGCGCGGCAATGCAACGAGGCGGGGATCGACACCATCGGATTGGGATTCGGCGGCGCCAACGAAACCTTCATCGACGCCATCTCCTCGATGAAGGACCTCGCCCAGCTCACCGATCTGAGGCATCTGGGCGACAGCTTCTCGAACATCGCACGCGTCATCGGCGGCTCCACCGGCCTCGTCCCGGGCTCGTCCGGCACCGCCATCAGTCATCCCGGAAGGTGATTCGACATGACATCCAATGACGGCAACGGCATCAACTTCTACCAGCTGCTCGACCTGTTCGATTTCGAGCATGACCTCGTCGGCCGCGCGGACGAGGACCCGGCCATCGCCAAGACGTTCACCGACGCGTTCAAGGCGCAGGAGGAACACTGGTCGAAGCTCATGAACAACCCCCGCGCGGGAACACAGGCGAAGCAGAAGCTCGACGAGCTGAACCGCGCCAACCGCGAACTCCCTCCGTTCCTCGCCTCCCGCGACGAACGCGCCCGGCAGTACGCCGAGGCCCGCTCCCAGGCCGAGCACGACGTGACCGCCATCATCACCATGTTCGCGATCAAAGGCTACGTGACGCCGGACGACCTCGCCACCATCGCGGGCCAGGCCAAGGAACGATACGGATACACGGTGCCGCAGAACGTGGTGCGTGAGCTCATCCCCTCCACCATGGAGATCCGCGAACAGGAGACGCGCAAGGGGCGTGAGCTCGCCAAACCGAAATCCTATACGGCGTTCAACAAGGCGGAGTCGGAACTGGCCACCTGCGGATACCGCGACCTCTACCAGATGCTCGACCCGGGCAACATGCGCCCCGCGGCCACGCCCACCTCGGTGTGGCTGAAGAAGGCGACCGCCGACGACCCGAAGAACGACGCCAAGCAGGACGCGCGCACCAGCGCCCTCAAGGACCTGTACAAGATGTGCATCCGCAGGGCGTTCAAGGACGACGCCTCCCGCGCCGCATACGACGACTATCTCGCCTACACGGCCATGCAGCGGGTGCTCGACGAAGTGGCGACGGTCTTCCAACCGTCCGGCGTCCTGCCGCAGGACGTGGCCGACAAATACGTGGACCGCATTCTGGAGGGCGGCACCTCGCACGGCGCCGCCATCACCCGCGACGACGCCGAGGACCATCTCATCTGGTGGTGCCGCGCCCACGACATCGCCTATACGCCCGTCCAACAGGAAGGGGCCGACGCCGGGCCGAAGGCGGAACCCTGCCCGTGGTGCGGCATGCTGCTCGCCCCCGGCACCTCCACCTGCGCCCACTGCGGCGGCCAGGTGGAGGTCGCCTGCCCGCAATGCCATGAGCGGAACCGCGCCGACGTACGCTTCTGCGGCAACTGCGGCTACGCGTACGCCAACCTCGCCAAGGCGACGGCCCTATGCGACGAGGCCCGCGGCGAAGCGGCCTCGCTGCGCTTCGACGAGGCGGAACGACTACTCGATCAGGCGGACGGACTATGGGCGGGACTACAGGACATCAAACGCGCAAAAACCGACATCGCGAACACGCGCCGACTCGTCGGCGATCTCGGCACACGGCTCCACGCCGCGATCGACGCCCATGAGCTCGCCAACGCCGACCGCATCTACCGGGAGATCGCCGGCCGAAGCCCCGGCTTCGCCGATCCCGAAGCGAGGAACGCCATCGACACGGGCCTTGCGAAGGCCAGGAACGCCGCGCTTCTGGCCCGTTCGGCACCGGCTCCGAAGACGCTGCCGGAACTTCTGGACGCCTACGACGCCTGCCGTGACCTGCCGGAACTCAACACGGCGCTCGCCGCCTTCACGCCCCGGCCGGTCGCCGCCGTGCAGGCGAAGGCGGACGGCGCCGGCCGGCGGATTGTCGTCTCGTGGCGGCCGGCGTCAGGCCCGCAGCCCTCCTATGTGCTGGTGCGCAAGCGCGGTTCGCGCCCGTCGACCATCCGCGACGGCGAGACGCTCGCCGAGACCACGGCCACCACCTATGTGGACGCGGACGTCGAGCCGGCGGTCGACTACTGCTACGCGGTGGCCGCGAAGGTCGGGCCGACCATGTCCGCGGCCGTCCCATCCCCTGTGACAGCCGTGCTGTTCGAAGTGGACGACCTCAAGGTCGTTCCCGACGAGTCGTCGGTGCATATGACCTGGGGCAGGCCACGCGGCGGCATGGTCGAGGTGTGGCGCCGCCCCGACCGGGCGCCGGCCCGGCCGGGCGACGGCGTGCGCGTGACGAACGTCATCGATTCCGGCATGGACGACCGGGGGCTTGCGAACGACGTGCCCGTCCACTACACGGTCTTCGTCGGATACCGTATGCCGGACGGCACGCCCGCCTATTCCTCGGGCGTGCGGGTCACGACGACACCCTCCGCGCCGGCCGAACCCATTGATTTCCTCATGGCGCAGCTCATGCCCGGCGACGTGTTCTCGCTCGAATGGGACGCTCCGGAAGGCGGCGAGGCCCGGTTCTACGCGACGCGCGGTCGCATCCCCTGGAGCAGGGGCGACATGGTCCCGTTGCGGGAGATCGCCTCCAAGGCATCCCCGCTGCCGGTCACGCCACGCGGCGACGATACCGGCACGTTCCGGCTCGCCGACGACGCGATCTACCACATCGTCGCCGTGACCGCGAAGAACGACATGGGCGTGATCGGCGAGACGACCACCGTCTCGAAGCGCAAGGCGGTGGAGATCACACGTATCCAGGCCTCCGGCGCGGACGCGATCGTGCGCTTCGATTGGCCGAGGGACTGCACGCGCGTGCTGCTCGCATGGCGCACCGACCGGTTCCCCGCCTCCGCGCAGGAGAAGGGCGCGACCACGATGGGCGCGACCAAGGCGCTCTACGACATGGCCCAGGCGCTCGTGGTCAGGGGCCTCGACCCGCACGCCACCTACTACTTCAGCCTGTTCGCGCTCATCGGCGAAGGCACCGCCTCATCGTATTCGGCGGGCAGCAACCGCATGTTCAGCTTCAGCGGCATGCCCGGCGTACCGCTGCCCGCCCGGACGGCCACGGATCGCGGCGGCGTGCCGATGCCCGGCATGGGCGCGCAGGCCGTCTATCAGGTGACGGCCCACAAGGGCGGATTCGGATTCGGCCGCGTGTCCCGCGCCCAGCTCGACATCAGAACCTCCGGCCCGCTGCCCGCCACCGAACTGCGCGGCCAGCAGGGCGCCCTGCCGATGTTCGTCACCCAGGGCGTGTCGATCGCGCAGATCCCACCGATCGACGCGGCCGGCTCCCACAGCTTCCCCCTGCCGGCGAATCTGCTCGCCAAAGGCGTGTTCTACCGGCTGTTCTTCACCGACGAACGCGCCTACGAGACGAACAGCCTCACCGTCGCCCCCGGTGTCATGCCGCGGATCGGCTGACGAGGGTGGCGACGAATCATGCACACGAACGAAGAAGGAGACCACGACCCATGTTCATGAGAAGACGCTACCTGTGCCCGTTCTGCTTCACCGAGCACGCACTCGACGATGTGGAGTTCGAATGTCAGTCTCGGGCCCGCTGCCGCACGGAGCCCGACGAGCAGATGGCCCGGTATCTGGGCGAACCAAGCCATATGGGCCACCATCATTTCCGTTCCGCGGCCTCATCGCGGTTCGGTTCGGCCATGCCCGACGTCGCCGAGTGTGATCTATGCCATCAGATGAGCCGAGTGCGCGTCTGCCCCGCATGCCACAACCAGCTGCCGAGCGACATCGACACGGCGGAGCCGATGATCATCTCGCTGATCGGCACGCGCGGCGTGGGCAAAAGCACCTATGTGGGCGTGCTCATCCACGAGATGATGAAGCGGCTCGTCCGCCCGTTCGGCGCCACGTTCACCCTGCCCACGGCGCTCGACCAGAGCCAATACCGCGAACGGTTCGAGGCGCCGCTGTACAACTACGGCCAGCCGGTCGGGCAGACGCACTCCTACGACAACCTGACGATCGGGAAGCGTCCGATTCTCGCCACGCTCACGAAGACCGAACGCTTCGGCAGGCTCAGGACCTTCACGCTCGTGTTCTTCGACTCCGCGGGCGAGGATTGGCAGAACCCCGACATCATCGCCTCCGTGGCACGCTATGTCAGCCATTCGGCGGGCATCATCTTCCTGCTCGACCCGCTCAACAACCGCACGGTGCTGGGTTCCATCACCGATCAGGCGGCCATCGCCTCCTCCAAGGTGGTCGGCTATGATCCGGCCGCCGACCCGGCCACCGTGATCGGCAACGTGGCCACGCTGATCCGCCAGCAGCAGGGGCTGCGCAACAACCAGCGCATCACCATTCCCGTGGCCGCGTCGTTCTCGAAGCTCGACGTGCTTGAGGACATGGGCTTCGTGCGCGGCTCCACGCTGTCGCGCCCCTCGCCGCACGCCCTGCAGGGCGTGTTCGACGAGAACGACTCCCGGCTGGTGGACGGCGAGATGCGCGGCCTGCTCGAACAGTGGGGCAACGGCGATTTCCTCGCGTTCCTCGACCAGACCTATGCGACGAACCGGTGCTTCGCGTTCTCCGCCTACGGACGCCGCCCCGACGAGGATTCCCAAGGCCGCATCCCCGTGCCGGTTCCCAAACGCATCGAGGACGCGATGTTCTGGCTGCTGCATCTCAACAAGGCCCTGTAGCAGCCGACAGACACACATGTACACGCGAAAGGTCGCATGATGAAAGCGGAACAGCGAATCTACACCTCCTGCAACAAGGGCATCTCCGGGAACACGTCGGGATTCCAGGTGTACTCCCAGTCCCCCGGCATGGCGCGATGGCTGGCCGACGGCAACGATCTGGGCCCACAGGAGTACGCCGCCCCACGTGGCCCGCAATTCCCGCCCCAGCCAGGCACCCCCGAAGAACTCGCACTCTACCCGAGCCGCAACCATTTCGGCCCCATGAACGGTCCGGACGGCCTGTACCGCATGGCGTTGGCCACGTACATCGGCCGCGACTACCCGGAAGGCGTGATCCGCGGAGGCAACTACATCGACCACGCGCTCGTGGTCCGCGCCGCCGACATGGACGCCTACCCATGCCAGTACATCCAGTCCCCCACGTTCTGGACGACGATGGATCTGAATCTGGCGCGCAGCGCACAGGCGCCGGAGCCGTTGCCCGAGGTGGAGCCGCGACGCAACGGCGTCACCGCCGAAGCCGTACGGCGGTTCATCGCGCAGGACGAGCCGAACATAGGCGTCCCGCGTTCCCAGATCCTCACCGACATGCTGCGACGCTTCCTCGGCCGGCATACGACCGTCGCCGGCAAACCGTACACACGCAGGATCGTCATCCGCTGCAGCGCCGACGACTTCACGATGTGGGTGTCGGCGATCCAGATGGCGCTGCCCATCCGTCAGGCCCTCGGCTACGGCTTCTCCACCTATGAGAAGGACATCACCTACGCGAACGCGGACATCGTGCGCGCCGTGGACGGCATCAACGGCATGTCCGCCGATCTCACGGCATCCTGCGCCGTGTTCGACCTCCTCGATCCTTCCGCGCCGCAACCGCCGCACATGGTCTTCGGCGCGGACGAGCCCACGCCGGAGGCCAGTGTGCTCGAATCCCTCACCGCCGACGAGCTGTGCACGTTCATCGTGGGCGCCATGCAGTACAGTCCCGACTCGCTGACCGTGTTCCACCGGTTCCTCGACGAGACCGATTATGCGGGCACGGACACGCAGCTCGGCGCGGCGTACGCGCTGCTGCGGCTCGTCAACGGCATGACGCCGTTCGCGCGGATGGACGCCGACTCCATCGACGCGGCGATCGCGTTCCTGCAACGCCATTGCCGCCCGGACATGTGGCGACGGTTCGCGGACGGCATGTTCCGTGACATCGCCTCGACGACCTTCGACGAGCGACGGCTCGGCATCATCGCCAACACGCTCGGCGGCATCGCGGAAAGCGATCCCGACTATGCGGCGACGGCCACGCAACGGTGCCTCGATCTCATCGTCGACGTGTTCTCCACATCCGCTCCGGACCATACCGCCTACGAGCAGCGGCACGCGATCGCCGCCAACGTGTTCGCCGCGGCGCACCGCGACCTCGACACCGAACTGTTCGCGCGTCTCGCCGACAATCCGAACATCGATCTGGGCGACGGCGCCGCACCGGGCACGCCGATGCCGTGGACGGCGCATGTCGTGGCGGCGTGGTTCGCCGGCGCGGTGCGCGCGGCCGCGCAGGCGACGCGCGGCGACGATCCGCTCGGACGACCGTTGAGCGTGATGGTGCAGGCGGTCGGCACCCGCAACACGCTGATGATGGACCGGCTCGTCCGCGTCGTCATCGCCCATGACGGCGACGCGGACGCCTCACGTCTCGTGGACGGCATGGCGCGCGCGCTGGCGCCCATACCATGGGCGTGGTTCCTGTTCCTCATCGACGTGATGTCCGGCAGCGCGGACGCACGGTTCGTGGACTCCCCGAACCCGGCGGCCCGGCCGAGCCAGGCCGCCGCCGCCTGTTATGCGATGCTGCGCGACTGGTATCTCGCGCAGGACGACGACGCGCGACTTCGCTGCCTGCGGACGCTGTGCGGCGACGCCGAATACCATCGGCTGGCCGATCTGCTGTTGGACGAGCAGGCGCGATTGGCGAACACGCCGCCGTCCCGGTTCCTCGACCTGCTCGCCACGCCGGCCTTCGGCGACGCCCTGTCGGACACGTACAGGCAGGCGCACCTGAACCATCTGCTCGGCGTCATAGAGACGGCGGCCGGGCGCGACGGCTCGCCGTTCACCCGCTACCACGGCATGGTCGCGGCGAGCCGGCTGCTCGGCGCAAACGTGCCGAGATCATGGTACGAGCGGCAGATCGCCGACGTGGACGCGGGCATGCCGCTCGACGCGCGGCCGGGCGACGACTACGACCGTCTGCGTGACAACACACTGCAACTGTGCGGCCAATTGGGCACGCCCGTCCCGCCGCGCATGAGACTCGTCGGATACCGTCGTCTCGTCACGTCGCTCGCCCGATCGGCCACGGCGAAACGCCCCGACGAGAACACGGCGAACGTCACGCTGCGGCGCATCCAGGCCTCCGCCGCGGATCTGCCGTTGACGGTCGCCGGCAACCAGCTGGACGCGTATCTGGGCGCCATCGCGCGGGACGTGGCGGCATGCGTGCCGACCGGACGATCCTGCTGGAATCTGCAGGCGATCGTCGTTCCCCGCGAACATACGGCGACGATCATCCGCGCCGCGATGCGCGAAACCGCCGCGCACGCACGCGTCGACGACATTCTGCTCCTCATCGCCGTGGACGCCGGATTCGTCGACGGCACACAGGGCGTGCGCTACCGCGCGGACCAGCTGGCGCGCGCGATCGCCGAGGAGCTGGCCGGCAACGGCGTGCGCTTGAAGACGCTCGCACGCGCCGCCGACGACAAGCGGCAGATGGACAAGCTCATCGCACGCTACGAACGGTCGTACGGAATCCGGTTCCCCGACCGGTCGTTCGACGAGCTCTACAACGGCATCGTCGCCGCGCTGGAGGCGACGGAACAGCGACACAGACCGTCCATCCTCGGTTCGGTCCAGGGCATCTTCGGCGGGAAAAGGAGGCACTGATCATGACGAACGGATCCTCTGGGTGGACACGCTCCAGCTCGGCCTCATCGAACGCCGGTGGCGCCACCGGCTCGGGCGGCACCACCGGCGACGGCCATGGCGGGTGGACACGCTCCGGCACCGCGCAACCGGCGGGTTCTCCGGCATCGGGCGGCTGGGCACGCCCATCTTCTTCGTCCGCGCCGTCTGGTGGATCACCGGCATCTCCGATGCCAAGCGGTTCGGGTTGGTCGCGACCTGCCTCCTCCTCCGCACCGTCCGGCGATTCCACGGGAAACAAGCCCGATACGTCCGCCCCGTCACCATCAGACTCATCATCGCCGGCACCCTCGGCGGGGAAGTCCGGCACGGCCGCAACGACTCCCGAACCGGTCGAACCGATCTCGATCGCCTCGGTCGGCGTGGGCATGCTGGGCTCGCTCTCCCCGATCATCTTCCTCCAGGTCTTCCAGCCGGGGAACGCGCGCATCCACATCACGCCGACGATGATGGCGATCGGCGTGATCGGCGCCACGACCGCGTATCTCGTGACATATCTGGCATTCCGGTATCTGGGCCGCATCGCCACGACCGGCGCGGACCGTCTTGTCTGCGCGGTCGTCACCGCGGCCATGGCGTGCGGCGCCGTGATGTTCGCCAGCTCGTCGATCGTCGTGCTGATGATGGGGCAGCTGCATGCCATCCCAGTCACCGCCTCCCATTTCTTCACGCCGCGATACCAGCTTCTGCCGCAGATACCCCTAGCCTGGGCGTACGCCGTATTCGCCGTACTGGCCTTCCTCATCGCCGCATGGCTCGCGACCGCGGCGGAACGGCCGACGACCGGCAAAGGAACGCGCATCGCGCTGTACATCATCGCCGTCGTGATCGTCGTCTTCGGCTGCGCCGTCATGCCGGCGGTCCAGCTCGCCTCCATCGGCTTCCGACCGTAGGACCGGACGGGAGAACACGGGAACGACGGCATCCCGACGGGCCTCATCACGACATAGGGAAGGATCATATCGACCATGGACGCATCGACGAACTACTATCTGCTGCTCGGCATCTTCGATCCGGACGACGATCTGTCCGGCAGGAGCGATGCCGATCCGGAAGTGATGGAACCGATTCGTCGGGCGATTCGCGACAAGCAGCTCGAAAACGCCCGGGCCATCAACAATCCCCGCAAGGCGTTGGCGGGCAAACGCAGACTCGACCTGCTGCAGCATGCCGAAGCGGCATTGGACACGCAGGCGAAACGCGAACGGCAGTTCGATGAGGCGCGCGGCATCGTCGATGAGGCGATGGCGAAGCATGTGGGCAATTTCGCCAGCAAAGGATTCATCGCCGACCCCGAGATCGGTCTCATCGCCGGCAAGATCGCCGACGAAACCGGCTATGCGCCGACGCCGATCGCCGTACGCGCGTTCATCCGGCGGAAGCATATCGACATCCGTCGGACGGCCACGCCATCCGACGCCCTTGCACCGGCCGAACCGCCGAAACCCCGTTCCTTCACCATGTACGAGAGAATCCGTTCGTCCCTCGCCGTCTGCGGCGTGGAGGACCTGTACACGTTCCTCGGCGGCAGCCCACAGACCTGCTGGTACAAGTCGGCGTTCGAACTGCGCGGCGACGCCCGCGAACGGTTCGAGGCGATGCCGCGCAAGCACGATACGCTGACCGAGGCGCGCACGAAGCTGTTCCGCTGCTGCATCGACAGGACGTTCGCCAGCGAACGTTCGAAGGCGGACTATGACGAGTACCTGCGGTATCTGGCGGTGATGCAGGTGCTGGATGACGCCGGCGAGGCGTGCGCCTACACGAAGACGATGGAAAGCGACAATCAGGCACCGCATTTCATCCGTATGATCCGCGACGCCTCCGGTACGGCCGGCACGCTCGTCAGCGCCAAAACCGCCGCGGGGTATCTGCTGTGGTACTGCCAGACCCACGACATCGCCTGCACGCCATCGCAGTGGCGGTTCGACGGAAACACTCCGAAAGCGGCATCGGAGGGCTCCGCACCGAAGGTCGCCGAAACCCCGCGCCCCTGGCCGAAACCGGGCAGCCCGCAGCGGCCCGCGCCGAAAAAGGCCCCGCAGCCGTCGGGCTGGCAGCCGTCGACCTATTCCACGTCACGCCCGCACGCGTCGGAACCACGCGAAGCCCAGCCCACTGCGAGCCGCGAGACTCCGGAGGAATGGTATCGACGCGGCGAACAAGCCCATAAGGACAAGGATTTCAAGGCCGCCGCCGCATGGTATCGCAAAGCCGGCGAAGCCGGCCACGTCAACGCCCAGATCAGAGTAGGCGACTATTGCATGTACGGCGTGGGAACACCCAAGGACGAGGAACAGGCCAGATCATGGTACCGTCGGGCGGCGGAGCAGGGCGACCGCACGGCACAGGCGCTGCTCGCCGACGCGCTGCACCATATCGACGACGGGCAATCCGTCTATTGGTGCCGGAAGGCGGCGGAGCAAGGGGACGCCGGCGCCATGTTCGGTCTCGGCGTGAGATACGAGAAGGGAGAAGGCGTCGAAAAGGACTACGAGCAGGCGGCGCATTGGTACCGGCTGGCGACCGAGCAAGGCAAGGGACTGTCAGCATGCTTTGCAGCCTGCCAGCTGGGCGACATGTACCTCAAGCACCGGAACGCAAAAGGATGGACGACCGACGAACGTCAAGGCGCACTCGGACAATGGGCATACGAACACGGCAAAGCCGCGAAGCAGAATGCCGCATGGGCCGCATACTGGTACCATCAGTCGATCGCATTGACCCCCGAACCCGATACGCAACACAATGTGGAGTATGTGCAGGACCATAAGCTGAAGCCCCTGCTGAAACGGTATCCGCATCTTGCGGCGTAGTGAGGCTCGTCTCCATGGTCGCCGGCGGCTAGTCGGTGGCGACCATGGAGACGAGACCGTCGATCAGGGCGCACACGACGAAGCCGGCGGCGACCATGACGCCGACGTGCTGAATGAACGTCGGCACCGTGATGATGTTCTCGGTCATCCGCATACCGAGATAGATGGTGCCGCCTATGCCTACGACACAGCCGATCGCAACCGTCCAGTTGGGCGTCTTCAACGGCTTGCCCGATGCGGCGCACATCACGGCGAGCACGACCACGCCGATCGCGGCCCCGATGACCGCGCCGATCGCGCTGGTCTTGGCGAAATCGGCGATCGGACCGCCATCCGGCGTGACCCAGTTCCAGAGCAGTGGGGCGACGCCGAACACGAAGGCCGCAGCCACGCCACCGAAATACAGCATCATCTGTTCGCCGAGCGCTTCCGCGGCGTCGAAGAGCTTGAGCCGGTTCATGAAATCGGCGAAGGAGGATTGCTCGGACGTTGCGGATGCCGACGTCGATGAAGGCGCGGAAGCGGCGGCAGCCGCCTGTCGCCGCGGGGATGCCTTCCCCGTCGTCTCCGTCGCCGAAGCGGCGAGGAACACGGCATCCAGCATCGATCTGCCCACCAGGCACGTGCCATAGTCGTCCGGACCCGCCATCTGAACGGCGTGCGCGAGCGCGGTGAGGTCGACGGCTCCGGGCAGTTCCCGCAGATACCGGTCCGCGAGACGCTTCGATTCGGCGACATACTCGGCCGGATCGCGCTGCCCCAACGCGTAACGGAATGTGTCGCCGATGGAGCTCTCCACTATTCCGTACACCAGCTCGGCATACGAGGCCGGCACCATCGCTATCGCCGGGCCGATCTGTCCTCCCCAACGCCTGAGCCGTGTAGTGGCGTCAAGGTAACTGTTGGCGATACTGAGCGGTGCCAGCTGCGCTGCGATCACCGCCAGCTTGCCGTTGTCCGCGACGTGCGTCAGCCATTGGGCGCTCGCCTTGTCGTTGGGGGCGAGTCGTATGGCCTCCATCAGCGTGTCCTGGTCGAGCGTCCTTCCCTCGAACGTCGTCATCATGCTTCTCCTCTCCGTATCGGCTCATCCGTCAGCGCAGTTTCGCGCCGCATTGCGTGCAGAATCGGCGGTTCACGGGAATCCTGCCGCCACATCGCGGGCAGACGACCTTTTCGGTGACGATCCGCCGGTTCGCGCGTCGCGTCGACGCCGCGGGCTGAGGCGACGCCGTCGGCTGCGGGACGGGCTGGGGCGCCGGAACCGTAGCGGAGAACACCTGCGAATCCGTCCGGAATCCGTTGCGCGCATCGGTAAGGAACCGCTGCACGATGTCGTCGACGATCCGACGGTACCGGTCCCGCGACTGTCCGGGAGCGAAGCAGCTTCTCGGCACAGACAGCGCGAACTGCACGATCCCCTCCCCGTCGCCGGCATCCGCCCACACGATGTGGTAGCCGCCGTTGATGACGCGGTCGCCGCCGTACCGTGCGACGTAGGAGTCACAATCGGTGATCTCCACCGGCATCGACATCACCGGCGACGGCAATCCCATCGATTCGAGGCCCTGATCGCCGAACATGATCGTCTGCGCCATGTCCCCCTCGCCGATCACGGTGGTGTAGCATCCGTATGCGCCGCGTTCCCAGCCTCCCATGGCGCAGAAGAAGCCCGCCGGCATCAGGTCGATCACCGGATACTCCTCCACGCCTTTCACATGTTGCACGAGCTGCCCGTAACCCGGCACCTCCCATGGCGCGACGAGGCCTCCCGCGCGCATGATCTCGCACGCGTCACGGTCGGCCATAACGGTCCTTGGACTGCTGAAATGCAGATCATGCCGCGAAAAGACGTCCGCGGAACCTCGGCACAGGAATCTCAATGTCATCTGCGGATCCCTGCTGGGCAGAATCATCAAGGCGGACCCCGCCGGACCATCGAACAGCATCCACACCACTTCGGTGCCCGCGCTCGCCACGATGCCTTCGACCATATACCTGCTCTGCGTCAGATCCTCCTCGATCAGCGAATCGACCAAGGGCAGCAACTGCGCGGATGTCAGAGTCGACGAGTAGTAGACCATGACCGTTCTCTGAGCATTCCTGATATGCCTACGCAGTCCGGCCTTCGGATCGTCGTCGCCCGCCGGTTCAAGATAGTCGTAAACGTCCGTCGCGCGCTTTCCATCAGGCAATCCCACCATGTCGGTTCCTCCCGTCGCCGACGCATGCCGGCCGTAGTCGTCCCGCATGCGTCCATGCATGCGTCTTCGAGAAGGGGATGGCGACTGCCATGAATGATTCCGATGATACCGCCTTTCGTCTCCTATTGCGGCATCGACGCGACATGTCCCATGTCGAACACGGAACGAACGGCCTCATGGTGCTAGGGTGAAAGATGTGTTCCGGCCATTCGGCCCCTCCTTCTTCCCCGGCATCGCGACGCCGCGACGGCCGCATCACCCATTTACGAAGGAGAGCATCATGGCGAACTACAGTCCCGACCTGTTCCACGCGGTCACCGCGTATCTCGATTCGCGGAACTTCACGTACGAGACGAACCCCGATACGGGCGTGGTCACGTTGGAATGGAATTTCTCGCGGTCCACCGCCGTCAAGAGGGCGCGCATCAACTTCGACATCACGTCCGAGGCGATCTGCGTCACCAACCAGCCCGAGATCCCCGAAGGATCGCTGTCGGTAGTCAGGCAGGTCCCGGCCGACGACACGGACCGTCTCGCGGACGCGATGATCTTCCTCACGGCGGCGAACTACAACCGCATCCACTTCGCGTTCCAGATGGATCCGACCACGGGAACGGTCAACAGCACCAGCAGCCTGTACTGCGGCGCGTACGTACCGCCCGCCGAACTCATCGACCAGGTGTTCCGGCACGCGAACGACGCGTGGGAGATCAACGGCGACGAGTTCATCAACGTGCTGGAGCACCGCAAGGATCCGCTCGTCGCCGCCGCGGACGCGAACCGTTGATCCCGCACGTCGACCGATAGGGAAAGGAAGACATCATGGTGGATCTCAGCCTGTTCAACGACACAAGCAGCTCTCCGATCACACGATTCGGAGGCCCGTTCGACGACAACGACATGACCAAAGGGGTGTACAACCTACTGTCCGCGGCACCGGGAATCATCTTGTATTCGCAGGCGCCGGCGGAACAATTGCTCACCACGCTCGACGGCATATTCCCGGACCTCAACTTCAAAGCTTCAAGACACTCCGACTCCGGCTGCCTGAACACGGATATGACCGGCGAACTCGCCGGCGGATTATTGTACTGGAGTCTGTTCGAGGGTCCGCAGGGTTCCGCCATGATGTGCATCGCCGCCGGAGGCGAGGCGACGAAGTTGCTGCGCGTCGAATGCCTGCATGAAACGCTGATATGATCGAAACGACATCCGGATTTCGCCATCGTCAACGCCCTGTTCGACAACGGCGTCGCCACCGTGGGAGCGGCCGCGGCGATCGGCATGGGCAGCGTGGTGGCGCCATGGTACGTACCCGGTTTCGAACATACGCATGAACCCACGACTCACAATGATTCGGCGAAGGACGGCTATGATCTGGGACTGATGTCGCCGGAGCTCGTCCGCGCACTGGCATCATGGAGACAGGTCGGCTACGACATGTACCTGAAACCGTACGATGCCGAGGGATTCGGCGACGTCAACCTGTTCGCGACCGCCGGCGTCGAACACGACGACCCCGGTCCGAAACTGCTGTTCCCTCTCAGTACCATGACGGAGCAGGAACTGACGGCCACGTGGAGCGGCGTGGAACGATTCGGCCCATGCCGACCGTATCTGTTTTCCGGCATCGGAACGGTGATGTGCGATCTCGACCCACAGGCGACGGCGGAGCAGGTGGATGAACGAGCCCGTGAGCTGTTGGGCACCGTCCACCGATGGCTGCACCGCAATGACGGCGGCAAAGACGACGCCACATCGGCGTCTCCCGTATCGACCGCATCGACATCCCAATCGGCATCCTCATCCGATTCCCACTCGCGCCGCCTGCACGACGCGCTCAAGGCGCGTCTCGACGCGACGCTGGGGCGTTCGCCTGCGAGCGCGGCGGGCACGCCGAGCGCGAGTCCGGCCGCTTCCCCCGTTCCCATGCCATCGGCCCCGTCCGCCCCGTCACCTGCAGCATCCGCACCGCAGACCGGCAGACGGTTCTGCACGAGCTGCGGCGCCAAACTGTCGCCGAACGCGAAGTTCTGCGGCCAATGCGGTGCGAAGGTCCGCTGAGTCGGCCCATCCGCGGGAACCGGACTCAGACGATGACCGGCATGGACCGTGTGACACGGAGACGGTCGGGCATGGAGTCGACGCGGACGGTGACGTCCGGCATCGTGGCGGCGAATCGTCGCGCCGCTTCCGCAAGCGTCGGGTCGCCGGCCGGCAGCGTGACGACCGTCCGCCATCGCGCTTCGGAACCGACGCCGCAGCCGTCACCACTGCCGGAATCCTCCGCGACGTCCACCGTGGCCCGCTCCATCAGCCCATGCAGGAGGTCGTCCGCCGCGTCCTCGGCGGATCTGCTCTCCCGCCCGTCGCAGGCGAGCAGATCCGTCATGGCCAGACCGACGATCCCGGGGAAACGGTCCCTCGCGAACCGGCAGAAGCGCCGGTACACCGTCAGCTCGTCGATGCTCGGCCCCTCCGCGTCGTCGCCTTCGCCCCGTGCGAGCGCCCACAGCAGGTCGTGGGCGACGGCGGCATCGTCGACCGGCGTGCCGGCGACGATGCGCCGGGCTGCATCGTACGGCCACGTCGGATCGGGTGTTCCTCTCTTGCCCCGGACCTCGGACCATTCGCGGACGTTCTTCCGATACTCCTCGAATGTCCGGGAAAGCTCACCCACCGTCCCAAGGAACATGTCGGCGTCTCCGGGCAGCCGGACCTCGGGGAGAACGAGATCGCCGAGCTCTCCGAGATGGATGACCGTGGCCTCGCGATCCGGGCAATAGTCGGGGTCGATGCCGATCGTCTTCTGGAACCGCCGGTATTCCTCGGCGGGCATGCCCTTCCCCTCGCTCAGATCGTCCAGCATGGCGACCGGCCGCTCCAGCAGATCCGCGAGCATCATCGAATACGGCATCATCGCGCCGGCGACCGTCATCACGTCCACGGCCGGACCGTCGGCGCCCGCGTCGCTCCCACCACCGTCATCATCCCGTATCAGCATGTCGATCAGGCGATCCGCCAGACGATCGTACGACGCATAGGGACGGAGCACCCAGTTCCAATCGTCGACGCCGCTCCGCACGACCAGATGGCACCGGTCGAACGGCGGCATCGTCGTGTCCACGACCAACGAACCGTCTTCGGAGTACACCTGCCGCCACGCCGTGCGACGGCCATCGTCGCGCATGCGGTCGAGCATCTCCCACAGCGTCCGCTCCGCATCGGCCCGGCGCTCTCCCACCTCGTGAAGATGCCTCACATCGGACTCGTGCACGAGCAGGAACCCGTGCGATTCAACCCGCGGATACAACTCCAGCGCCTTGCGGACCACATAGCAGGCGTCCATCAGCGCGCCCGAACCGGTGCCCTCGTCGAGATTGGCGATCACCATCACCCTGATCGGCGTCGAGGAGTCAAGACCGCGCATAGCCGAGGCGATGACCCGTCGCACATGCCGCACGAACCCCTCGGCCGCGAGAATCATGAGAAACCGGCCCATCCGACGGCTTCCGTCGGTGGACTCGTATGACAGACCATCCAACCGGGTCTCCATGTCATCGAAGTCAAGCCAGTCCCGGAACCGTGGGTCGCGTTCGTAACGGGCGCGGTTCTCGCGGAACCACTCGGGGAAGTGCATGCTGATTCCGATGTCCGAGTATTCGCTCCCCTCCAGGTGATCCGTGTCGTATTCGCGCAAGGCCATGGGCGAGCTTGCGCCGCCCTGCATGAACCAGTCGGCGGTGACGGCGAGGAACCGCGTGCGGTCGAACGGCTCCGGGGAGCGGAACCGCAGGAACATCTCCCGTTTGAGCGAGCGCAACGCCCGGGTTCCCGCGTTCCCCAATCCGATGGCCAACGTCACGGAATCGTCATGAACGTATTTCGTCGTCTCGTCGAAGACGTCGAACACACCTCCGTCGGACACATCCAGCGAGTCGAACGTCATTATCGCGGCTCCTTCCCGATCCCCGCGTCGCTCCGACGGTGGACCACCTGACGCAACGTGCCTCATCGCAAGAAAACGGAGCGGCCCATTGGCCGGAAACACGCCAATGATACCATGCCGATCATCGTCCGGACCATGCGTAAAGCGCCTGCGGCCACCTATACTGGAATCCAGAGGAACTCGCGGAGGAGGGCGGATTCATGATCTGTTCGAGATGTGGGGCGACGATCGCGGCCGGCAACCGGTTCTGCACGGAGTGCGGCCAGCCGACGCAGCCGGTCGGTTCCGACACGGACGCCACGATGGTCGACGGCGTGGGGAACCGGTATGTGCCCGCTCCCTCGCCGACGGCGTCCACCGTTCCGAACGGGGACCGGTACGTCTATCCCGCGCCACAGCCTCAACCGGCCATGCCGCAGCCGCAGCTCTCCCAGCCGATTCGTCCGCCGATGCCGGCGGCGACCGCCGCGAAGCAGCCGTGGAGCCGCGGCCAGAAGACGTTCGTCGCGATCGGTGCCGCCGTCGCCGCTATCCTGCTCGTCATCGGCGTCGTCTTCGGCATGTCGATGTACCGTGACGCCCATTCGTCGCCGGTGTCCACCGCATCGTCCTCGTCGGACGGGACCGGTGGGACGTCCGGTTCCGGCTCCGGCGAGACGACGGACGCCTCATGCGATTCCACGCCGGACATGCAGGTCGTGTCGGTGGAACGTTCCGGCAACGACCTCGTCGTGAC
This sequence comes from Bifidobacterium parmae, assembly GCF_002860365.1. Taxonomy (GTDB): domain Bacteria; phylum Actinomycetota; class Actinomycetes; order Actinomycetales; family Bifidobacteriaceae; genus Bifidobacterium; species Bifidobacterium parmae. The sequence goes on from NZ_NMWT01000032.1 coordinate 26,212, forward strand.
GATCCTCGTCACCTCCACGTGTTCGGACGGCTCGTCCACGCGATTCGACGATCCGAAGGCGCGCATCACGCTCAAGGACGCGAGCGGCGAGACGATGGCGGACAACACGTTCGACTTCTCCGGCAAGCGGGCCCGCACGGTCACCGCGAACGGCACGAAGGTGAAGGTCACGTACACGCCGGACATGTGCAAGCGTTCCGTGACGGACATCGTCGACGAGGCGAACGACGACCCGTCCGAGCTCATCATCCGCTACATCTACCGCGACCGCGGCGGCGACTCGGATGATTCCGGCGACTCCGGCGACTCCGCCACCACGGACGCGAGCACCCCGCCCTCCTCCACGCTGAAACGCTACGAGAACGCGGCGGGCCGCTACGCGATCAGCGTGCCGGACAACTTCCGCAAGACCGGCACCACGTCCGACGGCACCGGATTCACGTTCGCCGGTTCGGGCGTGACGATCACCACGTGGCGCTCGGACAACACGACCGGCTCCGCGGCCGGCGAGATGGCGCGGCTGGAGGCGAATGCGGGCGTGCCGATCACCTACGACCTCAACGCGGACCCGTCGATCTACGTGAGCTACTACAAGGGCGGCTACGTGTACTACATCAAGGAGATCGTCTACGCCGACCACATCATCGGCGTGCAGCTCAAATACTCCGACGAGCATCGCGACGTGCGCGACCCGCTGACCGAGAAGATCCCGCCCACGCTCGAGGATCTCGGCTGAGATCTCGTATCCCGACCGGCCCGATGCGCGACATATCCGTTCCGACAGTACATCCCGGAGCATCCACGACGAAGGAGGAATGATGACGGACGATGACGGCAAGCCGGTGCGCGGCGTCAACACCATCCGCGAGGAGCTCGACAAGGCGCGCGGCGAGAACACGTACAAGAGCGCGTTCGCCGCGCTCGGCGCGGCCATCGTGGGCACGGCGCTGTCATATGTGGGCTACGAGTATGCGAACACGGTCTACGTGTGGCTGTGGATCGGAACCGGCGCCGCATGGCTCGCAGGCATCGGCATGCTCGTCTTCGGCAAGAGCATGGAGGACGACCGTCACAGGAAGATCGCCGAACTCGAGGCGGAACTCGCCGCGGCGACCGCGGCGCGCGACGGGGACCGCCCGCGGCCGAACGGTCCTGCCGCCGCCGCGCCGAATCCCGCGGCACGCGCCGTCCCGCCAGCGGCGTCCAGCCCGGTACCACTGCCGGAACCTGTCGCATCCCCGCATGCGGACGCCGCTCCGGCGCCTCTGCCGGGCTGGACGCCGCAGGCCGCACGGGCGAAGACGGTACCATTGCCGCCCTCCGCGCCCTCCGCGCCGGCCGCCGCGACGCACGGCCCGTCGCCGACGCCCCCGGCGCATGATTGCAGATTCTGCGGCCAATGCGGCGCGAAACTGCAACGCGACATGACGTTCTGCACGCGGTGCGGCGCACGCGTCGCCTGATCGACGCGAACAACAAAGGAGTTCATCATGAACGACAGCGGCAGCGCCGCCCTCGGCGTACTCATCTTCGTCGGACTCTTCGCCGTCTGCCTCGTATGGGAGATCCTGAAACGCAAGGCGAACACCGCGTTGAACCGCAACCTGTTCAGCCGCGGCACCTATCAGGAGCAGCAGGCGTTGACCGAACACAGGTTCACCTACCCGTGCCGCGCCAAGTGGAGCGACGTCAAACCGTTGCTGAAGGAGTCCCCGCTCGGCGACAATCTGCAGGTCGCGAAGGAGACCGACGACGGCGTCCAATGGATCTACTACGCGTTCCACCTGCGCACCACCGGCAACGGCGAGTTCACCGCGTACCTCCAGATCGACGAGCAGGCGCAGCGCGCCACGTTCGAATTCATCCGATGGGCGAACGTGGACGGCGTGGTCCGTCACATCGACGAGATGAAACAGCTCAAGACGTGGGTCCAGGACGTCATCGAACAGGCGAACCGCAACCAGACCGCGCAATCCATGACGCAACCGGCCCGACCGGTTCCGTCCCCGCAGTCCACGCAATCATCCACGCAACATGTTCCGCAGCCGACGCAACCGGCCCGACCCGCGCAACCCGCCACGCACGCGGTGCCGCTGCCGTCGCAGGACCCCGCCGTGCGGATCCATCTGTCGGTTCCGACACGGACTCCCGCGACCGCCAAGGCGCCCGACGCGACGACCGACAAGACGTCCAACGAAACATCCACCGGTCCGGCGGCACCCACCGTGCAACCGGCGGCCCCGACATCGGCCGACGCGGATCAGGCAACGCCGACGACGCCGGAATCGGAGACGGATACCGCCTCCGCGCTCGCCGAGAACCACATGAAACCGACGAAACCGTTCACGCCCCAGGAATGGACCATCGGCGAATGGCATCCGCTGTTGCCGATGTTCCAGCAACGTTGGAAGTACGCGGCGTTCGTTCCCCCGGTGATCGGACTCATCGGCGTGCTCTATTTCGGATTCAAACCGTCCGGCTCCTACGCCGGATACACGGCCGGGTCGATCATCCTGCCGGACAGGTACACGGATTACGGCACCGGATCCATACTCGAGGAGTACGGGTACATGTCCGCCGACCAGTTGAACGCCATTCTCGCGGATCTGCGCGGCGAGAACATGCACGGGTTCATCGGATGGATCGTGTTCACGCTGGTCATGCTGGCCTTGGTCGCCGTACTGTCGATGGCCTACGACGCAAGTTCGCGCAGCATGGCGACACTGCTGTCCAACGACGACGACATGTACCGGTTCTTCCGCGACCGGTATGAGTCGAAACACGGCAAATACACGCCGTCGTTCCAGGATGAGGCGCTGAACCTGCCGCTCACCATCGCCGACTACTCGTATGAATGGCTGCTGCGTCCCGGCATGCTCGGCGCGAATCAGGACGCCCCGATCACGGAGAACTATAAGGCCGCCGTCTACCAGCAGTCACGCACCTTCCTCGGCAGACTGTACCTGCTGTACAACGATCTGTGGTTCGACGCGGGGACGACCACGGCGAAACGCCTGTTCGGCGCGGTCGGCGGCACTGCGACGTCCGCGGCGACCACGGCGGCGCCGACGTGGCAGACCATGACGGCACAGGCGCAATCCCAGAGATCCCAGGGAACGACCGCACTCCCCGAGAAGACTCCCGCGGCATCCGCCGCGTCCCCCGCTTCTCCGATGCCTGTGGCTGCATCCGCACCCGCACCTGTGTATGCATCGGCCTCCGCACCTATGCATACATCAGCTCCCGTATCCGCCGCCGCGCCTGACAATGCGACTTCGAGCACGTCCGGGAGCACGACACCGTTCACGCCGCGATCGCAGATGCCGCCCGTTCCCCTGCCCCAGCCCGCGGCTGCGCCCGTTCCGGGGTCGTACACGTCGCGGGAGTTCAAGTTCTGCGGCCAGTGCGGCGCGAAGCTAAAGCGCGAGATGGCGTTCTGTACCCAGTGCGGCGCGAAATGCGTCCGATAAAGACCGGTGCGATAAGCCCTTCCGATCATGGCGTGTCCGGTCTGTGCGGACATGGTCGTTGGGCTTTCCGCCTGAGTGGGAGCAACCGCATTCCACTCAACCGGCATCATCTCGGTTTCCAGGTTGGATGGAAGAAGCCTCTGCCACCCAGCCCACCTACACCCGGTTTCCGAGTTGGGTGGCAGAACCCTCTGTTTCCCAATTGAGTGGGAGGAGATGCCCGCCGCTCAACGCTCATTGCTCTTCCGATTCAAGTGCCGGGGTTGCATGGTGTGAATGGCCGTCATCTGTCCGACGACGGGATCGGCGAAATGAACCCGTTATCTCCTGCCTATGCCGTTTCGCTGAAGAACGAGTCCTCTGGTCCCTATCCGTATCGTTTCGCCGGAGAAGGCCCCGACGAAACGATACGGATGTCAGGAGGTCTATCTGGTTCGCTGATCGCATGTGGCGAATCAAAACGGTCGGCATATGGCCCGGTTGTTTCGCCATGGCGAGTCAAGGACGTTGTGTCGTGACCATGATGGTTCGCTAGCGACCGCGAATGCCTTGCCGGCGGCGGAACCGAGACGATGCCGCGCTCATGTGACCGAATCGTTTCGCCGTGGCGAAACGTCGGGGGCGCATCGTGACCATGATGGTTCACTGACGACTGCACATGCCCCGCTGGCAGCGGAATCGAGATATCTGTCCCCCCATGCAACCGAATCGTTTCGCCGTGACGAAACATCGGGGTTGCGGCGTGGGCATACTGGCGCGCTGTTGCGGCCGGCACGAATCGCGGGTCGTGCGCGGCAGCATACGGCGTTGCCGATACCGCACGACAGGCGACCGTCGGACGTGATCATCGCCCCAGCCGGACACGTCCATTACACCGTCGGACGCGCCCACTGCCCCACCGAACCCCGACGAACCACGGAGCACTACCGAGCCAGCCCGAGCTTCCGCGCCCGGTCCAGCCGCTCCTGCACCTGCCTGCGCAACGTCGCGCCCTCGTACTCCCCCGCGTCCGGCGCGACCACGGTGTAGATCACCCCGTCGCGCGTGGCGGCGACGACCCGCTTGCCGTCCGGCGCGTATACGACGACCCGCACTTCGCCGGGAATCTCGCGCACGAGAGGACCGGGCTGCATGTCGTAGCGGGCGAACATGACGGACCCGTCGGACAGTCCCGCGGCGAACGCGCTCCCGTCCGGCGCGGCGGCGACGGCGCGCGACTGGTGCGCGTCGGTAAGCGACGCGAAATCGGTCATGCCGATGTGCATCGTCCACGGGTCCTTGTCGCGGCGCGCGGCGTCCACGCCGTTCGCCCCGCCGTCGCCGGTCCTCGAACGGGAGACGCCGCGTGAGCAGAGCTGCGCGGGCGTGCCGTCGCCGACAAACAGCGCCTTGCTTCCGGAAACGGCGACGGCGCGCGCGGTGCCGCCCAGGCAGATGCCGACGCTTCCCACATCGGAGGCGGCGGCATCCGGACGAATCAGCGTGGACGAGCCGGCCTCCACGACGGCGAGCGTGCCGCCGTCGAATCCGACGAACAGGCGTCCTTCGCCGTCCGCACGCAGGGCGGTCACGTCCGCGCCCGCATCGTTGACGATCGTGCGCGACGGCCCGCCGCCTCGCATGCCGATCACGTCAATCTGCGCGCCGCATCCGATGGCGATCTCGCGTCCGCCAGGCAGCACGGCGATCGCGCCCGGCGCGCACCCGTCGGGCACCTCGATCCGCGTCGCCTTCCCTGCATCACCGGCATCACCGGCATCACCTGCGCCACCGGCACCATCCGCACCGCTCGCATCGCCGCCGAACGCGACCCGGTACAGCACGGTGTTCCCGTCCTTCGTGCCGGCGACGACCGCGGTGTCGGTGGCGTCCGGGGCGGTCGCGATGGCGACGCCCACGTCGACCGGCACGCGCACGGCGTCCGAGACCACGCGGCCTTTCGCCGTGTCGACGAGCGTGACGCGACCGTCGCGCGCGAGCAGCGCGGCGCGGCTCCCGTTGCCGCTCGCCCCGCCCACGCCGCCCAGTGCGGCACCGTCCATGAACCATGATCCGGTGTTCTTGACGATCGTCGTGCCGGCGCGCACCTTCCATACGGTCGCCTTCCCGTCGGAGGAGCGTACGGCGAGCGCCGAACCGTCCTCGCTCCACGCCATCGACGTGACCTTCGTGAGGTTCGCGCCGGTGAGCGTCATCAGCGTGTCGCCGCGTCGCGCGTCGAGGATGCGCACGTCGGCACCGCCCAACGCGGCGACTTCAAGCCCGTCGGGCGAGACGGCGTATCCGCGCGTCTTCGCGATGGTTGCGGCGGAGACGCCCGCGTCGGCGAGCGCGTCGGGTCTGCGTGTGTCGAGCGCGTCGGGGAAATCATATCCGGAGAACCGCGGGTCCGTGGCATCCCCATAGTCGTCGGGCACGTGGGCGGCGAGCACCATGCGCATCGTGGCGACGAACATGCTTCCGCGCATCGTGGCCGCGTCGTGCGGTTGCGCGAGCACGGTCTCCATCGCCTTGTACGGGCTTTCGTCCAACGCGTCGCGCAGGGCGTCCCATCGCCGTGATTCCTCGTTCGCCTGCGTGTTGGCCGCGTCGATCTGGCGCATGCGGGTCGCGAACGTGACGCCGCTCACGCCGGCGCAGACGATCGCGATCGCGGCGAGTGCGGCGAGCACGCGCAGGATGACGCCGCGGCGGATGGATTGCGTGAGGTAGCGGGCGGCGACGGATGTGATCGGGCGGGGTGCGGCCGTCGCCGCGCCGCCGCCGCGCGTCCCCTGTCGCGAGCCGCGCGGGCCGCGCGCCGAGCCGCCGAACGCACGCCTATACGCTTTCAGCGCGCGTCCGCGGGCGAGGTCGCGCGAGCGGCCGCCGCGGTTCGCCCAGTCGCCTGCCGCGGTTTCAAGTTCGCCGGCGAGCCGGTCCTCGGGGGTGACGGCCGCCCATGCGGCCTGGATCGCGGCGACGGCTCGCGCCGGGTCGAAGCGTCCCTCGTCGACGGGGATGCGCACCTGCGGGCGATGGTAGTGCGCGGCCCAGTGCTCCTCGTCGCGGCATGCCCGTGAGCCGTACCAGAGTCGCGAGACGCACATGACGACGAGGTCGGCGCCGCGGATCGCCTCGGTGACCTGCCGTCTCCATGCGACGCCGGCGGGCATGCTCGCCGTGTCCTTCCATACGGCGATGCCGTTGCGTTCCATCCAGTCGATGAGCGTGTCCGCGGCGGCGGACTGCCGGCGCGAATACGACACGAACACGTATCCCATGGTCCGCTCCCCTCCCTGTCCTATCTGCCGTCCGAGCCGGTTCCGTCGCCGACGCCGCCGTCGCCGGTCGTCGCCGTGGCGGCGGGCGCGGCGGGGCATGCGGTCAGATTGTGGCGTCGCGCGAACGAGCCGCCGAATGCGGTCATGTTGTAGCTGGGCCAGCATACGGATGTGCGCGCGGCGGCGGCCTCCGTCGCGCCGGCGAGCGTGGCGGTGCCGGCGAGCGACCATGGCCGCCACCAGCCGGACGCGGTGTGCGCGACGAGCCGCGACCGGTCCCTGTTCCAGCCGAGCCGGTCGACGGCGCCGCCGTCCGGCGCGGACCAGCGGCGCACCATGGTCAACGTCGGTTTGCCGGTGTCGTTCCCCGATGTCTTGTCCGTCTCGCCGATGTCCCATGCGATGACGTCGCCCGTGTCG
>NZ_NMWT01000033.1 GCF_002860365.1 Bifidobacterium parmae
CGCCGTGTCCGTCACGGCGCGCGGCGTCGTCGTGTCGGAGACGCGCGCACCGGCGGGACGTGCGTCCGCGGGCGTCATCGCGTCGGTCGATTGGATGGCGACGTCGAGGCCGTTGCCGCATGCCAGCAGACCGTTGCGCGAGAACGCGGGATAGGTGACGGCGGTGATCGTCTCGCATGCGGCGCCCAGGTCGAGCCCATGGTCGAGGTCGATGAGGCGCACGCCGTCCTGACTGGTGCTCACCGCGGCCGTGCGGCCGTCGGCGGAGACGGCGAGGCCGAGCGGCGAGTCGCGCGTGACGACGCCGACGGGTTCGAGACCGTCCGGGTAGTCTCCGTTTCCGCCGCGCTTCGCGACGAGCATCCTTCCCGCGTCGATGACGACGATCGTGCCGTCCATGCCGATCACGCCGTAGACGAATTCGCCGGAATCCTCCGGCAGGGCGAGGTCGACGGGTTTCGCGTCCACGCTCTCACCGACGACGTGCAGCGTGTCGCCGTCGCGCACCAGCGCGCGCAGCCCCCGGTCCGTGCATGTCACGGCGAGCACCTCGCCTGTCGCCGCGGAGGCGTGCAGGCCGCCGCCCTTGCTCCAGACGGCCACATGGTCGCCCTCCTCGACCATGACGCGCGTCGCGTCCTTATTCGCGGCGACGCGTGAGAGGACCGGCGTCTTCGCGTCGATGACGCGCGTCGACCCGCGTTCCAGATCGACGAGCACGAGGCCCTTGTCGCCGGTGACCGCGGCCGTCCGGCCGTCCGCGGCGAGCGCGAATTCGAACCGTCCCCGCGCCACGCGCCACGCCGCCGACGGCTTCGCGGTGGCGACGTCCCAGACGCGCAGCACGCCGCCGGACGATTCGGCCGCGAACCGCGAACCGTCGTCGGAGAACACGCCGGAGCCGGTGTAGTCGCCCTGCACCGAATTCTCGACGCCGACGTCCAGCAGCGTCCAGTCGCGTGCGAGACCGTCGCGGATCGTCGCCGCGGCGGCCGATTCGTCCACGCCGCCCGCCTCGGCCGCCTGGATCGTGCGGAACGTGGAGAATTCGGGGGCGACGTCCGATTGGAAGCGGGAGACGGATTGCACGGCGGCGACGAACCGCCGGTTCGCCCACCTGGTGAACAGGATCGTGCCGGCGACGAACGCGACGACGAGCGCGACCGCGACGCCGACGCGGATGTTCGACCAGAAACGCCTGCGCCGCACGCGTGCCGCATAGGCGACCGATCCGGCCGCATAGGCGCGCATCGTCTCGTCGGGCCGGGCGAACGGGTCGGCCGCCATGCGTGCGACGAGCCGCGCGGACTCCTCGGCCGCGCGCCGGTCCTGGATGAGGAAGTCGTCGCCCCCGCCGTTGCGCGCCCACCGTTCCGCGCTCGCGCGCAACGCGTTGAACGCGTCGTAGGAGGCGATGTTGAGACGGAACAGGTCGTCCCATCGCGCCATGCGCGCGGGGCCGGAGACCGACGAGAAGTCGGCGCAATTGTACTGGTCGACGTCGGGTCCCGCCCATTCGGGACGCATCCCGTCGACGCGCACCGGCGCCACCGTGCGGGCGGCGCGCGCGATCGCGTTGATGTAGTCGACGAACGCCTCGCTGCGCACCGCGGGGGCGCTCAGGATGATGACGACCAGATCGAACCGGGCGGCATCGGCGGCGGCGACCGTGGGCGCGCCCACGTTCAAGGTGACGCGTCTGCCTTGCGCAGTGGCCGCCGCGGCCGCCTCGCGCGCCGCCACGGCATCGCCGCCATGCGCCACGATCATCACGGCCGGCTGTGCCGTGGGCTGTGGTATGGGCTGTGGTATGGGCATCGCCGCCTCCTCTCCCCTCCCCACCATGATACGGCCGCCCCGTTCCGCCGCCCCGTCTCTCCGCGCGATTTTGTTGCGCTGAATAGCCGTTTTGCGCACCAGAATCGCGCGTAACGGGGAGGGATGAGAGGATGACGCCGATATGATGGCACTGGGACGGTCCGATACGGGAGGGACGATATGGCGCAGCGGTTGGCATTGTTCATCGGCGTGGGGGAATACGCGGGCGCGGCATACCGGGACCGGCAGCCGCGGTGCTGCTGCGTCGACGCGCACGCGTTCGCCCGGCTGATCCGCGAGAACAGTCCGCGCACGCCCCAACCGAACTTCCGGCTGCTCGGCGGCGAGGTGTACGCGACGCCCGACCCGTTCGACGCGACGGATCCGGAGATGACGGCGGACGCGCTGACCGGACGCGTGCGCGACCTGTTCCGCATGGTGCGCCGCGGCGACGCGCTCCTCTACTTCACCGGCCATGCGATCCCCGTCGACGACGGCGCCGACCTGCTGCTGCTCACCCCGGACGACGATCCGACCGGCGACTCGACCGACAGCACAACCGCCGCCCGCCGCGGCATCCGTGTGAGCGACATCCGCGAAGCCGCGTTCGCCTCGCAGGCGAGCAGCATGACCATCATCCTCGACTGCTGCCATGCGGGCGTCGCCGCCGCGATGGAATGGCCGCGCAACACGACGATCCTCGCCAGCACCGACGAGCACACGGCCTCGCAGTCCCCGTTCGGCACGCATCTCATGTATACGAGCGCGCTGATGGCCGCGTTGCAGGGCGCGGCCGCGGACGTGCAGGGCGTCATCACCCCGTTGTCGCTGCACTCCACCGTGTGCGCGCTGCTCGACCTGGGCGAGGACGGCCAGCAGCCGGTGCTGCGCACGTGGAGCGACGCGACGACCGTGCTGCGCCAGGTGGAGGCGAGCCGGCAGATCACCGAGGAGGAGCTGGCGCGCATCGCCCCGGATGCCGCGCATGGTCTCATGACCCCCTCCCGCCGTCGCGCCACGACGCGCATGTTCGACGGCGAAACGCTGGAGCCGTTCACGGGATTCGCGACGAAGGAGGCGTCGTTCGCCGTGCATCCGGAACACGAATCGCCGACCGCGCGCGACGGGGTGATGCGCGTCGGCGACGAGACGTGGGAACGGTTGGACGGATTGCAGCGCGACATGGAACTGTTCAAGCATCTGCGCAACGCGAAGCTGCTGGAGGCGTTCATCCGCGAGCCGGACGGCGCGACGCACGAGGCGGACCTGTTCTGGGCGTGCATGGCCGAATGGGATGCGGACCGCCGCGAGCCGACCGGACGTCAGGGGTTCGTGCGTCTGACCGATCTGGGCCGCCTCTACTGGGACATCCAGCACAAGCGGTGACGCCCCTCGGTCCGGTCAACGCAGGGTGCAGCTGACCGGGAGCCCCTCGGCGGGTGCCTTGACGCCGCCGCGACGCCATGTGCCGCGACGTATGTCGACGTCCAACGCCAGTTCGTTTCCATTGGCGAAGCGCAACGCGAGCCGGTGCGCGCCGTCCGCGTCCGGCATGTCGACGCGCAACGCGAGCGTGCCCGCGTCGTCGCGGCGCACGAGCACGCGGGCGCGTTGGGAGACGAACGTCGCATCCCAACGTCCGCCTACAGCCAATCGGCTTCCGGCGGTATCGGCCGTTTCACCGCTTCCGGCGTCGCCGAGCAGCACCGGCGCGAACCGGTCGGAGTGCGCGGAGGCCGCATCCATAGCGCCCATCGTCACGCCGCCGTCCCATGCGTCGAGTTCGCGCGCCAACTCGTCGAACATCGCGTCGGGAACGCCGTAGCCGACGGCGAGCGCGACCGTGAGGTCGGCGTCGCCGTCCGGTGTGGATTCGCGACATTCGCGTTCCACGCGGCTCTCGTACGGGTACGGGAGGTGCCCGGCGAGCGCGAGATACCGTCCGAGGTACCGGTTCGCGTAGGCGAGCGCCGCATCGTCGGCGAGCATCTGCACGGCGAGCGTCGGCGGGAATCCTCCGGTGATTCCCGCGATCACGTCGCGGGGCGTGAACGGCCGCGCCACACCGTCCCTCCACGGCGAGACGCCGCCCGCCGGTCCGCCTGCGGCCGTGCCGCGCGGAGTCACGTCGTCGATCATGCCGTCGCTCCTTTCCGTCGTATCGTATCGGCGTGGAACACGCACGCACCATCGGATGCGGGATCGATGCGCGCGCCGACGCAGTCCGGCGGCGCGACGCGGATCGTCGTCCACCGCCGGTCGGCGGCGCGCAGCCGCGCGAACGCGGCGAGCGCGACGCCGCGCACCACGTGTTCGGCGGCGTCGATGTCGCGGGCGATGCCGCGCCATGCGTCCGCGTCGCCACCAACGCCGTCACCGCCACCGCCATCGCCGCCGCGCACGGTGCCGAGCGCGCGGCGCAGGTTCGCGATCTTGAATTCGCGTTCCGCTTCGGCGAGCCGTTCCGGGTCGGACAGCATGATCGCCATGAGTCTCACACCGACGTGCCGGCCGTGCGGCCCCGGCACGGTGAGGCGCAGACGTTTCGCCTTGGCGACGCGGATCAGCGTCCACAATGATTTGCGGCAGGCCTCGCCGCCGCGCTCGTCGCACAGGTCGATGAGGCGCACGAACGCTTCGACGGACGTGTCGGATCCGAGCATCATGCCGAGTCCGGTGACGGCGGCGAGATATTGGACGGCGTCGGCGGCGCCGCGTGCGCTGTCCGCGTAGTCGCGGATGGACCGGTCGACGGCCCTGCCTCCGCTTTTGCTCAGGTGACCGCGGTCGCGGTACAGGTCGGCGAGCCGGCCGCCGCTGCCCCAGCCGCGTTCGCCTTCGTAGCGTTCGAGCGCCCCGGCGAGCCGCCACGCGTTCACGTCCTGATAGGCGGCGACGGGGTTCGTGGACCGGTAGGCGAGCGTGTGCCCGTGCCCGTCGGCGGCGAGCGCGTGGACGGTCTCGCCGCCGAGCCACCGGCTGACCGCCTTGTCGGCCATGTCGTGGAACCGCCACCATGATTCCGGCATGGGGGACGCGTCGCCGCCGGTCTCCCCCAGGTCGTATCCGGCGGTCATCGCCTCGCGCATCTGCGCGGTCATCGACGTGCGCACCGAGTCGAGGCGGTCCTCCATACCGGGGAACATCCACACGGCGCGGCGGCGGGAATCGTGTGTGCGTCCGTCGGCGCCGCGCGTCCCGCCGCCGGAGACGAGCGCCACGTAGTCGCGGTACTCGTCGGGCGCGAGCGTGCGCCGCACTCCCCCGTAGCCGGCGTATCCGAGGATCGCGTTGCGCAGTCCGACGTACACGTATTCGCCGGGCGCGTCGTCCGGATCCGCGGCCGCGCCGTCGTCACGCGCATCCTGCGCGACGCCGCCGTCGAGGTTCACGACGCGTCCCACGCACGCGTAGGCGAGCAGCATGCGCGTCGCCTCGTACGCGTCGCGCGGCGGTTCGGCGTCGCCGCGCACGAGCGCGTTGCACGCCGCGGCGAGCGTCCGGTCCTCGAACGCGGGCGTGTCGGCGATGGCGCGCACGGCGAGCCGGATGCCGGCGATGTCGTTCTCGCCGGGCATCATGTCGCACCATCGCGCATAGCCGCGCGACACGCGCCGATGCGTGACGACCATGCGGCCCATCAGCGTGTTCCACGCGGAACCGTCCAGACCATGATGCGAGTGGTGTGCATGGCGTGCCCCGGGGGCGCCGGTGCCGTGCGACCCGTCCCATGCCGCGGTGGCGTCGTCGGCGATGGGAGTAGACGACGCGTCGAACCGTCGCGCGTCGCGGTCGGGCGTGTCCACGCCCCGCCATCGCGCGTCGTAGGCGCGTCGGTCCTCCTGCCGGACGGCGTCCAGCACGGCGTGCCAGACGCACCAGGACGCCACGTCGCGGCGTGTGCGCGGCGTGTGGCGGCGGGCGCCGGCCACGCACCGGATCCAATGCGATTCCGCACGTTCCAGCGCGGCGGCGGGGTCCATGCCGTCGCCGCGGCCCGCATCGCGCGATGCTACGACTTCCGGGGCGGCGTCCCGCAATCCCCACGAGGCGAGACGCGTCCGGACCGTCCGCTCCCATGCGTCGGGAGCCGTATCCGGGCCGGCACCACCGTCGACCGGCCGCCGCGACCAGTCGCGCAGCCGTTCGCGGGCCATGCGTTCCGCCGTGCGCGAGGCGAGCAGGTCGAGGAAGTCCTCGGAGTCGATGTCGCCCTCGTACCCGTAGGCGTCGCGCAGGGCGTCGACGAATCCGCGCCGGTCGATGTGCGGGTCGAGCGCGGCGACGAAGTCGACGAACCGGTCGAATTCGAGCTGCAGCATCATCGCCGCGGCCATGGCCGTCTCCTCGTCGGGCTCGTAGACGCCGTCGGCGAGGTTGCGTTCGCCGATCGGGAACGTGTGCTCCTGGTCGACGATGAGGCACAGGTTGAGGAAGTCGACGCCGTGCGTGCGGCGACGACCGGCGGCGTTCCCGTCGGTGCCGGTGCCGGGGATTCCTGCGTCCGCGGCGCCCTGCGCGCGCAGGTAGGCGGCCATGCGCCGCGACATGCCGGCCATGTAGCGTTCGAGGAACGGGCCGACGATGTCCGGGTCGACCGGTTCCAGCCATTCGCCCGGATACCAGTCGTCGGACAGGCGCCGCGTGCGGTCGTCGGCGGACGGGCGTTTCCACGGCGACATTCGTGGACGGGACGATGCGGTGCGTATGCGTGTCATCGGCGCCGCACCTCCGTCGGCCGCACGACATGTGCGGGAACGCCGCGCTCGCGCGCGTCGGGGATGCGCTGATGCCCGGTGACCGCGATGATCATGTCGTTCCTCCCGTCCGGCGACCGCCACGTCGCCTCCGACGGCATCATTCTACGATTCCCCTATGTCGTGCGATGACGCGAATCGGAGGCGAGACCGGACGGCGCCGGCGAGGACGGCACCGGCGTGCGGCCGGTCAGGAGAGGCGGCGGCGCGAGGCGAGCGCGGCGGGGACGCCGAGCGCGAGCAGCGCGACCGCGGCCACGATGACCGGCATGACCGGCGAACCGGTGTTCGACAGGTGCTTCGGCTGCGCGCCGGCCTTGCCTCCGGCCTGCGGCTTCGCGGTCGGGCCGGGCTTGCCCGGGTTCTGCGTGCCCGGCTGGCCGGTGCCGCCCGGCTGGCCGGTGCCGCCGGGCGTCTGGCCCGGGTTCGGGTTCACGGCTTCGATCCAGCCCTGACGCAGCGAGTGGCCGCCGGTCACGCCGTCGTCGGCCCAGAACACCGGCTTGTAGGTCTTGCCGGTCTCTCCCCCGGCGACGGTCCGCGCGTACGAGTCGGGCGTGATCGCGAATCCTTCCGCGTTCTGTCCGGAGATCTCCTTGGGCGTGTCGATGAGCCTGGTGAGCGCGAGCGCGCCCGTGCCGTCGAACGTGTAGACGCCGATCTTCGCGCCGGTGCCGTTGTCGTTGTCGCCTTCGGCGAGCAGCTGGCCGTGTTCGGCGTCCCAGACGAGGTCGCGCGGGCCGTCGTAGCCGGCGTTCGTCGCGGCCGCGGGCAGCGGGATCGACGCCACCGGGTAGGCGGCGTCCTGTCCGCCGACGGTGGCGAGCGCGAACGCGTAGATCGTGTTCGTCTTCTCCAGGGCGGCGAAGAACAGGCCGCCGTAGTCGTTGGCGGTGCCGTCAGGATCGTAGGCGTGCGTGTTCTGCGGGTCGAGGTTCGCTTGGAAGCCCTTCGCGACGAGGGTCGCGTCGGGGATGAACGCGACGCCTTCGACGCCGAGGTTGGCGTCGTCCTTGCCGAGGGTCACGCCGAACTGGGCGAGCGCGGCGGTGAGGTTCCACTCGTGGGTGGCGGTGAGGTCCTGCGCGCCGTCGTCGTTGGTGTCCGCGGCGGCGGCGTTCACGTCGTAGGAGAGGATGGACGGACGCGGCGTGTTCTTGTTCTCGTTGTCGCGTTCGGCGCCGATGAACACGCCCTTCGCGCTGTCGGGCCGGCCGTCGGCGCCGGGGATCAGCGTGATGCCTTCGGAGTCAACGCCGCCGGTGCCGTCCTTGAAGTGCAGCTGCTTGCCGCCCTTGGTTTTCCCGTCCTTCGTGAACGTCCATCCGTCGGACGGGTCCTGCTGCCATGTGCCGTCCACGTCGATGAACCTGTTGATGGAGCCGGGGCCCTTGTCGGTCGTGTCGCCGAGCGTCGGGTTGAGGTCGTTGTCGGCGGCCCACAGCGTGTCCGGCTTGCCGTCGCGGCCCTGCTCGAAGACGAGTCCGGACAGGTTGCCGTCCGTATGGTCGCCGGACTGACCCTTCGCGCCGAATTCGCCCTCGGCGTCGACGGCGGTCACGTCGGGCAGTCCCGGCCATGCGTCGACGCCCATCGTGTCGCCGGTCGCCGGCGGCTTGGTCGGATCGGGGAATTGGTTGGCGGCGCCGGGCGTCGGCTTGTCGCTGACCTTGAACGTGCCGTCGTCGGCGCGCGCGTAGGACTGCTTGGCGGTCATCTTGTCGGCGAGCTTCCAGGTGACGGCGTCCACCTGCGCGGCGGCGTCGTACGCGTCGCCGACGTGCGAGGTGAGGTAGACGGAGTCGGCGTCGGAGCCGAGCCCCGGTTCGCCGTTGTAGTCGATGGCGGCCACGAGGTATCCGCCCGGCCGGATTGTCGTGTCCGTGACGATCTCCTTGTCCGTGCCGATCGTGTAGTGCTTCTTCTGCTTCTCGTCGTAGATGCCCCAGCCCTTGACGTCGACGGGCGCGTCGCCGGTGTTCTTCAACTCCACCCAGTCGTCGCGTTCGGTGACCGGGTCGCCGAGCTCCTTCGTGTTGCCGGCGAACACCTCGTTGATGACCACCGTCGGCTTGTCGACCGCCGTCGGCGCCGTCACGGTCGTCGCGTCGTCCGTGGTCGGCTCGATGCCTTCCGTCGCGAGCGCGGCCGGCGCGCCGATCGCGAGTCCGCCGCCGAACGTGGCGACGGCGAGCGCCGCGGCGAACAGCCGCCGTGCGGCGCCGCGCCCCGCTTCCCCATCATGCTGCGTTTCCATGTGATCCCCTTCGCTGGTATGGAACGATACGGTTCCCACGCTATGGGGGCCGA
>NZ_NMWT01000034.1 GCF_002860365.1 Bifidobacterium parmae
CCACGGTGCGCCGTCACCGCACCGTCAAGCTGATAGGACGCGACCCCATCCCGTACCGGTAAGACCCTTTCCCACACCACCATGCGACAGTGCGGAACATCCGGCATTACCACCCGTTTCCAGGAGCTATTCCGGAGTACGGGGCAGGTCGGTCACGCATTACTCACCCGTTCGCCACTCTCACCCGGAAGCAAAGCCCCCAGGATCCCGTTCGACTTGCATGTGTTAAGCACGCCGCCAGCGTTCATCCTGAGCCAGAATCGAACCCTCCACAAAAAACCTTGCAGAAAGACATCGACAGATGACTCTCAAAAAAAACAATTGACGGAACATCCTATAAGGAAGGACGTTCGCACAAAAACCCCGACCCTCTTCAACGCCCCTCGGCGACTCCAGGAAAAACCCCGAAGCGAGAATCGGACTGGCAATCATTGACTATAAAGAAGTAAGTAGTACAACACACTCTTGAGTTCTCAAACCACCACCACGCCGACGGGCAAACCGAACCAACCAGAAGAAGGGGAATCAGCCCGCCGCGCTGAGCGGCAACAGGTGAATAACCTACACCACCCCAACCAACCACGCAACCCCACCCCACAACAACACCCACAAAACCCCGGAAACACACGAATCCACCGGCGTGTCGCAACACCACCGAAACACACCGGACCACCCTCCGACGCGCGTCCCACGCGCCACCTCCCGCCAGCGAGAGGAACAACACCCTCAGCCCGCCGCAGGCGGGCAGCCCCCCCCTCAAAGGGGAGCAGACTCACAGAGGTGCCAAAAACGACACCGTCCGAACAGATACGGAAAGATCCCCGGTTCCGGGAGGAATCGGGGATCCTCGGTGCTCCACGGTGTCACTGGCCGCAGAGGGCGCTGACGATCATGCGGGAGTATGCTTCGTCGCCCAGTCCGGACCCCTGCGTCAGATGGGTGCCGTCGTCGACGAAGTATTCGTCGTGGCCTTCGCTCAACCCGTGCCAGTCCATGATGCCGACGTTGTCGTGGTTCGCCGCGACCGAGCGCAGGTTGGCGTTCACCCAGTCCTGGGCGATGACGGGATCTCGGACCGTGATGAAGTACAACGGCTTGCCGTTCACGGAGGCGACCACATTCTCCAGGATCTCGGGACGGTCGACGCTGGCGCTGTTCGCGCCGAGCGCGGCGATCACGACGCGTTTGTCCTCGCCCGCGGCCAGATGCTGCTGGTAGAGTTCCGGGAATTCCGTGATCGGCCGGCTGACCTTGTTGTCCTGAATGGCGTTCGGCATGACGGTATCCATGACGCTGCGCGCGCCCAGCTCGATCGAGTCGCTGATGATCAGCGGGTCCGCGCTGCATACGCCGGTGGAGGCGTCATACGTCCATCCGGTGGTGTCGAGGTTCTTCGGCACCTTCTCCGCCACGGGGACCAGCTTCCCCGACGTGTCGGTCTGGGATTGCGAATCCGAGCTCTCCGTCTGCGTCGCCGGCTGCTTCGTCGACGGCGCCGTCCGAGTCTTCGACTGCGTGGTGCGCGCCACGACCGGACGCAGGTAGGCGGAACGGGCCTGCGCGATCGCGTTCCAATCGAGCGGAAGCACGCACAGCAACACCACGGCGATCGCACACACCACGACGATGATGTGATGGCAGACCGTCAGCACGCGGATCACGACGGCACGACGACGAGTCCTGGAATGCGCGGCGGACACGCCCGCGGCCATGACCGCAGGCACATGCTCGACCAGCTGGTAGAACACTTCGGTCGCTGCCAGTATGGCGATCGCCTGCATGGGCCATTCCCACCACGCCAGTTTGGTGGTGCGCGTCGCCGGGTTCATCATCTCCAGCATCGGATAGTGCACCAGATACAGGGAGAACGACCGCGACCCGAGATAACGCAACGGTGCCACGGAGAGGATGCGACCTGTCAGGTTGCCGGGCGACATCGCGACGGCCAGCAGCGCGGTGACCAGAATAGCCGCGAGCAGATACCCTCCACGGTAGAGGAACGCGGAATCGGAGCCGACGACGGCGTACGCCGCGACGAGCAGCACCGTCAACGCCACGCCGACGCCGTCCCAGACGTTGAAGCGACGCGAACGGTCGGCGGAGACGCCACGTCCGCGCCGGCGACGTCCGCCGTCGCGGGGACCGTCGCCGGAACCGTCGCGTTCGCCGTCATGACGCCGTGGAAGCGCCATCGCCAACACGGCTCCGCACAGCAGTTCCGCGGCACGCGTGTCCAACCCGTAGTAGACGCGGCTTCCCGCGGCGGCCGGGTCGTACAGCACCGCCATCAATACGGCCGACACGACCGCAAAGGCGACGACGACCAACGTCCTCACCTTGCGCGGCATGCCGCTGCGATGCAGCACGAGCAGGATGATCGGCCACAGCAGGTAGAACTGCATCGTCACGCCGAGGAACCACAGATGTGTCAACGGCGAGGGAAGCCCCGCCGCCGCGAAATAGGAGACGTGGCGGAAAATGGCCACCCAGTTGCTCACGAACAGCATGGACGGCAACGCGTCGGCCTGAGCTTTGGGAAGGAGGCTCGGGGCGACCAGATAGCTGGCGACCGCGGTGAGCGCGATGATCACGGCCACCGGCGGCACGAGACGCTTCAATCGTCTGACCAGATACGTGCCGTAGGACACGGTGCCGGTGCGGTCGAGCTGCCTGGTCAGACTGCGGGTGATGAGAAAACCGCTGATGACGAAGAAGACGGTGACGCCCAGAAATCCGCCTGACAGCAACGACGGACGCGTGTGATAGGCGACCACGCCGATGATGGCGAGCGCGCGCAACCCGTCGATGGCGGTAATGTGCGCGCTACTGCGTCCCCTGCGTTCCGGGATTGTCTTCGAATGATCGGCGTCGTCGACGCGCCGTGATGACGCGATACGCGCCTGACGGGGGTTCTCCATATCTCTCTACTTCCTCGATGGATGCCGTTGTCCCTCCCCCGATTGTATATGGCCGGACGACGGCCGCATGTTCCGTCGCCCGGTCTGATTGGCAGCGCGACGGCCGGTCAGCGCCCGTAGAACAGGCGGTCGGTCACCTCGCGGGCCTTGCGCATGACGGCGAGCAGGTCGTTCTCGAAATGCTGGCCGCGGTTCGCGTCGTAGCCGAGGTAGACGGCGATGCCGCCGAGCGAGTACATGTCGTCGGGCAGGATGTCGGCCTGGTTGACGCGTCCGGACCACAGGTAGTTGCCGTTGCGCGCCGCCGTGCACATCGTCCACGCGTGGCGCAGCGTCGTCGCGTCGGCGGCGTCGATGAGCTTGCGGCGTTCGAGCACGTCCAACGCCGCCAGCGTGCCGCCGACGCGCAGCTCCTTGATGTCGCCGGCGTGGCGCAATTGCATGAGCTGCACGGTCCATTCCACGTCGGACAGGCCGCCTTTGCCGAGTTTGAGATGCCGGTCGCGGCGCACGTTGCGCGGCAGTCGTTCCGCCTCCATGCGCGCCTTGAGTTTGCGGATGTCGCCGATCTCGGCGTCGGTCAGGTCGACGTGCGGGTAGCGCAGCGGGTCGGCGAGATTGGTGAGGAAGTCGCGTGCGAGCGTCTCGTCGCCGGCCGCGTACCGGGCGCGCAGCAGCGCCTGCCGCTCCCATGTGCTCGACCAGGATCGGTAGTACTCCTCGCAGGAGGCGTAGGAGCGTACGAGCGGTCCGTTCTTGCCTTCCGGCCGCAGGTCCAGGTCGAGTTCGATCTTCGGTTCCAGCGTGGTCGGCCCTTGCAGGATGGCGCGCAGATCCTCGACGACCTTGCGGGCGAACAGGTTCGCCGTGTTCTCGTCGACGCCGTCGCCGGGACGGTAGATGAGGATCGCGTCCGCGTCGGAGCTGAAGTTCACCTCGCGGCCGCCGTAGCGTCCCATGCCGATGACGGCGAGCGCGGCCGGAGCGTCGTCGGGCGTCGTGCCCCCGAATTCGCGCATCCGGTGGTTGACCGCCCATGTGAGCGCCGCGTCGATGATCGCGTCGTACACGTCGGTCATGCCTTCCAATGATGCGGCGTCGTCCATCACGCCGCTCATCCAGGCGAGTCCGATGCGTTCGATCTCATGCCGGCGCATGGCGCGCATCGATGTGGCGAAGTCGTTGATGTCGCCCGCGTTGCGTTCCAGGGAAGAGCGGCATTGCACGTCGAGGCTATCGCGCGTGCGCGCTTTGAGCCGTTCGTCGTTGCCGAGCCAGGTGACCGATTCGACGGATTTGTTGAGCGCGTCGCCGAGGAACCGCGAGTTGGACAGCACATGGCACAGGCGTTGCGCGGCGGATGTGGAGTCGCGCAGGAAGCCGAGGTATTCGCTTTCGGTGCCGAAATGCTCTTCGAGCTTGCGCCAGTTGAGCAGGCCCATGTCCGGGTTCTGGCCTTGGCCGAGCCATTCGAGCACGGCGGGCAGGATGATGCGGTTGATTTTGGCGGCGCGGCCGATGCCGTTGGTGAGCGCGATGACGTGGCGCATGGCGGCGTCCGGGTCGCCGAATCCGATGGAGCTGAAGCGTTCGCGGGCCGCGTCCTGGCTGAGATTGATCTGGTCGTCCTCCAGTTGGGCGGAGACGGGCAGCATCGGCCGGTAGTAGATGTCGAGGTGGAGGTGGCGCACTTCGCGACGCGTCTCGTCGTAGCGTTCGACGAGTTCCTCCGGGTGGAGGCGGAAGGCGCGCGCCACACGGCGCAGCTCCTGGTTCTGGTTCAACGCGTCCACGTCCACGTCGCGTTTGCGTTCGAGCCCGCCGAGGTTCGCTCCCGCGCCCAGGTCGGGGAACAGGTGGGTGCGCTTCAGCGCCCACATCTGCTGGCGGTGTTCGAGCACGCGTTCGAACCGGTAGTCGGCGGAGAGCCGTGCGGCCTGTTTGCGCGACACGTAGCCGCCTTCGGCGAGCCGGGCCAATGATTCGAGCGTGGAGCGGGTGCGCAGCGTCTCGTCGGCGCGTCCGTGGACGAGCTGGAGCATCTGCACGGTGAATTCGACGTCGCGCAGGCCGCCTTTGCCGAGTTTGATCTCACGGTCCTTGAGCGGCGCGGGGATGAGGTCCTCGACGCGTTTGCGCATCTTCTGGCAGTCGTAGACGAAGTTGTCGCGTTTGGAGGCGCTCCAGACGAACGGCCGGGTCATGTCCATGTATTCGCGGCCGAGTTCCGGATCGCCGGCGACGGGCCGGGCTTTGAGGAGCGCCTGGAACTCCCAGTTCTCGGCCCACTGCTCGTAGTAACCGCGATGCGAGTCGATGGTGCGCACGAGCGGACCGTCCTTGCCTTCGGGTCTCAGCCCCCCGTCGATCTGCCATAGGGTCGGTTCGGCGACGCCCATGATCACGGACTGGCAGACGCGCTGCAATGTGGTGCCCATCTTGGTGCCGACGCGGATGAGTTCCTGCCGCCCGATCTCCTTGTCGGCGGGTTCGACCGCGTAGATGAGGTCCACGTCGGATACGTAGTTGAGCTCCTGGGCGCCGAGCTTGCCCATGCCGATGACGACGAACCGCACGTGTTCGCTGCCGGGCACCTCGTGCCGGGCGATGGCGAGCGCGCCTTCGAGCGCCGCATCGGCCAGGTCGGACAGTTCGCGGCTGATGGTCGGCTGGATGGCGCACGGGTCGTCGGCGGTGGCGTCCTGCGCCATGATGGCGGCGAGCTGGTGCCGGTAGGTGCCGCGCAGGGCCGTCGCGGCTTCGGCGAGGGGCAGCGTGGCCGTGGGGGCGGCGGTCTCGTCCGGGTCGGCGCCGACCGCTTTGAGGATGTGCGCGCGTCGTTGCGCGTGGTTGTACAGGTGGCTGTCGCAGCTGTCCTTGGAGGCGGCTTCGACGAGTTCGGGGCGGAAGCGCATGAGTTTGCCGAGCGCGTCGGATACGCCGAGCACGGTGACGAGCCGTTCGAACGCCGCTTCGTCGGGCACCATCGTCTTGAAGTCGCGTCC
Organism: Bifidobacterium parmae; assembly: GCF_002860365.1. Classification (GTDB taxonomy): domain Bacteria; phylum Actinomycetota; class Actinomycetes; order Actinomycetales; family Bifidobacteriaceae; genus Bifidobacterium; species Bifidobacterium parmae. The sequence continues at coordinate 5,924 of NZ_NMWT01000034.1, forward strand.
TTGGCTCTGCACGGCGTTGGTGATGCCGACGAGGTTGGCGAGGGCCGCGTCCGGGTCGCACGCCCTGCCGAGCGCCGTGAGGATGAACCGCAGCCGGTCGTCCGGCACCCCGTCGGTTTTGAGCCGGTCGAACTGGCCGCGCGCGTCGTCGAGGTTCTGCAGGCCAGCACGGATGAGGTCCATGGCGGATGGCCGGAATGCGTCGTTTGCGTTCATACCTAGCTAATGTACACCGCGCCCTGCGTTAGACTGGGACGCGGTCGCAAATCGTTTCGCGGCAGGGCCCCGTTTGCGGCGGCCGATGCCGCATGTCGGACGCCGCGCCGCGCATGCGTGCCGCGGACGGTCCGGAAAGGGTATGGTCATGAACGCTGTTGATATCGCGGGCATCGTCGCCTCATGCGTGGTCGGCGTGCCGATCGGCGTGTTCTTCGGTCTGATTCCGTTCAGGAAGGACGAGCTCACCGAGGAGCAGAACAAGGCTTCGCAGACGCTCGGCGTGGTCGGCGTGGGCCTGATCGTCGTGCTGATCCTCATGAAACAGGACGCCGCCTCCTGGGCGGCGACGTTCGCGATGCTGGCCGGCGTCGCCATCGGCAAGATCCCGCCGTTGCACGCGTGGGCGCTGCGTCGTTTCCCGTGGCTGCAGCCGAAGAAGCAGACTCCTGCGAAACGTGTGAAGAAGGCGTCGAAGAAGCGGAAGTGACGCCTGTTCCCCGCATCGGAGATGAAAGGGCGGTGGATTCCCGATGGGGGAATCCACCGCCCTTCGTCGATTCATGGCCGTTCCGGAGCCGATGCGACGCCGTTCCGGGGCCGCCGGGTTCCCGTCACTCCTCCGTCTTGGTGAACAGGGGCCGCACGTTGCGCCAGATGCGGCGCGTGGTGGCGGGACGGTTCATCGTGTACAGGTGCACGCCGTCGACGCCGTGCGCGACGAGGTCGGTGATCTGCGCGGACGCGTAGTTGATGCCCGCCTCGCGCAGCGTGGGCACGTCGCTCCCCCACTTCTCGAGCAATGCCTCGACGGCGGGCGGCACGACGGTGTTGTTCTTCGCCGCCATGGAGCGCAGCGACTTCGCGCCGTTGATCGGCATGATGCCCGCCTCGATCGGCACGTCGATGCCGGCGGCGCGCGCCTTGTCGAGGAACCGGTAGAAGTCCTCGTTGTCGTAGAACAGCTGGGAGATGAGGTGCGTGGCGCCGGCGTCCACCTTCTCCTTGAGATGACGGATGTCGTCGTCCAATGAGGCGGCCTGATAGTGGCCTTCCGGGTAGCAGGCGCCGAACACCTTGAGGTCCGGCTTGCGGGCGCGGATGTAGCGCACCAGGTCGATGGCGTGCTCGAAGACGCCGACCGGGGTCTCCCCTTCGATGTAGTCGCCGCGCAGGGCGAGCACGGCGTCGACGCCGGCGTGCTCGAACATCTCCAGCGCCTCGTCGACCTTCGCCTCGTCGGAGTAGAGGGCGGTCAGGTGGGCGACCGTGGGGATGCGGTATTCCTTGCGGACCGTGTTGGCGATGCGCGCGGTGGCGGTGCGGTCGGCGTGCGTGCCGTGGCCGTAGGTCACCGAGATGAAGTCCGGGTGCATGCCCTGCAGGCCGTCGAGCGTGTCGTAGATGGTGCCGACGGGCGCGTCCCGCTTGGGCGGGAACACTTCCAGCGAGAACATCGGCTGATGCATGATTGGAGAAACCTTCCTCGATAAAGGAGGCTCCCTCGGACGAGGGAGCCTCACTCATTCATTGCGTGTCGCGGGGCGCGGTCACTTGGCGAGCTGGGCGCGCACGGCCTTGGCGGCGGCGACGAGGTGCTCGAGGCTCGGCCAGGTCTCCGCGTTGCCGCGGGTCTTCAGGCCGCAGTCCGGATTGATCCAGACCTTCTCGACGTCCATCTTCTTGAGGATCTCGCCGATGCGCTCCTCGATCTCCTGCTCGGAGGGGATGCGCGGGGAGTGGATGTCGTAGACGCCCGGGCCGGCCTCGGTCTCGAAGTTGGCCTCGTGGATGGCGTCGAGCACGACGAGGTCGCCGCGGGACGCCTCGAAGGAGATCACGTCGGCGTCCATCGCGTCGATGTCGCGGATGATGTCGTTGAACTCGGAGTAGCACATGTGCGTGTGGATCTGCGTGGTCGGCTTGACGCCGGAGTGCACGAGACGGAACGCGGGCACGGCCCAGTCGAGGTACTTGGAGTGCCAGTCGGTCTTCCTGAGCGGCAGCTTCTCGCGCAGCGCGGCCTCGTCGATCTGGATGACCTTGATGCCGGCGGCCTCCAGGTCGAGCACCTCGTCGCGGATGGCGAGGGCCAGCTGCTGGGTCTGCTGCTCGTGGGTGATGTCCTCGCGCGGCCAGGACCAGTTGAGGATGGTGACCGGGCCGGTGAGCATGCCCTTCATGACGTGGTTCGTGCGGCTCTGCGCGTACGCGGACCATGCGACGGTGATCGGCTTGGCGCGGGAGACGTCGCCCCACACGATCGGAGGCTTGACGCAGCGGGTGCCGTAGGACTGGACCCACGCGTTCTTGGTGAACAGGAAGCCGTTGAGGTTCTGGCCGAAGTACTCGACCATGTCGTTGCGCTCGAACTCGCCGTGGACGAGCACGTCGAGGCCGATCTCCTCCTGGTGCTTGATGCACGCGTCGATCTGGCCCTTGATGAACTCGTCGTACGCTTCCTTGGTGATCTCGCCCTTGCGGAACTTCGCGCGCTCGGCGCGCACCTCGCGCGTCTGCGGGAAGGAGCCGATCGTCGTGGTGGGCAGCAGCGGCAGGCCGAGGGCCTCGCGCTGCAGCTTCTGGCGTTCGGCGCGGGCCGGCTGGCGCGTGTAGTCGGCGTCGGTGAGGGCGGCGATGCGCTCGGCGACCTTCGGGTCGGCGGCCACGCGGGTGCCGTCGAACAGCTCCTGGTTGGCGGCGAGCGCCTTGTCGGCCTTGCGGGCCTCGTCGTCGGCGTCGGCGAGCGTGGCGATCTCCTTGAGCTCGCCGAGCTTCTCGACGGCGAACGCGAAGTGCTTGAGCACGGCCGGATCGAGGGCGGTCTCGCCTTCGGTGCTGAACGGCACGTGCAGCAGGGAGCTGGCGGTGGAGACGGCGACGTTCGGCGTGACCTGCTTGAGGGCGTCGACGAGGCCGAGGCTCACGGCGTAGTCGTTGCGCCAGATGTTGCGGCCGTTGACCACGCCGGCGAAGATCGTGGTGTTCCCGGCGACGCCGTGCTTGGAGACGGCGGCGAGGTTCTCGTCCTCGCCTTCGTTGAGGTCGAGGCCGATGCCGTCGAAGCCGAGCAGGTTGACGGTCTCGTACACGTCGGCGATGTGGCCGAAGTACGTGTTGAGCAGCACCTTGATCTTGCCGTCGCGGGCGGGCAGGATCTTCGTGTAGAGGCTCTTGAACAGCTCCACGTCGCCGGGCTGCTTGTCGAGCACGAGGAACGGCTCGTCGATCTGGATCCACTTGGCGCCGAGCTCGTTGAACTTGGCGAGCACCTGGGCGTACACGGCGGCGACCGCGTTCACGAGGCCCTTGTCGAAGGTGAGTTCCTGGGCGTCGTCGTCGCGGGCGAGCTTGAGGAACGTGTACGGGCCGATGAGCACCGGCTTGGTCTCGATGCCGAGCTCCTTGGCCTCGAGGTACTCGTCGAACGGCTTGGTGCCGTTGAGCTTGATCTCGGTGGACGGCTCGATCTCCGGCACGATGTAGTGGTAGTTGGTGGTGAACCACTTCTTCATCGGCAGGGCGGTCACGTCGCCCTTGTCGCCCTGGTAGCCGCGGGACATGGCGAACAGGGTCTCCTCCGGCTCGGTGAAGCCGAGGCGCTGGTAGCGCTCGGGGATCACGTTGAGCAGGATCGCGGTGTCGAGCAGCTGGTCGAAGTAGCTGAAGTCGTTGCTCGGGATGAGGTCGACTCCGGCGGCGGCCTGGAGCTTCCAGTGCTTGGCCCTGAGCTCCTTGGCGGTGGCGTGCACCTCGTCGAGCGTGGCGTTGCCCTTCCAGTAGGCCTCGATGATCTTCTTCAGCTCTCGGTTCTGACCGATGCGCGGGAACCCGGACACGGACGTGAGTGCAGCCATGAATCCTCCATACTGCTAACGTTAACGAAACGGCTTTTCAACCCGCCCAGCCTATCAAACACATCCGCAAACAGGGTCATCAGCAACACTTAAGTGTCGCTATCAATCGGCTTTATAGCGCCGTTTTTCGACCTTGTTCAACGAGCGCTTGGCAACCGGACGAATACACGAGCGGCGAGTATACGCCGCCCGCGCCGCCGTCGCGCCTCCATGACCATATACCGGTTGCCGTCCGTGTCCGAACCGACGTCACACCGGCCGTGCCGGTCCCGGCGGGCGGCCGTCTCAGTCGAAGTCGGAGGAGCTCATCACGGCGAGCAGGTCGCCGGAGTGCACCTGCCACTGCTTGAACGGCTTGTCGGAACCGAAAATCACGACGCCCGCGGTCTGGAGCCCCAGATTGAGCAGGTCGAGGCGTTCCGGATCGGAATCGGAGGAGGCGAGCCACTGGCTGGCGATCGAGACGGTGGGCTCGTGGCCGAGCACCATGAGCACGCGCGCCTTGTCCTTGACATGCGTGAGCTCGTCGAACACGGCCTGCATGCCACCGTCGTAGAGGCTCTGATGGTAGTCGACCTTGGGCTTGTCGCCGAAGGTCTTGAGCATCTTGCCCAGGGTCTGGCGGGCGCGCGTGGCGGCCGAGCAGGCGATGGCATCGGGCGTGAGCTTCATCTCGGCGAGCCCCTTGGCGACCTTCTTCGCCTGCTTGAGCCCCTTGGACGTGAGCTCGCGGCCATAATCGCCCTCCGCCCCGAACGGCTCCGCCTTCGCATGCCGCATGACGATCAGGATGTGGTCGTAGCCTTTGGCCCGCTTCGCGACCTTGTTCGGATTCACTCCCATCTTGGGCCTCCCAGCCTCGATGTCCTCGATGTCCACCGCCCGCGTGTCGCACGCGTAAGCGGTCACGAATTCATCGTCCGATTATACGTCCGCTCGCACGCCCACGCATCATGCGGGAGCCCGCGTATCATCCACGCGTCCACGGATCCGCAGTCGTGGTCAGGCGTCGAGCGAACCCACCTGGCGGTCGAGGTCGCGCAGCACCTTGCGCAGCTTGCGGTCGGAGATGTCGCGCAGTTCGAGGTCCTCCAGCTGGGCCTCGCGCTCCTCGGAGGTCATCTCGTCCACGTCGGTGACGGTGTCCTTGGCGGGGCGTTCGCGCTTCTTCAGCGCCGTGAAGCCGTCGGCCATGGCGCGCGCGACGACGAGGAACCCGGTGTGGCCGATCATCTGGTGGTCGGGGCGCACGGCGAGGCCGGCGACCTTCCAGCTGCGTTCGAGCGTCTCCTGCACGGCCGGCTCGGTCCACCGCCCGGATTCGCGCAGCGCTTCGACCATGCGGCTCATCTGCGTGGTCGTGGTGATGTAGGCGACGAGCACGCCGCCGGGCGCGATCACCCGCCACGCCTGTTCGAGACGGTTCCACGGGTCGAGCATGTCAAGCATGATCCGGTCGTAATGATGTTCGGGCAGTCCGGCCGCCACCGTGTCGAAGTCGCCGGTCCTCAGATCCCACCACGCGGGCTTTGCGCCGTAGTAGAGCGTGGCGTTCGCCTCGGCGACGCGCGCGAAGTCGGGCCGCAGCTCGATGGTGGTGAGTCCGCCGGTCTCCCCCACCGCGTCGAGCAGGTTGACGCTCATCGCGCCCGATCCGGCGCCGGATTCGAGCACGCGATGCCCGGAGCGGATGTCGCCGAGCTGGATGACCTGCGCGATGTCCTTCGGGTACATGATCTGCGCGCCGCGTGGCATGGACAGCACGTAGTCGGCGAGGCGCGGGCGCATCACCGCGTACTGCCATCCGCCGATCGCGCGCGCCGCCTTCCACGGCTTGCCGGCGTCGCGCTCCGGGTGGAGGGCGTTGACCTGCGCCTCGCGTTTCGCGGTGACGGTGGTGACGACCACGCCTTCGGTCCATCCGATCACGTCGTCGTGCAGGATCAGGCCGTGTTCGGTCTGCGTGCTGCCTCCGGCGACGATCTGGTCGGTGATCTTCTTGCCTTTGCGGTCGGTGAACTGCACCTTCTCGCCCGCCTGAAGCGGTCCACGTCGCATGAACGGTCTCCTTAGCTGTCTGCTGTCGCTGTCGTTCCCGCCAAAAGTCGACGGAACGTCGACGGGAATACGGTCATCGTGCCCTATCGCGCGGACTATCGCGCCGGCCGCCAGCCGGTCGCGTCGGCGAGCGCGTCCAGCGCGGCGGCGTACGAGCCGTCGGCGCGCATGTCGTCGAGTGCGTCGGCGATGTCGGCGGCGAGCGTGACGGCTCCGGCCTGCACGGCGATGCCGTAGCGCACGCTCCCGTAGCGCACGCCGTTCACGCGTGTGACGAGCGCGCCGCCTTCGTCGCGCGCGAGTCCGGCGAGCGTGACGGCGTCGCCGGCGATCGCGTCGGCGGTGCCGACCATGAGGTCGGTGACGCATTGCGGGTAGGTGTCGCGTTCGCGCACGTTCGCCCGCGGCGCGACGGCGAGCAGCGCTTCTTTCGCGCCGCTGCCGGCGACCGTGCAGACGGACTTGCCGGCGAGCGCGGCGACGCCGTCGATGCTCCCGGCGTCGTCGGGACGTGCGAGCAGTCCCTGCCGCGTGGTCAGGTATGGTCCGGCGTAGGCGGCGTGGTCGTCGGAGGCGACGTCTTTCGCGCCGTTGCCGTCGTCCTTGCCGTTCGCACCGTTGCCGCCCTCCCCGGCTTCGGCGGGCATCGGCATGCCGGCGACGACCATGTCGACAGTGCCGTCGGCGAGCAGTTCGAGCCGGTTGGCGGGTTCGACCTGCTTGAAGACGATCTGCTTGTTCGCGTATCCGAGTCTTTTGGCGACG
>NZ_NMWT01000035.1 GCF_002860365.1 Bifidobacterium parmae
CGGCGGCGGTGCCGATCACCGAGGTCGGCACGGACGACGTGACGCGCATCCCGACGGGGTTCTCCGAGTTCGACCGGGTGCTGGGCGGCGGCATCGTGCCGGGTTCGGTGGTGCTGATCGCCGGAGAGCCGGGCATCGGCAAGTCGACGCTGCTGTTGGAGACGGCGGGCAACATCGCGCGCGCCCATGCGGCGGCGGGCGGCAAGGTGCTGTACATGTCGGGCGAGGAGTCGCAGGGGCAGGTGCGTCTGCGCGCGACGCGCATCGACGCGGTGGAGCCGAACCTGCTGCTCGCCGCCACCACCGATCTGGGCACGGTGCTGGGTCTGATCGAGCGTGAGCGGCCGACGCTGGCGATCGTCGATTCGGCGCAGACGATCGTCTCGCAGGATGTGGACGGCATTTCCGGCGGTTCCACGCAGGTGCGCGAGGTGGCGAGCGCGTTGATCGACGTGGCGAAGACGCTGGACGTGCCGGTGCTGCTGGTCGGCCATGTCACGAAGGATGGTTCGATCGCGGGCCCGCGCACGTTGGAGCATCTGGTGGATGTGGTGTGCCAGTTCGAGGGCGACAGCGAGACGGCGCTGCGCATGCTACGCGCGGTGAAGAACCGTTTCGGGCCGACGGACGAGGTGGGTTGCTTCGACATGAGCGGCGAGGGCATCGAGGAGGTGACCGACCCCGCCGGGTTGTTCCTGTCCGGCGGTGGTGCCGATGCGGGAGACGGCGCTGACGGGGATGGCGGCTCCTCCCCCGTGGAGGGCACGTGCGTGACGTTCACGTTGGACGGCCACCGTTCGCTGCCGATCGAGATCCAGTCGCTGGTCACGAATTCGGTGCTGCCGACGCCGAGGCGCGCGGTGAACGGCGTGGATTCGAACCGCATCGCAATGCTCGTGGCCGTGCTGTACCGGCATGGCCACGTGAACCTGCTGCAGAACGACCTCTATATATCGACGATCGCAGGCGGGCTCGCGAAGGAGCCGGCGTGCGATCTGGCGATCGTGGCCGCGTTGGCGAGCGCGGCGAAGCATGCGCCGATCCCCCGCACCACGTGCGCGATCGGCGAGATCTCCCTGACCGGTCAGGTGCGCCCAGCGCCGCGATTGGAGTACCGTCTGCGCGAGGCGGCTCGTCTGGGCTTCACGACGGCCGTGGTGCCGCGCCTGCGCAAACGCGTCGAGATCCCCGGCCTCGCCATCGTGCAGGTCGCCACCCTCAAATCCGCATTGGGGGTGCTGCTGTAGCGGCATTCGGCACAATTCCATTCGGATATCAACACCACAGCGACATAGCACCGCGGAAAAGAGTAGCTCATGGTCAGGAAAAGAACACGGTCATCCCGTTTCACATTGTCGCAGGACGAGGCGGATCGTCTGATCCAGGAAACGAAACACGCGATTGAAACGGTGTTCCGCATGCCTGCCGCCGGAGAGCATGACGCCGAATTCCATGTGGCGGCGGATGCGGATGAAGAGGACTTCACCATCGCCGTCTATCAGGGGACGCTCAACGCCGACCGACATTCCATGTCCGCACGCATCACACGCCTTGGCGTGCCGTTGCTGCGCCTCTGCGTCAACGGATCACGACACACCAACCCGGATGGCACCAAGGTCGGCGGCACGCATTGGCATATCTATGTGGAGAACGAAGACGACTGGAATGCCTATCCGGCCGATATCGAATCCCCGGATTTCGTCGAGGATACAATACTGTTGCTGGACAAGTTCCATGTGATTCGCAAACCTCATCTTCAGGAGAGTCTGCTATGACCGTCATCGATGCCGAAACCCTCATTGAGGAGTACGGGGAATGGCTTTCGCGTGAATCCTCCTCCCGCATGCTCGGCGATTGGCAGGAAATCACGCTGCCGTTTCTCGACCGATCCAATGACGACCTGTGTTTCTATGCCAAAACCATTGGCGGTTCCATTCGTTTCACCGATGACGGGTATACGCTCGAAGCGTTCCGTCAGAACGGCATCACGCTTACCGAGGCACGACGGGGACGCGTGGAACGCATCGCCCGCAAATACGGTGCCCGCATCGAATCGGATGGGAGCATCACCCTGTCCTCTGACGAGGGGCGTGCCGACGCGTTGAACCGGTATGTCCAGGCGTTGAACGGCATCGGCGCCGTCATGGAGGCATCCCAGCGTCGCGTCTCCGAGTATTTCGCCGAGGACGTCGCCACTGAACTCACCGAATGTGGGGTGTACTACACGGAGAACGTGCAGGTGCGCGGCATATCCGGTTATGATGTGAACTTCGATTTTCTGTTCCAGCGCAGCCCCAATCATCCCACGCGATTCTGTCAGGCCCCTAACCGGTTGGACAAGGCCACCATGCAGAGCATCATGTTCGGATGGAACGACACCATGAGAGACCCGCAGCGGCAGGATTCCAAACTCATCGTCATCGGCGACGACCGGAACGGCGATTTAGGGGATGGGGCGGTACAGGCGTTCCGCAACTACGGGGTGAGCGTCATCGCTTACTCCGAGTTGCGGGAACGCGCTCCCATCGAGCTGGCGGCATAGGCATAGAGACCTTCCTTATACCTATGCCGCCGGCAGGCCGCGCTTGCGGCCATGCGCGAACGTGAGCACCCGTCGCCGTCGCCACGTCAGGCGGTGAGGCGCTTGGTCTCCTCGACGTTGCGGGCGAGCTCGGCCTTCAGGGCGTCGACGCCGTCGAACTTGACCTGCGGGCGCAGGAATCCGGCGAATTCGACGCGCACCTTGTGGCCGTAGAGCTCCAGCCAGTCGTCGGTGATCGCGTACGCTTCGACCACGCGCTCGTTGAGGCCGGTCTTCTCGCTGAACGTGGGCTTCGTGCCGATGGAGATGGCGGCGGGCCAACGCTTGTCGCCGTCCACGAGCCAGCCGGCGTACACACCGTCGACCGGCAGGTAGCCGATCACGTCGTCGCCGAGGTTCGCGGTCGGGAATCCGATGGTGCGGCCTCGCTCCTCGCCGTGCACGACCTCGCCGACCACGCTGTGCATGCGGCCGAGGATCGCGTTCGCGTCCTTGATGCGCCCGTGGCCGAGCAGGTAGCGCACGTTCGTGGAGCTCCACGCGCGCGCCAGCTTCGCCTGATGCTTCTTGCTCCACGCGCGGCGTTCCGCCTTGGTCGCGTTCGCGAACGGGTCGGCCGGCTCGCCCCATTCGGCGGGCATTTCCGGCTTCCAGTCGCGCGGGATGCGCACGTCGCCGGGACCGCGGTCGTCGACCACGTCGAGTTCGAACACGCCGGCGCCGGCGGCCAGGTTCGAGATGGCCTTCACGTCGCCCTTGCGGCCCGCGCCCATCGCCGCGTCGGAGCCGAGCACGAGCGTGCGCATGCCGATCTTGCCGACCAGTCGGCCGAGGAAGAAGATGTACGATTTCGCGGCGAACGCGAGCGTGTAGCGCACGACGAGCACGTGTTCGACGCCCGCCTGCTCCAGGTAGGCGAGACGGTCGTCCACGCCGCTCAGCGCGTTCGCGTCGATGACGTCCGCGCCCGGCTCCTCGCCGTCGTGCGCGGCGGCCCAGCCGTGCACGAACGCGGGACGTGGGTCGAACAGGATGACGATGGAGAACGCGTCATGCTTGCGCGCGAGTTCGACCACGCGGTCGACCACGGCCTGATGCCCCCGGTGCATGCCGTCGAACGCGCCGACCGTGACGACCGATCGCTTGTCGTTGTCGAAGGACGGCCACTCGACGTCGCCGGTCTCGTCAGGGGTCAGATAGGTGATGTCCATTGCGCTCCTCATACTCGTCGCCACGGTGATGGCCACGGCCAATCGCGGCCCGATTTCGCCGCGACCACTCTAGCAAACGGCGACGAAGTGGCCACGATCCACCCGCCCAGAGCAAGAGGCCCGCGCCTATCCGCGCCTAACCGCGACGATCCCACCTCGCATCTCGCGCGGCATCCGGCAACGTATTCGGAATCTCCACGCGCAACGTCCACCGGCGTCGTGTGCATGATTCCCGCCAGGTCCCGCCATGCCGTTCGACGAGCAGCCGGTACTGCGCGAGTCCCGAACGCAATCCGGCGGTCGTATCGGATTCCCCATCGCCGGCATCGCGTATGGCGTTCGTCGTTTCGACGACGGCGCATTCGCCCGTATAGGAGATCATCACCATGTAGGGCCGTGCGTGGTCGCCGTGTCGACCGATGTTGCCGAACAGCTCCCTGACGAGCCCCTGCATGAGGGATGCCGCCTCGGCGGTCATCGACGCGTCCGGCCGTCCGAAGACGAGGACGTCGCCGTCCATCCCCATATCGGCGAGCGTCCGCCGGCACCGGTCGACGGTCCGCCGCAGCGTGCGCGCCGACGCCGCCGAAGCCGTTCGGGACGTGCCTTCCGCGGACGAGGTCTCCGCGGGAGTCTCCTCAGCGCGCAACGTCCGGATGACCTGCCTCGTATGCTGCAACGCGTCGACGGCGGTGTCTCGGACCGTGTCCAGCTGCCGCCGCGTCGCCTCATCCGGAACGTTCCGCCGCATGTGCTCGACGAGCATGACGATGTCGGTGAGATCGTTCGTCGTGTAATCGTGCAGCCTGCCGGCGATCTGCCGGTTGCTTTCCATACTCAGATTCTTCTGACGCTCTGCACGCGTGTCACCCGTGGTCTTGATGATTCCACCGATACAGATGAACGCCACCACGAAAGCCGCGAACGAATACGAGCCGCCATTCCCCATCAACGAGCGAGGTGCCGTCCCGCTAGCGATGAACGCGCATATCGACACCACAGCACCGCATAGGATCCCACGTCGCATGTGCAAGTAGCTGATTATCGATAATGCGAGAAAAGCCAGCACCACCGTCGTAAACGGCGCTCGGATATTGGACATCAGATCCAACGCAGCCATGCCGCACACCGCATACGATCCCCATTCCGGAGTCAATACGAAGGCGGCGACGCAGATGCTTCTGCATACGAGAAGAGCCAGCGACGCACGGTTATCGTCCACGGATACGCACAGATAGATGCTTTCGGCAACACAGATGGTTCCAGGAACCAGTATGAGCAGCGACATGTACGGATGCGGGACGTGCGCCCGCACCGCGGCCGGAATCCGTTGCCACAGTCGTTCACCCGTCAGACGTTCACCAGTCACGCGTCCGCTCATCACATGCCACCATTCTCACCGTTCCACCGTCATCGAATACCACGGCCGTTGCCGCTCTCCCTCATCGGGCACCGCCGCCGTCGGGAACCACGCATCCGCTCACACGATGTGGAGCGCACGGCAGCGGTCCAGCGCCTCATACCATGTCTTAACACCGAGTTTCCGTCTGATGTTGCGCCGATGCGAGAACACCGTATCGGCGGAGATGTTCAGTCGGGCGGCGATCTGTTTCGCGTTCAACGATCCGAGACTCAACGCCACGATCCGCGTCTCCTGGGGCGTCAGCATGCCGGAATCCGGCATCGCAGCCGCCATCGCCCGCGGCGCGATATCCGCCGCATCCGCCGCCGCGACACCGCCGTCGCCGTCCGTTCCGTCGCGCCGCCGCGCCGCCTGCGCGATGGCGGGCGCGAGCGTCCGTGCGAGCGTCGCCTTGTCCAGCAGCGGCGCGATGCCCGCCTGCCGGGCGCTTTCCGCGTAGGTCTGCGGATCGTAGGAGGTCAGTCCGATCAGCCGCGTCGACGGCGAGCGCTTGAGGATCTCCGGGGCGAGCTGCGGCCCCGTCACGCCGTTGAGCGCCATGTCGACGAGCAGGATGTCCGTGGGGCGGGTCGCGTCGGCGCAGAGCATCAGCGCCTCCGTGGGGAACGTCGTGGACCAGACATCGACGGGACGGCGGAATCCGCGCGCGCAGGACCGCACCATGCGGACGATGCATTCCAGCGCGCACGCGTCGTTGTCCAGCACGCCGATGCGCAGATGCTCCCCCAATGTCGCGGATTCCTGTACTCCCATGTGCCCCAAGGATAGTCGTCCCGCGCTTTCGCACGGTCGCGTCTGCAGTTTCCTGCACGTCGCTGGAATGGGCGGACGATCGCGGGTTACGGTGAGGCGCAACGAATCACACCACATCACCATGGATGTCGCATCACTATGGATGTCGCATCACTCTCACCGGAAAATCACATCGGATCGTACCGGTCGACGACCGGATCGTAATCGTCATGGAGGTCTCGAACATGCGGATGCACGGATTGATGAGGACGGCGGCGGCGATCGCCGCGACGATGCTGCTGTGCGCGGGATGCGGGCAGAGCGACGCCGCAAGCGCCGGAACCGCCGTCGCGGACCGGAGCGACGGCGCGGCGCGATCGCAGTCCGCGAACGTGCCGGCCGGCACGCGCACGACGGACGACGGCCACATCGCCGGTCTCACGACCACGTCGCCGTTCGACGGGTATTTCCTCGGGAATGACGACCAGCGCACGGTCGAACAGGCCATCGTGATGATGAACACCGCGTGCATGGCGGAACGCGGCTACCGGTACGAGTACACCGGCGGCTTGGAGACGCGCACCGACGATCCGGAGGCGACGTACGCGCCGGAATGGGGGCCGCTCACCGTCGATTGGGCGCGCGACTACGGGTATGCGCCGCAGTACGACAAGATGTACCGGACCGCCGAGTCCGACCAGCCCGCCGCGTCGTCGAAGGCGACCACATCGTCGAAGACCACCGCGAACGCACAAGCGCGGTCCGCGCGATCCGCTTCCGGCGACGCCACGCTCAAAGCGCCCTCCTCCCCCGGCTACGTCCAGGCGCTGGCGAACCAGGACGGTACCGGCTGCGACAACCAGACCACCGCCGCGTTGGGCTACGACGCCGAATGGTTCGCCCGGATCGGCACCTATGACGCGGCCCGGCGCAACGCCGACGAGAACGCCCTGCGCGACGCCCGCGTGACCGGGGCGATCAGCGAATGGAAGGCGTGCATGGCCGGCAAGGGCTACGGGTACGACGATCCGCGCGACATCGCCAAGCACTATGCGCAGAGCGGTCCCGCGCACGGCGCGTCTGGCGTCGCCCACACCGTCACCGACGAGGAGCGGGCCGTCGCCGTCGCCGATGCCGGGTGCAAGGCGTCCAGCGATCTGATGCGCACCGTGACCGACGTGACCTATGAGTACGAGGCGCAGGCCGTGCGCGACAACCAGTCGACGATGGACGCCATCAAACGCCTCTCCGCCACCATCCTCGCCAACGCCCGGCACCAGCTCGCCACCACCGCCGTCAACGAGTAGCGCCCCGTCGCGCCGCCGCTCACTCCGCGGGGAAGACGACGGCGGGCTTGGCTTGGGTGCGGTTGGCGCGTTCGATGATGGCGGCCACATCGCGCGTTTCCGGCACGATGGCGGCGTAGTGGACGCCCTTCTCCAGTTCGCGGTCGATGCGGCGGCCGAATCGCAGTTCACGCGCCTCGTCGGCGGTGATGGCGACGACCGGCATCGCGCCGCGTGCGGCGTCGGCCATGCCGACGGCACGCGCGCGCAGCCAGTCGCCACGCGCGTCGCCGGACAGGCCGGCGGGCGTGTCGAGCACGCAACGATTGCGCGTGACGGTCTCGCCGTCGCGGTTCGTGAACGTCTTCGGCTCGGCGTGCGCGGCGATCGCCTGCATCGTGGCGGTCGCGGTTTCGCCGGTTCCGGTCGCATCATCGCCGATTCCGGCGTCCGTGACGGCCGGGAGAACGGTCGTCTGCGCAAGACCGGAACGGTCGTCGGACAGCGCGAACCGGCCGACGCGTGTGCGGCGCAGGCGGGTGAGATACCCGCCGACGCCGAGCGCCGCGCCAAGGTCGCGGGCGAGCGCGCGGATGTACGTGCCGGACGAGCAGCTCACGCGCACGTCCACGTCGATGACGGGGACGACGGCTTCCGTCTGTTCGACTTCGAGACCACCCTCAGTCAGCTGCGCCGACAGCTCCCGCCAGCGGGAGCAGGACGTGGGGTCAAGTTGCGGCGCATCGGCGCCGTTGCGGGAGCGGGGTACGAGCGGGGAGGCGGCGTCGCTGGTGCTCGCGAGGCCTTCGCGCGTGGCGAGCATGGTGAATTCGGCGATGTGGACGGGCCGCGCCTTCAGCGCGACGTCCTTGCCGGCGCGCGCGAGGTCGTAGGCGCGTTTGCCGTCGATCTTGATCGCGGAGAACGTGTTCGGGATCTGTTCGATGTCGCCAGTGAACCGTTCGGCGATCGTCGATGCGATGACGGCGCGGAGACGGGCGGCGCTCGTGGCGTCACCATCCGACGCATCCGGGGAACCACCCTCAGTCGGCTCCGCCGCCAGCTCCCGCCAGCGGGAGCAAGACGATACGCCGGTCAAAGGCTGCGCCGCCAGCTCCCGCCAGCGGGAGCGGAGGGAGGCGTCGTCGGGCGGGATGATGTCGCCTTCGGCGTCGTCGGTGGTGGTGGCGAGGCCGAGGCGGATCGTCGCCTCATACGTCTTGTCGTGTTCGACGATGTACTGCAGGAGACGCGTGGCGCGGCCGAACCCGATGACCAGCATGCCGGTGGCCATCGGGTCGAGCGTGCCGGCGTGGCCGACCTTCTTTGTGTGCAGCGCGGCGCGCACGGCCGCGACCGCGTCGAAGCTGGTCACGCCCTGCGGCTTGTCGACGATCAGCAGACCGTCTGCGCATGTGGTGGTGGTCATCGGCATTCCGGCACCTCCGCGGTTCCTTCCCTCATCGGGGGGAGTCAATGGTCGAGGTAATGGTCGTCACTCGGCGTCGTTCGCGGTGACGTCGAAATCGTCCATGTCGTCGAAATCGTCATCGGAATCCGCATCGTCGCCGTCGAAGCCGTCCGACTCGGCGTCGGTGTCTTCCGGCTCGTCGTGCTTGTACGGGTCGGCGTCGCCCGCGTACTGGGCGGTGGCGCGCGCCTTGGCGAGCTCCTCGTCGCGCTTGCGCGCGATGGCGAGGATGTCCTCGATCTCATGGGCCTCGCCCGGCACCTCGTCGAACACGAACTGGAGCTGCGGGGTGAGGCGCAGGCCGGCCTTGTGGCCGACGAGCTTGCGCAGATGGCCTTTCGCCTGGTCGAGGGCCTGCTGGGCGCGCTTGCGTTCGCCCGCCTCCTTGCCTTCGTGGCCGTATTGCGTCCAGTAGACCTTGGCGATCTGCAGATCGTTGGTCACGCGCACGTCGGTGATGGTGATGTTCGTCAGTCGCTTGTCATGCAGCTCGCGTTCGATGGAGGACGCGATGACGCGCTGGATCAGGGCCGCGATGCGCGCGGCGCGGGGGTTCGTTCCTGCCATGAAAGTCCTTTCGATGATTCGCTCCCGCCTCCGGACTCCGGAGAAGAAGAGCCCATACAACGTGCTCCCGCCGGCGGGAGCTGGCTCGCGAAGCGAGTCTGAGGGTGGTTCGCCGCGGCCTCCGGAACCATCGGAACTGTCCGAGACCGCCGGGAACCACCCTCAGTCGGCTTTCGCCGACAGCTCCCGCCAGCGGGAGCATGAATACGTCGCCTCCGCTTCCCGCGGAGGCGACCGATGCACTTACTTGCGCTCGACCTCGCGCATCTCGAAGGTCTCGATGATGTCGCCGAGCTCGATGTCGTTGAAGGTGCCGAGGTTGATACCCGCCTCGTAGCCTTCCTTGACGGACGTGACGTCGTCCTTGAAACGACGCAGCGAGGAGATCTCCAGGTCGTTGACCGTGGCGACGCCGTTGCGCAGGATACGGCACTTCGTACCGCGCTTGACCTCGCCGTCCTGCACCATGACGCCGGCGATGTTGCCGAACTTGGAGGAGCGGAAGATCTCGCGGATCTCGGAGTGGGAGGTGACGACCTCCTCGTATTCCGGCTTGAGCATGCCCTTGAGGGCCGCCTCGATGTCCTCGATGGCGCGGTAGATGACCGAGTAGTACTTGATCTCCACGCCCTCGCGGTCGGCGAGGTCCTGCACCTGACGGTTCGGACGCACGTTGAAGCCGATGATGACGGCCTTGTCGACCGTGGCGAGGTTGACGTCGTTCTGGGTGATCGCGCCGACGCCGCGGTGGATGACCTGGATGCCGACCTCGTCGGACACCTCGATCTTCATCAGGGAGTCCTCGAGCGCCTCGACGGAGCCGGAGGAGTCGCCCTTGATGACGATGTTGAGCATGTCCACCTCGGACTTGGCGAACTGCTCCTTCAGGGACTCGAGGGAGACGATCTTGCGGCGCTTCGCGAGCTGCGCGGCACGCTCGGTGGCCTGGCGCTTCTCGGCGATCTGACGCGCGGTGCGGTCGTCCGGGGCGACGAGGAACAGGTCGCCCGCGGTCGGCACGGAGGTCAGGCCCAGCACCTGGACCGGCGTGGACGGGGTGGCCTCCTTCATGTGCTTGCCGTTCTCGTCGAGCATGGCGCGCACGCGGCCGTACGAGGTGCCGGCCACGATCGCGTCGCCGATATGCAGGGTGCCCTGCTGGACGAGCACGGTCGCCACGGCGCCGCGGCCCTTGTCGAGTCGCGCCTCGATGGTGGCGCCGCGGGCGTCCATATCCGGGTTGGCCCTGAGGTCGAGGTCCGCGTCGGCGGTGAGCAGCACCGCTTCGAGGAGCTTGTCGACGTTGATGTTCTGCTTGGCGGAGATGTCGACGAACATGGTGTCGCCGCCGTACTCCTCCGGCACGAGGCCGAACTCGGTGAGCTGGCCGCGCACCTTGTCCGGGTTCGCGCCCGGCTTGTCGATCTTGTTGACGGCCACGACGATCGGCACGTGGGCGGCCTTCGCGTGGTTGATGGCCTCGACGGTCTGCGGCATGACGCCGTCATCCGCGGCCACGACGATGATCGCCACGTCTGTAATCTCCGCACCGCGGGCACGCATGGCGGTGAACGCCTCGTGGCCCGGGGTGTCGAGGAACGTGATCTTGCGCTTCTCGCCGTCCAGCTCGACCGTCACCTGGTAGGCGCCGATGCGCTGGGTGATGCCGCCGGCCTCGCCCTCGATGACGTTGGTCTTGCGGATCGTGTCGAGCAGTCGGGTCTTACCGTGGTCGACATGGCCCATGACGGTGACGACCGGCGGACGCGGCTTGAGGTCCTCGTCCTCCTGCAGCTCCTCCTCGTCCAGGTTGATGTCGAACTGCTGGAGCAGCTCCTTGTCCTCCTCCTCGGCGGAGACGATCTGGATGTTCCAGCCGATCTCCTCGCCCAGGATCTGGAACGTGGACTCGTCGAGCGACTGCGTGGCCGTGGCCATCTCGCCGAGATGGAACATCACGGTGACGAGGGCCGCCGGATTGACGTTGATCTTCTCCGCGAGGTCCGCGAGGGAAGCGCCCTGACGCAGGCGGATGGTCTGGCCGTTGCCGCGCGGGATGCGCACGCCGCCGATAGTCGGCGCTTTGATCTCCTCGTACTCCCTGCGCTTCTGCAGACGGTTCTTGCGGGCCTTGGAGCTCTTGCCGCCCTGACGGCCGAACGCGCCGGCCGCGCCGCCGCGACCACGACCGCCGCCGCGCGCGGGACCGTTGCTCGGACCGCTGTTGCCCTGGAAGTTGTTACCGGTGCCGGTGCCGGAACGGAAGCCGCCGCGGGCGCCGCCGCCCTGCGCGCCGCCCTGACCCGGACGGTTGTGGCCCCACTGGCCCGGACGCGGCGCGCCGCCCTGACCCGGACGGCCGTTGCGGAAGCCGCCGCGGGCGCCGCCGCGGCCACGACCGCCGCCGTTGCGGCTGTCGTTCACGGTCGGACGCGCCATCGGATGCGGACGCGGGATGTCGCCGGGCGTGGGCGTGTGCATGCCCTGCTTGCGGCTGAACGGATTGTTGCCCGGACGCGGACCCGGGGTCGCGGCGTGCGGGCGCTGGCCGCCCTGCTCCTGACCCGGACGCGGCGCGCCCTGCTGGCCGCCGCGACGCTCGTTGCGCGGACCCGGCGTCGGGGCGCCGGAC
>NZ_NMWT01000036.1 GCF_002860365.1 Bifidobacterium parmae
CCCATGGACGCCTACCACCAGCGGCACGGCGTCCATCATCAGGACGACGGCATCCCCCTCGACGACATGGACGGCGGGCTGTTGCCGCCCGATCCTCTCGATGCCCCCCCTCGATCCTCCCCACGGGGATGGCGATACGCCACGACCCGATGATCCGACGCTCGCCGAAGCCCTCGCCGGTTTCCACACGGTCGTCGACAACGCGCTCCATTCCACGGATTGGGAACACGCCTGTCTGAATCTGGCCATCAGCGCCTCGGCACTGGCCGCGTTCACGAACTCCGTCGAGGATGAGCGGCACGAGCTATGCAACGAGAACGACCTGCTGTCCAGCGAAATCCGCTGTTACATGGAGAACGTCGCCCGATACGCCGACTCGGCGACGGCGAGCATCGCGCTGGGCGAAATCACGAAGGCCGCATACGAGCCCGAACTCCAGTTCTACGACCCCGTCAACGCGGCCATGCTGCTGGCATCCGCCACCGCGTTCGCCCGTCACGGCGACAAGACGATGTGGGCGTACGACGTCGTCGATACCGCGCTCGAACGGTTCGGCGAACACCATGACACCGATCTGCCGCATGAGGCGCTAGTCGCCTCGCGCCGCGTGCTGCGCCGCTACATGCTCATGGTCGCCTACGATGTACGTCGTCTCGCCGGAGACGACGAGGGATGTGCCGCGCTTTGGCGCGAGCATCCCGACATGGCTCCGCTCACGCTGATGCGAGTCGTCACGCTGTTCAACGCCCGCCGGTTCCGGGAGGCGCGCGAGACGGTCGAAGCGTTCCTCGCCACGGTGACGGATCGCGCCCAAGCCGACGCGCACATCATGCACAACGGGCTGCTGCCGGAGCTGCTGCCACATGGATGGCGCACGCTGCTGGAATGCTGCGCGGAAGGTATGGGAGACTCGGCGCGGCTCGCCGACCTGTACCGCGACTACATCATCAGGGGCAACGACAAGAGGGACGCCGCATACGTGAACCGTCTGCGCCGGCTGCTATCCACGGAACGTCCCGGCGACGTGGACGATGCCGATGACGCGCGATGGCATGACGAGGCCCGGCGTCTCGCCCGCCGTTGCGCCCGCGACATCGCCGAACGCATCACGTCGCGGCCCGAGATGACGACGGTCGACGACGGGTACAGAGCCGTCAGACGCAGCAGCTGGCGCAATCCCGCATATGAGAAGCTCATCGTGGACGAACGTCTGACCGACGACGCGCTCACCTACTGCGTGACCATCGTCTATCCCCCGCTGCCGTTGCTGAAGACGATGGCGATCGGGCACCCGGACAAGGCGCGCGAGACGATTCTCGAGGCGATGCCGCAAGGCGCGCTGTCCGAGGACGATGTCATGCGGCTGCTCCATGCCGATGCCGCCGACCTGTCCCGGCCGTCGGGCGCGGGACGCGCGCCGAAGGCAGGCGCATCACGGCCGGGCATGGCGCGGCTGAGCGCCACCCGTGCCGTCTACCGGCAGATCGCGAAGCAGCTGCGCCGCTACGCCGACGTGTTCGACACCGATTCGGCGCGACTCGTCGCCGATCTCATCATCCGCCGGTATCCGAACCGTCCCGCCTTGCGCGAGGAACTCGCCTTCATCCGAGGATGACGTCGGACCGATGAATCGGTGTTTGGATTATTCGGGGACGGGACCCAACCCGTATAGGAATCCACGGTCGCAGAGCATTTCGCTTTCGTCCGTCGTGCAGTATCGGGCCCTGCCGGTCTCCATGTCTACGAAGAATCCTTGGGGCAGCCCCAATACCATGCCAGGCTCGTAGTCAGGCGGGACGGCGTAGAAAATGAGCTCGCCGTCATGTACACCGGCGGGTTCCCCCAAGCTAAGGCCTTCGGCCTGCGCGGCCCGTGAGGCTGCCTCACGTAACTCGCTGAACGGCTTCATTCGTTCATTCCCTCCATTAGTCCCAACACAATGTCCTTGTCCGATTCAAGGTTATCAATCCCTGTCAGAACCGGAGGGGAGACGATCATGCCAAGATTCTCGTGGCTCTTCCTCACCGAGCATAATCGGGGAATGGAGATAGGGACTGCCGGCGATGGACGGGTCGAATGTCTTCGACCGGATGCGGTATCCGTCGTCGGGCGGCATGGACACTAGGATGGCTGCACACCCGCATCAGTCATGGCGGCCGATTTCTTCCGATCGTGTTCATTCGTGAAGGCGTGACCAGAAATGCCGATGCCGGTAAAATCAATATCAAGTCCGGCAACGCCAAACGATGGAGGACGAGGCCATCATGACGACGGAGGAAATGATGAAGCTCGCCGAACGATGCCTGTCCATCGTCAGTACGCTCGACACGGATATCGAGAGCTGCGCGCAGGACGCGCTTACAGCCGGTGAGCCCGAATCGGCCATCGCGGACGCATTGGACATCGCTTACTCGCATCCGGAACTGTATGCGAAGTTCCCAGATGAGGTGTATGAATTGGCCAAAGACTCGGATTCGAAACACTTTTTCTTTACTTAATTCTTTACTTGACCCTGAGTTGATGAGGCCGATGGATGGCCTCCCTAGACATAGATAGATGACGCACGAACGTGGTTTAGTCAATATCACTTGACTTGAAAAGTGCATAGCTATGAACTACACATGTGGAGTGGGAAAGCTCGCAAAGCGAACCCACAAGCCCACCAAGGACAACGACCTCGAAAACGCCTGGACCAAGAGCGGCAATCGCAGCAAAGTCACTGCCGGCAACGCCCAGACCACCGTCCCTTGACACGGGAAGATCAACGGAATCATCACCAAAGGCACCCTACGTTGCTTCCGAAGGAACATGAAATGAGCGAACCCGTCAACACCACCGCCATCTGCCGACGCGCGAACGGCTGGTGGGCCGTCGAAGTCCCCGAAATTCCCGGCCTATTCACCCAGGTTCGCAGCCTCGACCAAGTCGAGGCCATGGTGCGCGACGCCGCCGACATGCTCGGCTTCGGAGTCGGCGACGTCACCAGCGTCAGCGCCCTGCAGGACTCCTGAGCCTACTGTACGGCGATCTCTGCAAAGTCGGAAAGGTCTCGATACCACACCATTCCCCACATATGGCACAACTCAAAGGCAGGTTCCGGGAGTGATTTTGGCTTGCTCTCCCCCATTGCGGAGCACTCGGAGAATCAAAGGAAACCGTTAATATCGCAACGAAAAAGCGCCGCCCCTTTCGGAGCGGCGCTTTCGTGTGGTGGAGTCGCGGGGAATCGAACCCCACGGCCTCACACCAGAAAACCCTTCTGCCGCTTGGATTACGCGGCGCTCGCCACCCCGTTTGGGCACATTTTGGGCACATTCTGCAAGAGCAGCGCGTTCATCGCGTCGCCCACGGCGTCGAGGTCGTCGTCGAAGAGATCCGCGTACACATCCAGGGTCATCGACGCGCTCGCATGCCCGAGCTGACGTTGCACCGCCTTGACGTTCGCGCCGCTCGCCACCATGAGGGAGGCGGCCGTGTGCCGCAGGTCGTGCACGGTCATCTCGCCCGTGATGCCGGCCCTCTTGCGCGCCCAGTAGAACCATGAGGCCGTGGAGTTCGGCCCGTGCGTGCGCCGCAGGTACCCGCCTTCCCGCGCCTCGAACAGGATCGCGTCATCCGCCCGCCCCTCGCACAGGGCGCGCAGATCGTCGTCGAGCAGCGCGGGATAGACGACCTTCCGCCATTGGTCGGACTTCGGCGTATCCACCACGAGCTCACCCTTGACCTCGGTGGCGGAGCGCCGCACCCACAGGCGACGATGCTCGAGGTCGACGTCGCCGACGGTCAGGCCGACGAGCTCGCCCCATCGGATTCCGGTCAGGCCGAGCGTGAGCACGATGACGCGACGCCACCCCGCCTCGTCGGCCAGGCGCACGAGCTCCGGCGCGGTCAGGTACCGGTGCTCCTTGCGCCGCTTCCGCGGCAGCTCGAGATCGTCGCACGGATTCGCCGGGATGAGCCTGTCGCGCACGGCCTGCCGGCATAATGCGCTCAGGATGCCCTCGGCCCGGAGCACGACGGTCGCGCTCACCGGCGGCGCTCCATCGCCATCGCCGGCGGAAAGCAGACTCACCCACTCCTGCACCTCGCCGCGCGTGATGGACGCGAGCTCACGGCTCCCCCACCGCGGTTCGACCCTGTGCCGCCACTCACGCTCCAGCGAATCGATGTAGCTGGCCTTGCAGCGCGTCTTCTTCGCGGCGACCCACGCCGGCCACAACGACCCGACCGTGGCCCTGCCGGCGGTCGGGTCGACGTAGCGGCCCTCGGCCTTCGCGACCGTCACATGCTCCGCCGCCCAACGCTCCGCGTCCAGCTTGCGTTTGAAGCCCCGACGCTTCGTCTGCGAACCATCCGGCTTGCGGTAGCGCACCATCCACCGGCGCTCGCCCTTGGACGTCTCGTATTTGGCGATGTTCGCCATGCCGTCACACCCTTTCTGTCCAGCGTTTCAAGAGAATCGTAGATACAGGCGATTTGCACAAATGCGGAACTTCGTGTAAGTTACTCGCTTTACCCTGTTTGAAAGGAGGCGGCCATGACCATGACCGACGCCGGCGTGAAGCCCATCCCGGTGTACACGCCGCCCGCCGACGGAAAACCCCGCAACGCGGTGGATGCGAAGTGGATGAAGCTGCACCGCGCCGCCCTGCATTACATGGACCGCCGGGCCGCGGCCAAGGCGAAGGAAGCCGATTCGCATGACGGCGTTGCAGCTCGTCATTGAGCGCGAATGCTCCAGTGACCACCAGTTCGCGCTGAGACGCTTCGTCTGCTGCGAACCGGGAGGCCCGGAATGGGCCATGGATCCGCAACGCTATATCCGTGGCCTCAACGTGCGCAGGCAACCGTCCGACATCGCCCGCACCCTCCTCGTCGTGTCCGGCGCGGACCGGTCTCAGGACGACGTGGTGGGATTCAGTGAATACGGGGTGGCAGTAGAGACGACACCCGAACACGAGGGCGTCTATCAGATCGCCTACATCGCCACCGCACTGAAAACACGCGGAACCCACCTCGGCGACCTGATGCTCTCCGCGGTCCTGATGCACATCAGCGACGACGCATGGCGCTTCAACCGCACCCCGCTCGTATTGGCCCAAGTCGACCCGCGCAACAAGCCCAGCATGCAACTGTTCTCCAGATTCGGCTTCACTGACGAAGGCCCGGATCCGGACGACACGGAATACCACATCCTCGCCCTGGAATTCACCCCGCAGGAACACGGCCCCTACCTGGCAAGCACGTTGGCATACTTCTGACATCCAAGCTCCTCCCCCACCCCGGCGCTCGCCAATGAGCCGCCAGGGCTGTTGTATCCGCTATTTGTTGGGGTTCTGGGGCTTCTCTTCGCTGGGGGTGACGGTGAAGTTCAGGCCGCTGTTGCCGTTGAAGCTCCATGTGACGGTGTACCCGTCGAAGTCGGCGTTCTGTACGCCGTTGAAGGCGTTGGTCATGCCGATCTGGCTGGTCAGTGTCGAGGGCATGTCCATCTTCTCTTCGACACACTCGAGGGTTGTACCTGCCGAGTATTTCCCTGTGGTGAGGGTAAGTGTCCCGTCGCTGTAGTCGAGCGAGTCGGCGTATCGGGAATATGCGTCGGTCGGCTGGCATGCCTTGGATGTCTTCCTGAGTTTGGAGAGCAGCCCGTTGTATTCGTCGAGCTGCTTCTGATAGGTGGTCTGCGTCGCCTGCCATTGTGCTTTCGCCTCGGCCGACCTTCCCAGGGGATATCCGACTGCGGCGCCGACGATCAGGCCGACGGCGGCTGCGATGGCCGCGGCCCATATGGGGAGGGATTTGGACTTAGGGGCGGTGGCGGTTGGTTCGTTCTGCGGCGTGGTCTCGGGTGCCTGCGGCAGCATCTGTCCATACTGCGGCGTCTGTTGGGGTGTGGTCATGTGCTTTCTCTTCTCTCTGGGCCTTACCGTGCGCGACGCCATTCCTGCCAGTCGCGGATGACCTGGATGGTGATGTTCAGGTCGCCTGCGATCTGCCAGATGTCGGTGTCGTACATGGCTTCGGCTTTCTTGTACGCCTCTTCGTCCACGAGGAGGCGCGCGGTTTCCAACCGGGTGCGACGCTCGTTGAGCCCGCACCGGTTATCACCGTGAGACCAGTGTACGAGCTCGTGGACAAGCGCGCATCTCTTCTGCGTGTAGGTGAGTCGTCGGTCGATGAGGATGGTCTTGCGCACGTCATCGTACACGCCCATCCGATTGCCGGGGAGCTTGGGAGCGCTGAGAATGGTGAGCTCCGGCACGAGCGAATACAGGGCCATCCGCAGCGGCCCGTACAGCATGTGGCTGTAATCAAGCGGCGGCATCGGGATCACCGGACTCCACGTACCGCATCTTGTCCGGATCCTCGTTGGCCGCCAGCTGCATCGGGTCATCCTCCAGCGCCTTGAGCGTGGCCGCGGCCAGATCGCTCTCACGCCGCGCCGTCTCCTCAAGCTCGGTACGACGAGTGTCGGCGAGCGCGGCCGGGGTATCGGAGGAATCCACCATGGGGACCACGAGTTGGCTGGGTGAGATGCCCCATATGTTGCTGATGATTCCGAGGTCGTTGAGGGTCCATTCCTTTTCGTTGTTGACGCGGGCCCTGACGTAGCTTTCGCTGCGTCCCATCTGTCTCGCGAGCTCGCGGTTGGACATGCGGCGGATGCCGAGCTGTGCTCGGATGTTTGTGCTGGCGATGATGCCGAGGCGACTTACTTCGATTTTCTTGCTACCCATGGCTTCATCATATGCGGCATTGCGTCTAGACGCGCTCAATTTATGTGCCACGCGACCAAATGACTACATATTGCGTTCAATTGACAACACGCCGTGCGTTATCTTGACTTGACATGCGCTCAATTGAGCGCATAATGAGAATCGTCAAACGGACACGGAAAGGACGGACGGAGATGGACAGGACGGAGACCAAGGCAGGGACCTGGACGGAGACGGCGAGGCCGGACGGGATGAGCACCGGCGACTGGGACCGGGACCTGCGGAAGGCGATGCGCGAGACGCAGGAGGCCCGCCGGAGGCTCGCCGCCCACTGGCGGACGCTGACCGGCCTGCCGGTCCCGGTCGTCCCGGCCGGCGTCCTCGCCTGACCCGGCCACGGGCGGCGAGCGCCGCCGCCCCTCTCTATCGCGTCCTATCGCAACCCATCGGATTCTCAACACTTGGAAGGTCATAATGCCGGAACTCAACCAGATTGTCGCCGACCGCATGAAGTCGTCGCTGACGTCCCTGCATCTCTCGGTCAAGGACTATGCGACTCGTGCAGGCCAGAGCTACGAGGCAGCCAAAAGACGCATCAACGGAGACATTCCGCTCACGCTCACCGACTTGCAGGATTTTTGCGCTGTGACGGGCTATCGGCCGTGTGAGCTGCTCGAAGACGAGTTCGTGCTGAAGCCGTCGTCCGCGCTCGCGGGCAAGGGGGTGAAGTGATGTGCGGAGAGAACGTGAGCACGGAAGCGCACGTCGAGTCGCATAGCGCCGGCGGCTTCGCGAGCCTGGTCGCCTTCTATGAGCCCGACGACGAGCGTCTGGCCGTGACCCGTCACACGGACGGCCACGTGACCATCCGCATCGGCAGGGACGGCCACGGCCCACGCAAGGAACTCAGCCCCGACGTCGTGCCGGCGCTCGCCGCCATGCTCGCCGCCCCGTCCGCACAGACCCCGGCCAAGGGGGTGGCGTGATGAGGCTTCTGGTCATCCGTTTCCTTGCGCGGCGTGCGCTCGCCTATCTCAAGAAGGCGGATTCGGCGCTGGTGGCCCTGTGGTGCGAGATGAACGGGGCCGGGCCGTCATCCATGCGGTCCGTGACCGGAGCGGTCATGCATCTCAACACCAGGCATGAGCAGGAGGTCCTACTCGACCTCATCGAACTTATCGACAAGGGGGTGGCGTGATGAGCGTCGAATACTGGACGGCCGCGCAGGTGAGCGAATACCTCGGGGGCAGGCCGAGCCCGGCCGCGCTCGCGGTCATGCGCACGCGCGGCAAGGGTCCGAGGTTCGTGAAGCTGGGCGCGAAGATCCCCGGCTGCCGCAACGACACCAGGCCGGTCCGATACCCCGTCAAGGAAGTCGTGAGGTGGGCCATGGAGAACGGCCTGCAATCCCAGACCATCGCAGCATGAAGGAGACACCGATGACCACCACGCTCAAGAACCGTCTGCGGCGCAATCGCCGCTGGCACAACCTCCCCCAGCACTTCACCGCCTCGATGAAGGGCGGCGTGCTGCTCGCCCTCACCCTGCTCGAAGGCTGGATGCTCAGCTTCGCCGTGACCCATGACCGGCTGCCCTCCCCGCTGGGCACGGGCACCCCGCAGTGGGCGATCACCGGCGCCACGCTGCTCGCCTGTCTCATCCCCCTCGCGTGGCTGCTCGTCGTCCTTCTCGACACGAGCGACGGCGAATGAATACCTGCCCGCCGGCTTTTTCTTTCCTTTCCCGGCGGGCACCCAGGGCGCAGCAGGTTAGCCCCCAGCCAAGATCACGCGGACAATCCCGCGGGGCAACGGCCGGGACGCGGTTCGATTCCGCGGGCGTCCACTGCGGCCGCGTCAACGCCAGCCCGGCACGCGCCACACCCTGACAGGACGCGCATGAAGCCCGCGTGCGCGGGGAGCGATGGGCCGGGAAGACGCCGACTCCTTGGCGTCCGTGACCCGTCCAGCGCGGCCGCAAACCACCCTCTAGCAGATAGGAGACCAATTATGACGACAGCGCAGGAGCTGTGCCAATCGCCCGCCAACGAGCTCAGCAAGACGGAGCTCGGCCGGGCGCGACGGTGGAAGCGCAAGCAGGCGGACGATCCGATGCTCTCCGGCCTGGCCGAGACCGTGCTCGACGACCAGCCGACCGTCAGCGTCGACAAGGCGTACCGGATCGCGGCCGAAAGCCTTCACCAGGAGACCGTGACGGACTCGCCCATGGGCACCGTCATCCAGGACGCCACCCCGGCCGACACCGCCCCGGAGGCGGGCGACGCGGAGACCCTCGCCTCCTTCCAGCGGCAGGTGCGCGACGCCGAGGACGCGCCGGCGGTGCCGGACCGGTGGCAGGCGCTCACGGGCGAGGCCTACGCCGCATTGAGCAATCTCGCCGTGCGCATGCTCGCCTCCTGCGACTGGGAGGCGTTCGGCCAGGCGTGCCGTGCGCGTGACGAGGCCGGCCGTCTCGCCGCCACGCTCGACCAGAGGAGCCGATGATGGCCGGCGAAACCACCCTGACCATCATCGGCAACCTCACCGCCGACCCCGAACTGCGCACCACCGGCACGGGCGCGATCGTGGCGGGCTTCACCATCGCGTCCACGCCGCGCGTCTTCAACCGCCAGTCCGGCCAATGGGAGGACGGACAGGCCCTGTTCATCCGCTGCAGCGCGTGGCGTGACCTCGCCGACCATTGCGCACAGTCCCTCAGGAAGGGCATGCGCGTGATCGCGCAGGGTCGTCTCCAGCAGCGTTCCTACGAGGCGCAGGACGGCACGCACCGCACCGTCATGGAGATGACGGTCGACGAGATCGGGCCCAGCCTGCGCTACGCGACCGCCCAGGTGACCCGCCGGCAGTCCGGCAACGGCATGAGCGGCGGCAGCACCTTCGGCGACCCCAACCGCCACCCGCAAGGCGGATACCAGGGCGGGTACACGGGCGGCGCCACGTATGGCGCGCCCCCGCAGGAGCCGGCCGCGCCTCCCCATGACCCGCACGACGACGCGGACCCATGGGGCAAAGCGGATCCCGCCCCCACCGACGACCCGGAATTCTGAGGAAAGGACACGAATCATGGCGAAACGCAAGCACGGCCGCCAGCAATTGGAGCATCAGCGGCAGAAGTCGCGCAGGAGGCGCCGCCCGCATCATCCGACCATCCAACCCCGCATCCCAGCGAATCTTCTGCAAGGAGAGTGACCCGACCAAGTGACCGACCCCATCATCGTCCACATCCCCCTCGCCCAGCTCCAGCCGCATCCGGACAATCCACGCCGCCGGGTGGGCGACGTGACCGAGCTCGCCGATTCCATCCGCTCGCAGGGCCTGCAGCAGCCGCTGCTCGTCACCCCGCACGGCACCGGCGAACACGGCACGCCCCTCTACCGGGTCGTCATCGGCCACCGCCGCCTCGCCGCCCTCCGCCAGGCCGGCATGACCATGGCACCGTGTCTCGTGCGCGACCTGACCGCCCGCCAGCAGCGCGAGATCATGCTCGTCGAAAACTGCCAACGCTCGGACCTCACCCCCTTGGAGGAGGCCGACGGCTACCAAGGCCTCTTGGACCTGGGCGCCACCGTCGCGGACATGGCCGAAGCCACCGGCCGCAGCACCAGCTTCGTGCGCGGCCGCCTCAAGGTCGCCGGCATCCCCCAATCGGTGCGCGACCACAACGAGCGCTTCGCCCAACTCTCCCTGACCGACCTGGACGCGATCGCCGAATTCGCCGACGACCCCGACACCCAAGCCGCGCTCGCCGAGAAAGCCGGCACCACCGGCTTCGACTACGCGCTCGCCGCCGCTCGCCGCCACCGCAAGGAACAGGCATGGGTGGACGCCTGCCTCGCATTCGCCGCCGACCGCCACCTCGGTTACACGACCGTCGACAGCCTGTGGAACCTGCCGTACAACCGCACCAAGACCATCAACGCCGCCGGCGACACGAGCGCCGAAACCTGGTACGACGAACTCGACGCCGAATACCACACCCCCGATTGCACGATCAGCGTGTGCAAGGGCGGCGGCCACGCGCTCGCCGGCATGGCCGTCACCCTGCCCGAGGACCCGGCCGACCGTGAACGGGACAAGAAGGCGGCGGAGGCCGCCAGACAGGCGCGCGAGGCCGAACAGCGCCGGCTCGCCCCCGTCACCCAATTCGACAAGCTGAGCCGTGAGACGCGCGAGACATGGATCCGCACGCACTCCGCCCAATGGGCGGCCCACCAGATGCGCGACGCGATCGCCACGCTCGCCCGCCTCGAAACCCTCGGCGTCGACGGCACCCTCCCCACAGGCCTCGACGCCAATCTCCGGGACAAGATGCTCGACACCTACCAGCGCATCGCTACTCCCCTGCCCGACGAGAAGAAGGACGTGAAACACAACCTCTACCACCTCGACAGCCCCGCGAACGTAGCGGAGCTACGCCGACGCGCCCACCAAGCCGGCCAGGAACTCCGCCAACTCACCCTCATCCTCCTCTCCCGCCAGGAAGCACGCCTCGACAAGGACACCTGGCGCGGCAAAGGCTGGACCATGAGCCTCAAAACCGCAAGCGTCTACTACAACGCGCTCGCCGAACTCGGATACGAAGCATCCGACGAGGAAAACACCGCGCTCGCGGGCGGATTCACCGAAACCAAGGAGGAAGCGCGATGACCTGGTGGATGCTCGACGACGCCCTCTACGACAGCCAACCCATCGAAACCGTCACCCCCGAAGCATTGGGCGTGCACACGCTCATGTGCTCCTACATCGGCAAACACGTCTACGACGAAGGCTTCGACCCATGGTTCACCCTCAAACGCGTGGACATCGTCACACGCCTCACCAAGAAACCACCCACCCAGAAACGGCTCGCGGCGCTCGCCGGCGAGCTCACGGAGGCGGGCATGTGGTGCGCGGACGGCGCGGGACGCTACCGGATCGTGGAGGCCCCGCCGTTCGGGAAGTTCGCGGGAGGCAAGGAGCTGAGCGCGAAACGCGCCGCCGCGGGCCGCAAGGGCGGGCGCGCGACGGCCGGCAAACGCGCCAAGCAGGCGGGCGAGGCAAACGCTTCAAGCAACACGGGCGAAGCAAACGCGCAAGCAATTGCTTCAAGCAACACGCAAGCAATTGCTCAAGCAAATGCTTCAAGCAACACGGCGAAGCAAAATTCAAGCAACCGGATACCTACCACCCTAACCGAGCCGATAACCCCCCAAAGCCCCCCGGACGGCGAACCGGCCGAACCGGACGTCGGACCCGCGCCGGCGTCGAGCCCGGAGCAGGCCGACCGGCTCGTCACCGGGCACACGCTCCTGGCCCTGCGCGGCGCATGGCCCGGCAAGACCGGCCGCAAGAGCGACATCGCGCCCGCCCTGGCCGAAGCGCTCAAGGACGCCGACGCGGCGACCCTGTACGGGGCCGTCGTCCGCTACGGGCGGGCCGTGGACGCGGGCGACGTGCTGCGCCGCGACGTGCCCACGCTCGCCGAATGGCTCCAGGAGGGCCAATGGCGGCGATGGCAGCCCGACAAGCCCAGCAGCTACGAGTGGGGCGGCATCAGCCGCGACTGGATCGCCGAGAACATCACCAGCCAAGTGCCCGACGGCACGTTCACCGACAGCCGGGAACGCGAGTTCTGGGCCAGCGTCAAAAGCGGCGAAAGCGCCGCCGACACCGCCCAGCGCATCGTCGACGAGCTCAACGCGAGGAGCACACGATGAGCCGCCAGCCCAGCAGCGAGACCCGCGCCCTCGTGCTCGGACGCGACGAGCACCGATGCCAATTATGCGAGACGTACCTCAGACCCGGCCAATGGCCCGGCGTGAGCATCCACCACCGGCTGCTCCGCTCCCAGGGCGCGGGATGCGCGGAGCTCCACGAGGCGAGCAACCTCGTCAGCCTGTGCGGCACGGGCACGACCGGATGCCACGGATGGGTCCACAGCCACATCGAGCGCGCCAAGGCGCTCGGCTACCTCATCCCGGCCACGGATCCACGCCCGCCGCACGAAGCGCCCGTGTACACGAGCCGGCACGGCTGGCAGCTGCTCGACACCGACGGCCAGGCCACGCCCTGCCCGCCGCCCGACCGACAGCCACGAAGAATCCCCGACCCCAAGGAGGGCTAAGCCATGAGCGACAACCGCTTCGACCACGACCCGCCGGACAGGACGCCCACGCTGCCCGTGCACGATCTCGTGCGCGTCCTGCCCGGCACCCTCGACCAGGTCGACTTCGCGCCGACCGGCGACGGCCCCACCACGGTCAGCCTGCTCATCGACCCGCTCGACCCCATCGACGGGCGCACCATCATCATCCCCCAAGGCTTCAACAGCCGCGAGAAGAACCTCATCGCGGCCGCCATCGTCCGAGCCCTCAAACCCCGAAAGGACACCAAATGACCACCACCAACACCGCCGCCCACACGATCACCGTCGGCGGTCAACCCATCCCCACACGCAAACCCGACATGCTCCTGTGGCTCGACGTGGAGACCACCGGCATCAAGCCGACCGCGGACCTCCTCGAGATCGGGCTGCGATGCACCAGCATGGACGGCACGCAGGAGACCGCCCGCCTCACAGGCGTCCGCCACCTCAAGCCGGACGAGGGCATCATCTTCGAGCCCGGCGCGATCGGCATGCACTACGCCAACGGCCTGATCGACGACTGCCTGCTCGGCGGCCTCGACCCCGACGACCTCGCCAGCGACGTCATCGACTTCACCCGCGACCTCGCCGCCACGTACCGCCTCCACCCGGCCGGCACCAACATCCAACGCTTCGACCTGCCCCGCCTCGCCTCATTCTGCAGCCGCGTGTCCATCGCCGGCGCCACCAGCCTCATCGGCTTCCTCCACTACCGGGCGGTGGACATGACCACCGTGCGCGCCCTCCTCGCCACCCAAGGCCACCACCTCGACCAGGACCACACGGCCCGCCACAGGGTCGACGACTGCCTCGACCGCGACATCGCCTTCTGGCGGCACGCGCAGACACTCATCACCCCCGCCAGCCACACCGACCAGGCCGACACCGACAGCGAGGCACAGGCATGAGCACCCCGACGATCACCATCGTCCTCACCGGCATGCGCATCCTCACCGGCACCGCCATCGCGCTCGCCATCGGAGCCACCATCATGCTCGCCGCCATCCTGCACGACATCATCGGCGAGCGCCGTCATGGTTATACGCGCAGGAGGCGGGGATGAGACGGCCGAATTCGGCGCATGCGGTCGGGGCGGGCGTCTATTCGCTGTCGGCGGGCAAGGGTATGGGCGACGCGTCTCCGTCGGCCAATGTGCTGACCGAGCAGGAGGTCGCGTGGTGCGTGGAGCAGCCGGAGGTGGCCGTGTGGCGTCGGGAGCCGGTCATGCCGGCGCGTGTGGAGCGGATGGAGTGCGCGGGCTGCGGCCGGTCGTGTCCCATGAACGCGACCGGCTTGTGTCGGCGCTGCCGGCGGCGCGGGCAGGTGACTGTGGCGGCCACGTGTTCGCGGTGCGGTAGCCGGTGCGTCAAGCGGGAGGACGGGTTGTGCGGCCGCTGCCGGTCCCGTGCGAAGACCAAGTGGCCCCAATGCGCGCGTTGCGAGCGTCGTACGCGCCGCGTCGACGAGCAGGGATTGTGCTGCACGTGCCGGCACATCCTCAGGATCCACAAGAGCAAGGAGCAATCATCATGAGCACACCAAGCGTCAATCATGTCCGCTACATGCGCGGCGAGCGGCCCGACCTGCGCCGCGCGTGGATGGATGTCGCGTGGATCGTCTGGGGTGGATTCTGGACGGGATTCGCGCTCGCGATCCATTCCTGGGCGCTCGCCGTCGTGAGCGGCCTGTGTCTTGCCGTCTGGCTGGGGATGCTCGTCGACCATCTCACCCACCTGACCTGGCACATCATCGAGATCACCGCACCCGCCGGCAAGGGCAAGGAGGCCGAGGAATGAGCGGTCTCACTCTCCAGCCGGTCCTATCCCGGCACATGAAGCCGCAGCCCGTGACCGAGGAGAACAAGCGGTTCATGCGCGCCGCGTCGCGTTCCGGCCCGCCGCTCAAGGTATGGCGGTCACGCGACTACTTCGCCCAGCTCTACCGCGACCGCAACGGGTACCTGCGGCTGAGCGTGAACCGCGTCGGCATCGACCTCAACGGCCGGTGGAAGGACGGGATCACATGGGACGAGCTCCAACGCGTCAAACAGGAGACCATCGGCGACGCGTGGGCCGTCGAAATCTACCCGCCGAAAACCGATCTCGTCGACGTCGCCAACATCCGCCACCTGTGGATCCTCGACCAACGCCCCCCATACGCCTGGCACGACAAGAAAGGACAACAATGAGCACCGACAACTTCACCGAACTCGTCAAGACCGCGCTCGCCTACGCGCTCGACGCGTTCGACCTGACCATCACCCCGCGCCGCAACGAGACCGACGAACCCGACACGGAAGACCTCAAGGCGCTCGCCGCCCGCCTGCTCGGAAAGGAGGATGTGGAATGAATCGGCTGACCGTCAAGAGGATTCTCAAGCATCATCGGGACGGGATGACGCCGTCGGAGATCGCCCGCCAGCTCCAATTGCCCGTCATGCAGGTGCGCGACATCATCAGACGCGTCACGCCCGGCCCCACGCCGTCGAAACGGCCCGACTTCCAAGAGCCGCCGCTCTTCGATTGACGTAGTCGCGTGCATAAACCCCGGAAAACCTGCATTCGCGTGCATTAAAAGGCATTTTTCCCAAGACAAAGCGAAACCCTCCACCCCCGGACGGGAGCGGAGGGCATGCCCTAGACAAGCACCAATCGTACACCTGTCCCAACGACGGAGGGTTTCGCCTTGACCACACCCACCCAGCTCACCCATGACCTGACCAGCCTGCGCGACCTCTGGCGCCCCCTCGACCAGCTCGCCACCAAAACCATCCACATCGGCGAGCGCGCGGACGGCGGACCCGCATGCATGAGCAGCGCGCCCATGCCCCTTAACCTCGGCGCGTGGCAGGTGGTCGACGACAGTGCATCATTCGCACGCCTCCTCGTCCGTCTGCTCCACCTGCACCCCACGCGCGACATGGACGGCCGCGACCTGCTCGCAGGCGTTCTCGCCAACCGCGCGCACCTGGACATGCTCGACGCGGAGGTTCTGGCCGCGCTCGCCGGCGAGGCGCATGATCTCGTGGAGCGGGCGCGTCTGTTGCTGTATCCGCCGGAGGGGACGCGCATGGTCGGCTGGTGCCCGCAATGCGTGCGCGAGCTGCGCTGCGACGAGCGGGAGATCGCGGGTGGGTACGTGCCCTGCCCCCGGTGCGGCAGGGCGTGGCGCATCAAGGACCTGCACACGCTGGCCATGCAGCGGTTGCACGCGCGCGGCGTCAAGGGCACGCCCGCCCAACTGTCCCGGCTGCTCAAACCGTGGGGCATCGACATCAAGGCGGACACCATCAAGAAATGGGGGCAACGCGGCATCATCCACCCCGTCGCGCAGGACGCCGGCAGGCCCGTCTACCTCATCTGGGACACGTGGGCCGCGCACACGCGCCTCGCCGGATACGAACGCGCACGACGCAGACGGACTTGACAAACCGGCACTGTCCCGCAATCATTAACTACAGTGGTCATTACCGATGCCAAGGCATCGGGGATGACGCACGACAGACTTTCCCGCATACACAATCACGGCGCTCGCCGACGATGTTTTCGTTCCGTCGGCGAGCGCCGTGCTGGTTCTATCTAGTCTCTGGTCTTGTTCTTGCGTGGTCGGCCGCCGCCGACTCCTCGTCCGGGGCGGGCGGCGTTCCACTCGTCTATCGTGGTCTCGCTCCAGCCCCGTGCCCTGCCGACGGTCACGTCGGCTTCTGGCAGCTTGTATTGCGCGAGGGCGCCTTTGGTGATGCCGAGTTTTTCGGCGACCTCGGTGAGGCTGAGGTAGTGGACGGTCATTTCGACCACCCGGCCGCGACGCACATGATGCCGGCGGCGAGGGCGAACAGGCCTGCGGGCAGCGTCTTGCCGGCGATGCCGTAGGCGAGTCCGGCGATGCCGAACGCGAGTCCGGCGATGGCGATGAGTCTTCTTGTGCTCATGGTGTTTGCGATGTGTATTCTGGAGAAGAGGGTTCCGGCTAGTTGGGATAGCCGGAACCCTTGCTACTTCCTGCCGTGCTTGGGCGGTTCGTCCCGGCTGTGGACGATGACCGTCACGGCGGTGACGATGGCTATCACGTTGGCGATGATGCTGAGCACCGTGTCGATGTTCTCCAGAATGTCCATCGTGCCTCCTTTCGCTCTTGGGTTGTGGTCGCCGGTCTTCCTTGCCGACATATCTATAATAACAAAGTATGTAAAGATATGCAAGTCGAGAGGGTGCGACACGCCGATGTATGCCAGTGGTTCCGGGAGGTGGGTTCATGGGATGGCGGGTATGCTCCACCCCCGGGTGCCCCAATCTCATCCAGCCCCCCGCCCGCAAATGCGACGCGTGCCGGCGCAGGCAGCAGGACCGGCGCCGCACCCGAGGCAGGAACCCATACAACACCCGAGGCCACCAGACGTTCCGTCGCCGCGTCCTCGCGCGAGACCCCTACTGCACCTGCCCCGGAGACCCCGCCCTGGGAGGGTGCGGCCACCACGCGGGGCTGTGCGGCAAGCCGAGCACGATAGCCGACCACTATCCATACGAGCGCGTCGAGCTCGTCGACATGCGCCTCGACCCGAACGACCCGAAGTTCGGACGCGGCATGTGCAAGCGATGCCACGACGGCAAGACCGCGCGCACCCAGCCGAGCGGCTTCCATCAGGCGCGCTAGCCGCCACGCCACGCCGCCGGACGCCCGACGACGCGACACACGCGACGACGCGACGCGACGCGCGACGCCACGACGGGCAAGCATGCACGAACGCGAACACCACACAAGACCACCCCGAAACCAACGCGCCGCCGCCCCGCGGGCACCCCGGGGGGAGGGGGTGCGGAGACCGGCGGACAGGACCGCCGGTGAGGTGCCTCGAAGGTGCGCGGGGTTCAAAGATTCCCGGAAGGGGCCCCATGGGAGAAAGAGACCGCACGTTCAACGCGTACAACCTGCCCATGCTCGACCATGTCGCGCTCGCCGGCGACTGGGGCATCCCCGTTCTCGGACCCTGCCGCCGAGTGCCGGACGACCTGATCGGCTTCAACTACGCGAGAAGCGAGGAGCGGGCCGACCGCACCGGCGCAGGCGTGCATTTCTTCGTGGACGACTACCAGTTCGAGCGCGTCTGGCGGCATCCCGAACGCTACGTGCGCGTCCTGTCGCGGTTCCAATGCGTGCTCACCCCGGATTTCAGCCTGTACCGGGACATGCCCCTCGCACAGCAACTCCATAACGTGTATCGTTCGCGGCTGATAGGCGCCTACTGGCAGCGGCACGGCCTGAACGTCATACCGACACTGCAGTGGAGCACCGCGGAGAGCCATTCGTTCGCGTTCGACGGCTTGCCGCGCCGTTCGGTCGTCGCCGTGAGCACGGTGGGCGTGCTGGCCGACCATGAGGCGTCGCGATTGTGGACGCTCGGCATGCGCGAGGCGCTTCGCAGGCTCGAACCGAGACTCGTCTTGCTCTACGGGCGGCCAATGCGAGATTTCGATTGGAACGGCACCGATTGGATCAGGTACGACAACCACGTGACCGGGAGGATGAAGGCATGGGCGGCAGAGGCTCGTCGAGCGGCGTAGGAGCCAACGGCGCACCTTACGGCACCGAGTACCTCACCCTGTTCCAGGTCGACAACATCAAGTTCGTGGAGCGTCGTGACGGCAAACCGGTCAAGGCCCCTATCGAGACGATGTCCAAGAACCGCATCTACGCTACCATCGAGCCGAAGAGCGGCCAGATAAACTCCATCTCCATAATGGAGAACGGCAAGGTCCGTTCGCAGATCGACTACCGTGACCATGGCCCGTTCCATGAGCACGTTCATGATTGGGATTACTCCGGGGACAAGCCGCGGCGCG
This sequence comes from Bifidobacterium parmae, assembly GCF_002860365.1. Lineage (GTDB taxonomy): Bacteria > Actinomycetota > Actinomycetes > Actinomycetales > Bifidobacteriaceae > Bifidobacterium > Bifidobacterium parmae. The sequence continues at coordinate 18,700 of NZ_NMWT01000036.1, forward strand.
GCGCGGCACGGCCGTTGACGGATTCGGAGCGTAGACTGTTCGACAAGATCAATGGAGAATACCGCAGATTCCGGAGGTGACGATGACCGCGGAGACCCCCGAAGCGTACGCCGGCTCTCAGCAGCCTGACGACAAGAAGCCGTACCGCACCGACGATCTGGAATGGTTCAGAGCGTTGTGCGAGGCGAACATCGAGACCTATTTCGACTATGAGGGACGTTCGTATTTCGTCACCAACTACGAGCACGGCGACCTCACCTGGTTCGTATGCGACGGCGAACCGTTCGCCAAGGACCTGTCACTTGTGCCGGTCAGCGGCGAACACGATTCGCTCGACGGATTGTTCGACGAGAAGATATTCGACGACCATACGAAATCGATTCGCGACTGCTACCGCGAATTCGACTTGTGGCAGAGTTAGCCGGCCGCGGTTACACGATGCGCTTCATGTTTTTTCAGGCCGCCTTGCGGGCGGTCTTTTTCATGCCCGTGAAGGGCGCTTCGATACCGACGGGAGGAGCGCGAGGCTTCCCTCGTCCCTACATGGAGGTCACATCATGGTTCAGGGAGGCGCAAGGCTTCGCTCGGGCCCGGCGAAGGACCCGCATTCGAGGACGTCGGAGCGCGCCGGCTTCACGCTGGCGTCGCTGCCGAACACCGGCTGGGACGGCAAGCCGCCCGCGTTCCCGCTGGAACGCTACCGCGTCACCGGGCCGGACGGCCCGGACGAGAAGGCCATGCGCTCGTTCCGCAAGCGCGAGCTCGCCCTGTGGCGGCAACTGTGGAGAAGCCCGCAGGCGTGGGCGTGGAGCATGCCCCAATACTCGTATCTGGTGTGGGACATCGCCATGTACTGCCGGCTCATGGTCCTGGCCGGCGAGAACACCGCCACGGCCGCCGACCGGGGCCTCATCCCCCGCTACGCGGACCGCATCGGCCTGAGCGCCGCCGGCCTGGCCGCGCTGGGCTGGCAGATCACGCCCGACGAGATGGCGAACCGGCGCATGGAACGCCGGGACGAGACCCCGGAGACCGCGTATCCGCGCCGTCTGAGGGCGGTGTGACATGGGAGCCGAGTTCACCGTGGACTTCCCCACGCTCGGCGACCTGAACGACGCGTGGATCACCGCGCACTGCCGGCAGCCCGACGGCCCCCTGCGAGGCCGCCCGTTCCGCCTGGCGGACTGGCAGTTCTGGGTGCTCGCCAACCGGCTGCGCATCCGCGAGGACGCCGCCTACGTGCCCCCGGAGGAGGTCACCGTCGACAACCCGATGGTGCTGAACCAGGCGTTCACCTACCGCCAGACGCTGACCGTGGGACCGCAGAAGACCGGCAAGGGGCCGACCGAGGCCGCGTTCGTGGCCGACGAGGCCGCCGGCCCCGTCATCTTCGACGACTGGGCGAAGGCGGGCGACGCGTACCGGTGCTCCGACTGGGGGTGCCCATGCGGCTTCGAATTCCCCTACGAGCCGGGCGAGCCGAAAGGCAGACCCCACCCATCGCCGCTCATCCAATTGACCGCCAACAGCGAGGACCAGGTCGCCAACGCCTACCGGCCCCTGAAAGCCATGATCCAACTCGGCCCGCTGAAACGCCTGCTCCTGGTGCGCGACACGTTCATCCGCATCCTGCGCCCCGGCACCGACGGCGAGGACGACGGCCTCGACCTCGACCGCATCGACATCGTCACCTCGTCCGCCCGCAGCCGCCTCGGCAACCCGATATCGGACGCCGAACAGGACGAAGCCGGCCTGTACACCAAATCGAACGGCATGATCGACGTGGCCGACACGCAACGACGCGGCGCCGCCGGCATGGGCGGCCGCACCCACGCATGGACCAACGCATGGGACCCGGCCGAAAACTCGTACGCCCAGCAGGTGTACGAATCCGGCGCGCCCGACGTGTTCGTGTTCTACCGCAACCCCGACCTCGACCCGAGGCTGCGCCGCGAGGACGGCACCCCATACAGCTTCCTCAACAAACGCGAACGCCGCCGCATCCTCGAAGTCGTCTACGAGGGCTCGCCCTGGGTGAACCTCGACTCCGTGGAAGCCGAGGCCGTCGCCCTGATGAAGAAAGACCCCAACCAGGCCGAACGGTTCTTCGGCAACCGACTCGTCCAAGGCGCGGGCGCATGGCTCGACGAAGGAGCGTGGGCGAAAGCATATGCAGGAACACCAGCCATGGCTTGAGAACCCGCCCGACGGCACCGAAATCTGCTGCGGGTTCGACGGCTCCGAAAACGACGACTGGACATGCATCAAGGCCGAGACCCTGCAGGGCCTCATCTTCACCCCCCGATACGGAGACGACCGCCGCCCCACCATCTGGAACCCGAAGACATGGGGCGGCAGGATCCCACGCGGCGAAGTCAACGCCGCATGGGACGAAATCAACCACCGCTACAAAGTGATACGCGCCTACTGCGACCCCGGATTCCGCGACGAAGTATCCTGGGAATCCGACATCGAGGCATGGGACCGCAAATACGGACCCAGGAAATACATGCCATGGACCATGAGCGGCAGCTCCCGCATCGGCGCCGTCTACGAAGCACTACGCCGCTTCGAAGCCGACCTCGCCAACGGACTCATCACCCACGACGGCTGCCCCATCACCACCACCCACATGACCAACGCCCGCAAAATAGCCAAGACCCTCGAACGCTACGGACTCGGCAAACCCAAACAGGACCGCAAGATAGACGCCGCCGTCACCAGCATCCTCGCCCACGAAGCCGCCTGCGACGCCCGCACCGCCGGCTGGGGACAACAACGACGCAACTACATGCTCACCGCCTCATCCACAAGGAGGACATGACCCATGGAACCCCAAGCGCAACTCGTCGCGCTCGCGAACCGCATGGCCGACAAGATCCAGTACCGCAGGCCGGCGATCGCGAAGCACACCGACTACGTGCGCGGCGTGCGCGGCCGGCTCCGCTTCGCGTCCAAGGAGTTCCGCCGCTACATGTCGGACCGGTTCAGCGACTTCTCCGACAACTGGTGCCTCCCCGTCGCGCAGGCCCCCGTCGAACGCATCCGCTTCAAGGGCTTCACCCCCTACGACGACGTGGAACTCGGCGCGGACGTCATGAAATGCCTCGACCGCAACGACTTCGAACGCGGCCTGCAGGAGGCCGCGCTCATGATGACCGCCACCGGCCGCGCCTTCATCCTCGTCACCAACCAGGACGGCCGGGCGCGCATCACGTTCGAGCACCCCGACAGCGCATGCGTCCTCTACGACCCGCGCACCGGCCAGCCGTCCGCCGGCTTCCTCATCCAACAGGGCGACGACACGGAATACGGCACCCTCATGACGCCCACGACCATCGTCGCCATGCAACGCCGCCGCCTCGAAGACCTCACCGACCAGCGCACCCCGCCCGACGTGTACGGATGGAACGTCGGCAACGCGCGACCCAACCCGTGGGGCACCGTGCCCATGCGCGAATTCCGCAACCAGATGCTCCTCGACAACAGCCCCATCAGCGACATCGAACACGTCGAAAGCATGCAGGACACCGTCAACATCGTCTGGGCCTACCTGCTCAACGCCCTCGACTTCGCCTCCCTGCCCGCCCGCGTCATCATGGGCGGCGACCCCCTCGTCGAACCCGTATACGACCAGGACGGCCAACAGATCGGCGAGAAACCCATCGAACTCGACAACCAGGTCCTCGAACGCATCTACCAATTCACCGGCGACAACGTCAACATCGGCGAATGGTCCAGCTCCAACCTCAACGCGTTCATCCCCGTCATCGAGAAGGCCGTCGAACACATCGCCGCCGAGACCAGAACCCCCGGCCACTACCTCCTCACCAACGCCGAAGTGCCCGCCACCGGCTACGAGGTCGCCGAAGCCGGCCTCGTGTCCAAGACCATGGAACGCATCAGCTTCCTCAAAAGCCCCATCCGCGACATGTGCGCGCTCGCCATGCGCATCGAAGGCCACGCCGACCAGGCGGACATCATCGCCGACAGCAAGGTCCAGTTCGCGACCCCGCAATACCGGTCCGAAACGCTCATGGCCGACGCGATGCTCAAATACAAGCAGCTCGGCTTCCCCATCCAATGGATCGCCGAACAAATGGGCCAAAGCAGCGACGAGGTCGAACGCATCATGCGCATGCGCACCGACGAAGCCCACGACCCCGAACTCGAAGCGTTGAACAACGCCCTGCGGATAGGAGGCGGCACCGATGACGGTGACATCACAGACGCTGGCGGACAGCCAACACCGCCTCGCGACATTGGAGCTGGCGGCGACCCGCGCGGCGGCCAGAACATGGAGGCAGGTCAACCCCGGTGACATCCGGGCCACATGGAAGACCATCAGCATCCGCCTCGCCGCCACGCTCGCCGCCATCCAGACCCAAACGGTCGGGACCGTCGCCGACGCCAACCCCATGACGCTCGCCGAACAAGGCGACTACGTCGCCCCCGCCGGGTTCCTCGACCCCACCGCCTTCGCCGGATGGGCGCCCAGCGGCATCCCCCTCGCCGACTACCTCCAGACGCCAGCCCTCACGAGCCTGCACGCCATCAGAACCGGCCGCCCCATCACCGAGGCGCTGCAGGCCGGCCAATCCACGCTCATGATGCTCACAGCGCTCGCCGTGACGGACACGGCCCGGCAGGCCGAGCAGGCGGACATCGCGTTGCGCGCCAAGGTCGGGTTCGTGCGCGTCGAATCCGCGTCCTGCTGCGACCGGTGCATGATCCTCGCCGGCAAATGGTACCGGTTCAACGAGGGGTTCCTGCGCCACCCGCACTGCCACGGCCGCCACCTGCCCTGCAGGAAGGACACGGCCGCGGAAGAAGGGTGGGTATCCGACCCGATGGACGCGTTCCGCGCATTGAGCCGCGAGGAGCAGGACCGCAGGTTCGGGCCCGCGAACGCGCAGGCCATCCGCGACGGCGCCGACATCTACCAGGTCGTCAACGCGCGGCGCGGCATGCAGCGCCTGCGCCGCGGATACACGGCCATGACCACCAGCGAGGGCATGAGCCGCTACGGCTGGGCGCGCATGATGGCCGAGGAGAACGGGCGCCCGCTGAAACGCAGGCTCACCCCCGACGCCATCTACACGCTCACCCGCGGCGACCGCGCCAAGACCATCGAAGCGCTCAAACGCAACGGGTACATCATCCCCAACGGCTGGCGCGCCGACGTGCCCGACATCCGACGCAAACGGTGGCGGCACGACAACACGTACCGGCAGGGCCGGCGCGAGACGATCACGGCCGCCCAGAAACGCGTCCAATCCGCGACGCTGCAATGGCAGGCCGTCCTCGAAGGCCGCAACCCGTACGACGCGCGCATGCCGCTCACCCCCGACATCGCCGCCGACGTGGAACGCCGCTACCGACGCTGGCTCGCGACGAACGGCCAGATATACACCCAATGATCCGACCGAATCGAAAGGAAGAAGCATGGATCAGCAGCAGGACAAGACCGACGAGCAGGACAAGCCGAAGGAGCCGGCCACGCAGCCGGGCACCGACTGGCAATCCAAGTTCGAAGGCCAGCGCAAGGTCAACCGCGACCTCGAGGCCAAGCTCAACGAAGCCTACCGGAAGGCCGACAAGGTCGACGAGCTCGAGAAGCAGCTCGCCGCCCTGCAGGGCAAGGAGGCCGAATACGAGGCCGCCAAAAAAGAACAGTCCATCAAGGACGAGGCGCTGAGGACCGCGAACCAGCGAATCCTCAAAGCCGAGATCCGCGCCGCCGCCACCGGCCGCATGAACGACCCGGCGGACGCGCTGCGCTACCTCGACCTGTCCCAGTTCACCGTCGGCGACGACGGCGACACCGACACGCAGGCCATCACCGAAGCGCTCGACGGCCTGCTCAAGGACAAACCGTACCTCGGGAAAGCCGAGACCAACGCCCCCCATGGGGCGGACATCCAACCGCCCAGCGGAACGCGGGACGGCGACCGGCACGCGGGCCAGCTCACCCGAGACGACCTGCGCCACATGACACCGCAGCAGATCGTGGACGCCCAGAGGAAGGGCCTCCTCAAGGACCTGCTCGCCACCGACTGACAGAAAGGACGGCCCGACATGGCCATCACCAACTTCATCCCCGAGATCTGGAGCGCGAACATCCTCACCGAACTCCAGAAAAGCCTCGTCTACGGTTCCGCCGTGAACCGCGACTACGAGGGCGACATCGCCAACTACGGCGACACCGTGCACATCACCAGCATCGCGCACATCACCGTCGGCGACTACACGCCGCACACCGACATCGCCATCGAACAGGCGACCGACAAGGACGCGGGCGAACTCGTCATCGACCAGTCCAAGTACTTCGCGTTCGAGATCGACGACGTCGAGAAGCGCCAGGCGATGAACAACCTCACCGCCGCCTACTCCCAGGACGCCGCCTACCAGCTGCGCGACCTCGCCGACCAGTACGTCGCCGGACTCATGGCCGCCGGCGCGAAAAGCAAGCTCGACCCGATCAACGGCGCCACCGCCACCAAGGCATACGACGCGATCGTCGACCTCGCCACCGCCCTCGACAAGCAGAACGTCCCCGACGCCGGCCGCTGGGTCATCGTCAACCCCGACTTCTACGGCCTGCTGCGCAAGGACAACCGCTTCATCTCCGGCACCGACGCCGCCCACTCCACGCTCCTCAACGGCGTGGTCGGCGAAGCCGCCGGCATGACCATCCTCAAGTCCAACAACGCGCCCGCCGCCACCGGCGGCACCACCGACGCGCCCACCGACGAAGGCAACGTCATCATCGCCGGCACCAACGCCGCCACCACGTTCGCCGAACAAATCGCCAAGGTCGAAGCCGTCCGCAAGGAGAAGGGCTTCGACGACATCGTCAAGGGCCTGCACCTGTACGGCGCCAAGGTCGTCCGCCCCGAAGCGCTCGCCACCGTCCACTTCAAGGTGGGCAAGTGATGGCCGGCAACTACGAGGACTTCCCCTACGTGGGCGCGGCAGGCGCGGCCGTCATCGCCGCCGAGACCGTGGACGAGCTCAACGCCGCCATCGGACAGGCGTCCGGGGGCGGCCAGGCCATCACGTCCGTGACCGTGACCGGCCTCGCCGC
>NZ_NMWT01000037.1 GCF_002860365.1 Bifidobacterium parmae
GTTCTCGCCGGCGGCCGCGTCGGAGGCGGGATGGTCGCCGCGGTCCGCGTATTGCGCGTTGACGACGGTCGGACCGTCGAGACGCGTCTCGTCGGCGGTCTCGACCTTGACGACGTCGCCATCGGCGTCCAACGTGACGCGGGCGCACAGGGCCTTCGCCCAGTCGATGCGCTGCCAGCCGTCGGACGACTTCCACAGCGGGTAGCCGGAGTCGAGCGCGGTCTTCGCGAGGATGGCGTTCCGCTGGTCGGCGTGCAGCTGCGGGTAGGCGAGGCGCAGCACGTCGGCGGCGCCGCGCGGCGCGGTGAACGGACGGCCCCGCTCGGCCTTGTCCTGCGCGAACCCGTAGGTCATGCGTTTGGCGTAGACGCGCACGGCGGACGCCTGGTCCGTGACCGGCTCGTCGGCGACCGGGTCGAGGAACGCGTTCGTGTAGCCGCCTTCGCCGGTCGCCTTGAGGTCCTTGATGCATGCCTTGAGCGTCGCGCCGTGGCCGTCGGCCTTGCAGCGCTCGGTGAGATAGCCGCGCAGCTGGCGTGCGGCGGGCGCGACCGACGTGCCGAACTCGTTGTGCCAGTATTGGCCGTTCTGCGCGGATCCGCCGATGCGCCCGCCCATGATGTCGAGCGGATAGTGGACGCCGAGCACGATGCGGTTGTTGCCTGCCTCCGAGGTGCGGGCCATGATCTGCGGCGCGAGTTCGGGGATCATGCCGGCGAGCGCCACGCCCCACGAGTAGGCCATCGTCGTGTGGCCGGACGGGTAGGAGCTGTTCTTCTGCAGGTTCGAATAGCCGGGGATGTGGTCGCCCCAGGACGGGGACTCCTTGATGTCGAGCGTGGCGGGGAGCCCGGCGAGGTCGTTGACGCCGTTGTAGGTGCTCACCGAACGGTCGAGGTAGGGGCGCGGGTGCATGGCGGCGCGTTTGGACAGGTAGGTGGAGGCGACGTTGAAGCGGAACAGGTCGATGACGCGGCCGAGTTTGTGCTCGTTGATGCCTTCGCTCATGTACCGGCCGAGCACGGGGCCGAGCGCGTCGGGCATGGTCTCGCGCGGCAGCAGGTCGGAGTCGACGAGCGCGCGTTTGCGCTGCGGGGTGAGGCCTTCGGCGTCGGCGCCTTCCGCGCCCTTGTGGTTGATGGCGACGGCGAGGTCCTCGTCGCGTCGCATCACGGTCTTGTCGAGCACCTTGCCGCCGTCCTGCGCGCTGGTGGGCGCCTTCCAGTAGTCCTTCTCGTAGTCGGCGAGGAGCGCCACCCAGTCGGGGTTGGGCAGCTGGTCGGCGCGCGCCTGCGGGAGGGTGCCGGGGATCGGGGCGACGGCGAGCACGGCCGATGCGACGGCGGCGGCCGTGAGGGCGGCGGCCAGCGGGGCCGCGACGGCGCGGGCGGTGCTGGTGCGGACGCGGCGACGGACGCGGACGCGGACGAGTGCGGATACGACGACGGCGGATAGGTTCGGGAACGGTGTCATGCTCCCTAACCTATCCGCCGTTTCGCTACGTAGCGCGGGCGCCGGTCGAACGGTGGGTGAACTCTTCGTGCCGGATTAGCGGACGGCGAGTCCACGCGCGCGGCCGTCCGCGGCCGGTCGTGCCGGTCGTGCGCGTCCGACGCGGGCGTGGCGTCCGTCAGATCCTCGGACGGTGGCCCATGTCGTCGTGGCCCTTCTTGCCGATGTCGCCGTGCGGTTTGAACACGGCGCGGTCGTGCTTCTCGCCGTGGCCGTACTGGTCGTGGCGTTCGGCGGTCTCGCCGCCGTTCTCCTTGGCGGCCTTGGCGGCGAGGCGCGCCGCCTTCGCGGCCTTCGCCTTGCGTTCCGCCTCCTCGTCGCGGATCAGACGGCCGGTCTCCGGGTCGATCTGCGATTCGGGCTGCGTGGCGTCGTAGCCCTGCTCGTAGCGGGTGCGGCGCCAGTTGCGGATCGACGCGTTCGTACCACGGTGGTGCACATGGTACTGGCGGGGCGCGCCGCCGAGCGGCAGCTCCTCCACCTCCTTGGCGACGGCGATCTGGTTGATGTTCGACGGGTCGCCGGCGGCGATCGGCGCGACCGGCTCGGGTTCGGCGGGCGCGGCCGTGCGCTGCTGCATGCGTTCCGGCAGCCATTCGGCGAGGCGGGACAGCAGCCAGCAGGCGATGAAGTAGACGACCGCGGCCATGACGAGCGTCTGCAGGATGTTGAAGTACATCGAGCCGAGTCGGCGCGACTCCTGCAGCAGGTCCGTGTACATGATGATCGAGCCGAGCGCCGTGTCCTTCAAGACGACGACGAGCTGGGTGACGGCGGCGGGCAGCATCGCGTAGACGGCCTGCGGCACCTCGATCTGGATGAGCGACTGCGTTTCGGTCAGGCCCAGGGCGAGGGACGCCTCGCGCTGGCCGTTCGGCAGGTTGCCGACGCCGGAGCGCACGAGCTCGGCGACGACCGAGCCGTTGTAGAGCACGAGCGCGATGACGACCGCCCAGTACGAGGGGCTCGGCAGGCCGGCGAACGCGAACCAGCGCCAGAAGAAGATCATGAGCAGCAGCACCGGCACGGCACGGCAGAACTCGACGATTACGGCGGACACGCCGCGCACGAGCGGGTTCGGCAGGAGTCGTCCCACACCGAACACGAGGCCGAACAGGACGGCGCCGACGACGGCGAGCACGGTCGCCTTGACGGTCATCCACAGGCCGGGCAGGTAGAAGTCGGTCCACGCCTCCTTTTCGAGGGCAGGCTTCCACAGCTCCCAGCTCAGCTGGTTCTCGCCGTCCGGCGGGTTGTGCAGGCGCATGAGCATGAGCACGACGAGCACGGCGAAGACGAGGCCGGCGACCCAGTTGATGATGCGGATGGTGCGACGGCCCTTCGGACCGGGCACGTCGAACAGGACGGAATTGGAAGTATCGGCCATGACTCGGTCACCTCCTCACGGCGAGCTTGTTGGACAGGTACGTGGTGAGCATGCCGATCGGGATGATCAGGATCACGTAGCCGAACGCGAAGATCAGGAAGATCTGGACGATGACGTCCGGTCGGAACTCGATCATCTGGCTCATCAGCGACGACGTCTCGGTGGAGACGGACGCGGCGGCGGCGACGGTCGAGTTCTTGAGCAGCGCGATCAGCGTGTTGCCGAGCGGGGCGACCGAACCGCGGAACGCCTGCGGCAGGATGATCTCGGTGGCGGACTGCATGAAGCCGAGACCCAGCGCGCGGGCCGCCTCGGCCTGGCCGAGCGGCACCGTGTTGATGCCGGAGCGCAGCGACTCGCACACGAACGCGGCCGTGTACAGGCTCAGGCCCATGACCGCCAGCCAGAAGAAGTTCGTGGCGAACGTGTCGGAGAAGGTGAGCTTCAGCTGCGCGTAGGCGCCGAGCACCATGAACACCATGATGATGGTGAGCGGCAGGTTCTTGAACAGCTCCACGTAGGCGCCGGCCACGGCCCTGAGGGACGAGATCGGCGAGATGCGCATGACCACGAGGACCACGCCGAGGATCATCGAGAACAGGGCGCTCCACAGGGTCAGTTCGATGTTGACGAGGAACGCGCCGGGCACGTCGTACTGGCTGAACAGTTCGAGGAATCCGTTCATCACTTGTCCCCCTCGCCCTCGTCGGGCGTCGGCGGGTTGTATTCCGCGTTCGGCGTGTACGCCGTGCCCTTCGTGTTGTCGCTGATCGCGCGCTGCCAGGAGCCGTCCTGGATCATGTCGACGATCGCGTTGTTGATCTGCGCGGCGAACCTGGTGTCGCCCTTCTTGATGCCCACGCCGTAGTATTCCTGCGTGAACGGCTTGCCGACGACGCGCAGCTTGCCGCGCGAGGCGGAGGCGAGGCCGGCGAGGATGATGTCGTCGGTGGTGACCGCGTCGACGATGCCGGAGAACAGGGCGGTCGCGCATTCCGCGTAGCCGGGTTGCTCCATGAGCTGCACCTCGGAGGCGAACTTCTCCTTGACGGTGGCGGCGGAGGTCGAACCGGTCACGGAGCACAGGCGCTTGCCGTTGAGGTCCTCGGGGCCGTTGATGGACGTGTCGTCCTTGCGCACGAGCAGGTCCTGGCCGGCCACGAAGTACGGCCCGGCGAAGGAGACGGCCTTCTTGCGCTCGTCGGTGATCGAGTAGGTGGCGAGGATCATGTCCACGTCGCCGTTCTGGAGCATGGCCTCGCGCTGCTTGGACGGGGCCTCCTTCCAGACGATCTCGTCCTCGGAGTAGCCGAGCTTCTTGGCGATGTACTTGGCCACGTCCACGTCGAAGCCGACGTAGGTGCCGGACTTCTTGAAGCCGAGGCCCGGCTGGTCGAACTTGATGCCGATGCGGATCTTGCCGGTCTCGTCGGAGCCGCAGGCGGCCAGCGACATCGTGCAGGCGAGCGCGGCCACGACGGCGATCGCGCGGCGCGCCATCCGCTTCACTGATGGTTTGAACGTCATTGCTTGTCCTTCTTGTCCCTTTCCCCGGTCCGTCAGTGGGTGAGGATCTTCGACAGGAAGTCCTTGGCGCGTTCGGTCTTCGGATGCTCGAAGAACTCGTCGGGCGTGTTCTGTTCGAGGATCTGGCCGTCGGCCATGAACACGATGCGGTCCGCGGCCTTGCGCGCGAAGCCCATCTCGTGGGTGACGCACAGCATGGTCATGCCCTCGTGGGCGAGTTCGACCATGACGTCGAGCACCTCGTTGACCATCTCCGGGTCGAGCGCGGAGGTCGGCTCGTCGAACAGCATGACCTTCGGGCGCATGGCGAGCGCGCGGGCGATGGCGACGCGCTGCTGCTGGCCGCCGGAGAGCTGGGACGGCATCTTGTTGGCCTGCGAGTCGACGCCGACGCGGGCGAGCAGGTCCATGGCGAGGCGCTCGGCCTCCTTCTTGTCCATGTGGCGGACCTTGATCGGCGCGAGCGTCACGTTCTCGAGGATGGTCTTGTTGGCGAACAGGTTGAACGACTGGAACACCATGCCGACTTCGGCGCGCAGGTTGGCGAGCTCCCTGCCCTCCTGCGGCAGGGCCTTGCCGTCGATGCGGATGTCGCCGGAGTCGATGGTCTCCAGGCGGTTGATGGTGCGGCACATCGTGGACTTGCCGGAGCCGGACGGGCCGACGATGACGAGCACCTCGCCCTTGTTCACGGTGAGGTTGATGTCCTTCAGGACGTGCAGGTCGCCGAAGTGCTTCTCGACGTGGGTCAGCTCGACGAGCGGGTGGCCGGAGGTCTCGTTTCCCGGCACGAGGGGCGCGACGGGGCGCGTTTCTTCTGATTTCTCTGACATGGGAGGTCAGTATAACGGCACCGTGTTACCGGCGGACTACCAGACGGACATCACCGGTTCACCATGTGAGACGGGTGGACGCGGGCGTCGGGCCGCCCCGCGCCCGTGACCGCTCACACCGCCAACCGCCCCGACGGCCCCTTCGCCGGACCGCCGGGCCATCCTCCCCCACGAGCCCGTCTTCTCCCATGGTGCGGCAACACATGCTCTTCACAACCCCGGAATCAAGCCGTTTTCCGGCACCGCACCATGAGGGTTTCACCGCACCATGGGATATTCACTGCACGGGGCGCGGCTTGCCAAGGCCGGCGACGAACCGCACGCCGGGGATGTCGGCGAAGATCGAGCCGTCCACGACGAGCTTGGACGGGCGGACGCCGGAACCCAGGTACAGCTTCGGGATGGACAGGATGTGCTGGTCGACGAGCAGCGGCCACCCCTCCGGCAGGCCGATCGGCGACATGCCGCCCGACTCCATGCCGGTCGCCTCGACGGCCGCCGCGATCGGCGCGAAGCTCACCTTGGAGACCTCCAGTGTGTGCTTGACGACGCCGTTGAGGTCGGCGCGCGTGTCCGCCGTGACGAACGCGGCGGCGAACTGCGGCGGCGCCTTGCGGGTCTTGTGCGTGTGCACGACGACCACGTTGCCGGTGATCGCGAACGGCACGCCGTACTTCGGGCACCACAGGTCGGTGTCCGACTCCTCGTCCGTGTTGATGGTCACGCCCAGGATCTTGGATTCGGGCACCCCGGCCGCGACGAGCTCGTTGAGCTTGTCGAACACCGGCTTCGCCAGCAGGTCCCCGTCATGCCAGTCCAGTATCTCCAACGTCATGTGTCCCCCTATATGTCGGCCGCCCATCGGCCGGGCGTTCCCGCCGCGCCAGCCAATGATTCATTACCCGCCCACCATAACGGCACGCCCCCGTTCCCACGCCGCCCCGCCTATACCCGTTCCCTATAACCCGTTCTTCCCATGGTGCGGCAACACATCTTCTCCACAACCCCGGAATCAAGCCGTTCCGCGCCACCGCACCATGGAGGTTTCACCGCACCATGGGAGTGCAGCACCCGAGGAACCGCTCGTCGTGGGAGACGACGACCAGCGCGCCCGGGTACTCGGCCAGCAAGCGCGCCATCGCCGTCCTCGACGACAGATCCAGATGGTTCGTCGGCTCGTCCATGACGATCAGCTGCGGCCCGTCCGGCAACGCCAGACACACCAGCAGCTTGCGCAGTTCGCCCGGCGACGGCGATTCCCCGGCCAGCAGCCGGTCCGGATCGGCGTCGAGCCGCGCGTACGCGCCCAGTACGCGCGCCCGGACATCGGCGGGAAGCCCGTTCAACCGGGTCATCGCCGCGGCGCGATCATCATCGGTGAGCTCCTGCGCGACGACCAGTTTCGGCACGTCGGCGGCGTGCGCGAGCATCGCGCGCAGCAACGTCGACTTGCCGGCGCCGTTCGGCCCCGTCACCGCGACATGGTCGCCCGGTCCGATCGAGATCGTCGGAATCATAAGTCCCATGGCCGGGACGCCGTCGGCGGACGGCGACAGTCGGATGCGCCCGCCGGAGACGTCGGCACGGGACAATCCGGACAAGTCGCGGCCGGCGGCATGTCCCGCCATGCCGTCGTCGCGCATGATCGCCGGCTTGATGTCGGCAACGTCCCGTCCGTCGAACCGGATCACGCCCGGCTCCAGTCGTATCAACTCGCGTCGGCGGCTCGGTGCGATGTCCATCCAGATGTCACCGTCATAGCGTTTCGCCGCGACCGTGAGCCCCGCCGCGCGCCGCCGCGCCGCGTCCGCCCGGGCGTCGAGCCGCGCGTAGGCGCGGGTGACGCCGCGGTCGAGTCCGGTCATCTTCGCCAATTGGCGTCTGTCCCGCGCGTCATGGTCATGTCGGTCGACATGCCGGCCGTCGCGTTTCGCCGCCTCGACCTGCCGCACCTTGTCGAGCCGTCGCGCGCGGGACGCCGCCAATCGTGCGGTCTCGCGCCGCGCCTCGGCCAGCGCCGCGGCGTCGGCGCCGTCGCGCGCCGCGACCGCCGCCGCGGCTCGTGTCCATCCGCCCGGAACCGTGTCGACGACGGTCACGTTGCGCGTGCCGACATGACGCCGCGAGAAGACGACGCAACGATTGCAGGTCGTGTCGATGAGCGCCGCGTCGTGCGAGACGACGACGCCGATGCCGCGGTATGCGCGCATCGCGTCGACGATGCGCGCCCGCGCGGAGGCGTCGACATGGTTCGTCGGCTCGTCGAGTACCAGCACGTCGGGGCGTGCGGCGAGCGCGCAGGCGAGATGCACGCGCTTGCGTTCGCCGCCGGACAGCGTGTCGTAACGGTACGGCCAGTCGTCGCCGACGCCGAGCACGTCGCGTACGGCGATCGCCTCCGGCGACCAGTCGGCGGCGAACGCGTCGAGGCGTTCCGGCGGAACGTCGACGCCCTGCGGGCAATGGCCGATGACGAGGCGCTTCGGAGCGGGCGCGACGGATCCCTCGTCGGGGACGAGTGCGCCGCGCGCGATGGCCATGAGCGTGGATTTGCCGATGCCGTTGTCGCCGACGACGGCCGTCCAGCCGCGTGGGAACGACGCGTCGACGCCGGAGAACAACGGTTCCGGGGCGTCCGGATAGGTGAAGGTGATATCGGTGAGGGTCAGCACGGAAGGTTGCATGGGATCACGCCTTTCGTTTCGGGCGTGCCGATCGGGAACGGTCATGACGATGACGGCGGGGAACACGATGCGTGCGATGGGGTGCGGTCTCAGCCCGTGACGGGTGGGAACCGGAATCACGGCCCATCGACGGATGACGCGCGGCGGCACGCTTCGGCGCGTGGTTCCGCTGGGATACCGTCATCCTTCACAGGCGCAACTTGGGTGGGTTCCTTTCGTCCGACTCCTCTGGCATGTCGAGGAATCCGTATTCGTGATGCGATTCGTACATTAGGGCGAAGCGCCGACTTCACCGATTGTGGACAATCCGGCGGGACACGCCGCAACGGCATGCGGAATCGGCCGGGTTATCCACATCACCCGAAATCACGCCCCTCCCGCGCCGGTTTCGGTTATCCTGCCCGGATGAACACATACGGTTATGATGAAGCGCCCGTGGACGGCGAGGTCCACGATTACGTGAAGCGCCGTCTGAACGAACAGTCGGCGGCCAAGGCGCAGGCGTGTCTGGGATTGCTGCCGCGAGTGAGGACGGAGCGCGGGCCCTGCTTCGCCTTGGACACGGCATTGACGCTGTACGCCGTCGAAACGCCTTTGTGCGGCGGTTTGCCGCAGTGCGATTTCCGCGTCGTGGTGCGCGATCGCGTGACGCGATCATCTCTCGACGGCGTCGATTACCGCACGTGGAATCAGCCGTTCGCCACGTATACGTTCCCCAACGGATTGGCGTGCGTGCATCCCATAGACACATGGATCCAGTACGCCCGATACCTGGATCTCGTCGAAATGGTGGTGCTCGGTGAAGCGCTCGCACGGCGATTCGGATACGCGTTCGACGATCTGTCCAACCGTCTCAAAGCGTTCCGACGCATCGTCGGCCGGGCGCGATGCGAGGCGGCGCGGCCGCTTATGCGACCGTCCGATTCGGTGCAGGAGACCCGTTCGCGCATCGCGCTGCTGCGGTATGGTCTGCCGATGCCGGTCATGCACCACGGCATCACGGTTCCCGGCGGAACGACCCGATACATCGTCGACATGGCGTACCCGGAGCACCACGTCGCCATCGAATACGACGGCGACCATCACCGTCGGTTCCGAAGCCAGTACGTCCGGGACCGGCGCAAACGCCGCGAGCTGCGGGCAATGGGATGGACGGTCATCGAGGTGTTCGCCGACGACATACGGAACGCCGACGGGCGACACGGCTTCGCGCGGACCGTGGCGGAAGCGGCCGGCATGCCGTTCACGGCGATGCCGGACCCTGCGCATCGCGCGCTTGCGGATCCGTCCTTGCGCCCCAACGCGCGCCGAGGCGAATACCGCCGTCGCGCACTGGCGCGCGAAGCGGCCATGCACCGCCCCATGGTGCGGTGACTCTCCCATGGTGCGGCAACACACTTTCTCCACAACCCCGGAATCAAGCCGTTTTGCGCCACCGCACCATGAGGGGTTTGCCGCACCATGGGAGATGAGGGGGAAAATAAAAGGGTGAGCCCCGGTGGGGCTCACCCTTGGGTGGGGAGAGGGATCAGTCCTCGTCCTCGTCCGGGTCGTAGTCGACGCCAGTCTCGGCGCGCTGTTCGGCCGAGATCGGGGCCGGGGCGCCGGTCAGCGGGTCGCGGCCGCCGCCCGCCTTCGGGAAGGCGATGACGTCGCGGATGGTGTCGGCGCCGGCGAGAATCGACACGGTGCGGTCCCAGCCGAGGGCGATGCCCGCGTGCGGCGGGGCGCCGTACTTGAACGCCTCGAGCAGGAAGCCGAACTTCTCCTCGGCCTCCTCGGAGCTGATGCCGAGGACGTTGAGGACGCGGTCCTGGATGTCGTCGCGGTGGATACGCACCGAGCCGCCGCCCATCTCCTCGCCGTTGCAGACGATGTCGTAGGAGTCGGACATGGCGTGCTCCGGATCCTGGTCGAACTTGTCGATCCAGTCCTTGGACGGCATCGTGAACGGGTGGTGCATGGAGGTCCACTTGGAGTGGCCGACCGCCACGTCGTCGTCGTCCGGATCGTCGGTCGGCTTGAACAGCGGGAAGTCGA
Source organism: Bifidobacterium parmae (assembly GCF_002860365.1). Lineage (GTDB taxonomy): Bacteria > Actinomycetota > Actinomycetes > Actinomycetales > Bifidobacteriaceae > Bifidobacterium > Bifidobacterium parmae. The sequence goes on from NZ_NMWT01000037.1 coordinate 9,984, forward strand.
CGACCCACGTGAACGCGAACTTCTTCGGATCCAGCAGGCCGGCGCGGGAGGCGAGCTCGACGCGCACGGCGCCCAGCAGCAACTGGGAGGACTCGCGGGAGCCGGCGGCGAAGAACACGGCGTCGCCCGGCTCGGCGCCCACGGCCTGCATCAGGCCGTCGCGCTCCGCTTCGGACAGGTTCTTGGCGACGGGTCCCTTGAGCTCGCCGTCCTCGGTGAAGGACACGTAGGCGAGGCCCTTGGCGCCGCGCTGCTTGGCCCACTCCTGCCACGCGTCAAACTGGCGGCGCGGCGTGGAGGCGCCGCCCTTGAACAGGACCGCGCCCACGTAGGGGGCCTGGAACACGCGGAACGGCGTGTCCTTGAAGTATTCGGTGAGCTCGACGAGCGGGTTGCCGAAGCGCAGGTCCGGCTTGTCGGAGCCGTACTTGTCCATGGCGTCCTGCCAGGTGATGCGCGGCAGCGGCAGCTGCACCTCGTAGCCGGCGGTCTTCCAGATGGCGGCGATGACCTTCTCGGCCATGGCCATGACGTCCTCCTGGTCGACGTACGCCATCTCCATGTCGAGCTGCGTGAACTCGGGCTGGCGGTCGGCGCGGAAGTCCTCGTCGCGGTAGCAGCGGGCCAGCTGGTAGTAGCGCTCGACGCCGGAGACCATGAGCAGCTGCTTGAGCAGCTGCGGGGACTGCGGCAGCGCGTACCAGGAGCCGGGCACGAGACGGGCCGGCACGACGAAGTCGCGGGCGCCCTCCGGGGTGGACTTGATGAACGTCGGGGTCTCGACCTCGGTGAAGTCCATGTCCTCCAGGGCGTGGCGGGCGGCCTTGGCCATGTCGGAGCGCAGCTTGAGGTTGTGCTGCATGGACGGGCGGCGCAGGTCGAGGTAGCGGTACTTCAAACGCACGTCCTCGCCGGGCAGCTTGTTCTCGGACTCGTTCTCGAGCGCGGTGGACACCTGGAACGGCAGGGCGTCGGACTTGGCGAGCACCTCGATCGTCTCGGCGACGACCTCGATCTTGCCAGTGGCGAGATGCTCGTTCTCGTTGCCCTCCGGGCGCAGGCGGACCTCGCCGACGACCTGGATGACGAATTCGCTGCGCAGCGGGCGGGCCATGTCCTCGTCGTAGATGACGACCTGCACGAGGCCGGTGGCGTCGCGCAGATCGATGAAGGCGACGCCGCCGTGGTCGCGGCGACGGTCGACCCAACCGGCGAGGGTGACCTTCTGACCGACCAGGGCCTCGGTGACCTCGGTCGCATGATGTGTTCTGTAAGCCGTCTGGCTCATGCTTCCTCTTTCAGTTCTTGACGTCAGTTCCTGACGTGTCCCGACACGCCGTCCGTCGCGGCGCGGTGACGGCGGTTCTCAGTCGATGACCACCGTTTGCCGGGCACTAACAGTATCCGGCTCCCATGACGTGGCGTCGGCCGGGTTCTGGTCGCCGGAGACGATGTTCTTCACCTCGTCGCCCGCGCCCTCCTGGCCGGGGAACCACACGTACGGGATGCCGAGCTTGTCGGCGTACTTGATCTGCTTGCCGAGCTTGGCGGCGGTGGGCGCCACGTCGGCGGCGATGCCGCGCGAGCGCAGCGTGTTCGCGATCGCGTTGGAGGCGGCGCGGTCCGACTCGTTCCACACGGCGACGAGCACGCTGGCCGGCGAGACGCGGCTCGCATGCGCGCCGGCGGTGTGCAGCATGTAGCTGACGAGACGGCTCAGGCCGATGGACAGGCCCACGCCCGGGTACTTGCGGTTGCCCTGCGAAGCGAGGTTGTCGTAGCGGCCGCCCGAGCAGATCGAGCCGAGGGAGGCGGCGCCGTCGAGGAACGTCTCGTAGACGGAGCCGGTGTAGTAGTCGAGTCCGCGCGCGATCTTGAGGTCGGCGATCACGGAGCCGGGGCGGATGGCCGCGGCCTGGTCGACGATCATGGCGAGCGTGTCGAGGCCCTGCCTGGCGAGCGCGTACGCCTCGGAATCGGCCGCGATGCCGTGGGCCTCGCACAGCGCGTCGAACTTCGACGCGAGCTCGGCGCCGTCGGCGGCGGTCAGTTCGGCGAGTTCGAGGCAGGCGCGCGCCTGCGCCTCGGACGCGCCGCACTCCTCGACGAGGAGCTTCGCGACCTCGTCGGCGCCGATCTTGTCGAGCTTGTCGATCTCGCGCAGCACGCCCTCGATGTCGGTGAGTCCGAGCCCGCGGTAGAAGCCCTCGGACAGCTTGCGGTTGTTCGCGTGCACGGTCGCCTTCGGCAGGCCGAACGCGCGCAGGCGTTCGAGCGCCGAGACCATGACGAGCGGCAGCTCCACCTCGTAGTGGTCGGGCAGGTCGCCCTGGCCGATCACGTCGATGTCGGCCTGGACGAACTCGCGGTAGCGGCCCTCCTGGGGGCGTTCGCCGCGCCAGACCTTCTGGATCTGCCACCGCTTGAACGGGAAGGCGAGCTGGCCGGAATGCTCGACCACGTACCGGCTCAGCGGCACGGTGAGGTCGAAGTGCAGGCCGAGCCGCTCCTCGATCGGGGTGTCGGACTCGCGGCCGACCTCCTGCAGACGGGACAGCAGGTAGATCTCCTTGCTGGTCTCGCCTTTCTTCAGCAGGGACGCCCCGGTCTCCACGGCACGGGTCTCGATGCCGAGGAAGCCGTTGAGCTCGAAAACCTCACGGAGCGTGTCGATGACACGCTGCTCCACAACGCGTTCAGAGGGGAGCCACTCTGGAAATCCTGAAATTGATGCGCCTTTAGCCACGGAATCAATATAATAGGTGAGGGTTGCGTCAAACAACGCCATATTCCCATGGGGGATCACGAGAGGATTCCCCGCGGGGAGCCGCGATGCACGACGCACGCCGCACATACTTCCAAGCTGTAAGGAGCTGGCCATGGCCGACGAGAACAACGTCACCGAAACCGAGAACACCACCGAGCCCACCGAGCAGGCGACGCAGCCCGCGGTGGAACAGACCGCGCCCGCGGCAGCTCCGAAACCCTCGGCGATGCCGAAGCCGCACGCGCCGTCCCCGGCCGCGTTCGCCCACAAGCCTGCCGCCGCGCGCCCCGCCGCGCCGGCCGCCAAGCACGGCCACGACGAGGCCGCGATCCGCGAGGCCGAGGCGTTCGGCCGCGTCGCGGACGACGGCACCGTGTACGTCAAGGAGGGCGAGACCGAGCGCGAGGTCGGCCAGTTCCCGGACGTGTCGAAGGAGGAGGCGCTCGCCCTGTACGCCCGCCGCTTCCTGGACCTCAAGGCGAAGCTGGACGCGCTGGCGGGCCGCCTCAAGTCCCGCAACGTCAAGCCGCGCGAGATCGACGAGTCGCTGAAGATGCTCGCCGAGGAGACCGCCGCGCCGGCCGTCGTCGGCGACATCGCCGCGCTGAAGGCCCAGTTCGAGGAGCTCAAGGCCGCGGGCGAGGCGAAGAAGGCGCAGATCGCCGAGGCGCGCAAGGCCGCGATGGCGAAGGCCATCGAAGGCCGCACCGCGATCGTCGTGAAGGCCGAGGAGCTGGCCGCGTCGCTGGGCGACAACACGAACTGGCGTTCCACGGCGGACAAGTTCCGCGCCCTGTTCGACGAGTGGCAGGAGCACCAGCGCAACAACGTGCGCATCGACAAGAAGGACGCCGACGAGCTGTGGAAGCGCTTCTCCGCCGCCCGCACCACGTTCAACCAGTCGCGCCGCAAGTGGGCGCAGGCCCGCGACGTGGAGCGCAAGGAGGCCCGCGAGGCCAAGGAGGCGATCATCGCCGAGGCGAACGAGCTCAAGGACTCCACCGCCTGGGGCGAGACCTCCCGCAAGTTCAACGAGCTGATGGACCGTTGGAAGAAGGCGGGCCGCGCCGGCCGCAACGAGGACGACGCCCTGTGGGCGCAGTTCCGCGAGGCCGCCGACACGTTCTTCAACGCGCGTCAGGCCGACCGCGACCAGATCTCCTCCTCGGAGAAGGAGAACCTGGCCGCCAAGGAGGCGCTGCTCGTCAAGGCGGAGGCGCTCGTGCCGGTCGCCGACGAGAAGGCTGCCAAGCACGCCCGCCAGGAGCTCGCGAAGATCCAGGAGGAGTGGGACCAGATCGGCTACGTGCCGCGTGACGACATGCGCCGCATCGAGGGCCGTCTCGACGCGGTCGACAAGCAGATCAAGGCCGTCGAGGACGCCGCCTGGAAGCAGTCCGATCCGGAGGCCGACGCCCGCAAGTCCAGCTTCGAGGAGCAGCTCAACGCCCAGCTCGCCGAGCTCGACGCGAAGATCGCCGCCGAGTCCGACCCGAAGAAGAAGGCGAAGCTCGAGGCCGAGAAGGCCACGAAGGAGCAGTGGCTCAACGCGGTGAAGTGACGCACGCCGCGCGCCGCGCAGGCGACAGCGTCGACGAATAGGGGGCCCGTCGTGATTCCGTTCACGACGGGCCCCTTTTCGTATGATGCATGCCTCCCCCAGTCGGCTGCGCCGACAGCCCATCGCAATTACGGACAGCCTTCGGCTGAAAATTATATTGCTCACGGTCGTTCGCCTTCGCCTACAAACGCCTCCGGCGTTTGCCTGACGGCTCAGCCTCCAGAGGGGGCGGAATTACGGTACAGTCGGCTGCCGCCGTCCGGCTACACGAGCACGGTGCCGGTGACGGGCAGGGGGATGCTCACGTCGGGGTGCCGGCCGAGGTAGTCGACGAGCGCGGCGCCATACCCCATGTCGAGCTCCTGGTAGTCGGTGCCTGAGCGGAACGCGGTGTACCGGTCGCCGCCCTGCAGGAGGAACGAGTTGGACGCGGCGATGACGAGGTCGTCGTCGCCGATCTCGCGTCCGTCGACCGTGAGGTCCACGATCGACGCGCCGCCCTCGTCGTCCTTCCCCTCCCCCGGCACGTCGGGCGCCCGTCCTCCCGTCACGTACCGGTACCGCACGTTGCCGGACACGCCGAGGCGCGACACGACGGTGCGGCCGCCGCGCTCGCGCCACTGCTGGGCGAGCACGGCCTTGAGCTCGCGTCCGGTGAGCGTGGTCTTCGCGACCTTGAACTGCAACGCCATCATGCTGTCGACCTCGCGCAGCGTGATCTTCCCGTCGCCGTTCTGGTCGAGGTTCGCGGTCCTCAGGCTGCCGTCGTTGGAGAATCCGACGACGG
>NZ_NMWT01000038.1 GCF_002860365.1 Bifidobacterium parmae
CATCCCCGCCGGCGCCACCGGCCCGGCAGGTCCGGCAGGCCCCGCGGGCGCCGCAGGGGCGAGGGGCGCGACCGGTGCGACCGGCCCCGCCGGCACGGCCGGAGCCGCGGGCGTGGGCGTGAAGTCCATCGCCCTGGCCACGGACGCGTCCGGCAAGGTCACCGGCGGCACGCTCACCAAGACCGACAACACGACCGCGGCCATCACCGTGACCACGGCCGCCGCGGCCGGAGACCAAGCCGCCGACCAGCCGAGCGCGCTCGGCTGACCTAAGGAGGAGCCGTCATGGAACCGCTCGCCACCCTGGAGGACCTCGACGCGTACAAGGTCGACTACTCCGCGGTCGGAGCCGACATGGCCGGACGGTTGCTCTCCTCGGTGTCCGCCGCGATACGCGACGCCGCCGGCGGGCCCATCAGCCGGTGCGACGTGACCGTGACCATCCCCAGCGAGGCGTCCCGCAAACTCGACCTGCCCTGCCGTCCCGTGAACCGGGTGACCCACGTGCTCGTGGACGGCGAGGAGACCGACGACTGGACGCTGCTCGGCTCCAGCCTCTACCGGGACGTCATGTGGGGGCCTCCGAACGGCATCCCCCTGCCCGTCACCGTGACCATGAGCATCGGCCAAGACCCGGTGCCCGAGGACATCGTGCGTCTCGCCTGCTCCATGGTCGCCGCCGGCCTCCACCAGCAGGCGGAAGGCGGCCCCGGCGCGAACGTCGGCAAGGCGTACGAACGCGTCGACGACTTCCAGATCGGATACCAGCAGGGAACCGCCACGGTCATCGACGCGACCGAGCTGCCGGAGGCCACGAAACGCAGCCTCCGCGCACGCTTCGGCATCCGGGGAATCAGCGTGGGGGTGTTCAAATGAGCGTGGGCACGCTGCTGGCGCGAGGCCGGCGCATGGCCGAATCCCTCATGACGGACACGTTCCGCGTCGTCCGTCACACGGGGCGGACCGTCACGGACCCGGACACCGGACTGACCACGCCGGCCACGCTGACCGTCTACGAAGGCAACGGCAAACTGCAGACGTCCGGCGGCGTCGCCTCGGACAAGGTGAGCGCCACGGGCGAGACCTCGAACGTGGGCGGCAACGTCGCGGAATGGGGCCTGTACCTGCACGTGCCCATCGCGGTCGCGAATCTCAGGGAGAAGGACGTGGCCGAATGCGTCTCGTCCTCCGACCCGATGCTCGTGGGCCGTCGCTACCGGCTCGTGAACCTGCAGTCCGAGAAGACGCACGCGACGGCGAGACGCTGGAACGTGCGCGAGATCCCGGAAGGAGCGTGAGCATGGGCGTGATCGGCATCGACGCGTCGCAGGTCACCGCGTTCGCGGCGCGCCTGTCCAAGGCCGTGGGCCGCAACCACGTGCTCGTCGCGGCGGCCGTCAAGCGCGGCGCGCAGAACATCAAGACCGCGGTGCAGGCGGACGTGCGCGGCTCGTCGAACCGCGGCATCTCCCGCATCCCCATCGCCTACGAGATGAAGGAGGCGGGCACCACCGTGGAGGCGGACATCGCGCCCGTCTCCGGCGGCGCGGGCTCGCTCGCCAACATCGCGTTCTTCGGCACCGCGAAAGGCGGCGGCACCCACCGGTTCTACGAGCACGGGGAGGCCGAATTGGAGACCACCGCCAGATACGTGAAGGAGGCGGCGTCGAGCCTATGAACTCCCGAAGCGTGAAGACCCTCGTCCGAGGCATGCTCCCCGACATGCCCCACTGGCGCGTGTACGAGGACGTGGCCACCGGACCCAGCCCGCCGTGGATCGTCTGGCGCGTGCGCGAGACGTCCCGTCTCCTGGGCGAAGCCGTGAACGTCACCGGCCACGTCTGGGAGCTCGACGTGCGCGTCGTCGCCGCGTTCGCCTCCGACGTGGACGCGGCATGCGAGACCATCATGGACGCGCTCGACGGCCGCATGCCGGCCGGCATGGGCGCGCTCGTGCCCGACAAGGACTCCGGCGTCTACGCGAGCGAACTCACCAGCCCCGACACCGGGCAGGCGTTCGTCATGCGCGTCGTCACATGGCGCTTCGGCGCCTGACCCGCAAGCACACATCAATCATCACCGTCCCGCGCCCCGCGGGACCGCATACAGCAAAGGACACCATCATGCCGAACAACGTGACCGCGCACCTCGAGGACGGGCGCGTCAAGACCGTATTCGTCAAGACCGTCGCGGACGTGACCGCCCCGACCGTCGCCGAACTCACCGCCGACCCGCTCGACCTGAGCTACTGGCTCACCTCCGACGGCTGGAAGCTCGACCACAGCCAGGACATGATCGACGACGACCGCGAGGGCGCCGCGGCCGTCGGCCAGATCCCCGGCCAGGAGAAATACGAGAACGGCACCCTCCAGGTCATCGACAACGTCAACATCAAGGACGGCGCGGGCAAGGCATCCAACGACGCCGTCGAACAGCTCACCGCCGGCACGCAGGGCTACATCGTGCGCCGTCGAGGCCTGCCCACCGACGACCCGTTCGACGCCGGCCAGACCGTCAGCGTGTTCAAGGTGACCATCGGCATCAAGACCCCCGTCGCCCACGCCGCCAACCAGCGCCAGATGTCGACCATCAGCTTCTCCGCCGACCCCGGCTCGCAGGACGAGACCGCCGTCATCGCCCCAAAAGCGTGACGCCCACGCCGACCCTCGGCGTGCTGACGGTGACGGCCGCCGCGCGTAGCGGAGGCCAGACCGTCACCGTCACGCCCGACGTCGGCGCGGGCCTGCAGCGCCGGATCATGATCACCGACGCGGACAAGACGCCCACGGTCGCCTACGACACCGTATGCGACCTCAAGTCCGGATGGACGGCGTTCCCCGCGGACGGCGCCGTATCCGGCACGGAAGCACAGGTCGCCACCGTCGTGGACTGCACCACCAGCGGCGCGAACGCACGCCTCCTCGGCAAGGGGACGCTCCCCGCCCCTTTAGCGTGACCGGATCGAGGAACCTGCTCGCCTACGGTCCGGCCGAGAACGCGAATGGACTGACATGCAGCGTTGCCGACGATTCCGGCTTGCACATGGAAGGCACGCTCACGGCAGGCAAAGGCGTCGTCTGGGAGATCGGCACGATTCCCCCAAACGAATACCGGATACGTCCCATGGGCGACGACGCAAGCCTGTACTCCGGCACAGGCGTGTACATCGCCGTCATCGACATGGACACAGGCAAGCGCCTCCAATACTGGGATGAGGGCAAGGGCGAAAACCAACTGCTCCTCCTGTCCCAGCCGACCCGCTGCGGGTTCACGGTCATCGGCAAAATCAACAGCACGGGGCGGTCGTTCGATGCGACACTGCATCCCATGCTCGCATTGCACGCGAAGTGGCCCGAAACGTGGGAGCCTCCCGCCGCCCTGACCGTTCAGGGGGGGAATTGGCCTTTGAGCCCGTGAACCTTCTCACCAACCCCGGTTTCGAGGCCGGAACCGCCACGCCATGGGCGGGCGCGAACGTGGTGGGCGCATCGGACGCAGCCTGGATCGCGCCCGTCGAGGGCAAGTGGATGGCACAGGTGAACGGCTCGATGGCCCAAACCATCACCCTGCCCGACGCCGCGACGCTGACGCTCTCCTACATGGCCAACTCGTACGACACGACACGTTCCACATCGCTCGCCATGCTGTTCGACAAAGGCGACGCGTGGACACAGCTCGTCCCCGGAGACGCGGGCGCCAAATGGACGCGCCACACCATCTCCATCCCCATCCCCGATGAGGCCACAACCGCCACCCTCCGCATCACCGTCAACGGAGGACCTATCCGCTACGACGACTTCCTCCTCGCAGCAGAACCATAACCCACCACACACGTCCCGCACGCGCGCTTCCCCTCCTTCCACGCGTGCGGGACCCCACCCCCGAAGGAGAACCGAAAGAGACCCCGCATGACCATCCCCACCATCACCCGCCCCACCACGGACGTGGACATCGTCACCGACCTCGACGCACTACGCGACACCATCGAACTGACCAACCACTACAACGAAATCGTCGACGCCACCGACGGCACCACCGAAGCCGAAGCCTCCCACCACCGCAGGGAACTCGACCACACCCGCAGCAAGCTCGCCGACCTCGCCGCGAAAGTCGAAGCCAGCACCATCACCCTCACCCTCCAAGGCCTCCCCTCCAACCAATGGAACCAGACCGTAGCCCGCTGCACCACCACACAGGGCGGCCGCACCACCAAGGACCTCAACAAACTCGCCACCCTCGCGCTCGCCGCCATGACCACCGGCATGCGCGGCCACGACGGTGAAGCCATCCCCGTCACCGCCGACGAGCTCGCAGGTCTCGCCGGCAATCTCGCCGACTCGCAGATCCTCCAGCTGCTCGAGACCATCCAGGCGCTGAATGTGCCGGCGACGAGCCTCCCAAAAGAGACGCTGACCCTGCTGCGGTCGGAGAACTAGCCGTCGCGTTGGAGACCATGCCGGGACTCGTCGCGCGCCTCAAATGCGCGCGGAGCCTCGGCATGAGCCTCAAACGGTTCGACGGATGGGAGCCCACGGACGACGACCCCACGGAATGGGATGAGACGGAACGCACGTGGATGCTCGCCCTGCAAGCGTACGAGGACGGCCTGTGCCCGGTATGCGGCATGCCCACTCGCGTCTGCCACGACCAGGACGAGACCGAACGCCGCTGGGCGGGCGCCGACGTGGAGATCTGCAACGTCGCCTACCTGCGCAACAAGGCCTTGCGCTCCTACCGGGACAGCGGCGCCCCGGACCCGGACGCGGACGGCGCGATCACCACCCGCCTCACCCCCACCAGACCCATCACGCAAGACTGACGGAGGTGCCCGGCCATGGCCGGATTGAACGAGAACATCATGATCCGGCTCATGGCCGACACGTCGAACTACACGACGAAGATGCAGGCCGCGTCCGCCCAGGCGACCAAGCTCTCCACCGCGTTGGAGAAGCCCATGACCACCAGCGAACGCGTCGGCGCCGGCTTCACCAAGGCCGGGCTCGTCATCGGCGCCGTGTCCGCCGCGATCGGCGTGCCGCCGTCACCACGTTCGCCCAGTTCGACGCCGCCATGAGCACCGTGCAGGCCAACACAGGGGCGTCCGCGGGCGAGATGGACAAGCTGCGGCAGGCGGCCATCGACGCGGGCGCCAACACCGTGTACTCCGCGTCCGAGGCGGCGGACGCGATCAACGAGCTCGGCAAGGCCGGCATGTCGACCTCGGACATCCTCTCCGGCGGACTCTCCGGCGCGTTGAACCTCGCCGCATCCGACGGCATGCAGGTCAGCGAGGCCGCGGAACTCATGTCCAGCGCCATGACCCAGTTCAACCTCGCCGGCAAGGACGCGGGCGCCGTCGCCGACGCGCTGGCCGCCGGCGCCGGCAAGGCGCAGGGCTCGGCCCGCGACCTCGGCTATGCGCTCCAGCAGTCCGGCATGGTCGCCAACAGCTTCGGCATCGGCATGCAGGAGACCGTGGGCACGCTCACCGCGTTCGCGAACGCCGGCATGGTCGGCTCCGACGCCGGCACCAGCCTCAAGACCATGCTCCTCAGCCTCGCCAACCCGAGCGAGAAGGCCAAGAACCTCATGCAGGAGCTCGGCATCAACGCGTACGACGCGCAGGGCAACTTCGTCGGCCTCGCCAACCTCGCCGGCCAGCTCCAATCGAAGATGGGCGGCCTCACGCAGGAGCAGCGCAACCAGGCATTGGCCACGATCTTCGGCTCCGACGCGATCCGCGCCGCCAACGTCCTCTACAAGGAAGGGGCGAGCGGAGTCCAGAAATGGACCAAGGAGGTCAGCCAATCCGGCTTCGCGGCCGAACAGGCCGCAGCCAAGAACGACAACCTCAAAGGCGACATCGAGAACCTGACCGGCAGCCTCGAATCGATGCTCATCACCATCGGCAGCGGCGCGAACGGCCCCCTGCGCACGCTCGTGCAGGGCGTGGACAGCGCCGTGGACGCGTTCAGCGGCCTGCCCGCACCCGTCCAGCAGGGCGTCGTCGTGCTCGGCGCGGCCGGAGGCGCGGTCGCCGCACTCCACAAGCAGTTCGGCCCGCTGGGAGAATCCAGCAGCAAGGCCGCCCAACAGCTCGGCCTCCTCGTCGACCCCGTGCAGCGATTCCAAGCCGCCGCACCCCTGTTCTCCCAGGCCGCCACGCAGATCGGCGCCGCGTTCTCCAACCCGACCCGCCAGCTGGAGGTGTTCGGCAGCACCGTCAGCCGCACCCAAGGCGTCGCCCAGGGACTCTCCACCGCGGGACAGGGACTGCTCGGCGCGTTCGGAGGCCCCTGGGGCGCCGCGTTGACCGCCGCCGGCGTGGCGGTCGGATACTTCGCCACCAAGGCGGCCGCCGCCAAACAGGAGGCGGAGAACCTTGCCACGGCCATGGAATCCGGCACCGACGCGGCCACAGCCCTGTCCACGGCTATCATCAAGGGCGATTGGGGCGGCGACCTCGGCTTCATGAACTCGTCCAAGGACGTGAAGAACCTCAACGACGCGTTGAAGGACTGCGGCATCAGCGCCGCCACATTCAGCCAGGCCGCAGCCGGAAACAAGCAGGCGCTCAAGGAGGTCAACCAGGCGCTCAAGGAGCACGAGGAGGCCAACAACACCTACGTGCACGGCATGAACGTCGGCAAAGCCCAATCCGACCTCATCCGCGACAGCCTCAAGGAGGCATCCGCCCAGATCGGCGACAACAACCAGAAGACCAAGGAACTCGCCGACGCCAACGCCCAACTCGGCAACTCCGGCAGCACCGCCGCCGACGGCGTGAACGAGATCGCCGACGCGTCCAATCAGGCGGCGGACGCGGCCAGCATCCTCGCCGGCAACTTCAACGCGACCACCGACGGCATCAACGAGCAGGCCGCCGCGTTGGGCGAGGTCACCAGCGCCCTGTCCACCTACTACGGGTTCTCCACGAGCGCGTCCGACGCGCTGATCTCCATGCACGACTCATTCGACAAGGCCACCAAGGCCGCGCAGGAGAACGGACAGACACTCGACCTCAACACCGAGGCCGGCCGCAACAACCAGTCGGCGTTGAACGACATCGCCGACAGCGCGATGAAGGCCGCCGAAGCA
>NZ_NMWT01000039.1 GCF_002860365.1 Bifidobacterium parmae
TGCGTCGGGCGCGAGCAAGGCGGTCGTGATCGGCAGCACGGTCGCCGTGAGCGCGGCGGCGGCCTCCGAGTTGCGGTCGATGGGCCTGTCGGTGGACCGCATCCAGGGGTCGAACCGCTACGACACGAACGTGGAGGTGTACAAGGCGGGCAGGCGTCTGGGCGTCGACTGGTCGGACAAGCTGATCGTCGCGACGGGCGAGGGCTATGCGGACGCCCTGTCGATCAGCTCGTACGCGTACAGGAACGCGGCGCCGATCCTGCTGGCGACCCCGACGTCGGGCCTGTCGGCGGACGCGGTGTCGGCCATCGGGTCGGGCTCGTTCTCGTCGGCGGTGATCGTCGGCAGCAACGTGGTCGTGTCGGATTGGGTGGATTTCGCCCAGCTGCCGGCCCTGGGCGTGGCTTCGGAGCGCGTGGCCGGTCCGACGCGCTATGAGACGAGCGCGAAGGTCGCGGAGTGGTGCGTGAAGCAGGGCATGGGCATGGACGGCGCGGTGTTCGCGTCGGGCGAGGGGTTCGCGGACGCCTTGGCGGCGGGTCCTCTGGCGGGCAGGTCGAACGCGGCGCTGATGCTGGTGCGTGACCCGTCGTCGCCCGCGATCGCCCTGGCCGGCAAGCACGCGGACGGTGTCAGCAAGGCGTGGGTCGTCGGATCCAGCGTCGTCGTCGACAACCACACCATGCAAACCATCGCCGACACACTCGGCCTCAAACCCGAAAACTAAACAGCGGCGATAGGCCACTAACCAAGAAGCCCCCGGAATATTCCGGGGGCTTTCCCTATGCTCACGAATCAGCCGAACAGCAATTTCGCCTTGGCGGACCGGTTGATCAACAATCCGATTGCGAACGACACCACCACGGTAATCACGAACCGTATCATGCCGGAATCCACATAGTCCCGAAGCCACAGAATCAACGTGGGATGAATGAACAACACCGGCACACCCGCCTGCGCCAACGTGGATACCACGGCGGACCAGAACGTGAACGCGGAGAACAGCAGCACCAGACCACCGCACAGCAGACACGATCCGACGATTCCAACGACCGGCGTACCGAAATCCGCGTACTTGATGTCCATCGGAATCGGCCACACCACGTAGCAGACGACACCGGCGACGAACATCACAGCACCTGCCAGAGCCTTCAACCAAACGGCAGCCTGCATGTCGTCGATCCACGTACCGGCCCATCGGACGGCGATGCCGGCCGCCAGAAACACGAGCATCGGCACGGCAACACCGGCGGCCCACCACAAGTCTCCCAGCCATTCGGGAATCAGTACGCTCAACACCAATGCCACAGCCGCGCCAACACCCAGCAGCCACGGCCTAACGGACGCGAGCGCACGCGCATACAGTCGCACGAAGAACAATGCGGTGAAGAACCAGAACGCCGAGAACGGCGCGCCGATGTAATGTCCGCCTTTCACCAACGACAACAGATAATCCCACGTCACCGGCACCTGATGGGTCTTCTGATAGCCATAGTTGAACACGGCCACCACCACCATCCATGAGGCATACGGGACCAGCAGCGTACGCGCTCTGGTCTCGATATCCTTGCCGAACGCTCGATCGAACCGGAAGAAGTACCCACTCAGCAGGAAGAACAACGGCACCTGCCAAGTGAACAACAGAAGTCTGCGCGTCGGCGTCAACGCGAACGCATGCGTGGCGACCACCGCGATGATGCCGAGCACGCGCAGCAGGTCGATGGACGCCACACGCTGCGGATGCGCGGCGGATTCCCGAGTATGACGAGCCATACGCATTCCGCCCGTCATGCGCCGATAATCCCATCCAGTTCGTCGTCACGCACCAGTTGCGTGAAATCACCATCCAGCAGTTTCCGCACCTTCGAATCGGCGAGCGTATCCGCAAGAATCACATCATTGCCGCCGCTCTCCGCATTGTCATGGCACAATGCCACATCCTGCGTATCCGGCACATAGGTGAATCTGCGCTGCGCCATCGCCTCGCCCACCGGCATCATATCGATCAACTGGTTCGTCGTAGCGGACACCACCGGAATCCGCGCGACGACCTCCATGACCTTGAGCCAAATGTCGTCGGCGTTCAACGCGCAACGGCGAATCGTCTCCTCGTCGAACGTCGCCTGCGGCATGATGCGCGGCGGGAACAACGTGCCGAAACCGGTGGTCGCGAACAGGCGCATCGACGGTTTCCCCACCAGCTGCGGATGGTGGGCGGGCGCCTCATACATCCACTGGTCGTACGGCTTCAGCGAACCATCCTCGTCGAACATCATCAGATGCGTGCGAGTCGCCGCAATCGCCTTCGGGAACCGTTCGTGCATCGCCATCAAGTCGGCGATGCACGTGTTCGGATAAACCAGATCGTCGTCGAACAGAATCACGATGTCGTCATGGTATTCCTGCAACGCCCAGAAATACTTCTTATGCGGCTTCAGATTCTCCGGCACCCATCGGATCACCACGTCATGGGCGAGCACGTCGAGCAGCGACTGGGGAAGGTCACGTTCCCGGTTCGGGAAATCCTGTTCGCACAGCCAGAGCACGATCCTATCCGGCAGCACGCGCTGGGCGAGCAGTGACTGGATCGCCACATGCACGCCGCCGATGCGCGGCGGATACGATGTCAGCGACGCGATGATGCGGGGGCGACGCGTCACCCTACGGGAGGCATGCGTCACCACCCTGCGCAGCCTGTTCTTCGATTTCCATACCCACGTGGCGACCGACGTCTTCATGCTCATAATCATTCAGCCTAATGGTTCTGTTGGATTTGCCGGTGGTTTTGCCGATCGTTCACGGCGGCGTTCGCTCCCAGAAGATTCACGCCGATCATGGCGACGCCCATCACCAGCATCGAGAACGCGTAACGGGTCGGCGAGGAATGGTCGTTCTGCAATTGGATGGTGACCGGGCAGAGGAACAGGAACGCGGTGACGAACCAGTACGGGATGAACCGGATCACGTCGTCGCGGCCGGGACGACGGCGTATCAGCGCATACAGCAGATAGGCGGGCACGATCAACGCCCACACGGTGAGATACATGAACACGTTGAGTATCGGAACATCCTGCACCCAGCGCACCAGTCCTTTGACCGCCGTCTGCCCCTTGCTGGGGGTGCCGTTCGGCACGAATCGGCCGAACGTGGAATCGTTCAACGCGTTCGTGGTCAACGGTTGGTATTGCAGCGCGATCTCAGGATACGGCGCCTGCGGCTCCACGTTGTTCGCGGGCGCGCCGTTGAACGCGAGCCAGCCGGATTCCACGCTGATGAACGCCTGCACGTAGGCACGCGGATGCTTCAGCCCGACCGACAGCCACGCCTTCGCGAAATCCACGACGCTGCCCGTATCCTTAATCGCGTAGCCGGTCACCGGATCCGTGGTGAACGGCACATAGTTGCGTGCCATCTCATCCCAGCTCATCGGCAGGTACTCGTTGAGCACCTGCTTCTCCTCGTCGGTCACGTCCGACGGATTCGCGTGGGCGACGCGGGCGACCATCTGGATGGGGACGACGATGGCGGCCTGACGTTCCCCCGGCACGATGTCGAGACGCGGGAACACGACCTTCGGCAGGAAGATGCTCACGAACGCGAAACAGGCTATGGCCACGGCCACGCACACCGCTTTGAACTTCGCCTTATACCTGCCGATGACGAGCAGCAGCAGGGCGGCGACCATTACATACAGGCCGACGCTTTTGGTGAGCGCCACCAGCAGCGACATCACGACGAACCCGGCAAGGAACCCGGGGCGCGTGATGCTCGCGAGCTTGGAATCCACGAGCAGCAGGTACATGACGAACCAGCCGAGCAACGCGATCGTGAACGTCGTATCCTTCACGATCGACGCGAACATGATCGGGAACACCGGGAAGAAGCAGAACGTCGCGGTGACGGCGATCAACGGCCTACGCGTCAAACCGCGCCCACGCAGGTAGGCAAGCACAGCGCTCACGGCGACCGCCGCGAGAAACGCGTGCACCACCGACAGCAGGAACATGCCGACCTCATAATGGCCGCTGACCGCATGCCCCAGCCAGATCACCGAACCGTAGAAATACGTGTCGAGGAACGGATGATGATTCCAGATCTGCCCCGGCTCCTGCCCGAACACGGACATGCCAAAGAACTGCGCCACCTGATCGCCCGTATCCCAGTACAGAATCCCCGGATACAACAGGATGACGTACGGCGCCCAACACACGAACACGCGCAGCGCGTCACGCAACAGCCCCGGCGCGCGCAGCACATACTCGAAGCGGACAGCCTTGCGCAGACGGGAGACCTTACCGGCAGGCATCGCGCGATCGTCCTCGTCGGCACGAGCGGTGACATCGGAGTCGACCGCAATCGCATCGTCACCGCGATCATCCCGTCGACGCGCTCGCTCCCGCACCGAAAACAGCAACGGGAACAGCAGACAGAACAGCGCCGCATACGCGAGACACTGCACGTACAGCGTCGGATCGCCGAACGAGACCGCGCCACGCGTCGCCGAATACCCGCCAACGCCCATCACCAATCCCAACAGCAACGGCAGCCATACCGTCCGCCGCGACGACCTCACCAACGCAACCACCCTACGCACCATCATCTCCTCCCGATATCATGCGCAACTCGTTTCATCATACGAGTCGACGCGTATAGTGGTGCGCATGTCTGATGCGCCTGTGAGTCCTTCCGTTGCCGTGTTGCTTCCTTGTTTCAACGAGGAGGTGACGATCGGGAAGGTGGTGCGCGACTTCCGTGCGGCGCTGCCGGACGCGGTCGTGTACGTGTACGACAACAACTCCACCGACCGCACCGCCCAGATTGCCCGGGAGGCCGGCGCCGTCGTGCGCAGGGAGCCCCGGCAGGGCAAGGGCAACGTGATCCGCGCCATGTTCGAGGACATCGACGCGGACGTGTACGTCATGGCCGACGGCGACGACACGTACCCCGCCGACGCGGCGCCCGCCATGGTCGCCAAGGTGCTCGAAGGCTACGACATGGTCATCGGCGACCGCCTCTCCTCCACGTACTTCCAGGAGAACAAGCGGCCGTTCCACAACTTCGGCAATCGGCTCGTGCGCGGCTCCATCAACCACCTGTTCGGCGCGCACGTCACCGACATCATGACCGGCTACCGCGCGTTCAGCTTCACGTTCGTCAAGACGTACCCCGTGCTCTCCCGGGGCTTCGAGGTCGAGACCGAGATGACGATCCACTCGCTGAACAACAACCTGCGCCTGTACGAGACGCCCATCCGGTACCGGGACCGTCCGGCCGGGTCCGTGTCCAAGCTGGACACGGTCGGCGACGGCATCAGGGTGATGGGCACGATCTTCCGCATGATCCGCGAGTACAAGCCGCTGCCGTTCTTCGGCGGTCTCGGCCTGCTCGTCGGCCTGATCGGGCTCGCCCTGTGCGGCATGGTGACCGCCGAGTTCGTGGGCACCGGCATGGTCGCCCGCTTCCCCACGCTCATCGGCGCGATCATGCTCGTCATCGTCGGCCTGCTGCTCGTCAGCACCGGCATCATCCTCGACGTCATCGCCAAAAACGACAGGAAAGCGTTCCTGGTGGAGGCCAATACAATCAGCTATATGCGTCGAGGACGGCGTTAGGCGAGCCCGCGGCTACGGTGCCCGCCGCGGGACCACCCCCAGTCGGCTCCGCCGACAGCCCCCGCCAGCGGGAGCCGAGCGTGAACGCGCTGAGCGTCTATTGGATGTGTTTGTTGAGTTTGGCGGCGATACGCTCCATGGTCCACTGGCCGAACACGACCGGACCACCCAACACGAACGCCGTCTCCCGGTTCCCGTCCGACTGCGCCTCCGCAGCCAACCCGACCGACCGCGCATCCGGCCCATCCACCAACGCCAACACGTTCCCCGTACGACCCGCAAGCGCGCCACCGGCCAACGCGTCGGGATAATTCTCACCAGACGCCAACACCACGCCATCCGCCTCCAGGATCCTATGCTCCAACGCGTAAGCCACCACCTCCGCGCTCGTCCCATACCGGGTCGCACCCGCAAGACGCGTCACCGACAACGACCCCAACTGCGACTCCACCCTCACAGGCACTACCGACTCGCCACCGACCAGCAGCACCTTCCGGAACCCGGCATCCCTGACCGCCCGCACCATGGCCTCATCCAAACCATCCCGGCCGGCCAACACCACCGGAGCCTTCAACCGATACGCCAACGGCGACGCCGACAACGCGTCATACGGGCCCTCCCCGCTCGCCACGATCACCGTATCCGACCAC
>NZ_NMWT01000004.1 GCF_002860365.1 Bifidobacterium parmae
CGTCGCGCGGCAGCTGCGCGCGGCTCACGGCGCGACTCCGACGCCGTGCCGGTCATCGACATGACGACTGTCACCGTGACGACGGTCGATGCGGCGGCTGTCGGCATGCCGGTGATCGTAGGAGCGGCGCACGCCGGAGAGGCACGCGCGGGTGCGCGGCATCGTCGACATGCACGGATTCTCGTCGAGGATCGTGGCGCAGTCGTCGGGCGTGAAATCGTAGGCGTCCATGAGGTCGACGATCCGTTCCGTGTAGTCGTTCGGGTGCGCGGCGGTGGCGTGCAGCGAGGCGACGTCGCACGCGGTGCGCGTCGGATCGGTGACGCGCAGATTGCCGATCGTGACGAGATGACGCGGCGTGACCTTGCGCGTGAACGCGCGGACCCGATGCCCGAAATGCCGCATGCGGAAATGCGATCGGGACAGCACGTCGAGCGTGCGCGGGAACTCGCCGCCCATCCACACCCACATAGCGGTGAGCGCGCACGCCGCCGTGGAATGGGGGATGATGCGGTGCACGATCGAGGCGCGGCCGTACAGGGTGGCCGCGTGCTCCGACCAGTAGCCGCTCTCCATGTCGTCCAATGTGGTGATCGTGCCTTCGGCGGCGAGCCGGCCGAGGCTCATCGGGCCGGGCAGATCGCGTTCGCGCAGGATCGTAGGCACGAGCGGCGTCGTGCGCAGCCTGGGCGGCGGCTTGGATGGTGCGGGCGGTGGTTCAGGTGCTGATGCGTTCGTCGTTGAAGGTTCCATGACCACACCGTAGGGCGTGCGCGGCGTGCGCGCCAGCCGGGCCGGAGGCCGGGGAATCGGGGTGGATAACCCGGTGGACGGGCGCGAGGTTATCCACAGGCTGCGTGCGATGGCCGGGCCGCGTGGTGGTTCCTCCCGCTGGCGGGAGGTGGCGTGCGGAGCACGTCGGAGGGTGGTCTCGGAACTCGTGCGTGTGGCCGTCGCGGGTCGTCCGGGACCACCCCCAGTCGGCTCCGCCGACAGCCCCCGCCAGCGGGGGCGGAACAGGAGGACGGTCGGGCAGGTTGGCGAACGGCGGTGGCAGTCCCCGCCGGCGGGGGCGTGGAGGTGCGTTGCGGGTTGTCGCGTGCGATGGCCGGGGTGCGTGGTGGTTCCTCCCGCTGGCGGGAGGTTGCGTGGTGGGTGGTGATGCGCACGCTGTATCCGTGTTCCTCCCGCTGGCGGGAGGTGGCGTGCGGAGCACGTCGGAGGGTGGTCCGGGCGTGTCCCCGCCGCGCCCGATAATTCGATCTTATGAGTCATATTCTGGTGAATGTTGCATGGCCGTATGCGAACGGCCCCCGCCATATCGGTCACGTGGCCGGTTTCGGCGTCCCCTCCGACGTGTACGCCCGCTACGAACGCATGAAGGGCAACGACGTGCTGATGGTCTCCGGCACGGACGAGCACGGCACCCCGATCCTCGTCGAGGCGGAGAAGGAGGGCCTGACCGCGCAGGAGCTCGCGAACCGCTACAACCGCGTGATCGCCAAGGATCTGTGCGATCTGGGTCTGAGCTACGACCTGTTCACGCGCACCACCACCGGCAACCACGAGCACGTGGTGCAGGAGATGTTCACGCAGTGCCTGAAGAACGGCTACATCTACAAGGGCACGCAGCAGGTGGCGATCTCCCCGTCCACCGGCCGCACCCTGCCGGACCGCTACATCGAAGGCGAGTGCCCGATCTGCCACGCCGAGGGCGCGCGCGGCGACCAGTGCGACGCCTGCGGCAACGAGCTCGACCCGGACGAGCTCATCAACCCCGTCTCCAAGATCAACGGCGAGACGCCGCGCTTCGAGGAGACCGAACACTACTTCCTTGACCTGCCGGCGCTCGCCGAGGCGAACCTCGCCTGGCTGAACACCCGTGAAGGCTGGCGCACCAACGTCATCAACTTCTCCAAGGGCCTGTTCAAGGAGGTCAAGCCGCGCGCCATCACCCGCGACATCGACTGGGGCATCCCGGTGCCGGTGAAGGGCTGGATCGACAACCCGAACAAGAAGCTGTACGTGTGGTTCGACGCGGTGATCGGCTACCTGTCCGCCTCCATCGAATGGGCGCGCCGCCAGGGCGACCCGGAGCTGTGGCGCCAGTGGTGGAACGACCCGTCCTGCCCGGCCTACTACTTCATGGGCAAGGACAACATCACGTTCCACTCCCAGATCTGGCCCTCCGAGATGCTCGCCTACAACGGCCAGGGCTCCAAGGGCGGCGAGACCGGCAAGCTCGGCCCGCTGAACATGCCCGAACAGGTCGTCGCCTCCGAGTTCATGACGATGGAAGGCAAGAAGTTCTCCTCCTCGCGCGGCATCGTCATCTACGTCAAGGACATCCTCTCCCGCTACCCGGTGGACGCCGTGCGCTACTACATCTCCATCGCCGGCCCGGAGAGCTCCGACTCCGACTTCACGTGGGCCGAGTTCGTGCGCCACAACAACGAGGAGCTCGCCTCCTCGTGGGGCAACCTGGTCAACCGCGTCGCCAACCTCATCGCCAAGAACTTCGGCGAGATCCCGGCGCTCGACGAGGATTCGATGACCGACGAGGACCGCGCCCTGCTCAACGAGACGCGCGGCGCGTTCGCCACGGTCGGCGGCTTCATCGAGAACCACCACCAGAAGGCGGGCCTCATCGAGGCGATGCGCGTGGTCGGCGACATCAACAAGTACATCTCCGCGACCGAACCGTGGAAGATTAAGGACGACGAGAAGCGTCTCGGCACCGTGCTGCACGTGGCCGCGCAGGCCGTCTCCGACGCGAACCACCTGCTCGCTCCGTTCCTGCCGCACGCCTCGCAGAAGGTGTGGGAGGCCCTGGGCGGCAAGGGCGTGTTCTCTCCGCTGCCGCGTCTCGAAGAGGTCGAGGATCTCGACAAGCCGGGCTTCGAGTACCCGATCATCACCGGCGACTACAAGCTCGGCGAGACCGTGCACCCGTGGGAGAGCGAACCGATCGAGGTGGGCGCCCCCGTCGCCAAGCCGACGCCGATCTTCGCGAAGATCCCGAAGGAGGCCGTCGAGGAGGAACTCGCCCGCTTCGACGAGGCGCTCGCCGCCCGTCGCGCCGCCGAGGCCGAACGCCTTGCCGCCGAAAAGGCCAAGCTCGCCGCCGAGGAGAAGGCCGAGTAAGCCCGGTGCCTTGCTTCCGCCGGCGGGCTGAGCCGTGAAGCAAACGCGGAAGCGTTTGTAGGCGAAGGCGAACGACAGTGAGCAAATATGATGTCGGCCGAAGGCCGTCCATAATTGCAGGGGCCGGAGGCTGTCCCGCGAAGCGGGATGAGGGTGGTTGTCCGGTGGGTCGGCCGGGACCACCCCCAGTCTCGCTACGCTCGACAGCCCCCGCCAGCGGGGGCGGATTTGTAGCGTTGCCGGATGTGGGCGACTCCGCGACAGCCCCGCCGGGGCGGATTTGCTGCCATGGTGATGCTAAGCGGTTACAAAATCGTTACATAGTGCCCAGAGGTTTCTCAGGAACGCACATCATTCCTCCAAGGGATTGACGGTTAACTTAGTCATGTCAGCGGTTGGGAGTTCCTCCCGAAGTCAATATCACTGGCGAGGTTCTTCCCGGACCCCATAACTGAACCCTTCTTCTCTCTTCTCTCTCACCCGGCGGCTTCTCCCCGCCGGGTTTCTTTTCGCCGCTTTTACCGCGTCCCCGCGCTCGCATTCGGGCGTCATCGGCAAGTGCGCCGACGGCGTGGTCCTGCGCGCGGTGACGCGCCTGCGCAACGGCGGCGCGAAGACCGACGTCGATCCCGCCGCGCTCCGGACCGTCGAACGCCTCACCGGCGTGGATTGCGAGAACTGCCGGAAGTAGGCGGCGATGCTGGATTTCGATTCCGGAATCGTTGTTTTTGTGAAATTGCGCTGGGTTGAAACCTCTGTTTTTGTGAAAATCTGATACAGTATAATCGCTGTTTTTGTGAAAAAGATTGATTTTCCAACGTTTGTGGAGATATGATGCTGCAGCGTAAAGCATATCAGCGATTAATGGAATGGAAGCTCCAGTCGCAGGGGCACACGGCCATGCTCATCGAGGGGGCACGCCGCGTGGGCAAGAGCACGCTCGCCGAGGAGTTCGGTCGCAACGAGTACGCGTCGTGTCTCACCGTCGATTTCACCCATGCTCCCGACGATGTGCTGGCATATTTCCAAGACATGCGCAATGATCTGGATACGTTCTTCCTGTATCTGTCCGCCTACTATGGCGTGACGCTGCACGAGCGGAACAGCCTCATCATCTTCGATGAAGTGCAGTTGTACCCGAAAGCCCGCGAAGCCATCAAGCAACTCGTCGCGGACGGGCGGTTCGACTTCATCGAAACAGGGTCCCTGGTGTCCATCAAGGAGAATGTCCGGGACATTCTCATCCCCTCCGAAGAACGCTCGTTGGCATTGGATCCGTTCGATTTCGACGAGTTCCTATGGGCAATGGGGGAGGAACCGCTAAGCCGGGCGATCGCCGATTCCTATGAGAGACTCCGGCCGTTGCCCGATTCGCTGCATCGCAAAGCCATGCGCCTGTTCCGCGAGTACATGCTTGTCGGAGGCATGCCGCAGGCGGTCGAAACCTATGTCCGGACACGTGATTTCCATCAGGTGGATGCGGTGAAGCGCGATATTCTCAAGCTGTACCGCGACGACATCGCCAAACACGCGGGGTCGGCCAGAAGACGCGTCACCCTGCTGTTCGACGGTCTGGTGTCGCAGCTGTCGAAGCACGAGAAGCGGTACAGCCTTTCCTCTTTGGATACGAACGCCCGCATGCGTGATTATGACGATGCGTTCTTCTGGCTGTCGGATGCATGCGTCACCAATGACTGCGTCAACTCCACCGATCCGACCGTAGGACTTGGGGCATACGCCGACAGGGCGACGGTCAAATGCTACATGGCGGACACCGGTCTGCTGGTCACGCAGGCCTTGGCCGATTCCCGGACTACGGAGGATGACATCTACCGTGACGTGCTGCTGGGGAAGATCGCCGTCAACGAGGGCATGCTCGTGGAGAACGTCGTGGCCCAGCTGCTGCATGCCGGCGGCCATCGGCTGTACTTCTATTCCCGCAGCAGCCGCAACGACGCCGCAAGCACCATGGAGGTCGATTTCCTTATCGTCTCCCGGTATCCGAACGCCGCCATGAAGCCCCGCATCAGTCCCATCGAGGTCAAGTCCGGAACCCGATACCGCACCGTATCCCTTGACAAGTTCAAGAACAAATTCGGACAACGCGTGGGCCTGGAGTACGTGCTTCACCCCAAGCCGTTGACGGTGGCCGGCGACAGACGATATCTGCCGCTGTACATGGCCGGATTGTTGTAGGAACAGATCGTCCGCCGCACGCCTCGCTAGACTGGGCGGGTATGAGCAAGCATCATCATCGCGACCGCAGCTGGGCGCCCGCGCCGGAACCGCTGCCGGAAGGCGCCCACGTCATCGACAATCACACGCACGTCGCCTCCGTCGTGCCGTTCGCACGCGCGATGAGCCACGAGGCCGTCGCGAAAGGACAGCCGGAAGTCCCCGTCTACGACGTCGACGAACTGCTCGCGCAGGCGGCGGCGGTCGGCGTGACCGGAATCATCGACTGCGGCTGCGAACTGCCGAACCTCCAACGCGCAATCGACATGGCCGTCGCGCACCCGGGCGTCGTGCACGCGGCGATTGCCATCCACCCGAACGAGGCCGTGCGTCACGGCCACCGCGCGGTGGCCGGGCCGGACGGACTGGCCGTCACGTACAAGCCGTACCACGACGTGCCGTTCGACGAGGCCATGGCCGAGGTCGAACGCCTCGCACGCGCGTACCCGGACCAGGTCGTCGCGATCGGCGAGACCGGCATGGACCTGTTCCGCACCGGCGAGGGCGCGCTGGAACTGCAACGCGAGGCGTTCCGCGCGCACATCGCGCTCGCCAAGGAGCTGAACCTGCCGATGCAGATCCACGACCGCGACTCGCATCGCGAAGTGATCGAGACGCTGCTCGCCGACGGCGCGCCCGAACGCACCGTCTTCCACTCGTATTCCGGCGACGCCGAGATGGCCGCGATCGCGCGCGAGAACGGCTGGTACCTGAGCTTCTCCGGCACGGTGAGCTACAAGGGCAACGAGGGAATCCGCGAATCGTTGCGCATCGTCGGACTCGACCACGCGATGGTGGAGACCGACGCGCCGTACCTCACGCCGATGCCGTACCGCGGGCGCACGAACGCGCCGTACATGATCCCGTACACGTTGCGCGCGATGGCCGATACGCTCGACATGCCGCTCGCGGCGGTGGCGCGCGGCACCCGCGCCACCACGCGCGCGGTGTACGGCGTGTGAGGCGCGGCGGCGTGCGCGTGCGGTGACGGTGCGGTGACGCGGGCGCGGCGGCGGTGACGACGGCGCGGTGATGCGGGTTTATCGGGCGAAGTGGGGGAACGATGGTGGATTTCCGTGCGATTTCGCCGCGATGATTCGCACTGCTGGTGAATTTGTGGTGATTGCGTCAGAGGACTACGATGATTGCCCGAATGAAGCGAGTGTGACGCAAGAGACGAAAGAGCATCGAGAACGGCAGGCAGTGTGAGGCTGCTCCGCATGGAGGATTGAGCGTATGACTGACCGCAATCAGCAGACCAAACGCGCCCGCAAGGTGGTAAGCGGCACCGCAGACGACACGAGCAAGAAGGCAGGCAGACCGGGCGGCGCGAACGGTACCAGGATGAACGGTACCGGCGCGAACGGTACCGGTGCGAACGGGACCGGCAAAGCCAAGGCCGCCGTCGTGCGGCCCCGACCGGCCGACGAACGCCAGGCGAAGGCCAAGGCGGAGAAGGAGGCCCTGCTGAGGGCCGACACCTTCACCAACGCCCCGAAGGTCTCACGCCGCACCCTCACCAAGGAGGAGCGCGAAGTCCTCGCCAAGCAGGCCGAGGCCGAGAACAAGGAGGCCGCCAAGCTCGCCACCACCGCCGCGAAGGGACGCTTCGGCCGCTGGTGGGCGCGCCTGCAGTCCGGGCCGAACAAGGTCAGCTGGGGCATGATGATCGTCGCGCTCGGCGTCGTCTACGGCGACATCGGCACCTCGCCGCTCTACACCGCGCAGACGTTCCTCTCCGGGCAGGGCGGCATCGGCAGCGTCGACCGCGAGGCCGTGCTCGGCATGCTGTCGCTGGTGTTCTGGTCGATCACGCTGATCACCACCGTCAAATACGTGCTCATCGCGATGAAGATCGACAACAACGGCGAAGGCGGCATCTTCGCGCTGTACTCGCTGATCCGCCGCCGCGGCGCGTGGCTCGCCATCCCCGCGATGGTCGGCGGCGCCGCGTTCCTCGCCGACTCGGTGCTCACGCCGGCCGTGTCGATCAGCTCCGCCGTCGAGGGCCTGCAGACGCTGCCGCCGCTCGAGAAGCTGTTCGACGACAATCCAAGCCTCACGCTGATGATCACCGTGGTCATCATCGTCGTGCTGTTCATGGTGCAGTCGCGCGGCACGGAAAGCATCGGCCGCGTGTTCGGCTCGATCGTGCTCGTCTGGTTCAGCTTCCTCGCCGTCGTCGGACTCGTGAACCTCGCGCAGGACTGGACGGTGTTCGCCGCGCTCAACCCGGTGTACGGCGTGCGGTTCCTGTTCAGCCCGCACAACGACGCCGGCATCGCGCTGATGGGCACCGTGTTCCTCGCGACCACCGGCGCCGAGGCGCTCTACTCCGACATGGGCCATGTGGGCCGCGGCAACATCTACTTCACGTGGCCGTTCATCAAGGTCGCGCTCGTCTGCTGCTACTTCGGCCAAGGCGCGTGGATCCTCGCGCACAGCCGCGACCCGCACTACACGACGATGAAATCGTTGAACCCGTTCTTCCAGATGATGACGCCGAACGTGCGCTACGTGGCGGTCGTGCTGTCCGTCACCGCCGGCGTAATCGCGTCGCAGGCGCTCATCACCGGCGCGTTCACGATGGTCTCCGAGGCGACGCGACTCAACTGGATGCCGCATCTTCAGGTGCGCTACCCGGCGCGCACGCGCGGGCAGCTGTACATCCCGGTCGTCAACGCGGTGCTGTGCGTCGCGACGCTGCTCGTGCTCGCGATGTTCAAGGATTCCGAACACATCTCCGCCGCGTACGGACTCGCGCTCACCATCACGATGATCACGACGACGATCCTGCTCGCCGTATACCTGTGGTACGCGAAGCGGCGGGTCGGCGCGATCGTGTTCCTCGTGCTGTTCCTCGCCATCCAGATTCTGTTCTTCATCGCGTCGATGGCGAAGTTCCTGCACGGCGGCTGGTTCACGATGCTGCTCACCATCGCAATCCTGTTCGTCATGTACACGTGGAACGAGGGCACGAAGCTGGAACGCGCGCAGCGCCGCCACATGCGCCCGAAGGACTTCCTGCCCACGTTGGAGAAACTGCACGGCGACTTCCGCATCCCGTACTTCGCCGACAACATCGTGTATCTCACGTCCGACAGCGAGACGAAACGGCTCGACACCGACATCTTCTTCTCCATCTTCGCCGACCATCCGAAGCGCGCCCGCGCATGGTGGGCGGTGAGCGTGGAGACCACCGACCAGCCGTTCACGCGCGAATACGAGGTGCAGAACTTCGGCACCGACTTCCTGTTCCGCGTGCGCATCCGGCTCGGATTCAAGGTGTCGCAGTCGATTCCGGCGTACCTGCACCAGATCATGCACGACCTGTCGAAGACCGGCGAACTGCCGCAGCAGAAGTCGCTGTACCCGAAGGTCGACGCCGATCCGAACATCGGCACGATCCGCTACGTGCTGATTCACAAGGCGCTGATGCCGGAGTCGAAGGTCTCCGCGCGCGGGGCGTTGTCGCTGCAGACGAAGTACGCGATTCGCCACGTCGCCGGATCGCCGGTCAAATGGTTCGGACTCGCGCCGTACAACCCGCTCGTCGAAGTGCAGCCGCTGTTTGTGTCCACGCGCAGGCCGCCGCGGCTGAAGCGGATTGAACGCGCCGCCGGGAGCGAGCCGGTCACCGGGGATTTGCCGCCGGTGCGGTGAGGCCGCGACGCGGACGAGACGCGGTGTGGACGAGACGCGTGGATGAAACCTATAAGCAACGCTTATAGCACCGGCCGCGCGTCGAATCGTGTGCGGGTTATGGTAGCCAACTATGTGCAGATTACTGGGTTACGCGACGGCAGGGTTCAACCTGAGTCTCAACGCAATCCTAGGCACGGAGGGTGTGGACGCCTATCGTGAGATGAGCGAGATCCACAACGACGGCTGGGGTTGCGCGATGCTCTACGAGCCGATCGAACGACCCGGCACACTCGATGGCGGCGCGCCTTCGCCCGAGACCGGCACCAAGCTGTACAAGACCACCGTGGCCGCGCGCCTCGACCCGGTCTTCCCCGAACTCGCCTCCGAACCGGCGCGAGGTGGCCTGTGGCATCTGCGCCTCGCCTCCTCGAACCTGCCGCTCATCCTCGAGAACCAGCAGCCGTTCTTCGCGAACGGACTGAGCTTCATCCACAACGGCGACATCTCCGATTCGCACGGCCGCAACATCGTGACGAACCGCCAGTACCCGGTGAACCACAGCGTGTTCCTGTCCACCGGCGGCCGCTCCGACTCCGCGATCTTCTTCGCCGTGATCCTCGAATACATCGGCTTCGGCTACGACCTCGACGAGGCCGTGGCGCAGGCCGTGCGCGAGCTGCGCCAGGCGTACCCGCGCTCCAGCTACAACTGCATGATCCAGTCGCAGGACCAGTTCATCGCGTTGAACGCGGCCGGCCGCGAACGCACGTCGTCGCGCATCGTCGAGATCTACGACCAGTACGGCCAGGGCGAGAAGGCACAGGACTACCGTGTGATGCGCTACCGTGCGCTCACCGACGAGGAGGGCGCGCCCGCGGGCATCGTCGTCGCGTCGTCCGGCTTCGACCAGACCGAGGCCGACGGCTGGGAGGAGCTTGAAAACGACCAGATGATCGTCGCCTCCAACCGCACCGGCGAATGGTCGATGCGCTCCATCGACTGATCGTGCGGGGATTGTTTCATCTCATACGATGACGATCGGTTCGCGGCCGGGGAGGGTGGCGCTGACGTGCAGGATGCCGCCGAGTCCCTCGACGTAGCGTTTCAGTGTGGAGACCTGTGTGTGGTCGATGTCGCCGCGTTCCAGTTCGCAGACCCGTTTCTGGCTGACGCCCATGTGGTCGGCGAGTTGCTGCTGCGTCAGCGCGCAGGCTTTACGTGCCTCCTTGAGCTCGTAGACGCGGATGCGCTCCTGCAACTGATCCTTGTATGGCTGCAGGTCCTGCTCGGTGAGTCCGCGCTTGGCCATGTAGTCGTCAAATGATGTGCGTTTCATCGTGCTTCCTCCTGGTCGATGGCATCGAGATGCACTGAATAGATATACCTTTTAACGTATATCGAGTATGCGTTTCTGTTGTGTTGGTTGTTTGGAGATTCCGTTGGGAAGTGGCTTGGGGGAGTGATTGGGCGCTCCGATTTAGAATCGGCTTTATTCCGCGGTTTTGCAACTGAGGGTGTTGTCATTTTCTGACTGTTTCCGACGTATGGTTTCCAATGGAATGCGGAAACCGCCTACGGAAAGGCGCGTTCCGAGGCCGCCATACAATGGCGGTATGGTTCCTACGCTTGAGCAGATCGAAGAGCTTCACCACAAGATCGCGCCTTCCGAAGAGGCGTACGACCTGATCCACACGCATTGCGTGATCGTCGCGCGCATCGCCCGCATGCTCGCGCATCGCCAGAACATGCTGTTCGCGCGCCGCTGCACGTTGCCGAAGGATGCGGCGGAACTGGCCGCGCCGTCCGCGGCGGGCGCGGAGGCGGTGCTCGCCGGAATCGAAGCGGGGGAGGGCGGCACGCCTGCTGTCGGTACCACCGGGTCCGGTGCGTCCGGGGAGCCCGCCGCGCGCGATCTCCTCGCCGTGCCGCCGTCCGACGGGGTGACCGGCGGGCATGTGCCGCCGCGGCTCATCGACGAGCATCTGGTCACGATCGGCGGACTGCTGCACGACATCGGCACGTACAGGGTCCTCAAGCATGACGGCACCGACGGCGAACCGCTGAAATTCGCCGGCAAGAAGTACATCAAGCACGGTCTGCTCGGCTACGAGTACCTGCTGGAGAACGGCGTGGACGAGGAGATCGCGCAGTTCGCGCGCAACCACACCGGTGTGGGATTGACGCGCGACGACGTGATCCGCCAGGAGCTGCCGCTGCCGCCGGCCGATTACGTGCCGGTCAACCTCGAACAGGAGACCGTGATGGTGGCGGACAAATACAACAGCAAGTCGCTGCCCGCCAAGTTCGTCACCGCGGAAAGCTACACGAAGCGCGCGGCCCGCTTCGGCGAGGAGAACAAGCGCCGCTGGCTGGAACTCCTCGACCAGTACGGCGTAGTCGACGTGCGCCCCCTCGCCAAGGAATACGGCATGGTCATCGTGTGAGGGAGAAGACCTCGTCGGCGGCTTGCACGACCTCGTCGGACGAGGTCACGACGATGACGGCGCGTTTCGGGTCGCGGGCGTGCGCGATCGAGGCGAGCAGGTCCAGAATCGCGGCCGCATCATCCGCCTCCAGGCCCTTCGTCGGCTCGTCGAGAATCACGACGTCCGCTTCGCAGCTGATCGCGCGGGCGATCGCCACGCGGCGCTGTTCGACGAGCGGCAGCTCGCGCAGCGGACGCCCGCTCGTCGCCTCGGAGAATCCGACGCGGTCGAGCAGTTCGCGCGCGATCACCGGCTTCGGCTTCAGGTACGT
Source organism: Bifidobacterium parmae (assembly GCF_002860365.1). Lineage (GTDB taxonomy): Bacteria > Actinomycetota > Actinomycetes > Actinomycetales > Bifidobacteriaceae > Bifidobacterium > Bifidobacterium parmae. Next base: position 11,782 of record NZ_NMWT01000004.1, read on the forward strand.
GCGCCCGGACGCGTCCATCGCGTACCGCACGTTCGCTTCCGCGTCGAGGTCGCCGCGCACCGCGTAGCGCTGCGGCACGATGCCGAGCCGGTGCCCGCGCAGCTCGTTGATCTCCAGTTCCGCGAGGTTCGAGCTCTTCGTCATCGCCGTGCCGGACGTGGGCAGCTGGTAGCCGCCGAGCACCTCCATCAGCGTGACGCGCTGCTCCGGATCGTCCGCGTCGGGCAGCACGCGGATCGCGTACAGCGAGCCCGCGTAGCAGGCGAGCGACACGTTGTCGAGCACGTGACGTCCGGTCTTGCGGTTCGTCGTGGTCGCATGGTTGAGCGAGAACGTCGGGTACGACTTGAGCAGCACGCGGTCGCCGACCTGCCGGTCGAGCGCCCGTTCGGAACGCTTCGTCGACGCCTTGATCTCGTTCGGGTCCGCGCTCGCGCTGACGTCGTGGTTCTTCGCGGCCAGCGCGAGCGTCTCGTTGACGCGTCGCGCGTTCGCCGCCGTGGCCGCCGCGCTCGTCTCCTTGGGATTCGCGTCGGCCGCCTTGTCTGCGGTGGTGTCGGTGGTGTCGGTCGTTTCCGCGGTCTCCGCGGGTTCGGCGGCGGTCGCGTCGCCTTCCGCGGCATCATCCGTCTCGCCGGCATCCGCCGCGTCGGCGTCGCCCGCCGAGTCCGTTTCGTCGGAAACGGACACCGGCGCGGACTCGCCTGCCGCGTCGTCGTCGACGGCGTCCGACAGTTCGTCGTCCGTCGCATCCGCCGCGTCGGCGTCGGTCAGATCGTCGATGGCGAACGCGATCGACGTGTCGGCCGCGTCGTCGTCCTCGTCGTAGACGACGCTGAACTCGACCGGTTGCGCGTCGATGTCGTCGGCCGTGATGTCGTCATTCTCGACGGCCGGTTCGGTCTTGTCGATGTCCTGCTCGCTCATGCCTTGTCCTCCGAAATCTCCGATGCCTTGAACAGATTCGCGTTGGGGAACGTCGCCGGCCGCAGCATCGCGACGATCGCGAGCGCGACGACGATGCCGATCGATTCCCAGACCAACGGCCAGACGATGCCGGCCGTGACGGGCGTGGCGTGGCCGCCGGCCAGCGTGGCGCCGATCGCGCCCGCGCCCAGGCCGCCGGCCAGCAGGCCGATCACGGCCGGAACCACGGTGAGCATGAACGTCTCGACCATGAACTGCCAGCCGAGACGCGGCTTCGTCACGCCGGAGACGAGCGCCATGCCGATTTCGTCGGTGCGGCCGAACCAGGTGCGCGCGATGGTGAGCGCCGCGAGCACGAGGCATCCGCCGAGCGCGACCACCCACAGGATGACGCGCGTGCGGGAGGCGGCGTCGCCGAGCGGCTTGATCGACGCCTCATACTCGTCGAGCGACGGGGAGACGAGCTCGTAGCCCTTCGGCAGCTTCGCCTTCGTGACGAGCGTGACGAACTTCTTGTAGGTGGCCGTGTCGGAGAACTGGAAGACGATGTCGAGATCCGGCTTCGACCAGTCGTTCTTCGGGTCGTCGCTCTCCTTGGTGACGCCCATCGTGTACGTGGTGGCGTAGGCGGAGTAGATCACGTTGTCGCGGTTGTCCTTCGCGTACTTGCCGTCGCCGTCGCCGTTCGAGCCGGCCGCGTCGTCGTATTCGTAGATGCCCTGCACGGTGAACTCGTAGGTCTTCGATTCGTCGGTCGGATCGCCGACCTTGAACTTGTCGCCCACCTTGAGGTTGTTCTTCTCGGCCACGGCCTTGGAGACCAGCGCGCCGGTCGCCGTCGTGTCGGTGAACGTGAGCTTCTTGCCGGAGGTCAGATGGTAGGAGCCGAACTCGTTGGCCTTCACGGCGTTGTCGTCGTAGAAGGCGCGCAGCTGGAACTCGCCGCCCGTCTTGTCGGCCGCGGATTCCGTGTCCGCGCTGCCGGCGATCGCCTTGATCGACGAGGACTGGCGCACCGGCACCGTGGAGATGAGCGAATACGTGAACGTGAGGTTCTGCTCCTGCATCTTCTCCGCATACGGCTCGTAGTCGGTGAGCGTGAGATACCGCGACGTGGTCGACTTCGCGTCGTCGGACTTCATCGTGGCCTGCGTGGCGGCGGTCGGGCGCAGCACCGCGTTCGGGGTCTGCGAATCGTAGGCGCTGCCGTGGGCGGTGTTGCTCGCCTGCACGATCGCGAGCGAGGCGATCGTGCCGAACGAGACGAGCAGCGTGACCACCACGGTCAGCACTGAGATCGCCCAGCGGCGCGACACGGCGCGCCAGGCGTTGGTGAGAACGAACATATGCTGCTTCTCCAGTCCTCTATATCCCTATGCGCGCGGGGCGGGGTGCCGGGGTCGGCCGGGGTGCGGGATCCGCGCGCGTTTCGCTATAACAGTAAGACAGTACGTCGGCAAATGTGGGGGTTCTCTTGCCTGATGCTGTGAGGTGGCTGGGAAAACTCCCTCAGTCCGCCTGCGGCGGACAGCTCCCCCTCAAGGGGGCGCAAAGAAATGGCCTTTTTGCGCCCCCTTCAGGGGGAGCTGTCGGCGAAGCCGACTGAGGGGGTGCCGGGGTGCCCGGGTCTGCCGGGCCCGGGAAACCACGGCCGAAACCCTGTCCGAACGAACCGGCAAGTGGGACAATATATAGAGGTATAACGAGGTACTGAGAGATATAGGGAAAGGGAAGGAGTCCATCATGATGGAGCCATATAAGCGGCCGGGCATCGACGACCGGCCCGATTACGAGAAGGCGCTCAGCGCCGAAGACAAGGCCTCGGTCTCCCGACTCGCCGCCGACCCGCACCGCATCGCCCCGGAATCATCCGTCGAACAGCCGACCGCGCAGGCCGCCCGCCTCACGACGGAAGGCACCGCGTCGGTCGTCGCCGCCGCACGCGTCGACGCCGCCGTGCCCGACTACGCGTCGTCGTTCCTCGACATGCGCGACCCGATGGTCGCCGCCGACGGCGAACGCCCCGACGCCGTGCAGCTCTCCCACCTCAAATGGGGGTTCGCCGTCGGCTCGTTCCTCACGGCCGCGCCGTGGGGCGCCGTCAACCTCGTCGGCCTGCCGAACCAGATCGCGCGCGGCGCCGGCTTCGACAGGGGCCTTGCCGACCCGGCCGCCACCCTGCGCGCCGTCGGCCTCGCGCCCGCACTGTCCGCGATGATCATCCTCGGCGCCGCATGGAGCCTCCTGTTCACGCCGCTCGTCGCCGCACTGTCCGACCGCACGCGCGTGCCCGCGGGCCGCCGCACGCCGTGGCTCGTCGCCGGCGGCGTGCTGTCCGCGCTGGTCGCGCTCGCGCTCGGCGCGGTGACCGCCACGGTGCTCGTCGTCATCCTGTGGACGGCGTTGCAGTTCACGTACGCGATGCTCGTCGCGCCGCTCGCCGCCGCCGTCGCCGAACGCGTGCCCGACAAGTTCCGCGACGAGACGGAACGCTGGAACGCGATCGGCGTGATCGCCGGGCAGGCGGCGGGCGGCGTGGTCGGCGGACTCGCCATCGGCTTCGGCGCGTTCAACCCGTTCCTGTGCGCGGCCGTCATGTTCGCTGTGGCCGGCGTGGCCACCGTGCTCGTGTGGCCGCGCGAACCGTCCAGCACGGAACAGCCGCACGTGCGGTTCAGCTGGCGCGACGTGTTCGACGCGGCGTCGCTGCGCCTGCCGCGCGCGGCGGCGGACGCGACGGCAGGCGCCGCGCGGTTCCGCCGCCTGCTCCTCTCGCGCGTGTGCATGACCGCCGCCGCTGCGGCGACCGGCGTCTACCTGTGGTACGTCGTGCGGTTCGCCGTGTACGGCGACGACCCGGCGCTCACCGCCGCGCCGATGACGCTGCCCGCCGGCGTGCTCATCGCGTTGCTCGCGCTCGCCACGTTCGCCGGCACGCTGCTCGCGACGACCTCCGCCGGCGCCGTCACCGACAAGTTCGCCGAAGGATTCGGACCATGGTGGCGCGGATCGCACGCGGCCGTCGTGTGCGCGTGCGTGCTGTACGCGATCGGCCTGCTCGCCGGACTGGCGATCGTGACGATCGGCGGCGAACGCAGCCTCGTCGTGTTCTCGTTCGTGTCCGGGTATGCGGGCGGATTGTACGACGTGCTCGTCCAGCCGCTCGTCGTCGACGCGCTGCCGGACCCGCATGCGGCCGGACGATACCTGCGCACGTACGCGAACGCGAGGCCGTTCGGACTGGCGCTCGGCGCGGGATTGGGCGCGGGCGCGGTCGCCGTGGCGCCCGCGTCGTTCGGCTACATGGCGGTGTTCCCCGCCGCGATCGCGTGCGTCCTGATCGCCGCGTTCTTCCTGCGCAAGTAGCGGGCGTGTGCAGGCCCCCGCTGGCGGGGGCTGTCGGCGGAGAAGGAGGGGCAACAGACTCGGCCCCCGCTGGCGGGGGCTGTCGGCGGAGAAGAGGGGGCAACAGACTCGGCCCCCGCTGGCGGGGGCTGTCGGCGGAGCCGACTGGGGGTGGTTGGGCGAGTCGGGGACCACCCTCAGTCTCACTGCGTTCGACAGCTCCCGCCAGCGGGAGCGGGGAATGGTCGGGCCTCGTGGTTCCGCCAGCGGGAGCGGGGATGTGGGGCCTCGTGTTCCGTCAGCGGGAGCGGGGATGTGGGGCCTCGTGTTCCGTCAGCGGGAGCGGGGATGGGGTGTCTCGTGGTTCTGTCGGCGGGAGCGGGGGTGGGGTGTCTCGTGGTTCCGCCGGCGGGAGCGGGGCGGAAGAGTGAAGTACGATAGTTCCGTATATATGGCGGTAGCGTGAAAGGGGAGTGGTGCATGGTCGGTATGCGTGACGTGGCCCGTCGGGCCGGAACCTCGGTGAGCACGGTGTCGCTCGTCGTCAACGGCACCGGATACGTGTCCGACGAGATGCGCCGGCGCGTGCAGGACGCGATGGACGCGCTCGGCTACATCCCCAACGAGCTCGCACGTAACTTCTACCGCGACCGCACCAACATGGTCGGCGTGATCGTGCCGACCGTCCGCCATCCGTTCTTCGCCACGTTCGTCGCCGCCCTCCAGCGCGGATTCTCGGCGCGCGGCATGCGCGTCGTCCTGTGCTCGGTGGCGGACACCGGCAAGGACGAATCCGAATACATCGACATGCTGCGCCGGCACATGATGGACGGCATCGTCATGGCCGCGCACACGCGTCATCCCGCCGACTATTGGACGTCGATCGGCCGTCCGGTCGTCGCGTTCGACCGCTATCTCGGCGAAGGCGTGCCGTCGGTGCGTTCCGACCACGAGCAGGGCGGCCGCATCGTCGCACGCGAGCTGATCGCGTCCGGCGCACGTCACGTCGCGCTGGTCGGCGGCCCGCGCGCCCAGTTCCACGATCTCACGGACGACGAACTGTCGGATGGCGGTCAGCAGGACGGCGCGATCGCCGCGTCGTCGTCCGTCGCGCCGCATCCGGAATCCACGTTCCCCACCGTGCGCTACTACCTCACGCTGGAACGCGAGCTGGACGCGGCCGGCATCGCGCACGAGTACGTCGAGGCGGGCGGCGTCGACGATTTCGCCGGATACGTCGCCGCCGTGCGCGACCTGTTCGGCCGTCGCGGCCGCGTGGTCGCCGGCGACGTCACCGGCGACGCGACGGCGGCAGACGGCGGTGACGGCGGCGTCGCGCCCGTCGTGACGGACGCCGCCGTGCCGCCCGTCGACGCGATCGTCGGCAACGACGTCGTCGCCGCGCTCGCCGTGCAGGAGGCGGCGCGGCGCGGCATCCGCGTGCCCGACGACCTCCAGGTCGTCGCGTACGACGGCACGTATCTCGTCGACGCGGCCGGCGTGCGGCTCACGACCGTCGCGCAGGATTTCGGTACGATCGCCGAGCGCATCGTCGACCGGATGATCGCGCTGATCGGGGATGGTGGCGCGGTCGCCGGTGACGGTGACGCGGGGGAGCGTGGCGTCACGCTCGTGCCGCTCGTCCTGCGCAAAGCCGATTCGACGCGGTGACGGTGGCCGCGGGCTGTCCCGCAGGTTACGGGAATGTGATGGGAACATGCGACGAATGCGCATGGTTCACATAGTGAACATCGGCGGCCGGCGGCGGAACGGCGCTCCTATGGTGTGGAACCAGTTCGAGCGATAACCGCTCGGAAGGACAAACTTCTAGACCGAAAGGAGGCCGCCGCGATGACTGGATACACTGCCGATACCACCGTTGATGAGTCCGTTCTGACCCTCGTCAACGTCGCTCTGCTGTCTGCACGAATTATTATTCCGTCTTCGCTGGCGGCATGAGATCGGCTTACAAGCTTGAGCCCCGTCAGCGAAGGCAGGGCGAGAGCGATTGATCACGTTTCAAGCCCTGCATGAGATGCGGGGCTTTTTCATTGCCCGCCCGCCACGATCCACAAGATCAGGGTCCGGTGATGGAATTCCGCGAAACAGAGAGAGAAACCCCATCCAATTCAGGAGACAATCCCATGAGTGCAGTCGAGGCAACGACTGAAAACGCAGCTGAAGGCAAGCTGCAGGCGATGGCCCACGATTCCGTGAAGACCGTCATCGCCGCCTCCATGGTCGGCACGGCCATCGAGTTCTACGACTTCTACGCCTACGGCACCGCCGCGGCGAACTACTTCCCGCACATCTTCTTCTCCGCGAAGGACAACCCGACCGTCGCGCTGCTGATGAGCCTGCTGACCTTCGCCATCGCGTTCATCGCCCGCCCGCTCGGCTCCCTCGTGTTCGGCCACTTCGGCGACCGCATGGGCCGCAAGACCACGCTGGTCGTCTCCCTGATGACGATGGGCATCGGCACGTTCCTCATCGGCTGCCTGCCGACCTACGACCAGGCGGGCGTCTTCGCCGTCGCCATCCTGTGCCTGCTGCGCTTCATCCAGGGCATCGGCCTCGGCGGCGAATGGTCCGGCGCGGCCCTGGTCGCCACCGAGAACGCGCCTGAGGACAAGCGCGCCCTCTACGGCTCCTTCCCGGAGCTCGGCGCCCCGATCGGCTTCTTCCTCTCCAACGGCACCTACTTCCTGCTTGAGACCTTCAACGACTCCGACGCGATGCTCGCCTGGGGCTGGCGCGTGCCGTTCCTGCTCTCCGCGGTGCTCGTGATCATCGGTCTCGTCGTCCGAGTCCACATGGAGGAGACCCCGATCTTCCGCATGGCTCAGGAGCAGAAGAAGGTCGTCAAGTCCCCGCTCACCGAGGTGTTCCGCAAGTCCTGGAAGCAGGTCCTGCAGGCCACGTTCCTCGTCGCCGTCACCTACACGCTGTTCTACACGCTCGCCACCTGGTCCCTCGCTTGGGGCACCAAGGAGCAGGGCGAGGGCGGCGGTGGCCTCGGCTTCACCAACCAGGAATACCTGCTCATGCTCATGATCGCCATCTGCGTGTTCGCCGCCTTCATCGTGATCTCCTGCGTGAACGCCGACAAGTGGGGCCGCAAGCGCGTCATCATCACGTCCTCCGTGCTGCTCGTCGTGTTCGCCGCGCTGTTCCCGTTCCTCCTGAACGGTGAGATCGTCGGCCAGCGCAACTTCTTCGCCAACATGGTCTTCCTGTGCGTCGGCTTCGCCCTCATGGGCACCGCGTTCGGCCCGATCGGCGCCTTCCTGCCCGAGCTGTTCGACGCCAACGTGCGCTACTCCGGCTCCGGCATCGGCTACAACCTCGCCGCCATCGTCGGCGCGGCCTTCGTGCCGACCATCGCCACCTGGCTGAGCTCCCACTTCGGCGTGCACTCCGTGGGCCTGTACCTCGGCGTGATGGCCGTGTGCTGCCTCGTCGCCGTGCTCTCCTGCCGTGAGACGAAGGACGTGGACTTCACGAAGTGACGTTTCTTCCTCGCCCCCGCTGGCGGGGGCTGGCGGCGAAGCCGACTGGGGGTGGTCCGGTCCGGACCGTGAACCACCCTCCGGCGCTTCGCGCCACCTCCCGCCAGCGGGAGGGAACGGGCTTTACGCCCCCAAACTTTCCAGCTGTAATCGCGTTTGATTTCGGCTTGATTCCATAACTGAAAATTCAACTCAATATTTGGACGCGGGCGACCGCGCCGCCCACTGCGGGACTAGAAATAGTCCCCAGTGAACCGATGACTTTCCCCGACACAAGGACACAATCCTTCTCGCCGAAGGCCGTCAGCAATCTCACCGATTGTCGGACGTGCAGTTTCGTTCGGCACACTGAACAACATAAAGGAGTGCCTATCATGGCAGCAACTATCTGGTACGAGAAGGACGCCGACCTCTCCGTGTTCGAAGGCAAGAAGGTCGCCATCCTCGGCTACGGTTCCCAGGGCCACGCCCACGCGCTGAACCTGCGCGACTCCGGCGTCGACGTCGTCGTCGGCCTGCGTCCGACCTCCAAGTCCGTCGAGTTCGCCAAGGAGCAGGGCCTTGAGGTCAAGTCCGTCGGCGAGGCCGTCGCCGAGGCCGACGTCGTCATGATCCTGCTGCCTGATCAGTACCAGGCCGCCGTCTACAAGAAGGACGTCGAGCCGAACCTGAAGCCGGGCGCCGCTCTGGCCTTCGCCCACGGCTTCAACATCCACTACGGCTACATCAAGCCGTCCGAGGATCACCCGGTGTTCATGGTCGCCCCGAAGGGCCCGGGCCACATCGTGCGTCGTGAGTACGCCGCCGGCCGTGGCGTCCCGGTCGTCGTGGCCGTCGAGCAGGATCCGGATGGCAAGACCTGGCCGCTGTGCCTCGCCTACGCCAAGGCCCTCGGTGCCCTGCGCGCCGGTGCCATCAAGACGACCTTCACCGAGGAGACCGAGACCGATCTGTTCGGCGAGCAGGACGTTCTCATGGGCGGCATCAACCACCTGTGCGACATGGGCTTCGACGTGCTGACCGAGGCCGGCTACCAGCCGGAGATCGCCTACTTCGAGGTGTTCCACGAGCTGAAGATGCTCGTCGACCTCGCCAACGAGGGTGGTCTGAACAAGGCCCGTTGGTCCTGCTCCGACACCGCCCAGTACGGCGACTACACCTCCACGGTCATCACCGAGGAGACCAAGAAGCGCATGCAGTACCAGCTCAAGCGCATCCAGGACGGCTCCTTCGCCAAGGAGTTCATGGATGACCAGGCCGCCGGCGCCCCGAAGTTCAAGAAGCTGCAGGAAGAGTACTCTCACCCGCACCTCGAGACCGTCGGCCCGAAGCTGCGCGCCATGTTCTCCTGGAACAACGGCCCGGCCAAGGATCAGGACGAGGCCGAGTCCTTCAACGGCAAGATCGCTCGTACCCAGGTTCAGTGAGCTTGACCGCCCCGGCTCCCGTCCGATGAGGACGCGGCCGGACGACCATATCGGTCAGTGAAAGGCCGCCACCCGTTCACCACGGGTGGCGGCCTTTTGGTTGTTGTGGTTGTTGTGGTTGGTTCGGTTGTTGTGGTTGTTGGTTGTTGTGGTCTTTAGTTGTTGCGGTTGTTGCGGTTGTTTCGGGTTTTTGGTTGTTGTGGCCTTTGGTTGTTGTGGCCTTTGGTTGGTTCGGTCTTTGGTTGGTTCGGTCTTTCGGGTTTTGTTTCTTTGCCGCCCCTGCCGCCCGCCCCGTCCTCGGCGCGATAAATCCCGGGAATTCGGCCTATGCTCCGGGAATCTTTGTGCTGACTCACTCTCAGTGCAACTATTCCCGGGTGATGGGGCTGTTTCCCGGGATTTATTGTGCTGGCGGTGTCTCAGCGCAACGATTCCCGGGCGACAGGGGTGATTTCCGGGATAAGTTGTGCTGGGGCGCTGGGGGAGTTGTGCCGGGGAGTTGCGTTGGGGGAATGGGATGCAAGGATTCCCGGGCGGCAGGGGTGATTTCCGGGATAAGTTGCGCTGTGTCCGTAGCTGTGTCGCGGTCGGCGGGACGGCGTGATGAAGTGAGGTCCCGTCTGCCTATGGTGCAGGGGACGGGCGGCGGCGGGCGTATCCGTGGAGCGGCTGTCCACGATGCGGGGGAATGGGTCGGATGATGGCCCGAATCATGGACGTGGGCCACTATCCGACCGCAATATCGCTAGGATTGAGCCCAGTTCACGGGACACAATCCCGCACGATCGAGGTCATCCGGTCAACGCACAACGCACGCGTCACCACGCACGCGCGACCGGCGGACCACCCACCCGCGCAACGTGCGCCCACGCATAACGCGCAACCACATAACGACACCGTGTGCCGTTCGCACGAACGGTCGAACCGGTTGAACACGACCGACGGCCGCACGACGGTACGCAAGTAAAGGAGTGCCACCATGGCTGCACAGATTTGGTATGAGAATGACGGCGATCTCTCCGTGCTCGAGGGCAAGAAGGTCGCGATCATCGGTTACGGTTCCCAGGGCCACGCCCACGCGCTGAACCTGCGTGACTCGGGCGTCGACGTGGTCGTCGGCCTGCGTCCGACCTCCAAGTCCGTCGACTTCGCGAAGGAGCAGGGCCTCGAGGTCAAGTCCGTGCCGGAGGCCGCCGCCGAGGCCGACGTCATCATGATCCTCGCGCCCGACCAGTACCAGCGCAACATCTGGAAGGACGACATCGAGCCCAACATCAAGCCGGGCGCGGCCGTCGCCTTCGCCCACGGCTTCAACATCCACTACGGCTACATCAAGCCGAGCGAGGATCACCCGGTCTTCATGGTCGCCCCGAAGGGCCCGGGCCACATCGTGCGTCGTGAGTACGCCGCCGGCCGTGGCGTCCCGGTGGTCGTTGCCGTCGAGCAGGATCCGCGCGGCGACGGCTGGGCGCTGACCCTGGCCTACGCGAAGGCCCTCGGCGCCCTGCGCGCCGGCGCCATCAAGACCACCTTCAAGGAGGAGACCGAGACCGATCTCTTCGGCGAGCAGAACGTCCTCATGGGTGGCGTGAACAAGCTCGTCGAGATGGGCTTCGAGGTCCTCACCGACGCCGGCTACCAGCCGGAGATCGCCTACTTCGAGGTCTGCCACGAGCTCAAGATGCTCGTCGACCTGATGAACGAGGGCGGTCTGAACAAGGCCCGTTGGTCCTGCTCCGACACCGCCCAGTACGGCGACTACACCAACACCGTCATCAACGAGGACTGCCGCAAGCGCATGGAGTACCACCTGGGCCGCATCCAGGACGGCTCCTTCGCCAAGGAGTTCATCGACGACCAGGACGCCGGCGCCCCGCACTTCAAGGAGCTGCAGGAGAAGTACTCCAACGAGCGCATCGAGACCGTCGGCCCGAAGCTGCGCGCCATGTTCTCCTGGAACAAGGACGGCGTGAAGGACGCCGACGAGGCCAACTCCTTCACCGGCAAGATCGCCCGCGCCCAGGTGCAGTGAGCTTGGTCTCAGTGGGCTGAGGTGGAGCCGGGTCTAGTGAGCCGGGGCTTGTACGTCAAGTTCGGTGAGCCTGACTTGGTGAGCTCGGCTTGGCGCTTGCCTCGTATCCCGCTCCCGCTGGCGGGAGCTGTCGGTCGTAGGCCGACTGAGGGTGGCCGCGACAGCCCGTCAAACCACCCTCAGCCCCGCTTCGCGGGACAGCTCCCGCCGGCGGGAGCAAACGAATAGGCCGCCGTTCCCCCGATACGTGGGGGAGCGGCGGCCTTTCGCGTTATCGCGTTATCGAAGAAATCAAAAGAATCAAAAGGCTCGGTCGGCGGTAGGGGCGGGCGGGGCGAAGGCTTGCCTGCAGCTCCTCCCAAAGCCGTCACCGTTCCGGTGGATGCTGGCGGGTTATTGCTCTTGTGGCGTCATTGGCGTGCCGTCGGTGGTGGTGGCGTCGTAGTGGTGCCGGATGTCCGGCGGCAGTGTAGCGGTGTCGGATGGTGGTGGGAGAATGGTCGACAATCGTCTATGGGAGCGTTCACATCGGCGGAACAGCATCGTTGAGGAGCGGTGGCCGGAACGCGCGGGGCCTCGGGGAAGCGTGACGCGGAATCGTCATCGCCCACCCGTCGCCTCGAATGTGAGCGCGCACATAGTCCGTCACGCGCGTGGCGACGGAGCGATCCGCCATCCGCGCGCGGAACGTCCGGCAGGATCGTGGTGTGACGTAGCACCGTGAAGCGGCCCTGACGGGGGAGACCGAAGGAGAGGCGCTGCGTCGCGCCCAGACGAAAGTTGCAGTGCAGCATATGAACCATTGGAAGAAAGCAGTCGCGCTGATCGCGACGGTGCCGATGCTCGCGGCGTTCGCGCCCGCGGCCACCGCCGCCGACGCGACGACCGCGGTCGCGCAGTCCGCGCCCGCCGTCACCGCCGCGGCCGACACCGCACCGACCCTGCTCGCCAGCTGGGACTTCACCGGCAAGAACGGCACCAGCAGCGGCGCCATCGCCGATTCGACCGGCAAGTACAACCTGACCCTCAACGGCGGCGCCAAAATCGAGCAGTACGGCGACCGCAACAACAACGAATCCCTGTCGCTGCGCGGCGGCGGCCAGTACGCGCAGATCGACGACCAGCTGTTCAAGGACGCCGGCGACTCCTTCACCATGGAGTTCGCGACCAAGACCCGCCACGACGACAGCGGCAAGTTCTTCTCGTTCATCGTCGGCAAGGACGGCTCGAACGACTCCAACACCACCGATCAGGCGAACGCCAACAAGTACCTGATGTTCTACAACAGCAAGACCGCTGTCAAGGGCGTCATCTCCAACAACAACTGGGGCAACGAGCAGGGTGCGAAGGTCTCCGTCGCCAACAACGACAATGTGTGGCACAACTTCAAGATCGTCGTGGACGGCACCAAGCTCGCCGTGTTCCGTGACGGCACCCCGATCATCTTCAAGGCAGACACCGGCATCACGATGGGCGACCTCGGCGCCTACACCACGTACATCGGCAAGTCGTTCTACAACGGCGACGAGTACTGGAACGGCGCGATGGACGACATCAAGGTGTACAAGGGCGCCGAACTCGCCTCGCCGACCGGCGTGACCATCTCCGGCGACGGTGTGGTCGACGGCAAGCTCGCCCTGACCGAGAAGTCCACCGCGAAGCTCACCGCCACCGTCACCCCGGACGACGCCGTGAGCAAGAACGTCACCTGGTCGTCCTCCGACGAGGGCGTGGCGAAGATCTCCGACGACGGCACCGTGACCGCCGTCAAGGCCGGATCCGCGACCATCACCGCGACCACCGAGATCGGCGACGTGAAGGCCGAACTGCCCGTCACCGTGAACCCGCTGGACGCGAAGAGCGCCGCCACCGAGGACCTCGACTCCGCGATCAGCGCGCTCAAGACCACCACGACCGAGAACCTGCCGCTCGTCGCCGAAGGCACGAAGAACGGCTCCGCGATCACGTGGACGTCCTCCGATCCGAAGCTCATCACCGGCACGAAGGCCGACTACAAGGCCCCGAGCGTGGGCGCCGCCGACCCGTACCAGGGTGCCGGCGTCGTGACCCGCCCGGCCTACGGCGACGGCGACTCCAAGCCGGTCACGCTGACCGCCACCGCCAGCTACAACGGCGGCGAGAAGGTCACCAAGACCGTCGAGATCACCGTCAAGGAGAAGACGCGCGTCGCGCCGAACACCGCGTACGCGGCCGCCACGTTCGAAAGCGACAACGCCAACGGCGGCGAACGCATCTGGATGGCCTCCACCGAGGAGAACGACTTCTTCACGTTCAAGACCCGCAACGGCGGCAACCCGGTCATCACGTCGAACTCCGACACCAAGGGCCTGCGCGATCCGTACATCATCAAGTCCCATGAAGGCGACAAGTACTACATGATCGCCACCGACCTGCGCGTGTACGCGCCCGGCGTCGGCTGGGGCGAATCGCAGCGCGTCGGCTCCCTCAAACTGGAGGTGTGGGAGTCCACCGACATGGTGAACTGGACCCGCACCAACGCCGAGGACGGCGACACCGGCATCAAGGTGAACTCCGACGACGCAGGCATGACCTGGGCGCCGGAGGCGTTCTGGGATGATTCGCTCAACGCCTACCTGGTGTTCTTCTCCTCCCGCATGTACACCGACGAGGCGCACACGCAGGCGGTCAAGGGCAAGAACGGCGGCGCGTACAACATCGTGCGCTACGCCATCACCCGTGATTTCAAGACCTACACGGCTCCCGTCGACTGGCAGGACACCGGCTACTCGCGTATCGACACCACCGTGTTCAAGATCGGCGACTACTACTACCGCCTCACCAAGAACGAAGAGGGCGGCGCCGCCGGCCAGTACATCACGACCGGCAAGTCCTCGTTCCTCGAGCGTTCCAAGGTGCTGACCGCCCCCACTACCGAGGCTTCGCCGGACAACGACCCGGAGACCGGATGGCAGCTGCTCGACCAGAACCTGCTGCCGTTCGAAGGTGCGGAGACCATCGCGCTGAACAAGGGCGACAAGAACCAGAACGATGAGGGAGACGCCTACATCCTCATGTCCGATTCCGGCGGCTACCAGCCGTTCATGACGAACGTCCGTGCGCTCGAATCCACGTCGTGGACCAACCGCCTGTCGCAGACCGCAGGCTGGAACACGCAGAAGAACCACGGTCCCAACGTGCTCGGCCGCGTCTACTCCACCGGCATGCCCGACAAGACCCGTCACGGCGGATTCGTCGCCATCCCGGAGGCCGTCTCCGACGCGATGAAGAACTGGACGACCGTTCAGGCCGTCGGCTCGACGACCACGCTCGCGTATGACGAGGCCTCCCGCACCCTGACCGCGACTGTCAAGGCCGACGACACGGGCACCGTCGCCGGTTCCGTCAAGTTCGCCGTCGCGGACGGCTGGTCCGAGACCGTCAAGCTCGACGCCGACGGCAAGGCCTCCGTGACCGTCCCCGCCGCCGTGGCCGGCGACATCACCGCCACCTACGACGGCTACACCGACGGCCTCGTCAAGAGCTCCGTCAGCGACCCCGTCGAAGTCAAGCAGGGCGAGAACCCGACCCAGCCGGAGATCACCATCACCGGCGAGGGCGTCAAGGATGGCGCGGTCACGCTGAAGGCCGGCGATGAGCTCGACCTCCACGCCTCGCTCGCGCAGGGCGACGCAGCCACGGCCGACGACGAGCTGGTGTGGGGCGATCCGTCCGATCCGTCCGTCGTCGCGTACGTCGACCAAGGTGCGAACCCGGCTGCCGGCACCCGCCGCGTCAAGGCGCTCAAGGTCGGCACGGCGACGATCGTCGTCTCGTCCAAGGCTGATTCGAACGTGAAGGCCACGCTGACGATCAAGGTCGTCAAGGCCGACGGCGGCACGACCCCGGACAAGGGCGACACGACCAAGCCGGAGACCAAGCCGAACGACACGAAGAAGCCGGCTCTCTCGGCCACGGGCAGCGCCATCGCCGGCCTGACCGTGCTCGGAACCGCCGTGCTCGCCGCCGGCATCGCCCTCACCCTCTGGCGCAAGCGCCAGGCGTGATATCGCCCTGCCCCCGCCGGCGGGGGCTGTCAGCCGCAGGCTGACTGGGGGTGGTCAACCGGGTTGCAAACCCGTGGAGACCACCCCCACCCGGCTTCGCCGGGAGCCCTCCGGGCCCTGCAACTACGGACGGCCTACGGCCGGCCTCACATTAGCTCGCTATCGCTCGCCTTCGCCTACGGAGAGCCCACCGGGCTCTCCGCTTCACGGCTCAGCCCGCCGGCGACGGTGATGTCTTTCCCGGCGGGGGTGTCTTTCCCGACGGTGATGCCTTTCCCAGCGTCCCGGAATCCGGAGTGCTTCCCTGTGCTCCGGATTTTGGGACGCTGACTTGTTTTCAGCGGCGTTTTGTCGGGAAACGAACCGTCATCTCCGGACAACGGGACGCTGACTCGAAGTGAGCGTCCCGTTGTCGGGAGCAATGGGCTCATTTCCCGACAGCGGGACGCCTCGAGATGATGAAGGTGCGACGGGGTGATGCGGCGACGGGGTGATGCGGCGACTGGGTGATGCGGCGACTGGATGATGGGGTGGGGGGATGATGGGGCGACGGGACGATAGTCGGCGGGGTGATGGGCGATGGGGTGATGGGTGATTCGGGGCGACGGGGTGATGCGGCGACTGGGTGATGGCTGACGGGATGGGGTGACGCGGCAATGGGCGCGGGTACAATCGGGGCGTAATCATCCGCAGGCAACCATCGACGTGGAAGGAAACCGACATGCGCGAACTCAAGTGGGCGACGCTGGGATGCGGCGTCATCGCCAACCAACTCGAACAGGCGCTGGAACGCAACGGACGCAAACTGTACTCGGTCGCGAACCGCACGCACGCGAAGGGCGTCGCGTTCGCCGAGAAATACGGCATCGGCAAGGTCTACGACGAGATCGACGACGTGTTCGCCGATCCGGACGTGGACGTCATCTACATCTCCACACCGCACAACACGCACATCGGATTCCTGCGCAAGGCGCTCGCCGCCGGCAAGCACGTGCTGTGCGAGAAGTCCATCACGCTCAACTCCGACGAACTCGACGAGGCGATCGCGCTCGCCGAAGCGAACCACGTGCTGCTCGCCGAGGCGATGACCCTCTACCACATGCCGCTCTACCGCGAACTCGACCGGATCATCGCGGGCGGCGAGCTCGGCAAGGTCAAGCTCATCCAGATGAACTTCGGCTCCTACAAGGAGTATGACATGGCCAACCGCTTCTTCAACCGCAACCTCGCGGGCGGCGCGATGCTCGACATCGGCGTGTACGCGCTCTCCTGCATGCGTTGGTTCATGAGCTCCAAGCCCGACCGGATCGTCTCGCAGGTCAAGGCCGCGCCCACCGGCGTGGACGAGCAGGCCGGCATCCTCCTGACCAACCCGGACGGGCAGATGGCCACGATCACGCTGTCGCTGCACGCGAAGCAGCCGAAGCGCGGCACCATCGCGTTCGAGAACGGCTACGTGGAGATCTACGACTACCCGCGCGGCGAACGCGCCACGATCCACGACACGACCGGTGCCGTGGTGCGCGAGGTCGAGGCGGGCGATACCGCGAACGCGCTCGCCTACGAGGTGGCGGACATGGAGGCCGCAATCGCCGCGTTCGAAGCGGGCGAGTCCGGCGAGATTCCGGCCGACGAGGCCGCTGCGAAGGTCGAGGGTCTTCTGCACCTCGGCTACACGCGCGACGTGATGGACATGATGACCGAGATCCGCCGCGACCAGTGGCACATGACCTACCCGGAAGAGGAGTAGAGGGAGCGGGCGGTTCGCTCCGGGATACGTGCGGTTCACTCCTTGGTTTGCCACACTATTTCGTGGCAAACCCCGGAGCGAACCGTGATGGTCGGGGAACGGGCTGTGCCGATGGCGGAGTGAACCGCGCGGTCAACACGCGTTGACTGAAATCGGTAGATATGGTCTGGTGGCTGATTCGGATCCACGTGCCGTTCGTGAGTGGGCTGGTGCAGACGCTTCCCCAGTCGGCTCCGCCTACAGCCACCTCGGCCGAGGAGTCCGGGATAGGTGTGGAGGCTTGGGAATGAGCGTCATCTCCATCGGCATCGTCGACAACGACGTCATCACGGTGAAGGCGCCCGCCGCAAGCTTGGTGCCGCCACCCTCACCCAAGCCGTGGTGACCTGGCTGCGTCAGATCGGTCAGTGAGCAAACGCCTGAAGAGCGTTTATGCAGGTGGCGAGCTAGATGAGGGTACAACTATCCGGATTTTCCGGATAGTTCGTCAGGAAGGGGACCGCAGGATTTCGCGTACGGCGGCGTTAGATGGAGTATTGGCCTTGCCGTCATCATTGCGGAACGTGCTTGAAGATGGGCGTTGCAGTGGTTTCTTTGGTTGATATGGTTTTCTCCGCTAGAAGGGGTACTTCCGCCGTTTGACGGAAGGCCATCTGCGTTACGAGGGGTACTCGAATGGAGATATTCTGGCCGCTGAAGGTGATTTCAGACTGTATATCCCCGGATTACGCCCGACGGGGTACCCCTTGTAACGCAGATAGGTGTGGGAGCGATGGGGAATGTACCCCTTGCAACGGTGTTAGATGCCGTGATACTAGGGCATATGGTGCGGTAAGCATGTGGCATATACCCCGTGCTGTTGCATCGGGTAGGTGGTGTCAGGTGGGGCATCGGGTATGTGGTTGCCGGGCTGTGGCGTCAGGTATGCGGTGTCAGATATGTGGGCCGAATATGCGAAGCGGGGTGCCGACATGACTGCCGGCACCCCGCGGGTTCTCATGGAACATCCTCGGTTCTCACGGAACCGTCCGGGCGGACCCTACTGCTTCGCCTGGGTGAGCTGGTAGGCGACGAAGAGGATCGCGAGCCAGATCACGCCGGCGATGACGGCGACGCGGTAGCTGGGGGAGAAGCACATGAGCACCACGACCAGCGCGAGGAACGCGAGCACCACCCACGGCGTCACCTTCGCGAACGGCAGCTTGAAGTGGATCGCGGCCAGCGCCTCGGCGCCCGACTTGCCCGCCAGATCGGTGTCGTCCGGCGCACCGCCCGCGGCGACGACCTTGCGGAACTTCATTTCGGTGACCATGATCATCGTCCAGTTGATGATGCCGGCGATCGTCGCGATCGACATCAGGTAGTTGAACGCGAACTCGGGCCACACGAACACGACGACCACGGCGATCGCGGTGATCACCGCGGAGGTGAGCACGCCGGCCACCGGCACGCCATGCCGGTTCAGCTTGCCGAGGTAGGCGGGCGCGTTGCCCTGCTTCGCCAGCGAGTACAGCATGCGCGAGTTCGCGTACAGGCCGGAGTTGTAGACGCTCATCACTGCGGTCAGGCACACGAAGTTGAGGATGCCGGCGGCCGCGTGCACGCCCACCGAATCGAAGATCTGCACGAACGGGCTGGACTTGCCGTCGATCTCGTTCCACGGCACGACGGCCATGATCACGCCGAGCGCGCCGATGTAGAACACGAGGATACGCCAGATGATGTCGTTCGTGGCGCGCGGGATCGTGGTCTTCGGATCCTCCGTCTCACCGGCCGTGATGCCGATGAGCTCAGTGCCGCCGAAGCTGAACATGACGACGACGAGCGCCATCAGCAGGCCCGTCCACGAGCCGTCCTTCGCCTGGCCCATCAGACCGTTCGGGAAGAATCCGCCGCCCACGGTGAACCAGTTCGCGAACGTCGCCTTCGCGCCCGACTCGGTCGGCAGCGCGAACACGATCACCGCGAGGCCGCCCAGAATCATCGCGATCACGGCCACGATCTTGATGATCGCGAACCAGAACTCGAACTCGCCGAACTTGCTCACGCCGAGCAGGTTCGCCGCGCAGATCACCACGAGGAACACGGCCGCCGACACCCACGTCGGGATCGCCGGGAACCAGTAGTTGACGAACGAACCCACCACGGCCAGCTCCACCATCGACACGAGGATGTAGTTGAACCAGTAGTTCCAGCCGGAGATGAATCCGGCGCGCTTCGACCAGTATCGGGTCGCGTAGTAGCTGAACGCGCCCGCCTTCGGATCCTCGACCGACATCTCGGACAGCGCGCGCACGATCATGAAGATCGCGAGACCGCCGATCAGGTAGGCGAGCAGGATCGACGGGCCGGCCAGCGCGATCGACTCGCTCGAGCCGTAGAACAGGCCCGTGCCGATGGCGCCGCCCAGCGCGATCAGCTGGATGTGGCGGTTCTTCAACGATTTGCGCAGCGTCGCGGGCACCGGCACGTCGTCGGTTTCGCGCGGCTTCGTGGCCGTGTTCCCGGCCTTGTTCTCGGAAGCCATATGTTCTTCTCTCTCTTGTCTCGTATATCGCGGGCGTTCCGCCCGTCCGTCCACCGCGGGAGACCTTGTGGGCCATGCGCGATGGTTCGCAACCACGGTATTGTATGCCGCTTCCGCCCGGCGATTGCGTTTGCGTCCGCGGACCGGCGCGAAGACAATGGAAGATGACAAGGAGGTGCGTGATGTCGAGGGCGTTTCTCAAGGACATGCTGCGGTGCTGGCGGCGGTCGTGGAAGCGGTTCGCCTCCATCGCGCTGATCACCCTGCTCGGCGTGGCAGTGCTCACCGGCATCTACGCGGGATGCCGCGACGCGTTCCTCGCAGCCGGCCGCTTCTACGAAGCGCAGGGGCTACGAGACATCCAGATCGTCTCCACCGCGGGCCTCACCGACGACGACGTGGCCGCGCTGCGCAAGGTGCGCGGCGTGGAATCGGTGCAGGCGGAACGCTCGCGGACCGTGACCGTGAAGGTGAATGGTTCGGACAAGATCGCGGTAATCCGCGAGATCGGGGGCGCCGGCGGCGGTGCGGATGGTAGCGGTACGACCGGAGATTCCGCGAGTGCCGATGCCGCGACGGCCGGCGAAGGAGCGGACGGTCTCGACTGGCCATACCTCACGGAAGGCCGGCTGCCGAAGAAGACCGGCGAGATCGCCGTCACAAAGCGGTTCCTCAACGACAGCGGCCTCAGGGTCGGCGGCCGGTTCACCGTCACTCCGGAAGCGACGAACTCGACCGATTCAATCAAGGACTCCGACCAATCCGCCGATGCCGTTTCCCAATCTGCGAATCTCCCCACGAAACTCACCATCACCGGCGTGGTCATCGACCCGCAGAATCTCGCCAATCCGGACGGCTACGCCTCGAAGAACGCCTTCCGTTCCACCGCCTCCGACGATTACGCGTTCTTCGCCCCCNCCGGCGACACGACCGACAGTACAACCGCCTCCGCCGACGTCTACACATCCATCAGCCTGCGCGTCACCGGCGCCGCCGACCTCGACACGTTCTCCGACGACTATGACACCGCCGTGCGCACGGTCGTCAATCGCATCGAAATCAAGACTCAGCCCGAACGCGAGAAGGCCCGCCGCCAGCAGCTCATCGACGCGGCCCAGGCGAAGCTCGACAAGGCCCGCGCCGAGACCGAACAGCGTTTCGCGCAAGCCCAAGCCCAGCTCGACCAGCAACGTGCGCAGTTCAACGCCCAAGTTGATGGATTGGCGGCGCAATCTGTAGGATTGACGCCTCAATCTGCGGAATTCGCAACCCATCCTGCAGGAAATTCCGCCCAACCTGCATACGACCCCGCAGTAGTCCGGCAAGCCGTCATCGCGAAAAGCCCGGAATTGCAACAAGTCCAATCCCAGCTCGATCAGGCGCAAGCGGACCTCACCGCACAGAAAGAGGCCGCGATCCAGCAGATCGACACCCAAACCATACAGGTTGCCTCCCAAATCCCGCAGGTTCGCTGGTATGTGACCACGCGCGCCGACATCGGCGGCTTCAGCGCCTTCAAATCGGACATGACCTCGATTGAATCGATCGGCCGCGCGTTCCCGGTCGTGTTCCTGCTCGTCGCCGTGCTGATGAGCCTGACCACGATGGCCCGCATGGTCGAGGAGGACCGTGGCCTGATCGGCACCTACCTCGGTCTCGGCTACACAGGTGTCGCCGTCGCCTCCCGCTACCTGCTGTTCGCGCTGCTCGCCTGCCTGATCGGCGGCGGACTCGGCCTCGTCGCCGGATTCCTCGGCATTCCCGCGTTCCTGCTCGTCGTGATCGAAGGCCTGTACACGCTGCCCGGCGCACGCCTCGAATACGACTGGCTGTACGGCTCGGCCGGCATCGCCCTGTTCGTGGTCGGCGTGCTCGCCGCCACCGCATTCGCCTGCCGCCGCGACATCCGCCACATGCCGGCCGAACTGATGCGCCCGAAGGCGCCGAAGGCCGGCGCGCGCATCCTTCTCGAACGTATCCGCCCGGTCTGGAGTCGCATGGGCTTCCTCAACAAGGTGACCGCGCGCAACATCTTCCGCTTCAAGTCGCGTCTCGTGATGACGGTCGGCGGCGTGGCCGGCTGCACCGCGCTCATCCTGTGCGGTCTCGCCATCAACGACACGGTCGCCGCGATCGGCCCGAAACAGTACGACGGCATCTACCGGTACGACCTCATGGCCGTCTCCGCCGACACCGACGCGGACGCCCTGCGCGCGCGGCTCGACAAGGACGGCAGGACCACGGCGACGTTGCGCATCCGCGTCGAAAGCGGCGAACTGTCGACCGCCGCCACCGGCACTCAATCCGCCAAGTCCGCCGCGACCGGCACCACCCAGTCCTCCGCCAAATCCGCCGCCTCCAAGACCACGTCCTCCGCATCCAGCGAGACGATCCAGCTCATCGTCGTCCCCGAACGCTCGCTGAAGCGCCTCAACACGATGATCGACCTGCGCGAGGCGAGCGACAACGATCTCTACCGCTACAGTGGCGGCATGCTCGGCCGGTCCGGCGGCGGCGAGGTCACGCTCGACGACTCCGGTGTGATCGTCAGCCAGTCCGCGGCGAACGCGCTCGGCGTGCACGCGGGAGACACGGTCACGCTGCGCGGCGGCGACCTGACGCGCGCGAAGACGCGCGTCGCCGCCGTCACGCGCAGTCTCGTCGGTTCGGACGTGTACGTGAGCGAGTCACTGTACCAGCGTCTGTTCGGTGATTCCGCGGATTCCGGCGATTCCGGTGATTCCGCGGATTCCGGCACGACGACCGACGGCACCGATTCCACCGATTCCGCCACTGATTCCGCGACCGACACCCCGATCTGGAACGCCGTCTACGCGACACTCAAAGGCGACGCCGCCGCCCAGACCGCCTACGTCGACAAGCTCGCCGACGACCCCGTCGTCGTCAGCGCGGTCGGCACCGCCGAACTCGCCGACGGCTTCTCCTTCGACCTGATGGGCGCGGTCGTCGCCCTGATCGTCGGGCTCGCGGGCGCATTGTGCCTCGTCGTGCTGTTCACGCTCGCGAACACGAACATCTCCGAACGCGTGCGCGAGATGGCCACGCTCAAGGTGCTCGGATTCCGCAGACGTGAGATCCACCAGTACGTGAACCGCGAGATGCGCGTGCTCACGTGGATGGGCGTGGCGGTCGGTCTGCCGCTTGGCCGCTGGATCGGGGGCCTGCTCACCGCGGCGCTCGGCATGCCGTCCCTGTATTTCGAAGTGGATCTGCGTCCGACGAGCTATCTCGCGGCCGCGTTCGCGACGCTCGTCTTCGCTGAGTTCGTCGCGTGGCTCACCAAGCCGGTGCTCGACCGCATCGACCCGGTCGGCGCGCTCAAGAGCGTGGAGTAGCGGTCCCGGCGGCTCTGGCGGTGTCGCCGCCGGTGCCGGCGTCACCCGCATCCGTCGAGACGTCCGCCGCGTCCTCCCCATCGTCGTCGATGTGTACGTCCGCCGTCGTCCACGGCTTCCGGTCGCGTTTGAGCAGGTCCGCGCGCATCCAGTACGCGCGATGCTCCAACCGCCGGATCAGCTGCGTGGCCGTGCACGTGACGCGTTGCGCCGGCGTGAGCCGCCCGGCGAGCCGCGCCAACGTGAGCAGATCCTCCTGATACGCCGCGCGATGCGCCTCGCGCACCTCCGGATCCATGCCCGGCGCGTCGAAATCCTCGGCCATCGCCTCCGCGTCGCACGCGCTCGACATCGTGTAGTAGCTGCGCGCCGGCAGCACGCCGTGTTCCATCGCCAGATCGAAGTTGTGCGCGGCGGCGACCGCCTGGTCATGCTGGTAGTCGAACTCGCGTTCCGGCGGCTCGTCGCCCTCATGCTGCAGCTGGTGGTAGAGCGTCACGTCGATGTCGGCGACCTTGCCCGTGCGCCGGTACAGTTCGCCCGACACCATCGCGACGTGCGCGCGCGTGCCTTCCGGGAACCGCAGTCCCTCCCACAGGTCGCGCCGGTACAGCCGTCCCCAGCAGGAATCGTTGAAATACCGGGCTTCCGTGTTGCGTCCGAATTCGGTGCCGACGAGTCTGAGACTCTTGCAGAACACGTTCTGATACGCCTTGAGCGCGTCGGTGAGCACGGTCACGCGTTCCGGCTCGCGCGCGCCTTCCGCCGTGGCCTCCGCCACGTCGTACAGCCGCGCGACGCCGAACTGCTTCCAGCGTGCCTTCGCGATGTCCGCGCCGGTGCGCAGCGCGGCGTGCAGCAGCAGTTCGACGTATCGGCGGTCGAGGATGTCGTCGCTGTTGACGAACGTCACCCATGCGCCGTGCGCGGCGTCGAGACCCGCGTTGCGGGCCTGCGCCGCGCCGGCGTGCGTCTGGTGGATGACGGTCACGCGGTCGTCGCGCAGCGTGTATTCGTCGAGGATGGCGGCGCTCGAGTCGGTGGAGCCGTCGTCGACGAGGATGATGTCGAGCCGCGGATACGATTGCCTGAGGATCGAGTCGATGCAGTAGCGCACGTAATCCTCGGTGTCGTACACGGGCACGATGACGGAGACCAATGGGGTGGTCCTCGGCGTGCCCGGCGGCGTGGTCAACAGCATGTGAAGTGTGGTCCCCGGCTTTCTGTGGTCCGTTTTATCGGCTCCAGTATGGCACGGGGACGCTGAATGTCGGCTGGACGGCTCCGGGTCTTACACGACCATCACGTTCGGTTGCGTTCGATTACGTTCGGTCGTGACTGTTCGGGGCTGTGCGGGGCGTCACTCGGCGTCCGCGCCGAGGGCCTTCGCGGCGGCGTCGAGGCCGCTGGTCGCGTTGCGCAGGCTGTCCGAATAGTCGCGGATCGCGGCGATCGCCTCGTCCACGTCCTGCTGGGAGCCGTCGGCCGGGCAGGAGGGCGCGTCGCCCAGCCCGTCCACTTCGGCCTGCGCGGCCTTGAGCGCCTTGAGCTGCGCGGCGTCGGTCTTGCCGTCGGCGTTCTTGACGGCCTCGTCGGCCTCCGCCTTCACGGTCTTGAGCGCATCCTGATGCGCCTTGAGCGCGGTGATCTGCATCTCGCAGTTCTCCACGGATTCGGCGCTCGCCTTGCCGCCGCCCCACGTGAACGCGAACGTGGCGATCGAGGCGACCGCGACCACGATGGCCACGATGATGCCGATGCGCATGTCCTTCTTCGTGCACGGAGCCGAGGATTCGGTGGTGGTTTCGGCGGTGGTGGGGGTGTTGGTGTCGGGGGTGGTGTCGGCCGCGGTGCTTGCGGTGTCGATGGTGTCAGGGGTGTCGGTGGCGTGCTGCTGGTCGTTCGTCATCTCCGCTCCTTCGTGCGTGTGCCCGTGTGATGTGGTGATCGGTTCGTGTGTGATGGGATGGGCTTGGCGCTTGGCTTGGCGTGCCCGCCCGTCGCCGTCGTCGCCCGCGGATTTCCGCCGTCTTCGGCGAATCAGGCCGGAACGATTCTACTCACGCGTCGGCGCTGCGCAATCGTGATGGGCCGATTGCCCAAAATCAGTGGAAAACCGTGAGACGGCGGGGCTGCGGATGCGGAAAGGGCGGCGGGCAGGCGGTGGAATCAGCGGCGGACGGGCGGTTGGGCTATGCGGTGAACAGAACAGGTCGGGCTATGCGGTGAACAGCGTGCCGGGGAATCCGCCGGAGACGACGGCCGTGCGGTCGGCCTTGAGCACGGCGCACTCGAACGCGAGCTCCGGGTGGAGCTCGTCCAACCGCGCGTGCAGCGTGTTCGGATCGGTGACGAACAACGCGGTCGCCAATCCGTCGGCCAACGCGGTCGGATAGGGGAGAAGCGCGTCATGGTCGGGATGCGCCGCGGTATCGTCCGTTTCGTGGGGAACGCGGTCCGTGCCCGTGCTTGCGCTTGCGTCCGTGCCCGCGGCAGACACGTATACCCACGTCGCCGCCACGTCGTCGACCGGCAGGCCGTCGATCGCGTTGAGCAGATGATGGACCGTCACCGTCGTGCGCTCGTCGGGCGTGGTCGCCGTCCAACGGCGGCGGCTCGGCGCGCTCGCGCAGAACGCGCCGGCGGCGATGCTCGCCGTGCCGACCGCGCGGGAATCGTCGGACGGGTCTTCGAGGGCGACCGTGACGGGGGTGGGGGAGCTGATGCGGAGGTCGCCGCCCGCGTCGATGACGAAATCCGGAGCGTGTGTGGACTCGGACACCCCCTCAGTCGCGCGTTGCGCGACAGCTCCCCCTGAAGGGGGAGCGGATGTGGGGGCGAGGTAGGCGGCGATGAGGTCGACCAGATAGCCTTTGCCGCAGGCACCGAAATCGAGGGAGACCGGGCGCCGCGTGACAAGCGTCGTGCCGCGCTTGCCGGTGCGCGTCACATCCTCGCGCCACGTCGGACGGCCATGAATCGCGCCGAGCGTGCCGCTGCGCGTATCGGGTCGGCCGGCCGAGCCGGGGGTTGCGCGGGATGGATCGGCGGAATCCGCGGTAGCGTGAATCATGCCGGTGGTATCGGCGGAATCAGCGACGGTGGGAATCGCGCCGGGGGAGAGGGTGAACGAGTAGCGGGCGTCGTAGCCGAGACGGATGAGGTCCTCGCCGACGCACGGGTCGATGGCGCCGTCCGTCGCCTCGCACAGCAGATCGTAGAGGTCGAACAGCGGGCCGGCCCAATCGGGGAACGTGAACGCGCCGCCATGCTCCGCGCGGCGCATCCTGGACGCGAGGGAACCGTCGCGGAATCGCGACAATACGCGCTCGTACCGATCAATGAATTCGTCGATTCGCCGGTCGCCATCGATCCTCTCGGCCGATTGCACGATGATCCCGGTGCCCAGGGCGTGCGGAAAGGCCATCGTATGCGGCATGCGTTCGGCGAGTGACATCATGCCGCCCATTGTAGGTGGATGGTCCGGTGGGTTTCACGTCCCCGGATCATCCACCTCACTTGGCACTGACGTCAACCCCCTTGATGATGGTGCCGGCGGATTTGATGGGTATGTAGGGCGCCGCGCTGGAATCCTGCTTCGTCACGAAGTCAAGGCGCTGCACCTTGCCGTTGCTCAACACCACATGATGATGCGCGAGACGTGAGCCGTTCGAGATTCCGGCGACCTTCTTCGGCCTGTTCCACGAGGGGTCCGTCCCCTCGCCCGAACCCCACGTCCACACGGTGCCATCGGTTTTGAGCGCATAGGTGAGACGGCCGCCGAAACTCATCTTCACATCACGTACGTCATCCATCACCTTGACGGGCGTATCCTTATGGGAATCGCATGTGCCGTCGCCGATAGCGCCGGAATATGCGTCGCCGTCGTCCGAGCTCGTGGCTGCGCATGCGCCCTTGTTGGAGCTCCAGCCCCACAGGGAGCCGTTCTCGTCCAGTGCGTACTTGGTGTCTGTGCCGTCCTGGCCCATGTCGTTGTCCGAATAGACCATGCGGATGTCCGACAATCCATCGATCTTGCTCGCGGTCACGAGGGAGCCGTCGTAGTCAAGCGTCCAGACGCCCCCGTTCTCGTCGATCAGCGCGCCGCCGCCCTCATAGGTGTTCAGCAACGCCACGTCGTCGGGTGCGCCGTCGACCGGTTCCACCGGCGCGTCGACGGGATCGCAGTCGCCGTAATCGCACACCGTCTGCACGACGGAACCGTCATCCTGCAGCGCGATCAGGGACATGCCGCTTTGCGCGGAGATCGCCTTCACGCCGCGCAACGATTCGATTCGCACGGGTTCGGTCATCGTATCGCCCATCGACGTGGAGTACCGTTTGCCCCATGTCCATACGGTGCCGTCGTTCTGCAGCGCGAAATAGGTGCCGCAGGCGATGGAGACCTGTTTCACGTCGTCCATGCCGATGACCTTCGCCGGAACATCGGTGCCGGAGTAGGTGTCTGCGCCCGAATACGTCTCATGCACGCCCGTGCCGAGCGAGCTCACGCCGCACAACGAGGAGCTGGAACCCCACGCCCACAGCTGACCGGACTCGTCCACCGCGTAGCGTGCCGGCGAGTTGTCGCCGTAGACCGCCGAGATCTTCGGCAGCCCCTTCACCGTGACGCCGGGGCCGTCGGCCGCATAGTCGCCGTGCGTATCCCACTGTTTGACGGTGCCGTCACGCTCCAAGGCCAGCGCGTAGCTGCCCTCGCCTCGGGTGTAGGGGAAGTCGGAGGCGTCGAGCACGCCGCCCTGATCGAACGGATTCACGGTGACGGACTTCTTCGACTTCTTGCCGGTGCCGCCGTCACCGGAATCGTCTCCGTCGCCGTACTCGCGGATCGTGCCGCCGTACTTGAGCAGTTTGCGGTCGGGGCCGGCGTACAGCCGTGTGCGCAGCGGGCCGGACCGGTAGGAGTCGTTGTAGAAGCGCGAGAAATCAGCGCGCAGCTCGATTGCGCCGTCATAGCCGGCGGACGCCCAGGAGCTCGGCGAGGTGAGCAACGTCGCCGTCATGCGCAGCTGCCGCGCCCGTTGCGCCCACTGCTTCGGAATCGCCGACCCATCGAACTTGCGGTTGACCTTGTCCCGATCCAGGTCGGTCAGACCGCCGCTGGAGCTGTTCATGCCGAGATAGTACTCATGCCGGCGCAGACCATACAGCAGATCGTAGAAGCGCATCATCGCACGCACCGCCAGCAGATAGTACGTGCGCGTGAGCGCGACCTCCTCCATGTTCACCTCGCTTTGCGCGCGCAGGCAGTTCGCCCAATGTCTGCCCGCCTCGGCATAGGCGATCGTCGCGATGTTGATGAGCTGATTGGCGGTGGTGCCGTCGTCGCCCGCCTTGAGGAGCTCCTTGAGCCCCGGTGTGAACGACGCCGTGGTGAGCGCCAGCTTGTACCCGCCCATGACCGCGTTCGCATACGGGATCTTGCCGGTCACATAGTCGGCGGCCTTGCCGGCGAGTTTGTCGTTGACCTGTTCCTTCACATATTCTTGCAACGGCTTGCGTGAGGCATCCGCCATCTTCTTCGCGCGTTTCTTGTAGTCGGCGACGAGCTTGCGGGAATCCTTGTCGGCGAGCGAGCTCTCATCGACCTTCCGGAGGGCGTCGAGTTGGGCGAGATAGCTGGACGAGACGCTGCCCGCCGTGTCCATCGCGTTGAGATAGGAGAGCATGCCGCCCACCGCGGTGCCCGCCTTGTCCATGCCCTTCGTGATCGTGTCGAGCTTCTCGACCCGGTACGCCTGCTTCTCGGTCAGCTTCCTGCGCATGATGCCGACGCTGCCCGACTCCGTGACCGCCGTGATGCGCTTGTCCGCCTCCGTCGCCAGCTCGTCCATGTTCGCCGCATCCAGCCCGGCTTGGATATACGAGTTGCTGTTCGTGTAGAACGTACCGACGTCGTTGATGGAATCGTGCCATGTCCGCTCATCCGACTTCTCGTCCGCGGGTACCGCGGAAAACTCGTCGGTGAGCAGCGATTCGAACGCCATATCGGCGGCCTTTTCGCTGTATGTGGTACCGAGTCCGGGCACCAGCATGGAGACGTCGAAATGGTTGAGCGCGAAGGCGAACGTGTACATGCCGCTGTAGTCGGCGTCGTCCGGATCGCTGGTCTCGTCGCCGCCGTTGAGCATCGCGCTCGCGGATGCCACGTCGGAACCAAGTTCGTCGAAGTCCTCCATCATCGTCCAGAACGTCGCCTTCGGGGCGTCGATGATGAGCAGCGACTCGTCGGCGTTCATCGTCCACCCCGCGTTTGCAAGGTACAGCGCCTGCTCCAGTGGCAGTAGCACGCCTAACTCCTCCGTCTCCAACGTGCGCATGGGGAAGCTGTCCTGCACGATCGGAATCCGTTCGACGCCGTCATCGGTGCTGCTCGTGAGATATACGTTCGCATAGCCGAGCCGGCGCGACACCTCGATCGTGTACCATCCGCGCCGGAACGTGATCGTCATCGGCGTGACGATCACATCCATGCCGGTCGCGGTCGCGATGTCGGAGGGCTTCGCGTAGATGTACGCGTTATTGACGATGCCCACGTCCATCGTGTGCAGATCCGTGGCCGAGTCAAGCATCGCGCCGACGTTCAGTGTCGCGATGGAGATGTTGTCGACGCCGTTCGCCGAAGCCGTCGCGACCGGGGCGGCGACGGTGAGCACGGCGACGAGCGCGGCGAGCGCGGCGCGCAGCATCAGACGGAGTCGGCGTTGTGCGTGTCTCATGGTCACTGCCCGTCCGATTCGTTGGCGTCGTTCGTGCCGCTGCCGTTTGCGCCGTCGTTTGCGGGATTCGCCGCGTATTCGGGGAATCCGCCGAGCAGCGCGTTCGACAGGTCGGCGGTCATCCGCACCTTCCAATCGCCGTCGTGTTCGACGATCTGCATGTCGACCTCGTACCGCTTCGTGGGCGCGTTCGCGGCGGAGAGTTTGTCGTTGAACAGTTTCGTCGCCTGCTGTTCGGCCTTGCGCGCGTCGGCACCCTGGCCTGATCCCGCCTTCGCCGCCGCTTCGGCATACTTGTCCATGAACGCCTTATCCGTGGCGATCCGCGCGAAATCCACGTTGGTGATGGTCGCCTTGATCGTGCACATGCCCGAACAGGTGAGTCCCTTGCCGTGCAGATCGTAGGAGAGATGCGTGCGCATCGGCGCGGTCATGCCGCCAAGCGAGACCTTGCCGCCGGTGCCGTTCGCCGCGAGCAGGTTCGTGACGGTCGTTTCGTCGCCGTTACGATAGGCGTCGAGGAATTCGATGGCGGCACCGGAAGGACCATGTACGGTGCGCGACCGGTAGAGCAGCCATCCGTCCACCGCCAGCAGCACGACGATCACGGCGACTATGGCGGCGATGATGCGTTTCGCGGGGCGTCGTTTCGTGCGGGTCGGCGTCGATGTTGGCGTTGATACGGTCGTCGGGGCGGTTGTCGGGGCGGTTGTCGGGGCGGTCCGTTGCGCGGGAAGGGGGACTCGCGGCAGCGACGGCTGTGGCGCCGGCGGTTGTGGTGTTTGGGGCTGCGGGCGTGCGGGGAACGGGGGTTGGATGTTGCGCTGATCGACCATGATGCGCTTCCTTAGCGTCGGCTCGTCTTCTCGTGCCTCCCATTATAGGGGGCGCGTTATGGGTCGCACGGGACCGAGGGCTGTCGAGGTGCGCGGAGGGCGGGTGCGGACCACCCCCAGTCGGCTTCGCCGACAGCCCCCGCCGGCGGGGGCAGGATTGCGGTGCCTCCCGCTGGTGGGGATTGCGGTTCCTCCCGCTGGCGGGGGGCGGGGATTGCGGTTCCTCCCGCTGGCGGGGGGCGGGGATTGCGGTTCCTCCCGCTGGCGGGGGGTGGGGATTGCGGTTCCTCCCGCTGGCGGGGGGCGGGGATTGCGGTTCCTCCCGCTGGCGGGGGGCGGCACGTAGTGCCGGAGGGTGGTCGACGGCGGCCTTTCGCCGTCCCGTGAGGCCACCCCCAGTCGGCTTCGCCGACAGCCCCCGCCGGCGGGGGCGGAGAGAAGGGGTGCGGGCCTAGTTCCCGTCTTCCGGTCGGCGGGGCAGGTGCCGGTGCTAGGATTGACGCGGTGTCAATGAGGTCACGGAGGTTGCATATGACGGATGACGCTGTACGGGTCAAGGACCTGCCCACCCCGAAGATCTGGGCGTTCGCGGTCGGGCAGTTCGGCTGGGCGCTGCTGAGCGGCATCATCTCGAACTGGCTCGTGTACTTCTACCAGCCGGACAACGAGACCATCGCCCAAGGCCAGACCGTGTTCGTGCCGCAGGGGCTCGCCGTGCTCGGCGTCGTCACCGTCGTGGGCGGCATCACCGCGTTCGCCCGCTTCTTCGACGCGTTCATCGACCCGGCCGTCGCCTCCCTCTCCGACCGCTGCGACGCGCGTTCCGGCCGCCGCATGCCATTCCTCAAGTTCGCGGCCCTCCCGCTCGCGCTCGTCACCGTGCTCGTCTTCTGGAGCCCGGTCGACGGCACGAGCTGGGCGAACGCGGCCGTGCTGTTCGTCACCGTGATCGGCTACTACATCGCGCTCACGTTCTACTGCACGCCGTACAACGCGCTCATCGCGGAACTCGGCCACGATTCCAAACAGCAGCTCGCCATCTCCACCGCCATCTCGTTCACGTGGGTGTTCGGCACGGCCGTCGCCTACGTCGCGCCCGTCATCTGGGGCGGATTCGTGCCGATGCTCGGCCGCGTCGACGCGATCCGCCTCACGTTCACGATTATGGCGGCGGTCGCGTTCGTGTGCATGCTCGTGCCGCCGCTCGCCATCCGCGAGAAGGACTACGTCGATTCGCATCCCACGTCCGAATCGACCGTCGAATCCTTGAAGCAGACGTTCGGCGACGGCGAATTCCGCAAATTCGTCTGCTCCGACGTCGTCTACTGGGTGGCGATCACCACGTTCCAGACCGGTCTGCCGTTCTTCGTGACCTCGCTGCTCAAACTTCCCGAGACCACGACCACCGTCTACTTCGTGCTGATGACCGGCGTCTCCGTGCTGTTCTACGTGCCCGTCAACCTGCTCGCCAACCGCGTGGGCAAGAAGCGGCTGCTGCTCGTCGCGTTCGTGATCTTCACCTGCGCGTTCGCGTTCGCCGGCGCGCTCGGCTCCGGCGCGGTCGCGTTCCTGCCGCCGATGGCGCAGGGCGTGCTGCTGTCGGTCGTGGGCGCGGTGCCGATGGCCGCGTTCGGCATCCTGCCGCAGGCGATCGTCGCCAACATCGCCGACGCCAGCTCGAAGACCACCGGCCAGGACCGGCAGGGCATGTTCTACGCGGCGCGCACGTTCGCGATGAAGATGGGCCAGTCCGTCGCGATGCTGCTGTTCACCGGCGTCTCCACGATCGGCATGGCGTCCGGCGCCGGCTACCGCATCGCCGCCGTGAGCGCCGCCGTGCTGTGCGGCATCGGCGGCGTCGTCTTCGCCTTCTACGACGAACGCAAGGTGCTCTCCGTGCTGGAAGGGTGATGCCGCGGATGCGCCCCGCTGGCGGAGGCTGTCGTCGAGCTTGCGCAGCACGTAGGCGGCTCGGTTCGATGTGCCCCCGCTGGCGGGGGCTGTCGCTTGATGCCGTTCCATGCGTCCACGCCCCATTGGGCGTGCCCCCGCTGGCGGGGGCTGTCGGCTTTGCCGACTGGGGGTGGTCGGGCGTTGCGCCCGTAGTCGACCACCCTCAGTCACGCTTCGCGTGACAGCTCCCGCCAGCGGGAGCGGGAGAGGGGGCCGACAAAGACAACATTCCACTTCCGGCGGCAGGAGCGGGGTGGGGGCGTGTTTCGCAATGTGGGATGGAATGCGGGCGGCGGGGGCGTGCGTTCGCGATGTGAGATGGTGCGAACGTTGCCAGCCGCGGGAAATCGTGGCGAAAGCGTGAGGAAACGGCGGTTTCCACCGCGGATACATCGTTATATGCGCCTACTACCTCAAGAATCCGCAAAAATCAAGACTGTTGTTCCGGGAATTTTTTCTCTATCGTTCTGATGGATTGTGAAATTAGAGAGGAAGACCCTGGAATGTCCGCGTTGCTCAAGCGCGTTCCGGTGAAGCTCGTCGCGTTCGCCGGTGCGTTGATGATGATCGTGGCGATGGCCGTGACCCCGTCCGCCGCCGTCCCACAGACCGCGCTCGCCGCCGGCTCCTCGTCCGGACTGTCCTCCGCCACCAGCAAGGCCACGGACTACAAGACGTGGTCCGCGGTCGCCGAGGCGATGGCCGAGCAGCTGCAGGACGGCCAGCAGGAGTACGAGGACGGCAACACGTCCGGCGCGACTTCCGACTTCATGGCCGCGTACAACTCGATCTACGTCGCCTCCAACTTCACCGCCGTCGTGAACTCCACGATTGGCGCGGACAAGCAGACCTCCCAGCAGCAGGCGTTCCAGGACATCCAGAACCTCTCCTACGTGCCCGGCAACAACGATGAGCTCGATCAGAAGATCACCGCGCTCGTCGCCGACCTCGACGCCACCGCGCAGCAGCTCGATGCGAACACCGGGCTCGCCAAGCCGAAGGAGTACGCGAAGGCCCTGCAGGCCGAGCTCGACAAGGAGCGCAAGGAGCTCGACGCCAAAAAGAAGAAGAACCCGGGCAAGGGCAACCGTTCCTGGACCGACGTGGCCAACGAGATGACCCCGATCCTCGACAACGCGTACAAGGCGTATGAGAAGGGCGACGGCGCCAAGGGCGCCACGCTCGTCAACGACGCGTACTACCAGTACTACGAGAAGCTCGGTTTCGAGAAGAACGTGATGAACGCGATCTCCGGCAACCGCGTCTCGCAGGTCGAATACCAGTTCAAGATGACCCGTTCCGCGATGAACAAGGGCAAGGACCTCAA
This sequence comes from Bifidobacterium parmae, assembly GCF_002860365.1. Classification (GTDB taxonomy): domain Bacteria; phylum Actinomycetota; class Actinomycetes; order Actinomycetales; family Bifidobacteriaceae; genus Bifidobacterium; species Bifidobacterium parmae. Next base: position 45,557 of record NZ_NMWT01000004.1, read on the forward strand.
GTCCACGAAGAAGCTCGTCGACGACCTCAAGGCCATGCTCGTCAAGGACGCCGGCATCCTCGACGGCGGCGCCGCCGACAAGGAGGGCGGTTTCACCAAGTTCATCACCAGCGCCGTCGGCCAGGCGTTCCTCATCCTCATCCGCGAGGGTCTTGAGGCGTTGCTCGTCGTCGCCGCCGTGATCGCCTACCTCGTCAAGTCCGGCAACAAGCGTTTCACCAAGTGGATCTACCTGGGCGTCGTCGCCGGCCTCGCCGGCTCAGGCATCATCGCCGTGATCTTCACGCTCCTGTTCGGCGGCTCCGGCCCGCAGCAGGAGATCATGGAGGGCGTGTGCGCCCTGATTGCCATGGGCATGCTCCTGTGGACCAGCAACTGGATGCTCAACAAGTCGAGCGTCGAGGCGTGGAACCGCTACATCCGCACCAAGACCGAGGCAGCCGTCAAGTCCGTCTCCGCACAGGTCGAGGCCGGCGAGAAGGTGGCGTTCGGCACGATCGTCTCACTCGCCATGCTGAGCTTCCTCGCCGTGTTCCGCGAGGGTGCCGAGACCGTGATTTTCTATCAGTCCATCTACTCGATGAGCCAGGACTCGAAGGGCATGTGGACGGGCGGCATCGCCGCGGCCGTCGTGCTGGTGATCATCTTCCTGATTATCCGCTTCACCTCCGTGAAGATCCCGATCGGCCCGTTCTTCCTCGTCACGTCGATCCTGATGTCCGTGCTGGTCGTCGTCTTCGCCGGCGGCGGCGTGCACGCGCTCATCGAAGGCGACCTGCTGCCCGCCATCTATCTGGACGGCGTGCCGACGAACGACTGGCTCGGCTTCTACCCGTACGTCGAGTGCATCGTCGCGCAGGTGCTCGCGGCCGTCGCCGTGATCGCGCTGTTCGTGGTCGGTTTCGCCAAGCAGCGCAAGCTCAAGGCGTCCGCAGCGAAGGCCGGTTCCGCGAAGGCCGGTTCCGCCAAGTAAGACTTTCCCGAGTAATCGATAATTCAACCAACAAGCTGTGAAGTCCCTGTTGTGGGGTTCCTTCACTCCCACAAGAAAAGGATAGAGAAATGATGAAGAACAAGAAGATCGCCGCCCTGCTCGGCGTGCTGCTCGCCGGTTCCATGGCGTTCTCGCTGGCCGCCTGCGGCTCCTCCGACAGCTCGAACACCTCCGCCAAGTCGGACTCCTCCTCGCAGTCCTCCGACTCGAACTCCGATTCCTCCGCCTCCGATTCCGGCACCGGCTTCGAAGAGGTCCCGGTCGGCCCGTCCGGCACCGCCGAGGAGCAGGATCAGGAAGTCGGCCCGCTGACCGTCGGCGCCGTCTACTTCCAGCCGATCGACATGGAGCCGTCCTCCATGGGCCTCAAGGCCGCGGACGCCTCCTTCCACCTCGAGGCCGACATCCACGCCAACAAGAAGGGCACCGAGCTCGGCTACGGCAAGGGCAACTTCATCCCGGATCTGACCGTCAACTACACGATCATCGACAAGTCCACCGGCAAGGAAGTCGAGGGCGGCACCGCCACCTCCGGCACCTTCATGCAGATGAACGCCTCCGACGGCCCGCACTACGGCGCCAACGTCAAGCTCGACAAGGCCGGCACCTACCAGCTGAAGCTCTCGATCGAGTCCCCGGCCAAGAAGGGCTGGATGCTCCACGTCGACCCGGAGACCGGCGTCAAGGGCCACTTCTGGACCGAGCCCCTCGAAGTCACCTTCGACAACTGGGAGTACACTCCGCGTCAGTGGTGATTTTGCCGCGAAGCGACAAAATCACGGATGACGGTTTCGCTCCCGCCGGCGGGAGCTGGCTCGCGCAGCGAGACTGAGGGTTGCCGTCACGGGTTGCTCCCCATCGGCCACCCCCAGTCGGCTACCGCCGACAGCCCCCGCCCGTGGGGGCGTACCTTCGTCTATTACAGCCCCCTCGCCCCGAGGGGGCTTTCCGCCGATTTACGGCACCTTAGCGATTCTTAGGAAAGGGCGCGAATGCTGGAACAATTCGTTGCGGTGATGCCGGGGACGCTGGCACCCGCGTTGCTGGTCATGTGCCTGAGCGTGACGCTCACGGTCGGCGAGGGCAAGGACAAACCGTTCAGCGCCCACTGGCGTCTCTACGGCCTGCTGCTCGGCACGGTCGCGGCCATCGTGTTCGCCGCCCTCAGGGCCACCGCCGTCATCAACCAGCGCACCTTCGTCAACCAGCCGGTGCTCACCGTGGCCGTCATCGTCGACGTGCTCGCCATCGTGGCCGTCATCGCCGGGCACTGGATCACCACGGACTGGCGCAAACACGCGCCGCTCATGCACGCGGCCAACGCGGTCGGCGCCCTCGCCATCGCGCTCACCGTCTTCTACGCGCTGCCGGACGTGATCCTCCAGCTCACGATCTGGGTGGAGCCGGGCGAGACCGCGTTCACGTCCGCGATGCTGCTGCGCGCGCTCGGTTTCGTGCTCGGCGTCGTCATGTCCGTCATCGTCGCGGCGATCTTCCGCACGATGCGCAATACCGCCGTGCGGCCCGCGTTCACCGCGGCCGCGGCGGCGATGATGGCGATCCTGTTCGTCCAGCACGCGACCGGACTGCTGCAGATCATCCAGGCGCACTCGTTGCTCTTCCCGCACTTCCTGTTCCAGCCGCTCGTCTGGTCCATCAACCACAACACGCAGATGATCATCGCGCAGGGCGTCGTGTTCGTCATCCCCGCCATCGCGTCGATCGTCGCCGGCTTCCGCACACCGACGAAACCGCGCGACGGCGAGAACGAGGCCGACGTGCGACGGCACAAGGCGTTCCGCCGTCGTGCCGTCGCCGCGGCCGTGTGGAGCCTCGTCGCCGCGATCGGCGTGACCGTGACGCTCACCGCGGGCGTCGCCGCGACCACGCGCACGATCACGCTGTCGCCGCCGGAAACGTATTCGTTGAAGGACGGCGTGGCGACGATCCCGTTCAGCCAGGTCGAGGACGGGCATCTGCACCGCTTCGAATACAAGGCGAAGGACGGCACCTCGATGCGGTTCATCATCATCAAGAAGAACGGCGGCGCGTACGGCATCGGCCTCGACGCGTGCGAGAACTGCGGCGACGCCGGCTACTACGAGAAGGACGGCAAGATCATCTGCAAGAAGTGCGAGGTCGCGATCAACCTGGCGACCATCGGATTCAAGGGCGGATGCAACCCGATCCCGTTCCCGTACAAGACCGGCAACGGCAAGATCACGATCCACACCGCCGACCTGGACGCCCTGAGCGCCCACTTCCAGTGAGGAGGATCGCCATGGGGAACATCGTTTTCGGCCCCCTCTGGAGGGGGCTGTCGGCAAAGCCGACCGGGGGAGGTCGTCGGGCAGCCACCCGCCGTCATGCTGCGCATGACGCCTCCCGCCGGCGGGAGGTGAGGTAGTCATGTTCTTTCTGCGAATGATCGCGCGGTCGTTCACGCGCCAGCTGAGGCGGCGGCTGCTCATCGCCCTCACCGTGTGCCTGTCGGCCACGGTGAGCGTGGCGATGCTCGGCGTCGTGTTCGACGTGGGCGACAAGCTCAACGCCGAACTGTCGACGTACGGATCGAACATCACCGTGCAGCCGAAGTCGGACGCCGTCGTCTCCGATCTGTACAACACGGATGGCGCGACGGGCGGCACGGCCGGCGCCGCCACCGACCCGACGTCGTTCCTCAAGGAGTCGGACGCGGCGAAGATCAAGACGATCTTCTGGGCGTTCAACATCACGAACTTCGCGCCCGAACTGGACCAGCACGTGACCGCCGTCAACACCAAGCCGGTGACCCAGGGCGACGGCTGGGCGGTGAGTCTCGCCGAATACCCGACGAAGACGAACGTGCCGGTGGTCGGCACCTGGTTCAACAAGAAGCTCAAGCTGGCGTCCGGCGAGACCACGGTGGTCGGCGTGGAAGGCATGCGCTCCTGGTGGGACCTGCAGGGCCGCTGGCCGAAGGACGGCACCAAGGAGGCCGTGATCGGCAAGGACCTCGCCAAGTCGCTCGGCGTCGCCGTCGGTCAGGGCCATGAGGACGAGGCAGCCGTGCAGGTCGGCGGCACGGTCTCGCTGACGCGCGGCGACAAGTCCATCGACTTCAAGATCGTCGGCGTCTACGATTCCGGCGACGACGACAACGGTTCGATGTACGTCTCCTCCGATCAGCTGCAGGAGCTGGTCGGCCTGCCCGATTCGGTGAACAAGATCGAGGTGAAGGCGCTCACCACGCCGGAGAACGATCTGGCGCGCAAGGCCGCGAAGAACCCGGCCGCGCTGAGCCAGGACGAATGGGAGACCTGGTACTGCACCGCCTACCCGAGCTCGATCGCCTACCAGATCGAGGAGGTGATTCCGGGGGCCGTCGCCAAGCAGGTGAGGCAGGTCGCCGCGTTGCAGGGCAACGTCCTGCAGAAGACGCAGGCCGTGATGATTCTGATGACGGTGCTGAGTCTGATCGCCGCCGCGGTGGCCGTCGCGAACCTGATGGTCGCGTCGATCGGCGAACGCTCCAGCGAGCTCGCGCTGCTCAAGGCGATCGGCGCGACCGACGGCGCGGTCTCCCGCCTGATGATGGCGGAGACGGCGACCGTCTCGCTGCTCGGCGCCGTGGTGGGCGCGGGGCTCGGTTCGGGCGTCGCGCAGATCATCGGGCAGGTGGTGTTCGGTTCCGGCATCACGATGCGTCCGATGGTGTTCGTGCTCGTATTCGTGCTGCTCGCGCTCACGGTCGCGGTGGCGTCCGCCTCGTCGATCCGCTCGATCCTGAGCTTGAAGCCCGCGGAGGTGCTCCATGGCCGCTGAGTTCGCGATGATGCTATGGAATCGCGCTTCGCGCGATGCGATGTGCCGGCTCCCGCTGGCGGGAGCTGTCCCGCGCGGCGGGACTGAGGGTGGTCGTTCGCGAGAATGTCGTGTCCGTTCGGGTACCGTCCGTCTGACCACCCCCAGTCGGATTGCATCCGACAGCCCCCGCCGGCGGGGGCGTGATCGTCGGCTCCCGCTGGCGGGAGCTGTCCCGCGCGGCGGGACCGAGGGTGGTCGTTCGCGAGAATGTCGTGTCCGTTCGGGTACCGTCCGTCTGACCACCCCCAGTCGGATTGCATCCGACAGCCCCCGCCGGCGGGGGCGTAATCGTCGGCTCCCGCTGGCGGGAGCTGTCCCGCGCAGCGGGACTGAGGGTGGTCGTGCTTGCTTGGAAGAAGAAGGAGGGTTGCGATGACGAATACCGGCATGTTCTTCCGGATGCTGTTCAGCGCCGTGTTCCGCCGCCGTTCGCGCGCGGTCATGGCGGTCATCGCGTCGCTGGTCGGCGCGGCCACGCTGTTCTGCCTGGCGATGATCTGCATCGCCGTGCCGCAGCAGATGAATCAGGAGATGCGCGCGTACGGCGCGAACCTCATCGTCACGCCCACCGGTGATGCCAGCTCGACGGGTTCGGGTTCCGACGGTTCGACGTCCGGTGATTCCGACGCGAAATCCGCCGGCATCGACGCGGCGATGGTGAAGCACACCACCGAGATGGTCGCGGCGAAAGGCTCGCAGAAGCACGCCACCTACCGTTACGAGAACGTGCGCGTCAACGCCGCGCCGTATGTGATGGCCGGCGTGGATGCCGCGCAGGTGAGGAACCTCAACCATCATTGGGTGGTGGACGGCTCCTGGCCGACCACCGGCAAGGTGCTCGTCGGCCGCGACGTCGCCGACGCGATGGGCCTCAAGGTCGGCGGCTCGATCACGATCGGCTACCGCGCCTCCGACAACGCGGCCTCCTCGTCCTCTTCGGCTGGGTCGTCCTCGTCCTCCACCGCCGAATCCCCCGAATCCGACGCCGCTTCCCAATCCTCGCAATCGTCGCAGCAGATGCACGACGGCCGCGTGAACAGCGACATCATGGACACCACCGGAACCGAGTTCCGCGTGGCCGGCATCGTCGACACCGGCGGCAGCGAGGACTCCATCATCTACGCGACCAACGCCGACGTGGACAAGCTCACCGGCGTGAAGCGCGGCGTGGACGTCATCGAATACTCGTCCGGCGCGAGCGACCTGAACGCGCTCGTCGCCAGCATCAACGACATGACGTCGATGCACGTGAAGGCGCAGCAGGTCACGAAGATCACCGCGTCGGACACGCGCATCATCACGATGCTGCAGACCCTGTTCTGGATCGTCTCGCTCGTCGTGCTCGTGCTCACGCTCGTCGGCGTCGGCACGACCATCAGCTCGATCGTCTCGCAGCGGCGCAACGAGATCGGCCTGCGCAAGGCGCTCGGCGCGAGCTCGGCCGCGATCGGCGTCGAGTTCTACGTCGAATCCGCGATGTACGGCCTGATCGGCGGCCTTGTCGGCACGGCGATCGGCTACGGGCTCGCCAGCTGGCTGTGCGTCGCCGTGTTCGAACGCGCGATCGCGTTCAACTGGGCGCTCGGCGCGGCGTCCGTGGCGCTCGCCGCGCTCGTCGCCGTCGTCGCCTCCATCCCGCCCGTCCACCGCGCCACCCGCATCGATCCCGCCATCGTGTTGCGCGAGGAGTAATCCCATCGCGCGCCACGACGGCGACCACCCCCAGTCGGCTCCGCCGACAGCCCCCGCCAGCGGGGGCCGATTGATCCGTAACGACGACTTTCGCCGTGCCACCTGTGACAGCCCCGCCAGCGGGGGCCGATTCCTTGGGAAAGGAAACCACCATGTTGCTTGAACTCGACCACATCTCGAAGATCTACGGCGACCTGCACGCCGTGGACGACCTGAACCTCACCGTGCCGGAAGGCGAATGGCTGGCGATCGTCGGCTCGTCCGGCTCCGGCAAGACCACGCTGATGAACATGATCGGCTGCATGGACTCCCCGTCGAAGGGTTCCGTGAAGCTCGAAGGCCGCAAGCTCGAGGACCTCAACGCCTCGCAGCTCGCCGACGTGCGCAAGAACATGATCGGCCTCGTGTTCCAGAAGTTCTACCTCGTGCCGCATCTGACGGCCGTGGAGAACGTGATGGTCGCCCAGTACTACCATTCGGTCGTCGACGAGGACCAGGCCATGAAGGCGCTGGAACGCGTCGGCCTCAAGGACCGCGCCCACCATCTGCCGAGCCAGCTGTCCGGCGGCGAACAGCAGCGCGTGTGCATCGCGCGAGCCCTCATCAACGAGCCGAAGCTCATCCTCGCCGACGAGCCGACCGGCAACCTCGACGAGAAGAACGAGAAGATCGTGCTCGACCTGTTCCGTCAGCTGCACGAGCAGGGCACGACGATCATCGTCGTCACGCATGACGCGCTCGTCGCCAGCTGCGCCCAGCGCGAGATTATGCTCAACCACGGCGTGCTCGTCGGCGAGAAGTGGAACGATGAGACCGCTCGCAAGGCGTACGAGGCGGAGGGCGGCAAGCCGGCCTCCACCGGCGCCCAGGTCGAGGGCGCGCAGACCGGCGAGACCGCCATCGGCTTCGCCGACCCCACCAAGGCCGCCAAAACCGGCGGCGAGGACTGAGAGGCCGTCGGCTAGGATGAGTGATATGCACGAGCAGAGGAACGACGGCAAGCGGAAGGCCGTCAAGACGATTGCGTTGACGGCCGCCACGTTGGCGCTGCTGGGTGGCGTGGCCGGCTGCGCCGAGTCGAAGGCAACGCCGATGGACGACCAGTACGCCGGCAATTCGGGCGAGACCGAGAAGTCCCAGGAGGAGCAGTCACAGTCCGGAGACGCCTCCGGCTCGTCGTCCGATTCCTCCGATTCCTCGTCGGACGGTTCCAACGGTTCCGATTCCTCCTCCGACGCGAAGGACACCGGCAACTACAAGGACGGCACGTATTCGATCAACGGCCAGTACGGTCCGGTGGGCGAGGATTCGATCGACGTCCATTTCACGATCAAGGACCAGAACGTCCAGACGGTCGAGGTGATCGGCCACCCGTTCACGTCGATCTCGAAGAAGCACCAGACCGATTTCGCGAACGCGATCAACGGTGTGGTGGACGGCAAGCCGCTCAAGGGTCTCAAGGTCGACAAGGTCGCCGGCGCCAGCTGGACGTCCGACGCGTTCAACAAGGCCCTCGACCTCTGCCGCCAGCAGGCCTCCATCCAGTAGCGGCCGTCTTCCGAACCCCACCTCGGCGGTGCCCCCGTCGCTTTTCGGCGCAACGATTCCCGGGAATACGTGGCTTCGTCCGGGATTCGTTGTGCTGAGAGGAGTTCAGCGCAACATATCCCGGAAGAAAACCCCATTACCCGGGAAAACTTGCGCTGACCTTGTCTCAGCGCAACTATTCCCGGACGATGGGGCGGATTCCCGGGATTTCTTGTGCTCAGCGATTCCCCAGCGCGACCATTCCCGGGCGACGCCTCCGTTTTCCGGGATTTCTTGCGCCGGACGATGCTGCTTCGCGGCACTATGGCGTCGCGGCACTACGGCACTATGGCGTCGCGGCACTACGGCAATACGGCACCGCGGCGTCACGGCATCACGAAGCCGCGTACACTGGTGGCCGTGTCTTCATGGGATACTTGGTCATCCGCAGCGCGCACTCGGTCCGCCGCCGCGCGTAGTCGGACCGACGTCATCCGCATTTGGTCATCCGCCGTCCGGCTCTGGTTCGCCGACCGTCGGCCCTCGACCTTCGCCGTCGCGTTGCGCAAGCGCTTCTCCCTCTACTTTGCCCTGATCGCCGCGTGCTGGCTGCCGTGGATCGCGCTCACGTGGCCCGGCGCCATGCGTGACGACACGATGGCCCAGTACCTCCAGGCGATGGGCCTGCACCACTATTACACGCAGCATCCGCTGTTCGACACCCTCATCTTCGGCCTCTTCTGGCATTTCGGCGCGGCGGCCTTCGGCTCCCCGCTCGCCGGCCAGGCCGTCTACACGGTCGTGCAGGCGTTCGCCCTCGCCGCCGGCGGCGCGTTCATCCTCTGCTACATCCGCAAGCTCGGCGCGCCCCTGTGGCTCGTCACCGTCGGCCTCGTCTACGCGGCGATGAGCTACGTGGTCGTCGCCGCCTCGACCACGATGGGCAAGGATTCGCTCCACACGGTCTTCTTCCTCCCGATGGCGGTGATCTTCACCGAAGCGTGTCTCACGCGCGGCCGCGTGCTGCGCCGCATGCCGGTCGCCGTCGCGTTCACGCTGCTCACGTTCGCATCCGTCGCGTCGAAGCGCACGGCCCTGCCCATCGTCGTGTGCGCCGGTATCGGATTGCTGTGCGTGTGCGCCGGGCGGAAATCCCGTCGTGACGGAGACCGGGATCCCATCGCGGCTCCGGCACCCGCTCCCATCGCCTGTGCCGCCCCTGCCGCGCCTCGCCTCTCCGACCGCGCCCGTGCCGCGATCTGCCTCATCGTCGCCGTGCTCCTCGCGCAAGCCGTGTTCGCGCCGATCGCCGCCGCCGCGACCCACGCGAGCAAATCCCCCGGCCGCGAGGTCTGGGGCATCGTCACGCAGCCGGTCGCCCGCCTCGCCCACGACGATCCGTCCGCGATCGACCCCGCGCAGCGTCGCGCGTTGGACGGCATCATGGATCTCGACAAGGCCGCCGCGACCATCAATCCGCATCGGACCGACGAGACGTTCCACACGCTCAAGGAGCCGCGTCGCGCCGCCGACGGCACCGTCGTCGCGCCCGGCCCGACGCCCGCGCAGAAGCTCGCGGCCGTGCGCGCGTGGGCGCGGCTCGGCCTCGCGCATCCGCTCGTCTACGCGCGCGCCTACGCCGCCCAGACGCGCGGATGGTGGAATCCGAACGTCAATTTCGCCTATCCCACCGACTCCGACTACCTGCTGCGCGACGGCTACCTGAAACAGTGGTCCACGTACCTGACAGCCGCCGAGGTGCGCCGCGCGGGCGGCGGCACCGGCGGGTCCGCGCGCATGACCGCCATCGCGCGCGACCTCGCGCCGCTCGCCGGCACGTCGGCGCGGCCGCAGTGGCAGCGAGACACGTTGCGCGCGGTTCGCGACTGGGCGCGCGGCGCGAACGCCGGCACGACCGCGGCGGCCTCCGGCACCGCCGCTTCCCGCCCCGGCAATCCGCTCACGTCGATGGCGCTCTACGTCACGTGGATTCCGTCGATGATCGCGCTCGCGTTGGTCGTCGGGACGGTGTCGTGGCTTCGCCGTCGCACGTCCGGCACCGGTTCCCGCGATGATCGGGGATTGCGTGCGGACATCGGCGCATCGCCCGCTTCTCGGCTCGCCGCGTTCGGATTGCTGTTCTTCACCGTGATGTCGCTGTACGCCTCGCCCGAGGCGCTGTTCTGGTATCCGATTCCGGTGTTCGCCGCCCTGCCGCTGTTCACGGCCCTGCCGTTCCTCCGGGATTGATACGGTTCCCTCCACGCCTGATACGGTTCGCTCCGGGATTTGCAACGGAAAACCGTGACAAACCCCGGAGCGAACCGTGATTAGGGGGCGGACCGTGACGAGTCCGGAACGACCCGCTACGCGATGACCTTGGTGCTTTCCACCTTGGCCACATACCACTGGTTGAACCGCACCAGGGGCTTCCTCAGCACGAGTCCGATGAGCAGCAGCGGCGGGATGACCAGCAGCAGCGCGCCCATCGCGCGCCAATAGTCCATGTCGTAGATGCCGGCGATGGCGGCGCGGATCATCGTCACCGCGTGGGTGACGGGCAGCGCCGGGCTGATCGCGCCCAGCCATCCGGGCAGCATCTGCAACGGGTAGGCGGCGTTCGAACCGGCGATCTGCATGATGAGCATGAGCACGCCGATCGCCTTGCCCACGTTGCCGAAGCTCACCACCATCGTGTAGGCGAAGAACGAGAACACCAGCGAGCTCACCCATCCGGTGAGCATGAACAGCAGCGGATGCACGGCCTGCACGTGGATGAACAGCAGCGCGCCGCCGAACGAGAACGTGCTCTGCAGCAGCGCGATCAGCGCGAAGATCCCGTAATGGCCGAGATACATCTGATGCGGGCGCGGGTCGCCGAGTTCGCGGCGCACGCGATGCGAGACGGTCGTCTTCAACGTGACCGCCATGAGCAGCGCGCCCACCCACAACGGCAGCAGCAGGTACAGCGGCGCGAGCGACGAGCCGAAGCTCTCCACCGGGAACACGGCCTTGCGTTGCAGCGCGACCGGCGCGGCCAGCGTGGCGGCCAGCGTGTCCGGATCGTTGCCGAGCACCTCCTTGACCATGCTCATGTCGCCGCTGTTCAGCGCGGCGGCGAGCTTCTCGTCGAACGCGCCGAGCCGCTTGCCGGCCTTCGCGAGCTTGCCGGACACGTCGGTGAGCGTCTGCTGCACGTCCGCGAGTCCGGTCTTCGCGTTCGCGGCGGTCGTGTCGAGATCGCCGAGCGTCGTCGTGAGCTTCGCCGCGCCCGCGTCGAGCACCTGCGTCGCGTCGGTCACGGACGCGTTCAACTGGGCGAGCTGCGGTTTGACCTGCGTGTCGAAGTTCGATTTCACGCCGGCGATCGCGGATTGCGCCTGCGTGGCGAGATCCTTGACCTGCGCATGCTGGTTCTGCACGTCCGTGTTCTTCGCGCGCACCGCGTTCGCCGCGTCCGTCAGGCGCGTCTGCAACGTCTGCTGCACGCCGATCGCCGTGTCCAGCCGGTCGAGCATCGGCTGCAGCACGGACTGCAGGTTCTCCGGCAGTTTGGCCTGCAGGTCGGCGATCGACTGGCGGATCTTCTGGTATTCGGCGATCTGGTCGCCCACGTGCTTCGCCTGCGTGTCGAGCGCGGCGGCCGTGTCGGTGGCCTGCGTGCCCGCGTCCGCGTACAGCTTGTCCACGGAGTCGGCGACGGCGCCGTAGCTGTCGGCGCTGGAGGCGAGCGCTCCGGCGAGCGTGTCCGCGGCGGTGGTCATCGCGCCGGACAGGTCGGTCGCGCCTTGTTTCGCGGCGTCCAGCTGCGATCCGGCGGCGGTCGCGGAGTTCGACGCGTTGGCGAGCAGCGCGCTCGAATCGTCGAGCAGCGCGCCGGCCGAACCGGTGATCGTCGCGTAGCTGGACAGCATCGACGACGTGTCGTCGAGCGTGGTCGCGAAGTCGCCGATGTTCGCGCTGAACCGTGCGAGCGCGGTCTGCGCGCCCGGCGTGGAGAGGTCGTCGGCGAGCTGCGACGCGATGGAGAGCGCGGTGCTCGTCAGCGTCTTCGCGAACATCTGGTTGATCTGCGTGCTCACCTCGTTCGCGCCCTCGTTGGTGAGGTTCGGCGCGAGCGCGTTCTTCTTCTCGTTGTCGTAGTAGTCGATCTTCACGTTGTCGACGTCGGCGGAGAAGAACGTCATCATCTTCTTGCTGAAGTCCTTGGGGATGACGATGGCCGCATAGTATTTGCCGGATTTCGTGCCGTCGATCGCGTCGTCCTTCGTGGTGATCGTCCAGTCGAGCTGCGAGTTGGCGCGCAGCGTGTTGACGACGGTGTCGCCGATCGTCATCTTCACGGGGATCAGGTCGGACTTGTAGCCTTCGTCGACGCTTGCGACCGCGAACTTCAGGTTCTTGAGGTCGCCGAACGGGTTCCAGCTGGCGGCGATGTTGAACCAGGAGAACAGTCCGGGGATCGACACGAGGCCGATCACGATGATGATGGAGACGACGTTGCTGAACATGCGGCGCACGTCGCCGACGAACAGCCGCCACGTCTTGTGCGTGACGCGCGGCGCCGCGGCGTGCGCGGTCTCGCCGGCGCCCGCGTCACCGCCGACGGCGTCGACGACGGGCTCGATGCGTTCGGTCGTATCGTTCACGCTCATTGCGCGTGCCTCCCCTCATGCGTCGGATTGAGCGGTTGCGCGAGTTTCTCCCGCACGCGTTCGCGCTTGCGCGCCTTCGCCTTCTCGCGGATGCGTTCGCGCTCGCGGATGTACGCGCGGATCGCCTCGTCGTCCAGGTTGCCGAGCTCCATCTGCCGGCGCAGGTTGTCGTTCATGAATTCGATGGTGAGCAGGAACGCGATGATGATGAGGATCCAGATGATCCACGTGAGCAGCGCCTCCAGCTTCGTGTTCGGCGTGAGCGAGAACGTGACGGCGAGCACGACCGGCACGACGATGCCGGCGACGAGCGCGCCCTGCTTGAGCCGCGGATAGTGGACGGCGAAGCGCGCCGCCTGCCGTTCGATGCGCTCGCGGTAGCCTTCGTGGCTGGACAGCATGCGCACGGCCGTGGAGAGCCGGTATTCGGTGCCGGGCATGTGCACCGGTTCGCCGATGATCATGTCGCTCTCCTCGATCTCGCGCGCGAACAGGCGGTTCACGTTCGCCATGAGCGGGCGGACGAGCAGGCCGATCGCGAGGCCGAGCAGGGCGAACAGCAGCAGGTGGCCGATCGCCGCGAACCATTGGCCGCCGTAGAATCCGCCGATCGTCTCGCGGAACGCGTCGATCGAATACGTGAACGGGAACAGCGGATACAGGTTGCGGAAGAAGGCCGGCATCATCTCGATCGGGTACAGGCCGGATGCGCCGGGGATCTGCAGGATGATGAGCGCCACGCACACGCCCTTGCCGACGTGCAGGAACGTGGTCGACAACGCGAAGATCAGCGAGGCGTAGACGAGCGACGTGATCACGCCGGTGAGCACGAACGCGAACGGGTTCACGCTCTGCACGCCGATGACGAGGTCGCCGACCGTGGTCGCGAGCCCCTGCGCGGCCGCGAACACGCAGAACAGCAGGAACCGGCCCAGATAGCCCTGCGTGATCGTCATGTTCTCGATGCCTTCGTCGTCGGTTTCGAGCTTCAGGATCACGGCGAGCGCGAACGCGCCCACCCACAGCGCCATGTTGGTGAACAGCGGCGCCATGCCGGAACCGTAGGAGGCGACCGGGTAGAGGATCTTCTTGTTGATCACGGTGGGGGAGAGCATGAATTCGGCGATGCGGTCCGTGTCGAGCTGCCCGTCCGAGCCGAACAGGTCGCCGAGCATGCTGGACGTGTCGAGCGCACGCAGGTCGGTGGCGACGGTGTCGAGTTTCGTGGCCATGCCGGCGAGCGCCTTGTCGGTGTCGCCGAGCGCGGTGACGGTGTCTGCGGCGGCGCGGTCGAGCTGGTCGAGCACGACGTTCGTCTGGCTGATGAGCGCGCCTTGGCTGGCGAGGCCGCCGGCGAGCGTGCCGGTCGTGCCGGCGAGCGTGTTGAGTCCGCTGTTGAGCTGCGGCAGGGCGCCGGTGGTGAGCGTTTTACGTGCGTTGGTGGTCGTCGTGAGCGTCGTCTGCGTGGCCGTGTTGAACGTCGTGGCGAGGCCGGAGACCGATGTGACGGTTTTCGCCGTGTCGTCGTTGAGGGTTTTCGCGTTCTTCAGCGTTTCCGCGGTGGCCGCGTTGCGTTGTTGGAGTTCGTCGACGACTTTCTGGAGCGCGGTCGTGTCGATGCCGGCGGGCGGGTTCGCGACGATGGTCTTGAGCTGGTCGATAATCTGCTTGTTGGTCTGGTTGACCTGGGTGAGCGTGGTGACCGCGTCGCCGACGGCGCCGTTGGCGACGGTGATGCCGCCGGCGATCTGGTTGACGCCGTCGGTGGCCTGCTGGGAGGCCTGCGAGAGGAGCGACGTGCCGGTGTCGAGCGTGCCGGACGTGGTCGTCACGAACGTGTTGAGCGTCGTCTGCGTGGTGCCGATGAGCTGTGACGTGCTGTTGAGTCCGGTGGTCGCGTCGTTGGCGAGGCGCTGCACGTCGGTGAGCGCCTCGCGCGCCTGCTGGGTCTTGGCCGGCGTCTGTTTGAGCGTGGCGGTGAGGTCGTCGATCTTGCCGCGCGTGTTGACGACGTCGCGTCGCGCGTCGTCGAGGGATTTCAGGGTTTTCGTCTGGAGGGTCCCGGCGGTGGTTCCGGCCTTGTCGGTCGCCTTGTTGACGGCTTCGGAGAGGACCTTGCTGACGGTGGAGACGAACGTGCCGTTGACCTGCGTGTCGACGGTGCCGGCGCCCACGTCGGTGATCTTCGGGGCGACGGCGTTCGCCTTCTCGTTCACGTAGTATTCGAGTTGCGGGCGGTCGCCGCCGGTGACGACGCCGGCCATGCGGTCGCTGAAGTCCTTGGGGATGATGATGGCCGCGTACGCTTTGCCGGATTCGACGCGGTTCATCGCCTCGGATTGGTCGGCGAACGTCCATCCGAGCTGATGGTTCGCCTTGAGCTGCGTGACGATCTGGTCGCCGAGGTTCTGCTTGCCGATGAGCGCGCTGTTCGTGCCCTTGTCGTTGTTGGCGATGACCACCTGGATGCCCTGCGTGTTGCCGTACGGGTTCCAGAATCCCACGATGTTGAACCATGCGTACAGCGGGGGGATGAAAGTCAGTCCGGCGGCGATGACCCATGCGGCCGGCACTTTCAGCATGCGGATGAGGTCGCGTTTGATGATCGCGAGAACGTTGCCCATGCCTGTGTGTTCCTTCTACTTACTGCTGTCGTGCGAGACGATGTCAGTGTTCACCCTAGTGGAAGGTGATGAAGGAACCGCAACGATTGCCGTGTCGCTAGTCAATCTGTCTAATTTTACGCTGATTGGCGGTCGATGAGTGCCGATCCGCCTCGCCCCCTCTGATGGGCTGTCCGCGGTGTCGTCCTCTTCTTTGGCCCCTCTGGAGGACATCGCCGTGAAGCAAACGCCAGAGGCGTTTGCAGGCGATGTGCGAGCCGACAGGCGAGCCGATGTAAGATCGGCCGCAGGCCGTCCGTACTTGCGGATGGTCGTCCGCAGCGCCGGCTTCTTCTTTGGCCCCCTCTGGAGGGGGCTCCCGGCGAAGCCGGGTGGGGGAGGTATAGCCGGAACGCGACCGTCCGCGGTATCCCTCCCCAGTCTCGCCGGCGGAACCGTCAGGAGGCGATGGAGCCGCCGGAGGCTGCGGAACCGGATTCGGTGTCGGACGAGCTGCTGGACGAACCGGAGCCGGAGCCCTTCGAGCTGGATCCGGAGCTGCCCGAGCCGGACGAGTCGGAATCGCCGTTGGAGGAGCCGCCGTTCGAGCCGCCGTTCGAGCCGCCGCCGGGGCCCATGCCGCCGCTCGGCGGCTCGCCCATCTGGCCGCCTTGTCCGCCCTGGCTGTTGCCGTCGGACGAGCCTCCGGGCATCTGGCCCATCTGGCTCGTGCCGTCGCCGCGGCCGGAATCGGAGAACGCGTTGACGACCGCGCCGCCCGCCACGCCGCCGAGCAGTCCGCACACCAGCGTCACGCCGGCGATGATCGCCACCGCCTTGCCGCCCAGCTTCGCGCCCTTCGGCTTGCCGCCGTTCGGGGCGCCGTCAGGCGTGTTGGCGAAGCCGTTGGGAGCCGTGGGCGCATACGGCGCCTGCGGTGCGCCCGGAGCGGCGAATCCGTTCGGGGCACCGCTCGCGCCGGTCCCCGTTCCCGGGTAGGCGGCGGACTGGGCGCCGGCCGGCTGGAAGGCCGGCTGCTGGGCGGACGCCCACGCCGGCTTCGCGCCGGCGGCCGTCTGGGCCGGGATCTCGGTGCGGGTGCCGTTGAGGCCGGCGTCCGCACCGCCCGTCGGCGGCAGGGTCTGCGTCGCCGCGGCGGCGCGCGCATCGGCCGCGGCCGGACGCGCATCCTCGGGGATGACCTGCGTCGCATCGGCGGATGCGGCGGTGGTCGCGGCGGTGGGCAACGCCGTGGTCGCGGTGGTCTCGGTGGTCGTGGCGGTTGTGGTGTCGAGCACCTGGGTCTTGTTCGGGTCGTTGGTGGTCATGGTGGGGTCCTTTCGGAGAATTCGGGTGAAGCTGGGTCACATCGTCCAGGTGGTGGAGGTGTTGAACTGGGTGTCGTAGGAGGAGCGGTCGATCAGGTCGGTGGCGAGCGTGGTGCCGTCGCCGGTGGCCTCGCTCGGCAGGGTCGTCGCGTAGTCGCCGGTCACGGTGACCGTCACGTCGGAATCGCCCTTCACGACGGTCTTGCCGTTCGCCTTGATCGTCACCGTGTTCCCGTCGGCGTCGACGACCTTGCCGCCGTTCGCGACGTTCAGCGCGGAGACGGTCGTGCTGTCGGTCACGACCCACGTGGAGGAATCGTCCACGTTCACCGTGATCGGCGCGTCGCTCGTCGTGCCGTCGCTCGCGTTCGCGTTCTCGGTGATGCTCGCGGCGCCGGTCCACGTCGACCCGTCGAGCAGGTTCAACGTGACCGACGAGATCGTGTCCGCGCTGACCGTGCCGGCGAGCGTCTGGTTGCGCCCGGTGAACGTGACGGTCGCGCCGTTCGACCCGGCGGACCCCCAGTTGTTCGCGTCATTGCCGGCCGCGGTGATAAGCGCCGCCTTCGACGAGTCGAAGTCGAGCGTCGTGTTCGAGAGGACCACGTCGGCGGTGGTGTTCGTGAAGTAGAACATCGAACCGGATTCGATCGACGATTTCAGCGTCGAATCGGCGGCCTGGAACGTCGCGTGCTCGCCGGTCGAGGCTTCGGCGTCGCCGGAGGTCGACTGGTAGATGATCACGCCGTTGGCGACCGGGTCGCTCGCCGTCTTGCCGGTCACGGTGCTCGTCAGCGTCGAATCCTTGATGAGGATCGTGTTGAGGCCCTCCATGCCGGCGATCTGCGAGCCGGTGGACGTGCCGGTCACGTTCGTCACCTGCACGTCGCCGGTCGAATACAGCAGCGGCGATCCGGAGCCCGCGGTTGTGAGGTCCGCGTCGTTGAGCGAGATCGAGCCGCCGCCGCGGTCGGTGGCGACGGTCGCGCTGTGGTCGCCCTGCGTGTCCGCGGTGACCTCGCCGGCGAGGATCGTGCCGGAATAGGTCGCGTCGAGCGCGCGCGAATTGTCGCCGGTCGTCGCGATCTCGGCGTCGTGGACGAGCGCGGTGCCCGAGTCGGTCGCGAACACGCCGTTCGAGCCGGACGAGTCGGCGGTGAGGTTCGAGGAGTCGATCACGGTCTTCGATTTCTCGCCGACGGTCAGGCTGACCGAGTTCGTGCCGTAGAAGTTGTTGTTGTCGGCGTTGTCGGAGTCGCCGGATTTGGTGAGCGTCGCGCCGGTGAGCGTCAACGTGCCGCCGTTCTGCGCGAGCGCCGCGTTCTGGTCGGCGTCGGTCGCGGCCGTCGTGTCGGAGGAGGCGACCTCCTCGCCGTCGGCGGTGAGCGCCGCCGTGTACGTGCCGGAGTAGTCGTAGGTCATCGTGTTCGCGCCGCCCATGCCGGCCGCCTGACCGGAGACGATGATGTCGTTGCCGCGGGTGGAGGTGCCGCGCAGCAGCGCCGTGCCGGCCGCGCCGCCGCCGAAACCGACGATGAGCGCCGCGCCCGCCGCCATCGCGGCGAGCTTGCCGGTCGTGACCTGCGCGGTGCTGGCGGTGCGGTTGCGGCGGGTGCGGGTGTTGCGCGTGCGGCGCGTGCCGTCTTCGTATGATTCACGGAAGCTGGTGGAGGTGGTGACGCCCCGCCGCTTGCCGGAGGTGTTCCTGATGCCCATGATCGTGCCTTTCGTCATGCCCGCCGCGATGCTTGCGGTGGCGGGCCGTTCGTTGCTTGCTGGTACCAGTACACCGCCGGTTCCGGGGAAAGCCCTTGCGCGAACGTTCGGGTCGTCTGCGACCTTGCGAAGGGAGTTCTGGAGGATTCTTGACCGTTTCCTGAAAGCCCCTCCGACTCGGCCCCCGCCGGCGGGGGCTCCCGGCGGAGCTGGGTGGGGGTGGTCTCCGTCCGAGCTGACAAGGGCCACCCTCAGTCCCGCTTCGCGGGAGCGCGTGACCGGCGTGTTAGCCTGTTGGCATCGCGCGTGGGAAGGAGCCGGCATGGGGAAGTCATCGGATAACAAGACCCCGGCGGGCGAGGAGGCGGCGGTGGCCGCCGACCTCGTCGCCGCCGAACTCGACGAACAAAGCCGCCTCGACGCGCAACGACTGCCGTGGCTCATCCGCGTGTACGGCGTGATCGTGCTGCTCGACGGGCTCGTCACGCTGCCGATCGTCGTGCTCGCGTCCATCGCCGCCGTGCGCGCAATCATGCGCGGCGAACTCACGTTCCACGCGGCTAGTCTGACCGCCATCCTCACCGGATTGCAGGCGCTCGTCCTCATCGCCAACGCCGCGGCGCTCGTCGTGTTCGGCGTGCTGCTGCTGCGCAACCGGCGACGCTACGCGGCCCGCTGGGCGTACGTGCTGATGCCGGTCACGCTCGCCGAAGGCATGCTGTCGCTCGCGCTCGCCGGCCTCGGCGCGAACCTCATCGCGCCGGCCGTGCGCATGGCGATCCTCGTCGCCGTGTCCATCGCGTGCGATCCCGGGCTCGCCGAGGAGCGACGGCTGCAGCGCGCGCTCAAACGGATGGACGACCGCGACGCCTACGAGCGCGCCGTCGAAGCGGGCATGCTCGGCCGCGACCCGTCCGGCAAAGGGTACATCGCGCTCGACTTCTTCAACATCTTCTGGCTGTTCACCGTGGCGTGCGTGTTCGGCCTCGCCATCGAGACCGTCTACCACTTCGCGATGTACCACGGCGAACTCCAGGATCGCGCCGGGCTGCTCTGGGGCCCGTTCTCGCCGATCTACGGGTGCGGCGCGGTGCTCGTCACCGTGGCGCTGAACCGGTTGTGGAAGTCGAACCCGTTCCTGATCTTCTGCGCGAGCGCGGTGATCGGCGGCACGTTCGAATACGCGACCAGCTGGTTCATGGAGGTGGCGTTCGGCATCACCGCATGGGACTACACCGGGCAGTGGCTGTCGATCGACGGGCGCACGTCCGGCAAATACATGGTCTTCTGGGGGTTGATCGGCGTGGTGTGGGTGCGCTGGATCCTGCCGCGGCTGCTCGCGCTCATCAACCGGATCCCGTGGAAGGTGCGGTATTCGCTCACCGCCGTGTGCGCCGTGCTGATGTTCGTCGACATCGCGTTCACGCTGATGGCGCTCGACTGCTGGTACGGCCGCATGGCGGGCCTCCCGCAGGATTCACCCGTCACCCAATGGTTCGCCACGCACTACGGCGACGGGTACATGGCGAACCGTTTCCAGACGATGAGCATCGACCCGAGCAAGGCCGGGTGCGCGTAAGGTGCTGTCGGAGGCTGGGCTTGCGGCGGGGCGGGGCGGCATGGGGGCGCATGGGCGCGCCGACGGGAATGGCCTGTGCCGCCTTGGTCTCCGGAGCCCAGAGGCGGTCTCTCCCGTTCCCAATGGGGGTATCAAATACCCGATATCTCCGATTTACAGCGCCAAATACCCGTTTCAATAGGTGTGAAACGGGTGTTCGGCGCTGCAAATTCGGGAGAACGGGTGATTGAACCGGGGTTTCATGGTGTCGGAATCTTCCCGCTGGGCCCCGCTCAGTCCCGCTTCGTGGACCAGCTTCCGCCAGCGGGACGGCGTCGGTACGGCGTTGGTGCGGCCGCCGGCAGAGTGGGAACGTGGCGATGGTCGGCGGGAATGGACGAAGGGGGAGGACCGGTTCAGAAACGGTCCTCCCCCTTCGTCGGGCATCTTGTCCGGATGCCCTTACGGGCTGTGACGGCGTGTCACTTGGGAACGCCATCACGCCATGTCACGCAACGTCACGCAACGTCACGCGTGACGGCGGCGGAACGTGACGAGTCCCGCGCCGGCGAGCAGCAGCGTGGCCGCGGCGGTGGCGATCATGCCGGTCGCCGCGCCCGTGTTCGACAGCTTCGCGCCGTTCGCGGCACCGTTGGCGCCGTTTGCGCCCGGAGCGGCCTTGCCGACCGTCACCGGCGCCCAGCCGAGCAGGTTGCCGGAATCGTCGTATACGGCGATCTTGTGCGCGCCCGTGTAGTCGGCGGGAATGGTGTACTCGACGTACGCCTTGTTGTTCTCGTCGACGCGCACGGCGGACGACTTGCCGTCCGCCGAAGCGAGACGCTTCGGGTCGGAGTAGATGTAGCCCGCCCAGTAGCAGTACTGGTTGTTCGCGACGCTCGCCTTGCAGGCGGCCGTGTCCTTAAGGCTGTCGACGTACAGGCGGTACGTGGATCCGGCGGTCGCCTTGCCGTCGTTCGCGCCGACCACGCCGTTGCGGTTCGCGTCGGTGAGCTTGTCGGAGGATTCGGCGGCCTTGGCCGGCTGCGTGGTGAAGTCGGGCACGTTCTGCAGGGCCTTGTCTTCGGCGTGGTATCCGTTGCCCACGTACATCGATCCGTCGCTGAACGTCAGCGCGAGACCGGAGTACATCATGGACATCGGATCGTTCGCCGTGGTCTGGGACTGGAGGAGCTTGAACACGGCGACGCCATCGGATTCGTTGCCTTCGTAACCCCAGTTGCCGTACTTGGTGCCGGAGTTCAGGCCGACGATGGTGCTCGTGATGTCGCCGGACGCGGGGAGCGTCTCGCCGGCGTCCGGGGTCTTCCATGAACCCCTGCTGAACCATTGGCCGGTCAGCGTCTGGGTGCTGTTGGCCCACGACGCCATGTTCATCACGCGATAGGCGGCGCCGGTCGTGTCGTCCGTGTCGTCGACGTAGCCGGTCGTGCAATCCCATGCTTCGCGCTCGCCGCCGGTGCCGACGTTCGTGGTGAACCGGCCGCGCAGCGTGTACGCGCGGGCCACGGTGGTGGCCAGGCAGATCTTGGTCACGTCACCGATGAGCTTCGGATCGATCGTGTAGTGCGCCTTGAGTCCGGCCGTGTGCTGGCCGACGTCCTCGACCTGCACAGGGCCGAGCGTGACGGCGCCCGGAAGGTTGACGACGTCCACCGTCTTGTCGACGACGCTCGTGTACACGCCTTCGACGCTGTCCGATTCGATGCCCTTGTCGCTTTCCAACAGGGCGAACCATGCGGAGGAGATGTTCGCGCCCTCGTACGTGAGTTCGACGGTAGCGGTCGCGCCGGTGGCGGTGAACACGGTGTTGGCCCCGTCCCCGTAGGACGGGGTGTTGTACACGCGTCCCTGGTCGCCGGCCTTCGGCTTCGTGGAGCCATAGCTGAGGTTGCTCGCCACGCCGTAGCTCTTGCCGGCGGTCAGGCCGGTGAGGGTGACCTTGAACGTCGGCTTCGTGGTGGCGTCCTTGAACACGTTGGCCTTGAGCACGCCCTGCGGCGCGTCCACGGAGGCGATCGCGGCGCCGGATGCGGCGGCCTGGGCCTGGGACTGCGGCGTGGCCGACTTCACGTCCGCCTTCGGCTGTTCGTCGGTCGTGCCGGACTGGTCGGCGGTGGAGCCGTTCTGCTGCGCGGCATTGGACTTGCCGTCCGTGCCGTCGGTGGTGCCGGACTGGTCGGCGGTGGCGCCGGCATCGGTTTGTCCGGACTGTCCGGACTGCTGCGTGGCGGCGGCCGGCGCATCGTTCACGCTCGCGGCGTCGTCGGCGTATGCGGTGCCGACGCCCGTGAGCAGCATGCTCGCCGCGGCGATGATGGCGGCGACCTTGCCCATGTGCTTCATGGCTGTAACCCTTCCCGCGCATCACCTGGCGATGCGCTTCTTCAGGGTCAAGCGTCCCCCCCTTAAGACATTTCTCAGGAAACGGACGTGTCGCGCCAAGATGCCGGTGCGGGCGGAGGGTCGGACGGGACGGCTGTTGGCCGGAGCGTACGTTTTCGACGGGATTATCGTCCGCCGCCGTCGAGAACGTACGCTGAGGAATCGTCAGTGTACGTTCTCGACGAAGACCCCGGATATTGCCGTGCGGAACGTACGCCCGTGGAATGGGGCGGAATGTAACGGGGGTGCGAAATGGGACGAGGTGGGGACGGAACGGGACGAGGTGGGGACGGAACGGGACGAGGTGGGGACGGAACGGGACGAGGTGGGGACGGAACGGGACGAGGTGGGGACGGAACGGGACGAGGTGGGGACGGAACGGGACGAGGTGGGGACGGAACGGGACGAGGTGGGGACGGAACGGCG
>NZ_NMWT01000040.1 GCF_002860365.1 Bifidobacterium parmae
CGGCCGCGATCGCGCCGTCGGCGGTGGCGGTGACCACCTGACGCAGGTTCTTCACGCGCAGATCGCCGGCCGCGTACACGCCCGGCACGGACGTTTCGAGATAATCGTGCGTGACGACGTAGCCGTGGTCGTCGAGCTCGACGACGCCCCGCACCAGATCGGTGGCGGGCACGTAGCCGGCGAACACGAACACGCCGAACGTGCCGCCGTCGGCCGGCTTCCACGTCTCCGTCTCGCCGGAGTCGCGGTCGGCGATCGTCGCCTCGCGCAGACCGCCCTGACCGGCGGTGACGCCCTTGAGTTCGACGCCATAGCGCACGTCGATCTTCGGATTGTTCTTCGCCTCGGCGGCGACCGACGCGTCGCAGGTGAAATCGTCCTCGCGCACGAGCACGGTGACCTTGCTCGCGTACTTGGTGAGGAACACGGACTCCTCGGCCGCGGCGAATCCGCCGCCGACCACGAGCACCTCCTTGCCGGTGAAGAACTCGCCGTCGCAGGTGGCGCAGTAGGCGACGCCGCGGCCCGCGTACTCGCGCTCGCCCTCGAAGCCGAGCTTGCGCGGGGAGGCGCCGGTGGCGATGAGGATGCCGAAGGTCTTCAGGTCGCCGCGCGTGGTGTGCACGGTCTTGACGTCGCCTTCGACGTCGAGGCCGGTCGCTTCGGCGGAGAGGAATTCGGCGCCGAAATCCTTCGCTTGGCTCTTCATGGTCTGGGTGAGGGCGCGGCCGGTCGTGCGGCCCACGCCCGGATAGTTCACAACCTCGTTGGTGATGGTGATCTGGCCGCCGAAATCGTCCTTCTCGAGCACGAGCACGCGGTAGCGGGCGCGGGCGAGGTACAGGCCGGCGGTGAGACCCGCGGGGCCGCCGCCGATGACGACGACGTCATAGAGGTCGTTCCGGGTGGATTGTTGCGATGATTGTTGCGTCATGAAAGCTCCTTACATACAGGTTCGCCCCCGCCGGCGGGGGCTCCCGCGAAGCGGGTGGGGGTGGATGGCATTCGCTGCGAATCACCAGCGGACCACCCCCAGTCGGCGTTGCCGACAGCCCCCGCCAGCGGGGGCGCGTCGCCTATCGTCTAGGCGATACGGATCACAGCTGGCCGACGAGGTCGAGGCTCGGCTCGATGGTCTCCTCGCCCGGGGTCCAGTTGGCCGGGCAGACCTGGTCGCCGTGCTCGTCGACGAACTGGGAGGCCTGGACGCGACGCAGCAGCTCGTCGGCGTTGCGGCCCACGTTGGAGGAGGTGACCTCGTAGGCCACGACCTTGCCTTCCGGGTTCACGATGAAGTCGCCGCGCTCGGCCATGCCGTCGGCCTCGTTGTAGGTGTCGAGGTCGCGGGCGAGCAGAGCGGTCGGGTCGGCGAGCATCGGGTACTGGATCTTCGCGATCTTCTCGCTGGCGTCGTGCCACGCCTTGTGCACGAAGTGGGTGTCGCAGGACACGGAGTAGATCTCGCAACCGATCTTCTTGAACTCGTCGTACTTGTTGGCAAGATCCTCGAGCTCGGTCGGGCACACGAAGGTGAAGTCGGCCGGGTAGAAGAAGAACACGGACCAGTGGCCGAGCACGTCGTCCTTGGTCACTTCCTTGAACTCGCCGTTCTGGAAGGCCTGGACCTTGAAGTCGGTGATTTCATGCTGCAGAAGAGTCATCGTCGTTCCTTTCCGGACCCGCGTGGGATTCGCGCGGCGTCCCGCGATCTATGCAACCTCGTCCATCGTATCCCGGAACCTCCGGCGCCGGACCCGCGGCTCGCGCAGAGCGATGTATGAACAACATCACACCGGAATGGGATCAGGCCGGGCAAAGCAGCGCGGCGGTCTTGGCACAAACCAGACGCGAACCTGCACGGTTCCAACCGCGCACAAGCCTTTCGGCCCGCGCACCTTCTACACTGGAATCCGGCGGATCGTGGCCGCGATCCGCAACGCACACTCCGAGGAGCCCACATGTCCGAGCAATACGAAGCATTCAGCGAACCGTTCGAACCGACCGAATCGTTCGAATCCCACGACACCCCCGAGGCGAAGGCGAACGCCGCGTGGAGCCGTCTGCTGCAGGGCAACCGCCGCTTCGCCTCAGGCGCGGCCCAGCACCCGTGGCAGGACCGCGAGACCCGCGAGCGCCTGCTCGACGGCCAGCATCCGGATGCGGCCGTGCTCTCCTGCTCCGATTCGCGCGTGCCTCCGGAGATCATCTTCGATCAGGGTCTCGGCGACCTGTTCGACATCCGCACGGCCGGCGAGGTGCTCGACGACGCGGTCATCGCCTCGCTCGAATACGCGGTGGAGCATCTGGGCGTGAGTCTCATCGTCGTGCTCGGTCATGAGGGCTGCGGCGCGGTGAAGGCGGCCGTGGACGGCGTCGCCGAACTCGCGAATCGTTTCGACGACTGCGGCTGCTTCGACGTGCCGGAGGGCACGGCCCGCGACGAGGCGCACGCCGACCACTTGGAGGCGATGCTCGCCGCGCAGGATTCGCCGATCGTGCGCGAGGTGGGCGCGTCGGTCGCGCAGGCGATGGACGCCGACCTGGAGGACGCCGCCGATTTCGAACGCGCGCACGTGGCCCGCACGATCGAGCTGCTGGCCGACGGCAGCGAGGTGATCCGTCTCGCGCTGGCCGAGGGGCGTCTGATGATCGCCGGCGCCCGCTACGTGATGCACGACGGCCTGGTCGAAGTGCTGTCGTTCTAGCCGTTTGGCGGACATGCCCGGCACGCGTGAAACGCGGCCGGAGTACATTGTGAGAGACATCGCGGCCGCGTGCGACGCATCGTCACAGCGTATCGTCACATGACGCATCGTCGCGCAACGCCGCCGAGAAGAAGAGTCACAGAACCACCGAGAGACACCTGTCAGAGAGAAGAAGTCACGGCCATGCCTTTGCCCTCACTCACCGTATACGTCGGTTCCGTCGGCCACGCCATCAATCCCACGCGCGCGTCGGTCATCGGACGCGCCGCCGATTGCGACGTGATCGTCGGCGACCCGCACGTCTCCCATCATCATGCCCGACTCACGCCGACCGCCGACGGTTGGCTGCTGGAGGATCTGGGCAGCGCGAACGGCCTGTCGGTCAACGGCGTGCGCGTCACGCAGATCCTGATCGCCAACACGACGACGGTGATGCTGGCGGAGAACGTCGGCATCATCTGCGCGGTGGCGCCGCAAGCCGCGACACCGCAAGCCGTGCAGGCCGCGCAGGCCCCGCAGACACCGGCAG
>NZ_NMWT01000041.1 GCF_002860365.1 Bifidobacterium parmae
GCACCCACAGGTTCGCGCGCAGCATGATGAGCCCGTCGAGACGGTTGCCCATCATGCGCCCGTATGCGGTGAGCACCGCGTTGCGGTGCGCCTCGTCGAGCTTGGAGAAGATCCACGCGAGGTCGCGCGCCGGATCGTTCACCTGCATGCGCTGCCAGTTGTTGATCGCGGTGATCGTCGAGCCGTTGAAGCGCACGTCGCCGTCCTCGAAGCCGCCGTGCACCATGCACGTGTTGAACGCCCACAGGCCTTCGGTCTCCATGATCTTCGACCAGCTGGAGGTGATCTCGGGCGGCACGTGGCCCGCGTTCTTGAGTCGCGCGATCCACGAGGTCAGCTGCGCGCGGATCTGCCCGGTGACGTACGCCGGGTAGCCGGCCGGCCCGAGGAACGACGGGTTGAGCCGGTGGATCGCGCCGATCGCCGTGCCCATCGCCGCGCAGTCGTCCAACGTGAGGAAGTTGAGGTCGCGTTCGACGCCGTCCTGATGCATCGCCACCATGACGGCCGTGTCGCCGGTGGCGCCCTTCGGGTCGGTGCCGGGCGCGAAGCCGAGCACGCGGTCGAGCGCGAAGCCGAGCCCGCCCGGCTCGCGGGCCTCGGCGAGCGCCCTTGCCGCCTTGACCCTGGCCGCGAGCTTCCTGCGTCCCGCCTCGGTGTTGGAGGCGTACACGTCGTACGTCTTGCCGGTCACGTCGCGCACCTGCGCCTGGTCGATGCCGTCGGCGTGCGTCATCCCCGGGAACACGCCGGCCACGACGACGGACGGCAGGGCGGCGGAGGTGAGGGCCGCCAGCATCAGTTCATTACGTTCTGTCACACTCCCACATTAATACACGCCGCCCCGTGGTAGCGCCCGCGACGCCACGGTTTTCGGGCGTCGTCGCGTGCGCGTGCCGGCGCGGGCGGCCATCCGCGCCGCGCGGTGTGCCACAATGAGGGCATGGACAGGCTGCTTGACGGGTTGGATGAGGCGCAGACGGCGGCGGCGAGCGCGCTGGACGGCCCGGTGCGGATCGTCGCGGGCGCCGGCGCGGGCAAGACGCGCACGGTGACGCGCCGCATCGCGCACGCGTGCGCGACCGGCGCGTGGGATCCGTCGCGCACGCTCGCCGTCACGTTCTCGGTCAAGGCGGCCGCGGAGATGCGCGTGCGTCTCGCGTCGCTCGGCGTGGGGGAGCAGGTCACGGCGTCCACGTTCCACGCGACGGCGCTGCGCCAGCTGCGCCGCGTGTGGACCGACGTGTGCGACGCGCCGTTCCCGCGGCTCGTCGAGGACGCGCGCGACGTCGCGGCGCGTGCGCTGCGACGCGTCGACGCGGGCGTGGACGAGGACGACGCGACGGTGCGCGCGGTCCGCGACGAGATCAACTGGGCGAAGATCTCGCTCGTCGCGCCGGACCAGGTGGCGCGCGTCGCCGCCGTCACCGGCCGGTGCCGTCCCGCCGGCCTCGAACCGGACCGGTTCGCTGACGTGTACGACGCGTACGAGCGGGAGAAGACGGCGCGCGGCGCCATGGATTTCGACGACATCCTGCTGATGACGTGCCATGTGATCGAGGATTTCGAGGAGGCGGCCGCCGCGATCCGCCGGTCGGTCGGCTGGTTGACGGTCGACGAGTATCAGGACGTCTCGCCGTTGCAGCACCGGCTGATGCGGTTGTGGCTGGGCGGCAACCGCAACGTGTGCGTGGTGGGCGATCCGGCGCAGACGATCTACTCGTTCGCCGGCGCGTCCAGTTATGATCTGCTCGCCTTCGCCGACGAGTTCAAGCCGCTTTCGGCGGACGTCTGCCTCAACACGGACTACCGTTCCACGCCGCAGATCGTCTCCTACGCGAACCGGATCCTCGCCGCCTCGCCGGTGCGGCACGAGTATCTGAAGCTCACGTCGGCGCGGGAAAGCGGCAGGCGCATCGAACGCACCGTGTACGAGACGGACGAGGAGGAGGCGCGCGGCGTGGCCATGCGCATCCGCCGGCTCGTCGACCAGGGCGCGGATCCGGCGGATTGCGCGATCCTCACGCGCATCAACGCGCAGCAGGCCGTCTGCTGCACGGCGTTGCGGCATGCGGGGATCGGCTATCGGGTGAAGCGCGACAACGGCTGGGCGTCCGCCTCGCCGGTGGCGGACATGGACATGGCGGCGCGGCTCGCGATGGTGGAGGCGTTGCGCGAACGCGACGAGGCCCAGGACGCGCGCCGATTGGCGGCGAAGCTGGGGCGTGTGACCGTGTCGACCGTACACGCGTCGAAGGGCCTCGAATTCAGGCACGTGTTCGTGATCGGCTGTTCGGAGGGGCTCATGCCCTACGGTTCGCCGCAGCCGGGGGACGCGTTGGAGGAGGAGCGCCGCCTCATGTACGTGGCGGTCACGCGCGCCGAGGACACGCTCCACGTCTCCTACGCCCGCACCAAGGAGGGCCTCGGCTCCCAGTCCCGTCGCCTCAGCCGCTTCCTCAGCTGACCCGGTTCCGCCCCCGCTGGGCGGTTAGCGGAGCCGGCTGTCTCCGAATCCCGCCCCCGCTGGGCGGTTAGCGGAGCCGGCTGTCTCCGAATCCCGCCCCGCTGGACGGTTACCGGAGCCGGCCGTCTCCGATTTCCGCCCCCGCTGGCGGGGGCTCCCGCGAAGCGGGTGGGGGTGGTCCACCGGCCCGGCCTTACTTGTCGCCTTCCTCGCCGAGCAGCTTCGAGAGCTCCGCGTCCCAGTCGGTGCCGGTGGAACCGGATCCGCCGGCACCGCCGCTCTTGCCGTCGCCGTCCGTGCCGGTGCCCGCGTTCCCCGTGGCGCCCGGCTGCGCGGCCGTGCCGCCATCGCCGGCGAGCACGGGCAGCAGGTCCGGGTGCGACCATTTCGCGTCGCGCGCCTCGACGCCCTCCGCGGAGGTGATCATCTCCCACATGCCGGCCGCCTCGCGCATGCGCTTCGGGCGCAGCTCCAGACCCAGCAGGCTTTCGAACGTGCGCTCGGCCGGGCCTCCGGTCGCGCGTTCGCGGCGCATCATCTCGCGCAGCTGCTCGATGTGCGGGATGTGCGCCATGCCGGCGCGCCACACCACGCAGTCCACCCAGCCCTCGACCATCGCGAGCAGGGATTCGAGCGCCTTGAGCGCCTCCCGCTGCTCCGGGGTGTCCGGGATGCCGACCTTGGTGAGGTTCACCGCGCCGGAGATCGAATCCGGGTCGAGCGCGCCCGCGTCGCGCAGCTGCTCCTCCATCGCGTCCAGGTCGATGGAGATGCCGCGCGCGTACTTGCCGATCAGCGCCTCGAAGCGCGGCATCAGCCACGGCACGGCCGAGTAGAGGCGCGCGTGCGCCACCTCGCGCAGGGCGAGGAACGCCATGACCTCCTCGGCGGGGATCGGGTCGGGGCGCACGATGTCGTCGAACAGGGCCTCGGTCTGCGGGTCCGAGGCCGGATGGTCGGCGTTCTTCGCCGACGTGAAGCCGATCGGGGCGGACGTAGCGGCGGCGCCCGCGCCCGCGTCGTCCGCGGTTCCGGCGCCCGTGGAGCCTTCGCCGTTGAGCTGCCTCGTGTACTCCTCGACGTTCTGCGCGACCAGTGCGCCCGCCGGATTCGACAGCAGCGCGATGCCCTGGTCGAAGCCGCCATGCACCTCGCGGCTCAGCGAGCCGGCCGCGTGCCCGAGCTGCATGGCGAACGACGTGTTGCCGAGCAGCTTGACCAGCTGCCTCGGGTCCTTCATGCCGTCGGGGATCGGGATCGGCACCGGGCCTGCGAACATGCCGGCGATCTCGCCGTCGAACGCGCCGCCGAGACGCTCCGAGATCACCGAGGCGAGCGCCTCGCCCATCGAGGCGGCGACCGGCGCGGCGAACTTCGCCCACGCGTCGAGCGTGTCCTCCACCCAGCCGGCGCGGGTGAGCGCCTGCGGCTCGCCTGGCGCCGGATCGAACTCGCACGCCGTGTCCAGCCACAGGTTCGCCTCGCTCATCGCACGGCGCACCGCCGCGCCCTCGGCGGCGGTGACGTTCGTGTGCGAGCCGTCCGCGTTCGCCTGCTGGAGGGCGAGCGAACGGGCGAGCTTCACGTTGATCGGCCCCTCCTCGACCACCTGGTTCATGTCGCCCATCGTGTTGAGGCCGCCCGCGGAGAACGCGGCCATCATCTGCTGCACCTCCGCCGGGTTCGGCAGGGTGCTCGGATCCTGGCTCATCAGCTGTTCGCGGATCGAATCGGGCAGCTGGGAGATCTGCTGCCACGCCATCTCGCCCTGCACCGGGCCGAAGCACTTGATCAGCCACTCGTGGATTGCGTTCTCGTCCATATCGGATCCTCTTGTCTGGTTGCGGTCGGGTTGCGTCTGGTTCCTGCCGTCCATATTAGGGTGTCCCGCGCATGTTTCGCGCAAAGCGTGCGCTGGTATGATGCGCGATATGTCCTTCCTTTCCAACTTGCTGTCGTATTACGGGCTCACCGGGCACGTCGAACCGGACGGCACCATGCATGAGACCCGTTTCGGCAGGCTCCTGCGCTACGTGCGCACCCGCTCGCCCCGCTGGTTCGCCGGCACGGCCGCCGTCGCGCTGGGCGTGGTCACGCTGTGCCTGCCGAGCGCGTATTCGACCGAATGGCCCGGTCCCACGCGCGACGTGCTCGGCACGGTCGACGCGGGCGAGGGGGACGGCACGTCGCCGATGATCGGCGTGACCGGCGTCGCCACGCACAAGGACTCCGGAAGGCTCCTGCTCGTCACGATCTCCGCGAACGGCGTGCCCGGCTATCCGCTGACCAACGCGGAGGTGGTCTGGTCGTGGCTCGACCCGCAGCGCGTCGTCACGCCGCGCGAGGCGGTCGTGCCCGCCGGCCAGTCCACCGACGAGTACCAGAAGGAGACGAAGCGCGAGATGACCTCCTCGCAGGACAACGCCGTCAAGGCGGCGCGGCGCTTCCTCAAGGCGAAGGGCGTCGACGTGTCCGGCATGAAGGTCTCGATGCACGTCGACGGCATCGGAGGTCCGTCCGCCGGCATGATGTACACGCTCGGCCTCATCGACAAGATCACGCCCGAACACGAGACCGGCGGCAGGACGATCGCCGGCACCGGCACCGTCGACGCGAAGGGGAAGGTCGGGGCCATCGGCGGCGTCCGGTTGAAGATGATCGCCGCGAAACGCGACGGCGCCGAATGGTTCCTCGCGCCGAAGTCCAACTGCGACGAGGTCGTCGGCCACGTGCCCGACGGGCTGCGCGACGTGAGCGTCTCCACGATCGACGAGGCGTACGCGGCGCTCGTCGCCATCGGCGAGGGCAGGGGGGAGTCCCTGCCGCACTGCGTGGCTCAGTGAGGCGCATGGAGGCGCGTCCGTCTCATTTTTCCCCGTGTGTTAACGTTCCTGTTCGCCAAGTGTTGGTATTGTGGTCATCGTGAATCAAACCGCATCACAGAACGCTGAGGAATTTGGGTTTAAACCCGGCGACATCGTGCAGGAATGGCTGTGGGATGACGACGTGGACGATTCGATCCGTGAGAAGATCGAGAATCTGACCGGGCAGGATCTCGTCGACGAGGATTACGACTCCGCCGTGGACGGCGTGATTCTGTGGTGGCGGGACGGCGACGACGAGGACGAGCTGTCCGACACGATCGTCGACGCGTACGCCGTGCTCGGCGACGACGGCCCGCTGTGGGTACTCACCCCGAAGCCCGGCCGCGAAGGCGCCGCCAGCTCCAGCACCGTGCAGTCCGCCGCGAAGACCGCAGGCATGAACGCGGCCACGCCGATCACCGTGAGCCCCGACTGGAACGGCATCCACCTGCGCGCCTACGGCAAGGGGCGCTGACGGCGGAATACGACGAAGAGGCTTGGAATCATCCGGTTCCAAGCCTCTTCACGTAGGCGTCGTGGGCGATGAGGGGCTCGAACCCCCGACATCCACCGTGTAAAGGTGGCGCTCTAGCCGACTGAGCTAATCGCCCGCACCGCAACACCATAGCGTAAGGCGGGACGAAACACGCGAAGCCGCGTCCCGGCGCATGGCGGCGTCCACGCGGGCGCCCGGTGGGGGACACGCGCGCCGGCGCGTGCGAAAACGCCCCGGAAACGCGACCCCGGTGGTGAATGTGACGTGATTGTTCCCTGCGATCCACGCGATCGGACGCGATTGCGTCTCAACAATCACGTAAGGTGGCAGACAGTATCGTTCGTTCCTCTAGGAGGTTGATAGCCCATGGCGCAGCAATCCGAAGCCGGAATCCCCAGGGCAGGCAAGCGCAAGTGGGGCTACGACCCCGCCCAGGTGGACGCGTTTCTGGAGCGCGCGCACGCGTTGTACGACAGCGACGGCGCGCAGCTGACGCAGCGTGACATCCAGAACGTCTCCTTCGATCTGACCCGCGGCGGCTACGAGATCGCGCAGGTCGACGCCGCGCTCGCCCGTCTCGAACGCGCCGTGGTCGACAAGCAGACCACGTGGGAGATCTCCCAGCACGGCCGTGTCGCATGGAAGGCGAAGACCGAGGAGCTGTACCGCGAGATCGCGAAGCATCTCGACCGCGGCGAGCGCGAGCGGTTCGGCTCCGGCAAGCCGCGCACCCCCTCCTACGACCGCAAGCAGGTCGACAGGCTCTCCGACCAGATCGCCGACAAGGCGGCCGCGGAGCTCGGGCTCGACGGCGTGTCCAAGAAGGACGTGCGCGACCTCGACAAGATCACCGCGGACTTCGTCTCCAACTCCGTGTTCACGCAGCGCAAGGGCAAGAAGGGGTACGACGAGCGCCAGGTCGACTACTTCCTCAACACGTGCGTGCAGCTGCTGAGCCGCATCGAATCGTTCGACCGCGTCGCCGACTACGTCACGTCCGACGGCGAGGGCGCGCAGGACGCCTCTTCCGCCGCGCCGGCCGTCGCCGCGCCCGCGTCCGTCGACGGCGTCGCGCCGCTGTTCTCCCCGGACGCCCAGTACCAGCGTCCCGCCGCCCCGCAGTCCGACGGCGCCGACGCGCCACAGAGCTA
>NZ_NMWT01000042.1 GCF_002860365.1 Bifidobacterium parmae
GCTCCTTGAGCCCGCCTGCGCCGATCTTGCGAATCTCGTCGCCGATGAAGCTCAATCGGGTCTGCTTGACCCAGATGTCGGCCCGGCCGTGGATGACGACCCGGTCGCCCTGGCGGAACTGTGCGGCGGCGGCGGCGAACGCGCGCCAGCCGGAGACGGAGATCGCGATGTCCTCGAAGTCGTCGCGCACCGTGAGATAGGCGGATCCGGCGCGGCGCGTGTTGATCTCGGTGATCTGCCCGCAGATCCACGCGGCCGGCCACTTCGCCACGGCGTTGTGGAACTTCTGGCTCAGCACGCTCACCGGCCAGGGGTTCTCGGCGGTGGTGTCGGCGGCCATCCGCGGCAGCTGGT
Source organism: Bifidobacterium parmae (assembly GCF_002860365.1). GTDB lineage: Bacteria > Actinomycetota > Actinomycetes > Actinomycetales > Bifidobacteriaceae > Bifidobacterium > Bifidobacterium parmae. The sequence goes on from NZ_NMWT01000042.1 coordinate 355, forward strand.
CGAGCGGGCGCGGCCGGCTCAGGTCCGGCGCCGCGGGTGCGCCGGAGGCAGCGCGGCCGCCTACCCCCGGCCCGGCGCCCGCACGGCCGCCCGGAGCCATGCCGGAACCGACGCCGTACCCGGCGGCGGGGCCCGTGCCCCGCATGTTGGCGTTCATGTCGTAACTCATGCCCTCACTATAACGCCGGGCCCAATGACCGGTAGATCTTTACCGGTTTTTATTCGACCGCCAGCGTGGCGAGCAGCGCGGCATGGTCGGAACCCGCGATCGGCAGCACCTTGAACCGCCCGGCCACAATCCCCTGGTCGACGACCACATGATCGATTCCGGCGAACCGCGGCGGCAGCAGCCCCCGGTCCGCAGGCCACGTGAACGTGAACCCTCGTCCGGCCATCCGCGCCCCGTCGCGGAACCGGTCGCCGAGAAAATCACGGAACGGCGCATGGTCGTAGGTCGCGTTGAAATCCCCCATGAACACGTAGCGCGTGTCCGTATGCGCCTTCATCGCGCCCAGCTCGTCGAGCGCGCGCCTCCACTGCCCCCAATAGCCGGGCACGGGCGCCGTCGTATGCACGGACACGAACCGTATCTTCGCGCCGCCGGCGAACGATACCGTGCCGCCGGGCATGAACGAGGCGCTGGAGTTCACGTCGTCGTTCGCCGGGCCGACGAGCGGCGTGGCCGACCACAATCCGTTGCCGTACACGCCGTCGGAACTCGCCACCTTGCTGTACGGCAGGTAGTCGCCGATGCCCGCGTCCTCCAACGCGGCGACGAACGCGTCGGTCGTCTCCTGCAGCGCGAGCACCTCGACCCGCTCGTCGCGCACCGCGTCGACGATCGCCTGCGCGTCGGCGCGTCCCTTGTACACGTTGCAGGTCATCACGCGCGCGTAGGCATCACCGGTGATCGCGTACGCCTGCCCGGTCGCGGCGTCCGCGGCGCGCGTCAACGGCTCCGTCGTGCGGAAGAACGGCAGCTGCCACCACACG
>NZ_NMWT01000043.1 GCF_002860365.1 Bifidobacterium parmae
TGTCGGCTCGTCGCATCCTGGGGCTGGAGCAGGTCCCAAGGGTTCGGCTGTTCGCCGATCAAAGCGGCACGCGAGCTGGGTTCAGAACGTCGTGAGACAGTTTGGTCTCTATCCTCTGCGCTCGTCGGAATACTGAGGAGACCTGCCCATAGTACGAGAGGACCTGGGTGGACGAACCTCCGGTACGCCGGTTGTCACGCCAGTGGCACCGCCGGTTGGCTGCGTTCGGAAGGGATAACCGCTGAAAGCATCTAAGCGGGAAGCCCGCTCCAAGATAAGTATTCCCCGGACCCTCGGGTCCGAGACCCCCCATGAAGAACACGTGGTCGATAGGCCGGACGTGGAAGCCCCGCGAGGGGTGGAGCCGACCGGTACTAACGGGGAAGCGCGACACACACATCCCAACCCCTGGTTGGGACGGCATCAACCTCTTCTGCGAATCATGAACGACACGGAGCAACCGTGACGACACGACAAGACAATCAACACTAGCGTCCACCATCCGGTCCCCGAACCACCAGCCCGAGGGGATATACGAGGAAGCGGGAGCACCTCGCCCCACAATTGAAGATTTGCGGCGGTCATAGCCCAGGAGAGACGCCCGGTCCCATTCCGAACCCGGAAGCTAAGACCTGGCACGGCGATGGTACTGCACCCGAGAGGATGTGGGAGAGTAGCACGCCGCCGCACCACACGTGAAACGGACCCCCGGTCGAGCCACACGGCTCCCGGGGGTCCACGCATACCCGCACACGCACGACCCCTTCAGGGGGAGCGGGGGAACGGCGCGCGCGTCCGCGGATCCCGCCCCGCCGGCGGGGGCTCCCGCGAAGCGGGTGGGGGTGGACCGGCACACGCGCGAGGCCACCGGACCACCCTCCGACGCGCTGCGCGCGCCACCTCCCGCCAGCGGGAGGAACACCGGACCACGGCCACGCGACCGCACCGGGAGCCACGACCAACGCCACGCGCATGGACTCCCGCCCCCGCCGGCGGGGGCTCCCGCGAAGCGGGTGGGGGTGGCCGCCCCGGACCCCGCGACCGGGACCACCCACCAACGCGCTGCGCGCCACCCCCCCGCCGGCGGGAGGAACACACGCGCTCCCGGCGCCAGGCGCCGGCGGCACCGCTAAGCCACGCGGCGAACGCTGGAGGCTTCGATTATCATTGCTGATAATCGGACGTCGGATCGGGGACTACTCATGCATTACTTCACGCCAAAGCGCTGCACTACATCGAACAAGATCATGTACCACGACAAAGCCCAGGCGCAGCGTGCCGCCGATCAGAGCTTCATCGAACGCGGGGCTGAACTGTGGGTGTATCGTTGCCAGTTTTGTGGTACTTGGCATCTGACGCATCGCGATCCGCAATCCAGCTACCGTCATGTGCCGCTTAACCAGGAGCTGAAACCCCATAGCCGAAAGAAGGGATACAAGCCGCGTCGACGCTGACACCATGACGCCCTCATGTATGAAAGGTCCCAGGTTCCTTTCGGAACCGGGGACCTTTCGTTATCTCATGTTGCCTCCCGCTGGCGGGAGGTGGCGCGCGCAGCGCGTCGGTGGGTGGTTTCGCCGGGTTGTGGTTGTTGGGTTGGGTGAATGGTTGGTTGGTTGTGGGTGAATTGTGTTGGTTGTGGTGTGGGTGGTGGTGTTGTGGTGGGTATCGTGGTGGTTGTAGGGCTTGTTGGGCTTGTTTTCGACACGCCGTGGGAGTGTTGTGTTTGCAACGGTTCCGGGGTGGTTTTGTGGTGTGGGTTTGCGGTGTGGTGCCGGGTGGTGTATGTTTATCTCTTGCTGCCGGTCAGCTTCTGGTTCTTCCCTTTGTGTGGTTGGTTTCCGGGGTTGGCTGTGTGTGGTGGTTTGAGAACTCAAGAGCGTGTTGTACTACTTACTTCTTTATAGTCAATGATTGCCAGTCCGATTCTCGCTTCGGGGTTTTTCCTGGAGTCGCCGAGGGGCGTTGAAGAGGGTCGGGGTTTTTGTGCGAACGTCCTTCCTTATAGGATGTTCCGTCAATTGTTTTTTTTGAGAGTCATCTGTCGATGTCTTTCTGCAAGGTTTTTTGTGGAGGGTTCGATTCTGGCTCAGGATGAACGCTGGCGGCGTGCTTAACACATGCAAGTCGAACGGGATCCTGGGGGCTTTGCTTCCGGGTGAGAGTGGCGAACGGGTGAGTAATGCGTGACCGACCT
>NZ_NMWT01000044.1 GCF_002860365.1 Bifidobacterium parmae
TCTGTGGGTGGTGTGTGTTTCCTCCCGCTGGCGGGAGGTGGCGCGCGGAGCGCGTCGGTGGGTGGTCCGGGTGGTGTGGTTTGGGTGTGTGTTTCGGTGGTGTTGCGACACGCCGTGGGAGTGTTGTGTTTCCGGGGGTTTTGGGGTGTTGTTGTGGGGTGGGTTTGCGTGGTTGGTTGGGTTGGTGTAGGTTATTCACCTGTTGCCGNGCCGGTCAGCTTCTGGTTCTTCCCTTTGTGTGGTTGGTTTCCGGGGTTGGCTGTGTGTGGTGGTTTGAGAACTCAAGAGCGTGTTGTACTACTTACTTCTTTATAGTCAATGATTGCCAGTCCGATTCTCGCTTCGGGGTTTTTCCTGGAGTCGCCGAGGGGCGTTGAAGAGGGTCGGGGTTTTTGTGCGAACGTCCTTCCTTATAGGATGTTCCGTCAATTGTTTTTTTTGAGAGTCATCTGTCGATGTCTTTCTGCAAGGTTTTTTGTGGAGGGTTCGATTCTGGCTCAGGATGAACGCTGGCGGCGTGCTTAACACATGCAAGTCGAACGGGATCCTGGGGGCTTTGCTTCCGGGTGAGAGTGGCGAACGGGTGAGTAATGCGTGACCGACCTGCCCCGTACTCCGGAATAGCTCCTGGAAACGGGTGGTAATGCCGGATGTTCCGCACTGTCGCATGGTGGTGTGGGAAAGGGTCTTACCGGTACGGGATGGGGTCGCGTCCTATCAGCTTGACGGTGCGGTGACGGCGCACCGTGGCTTCGACGGGTAGCCGGCCTGAGAGGGCGACCGGCCACATTGGGACTGAGATACGGCCCAGACTCCTACGGGAGGCAGCAGTGGGGAATATTGCACAATGGGCGCAAGCCTGATGCAGCGACGCCGCGTGCGGGATGACGGCCTTCGGGTTGTAAACCGCTTTTGGCAGGGAGCAAGGCCTTCGGGTTGAGTGTACCTGCAGAATAAGCACCGGCTAACTACGTGCCAGCAGCCGCGGTAATACGTAGGGTGCAAGCGTTATCCGGAATTATTGGGCGTAAAGGGCTCGTAGGCGGTTCGTCGCGTCCGGTGTGAAAGCCCATCGCTTAACGGTGGGTCTGCGCCGGGTACGGGCGGGCTGGAGTGCGGTAGGGGAGACTGGAATTCCCGGTGTAACGGTGGAATGTGTAGATATCGGGAGGAACACCAATGGCGAAGGCAGGTCTCTGGGCCGTTACTGACGCTGAGGAGCGAAAGCGTGGGGAGCGAACAGGATTAGATACCCTGGTAGTCCACGCCGTAAACGGTGGATGCTGGATGTGGGGCCCTTTCCACGGGTCCCGTGTCGGAGCCAACGCGTTAAGCATCCCGCCTGGGGAGTACGGCCGCAAGGCTAAAACTCAAAGAAATTGACGGGGGCCCGCACAAGCGGCGGAGCATGCGGATTAATTCGATGCAACGCGAAGAACCTTACCTGGGCTTGACATGTTCCCGACCGCCGTGGAGACGCGGCTTCCCTTCGGGGCGGGTTCACAGGTGGTGCATGGTCGTCGTCAGCTCGTGTCGTGAGATGTTGGGTTAAGTCCCGCAACGAGCGCAACCCTCGCCCCGTGTTGCCAGCAGTTCGGCTGGGGACTCACGGGGGACCGCCGGGGTCAACTCGGAGGAAGGTGGGGATGACGTCAGATCATCATGCCCCTTACGTCCAGGGCTTCACGCATGCTACAATGGCCGGTACAGCGGGATGCGACATGGCGACATGGAGCGGATCCCTGAAAACCGGTCTCAGTTCGGATTGGAGTCTGCAACCCGACTCCATGAAGGCGGAGTCGCTAGTAATCGCGGATCAGCAACGCCGCGGTGAATGCGTTCCCGGGCCTTGTACACACCGCCCGTCAAGTCATGAAAGTGGGCAGCACCCGAAGCCGGTGGCCTAACCTCCCTTGGGAGGGTGGAGCCGTCTAAGGTGAGGCTCGTGATTGGGACTAAGTCGTAACAAGGTAGCCGTACCGGAAGGTGCGGCTGGATCACCTCCTTTCTACGGAGAATACAGGACGAGGTTTTCGTCCGGTGTGTGCCCCGCGAAGCGGATAGTCCGTTTCGGCAGGGGTTGCTGGTGTGGAAGAGATCGTTGGCTGTATGGCGCGCGGGGTTCCTCGCGTGCGCGGGTGTTCCCGTGTGGTTGGTGGTATGGCATGCTTTTGGGTTCCCGGACCGCCACCCTCCGAGTCGTTCGGCTTGGGGTGCGGGTCCGATTCCGCCCGGTCTCGTGGGTGTCCTCCTGGTGGGGGTGTCTGCGGGCTTGGTGTGTGTTGGTGGTTTGAGAACTGGATAGTGGACGCGAGCAAGAAGAACTTGAGTTTTTTCTTGTTTTGTTGATTTCGATCGAACTCCGAGGCTTTTGTCCTTGGGTGTTCGTTCGGTCGTTTTGTTGTGACCGTCAACGTGTTGTGTTGATGTGTCGTCCGATGTATTCGCGAATTTGGTTTTTGCCGGCTTCATGCGTGTGTGTGTTGCTGGTAAGGGCGCAGTGGTGGATGCCTTGGCGGACAGGACCGATGAAGGACGTGTGGGGCCGCGATAGGCCTGGGGGAGCCGCCGACAGGGCTTTGATCCCAGGATGTCCGAATGGGGGAACCCGCCACCCTCGATGGGGTGGCACCGCTTTATGCGGGGGGTACGCAGGGAAGTGAAACATCTCAGTACCTGTAGGAAAGGATGTTCCGTGAGTAGTGGCGAGCGAAAGCGGATCAGGCCAAACCGGTGTCGTGTGATACCCGTCGGGGGTTGCGATGCCGGGGTTGTGGGAGCGTGTGTCCCGGTTCCGACGGACCGGGCGTGAGTTAGAAAATCGTGTGCGAGACGAACAGGATTGGATGCCTGGCCGTGGAGGGTGATGGCCCCGTAGTCGTATGCGCATGGTCTCGCGATCGCGTGTCCCAAGTAGCGCGGGCCTCGTGGAATCCCGTGTGAATCCGCCCCGACCGTGGGGTAAGCCTAGATATTCCTGTCCGACCGATAGTGAACTAGTACCGTGAGGGAAAGGTGAAAAGCACCCCGGGAGGGGAGTGAAAGAGTACCTGAAACCGTGCGCCTACGATCCGTCGGAGCCTCCTTGTGGGGTGACGGCGTGCCTATCGAAAAATGAGTCTGCGAGTCAGTGGCAGGTGGCGAGCGTAACCCGTGTGGGGTACGCGTAGCGAAGGCGAGTCTGAATAAGGCGTCTGTAGTCGCTTGTCCTGGACCCGAAGCGGGATGATCTAGCCCTGGGCAGGTTGAAGCGCGGGTAGGACCGTGTGGAGGACCGCACCCACCTGGGTTGAAAACCGGGGGGATGACCTGGGGCTGGGGGTGAAAGGCCAATCAAATTCCGTGATAGCTGGTTCTCTCCGAAATGCATTTGGGTGCAGCGTCGGGTGATTGCTTGCGGGGGGTAGAGCTACTGGATGCTTGAGGGCCCATACCGGGTACCGACAGCAACCAAACTCCGAATACCCGTCAAGTGTATCCCGGCAGTGAGTCGGCGGGGGATAAGCTCCGTCGTCGAGAGGGAGACAGCCCAGACCGTCGTTTAAGGTCCCGAAGCGCGTGCTAAGTGGGAAAGGATGTGGAGTCGCATAGACAGCCAGGAGGTTGGCTCAGAAGCAGCCATCCTTGAAAGAGTGCGTAACAGCTCACTGGTCTAGTGGTTCCGCGCCGACAATGTAGCGGGGCTCAAGCACGCCACCGAAGACGCGGCAGCATGGTTGCCATGCTGGGTAGGAGAGCGTCCCATGCGGGTCGAAGCGGTCGTGGAAACGTCCGTGGACTGCATGGGAGTGAGAATGCAGACATGAGTAGCGAGAGACGGGTGGGAATCCCGTCCGCCGGATGACCAAGGGTTCCAGGGCCACGTTCGTCGTCCCTGGGTGAGTCGGGTCCTAAGGCGAGGCCGACAGGCGTAGTCGAATGGATGAACGGGTTGATATTCCCGTACCGGCCATGAACCGATCAAATCCGAAAGGATGATGCTAACCTCCGGGGTCTCCTGACCCATCCTTCGGGGTGGTGATGGTGGTCCTGTTGGGAACCGATTCCCGGTAGGGTAGCGCGTGGAGTGACGCGGATGGCATGCCGGGTCCGGAGGTGGTTTTCCGGGTCCAAGCGTGCGGGGCCTTCCCCAGGCAAATCCGGGGATGGTATGGCCCGAGGCGTGATGGGGGCATCCCTCGAGGGTGTCTTCCGGTGGGTCCGTCCGTCGAGAAAAGCTTCGGCGCGAGGCGCATGGGCGCCCGTACCCCAAACCGACACTGGTGGTCAGGTAGAGCATACCAAGGCGATCGAGCGAATCCTGGTCAAGGAACTCGGCAAATCACTCCCGTTCCTTCGGTTTAAGGGAGACCCCCGACGGTGAACCGGCTTGCCCGGGGAGCGGTGGGGGGTGGCACAATCCAGGGGGTAGCGACTGTTTACCAAAAACACAGGTGCATGCGAAGGCGCAAGCCGCTGTATATGCACTGACGCCTGCCCGGTGCCGGAAGGTTAAGAGGATCCGTCAGCCCTTTGGGTGAAGCGGTGAATTCAAGCCCCGGTAAACGGCGGTGGTAACTATAACCATCCTAAGGTAGCGAAATTCCTTGTCGGGTAAGTTCCGACCTGCACGAATGGCGTAACGACTTCCCCACTGTCTCGACCAGGAGCTCGGCGAAATTGCAGTACGAGTAAAGATGCTCGTTAAGCGCAGAAGGACGAAAAGACCCCGGGACCTTTACTATACCTTGGTATTGGCATTCGGTGTGGATTGTGTAGCATAGGCGGGAGACTTGGAAGCATGGTCGCCAGATCGTGTGGAGTCGGAAGGTGAAATACCGCTCTGTTCGCATTGGATGTCTCACCACGACACGTGATCCGTGTCTGGGACAGTGCCTGGCGGGTAGTTTAACTGGGGCGGTTGCCTCCCAAAGAGTAACGGAGGCGCTCAAAGGTCCCCTCAGCCCGGTTGGCAATCGGGTGGCGAGTGCAAGTGCACAAGGGGGCTTGACTGCGAGACCGACGGGTCGAGCAGGGACGAAAGTCGGAACTAGTGATCCGGTGCCGGTGTACGGACGCGGCATCGCTCAACGGATAAAAGGTACCCCGGGGATAACAGGCTGATCATTCCCAAGAGTCCATATCGACGGGATGGTTTGGCACCTCGATGTCGGCTCGTCGCATCCTGGGGCTGGAGCAGGTCCCAAGGGTTCGGCTGTTCGCCGATCAAAGCGGCACGCGAGCTGGGTTCAGAACGTCGTGAGACAGTTTGGTCTCTATCCTCTGCGCTCGTCGGAATACTGAGGAGACCTGCCCATAGTACGAGAGGACCTGGGTGGACGAACCTCCGGTACGCCGGTTGTCACGCCAGTGGCACCGCCGGTTGGCTGCGTTCGGAAGGGATAACCGCTGAAAGCATCTAAGCGGGAAGCCCGCTCCAAGATAAGTATTCCCCGGACCCTCGGGTCCGAGACCCCCCATGAAGAACACGTGGTCGATAGGCCGGACGTGGAAGCCCCGCAAGGGGTGGAGCCGACCGGTACTAACGGGGAAGCGCGACACACACATCCCAACCCCTGGTTGGGACGGCATCAACCACTTTTCTGCGAATCATGAACGACACGGAGCAACCGTGACGACACGACACAACGAATCAGCAGGCGTCCACCATCCGGTCCCCAAACCACCAGCAAGCGGGGACAACCCCGATAACAGAAGATTTGCGGCGGTCATAGCCCAGGAGAGACGCCCGGTCCCATTCCGAACCCGGAAGCTAAGACCTGGCACGGCGATGGTACTGCACCCGAGAGGATGTGGGAGAGTAGCACGCCGCCGCACCACACGTGAAACGGACCCCCGGTCGAGCCACCACGGCTCCCGGGGGTCCACGCATACCCGCACACACACGCCCCCCTCAGGGGGAGCAGGGGAACGGCGCGCGCGNCCGCGGATCCCGCCCCCGCCGGCGGGGGCTCCCGCGAAGCGGGTGGGGGTGGCCGCCCGGACCCCGCGACCCGGACCACCCTCCGACGCGCGTGCCGCGCGCCACCTC
>NZ_NMWT01000005.1 GCF_002860365.1 Bifidobacterium parmae
GAGCTATTCCGGAGTACGGGGCAGGTCGGTCACGCATTACTCACCCGTTCGCCACTCTCACCCACCAGCAAGCTGGCAGGATCCCGTTCGACTTGCATGTGTTAAGCACGCCGCCAGCGTTCATCCTGAGCCAGAATCGAACCCTCCACAAAAAACCTTGCAGAAAGACATCGACAGATGACTCTCAAAAAAAACAATTGACGGAACATCCTATAAGGAAGGACGTTCGCACAAAAACCCCGACCCTCTTCAACGCCCCTCGGCGACTCCAGGAAAAACCCCGAAGCGAGAATCGGACTGGCAATCATTGACTATAAAGAAGTAAGTAGTACAACACACTCTTGAGTTCTCAAACCACCACACACAGCCAACCCCGGAAACCAACCACACAAAGGGAAGAACCAGAAGCTGACCGGCAGCAAGAGATAAACATACACCACCCGGCACCACACCGCAAACCCACACCACAAAACCACCCCGGAACCGTTGCAAACACAACACTCCCACGGCGTGTCGAAAACAAGCCCAACAAGCCCTACAACCACCACGATACCCACCACAACACCACCACCCACACCACAACCAACACAATTCACCCACAACCAACCAACCATTCACCCAACCCAACAACCACAACCCGGCGAAACCACCCACCGACGCGCTCCGCGCGCCACCTCCCGCCAGCGGGAGGAAACCGACATGCACGCGACACGCACACGCCCCCGCCGGCGGGGGCTCCCGGCGAAGCCGGGTGGGGGTGGCCACCACCCACCACCCGACCACCCTCCGACGCGCGTCCCGCGCGCCACCTCCCGCCAGCGGGAGGAACACACACCACCCACAGACATGCCCCACGCCACCTCCCGCCAGCGGGAGGAAACATGAGATAACGAAAGGTCCCCGGTTCCGAAAGGAACCGGGGACCTTCGATGCATCATGGCGTCACGCACGACGGCGTCACACCGATGTCACGTCGGAACGACGTCACGCAACCACGTTCGGGTCGACCGGGATGCCGGGGCCCATGGTGGAGGTGATGGTCGCCTTGGTGATGTAGCGGCCCTTGACGGTGGCCGGCTTGAGGCGCTTGACCTCGTCGGCGACGGCGCGGAAGTTCTCGTCCAGAGCGGACTCCTCGAAGGAGGCCTTGCCGATCAGGAAGGAGAGGTTGCCGTTCTTGTCGACGCGGAACTCGATCTTACCGGCCTTGATGTCCTTGACGGCCTTGGCGACGTCCATGGTCACGGTGCCGGTCTTCGGGTTCGGCATGAGGCCACGCGGACCGAGCACACGGCCGAGGCGGCCGACCTTGCCCATCATGTCCGGGGTGGCGACGACGGAATCGAAGTCGAGGAAGCCGCCCTGCACCTTGGCGATGAGCTCGTCGTCACCGACGATGTCGGCGCCGGCCTCCTGGGCCGCGGTGGCCTGCGGGCCACGGGCGAAGACGAGGACCTTGACGGTCTTGCCGGTGCCGTGAGGCAGGCTCACGGTGCCGCGGACCAGCTGGTCGGCCTTGCGCGGGTCGACGTTCAGGCGAAGCACCGCCTCGACGGACTCGTCGAAGTTGCGGGCCGGCATGCTCTTGAGCAGCGCGATGGCCTGGTCGGGGGTGTACAGGTTGTTGCGATCGACCTTCTCGGCCGCCTCAAGGTACTTCTTGGAATGCTTAGCCATCTGTCCTTCTCCTTATCAGTCGGTCACCGTGATGCCCATGGAGCGGGCGGTACCTTCGATGATCTTCATGCCGGCTTCGATGTCACGGGCGGAGAGATCGGCCATCTTGGTCTCGGCGATCTCGCGAACCTGCGCCTTGGTGACGGAGCCGACCTTGTGGGTCAGCGGGTTCTCGGTGCCCTTGTCGATGCCGGCGGCCTTCTTGAGCAGAGCCGCGGCCGGCGGGGTCTTGAGGATGAAGGTGAAGGAACGGTCTTCGTAGACGGTGATCTCGACCGGGATCACCTGTCCCATCTTGTCCTGCGTCTGGGCGTTGTACGCCTTGCAGAAGTCCATGATGTTGACGCCGTGCGAACCCAGCGCAGGGCCCAGCGGCGGGGCCGGGTTGGCCTTGCCAGCCTGAATCTGCAGCTTGATCAGCGCGGAGACTTTCTTCTTGGGAGCCATGTTATGGTTCTTCTTTCTATAACGCGGTGCAATCGGTCGCCGTCCGTCCGCACGCGCCGCCGAAGCGATGCGCGGCCGCCGCACGGTCTCCTCCCGCAACTTATATTGCTGTGCTGTGCTAGCGGGTCTCCCCTCCAGACACAAACCATCCCATTATGCGGGTCCGTCCCGACATCATCGCCTTCATCGACACGCACGTCGTGCCATCGCACGTCATCGCACGTCATCGCGTCATCGCCGCGACGCGACGCGCGCGACGATACGCGAAAGGGGACCGTCGGGAGAGCATTGCTCCCGACGGTCCCCTTTTCCGCGTGACGGCGGCGTGCCGCGCGTCGCCGGCGTGCCGGCCGCGCGCGACGTCACCTCATACGCGGGTCAGCGCGCACGACTCACTTCGTGCTTTCGTGCTGGACCTGCGCCTTGCGCACGGACTCCTCGGCGGAGGCGATGATGTCTTCCGCCGACAGCGGCTTCAGGCGGCACCACAGTTCGAACGCGATGCCGATGACCAGCATGACGATGCCGGTCCACAGGTTGATCGCGATGCCGTTGGTGTCGGCGCCGTTCATGTTCGGCGCGACGATGCCGACGATCGTGACGATCACGCCGTAGATGATGAACAGGATGGCGATGAGCCGGCGCAGATCGTTGTTGCGCGCCGCCTTGACCGCCTGGTCCTTCTCGGCCTGAGTCAGCAGGTCCTTGCCCTGAGTCTCTTCTGCCATTGCAAACTCCTTAAGACGTTCCTACGTACTATGGGTCAACCCGATGGGTTTAGAAGAACGGGATGTAGAAGACGAGGCCGAGCACGAAGATCACGGTGCCCAGGATCAGCGGCTTCTTGTACCACGGGACCTTCACGGTGGCGACGTCCTTTCCGGCTTCCTTCGCGGCGCGCTTGGCGTCCTCGAGCTCCTCGGCGGAGGCCTCCTTGAAGTACTTGATGCCGTTGGTGCCGAAGGTCAGGCCTTCGAGCTCCTCGTCGGACTTGGCCTTGGTGAACGGCGTGATGACCGCCGCCACGATCCAGGTGGCCAGGCAGGAGATGATGGCGCCGTACCAGGTCTCGGCGGTGGCGGAGCCGAAGATCGGGTTGCCGGCCGCGACGGACTGCAGGTACAGGATGTAGGTGATGAGCGGGGCGATGATGCCGCACACGTAGCCGACGGTGCCGGCGACGTTGGAGACGCGCTTCCACACGAGGCCGAGGATGAACACGGCGAACAGCGGGGCGTTGAAGAAGCTGAACAGCGTTTGCAGGTACGTCATGATGTTGCCGAACTGCGACGCGATCCACGCGGTGAACACGGAGATGAACACGCCGATCACGGTGATGATGCGGCCCATGTTCAGGTAGTACTTGTCGCTCTGGCCCGGCTTGACGTAGTCCTGCCACAGATCGTAGGTGAACACGGTGTTGAACGAGGAGACGTTCGCGGCCATGCCGGCCATGAAGGAGGCCATCATGCCGGTGATGGCGACGCCGAGGACGCCGTTCGGCAGGTACATCTTGAACAGGTACGGGATGGCTTCGTTGTACTGCAGGACCGGGTGGGCGCCGGAGAACAGGTTGCCGACGGTGGCGGCGGCGATCATGCCCGGGATGATGATGATGAGCCAGATGACCATCTTCGGGATGGCGCCGAGGATAGGCGTCATACGGGCGGCGGTCATGCTCTTCGCGGCGAAGGCGCGCTGCACCTCGGTGAAGTTCGTGGTCCAGTAGCCGAAGCCGAGCACGAAGCCGAGGCCCATGAGGATGGAGAACCAGTCGCCGCCGACCGGGTTGGTCACGTTGCCGAGGCCGGTGCCGGCCCAGGCGTGGACGGAGCCGGTCCAATCCTTCATGCTGTCGAGCTTGGAGGTCAGGCCGCTCCAGCCGCCCACGTGGGACAGGCCGATGACGGTGACCGGGATGAGGGCCGCGACGATGACGAAGAACTGCATGACCTCGTTGTAGATGGCGGAGGTCAGGCCGCCGAGGGTGATGTAGGCGAGCACGAACACGGCGGACACGATGATGGCGGTCCACTGGCTCCAGCCGAGCATGGCCTGGAGGATCAGGGCCATGGCGTACAGGTTGATGCCGGCCTGAAGAATCGTGGAGACGGCGAAGCACAGCGACACGATGACGTGCGCGCCCTTGCCGAAGCGCTGGTACATGAACTCAGGCACCGAGCGCACGCCGGAGCCGTAGTAGAACGGCATCATGAAGATGCCGAGGAACACCATGCCCGGCACGGCGCCGATCAGGTAGTAGTGGATGGTCGGCATACCGATCTGGGCGCCGTTGGCGGCCATGCCCAGGATCTCGGTGGCGCCCAGGTTGGCGGCGCAGAACGCGAGGCCTGCGATCCAGGCCGGCATCGAACGACCGGCGAGCAGGAAGTCCTCGGAGGACTTCTGCTGCTTGTGGATCGAATAGCCGATCCACACGATCATGGCAAAGTAGACGATGAGGATAAGCCAATCCACCCAGCTCAGCGACAGGCGAATCGCGGATTCCCCGGCAGCAAGATCAATCATGCCGCTCCCTCTTTCCTAGAGTTTGTTCTTCCTTGAACACAGGCACCGACCCACAACGTCGGTGTTTGCGTTACCGCGAACAATATAGGTCCGCTTATACGATTTCGCAACTTTTATCGAACATTTCCACCCCCGGTTTCGCACATTAGGAAACATTACAACCGAGCTTTCGCACATTCGATGTGTGAGTTTGTTCCGCTCGTTGTTGACATGAGGTCGCAGCCATGTCTATCGCGATGGTGGCCAATCAACTGCGCGACGCTTTGGCGTCATTGCCTTCAACCGTTTCGACACCGTCGCCGTCTGTGCGCGCCGTCGCGCGGGGATGATGTAAGACACCTCACAATTCCGCGCATCGACCGTCTGTGAGGAATACGTGACGAACGCACACCGAATCTGCATGGGAAACGGTTTCCGAACGCAACATATGTCCAGCGGCGGCGTGTCGCCGATGCCCGCCGACGCGCCGCACGATCCGCCCCACTCCCCCGATACGAAGAATCCCCGCCTTCGGGCGGGGATTCTCAAGCATTTCAGTCCACTGAGGTGCGGCGACGCGTGCGACTTCGAGGCGCACCGAGGGAAGCGGTACCAAGGTACCGCGACCGAGGAGCAACGATGAAGGCGCTCCGTCGCCGAAGCTCAGTCCAGTTTTTGGACCTGGTTGAAGCCCAGCTCCACCGGCGTATCGCGGCCGAAGATGGACACGAGCACGGTGAGCTTCTGCGTGGTGGGCTCGACGTCGGAGACGACGGCTGCCATGGTGGCGAAGGGGCCGTCGGTGACGGTGACCTGGTCGCCGATGGCGTAGGAGACCTCGACGGTGCGCTTCTTGGCGGCGGCGGGCTTGTCGCCGGCCTTCTTGAGCGCTTCGGAGGCGATCATCGGGGCCATCATGGCGACGACTTCCTTGCGGGAGAGCGGGGCCGGATCCTTGGTGGGGCCGACGAAGCCGGTCACGCCTTCGGTCTCGCGCACGATGCGGCGGGCGTTCTCGTCGGGCCACATGCGGATGAGCACATAGCCGGGGACGCGGACGCGGGTGATGACCTTCTTGCCCTTCTCGGTGTGCTTCTCGACTTCCTCCATCGGGACTTCGATCTGGAAGATGGTGTCTTCGAGGCCGAAGGACTGGATGCGGGATTCGACGTTGGTCTTGACGCGCTTCTCGTAGCCGGAGTACGTGTGCAGCACGTACCACTTGCCTTCGAGGGTGCGCAGCGACTTGGAGAACGCTTCGACGGCGGCCTGGCCGGCGTCGGTGGCCTCGGCCTGCTCGGATTCGTTGGTCTCCTGCTCCTCGTCGTCATCGAGGGAGATGGAGGGGGTTGCGACGGAGGCGATCGGCGCCTCGACCGGCTCGGCGGCATCGGCCGGAGCGTCGGAGGCGGCATCCGCCGCGGTGGTGGTCTCGCTGGATTCCGCGGTCTCGGTGGTCTGCTCGACGGGGGCGACGGTATCGGCGGCCGTATCGTCGGCGCTCTCGGCCGGAGTGTCCGGCAGGTCGGGCAGCGCGTCGAGATTCTCGAGATTCACTTCATCACTCATGCGTATTCACCTTCGGGTTCGTTGTCGTTCACGTAAAGACGATCAGCCGAACATCCAGAGCGTGAGCTTGCCCAGACCGAAGTCCATGCCGGTGACGAGCGCCATCAGCAGCAGCACGAAGATGAACACGGCCAGCGACCAGAAGAACAGTTCCTTGGCGGTGGGGGTCACGACCTTGCGAAGCTCATCGATGATCTGCTTGATGAACAGACCGATGCGCATGAAGACGTTCGGCTTAACGACCTTTTCGCTCTTGCTAGCCTTCGCCATATTCATCCTTCGCTCAGGGTATTCGTAAGATCCTTGGCAGGGAAGGCGGGACTCGAACCCACAACCTACGGTTTTGGAGACCGTTGCGCTACCAATTGCGCCACTTCCCTAGGTGAACTTCACCTTGCTCGACGTTCCCAAGAGAACGCTTCGCCCGGCGAAAACCGCCAAGCAGATATAGTAGCGGCTCCCCCGGATTCCGTCAATTCGCGGTGTCCACATACAGAGAATCCCGTGGCAAAACCACGGGATTCCAACGATGTCACGGCATGTCGCGAACCGCGCGGGACGCGGTCGTCACGCCTCGACGTAGGCCTTCATGCGGCGCATGCCCTCGGCGAGCTGGTCGTCGGCCAGCGCGTAGGAGAAGCGCAGGTAGCCGGGCGCGCCGAACGCCTCGCCCGGGACGGCGGCGACGTGCGCCTCGTCGAGCAGCGCGGCGGCGAACTCGGAGGAGGAGTGCGAGACGGTGCCGTCGGGGCCGAGCGGCTTGCCGAGCAGCGCGGTGATGTCGGCGAACGCGTAGAACGCGCCGGTCGGCGTCGGGCAGTTCACGCCTTCGATGTCGTTCAGCGCGGCGACGATCGCCTTGCGGCGCACGTCGAACGCCTCGCGCATGCGGTAGACGGCGTCGAGCGGGCCGGAGACGGCGGCGATGGCGGCGCGCTGGGAGACGTTCGCCACATTGGAGGTCATATGGCCCTGCAGCTTGGCGGCGGCCTTGGCGACCGGCTCGGGCGCGATGAGCCAGCCGACGCGCCAGCCGGGCATCGCGTAGGTCTTGGCGACGCCGTTGAGCACGATGAGCTGATCGCGCACTTCGGGCACGGCCGCGCCGATGAACGTGGTGTGCGCGTCGTCGTAGTTGAGGTGCTCGTAGATCTCATCGGAGATGACCCACACGTGGTGCTCGATCGCCCACTTCGCGATGCCCTCGATGGTTTCGGGGCTCCACACGGCACCGGTCGGGTTGTTCGGGGAGGTCACGATGATCGCCTTCGTGCGCTCGGTGCGCGCAGCTTCGATCGCCGCGAGGTCCGGCTCGAAGCCGCGGTCGGCACCGGCGAACACCTCGACCGGCTTGCCTCCGGCGAGCTTGACGGCCTCCGGGTAGCTGGTCCAGTACGGCGTGGGGATGATGACCTCGTCGCCTTCGTCGAGCAGGATCTGGAACGTCGAATAGACCGCCTGCTTGCCGCCGTTGGTCACGACGACCTGGTCGGGCGTCACCTCGTAGCCGGAGTCGCGCAGCGTCTTGTCGGCGATGGCGCGACGCAGCTCGGGCAGGCCCGGCGTGGGCGTGTACTTGTAGTTCTTCGGATCGCGGCAGGCGGCCGCCGCCGCATCGACCACATAGTCGGGCGTCGGGAAGTTCGGTTCGCCGGCGCCGAAGCCGATGACATCGAGGCCGGCGGCCTTCATGGCCTTCGCCTTGGAGTCGACGGCGAGCGTGGCGCTCGGGGTCACGTGATTGATACGGTCGGAGAGAGTCTGCCAATCAGCCATAGTCATGGCTCCCACAATAAACCCGAAGGGCGAAAAAGGGAACAGTCCGGCGGATGCCCGACCGATACCGCCGCGGTGTCCGGGTACCCGCCGCAGTGTCCGGGTACCCGCCGGACCGCCCCTCACCTCACACGAGCACGAGATTGTCGCGATGGACGAGCGGGTGCGCGTACTCCTCGCCGAGGATGCGCTTGAGCTGCGTCGTGTTGCGTCCGAGCATCCGCGGCACCTCCTCGGAGTCGTATCCGGCGAGTCCGCGCGCCAGATGCGTGCCGTCCTCCGCGTCGATCCACACCGGATCGCCGGCGGAGAACGCGCCGCGCACCTCGACCGCGCCGGCGGCGAGGAGCGACGCGCGCCCGCCGCGCACGGCCTCCCCCGCGCCGGCGTCGACGATGATCGTGCCGCGCGGCTCGGCGGCGAAGCCGATCCACAGCCGTCGCGTCGACCCGCGACGCTTCACCGGCGCGAACGCGGTGCCTACCGGATCGCCCATCAGCGCCGGTCCCGCGTTGCCCGCGCAGGTGAGCACGGTGGGGATGCCGGAGACGGCCGCGACGCGCGCCGCCTCCAGTTTGGTGACCATGCCGCCGGTGCCGACCTTCGAGCCCGTGCCGCCGACCTTCACCTCGCCGAGCGCGTCCACGACGTTCGGCACGTAGGCGATGCGCTTCGATCCGGGTTCGCTCGGCGGCGCCGTGTACAGGCCGTCCACGTCGGTGAGCAGGACGAGTGCGTCGGCGCGCACGAGGTTCGCGACGAGCGCCGACAGCCGGTCGTTGTCGCCGAAACGGATCTCGTTCGAGGCGAGGGAGTCGTTCTCATTGATGATCGGCACGACGCCCAGATCGAGCAGACGGTCCAGCGTGCGCTGCACATTGCGGTACTGGGTGGCGCGGATCGTGTCTTCCGCGGTGATGAGGATCTGTCCGACGCGCACGCCGAACCGGCCGAACGCCGCCTCGTACTGCGCCATGAGCAGGCCCTGGCCGACGGCCGCGGTCGCCTGCTGCGTGGCGACGTCGGTCGGCCGCGCGTCGAAGCCGAGCGGGCCGAAACCGGCGGCGATGGCACCCGACGAGACGAGCACGACGCGCGCTCCCATGAGCTGTGTCGACGCGAGCGCGCCGACCAGCGCGTTGAGTTTCGTGACGTCGAGATGGCCGTCGGCCTGCGTGAGTGAGCTGGAACCTACCTTGACGACGACGGTTTCCGCTTCGGACACGCGGCGGCGGATCTGGGCCTGTGACGGTGTGGACATGGTTGCCGTTCTACTCGTCCTGTGTTTCGGAATCCTCGCCGCGACCGAAGAGGGTCTTCTCGTCGTGACGGTCGTCGTCGATGGACGGGTCGGCCCAGTGGCCGGCGGCGCGTTCCTTCATCATCGCCTCGCGCACGGCGGCCTTCGCGTCCATCATCGCGTGGTATTCGCGACGGCGTTCCGCGTTGGTGCGGCGACGGGAGCCCGGCTGTTCGGCGTCGAGACGCAGATCCTGGCCACGCGCGCCCAGCGGGGCGCCATCGAGGCGTTCCGCGCCGGCGGCGATGGTCGGATCCCAGTCGAAGTCGACCGCACGGTCGCCCTTGCCGATGCGCACCTCGTCGCCCGGCTTGGCGCCCTTGCGACGCAGCTCGTCCTCGACGCCCAGCTTGGCGAGACGGTCGGCGAGGTAGCCGACGGCCTCGTCGTTGTCGAAGTTGGTCTGCTGCACCCAGCGTTCCGGCTTGCGGCCGGTGACCTCGAACCAGAATTCGCCGAGCTTGTTCTCCTTGCGTTCGACGGTGAAGTCGACCGGGGTGCCGTGCTCGTCGGCGGAACGGCGGCGACGGCCGCGCGTCTCCAGCGGCTTGATGACGACGCGCGTCTCCTCTTCTGCCTGCTCGCGCTTGGCGACCTCGTCGCGCATGTCGGCGACCATGTCGGCCAGGGCGAAATTGAGCTCCTTCAGCCCCTCGTGCGAGGCGGTGGAGATGATGAACACCTTCATGCCCATCTTCTCGAATTCGGGCTTGACGAATTCGGCGAGCTCCTTGGCCTCCGGCACATCGGCCTTGTTGAGGATGATGATGCGCGGACGCTCCGGAATCGGGATCGCACCGAGCGGCAGTTCCAGCGAGCCGGCGTATTCGGCGAGCTCGTGCTCCAGCGCCTCGTAGTCGCTCATCGGGTCGCGACCATCCTCAAGCGTCGCGCAATCGATGACGTGCGCGATGATCTCGGTGCGTTCGATGTGGCGCAGGAACTCGAGGCCCAGGCCCTTGCCCTGGGAGGCGCCCGGAATCAGGCCCGGCACGTCGGCGATCGTGTAGCGCCGGTCGCCGGCGACGACCACGCCGAGATTCGGCACGAGCGTGGTGAACGGGTAGTCGGCGATCTTCGGCTTGGCGGAGCTCATCGCGGCGATGAGGCTCGACTTGCCGGCGGACGGGAAACCCACGAGCGCCACGTCGGCGATGGACTTGAGTTCGAGGATCACGTCGCGTTCCTCGCCGAGCTCGCCGAGCAGGGCGAAGCCGGGGGCACGGCGGGTGCGGNTCGCCAGCGCGATGTTGCCGAGACCGCCGGCGCCGCCTTCCGCGGCGATGAAACGATCGCCCTCATGGCGCAAGTCGGCGAGCTCCTCGCCGGGGTGCTTGGGGGCGCCCTGCGCGCCCTTGGCCGTGAAGATCACGGTGCCGCACGGTACGGGCAGGATCAGATCCTTGCCTTTGACGCCGTCCTTGTTGTCGCCCAGGCCCATCGTGCCGCTGGGCGCCACACGGTGCGGCATGAAACGATAGTCCAGCAGGCTGGTCGCGTTGCGCGTCGCCTCGAAGATGACGGAGCCGCCGTCACCGCCGTTGCCGCCGTTCGGGCCGGCCAACGGCTTGTACTTCTCACGGCGGATGCCGGCCGAGCCGTTGCCGCCGTCACCGCCCTTGACATGGACGGTCACTCGATCCACAAAATCACTCATAACTGTTAACCCTATCCTGACCCTTGGTTCGGGGCCGTTCCTGCTACGCCGGATACTACGCCGGATACTACGCCGGCCGTTACGCCGGATACGAAAAAGCCGCGTCCTTACGGGCGCGGCTTTCCGAAACGCTTGTCGCCGAAATGGCTTGTCGCTCAGGCGGCGATGACGTCGACGACCTTGCGGTCACGACGGACGCCGAACTTGACGGAGCCGTCGGTCAGCGCGAACAGGGTGTGATCCTTGCCCATGCCGACGTTCTGGCCCGGGTGGAAGTTGGTGCCACGCTGGCGAACGATGATGTTGCCGGCGACGACGGCTTCACCGCCGAACTTCTTCACACCGAGGTATTGAGGATTTGAATCGCGACCGTTACGCGAGCTGGAAGCACCCTTCTTATGTGCCATGATCGTTTCCTTTCGGTACTAATTAAGCTTTAACGGAAAACCTGCTGTCAAGAACTCAGGCGATCTCGGTGACCTTGACCATCGTCAGCTTCTGACGGTGACCCTTGCGGCGGGCGACGCCGGTCTTGTTCTTGTACTTCTGGATGCTGATCTTCGGGCCCTTGGCATCGTCCTTCACGACCTCGGCCTTGACGGAGATCTTAGCCAGATCAGCGGCGGCGAGGGTGACGTTCGCACCGTCGACAACGAGCGCGACCGGGAATTCCACGGTATCGCCCTGCTTGGCGTCGAGACGGTTGACGAGGATGACGTCGCCGACCTCGACCTTTTCCTGATGGCCACCGGCCTTCACAATCGCGTACATAATCGTTCCTTTATTGAATTGGCAAGCTTCTTGCCTGACTCACCCGGATATGCCGAGCTCGCGGTCAGACACCAGCAATCAAACGTACACCGACGCGCGGACTAACGCAACCGTGTTCCGTCCGCGTGTCTGTACGAACTGTGTTATAGGGCCGAAGCGGGCGGGCTTACTCCTCACCGCCGGCGGCCACGGCGGCCGCGGCGATCTGGGCGAGCTTGGCCTTCACGTCCGGCGTGGAGCCGGCCGGCTCCGGCGCAGGGGTCGTGCCGCGGCCGTGCTTGTTCGTCTTGACGAACGGGTCACCGCCGCGCAACGCGTACGGATCGTCGTAGTCGGCGTTGACGATCGGCTTGTCGTGCAGGATGAAGCCGCGTCCCTTGCAGGTCGGGCACTCCTCGGAGAACGCCTCCACCAGGCCCTGGCCGATGCGCTTGCGCGTCATCTGCACGAGGCCGAGCGACGTGACCTCCGCCACCTGGTGCTTGGTGCGGTCGCGCGCCAGGCATTCGACGAGGCGGCGCAGCACGAGGTCGCGGTTGGCCGGCATCACCATGTCGACGTAGTCGATCATGATCATGCCGCCGATGTCGCGCAGGCGCAGCTGGCGCGCGATCTCCTCGGAGGCTTCGAGGTTGCATCGGGTGACGGTCTCCTCGAGCGACTTGCCGCGGCCGATGAAGCGGCCGGTGTTCACGTCGATCGTGGTCATCGCCTCGGTGCGGTCGATGACGATCGAGCCGCCGGACGGCAGGTACACCTGACGTTCCATACCCTTGCGGAGCTGCGAGTCGATCTGCCACTTGTCGAACACGTCCTTGCCCTGATGGTCGGCCGGATCCCACTTCTCCAGCTTGTCCTTCAAGTCGGGGGCCATCGTGTCGAGGTACTCCTCGATGCGCTCGTACACCTTGTCGCCCTCCACGATGAGCTTCGTGAAGTCGTCGTTGAAGATGTCGCGCACGACGCGAATCGCCACGTCCGGCTCGCCCTGCAGCAGCTTCGGGCGCTTGCCGTGCCAGAACTCCTCGCGCTTGGCGTTGATGCGCTCCCACTGGCGCACGAGGCTCTCCAGATCCTTGACGATCGCCTCCTCGCTCGCTCCCTCGGCGGCGGTGCGGATGATCACGCCCATGTTCTTCGGCGCGATCTTGGAGACGATGTTCTTGAGGCGGGAGCGTTCGCGCTCCGAAAGCTTGCGGCTCACGCCGGTCATGCCGCCGGACGGCACGAGCACGAGGAAACGGCCGGCGAGCGTGACCTGTGAGGTCAGACGGGCGCCCTTGTGGCCGATCGGGTCCTTGGTGACCTGCACGAGCACCGGATCGCCGGACTTGAACGCGAGTTCGATGCGGCGCGGCTGGCCTTCGAGACGCGTCGCATCCCAGTTGACCTCGCCGGCGTACAGCACGCCGTTGCGCGCCTGCCCGATGTCGACGAACGCGGCCTCCATGCTCGGCAGCACGTTCTGCACGCGGCCGAGGTACACGTTGCCGACGGTCTGCACCTCCTGGATGTCGGACACGTAATGCTCGACGAGCACGTTGTCCTCCACGACGGAGATCTGCGTGTGCTGCTCCTTCTCGCGCACGACCATGAGACGTTCGACGTTCTCGCGGCGCGCGAGGAAGTCCTGTTCCATGAGCTGCGACTGGCGGGAGCGTTCGCGGCGGTTGTCGCGGCGGCGCTGCTTCTTGGCTTCGAGTCGGGTCGAGCCTTCCACGTCGGTGATCTCGTCGATGTACTGCTGCTTGCGGGAGCGGCGCGCGACGATCTGCTCGTCGTCGCCGCCCTTGCCGCGACGGCGGCGACGACGGCGCGTGACCGTCTCCTCCTCGTCGCGGGAGGCGCGCTCGTCGCGGTCCTCATGTTCGTCGGCATCGGCACGTGCGGCGCGCTCGTCGCCGGACGCCTGGTCGGTCTTGTTGCGACGACGGCGACGGCGACGCGTGCGCGTCTCGTCGGCCGTATCGTCGTTCTCCTCCTCGTCGATCGGACGGTAGGCGATGTCGTCGAGTTCGAGGTCCTCCTCGATCTGTTCGACTTCGGCGGCGGCGCGGCGTTCCTGCGCGTTGAGACGGCGGTTGCGGCCGCGGCGCGTGCGCGTCGAGCCGGACTCCTCGTCCTGCGGCTCGACGCCGTCGCGCTCGGCATCACGCGTGTCGGATTCGTCGCGGTCGGCGTCCGCGTCGCCGCCGCGGGCATCGCCGTCGGAGCGGTCGGCACGGTCGGCACGGCGACGGCGGCGCGTGCGACGGCCCTCGCGGGAGCCGCCTTCGCGCTCGTCGTCACGGTCGGTGTCACCGCCGCGATCGTCGCGGGACTCCGCGTCGTCGTCATCGTCGTCGTTCGCGGCCGGCGCGCCGACCGGCAGCACGGGCTCCTGGAACAGCAGGGACGTCATCGGCTTGGCGCGGCGGCCGCCGTTGCGGTCATCGCGATCGTGGATCGGCAGCACGTCGAGCAGCTCCTCGGCGCGTTCCAGCTGATCGTCGTCGTCATCGTCGCGGCGGGCGCGGCGGGAACGGTCGTAGCGCATGTCATCGTCGTCATCGTCGTAGTCGTCGCGGATGGCGCGGCGACGACGCGCACGGGACGGACGCTCGTACTCGTCGTCATCATCGTCGCGCACGGCACGGCGGCGACGCGACGGACGCTCGACGAGCTCGTCGTCATCGTCGTAGCGTGCGCGGCGGCGACGCGACGGACGCTCATCGCCGCGCTCGTCGTCGTCATCGTCGGAAAGACGCGCACGACGGCGCGAGCGGGACGGACGCTCGTCGACGTCGTCGCGTTCGTCGCGGGCGACGCGGCGACGACGCGAGCGCACGGGCGTCTCATCGTCGTCATCGTCGATCCGCGTCACGGGCGACGCGGCATCGTCCGACGGTTGGTCGGCGATCGGCAGCTTCGGCTCCTCGAACATCGGCGAGGAATGGTCCTCGACTTTCAGCTCGAGCGACGCACCGGCGGCGCCGGCACCACGCACCACGCGACGGCCGCCGCGGCGACGACGGGACGGCGTGGAGGACGATTCGGAAGCGGATTCGGGTACGTTGATGTTCAGGGCGCCGACCTCGTCGGCCCCATCGTTGTTCACAGTGGGCACGATGCTCCTCGCCGGCATGCTGCATCATGCCAGCCTTACTCAGGGCTCACTGCGGCTGTCACACCACGCTCTCACCGTGGCCGCGCATCGGTTGCGCCCGCAGAAGCAAATCCAGTCAAAGTCTGTGCGGCTCGGACGGCGGACACCGGCGCTCGCGCGGAGATTCGGGGGGAAAGACCCGATGCGAGGGGATCGACGCCATCTGGCACGTCGGCGGCTTGCAGAACCGCCATCCTTAAGTATGCCACAACTTTGACCGGGCTGCGTTCACCCACGGCCCACGGCTTGGCTCATGGCTCGGACGGACCGACGGCCGAGCCGCCACAGAGCTCAGACGAGCCAGGCGAGGAGGATGTCGGCGAGGAGGGGAAGCTCGGAGGCGGGCAGCTGTTCGTCGTGCTTGTGGGCGAGCAGCGGATCGCCGGCGCCGAGGTTCACCGCGGGGATGCCGAGCTGCGAGAACCGGGCCACATCGGTCCACCCGAGTTTCGCAAGCGGCTCGCGGCCGGTGCGTTCGCGCACCAGATCGGCAAGGGAGACGGCGAGCGGCGCGTCCATGCCCGGACGGGCGGACGGCGACTCGTCCTTCATCTCGATGCCGTAGCCCTCGAACACGCCGCCGGTGGCGACATGCTCGCCGTTGCCGAGTTCGGCACCCGCGTCGGCGCCCATCATGAGGGCCTTCGCCTCGGCCAGCGTCTTGTCCGGGGCGAACCGGTAGTTGACGTGCACGCGGCACTCGTCGGGAATCACGTTCGTGCCCTTGCCGCCGGAGATGAGCGTGGCGTTGAGGCCCTCGCGGTAGACGAGGCCGTCCACCTCCACGTCCGCCGGCTCGTAGGCGGCGAGACGGTTGAGGATGCCGGCCGCCTTGTGGATCGCGTTCTCGCCCATCCACGCGCGGGCGGAGTGCGCTGCCACGCCGTGCGTGACCACGTCGAAGCGGATCGTGCCGTTGCAACCGCCCTCGATGCCGCAGTTGGTCGGCTCGCCGATGATCGCGAAATCGCCTGCGATCCAGTCGGGGTGGCTTTCGACGACCTTCCTCAGGCCGTTCTTCTCGGCGGCGACCTCCTCGTGGTCGTAGAACACGAACGTGAGGTCGGCCTTCGGGGTGGTCTCGGGCGTGGAGCCGTCGAGCGTGGCGGCGAGATGGAGCATGACCGCGTCGGACGCCTTCATATCGGTGGCGCCGCGGCCCCACAGCACACGTTCTCCGGGGTGCGCGGCGGCCACGTCCCCGCGGATGAGCGGATCGCCGGGTTCGAGCCACTTCGGCGGGAAGTTGTCGATGACCGGCACCGTGTCGATGTGCCCGGCGAGAATCACGCGACTCGGCCTGCCGAACGCGGTCGAGGCGACGATCGTATCGCCGTGGCGTCGCACGTCGAGATGCGGGTATTCCTTGAGGAACGCCTCGATGTCGTCGGCGAGCGCGGTCTCGTCGTCGCTGACGGAGTACACGCCCATGATCTGGTCGAGCAGGGATTCGAGCTGTTCGCCGCGCGGCGCGGCGGTGTTCAGGGAAAGCGTCATGCCGACCATCCTAACGGCGGGGCGTGGAATGTGATTCCTCTTACCATTGGGTGAGATTTCACGGCCGCGCGCACGGTTCTGTGCCACACTCTAGATGACGATTCACAAGGAATCACGAGGAATCACGAGGAAAGAGGGTCTTCACGGGTATGCCTGGTCTGTTGAGCGCGATGCAGGGGTTCTGCGTCATCGGCATCGTGATTTTCGTGGGCTATGTGGCGGCGCGCATGCGCATCGGCGGTCCGAGCGCGCAGATGGTGCTCAACCGCTTCTCGTTCTTCGTGTCGAGCCCGTGCCTGATGTTCGCGATCCTGTCGAAGGAGCCGATCTTCGACATCTTCCACCCGTCGATCATCGTGGCGTTCCTGTCGGCCATGCTCGTCGGCGTCGTGTTCCTCATCCTCAACCGCATGTTCTTCCATCTGAAGGCCCCGGATGCGACGATCGGCGCGTTGAACTCGCTGTACCTGAACTCGAACAACATCGGCCTGCCGGTGGCCACGTACATCCTCGGCAACGGCGCGCTCGTCGCCCCGATCCTCGTCATGCAGCAGGCGCTGTTCACGCCGATCGGCCTGACGGTGCTCGACGTGACGACGAAGGGCAAGGTCTCGCTCAAGGAGATCGCGAAGCAGCCGCTGCACCAGCCGCTGCTCATCGGCTCGCTGCTCGGCATCGTGGTCTCCGCGTTGAACGCGAAGCTGGGCTGGTTCCCCGTGCCGAACTACATCTACGATCCGATCAACATGATCGGCGAGTCGGCGGTGCCGATGATCCTGATGGCGTTCGGCATGTCGCTGCACGGCACGCGGCCGCTGCAGCAGAAGGGCGACATCCCGGCGATCTTCACGGTGGCGGCGTTGAAGAACGTCGTGATGCCGGTCATCGCGTTCCTGCTCGCCTACTTCATGATGGGCTTCCGCGGCCCGGAGCTGTACGCGTGCGTCGTGCTCGCCGCCCTGCCGACCGGCCAGAACGTGTACAACTACGCGGCCCGCTACAACGTCGGTCTCACGTTCGCGAGGGACGGCATCCTGATGAGCACGATGACCAGCCCGGTCTTCATCGCGATCATCGCGGCGCTGCTGAGCTGAGCCGCGCCAGGTCGATTCCCTCCAGCGACTCCACGATCGGGCATCCGAGGTCGCGCGGAAGCGGCACGCGCGCGCACGCCTCGACGCCGACCGCCTGCGCTCCGGCGGCGAGCGCGGCCGTGAGCCCTCCGGCCGAATCCTCGAAGACGAGGCAGTAGCGCGGGTCGGCGCCGGCCAGCCGTGCGCCGGCGAGGTAGGGCGCGGGGTCGGGTTTGTGCGCGAGCCCGTCGTCGCCGGCGACCAGTCCCGCGAACACGCCGGCGGGCGCGGCGGCGATGACGCGTTCCCCGAGCGAGCGGGGCGATCCGGTGACGAGCACGGACGGCACGGATGCGGCCCGCAGGGCGAGCATCAGATCCCACGCTCCCGGCGTCCACGGGATGGAGGAGCCGCCCGCGCCGCGATCCGCCCCGCTCCCCGCGCCCGCCTCGTACATGGCGGTCACGTCGGCGACGAGTCCCCGTATCACCGTTTCGGCGCTCTCCCCCACGCCGGCCTCGCGCAGGACGCGCGCGCAGACGGGCAGCGGCGCGGCGGTCATCGCGCGGCTCAACGCGTCGCTCCAGGCGACGCCGTGGCGTTCGGCGCACCGGCGTTCGGCCTCCACCCACATCGGGTCGGAGTCGACGAGCGTGCCGTCGAGGTCCCACAGCACGGCCCGCGTCTCGTATGTGTGGCCGCCCACGGTGATGGCGATGCGCGGCGTGGCGTCTGTCCCGTTCATGTCGTTCCTTTCCGTGGGCCGCATGCCGCCAGTCACGACGGTCACACCGGTCACGCCGCGGATTCCGCCGGTTCCGTCGCCGTCCTGCCGCCGCGGCGGAACGCCAGCGGCGATACCCCGGTCCTGCGTTTGAACGCGGCGCACAGCACGGACGGCGAGGAGAACCCGCATGTGGCGCAGATCTCCTTCAGCCCCGCGTCCGTGTTGGCGAGCAGGTACTGTGCGGCGTCGATGCGCGCCTGCATGACGTAGGCGTGCGGCGTGTATCCGGTCTGCGCCTTGAACACGCGGATGAAGTTGTATTCGCCCATGTAGGCGAGCGCCGCCAGGTCGGCGACGGGCAGCGGCTCGTCGAGGTGCCGGCCGATGTATGCGACGACGCGGCGGATGTCGTCCTGCTCCTGCCGCCGTTCCGCCTCGATCGTGTTCTCGGGGGCCAGCATCTCGCACAGGATGTCGTTGATGGTCTTGCCGAGGACGGGCTCGCAGATGCGTTCCCCGTCGGCGAACACCTCGTGGATGCGCGCCAGCCGGTTGATCGCGTACGCGGGGTTCCTCAGCGCGAAGGCCGTGCCCAACCGGGCGTGGATCGCGTCGTAGTACGGCCGCGCCGCCTTCCCGTCGAAGTGCAGCCACAGCACGTCGCTTTCCTCCAGCGCCCGGTAGTAGTGGTACGCGTAGCAGTCGAGCAGCGCGAAATCGCCGGCGTGCGCGAGGCTTTCCTCCTTCCCCTCCCCGGTGCGGAACGTGAACGACCCGCTGTTGAGGTACATGATGAGGAAGCTGTCGTAGGCGGCGCGTTCGGTGGTGTGGCCCGGCCGGTAGCGGTACAGTCCGGTCTGCAGCGGGTAGAGGAACGTGTCGCGCGCGACGAGGCTGGGCGTGTGCACGTAGTAGTCGTAGCTGTCGGCCCATACGAGGTGTTCGGCCGCGTCGGCGTATTCGATCTCGTTGATGTCCATCGGCCAGCCTCCTCGCTCTCCCG
This sequence comes from Bifidobacterium parmae, assembly GCF_002860365.1. Lineage (GTDB taxonomy): Bacteria > Actinomycetota > Actinomycetes > Actinomycetales > Bifidobacteriaceae > Bifidobacterium > Bifidobacterium parmae. The sequence continues at coordinate 19,151 of NZ_NMWT01000005.1, forward strand.
CGTCGCACCGGTTTCCCAGTGTAGCGCGGGGAGCGGGAGGCCGGCCTTGCGCGGTCTCGCGCTGGTGGCGCCGCCCGGCCGGCTACGCCTTGCGCAGCGCGGTCTCGTAGACGGGCGTGACCTCGACCGATTCGAGTGCGGCGATGCGTCCGTCGGCGCGTTCCATGCGCGCGGCCATCGCGGACTCGACGTTGACGTTCGCGCCTTCGCGGATCGGCGTGATGGTCAGGACGAGCCGGCCGCGGGCGTCGGCGAGACGGGACGCGCAGTCGCGCAATCCCACCTCCCAGGTGTCGCCGTTCGCGAAGTTGTCGTCGACGAGCACGCCGTCGCACCACAGCCAGCCGATGTCGCCGGCGTAGCGGATGCGCAGGCGCGCGTCGGCCATGCCGTCGCCGCGCGCCGCGCCGTCCGCGAGCGCGTCGACGAGCGTGTCCGGCAGGTCGATGAGGTAGCGCGTGTCGGACAGCCGCGTGACGGTCGCGGCGGCGCGCACGGGTTCGCGCGTGACGGTGCGGGAGGCGAGGTAGCCGTCCGGATAGGCGGTGACGTCGACGTTCGCCGTGGTCGATTCGACGACGAGGCGTCCGCCGGTCTCGTAGACGACGGCGCCGTCGTTGACGATGCTCGGTCGCGCCGGATCCTGCGCGACCGGCGCGCCGGCGAAGACGAGCGCCTCGCCGCCGATGACGGTCATCGTGTCGGCCTTGGCGCGGCTGACGCACACGATGTCGACCGCGTGGCCGGCGTCGTCGCGCGCCTCGAACCGTTCGAGGTCGGCGTCGGCGGCGACATGCCGCACGTCGCCGCCGGCGAACCGGAACCAGCAGTCGTCCATGCCGTCGGGGCGCAGGAAGACGAACGTGCGGCGCGACGAGCCCGGCGTCCCGATCACGGTGACCGGCTGCGCGGTGGCGGCTTCGAGCAGGACGCCGTCCAGGTCCATGTGGAACGGCAGCACGCAGTTCTCGTCCGCGGCGAGCGAGACGCCGTCGAACGTGACGGTCGCGCCGTCGGCGAGCGTGATCGCGATGGTCTCGTCCTTCTTGGCCGTCATCGTGTCGTGGTCCTGGAAGTTGTCGATGAAGACGAAGCCGTGTTCGCCGTCGGTGCGCACGCACCAGCGCAGCGTGCCCTTGTCGCGCGGGTCGATCGCGGTCTGGCCGTCGGGGACGGCCACGCCGAGCGGGCACAGGCGGTCGGCGAACGCGAGTCCGAAGTAGTGGAGGGCCTTGCAGCGGCGGTACGATTCGCGCGCCTGACCGAACTCGCCGAGCGCCGCCTGGAAGTCGTAGGAGATCTTCGGGGTCTGGCTCTCGTTGAGGTAGACGCCGTCGCCGATCGGGTTCGAACCGCCCTGGAACATGTAGTAGCCGAGGAAGTTGCAGCCGGACGCCATCTTGATGTTGGCCATCGCGTCCACGGACTTCATGGGCAGGACGAACCGGTAGTTGTACGAGCTGAACATGCCGCCGCCCATCTCGCAGCAGGCGTACGGCTTCGATTCCGGCTCGTAGGTGGGGTCGAACTCCTCGCCGCGGGGGCAGTCGTTGGCGTGGAAGTCGCGGTACAGGTACTCGTCGGTGACGGGGTGTTCGCCGGCGTCGCCGTAGAACAGCCACGGGCGGTACGCGTAGCCGCCCCACAGGGGCAGCACGTCGTCGGGCACCGGGGAGCCGCCCCAGCCGGTGTTCGTGTAGAACGGCACGGAGATGCCCTCCTCCTCGGCGATGCGGCGCAGCGCGTGCACGTAGTCGAAGCCGTCGTGGCCGCCGGGCACCCACTCGTCCGAGATGCCGGTGGTCATCTCCCACGGCGCGGACGAGTGCATGTACTCGTTGTCGAGCTGGGCGGCGACGATCGGACCGCCGTCCTTGAAGTAGAGGCCGTCGAGCTGGGCGGCGATGTGCGCGTACAGGTCGTGCACCTTCTCCAGGAAGCCGGGGTCCATGGAACGCACCTCGTACGGCTTGCCGTACATCCAGTCGGGGATGCCGCCGTTGCGCACCTCGCCGTGGTCGAAGGGCCCGAGGCGGACGATCACCTTGAGCCCGTGCCGGGCGCACAGCCGCACGAAGCGGCGCAGGTCGCGGCGTCCGGTGAAGTCCCACTCGTTCTCGTGCTCCTCGTGGTGGTTCCAGAACACGTAGGTGGCGACCACGTTGACGCCGCCGGCGGCCATCTTCGCGAGCTGCGCGTCCCAGCGGTCCGGGCTCATGCGCGAATAGTGGAACTCGCCGCACACGCCGTAGAACGGCTTGCCGTCGAAGGTCATGTAGTAGTTGGTGAAGTCGATGGCGGTGCCGTCGGGGGCGACGCCCCAATCGTTGCGGGTGATGGGGAACGGGACGATCCGCTTCGGCTCGAAGCCGGTGAGGTCGAGGGTGTTGAGGGTCATGGGAAGCCTTTTCTTGATTGCGGGTTGTGGACCCGCCGGCGGGATGAGGAAGAACGGTTCCCGCCGGCGGGAGGACGGGGCGTCAGCCCTTGACCGATCCGGCGACGAGGCCGGAGACGATCCACTTCTGGCAGAAGATGAAGAAGACGAACACAGGGACGAGGGCGATGAACGTGATGGTCATGAACAGCGGCCAGTTGGTGGTGAACTGTCCCATCGCGTTGAACACCTGGAGGACGAGGGTCTGCTTCTCGACGGAGGAGATGTAGATGTTCGGCGTCATGAAGTCGTTCCACGTCCACATCGTCTCGAACACGATCACGGTGGCGAGGATCGGACGGCACAGCGGCAGAACGATCTGCCAGAAGATGCGCAGGGAGCTCGCGCCGTCGAGGCGGGCGGCCTCGAACAGCTCCTGCGGCAGGCCGCGCATGTAGTTGACGATGAGGAAGTAGCAGAACGTGGAGGCGCCGGTGTACAGCACGACGAGGCCGAGCAGCGAGTCGACGAGGCCGAGCGAGGACTCCATCTTGTACTGCGGGATGAGCAGCACCTGGCCGGGCAGCACGAAGGAGAGCAGCAGGAACGAGCCGATGGCGGCGGTGAATTTGCTCTTCTTCTGGACCATGCCGTAGGCGGCGAGCGAGCCGATGAGCACCATCAGCGCCACGGAGACGACGGTGACGACGATCGTGTTGACGGTCGCCTGGACGATCGGCAGATTCTCGAACGCGTACACGTAGTTCTCGAACGTGGGGGCCTTGGGCAGGCCGAACGGGTCGAGCGACATGTCCGCCGAGTTCTTGAACGTGTTGACGATGACGATGTACAGCGGGATGGCGCAGATCAGCGCGAGAAGGATCATCACCACCGACAGGATGCCGGCGTGGAGGCGCTTGCGCTGCCCCATGCTCATGCGCCCGCCCGTCTTGCTCTTGCTTGCCTTGCTCATGACAGCCTCTTTTCGATTGCGTTGGTGGCGACCTGCTGGAGGGCGACGAGGACGACGCAGCAGATGAAGAACACGACGCCGAGCGCGGAGCCGATGCCGTAGCGGCCCGAGCCGATGCCGTAGCGGCCCGAGCCGATGCCGGTGACGATGATGGACTGGGTGACGGTGTAGGTGGAGGAGCCGGGGCCGCCGGAGGTCAACGCGAACGGCAGGTCGTAGACCTTGAGGCCGCCGGTGAGGAGCATGAACACGGACACGCCCATCGCGGGGACCATCTGCGGCAGCGTGATGTTCGTGAACTGCTGCCAGGTGGAGGCGCCGTCCACCTGCGCCTGCTCGTAGAGGTCGGCGGGCACGGCCTGCAGGTAGGCGAGGTACAGGGTGGCGTGCCAGCCGATCTGCGCCCACACGGCGATGAAGATCACGCAGAACTTCGCCCATCCCGGCTGGGAGAGGAACGGCACGGTGTCGAAGCCGAGCCTGTCGAGGATCATGTTGACCGCGCCGGTCTTCATCGGAGAGAAGATGTACTGCCAGACCAGGCCGAGCACGACCATGGACGGCACGGACAGGAAGAAGAACACGGAGCGCACGAAGTCTCGTCCGAAGAACCTCTTGTTGAGGACCACGGCCAGCGGCAACGCGATCGCGGTGATGAGCACGGTGGTGAGGATCGTGTACATGAGCGTGAAGCCGAGGCCGTTGAGCAGGGTCGGATCGTGGAAGATCTGCACGTAGTTGTCGAAGCCGACGAACTTCGCGGTGGCGAAGTCGTAGCCGCCGTAGTCGGTGAAGCTGTAGACGATGCTCTGCGCGAACGGGACGAGCATGATGACGACGTACACGAGCAGGATGGGGGCGAGGAATCCGAGCGAGGTCAGGTTCTCCGCGAGGTTGCGGCGTCTGCGGGCTTTGCCGTGGACGGTTTCGGTCGATGGATCGGACATGGCTATGCCTTTTTCGTGGGGACGGATCGCGTGGCGATCACTTGTAGGACTGGAGCTTGCCGTCGAGGTTCTTCGCCGCGGTCGTGCCGTCGATGGAGCCCATCGCGACCTGCTGGAGCTGGCTGAAGGTCTCGGCGCGCAGGGCGGTGCGTCCCTTGGCGGGCCAGCCGAGCGTGTTGAGGTAGACGTGGCCGGTCTTCATGTAGGTGTCGTACACGTTCTGGAAGCTGGGGTCGATCTCGGCGTCGTAGCCTTCGACGACCGGGATGTTGCCGGTGCCGTCCTGGTAGGCCTTCAGGCCTTCGGGCGAGGCGAGGAAGGCGAGGAACTTCTTCGCGTTCTCGAGCTTCTGCCCGCCGATCTTGGCGTTGATCGCGAACGACGGGTCGGCGGCGCCCGGCGTGTATTGTTCCTGGTCCTTCGTGAGCATCGGCACGGTGCCGAACTCGAAGTCGATGCCGCTGTCCTTGAACGTGGGGACGTCCCAGGCGCCGGAGGCCATGACGGCGAGGCGTCCGGACGTGAACTCGGTGCGCATCTGGTCGGCGGAGATGCCGGTCACGTCGGAGGTCATCACGTCCTCCTTGAATAGCTTCGACCATGCGGTGTACAGCGGACCGTAGGTCTTCTCGAACGTGGTCTCGCCGTCGGTGATGGACTGGTCGAGCATCTTGCCGTCGTTGTCGGCGGCGGACTCCTCGCCGAGCCAGCCCTCGACCGGGATGCCGAGGCCGTCCTTCGCCTCCAGGTACGGGGTGACGTCCGGCTCGGTCTTCTTGATCTTCTTGAGCATGTCGATGAACTCGTCCCACGTGGCGGGGATCGCGTCGTAGCCGGCCTTCTTGAGCAGGTCCTTGTTGAACGCCAGCGCGTTGATCCACGTGGATACGGACATGCCGTAGGTCTTGCCGTCCTGCGAGTACGGGGCCTTGTTGGCCTCGGGGATGGACTTCATGAAGGCCTCGTCGGTCAGGTCGAGCGCGAGCTGGTTGTCGACCATGTCGGAGAGCTGCTCAGGCGGCAGCACGAACACGTCGGTGAGCTTGCCGCCGGAGATGCGGGTCTGGAGGACCTGCTGGTAGCCGCCCTGGGAGCCGTTGGTGGTGCTGAACTTCACCTTGATGTCCGGGTACTTCTTGGCGAACGCGTCGAGCACCGGCTGGTAGGCGTCCTGCGTGTTGTTCGCGAAGAAGGTGAGCGTGTTCGGATCCGAGTCGGCGGAGCTGGAGCCGCACGCGCCGAGCGGTGCGAGCATCGCGACGGCGGCCGCGGCGGCGATCATCGTCTTCATGTTGCGCGACATCATTGTTCTCTCCTATCTCGCCGGACCGTTCCGGCGTTGATAAAAACCGCCGGATTCCGTCTACGTCGTCGTTGATGGTTCGTATGCGATCCAGCGTGGTGAATGATTCCAGTGTACGATTGCAGCGCGGCCGTTTCTCTATTTTCCTTGACTTGGAATAGTGAAAAATTGCTGTCTTCGTCTCTCTTCGTATAGTGAAAAACTGCTTGCCGGCAGACGCGTGGAGGGCGGGGCGCACGCCGTTATGGCATGCGCCCCGCCCTCCACGGGGGTCACGTCGCGGGGAACCGCGTCACAGCACGTGGCGGTCGGCCAGCTCCTCGGCGAACAGGTTCGCCTGGATGTGGCTCGGGTCGAGGGCCGTCGCCTCGTGCAGGAACTCCGCGGCCTTGGCCTTGTCGCCGGTGCCGATGTTCGCGAGCGCCATCAGGTACAGGCAGTGGATGCGGTTCATCTTCGTGTAGTCGTTCTCGAAGATGAGGAAGTCGGGCAGCGAGACGGCGAAGTAGTCGATCCTGACCTGGTCGTCGAGGTGCTGCTCGCCGTAGTCGAGCAGGCGGTAGAAGCGGGCGTTGGCCGGACCCTCCTCGCCGAGCGCCTTGTGGGCGAGGCCCTGGAAGAGGATCATCTCGGCGGGCTGGTCGTTGTAGTACATCGCGCCCTTCACCTCGTCGGGGCCGATCGTGGCCTGGCGGAATTCGGCGCGGGCCGCGTCCTCGTCGCCCAGATGGCGTTCGACCACGCCGAGGTAGTAGTGGATGTCGTTGTCCTTCTGGCCTTCGAGCTTGCCTTCGCCGAGGTTCTCCGGGTAGGCGAGCGTCCTGACGAGCAGCTCCTTGGCCTTCGCCCAGTCGCCGGCGGCCATGGCGTCCTTGGCGAGCAGGGTGAGGGCGATGCGGTACTGGCCGGTGACCTTGCCTTCGCCGCCCTCCCACGGGTGGAAGCGGCGTTCGCCCATCAGCTTGTAGGCCTTCGCGTGGTTGCCGGTGAGGTTGAGCACGGTCAGGTATTCGATGAACAGGTCGTCGCGTTCGGCGACCACGTCGGGGTGCTTCTCGAATTCGGCGAGGCGGCGGGCGTAGGTCCAGCCGATCTTGCGGTGCAGCTGGTCGAGTTCGAGGAAGACGCGGGCGTCGGATTCGTCGAGGCGGTAGGCCTCCTCGATCTCGCGTTCGGCGGAGGCGGCGTCGCCGCGCTTGTTGTAGTAGGCGAGCGCGAGGTTGCGGTGCACGGTCGGGAAGCTCGGGTCGAGGTCGCGCGAACGCTCCCACAGGGCGATGGCCTTCTCGGCCTGGACCTTGTCGTAGTACAGGCAGCCGAGGTAGTAGGGGGCCTTCGCGCCGTCCACGGTCTCGATGGCCTTCTCGAGCGGGGCGATGTCCTCGAGCTTGTTCGGGAAGCAGTAGTCGCTCGGGGCGGCTTCGGCGGCTTCGAAGGCGGCCTTGGCCTCCTCGTCACGGCCGAGCCTGGCGAGGTAGTAGCCCTCGTAGTACCTGACCATCGGCTTGGTCTGGTCGGCCTGCGCGAGCAGCTGCAGCGCCTCGTCGTACGCGCCGAAGAGGGCGTAGTCGCGGGCGGCCTGCAGGTAGTTCTCGTGGAAGCCGCGCATGAGGCCCTTGAGTTCGGCGGCGGCGCCGTCCACGCCGGCGAGCGCGCGCTCGTAGCCGGACACGAAGTCGAAGCGGTCGATCTTGAGGTTCCCGTCGAGCGCGGCGGCCGCCTCGTCGGCGCGGCCGAGCCTGCGCAGCAGGTAGGCGCGAAGGCCTCGGGCCTTGATGTTCATCGTGTTGCGGGTGAGCGAGTTCTCCACGTATCCGAGCGCTTCGGCGTAGTCGCCGCGGCGGGCGGCGATGGCGGCCAGGTAGAGGAAGGCGCGTTCCTTCTGGGTGTCGTCCCACGTCGCCTTGTAGAAGGCGTCGAACGCCTTGTCGTCCTCGCCTTGGAAGAGCAGCGCGAGGCCGAGGTTGTAGTGCGGCTCGGAGTCGTACGGCTGCGTGTTGTGCTTGGTGAGACGCTTGATGGCGGTGCGGAAGCGGACTTCGGCCTGTGCGAACACGCCGCGGCGCAGCAGCAGGCGGCCGTACGCGTTGTTGATGCGGGCGTCCTCCGGGTCGCGCTTGAGGCCTTCGAGGTAGTACGGGTCGGGCATGTAGGTGGCGTGGCGGTACTGTTCGAGGTGCAGGCCGGCGAGCAGCAGCTCCTCGTTGGTGAGGATGCTCTCCGGATTGTCGGCGGCCTTCGCCGGTTCGGGCAGCTTCTCGATCTTCTTGGGCTGCGGGGTGTAGTCGATGAGCACGGTGCCGTCGGCGGCCTTCACGGTGGCGGTGATGTCGGTCGCCGCGGCGCCGCCGGTCTCGAACTCGGCGCGCACGGTGTCCGTCGGGCTGATCCGTCCGTTGTAGGAGTACAGCACGTCGCCGTCCTTGGTCGTGACGGTGACGGTGGCGTTCTCGTACACGGCGGTCGCGTACACGGTCACGCGGCCCTGACCGGCCTTGAGACCCTGCGCCTCGATGCCTTCGGTCTCGCCGGCCGCGCCGAACGTGTCCTCGGGGCCGATCTCCAGGTTGACGGCCGCGTCGATGGAGGCGTTCTTGACCTGGCCGACGGCCTTGTACGGCATGAAGTACTGGGTGAAGGTCTTGCCCTCGTACGGCTTGAGCCAGGTGAAGTCGGGCTGGTTGTCGGTGAAGACGCCGGTCATGAGCTCGACGTACGGGCCGTTGGCGTCGGTCAGGTTGCGGTCCCATGCGCGGCCGAAGTCGCCGTTGCCCCACGTCCACTGCTTCTTGCCGGGGCTCACGTGGTGGTCGGCGATGTGCAGGATGCCGGCCTGCTCGTGGAAGTCGTAGCCGCCGACGAAGTTGTAGTCGGAGTGCGCGGCCATGTAGCTGGTCGGGACCGGCACGTTCTTGTAGCGGCCGATGTCGACGCCCTCGGAGTAGTCGTGCTTGTAGTAGGTGCCGGTGGCGATCGGGTAGCGGGAGACGTCGCGCTTGCCGTGGTCCATGACGGCGGTCACGTCCGGCGGCATCACGGTCTTCGTGTGCTCGTTGACGGGCACGGCCGGGTTCGCCCACCACAGGAAGGTCTGCGGCAGCGCGGTGCCGTTGTACAGCTGGGCGGAGATCTCGATGTACGCCTTGCCCGGGTGCAGGGCGATCGTGGTGACGACCTGGGTGCCGTACATCTGGTCGGTGTCGTGGCACTGCACGGCCTTGCCGCCGTCCGGCAGGTCCTTGACCGCGTAGTCGACCGGCAGGTAGGTGGTCGGACGGTGGTGCTGCGGCCAGTTGAACTCGATGCCGCCGGAGATCCACGGGCCGGTGAGGCCGACGAGCGCGGGCTTGATGACGTCGTTGCGGTAGACGAAATCATAGTCGTTGGTCTTGTCCTTCGCGTACTGGATGCGGCCGCCGAGCTCGGGCAGGACGGTCACCTCGAGGTATTCGTTCTCGATGATGACGGCCTTGTAGTCCTGGTCATGCTTCTCGTCGCTGATCGTCTCGATCACCGGGTACGGGTAGACGCGGCCCGAGCTGCCCTGGTAGACGCGCTTCTCGATGAACTCCGGATTCTTGTCCGCCGCGCCGATCCCGTAGGTGGGGATCGTGATGACGGTGTCCTTGATGGTCACGGCCATGATGTGCTCCTTCGCTGGAGGCCATTGCACGCGATTGCCGCATCGCACGCATGCATTGGTAATTTGTTGATTACTTGCCTACCAGCCTAAAGCCGTTTTTCAAGGGTTTTTACAGTTTTCCTGCTCCCCCGTATGAAAAAATTGCGGATGCAAAACCCGCCCAAACCGCTATACTGGCAACCATCGGACGACACTGTCCATCCAAGGAAGGAGACCCATGAAACCGGCCGAACACGGCATCCTCGACGAGGGCTCCGAATTCTACATCTACACGCCCAGCAAAACCGCGCTGCGCACGTTCCTCTACCCGCTGCGCGTCGGCTCGTTCCGCTACGAGGCCGGCTACCGGCAGGAGCGCGGCTCGTTCGACAGCTTCCTGCTCATGGCGATCCGCCGCGGCTCGTTCGACGTCACGACCGCGCAGGGCACCGCCCACGCCGCGAAGGGGGATTTCGCGCTGATCGACTGCTACGCCCATCACGCCTACGGCACCGACGAGCCGAGCGACGTGCTGTGGATGCATTTCGACGGCGCGATGGCGCGCGCCTACCACGATCTGATCGTCTCGCGCCTCGGCGTCACGTTCACGCTCAAGGATCCGGGCTACGCGCTGACGCGTCTCAACGCGATCTACGACACGTTCCACGCCGGCGCGCGCATCTCGGAGCCGCAGATGGCGAAGCACATCACCGACATCCTCACCGAGTTCGCCGTCGCCGCGTCCGACGCCGGCGTCTCGGCGCAGCGCCAGCCGCACGCCATCGAGGACGTGCTCACCTACATCTCGAACCATCTGGGCGATCCGCTGCCGATCGGCGAGCTGGCGGCGATGGCCTACATGAGCGAATACCATTTCATCCGCGTGTTCAAGAAGGAGACCGGGTACACGCCGCACGCCTACATCATGGACGCGCGCATGCACGCGGCGAAGTATCTGCTCATCAATTCGGACATGCCGCTGAAGCGTCTGTGCGAGGAGTGCGGCTTCACCGACACCTCCGCGTTCTGCGCCGCGTTCAAACGCAAGAACGGCGTCTCCCCCATCCGCTTCCGCGCCGAGTCCCTGCGGATCGGCGCCGGGGCGGATGGTTCCTGAGACGCCGCGGAGAAGTCCGCCGCGTCTACCGTTCGCGGGCGGCCGCGGCGAGTGACCTGAGCCGCGCGTCGAAGCGCGGCCAGTCGGTCTTCATCGCCGTCAGGAGCTTCCGGTTCGGCACCTCGTCGATCGGCACCCATTCGATCTCGAGGCTTTCGTCGTCGTTCGCGCGCGGGTGCACCTCGTGCCCCGGCTTCTCGAACGCGAACACGGTGGTGTACGCCCACGGCCCGTGGTCCTCGCGGTAGGAGCCGACCACCTCGATGTCCTCGGGGGTGATGTTCGCCTCCTCGAAGCTTTCGCGCAGCGCGCCCTCGATCGGCGATTCGCCGTCCGCGGTCGCGCCGCCGGGGATGCCCCACGTGCCGCCTTCCGCCGACCATGTCGCGCGGTGCTGCATGACGACGTGCGTCACCTCGCCGCTCGTCTTGTCGCGGCGGGCGAGCAGCACGCCGGACGCGCCGTTCGTTCCCCAATGCTTGCGTCCGCACGCGCAGTCCACCCAGCCGTCGCCCGGCTGGTGCACGTTCTCCTTCGGCGGGATCTCGTTGCCGTCCTTGTCGAGCACGCCCGGCAGGTCCTCGCCGCGCGCCACGTTCCACAGGTCGGTCCAGTCGACGCCGAGCTCGCCGACGAGACGACGGAGCAGCGGCAGGCTGATGCCGATGATGCCGTGCGGGTCGCCGTCGATCGCATCGATGAACGCGCCGCCGAAGCCTTCGAGCGTGAACGATCCGGCGACCTCCAACGGCTCGCCGGTCGCGATGTAGCGTTCGATGTCGCGGTCGGTGAACTCGCCGAACCGCACGGTCGCGTGGCTCGCGCCGCGCGCGACGCGACCGGTCGCGAAGTCGATCACGCAATGCCCGGTCCACAGCTCGCCTGTCGCCCCGCTCATGCGGCGCAGCCGTTCGCGCGCCACGTCGACGCTGTGCGGCTTGCCGTAGCATTCGCCGTCGAGCAGGAACATCGAATCGCAGCCGACAATCAGCGGCCCGACGGTCGCACGCGTCAATCCCGGCTGCAGCGCGATCACGTTGGAGATCGGCTCGGTGACGGTCGGCATGTCCACGCCGGAGAAGTCGCGCGTCGTGGCGATCTCGTCGCGCGAATAGTCGATGGACGCGGCGTCGGCGTCGCCATCGCCGCCGGCCGCCGCGGCACGCGCGTCGGCGGCGATCACGCTCGCCGCGCGCAACGGGTACGCGATGACGCGTTCGCCCGTCGCGGCCGACGCCGTCGCCGCGATGTCGCGGTACGCGCGGTGCACGGCCTCGGCCTTCGCGCCGGCGAGAATCGTCACACGCCGTTCGATGGCGAGATCGTCGACGGCGACGCCGTCGGCGGCGGCCGCCGCTTCGAGCGCGGCGGGCTCGTCGACGTGCGAGACGCGGATCGTCGGGCACACGCCCGCCGCATACAGCACGTCGCGGCGCGGCTTCGACTTCGATGCGAGAATCAGCGGAATGGACATGCATACCTTCCCGCTCCCGCTGGCGGGAGCTGTCGAACGAAGTGAGACTGAGGGTGGTCCCACACGGAACCACATGACACATCCGACATATCCGCTCCCGCTGGCGGGAGCTGTCGAACGAAGTGAGACTGAGGGTGGTCGTGCGGTCCTACGACCATGCCGCGACCACCCTCGGACCGCCTGACGCGGCCGGCTCCCGCCGGCGGGAGCCGAAACGGACTACCGGCGCACGACTTCCACGCCGGCGGTGTTGATGGGCAGGTGGAGGACGCGCCAATGCCCGGAGGCGAGCTGTTCGGCGGCGATCTCGTCGATGGCCTCGCGCGCGTCGCCGTAGTGCAAGACGAGCACGCACGGGCCGGCGCCGGAGACGGCGGCCGCATAGCCCTTGGCGCGGAACATGCGGATCAGCTCGGTGCTCGGCGGCATGAGCGCGCCGCGGTACGGCTGATGCAGCTTGTCCTGCGTGGCGGTGAACAGCAGCGCGTTCGCCTCGTGGCTGGCGTCGGAGCCCTCCGCCTCGGAGGCGCCGCCGGTCGTGGCGAGCACGGTCGGGTTCATCGCGGCGGGCAGGAGCCCGACGCGCGAGACGTTGTACACGGCGTCCTTGTACGGCAGTTCGGCGGGCAGCGCCTGACGCGCCTTCTCGGTGGACAGCTCGTAGTCGGGCACGAACACGGCGGCGGTGATCGCCTTGTCGACCGGATAGTTGACCGTGTGGAAGCCGCCGTGCAGCGGGTCGCCGCCGGGGATGGCGACCGAGCCGACGCCCTCCGCTGTCTCGAAGTCCCAGGAGACGGTGAGTCCGCCGAACACGGCGGGCGCCACGTTGTCCGGGTGGCCTTCGATCTGGGCGGCCATGTCGAAGATGGCGGGGCGGTTGAGCGTGCCGGGCTGCGCGAACGCGGCGGCCGCGGCGATGCCGGCGACGATCGCCTCGGCGGACGAGCCCATGCCGCGCGCCTGCGGGATGTTGTTCGTCGCCTCGAGCGTGAAGCCGAGTCGTCCGAGGCCGAACGTGGCGCAGGCGCGGCGGAACGTGGAGACGACGAGATGCGTCTCGTCGCGCGGCAGCGTGTCCTCGCCTTCGCCGTGGATGATGACGTGCGCGACGCCGTCGGCCGGATCGTCGTTCAGCGTGAACGTGAGCTCGTCGTGGTAGTCGAGCGCGAGGCCGACGGTGTCGAAGCCGGAGCCGAGGTTGGCGCTGGTCGCCGGCACGCGCACCGTGACCTGATTGCAGATGGGGTTCATGGTTTCCTGGTTTCCTCTGGGGATCAGTCGAGGACGCGCAGGATGGACGGCTGGCCGGTGACGAAGTCGAGCGCCTGGACGGCCTTGACGGTCTCGCGCAGCGTGATCTCGTCGGTCGCGTGCGTGACGAGGCGCAGCTGCTGGACCTCGCCGTCATAGCCCGGGGCCTTGAGCGAGGGCTTGAGGTCCTGGTTGACGCCGTTGATCGAGACGCCGTTGCGCGCGAACTCGGTGGCGATGGCGGCGAGCACGCCCGGCTTGTCGTGGATGAGGAAGCGCACGGCGAACGCGGCCTTCGACGCGTTGATCGGCGCCTTCTTCAGATCCTTGTACAGCGGGATGGACGGGCCGGTGCAGCCGGCGGCGATGTGGCGGGCGACGGTCACGACGTCGCCGACGACGGCGGAGGCGGTCGGCGCGCCGCCGGCGCCGCGGCCGTAGAACATGAGGTCGTCGGCGGCCTCGGCCTTGACGAAGATCGCGTTGAAGGAGCCGTGCACGCTGGCGAGCGGGTGGGTCTCGTCGATGAGCGCCGGGTAGACGCGCGCGGAGACGCCGGCCTCGCCGTTCTCGACGACGGCGAGCAGCTTGATGACCTTGTGCTCGGCGGTCGCGGCGGCGATGTCGTCGGCGGTGATGTTGGTGATGCCCTCGACGGAGACGTCGTCGATGGTGACGGAGGTGTGGAAGCCGAGCGTCGCCATGATGGCGGCCTTGTTGGCGGCGTCGTAGCCTTCGATGTCGCCGGTCGGGTCGGCCTCGGCGTAGCCCTTGGCCTGCGCGTCCCTGAGGACGTCGTCGAACTGAAGGCCCTTGACGGTCATCTCGTCGAGGATGTAGTTGGTGGTGCCGTTGACGATGCCGAGCATGCTCGTCACCTTGTCGCCGACGAGGGATTCGCGTAAGGGTCGCAGGAACGGGATCGCGCCGCCCACGGCCGCCTCGAAGTAGATGTCGACGCCCTTGGCCTCGGCGGCCGCGTAGATCTCCGGGCCGTACTTGGCGAGCAGCGCCTTGTTCGCGGTGACGACGGACGCGCCGGATTCGATGGCGGCGAGCACGAACGTGCGCGCCACGGTGGTGCCGCCGATCAGCTCGATGACGATGTCGGAGTTCGTGGCGACGCTCATCGTGTCGGTGGTGACGATCGACTGGTCGATCCACGGGAACCGCTCGGTCTCCTTCGGATCGAGGCAGGCGACGCCGGTCAGCTCGATGGGACGGCCGATGCGGGCGGCGAGCTCGTCCTTCTGCTCGACGATGAGACGTGCGGTCTGCGAGCCCACGGTGCCGGCGCCCAACAGTCCGACGCGGATGGGGGTTGCGTTCTGGTCAGCCACGGAAATTCCCTTCTGCTGTACGGCGATCTTTGCCACCATCCTACGGAACCTTTTCGACACGCCGGCGGGAAAGATTCTTTACCGAGATCGTGCAAACGATTGCCGGAAATCGGACCCCACACGCGAGTAGCGCTTACGGGCGCAACGGATGCCGCCGCATCCGCCTTTCAATGCATACAAAGTTAACGAATTGCTTGCGCCGCATGTCCGACGTGACGTACCATAACGGATGAAGCGGTGCTGCCCGAGAAGCAGGAACGCGACGGCCAACGAAGGCCCGAGCGCTGCGGCGAAGACGACGCAGACGGGAACCCACCCCACCGCCGGAATCCTCGCAATGAGGGAGGTAAGAAGTAATGAAAGCCTATATCCAGCGACTAGGCCGAGCGTTGATGCTGCCGGTCGCCTGCCTGCCCGCCGCGGCGCTCTTCCTCGGCATCGGCTACTGGATCGACCCGAGCGGATGGGGCGGCAACAACGTCGTCGCCGCCTACCTGTGCAAGACCGGCTCCGCGATCCTCGACAACCTCGGCCTGCTGTTCGCGGTCGGCGTCGCCGTCGGCATGGCCCGCGAGCGCGACGGCGCGTCCGCGCTGTCCGGCCTCGTCGGCTTCATGACGGTCACGACGATCATGAGCTCTGCGTCCGCGTTCCTCGGCTTCGACGCCGAGAACCCGCCGGCCGCGTTCGCCCCGGGCGCCATCGGCAACAAGAACGTGTTCTTCGGCATCATGGTCGGCTGCGTGGCCGGCGCGCTGTACAACAAGTTCCATAAGACGAAGCTGCCCGACTTCCTCGCGTTCTTCTCCGGCCGCCGCTGCGTGCCGATCCTGACCGCCGCGCTGATGAGCGTCGTGTCGCTGCTGCTGCTGTTCGTGTGGCCGCTCATCTACAACGGCCTGGTCTCCTTCGGCGAGGCGATCATGGGCATGGGCGCGGTCGGCGCCGGCATCTACGCGTTCTTCAACCGTCTGCTCATCCCGACCGGCCTGCACCACGCGCTCAACAACGTGTTCTGGTTCAACCTGGCCGGCATCGACGACATCACGAAGTTCTGGAGCGGCATGGGCGGCCTCGACGGCAAGACCGCGGCCGTGGTCGCGACCGGCGGCTTCCACCCGTGGGGCGAGTACGTGACCGGCATGTACCAGGCCGGCTTCTTCCCGATTATGATGTTCGGCCTGCCCGCCGGCGCGTTCGCGATCTACAAGAACGCGAAGCCGCAGAACAAGAAGGCCGTCGGCTCGCTGATGCTGGCGGGCGGTCTGGCCGCCTTCCTCACCGGCGTGACCGAGCCGCTCGAGTTCTCCTTCATGTTCGCCGCGTTCCCGCTGTACGTGGTGCACGCGCTGCTCACCGCCCTGTCGGTGTTCATCGCCGCCTCGTTCCAGTGGATCGCCGGATTCAACTTCTCCGCGGGCTTCATCGACTGGTTCCTGTCGCTCAACGTGCCGCGCGCCCACATGCCGGTGATGCTGCTCGTGCAGGGTCTCGTGTTCGCGGTCATCTACTACTTCGTGTTCGACTTCATGATCAGGAAGTTCAACCTGAAGACCCCGGGCCGCGGCGATGACGACGAGTCCATCTCCTCCTCCGCGCTCGAGGACGCCGCCCCGGCCGCCGCTGCCTCCTCCGACAAGGAGTCGACGCTCGCCGCGAAGCTCTACGAGCTGCTCGGCGGCAAGGCGAACGTGGTTGACATCGAGAACTGCGTGACCCGTCTGCGCATGGGCGTGCAGGACACCTCCAAGGTGGATGTGGACGCGATCCGCAAGCTCGTGCCCGGCGTCAAGGTGATGGACGCGAAGAACATCCAGGTGGTGGTCGGCACGCAGGTGCAGGCCGTGGCCGACGCGATGGAGGAGATCCACCGCAGGTCGTGACGTCGCTCCCGTGAGGGCGCACGCCCGCACCCTCACGACCCTTCATTCCCCGCATACCCTGTGCGCATCCATGCGCCACGAAGGCCGTTCCTTCCCCGGGAGGGCGGCCTTCGTGGTGTACGGTGGTGCTTGTCGCACGCAACCGGATCCCAGCATCAAGGAGGATTCCCATGGGATTGTTCTCGAACCTGTTCCATAAGCCCGAAGCCGAGGAGGCTCCCGCGGCACCCGCGCCGATCGCGGTCGTCGCGCCGGTCGACGGCGCGATCATGCCGGTCGAGGAGGTGCCGGACGAGACGTTCGCCGCGAAGATCCTCGGCGACGGCTTCGGCGTGACGCCGACGTCCGGCACCGTGGTCGCCCCCGTGTCCGGCACGGTGACGACCGTCGCCGACGCGAAGCACGCGGTCGGCATCACCACCGACGGCGGCGTGGAGGTGCTCGTCCACATCGGCGTGGACACGGTGCAGCTCAAGGGCGAGCCGTTCGACGTGCTCGTCGCCGCCGGCCAGACCGTCACCGCGGGCAAGCCGATCGAACGCGTGGATCTGAAGGCGGTGAAGGCGGCCGGCAAACCGACCGACGTGATCGTCGTGTTCACGAATCCCGCCGCGATCGCCTCGCTCGACGTCGACACGTCCGCGCGCACCGTTGCCGCCGGCCAGAAGCTCGGCACGATGACCACGAAGTAGGTCTGCGCAAACCCGCAGGTTCCCGCCCCCGCCGGCGGGGGCTGTCCGTCCTCGGACGGACTGGGGGTGGTCCAGGCACAAAGCCCGCGACCACCCCCGGTCAGCTTCGCTGACGGCCCTCCTGCGGGGGCCTCGTCATATCCGGACCGTCACTCGCTCACGTCGAGGGCGAGCAGGTCGTCGATGGTCTGGCGGCGCAGCATCACGTGTGCGCCGCTCTCCCCCACGCCCACGACCGCCGGGATCAGCGCCTGGTTGTAGTTCGACGCCATCGTGCGGCCGTACGCGCCGGTGACCGGCACGGCGAGGATGTCGCCGCGCTTGAGGTCGGCGGGGAGCCGCACCTCGTGCACGACGATGTCGCCGGACTCGCAGTGCATGCCGACGACGCGCGCGAGCATCGTCTCGTCGGAGCCGCGGCGGTTAGCGAGACGGGCCGTGTAGTCGGCGCCGTACAGGGCGGGGCGGATGTTGTCGCTCATGCCGCCGTCGACGGACACGTACACGCGTTCCGTGATCGGCTCGCCCGCCTTGTCCTTCGCGTCGCTCAGGTGCACGGGCTTGATGGTGCCGACCCGGTAGAGGGTCACGCCGGCGGGCGCGACGATCCAACGGCCCGGCTCGAAGCTGATCGCCGGCGCGGGCATGCCGAGCGCGCGGTTGATGCCCGTGACCGCCTCGGCGAGGCGCGTGAGCTCGCGGCGCACGTCCATCGAATCCTCGCCGTCCGTGTACGCGACGGAGTAGCCGCCGCCCAGATCGACTTCGGTCAGCGTGTACGCGTCGGTCGCGTAGAACGTCTTCCGCAGGAGCATCATGCGCTTGGCGGCCTGGATGAACGCGTCCGCATCGTGGATGTTCGAGCCGATGTGCGAGTGGATGCCGACCAGTTCGAGCGTGTCCTGATGGCGGAGGATGTCCTTGAGCACGGCGAGCGCCGGGCCGTCGGCCACGGTGCTCATCGCGGAGGCGAGCGCCTTGTCCGTCTCGGAGACCTGCTCGTGGCTCAGGTCATACGGGTATTTCACGTCGTACTGCAGCTCGCGGCCGCCACGCGCGCCGTCGTCCCCGCTCCCGCTAACGGACTCCGCCCGCGGACCGGCACCTTCCCCGCTCCCGCTAACGAGCTCCGCCCGCGGACCGGCACCTTCCCCGCTCCCACTGGCGAGCTCCGCACGCGGACCGTCACCTTCCCCGCTCCCGCCGGCGGGAGCTGTCCGCGAAGCGGACTGAGGGTGGTCGTCGCGCTGCACAAGCCGCGCGTTGGTCGCGGCGGGCGTCGCCGCGGTCGGTTCGGCGGCGAGCGTGTCGAGCACGCCAAGCACACCCGCGTCCGCGCCGGCGGGCAGCAGCGGCACGCCGAACTTCTGGTCCTCGTGCGCGGTGGAGATGTACTCGTGGCCGCCCGCGTGGATGCCGGCGGTGACGCGCAGCATCACCTTGGCGCGTTTGCCGAGCTTGGCGGCGATGGCGGCGATGCGCGCCGGCTCGTCGGGCGAGTCGACGACGATCTTCGCGAAGCCTTCTTCGATGGCGAGCGCGATCTCCTCGTCCGTCTTGTTGTTGCCGTGGAGCACGAGGCGGCGGCCGGGCGCGCCGGCGGCGAGCGCGATCCGCATCTCGCCCATCGAGCAGGTGTCGACGAGCATGCCCGCTTCGGTGACGATGCGCACGATCTCCTTGGACAGGAACGCCTTGCCGGCGAAGCTCACGTGCGTGGTGGACGTGTGGAACGCGTCGGCGGCGGCCTTGACGAAGTGGCGTGCGCGGTCGCGCACCTCGTCGGTGTCGATGAGGTAGAGCGGCGAGCCGAACTCGTCGAGCAGGGATGCGGCGGTGCGCCCGTGGAAGGTGAGCGCGCCGGTTTCGGGGTCGACGGCCGAGGCCGCCGGCCAGATCGGTGTGATGGCCATATCGGGTCCTTCTTTCTCCTCCCGCTGGCGGGAGGTGGCATGAAATGCCGGAGGGTGGTCGACGGACAGGCCATCGGACCACCCCCAGTCCACCCAAGGGCGGACAGCCCCCGCCAGCGGGGGCCGAAATGCGTATCGGCTTCGCCGATTCCTTACATCTTGTCCGGGGCGGAGACGCCGAGGAGGTCGAGGCCGGAGGCGATGACCGCCTGGACGGCGTCGTTGAGCTTGAGGCGGGCGGCGGCGCGGGCCGGTTCGGGGGCCTTGGCGATGCGCAGCGCCTCGCGTTCGGCCTCGGTGCCGCGCTCCTCGAGCCCGGTCAGGTCCATCGGCACGACGCGCTCCACGTTGTACCACTTGTGGTACGTGGCGGCGAGGTCCTCGAGGTAGCGGGCGACGCGGTGCGGGGCGCGCTTGTCGCCGGCCTCCTTGACGACGGCCGGCCACTGGGCGAGCGCGGCGAGCACCTCGCCGTCGGCCTCGGTGTCGAGCAGGCCGAGGTCGGCGCCCTCGACGGTCACGCCGGCGTCGGCCGCGTTGCGGTCCACGTTGCAGGAGCGCGCGTGCGCGTACTGCACGTAGTACACCGGGTTGTCGTTCGAGTGGGAGGCGAGCAGGTTGAGGTCGATGTCGACCGGGGAGTTGTAGTCGGTGCGTGCGAGCGAGTAGCGGGACGCGTCCACGCCGATCGCGTCGACGAGGTCGTCGATGGTGACGACGTTGCCGGCGCGCTTGGACATGCGCACGGCCTTGCCGTCCTTGAGCACGTTGACGAGCTGGCCGATGAGGATCTGCATGTTCTCGCCCGGCTTGTCGCCGAACGCCTCGCACATGGCCATCATGCGGCCGATGTAGCCGTGGTGGTCGGCGCCGAGCATGTAGATCGCGACGTCGGCCGGGTCCTGCGCGCGGTGGCGCTTGTTCCAGTAGTAGGCGATGTCGGCGGCGAAGTACGCGAACTCGCCGTTGGACTTGATGATGACGCGGTCCTTGTCGTCGCCGTGCTTGGTGGACGCGAACCAGGTGGCGCCGTCCTTCTCGTAGATGTCGCCGCGGCCGCGCAGCTCGGCGATGGCGCGCTCCACCTCGCCGTCCTGATAGAGGCTGTTCTCGTGGAACCACACGTCGAAGTCGACATGGAAGTCCTTCATCGACTTGCGGATCTCGTCGAACATCATCGGCACGGCGCGCTTGCGGAACTCCTCGCGCAGCTCGGAGTCGGATTCGCCGATCGGCTCGCCGTCCGCGTTGAGGCCCTGGTCCTCGTGCTGCAGGGTGGTCAGGTCGACGCCGTCGGCCTTGGCCTCGGCCTCGACGCGGCGGGCGATCTCGTCGATGTACGCGCCCTTGTAGCCGTCGAACGGGGTCTCGGTCTGGTAGCCCTGCGCACCGAGGTCGTTGTCGTGCGCCCAGGCGGCGACGAGGGACTTGGCGAAGCGGTTGATCTGCTCGCCGTGGTCGTTGAAGTAGTATTCGCGCACGACCTTCGCGCCGTTGGCTTCGAGCACGCGGGCCATCGAATCGCCGGTGGCGGCCCAGCGGGTGCCGCCGATGTGGATCGGGCCGGTCGGGTTGGCGGAGACGAACTCGAGGTTCAGGGTCTCGCCGCCGAGGTGGCCGTTGCGGCCGAACGCGGAGACGCCGGCGTCGGTGCACGGCGCGGCGAGCACCGCGTCGACGACGGCCGCGGCGGACGCGGAGTCGAGGGTGATGTTGATGAAGCCGGGGCCGGCGACCTCCACCTTGGCGACGCCGTCGGCGGCGGTGAGTTCGGCGGCGAACAGGTCGGCCAGGTCGCGCGGCTTCATGCCGGCCTTCTTGGCGAGCTGCATCGCGGCGTTCGACGCCCAGTCGCCGTGCGCGCGGTCCTTCGGGCGCATGACGGCGAATTTGGCGACCGGCGGGATGAGGTCTTCGGTGAGCTGTCCGGCCTTTCCGGCGGCGACAAGCTCGTGGGCAATACGCGAAATGAGTTCGCTCAACGCTTCAGGATTCATTCTTCCAAGAATACCGACCGCGCCGACGTTCCCCGCCAGTCGTCATCGTCCCCATTTCTCATCACCGCCATTTCTCATCGTCGCCAACCGCGTCATCGCTCAACCGTCGCCCCGCCCGAGCCGACCGGCGCAAGAAATCCCGGAAAACACCCCCGTCATCCCGGATTTCTCGCACTGACCGTCTCCCAGCGCAAGAAATCCCGGAAGCCGACCCACATTCCCGGGAATCCTTGCACTGACCACGTCTCAGCGCAAGGAATCCCGGACGATACGGATTATTCCCGGGAATCCTTGCGCCGCACCGTCACGGCGCCGCACCGTCACGGCGCCGCACCGTCACGGCGCCGCACCGTCACGGCACCGCACCGTCACCGACCAGTGGCGCCGCCGCGCCGACGTTCCAGCAGATGGTAGCCTCCATAGCACAGCGCGACGAACGGGATCATATAGAACAGCGTCGAACGCTGCGTCTCGTCGAGCACGACGAGCACCAGCGCGCCGATGCACATGACGATCGCCATCCACGGCAATACCGGGAATCCCGGCGCACGGTAGCCGAGCTCCTCCACCGTGTGGCCGTCGCGGCGCCATTCGCGCCGGAACCGGATGTGGCACACGCACACCGAGAACCACACGACCAACGTCGCAAGACCCGAGACCGCGACCAGCACGAGATACACGGTGGACGCGGCGACCACTGACGACAGCAGCGCGAGCAGCGACCCCGCCATGCTGAACAGCACCGCCCACACGGGCACGCCGCGGAAGTTCGTCTTCGCGAACCGCGCCGGGATGAGCCGCTCCTTCGCGAGCGACCACACCATGCGCGAGCACACGTACAGGCCGGAGTTCGCGGCCGACAGCACGGCCGTGAGCACCACGAAGTTCATCACGTCGCCGGCGAACGGCATGCCGATCGACTGGAACACGAGCACGAACGGGCTGGTCTCCACGCCCGCCTTGTGCCACGGGATCAGCGCGGCCATCACGAGGATCGAGCCAATGAAGAAGATCGCGAGGCGCAGCACGGTCGTGTGCACGGCCTTCGGGATCGCCTTGCCCGGATCCTTCGTCTCGCCGGCGGCGACGCCCACCACCTCGGTGCCGGAGAACGCGAACACGACGGTCAGCAGCGTGGAGAACACGGGAGCGAAGCCGTTCGGGAACCAGCCGTCGGCCGTGAAGTTGCCGAACAGCGGCGCGTGCGTGTAGCCGGCAATCGGAATCGCGCCGAAGATCGCGAGCAGGCCGATCACGATGAACACGACGATCGCGAACACCTTGATCGACGCGAACCAGAACTCAGCCTCGCCATAGAGACGTACGGAAAGGATATTGAGGGCGAACACGACGGCGATGAACACCGCCGACCACACCCATGCCGGAGAGTCCGGGAACCAGCGTTGCATGAGCAGGCCCGCCGCCGTGAACTCGCTGGCGAGCGCCACCGCCCAGTTGAGCCAGTACAGCACGGCGATCACGAACGCGGTGCCGGGACCGATGAAGCGTTTCGCGTACATGTGGAAGCTGCCCGCGTACGGCATCGCGACGGACAGTTCGCCGAGCGAGACCATCACGCAGTAGACGAGCACGGATCCGACCGCGTACGCGAGGATCGCGCCGAGCGGACCGGCCTGATGAATCGTGTAGCCGGACGAGACGAACAGGCCGGTGCCGATCACGCCGCCGAGCGAGATCATCGTCAGGTGGCGCGACTCCATCTTGCGTTCGAGACCGTTGTCCTGTGTGTCGTCGGAATTGCCGGCGTGGGCCATGCTGGGACTCCTTGTATCATCCGTGTCAGTCGTCATGCGGCGACTACCGTATGATACCAACGCCCGCAACGTCGGCCCCGGCCGGCCGCGGTCACAGCACGGCGATCGCGTCGATCTCGACGAGCGCGCCCTTCGGGATGTCGTTGCCGCCGAACGCGACGCGCGCCGGCTTCACGGAGCCGATGAACACCTCGGCGTAGCGGGCGTCCACCTCCTTGAAGTCCTCCACGTTCTTCAGGTAGATGGTGGCGCGCACGACGTGCTCGATGCCGGTGCCGGCCGTGTCGAGGATGTGCTTGATGTTCTTCAGCGCCTGCGCGGCCTGCTCGCCCGCGGTCTCGCCGGCCAGTTCGCCGGTGGCCGGGTCGATGCCCAGCTGGCCGGACACGAACACAAAGCCGTTGGCCTTGACCGCCTGGCTGTACGCGCCCAGCGCCGCCGGCGCCTCGGAGGTCGCGACCGCTTCCATCTTTTCGCTCATCATGTGCTCCTCTCGGTTGCCCGTTCGCCCGGTGCCGCAGCCGATGCCGCACGGGCGTGTGATTACCCAGCAGTGTAGTGAGCGCATGTGTCGCCACCGTGCGCGATGCCCGTCATACGGTCACGCGAGCGGCCGCGCCCACGGCACCGCGTCGCCGGAGCCGCGTGCGCCGCCTCGCGCGCCGGTCCGCGGCCCGTCGCCCATGTCGCGCCCGTCGACGCGCACCGCGTGACGGTCGACCACATGGTCGAGCCGCCGTGCGCTGTCGCCGAGCACACCGCTCGCCCCGAGCTTGAGGCACCGGTTCGCCTCGCGGTAGTCGCCGCTCACGCCCGCGTAGACGGGCATGTGGTCACGTTCGGCGCGACGGGCCACACGCGGGTCGAACCGGTCGCCGCGCATGACGACGAAGCTCGCGCCGCGCGGCCACGTGATGCGCGCGTGGCCGGCCGGGCTCACGCATTTGCCGACGAGCCAGCGCGGGTGCGCGCGGTGGACGAGTCGGATGGCGGCATCGTCCGTGGACATGATCATCACGCGGGACGCGAAGTCATGGCGTTCGATCTGCCGCGAAACCGCTTCGGTGACGCGCGGCGCGTGACGGTCGTCGGTCTTGAGATGCAGCAGCAGGCCGAGATGGTCGTTCGTGCGCCGCGCGGCGAGGATCGCCTGCGCGAGCGTGGGGATGTGGAAGGTCTCGCCGTTCTGACGCATCGGCATGCGTTGCAGCACGCGCGTCGGCGTGGACGCGACCGGCACGTCGCGCCCGTCGGCGGACAGACGGCCGGTGCGCCGGTCGTGGAAGACGACGGGCGTGCCGTCCGCGTCGAGGCGGATGTCGATCTCCGCGTAGTCGGCGCCGCGCGCGCCCGCGTTGGCGATCGCGTGCAGCGAGTTCTCGGGCGCGGAATCGTCGCCTCGATGGGCGATGGCGAGCGGCCGCACCGTCCACATGTCGCGCGAGTCGCTCACGGCCGGCGTGCCGGCGGCGTCCAACCCGTCACGTTCACGGCGACGCAGGTTCGCGACGGCCGCACCGCCGACGACCAGCGCGAGCGTAATGGCCAGGATGATGAGGTGCGCGATCCAACGACGGCCGCCCCGACTTTCCGTGTCCCACTGTTCCATACCGCACCTCCTGCCTGTTCGAGCAGGATTCATTATGCGCGCCATGAGTAAAAGCCGAACGCGATTTCATGGCTTCCTCATGGTTATCTCAGGGAAAATTCAGGGTTACGCATAGCGCCATGACGATCGGCCTCAGACGACGAAGGCCCCGCATCCTGCGATGCGGGGCCTCGATTCCGAGTGGGCTCGAAGGGGTTCGAACCCTCGACCTTCTGTTCCGGAGACAGACGCTCTATCCACTGAGCTACGAACCCAGAATCACACATCCGCGACCCACCCGAAGGCACGCGCCGCGAGATGCAACTCCCCTACTGTACACCACGCCGGCACCACGCGCGACACCACCATCACCAAACTACCAGCGCAACAGTCGTCTCCCGTCAGTCTCGGATCCGCCGGCGACGGAGAGAATCACAGGATACTGTCACCATCAGGATCGGGGTCTTCGTGCCACACAAGGGGTACGACGGTGAAGTGTGGCGCACGAGCGCGCCACACTTCGCCGGAATCGGCAGGTGAAAGCGCGAAGTGGCGTGCTGACGGTGCGAAAATGTGCCACGCAAGCCCGAGAAACGGGTCCCGGCGGATAGTGTGGCTCAGGGCCGCGCCACACTTGGGAGGATTCCGCGCTTTGCGGGCTTGCGTGGCACGTATTCACCGCGAAATCGCGCCACACGAGCCCGAATCAGACCGATACCGGCGTTGTGTGGCACGACGCCGTGCCACACAACGTTCCGGTAACCATTGCGTGGCACGCGAATCCCGCAACAGACAGCGCGGAGACCTCGGATACGGCTTAAGTGCCGAAAAATGTCGCAGACGACATTGTTATCCACCCAAAAATGCGCTCCACGACACTTTTCGGCACTTAACCGCGAAACAGACCCGCGAACGACCAGTCTCGACTTCTCGGACCTGGCGTTTCACGGATCCGCACGAACCGGGCATAATGGCTCATGCAATGAATCGAAGATGGCAGGAAGCCATCCACATCGGCGGCACAGCGTGACGGCACCATGCAAAGCGGCAGATCATCCCGCACACGTGACCTGCGTCGATGCGATCCGAGAGAAAGGAAGGAATCATCATGTTCGGAATCCATCGTCATGGAACAGGCGCACGAAACGTCGCGACGTCACGCGCGTTCGCGACGTCGCTCGCCGCGGCGGCGACGGTCGCGATGGCGGCGACGATGCTGGTCGCACCGGCGTCCGCCACGTCCACCGATTTCGAAGGCAAGGCCGCGACCGAGGTGCTGGCGACGCTCAAGACCAAAGGCCGCGCGCCGAAGACCGGATACGCGCGCACGCAGTTCGGCGCGGCATGGGCGGACGTCGACCACAACGGCTGCGATACGCGCAACGACATCCTCAAGCGCGACATGACCGACGTGACGTTCAAGGCGGGCACGCACGACTGCATCGTCATGACGGGCACTCTCGCCGATCCGTATACGGGCAAGACGATCAGCTTCAAGCGCGGCAACAAGACGAGCAGCGCCGTGCAGATCGACCATGTGGTCGCCCTGTCCGACGCGTGGCAGAAGGGCGCACAGAAGCTGTCCGCCTCGCAGCGGAAGAATCTCGCCAACGACCCGTACAACCTGCTCGCGGTCGACGGCCCGTCGAACCAGCAGAAGAGCGACGGCGACGCGGCCACTTGGCTGCCGAAGAACAAGTCGTTCCGCTGCGAGTACGTGGCGCGTCAGATCGGCGTGAAGGCGAAGTACTCGCTGTGGGTCACGAAGGCGGAGCGCAAGGCGATGACGAAGGTGCTCGCCACCTGTCCGACGCAGACCGTGCCGTTGAACGACGAGGCGCAGGCGACCGCCGACGCCGCGGAGGCGCAGCGCAAGGCGGAGGAGGAGGCCGCAGCCAAGGCCGCGGCCGAGGAGGCGCAGCGTCAGGCGGAAGCGCAGCAACAACAACAGCAACAACAGCAAGATGCGAACGTCTACTACCCGAACTGCGCGGCCGTGCGCGCCGCCGGCAAGGCCCCGCTCTACCAGGGCCAGCCCGGCTATTCCACCAAGCTCGACCGCGACCGCGACGGCGTGGCCTGCGAATAGGACGGCCATCGCGCGGAGGCGTGTACCGGCAGGTCACATGCCCGCCGGTTCACGCCTCCGTTCGAACCGCAGCGCGAACGTCGCGAGCAGCAGCACGGCGACCACGGTGAACGGCATGCCAGCCAAGCCCGTCATGTGGTAGTTCATGCCGGAGGCGTTGAGTGCCATGCCGCCGACGAGCGAGCCGACCGCGTTGCCGCCGTTGAACCCGATCTGCACGGCGGCGCCGCCGATGAGCTCGCCGCCGCCCTTGCCCGCGTCGGCCATGAGCAGCTGCTGCGGCCCGTTGATGAAGAACAGTCCGAACGCGATCCAGAACGTCAGAATCGCGCAGGTCACGAGATTGCCGGGCAGCAGGAACACGAGCAGCAGTCCGGCCGCGGAGATCGACTGGCCGACGGCGGCGGTCGCGGCGTGCAGCCACCGGTCGGCGAGATGACCGCCGGCAAGGCCGCCGACCACCATGCCGAATCCGGCGAGCATCATCAGCAGCGGCACGAACCGCGAATCGTAGCCGCCGGTCTTCTGCAGCCACGGGCTCACGTAGCTCCACCAGCAGAAGACGCCGGTGTTGCCGATGAACACGGCACCGAGCACCAGCCACGGTCCGGGTTTGGCAAGGAAACGGAACTGTCCGGCGAGACCAGCGTCCGGAACGGCGGGGACGAGCGGCATCCACGCGAGCGTGAGCGCGATGGTGAGGGCGGCGCCGATCGCCAGGATCGTGAACGCGAGACGCCAGTTCAGGTATTCGGCGAGGAGCGTTCCGGCGGGCACGCCGAACATGTTGGCGATGGTCTGTCCGGTCACCATCACGGCGACCGCCTTGCCTTCCTTGCCTTTGTCGGCGAGCGTCTTCGCGATCACGGTGCCGGTGCCGAAGAACGCGCCATGCGGGAGCCCGGCGATGAACCGCGCGGCGACGAGCACGCCGGCGGTGGGCGCGACGGCGCTCAACGCGTTGCCGGCGAGCGCCAGCGCCATGAACAGGATGACGAGATGCTTCGGACTCGCCTTGCGCCCGAATACGAGCATGGTGACGCCCACGCACACGCCGATCGCGTACGCGGAGATGAAATGACCGGCGGTCGGGATGGACACGTGCGTGGCCGCAGCGGCCTGCGGCAGGATGCCCATCATCACGAATTCGGCGGCGCCGAGCACGAACGCCCCGGCGGCGACGGCCAGCAGACTCTTCTTCATCAGGTTCCCCTCATCGTGGCATCAGGCGGACGATCCCCGTCGGATGCGCTGCTGAAATCGCAGTCAGGCTATCACACGCTCCGCCACGACCGGACCGCCACGCGTACCGCCGCGGACGCGCGAAGCGGGTAGGCTTGGGAGGCATGGAACTGCATGTTTTGAATCATCCGCTCGTCGAGCACAAGCTGACCGTGCTCCGCGACAAGAACACCCCGTCCTCCACCTTCCGCGAGCTCGTCTCCGAACTCGTCATGCTCGAAGCGTACGAGGCCACGCGCGACCTGTCCGTCGTGGCCACGCCGATCGAGACCCCGGTCGCGCCGATGACCGGCAAGAAGCTCGCCGAGCCGCGTCCGATCATCGTGCCCGTGCTGCGCGCCGGACTCGGCATGCTCGACGGCATGACCCGTCTGCTGCCCACCGCCGAAGTCGGCTTCCTCGGCATGAAGCGCGACGAGGAGCACCCCACCCAGCAGATCACGTACGCGAACCGTCTGCCCGACGACCTGACCGGCCGCCAGTGCTTCCTCATCGACCCGATGCTCGCCACCGGCGGCACGCTCGTCGCCGCCACGCACTATCTGGCCGAGCGCGGCGCGAAGGACGTCACCGCGATCAACATCATCGCCGCGCCGGAGGGCATCAAGTACGTCGAGGAGCACATCGACCCGTCCATCGACTTCAAGGTCGTGGTGTGCGCCGTCGACGAGAGGCTCAACGACAAGTGCTACATCGTGCCGGGTCTGGGCGATGCCGGCGACCGCCTCTACGGGGTGATCGACTGACGGAACCGTCATGCAAATCGACATCATCGCGCCGGGGCGCGTGAAGGAACGCTACCTGCGCGACGCCATCGACGAATACTCGAAACGGCTGTCGCGCTACTGCAGGCTGAACATCATCGAGGTCGCCGACGAGAAGACGCCCGAACACGCCTCGGCGGGCGTGGAACGCCAGATCAAGGCGAAGGAGGGCGAGCGCATCGCCAAGCACTTGCGCGCCAACGCGTTCGTCATCGCTTTGGCGATCGACGGCAAGCAATTGTCCAGCGAGGAGCTCGCCGCGAAGATCGATGATCTGGGACTGCGCGGCACGAGCCACATCCAGCTGGTCATCGGCGGTTCGATCGGCCTGGACGACGCGATCCTTCGCCGGGCCGATTTCAAGCTGAGCTTCTCGAAGATGACGTTCCCGCATCAGCTGATGCGCGTCATCCTTCTAGAGCAGATCTACCGCGCCTACAAGATCAACGCGGGAGAGCCATACCACAAGTAGGGATTTACCCCCTCAGTCCGCACGACTGAGGGGGTATATATAACCCGGCCCGCCCGCACTCCGTGTAGGCTTGGGTCGCATGACGGGACGGTTCGCACCTACGCCTTCGGGGCGCATGCATATCGGCAATATGACGGCGATGCTGGCCGCGTGGCTCGATTCGCGGGCGCGCGGCCAGCGCATGCTGCTGCGCATCGAGGACATCGACACCCCACGCGTCTTGCCGGACGCCGACCGGTGGATCATGGACGATCTCGACTGGCTCGGCCTCGACTGGGACGGCGATCCCGTCTACCAGTCGCAACGCATCGACCTGTACGAGCGGGCGTTGCACGCGCTCGACGGACAATACGCCGACGATTCCCCCATCGAAACGGTTTCACGTGAAACGCCCACGGACTTCCGATCGGACGACGTCGCGCCGGACTCCCCCACCGCCTGCATCCCGCTCGTCTACCCGTGCTTCTGCTCGCGTGCGGACATCCGCGCCGCGTCCGCCCCACAGGAAGGCGACGGATTCCAGATCTACCCCGGCACCTGCCGTCGCCTCATGCGCGACCATCCCGACGTGGTGCGCGAACGGCTCGCGCGCGGCGACCGCCATTCGCTGCGCATCGCGATGCCCGCGCACGGCGCCCCCGGCTCAGCCACGGCGGACGGCACCGCGGTCGCGTTCGACGATGCGGTGTTCGGACCGCAATCGTTCGACCTCGCGCGCGACATCGGCGATTCGGTAATCCGACGGTCGGACGGCCTGTTCGGATACCAGTTCGTCGTCACGGTCGACGATCTCGCGATGGGCGTCGACTCGATCGTGCGCGGCCGCGACCTGCTGCGCTCCACCGCCCTGCAGACGTACATCCGCGAGCGTCTCATCGCCGCCGGCTGGGACGACGGCGCCGCGCATCCCACCTACGCGCACATCCCGCTCGTCGACAACGCGGCGGGCCGCCGTCTCGCCAAGCGCGAACGTTCGCTGGACATGGGCACGCTGCGGTCGCGCGGCGTGACGGCGGCGCAGGTGACGGGCGTATGCGCGTGGCTGCTGCGGCTCGCCGCCACGCCGGAACCGATCGCCGCGCACGACCTGCTCGACGTGTTCCGCGCGGACGGCTGGAAGCCGCTGCGCGCGGAACACGCGGATCGTCGCCTCAATCCCGCCGATCCGCTCCTGCCCCGCTGGCTCGCCGACGCGGTGTAGTCTGGGACGCATATGGACGTCATCACGTATGGGAGGATCGCCATGTCGAAAGCCTTGAGAAACGTTCTGATCGGCGGCGTCGCGGCCGCGGGAGCCGCCGCGTGGGCCTTGGCGCCGCGCTCGTTCAACGACAAACGCCGCAACTACGTGCCCGTCATCCCCGACGTCTGGTATGCGCACCGCGGCCTGCACGACGCGGGTTCGGGTCTTGTGAACGTCACGGACATCCCCGACTACGGCGGCGACAATCCGGTCAGCGCGAAGGCGGACACGACCGACGCCTCGATCGCCGAGAACGCCGATTATGTGGCGCTCGCCCGACGCATGGCCCTGAAAGCCGGGTACGGCACGGCGGACGAGACCGGTCCGATCGCGCCGGAGAACTCGCTCGCCGCGTTCGCCGCGGCCTGCGAGGCCGGCTACGGCATCGAACTCGACCTGCAGCTCACGCTCGACGGGCAGGTGGTCGTCATGCATGACGCGGACCTCCTGCGCGTGGCGGGCGACCCGCGCCGCATCGAGGATCTCACCTACGACGAGCTGACGCGCATCCCCCTGTTCCCCGCCTCCCGCGGCTCGAAGCCGGGCGATCTCAAGGCGCATCCGCTGCCGGGCGCGGAGGAGAATCCGCCACTGGTCGTCACGCCGGCCACCGCGCCGGAAGGCTACTACCAGCATGTGCCGCTGTTCGCCGACGTGCTCAAGGTGGTGGCGGGGCGTGCGCCGCTCATCGTGGAATACAAGTTCGACGACAACGCCGCGTGGGGCGAGCGCGAGATCGAGCTGATGGAGAAGGGCCACGCGCTGCTGGAGGCGTATGCGGGGCCGTACGTCATCGAATCGTTCAACCCGGGCGCGGTGAACTGGTACAAGGAGCATCATCCGGAAGTGTGCCGCGGCCAGTTGAGCTGGCCCGCGTCGCTCACGAAGAACGGCCCGGCCGAGTTCGCCGCGGGCCTGCTCGCCTTCGACTGGCTGTCCCGCCCCGATTTCGTCGCCTACGACTGGACGGGCGGCTCGCTGCCGCAGGTGCGTCTCGCCCGTTCGATGGGCGCGATCGCCGTCTCGTGGACGGTGCGTTCCAGCGACGAGCTCGCGCAGTGCGACCGGTATTTCGACCACCACATCTTCGAGGCGTTCGTTCCGCCGGAGCACTGAGCGGCATCAGCGTTCCGGCTCAGCCCCCCTCTGACGAGGGGCTGTCGCCAATCGGCACCACGAAAATAGCCCCCGCCGTCGGGGGCTGTCGGTCGAAGATCGACTGGGGGCGGTCACGGCACAAGCCGGCCGGCGACCACCCTCAGTCCCGCTACGCGGGCCAGCTCCCGCCAGCGGGAGCATGCATCACTCGTCCTCGCCGTCGGCGAGCATATGTCACTCGCCGGCGGGAGCATGCGCCCGACCGTGCGATCACTCGTCGGTCTTGACGTCCTCGACGTTGACGTCGGGGTCGTCGGGCGCGTTACCGGAACCCGCGAGCGGGTCCTCGGGCATGGCGGTGAGCTCCAGGTGTTCGCCGCCGGTCTGGTCGACGAGCACCGTGTCACCGTCGTGCACCTTGCCGGCGAGCAGCATGCGGGCCAACTGGTCGCCGACCTCGGTCTGCACGAGGCGGCGCAGCGGACGGGCGCCGTACGCCGGATCGTAGCCCATGTTGGCGAGCCACTCGCGGGCGGCCTGCGTCACATCGAGCTTGATGCGACGGTCGGTGAGGCGCGCTGCCACGCTCTTCACCTGGATGTCGACGATGCCGCCGAGCTCCTCGCGGGTGAGCGGATGGAACATCACGATGTCGTCCAGACGGTTCAGGAACTCCGGCTTGAAGTTCATGTGCACCGCGTCCATCACGGCCTTCTTCTTCGCGTCGGCGTCCATATCCTCGTTGACGAGGAACTGGGAGCCGAGGTTGGAGGTCATGATGAGGATCGTGTTCTTGAAGTCCACGGTCCTGCCCTGGCCGTCGGTCAGACGGCCGTCGTCGAGCACCTGCAGCAGCACGTCGAAGATCTCCGGATTCGCCTTCTCGACCTCGTCGAACAGCACGACGGAGTACGGGCGACGACGCACGGCCTCGGTGAGCTGGCCGCCCTGCTCGTAGCCGACGTAGCCCGGCGCGGCGCCGATCAGACGGCTCACGCTCGCCTTCTCCATGTACTCGGACATGTCGATGCGCACCATGGCCTTCTCGTCGTCGAACAGGAAGTCCGCGAGCGCCTTCGCGAGCTCGGTCTTGCCGACGCCGGTGGGGCCGAGGAACAGGAACGAGCCGGTCGGACGGTTCGGGTCCGAGATGCCGGCACGCGAGCGGCGCACCGCGTCGGACACGGCCTGGATGGCTTCCTTCTGGCCGATCACGCGCTTGCCGAGGTAGTTCTCCATGTGGAGCAGCTTCTCGTTCTCGCCCTGCATGAGGCGGCCGACGGGGATGCCGGTCCAGTCGGAGACGATCTCGGCGACGGAGTCGGCGTCCACATGGTCGGGGACCATCGGCTCCGGCTTGTTCGCGTTCTCGCCGCCTTCCTTCGACTCGGCGTCCGCCTTCTCGGCGGCGGCGAGCTCCTTCTGGATGGCCGGGATCTCGCCGTACAGGATGCGGCTCGCCTCCGCGAGGTTGCCCTCACGGGTGAACTTGTCCGCCTGGACGCGCAGCGCGTCGAGCTTGGCGCGCAGGTCGCCGACCTTGTTGTGGCCGGCCTTCTCCGCGTCCCAACGGGCCTTGAGCCCCGCGAGCTTCTCGCGCGCGTCGGCCATTTCGGCCTGCAGCTTCTCGAGACGCTCCTTGGAGGCCGGGTCCTCGGCCTTCTTGAGCTGCATCTCCTCCATCTCGTAGCGGGTCACCTTGCGCTGGAGCTCGTCGATCTCCTCCGGGGAGGAGTCGAGTTCCATCCTGAGGTGCGCGGCCGCCTCGTCGACCAGGTCGATGGCCTTGTCGGGCAGCTGACGGCCGGAGATGTACCGGTTGGACAGGGTCGCGGCGGCCACGAGCGCGTCGTCGCCGATCGTCACCTTGTGGTGCGCCTCGTAACGCTGCTTGAGGCCGCGCAGGATCGCGATCGTGTCCTCCACGCTCGGCTCGCCGACGAACACCTGCTGGAAACGACGCTCCAGCGCCGGGTCCTTCTCGATGTTCTCGCGGTACTCGTCAAGCGTGGTCGCGCCGATGAGGCGCAGCTCGCCGCGGGCGAGCATCGGCTTGAGCATGTTGCCGGCGTCCATCGAGCCTTCGGCCGCGCCGGCGCCGACGATCGTGTGGATCTCGTCGATGAACGTGATGATCTGGCCGTCCGCGTTCTTGATCTCGTTGAGGACGCTCTTCAGGCGCTCCTCGAACTCGCCACGGTACTTCGATCCGGCCACCATGGAGCCCAAATCAAGCGAGATGAGCTTCTTGCCCTGCAGCGTGGTCGGCACGTCGCCGGCGACGATGCGCTGCGCGAGGCCCTCGACGACGGCGGTCTTGCCGACGCCGGGCTCGCCGATCAGCACCGGGTTGTTCTTCGTACGACGGGAAAGAATCTGGATGACGCGGCGGATCTCCTGATCGCGGCCGATCACCGGGTCGAGCTTGCCTTCCTTCGCGGCGGCGGTCAGGTCGGTGGAGTACTTCTCCAGCGCCTTGTAGCTGCCTTCCGCGTCCGGGCTGGTCACCTTCGCGCCGCCGCGCACGCCGGGCACGGCCTTGCGCAGGGCTTCGGGCGTGACGCCGTTCTTCTTCAGGATCTCGGCCGACTGGTTCGGGGCCGATGCGGCGATGCCGATGAGCAGGTGTTCGGTGGAGACGTACTCGTCCCCCATCTGCTGCATCTCCTTCTCGGCCTGCGCGAGCGCGGCGGTCAGCTGGCGGCTGGCCTGCGGCTGCGATGTGGTCGAGCCGGACGCGCTCGGCAGCGCGACGAGCGCGTTCCTCACGGCCGCGCCGATGGCCTGCGGGTCGCCGCCCGCGGCCTGGATGAGCCCGCGCACGACGCCCTGCTCCTGACGCAGCAGCGCGTCCATCACGTGCAGGGTCTCGACCTGCGCGTTGCCTGCGGCGGCAGCGCTCTGGATGGCGTCGCCGATGGTCTCCTGGGCCATGGTCGTGAACTTCTGTTCCATAAGTCTGTCCTCCAAGTCTTGCGGCCCGGCGGCGATACGGCCCGGACCAGATGATCCGCGACCGCCCGCCGCCGGACGTTCATGTCATGTTCTGACATGTCCAACCGACCTGGAGGACATTCTATTCCCAAAACTTGAGCGCCATCGACTCAAGTTTCATTTCATATTCGCCCCCGCCGGCGGGGCGGTCGGTCGGAGACCGACTGGGGGTGGCCATGCACGCAAGCCGACGACCACCCTCAGTCCCGCTTCGCGGGCCAGCTCCCGCCAGCGGGAGCATAGGGAGATGTGCCGTATGGACACGGGCCAGCTCCCGCCAGCGGGAGCATAGGGACGCGTCGCGTCTCAGGCGCGCACGATCACGTTGCGCAAGGATCCGACGCCTTCGACGTGGACGATGGTCTCGTCGCCGGGGTCGAGGTGGCCGGACGCGTTCGGCGTGCCGGTCATGATGACGTCGCCGGGCAGGAGCGTCGAGAACGAGCTGATCGCGGCGATCTGCTCGGGGATGCCGTGGATGAGGTTCGCGGTCGTGCCGGACGCCATCGCCACGTCCTCGCCGTTGAGCGTGAACGAGATCTTCGCGTCCTTCCAGTTCACGTCGTCGCGCGTGACGATCCACGGGCCCAGCGGGCAGGACGTGTCGAAGCCCTTGGCGCGCGTCCACGTCGGGTCGAGGCCCTGCAGGTCGCGCAGCGTCACGTCGTTGACGCAGGTGAAGCCGAGCACGTAGTCCATGGCCTTCTCGACCGGCACGTTCTTGGCGACGCGGCCCATCACGACGGCGAGCTCAGGCTCGAAGTTCATGTCCTTCGAGCAGGCCGGGTAGACGATCGGATCGTCCGGGCCGATCACCGAGGTGGACGGCTTGGTGAAGATGACCATGTCCTCCGGGGCGTGCGAGATCTCGGAGTGGCCGGCCTCGTGCATGTACTGCGCGTGCGCCTCGTAGTTCTTGGCGAGTCCGTACACCTTGCTCGGCAGGACCGGCGAGAGCAGACGGACGCCGTCCGCGTCGAGCGCGTAGCGCTTGCCGGTCGGGGCGACCTTGCCGCCGAGCAGCGGGTGGCCGTCGAGTTCGACGAGATAATCCTTGCCGTCCGATTCGTCCTTCTGCACAAAGGCGTATCGCGGCGTGTCATTCAATGAAAAACGTGCGATTCTCATGCTGCCCAGTCTAGTCCCGCATACGTGGCGGCGACGATCGCGTCGAGCCGCGCGGTCGCGTCGTCCGGCGCGGCGGCGAGACGGTCGGCGGCGTCCATCACGTCGTCGCCGTCGTCGTAATACCCGTAGCCGTCGTCGCCGTCGTCGTACGAGTAGTCGTAGCCGTTCGACGATGACGACGCGTTGGCGATGATCACGGCGAACAGGACGATGAACGCGATCCACATCGCGGTGAACAGGGCGCCGATGATGATGCCGGCGATCGCGAGCCCCTTGCCCTTCTCGCCGGTCCGTCTGATCTGGACGAGGCCGATGATGCTGAGGACCAGTCCGACGATCGAGAACAGCAGCGAGCCGACGAATCCGGCGATGGCCATCGCGTTCCAGCGCGGTTCCGGCTGGTAGTACGGCTGGTACGGCCCCGCGGGAACGCCCGGAACGCCGCCGTACGCGCCGCCCGGCGCGCCGCCGTACGCGGGCGGTACGGGCGCGCCGGTCTGCGTGTACGGGTTGTAGACGTCGCTCGGCGCGTACGGCACCTGCGCAGGGGCGCCGTTACCGCCGTTCCCATTCGCGCCGTCGGGAACGGTCCCGTCCAGTATCGTCGCGTCGGGATTCCCGTCTCCCCGCGGATCGCTCCCGTACGGATTCGCGTTGTATGGTTCGCTCATTGCGTCCTCCTCGCCGATTGCGTCGACTTGCCGAGCATCCTGCATGATTCCCGACGACGGTCTTCTCTTCCCACCCGCTCTCCGTCAGTCCCGCCGTGAGGGCCGAGCACATGGCTCGACGTATCTCCCTCAGCTTACCGCGCGGCGGACGGACGCGCGCGGCCCGGGGCACGGCATAATGGGATACGGCAAGCAACCACATCGGCCTCCGGCATGTCCGAGGAACGAACGCGCCGGCGGCCATCCAATGGAAGGGACCACAACATCATGGCCATCGCGGACAAGAAGGTTCTCATCATCGTCAACAACTGGGGCATCGAGGAGACGGAGCTCACCCGCCCGCTGCGCGACCTGAAGGCCGCCGGCGCGCAGGTGACGCTCGCCGCGACCGAACTGGCGCCGTGCGAGACCGTGCAGCACGACCGTTACGAAGGCGAGACGCTCACCCCGGACACGACGCTCTCCGACGTGCAGGCCGCCGACTACGACCTGCTGGTCGTGCCCGGCGGCACCTGCAACGTGGACCGCATCCGCGTGAACGAGGACGCGATCACGCTCGCCCAGGAGTTCGCGCACGAAGGCAAGCCGATCGCGACGATCTGCCATGGCGCGTGGCTGCTGGTGAACGCGGGCCTCGTCGCAGGCAAGACCGCCGCGCCGTGCCGCTACATCGCCGCCGACATCGAGAACGCGGGCGGCCACTACGTCGACGAGCAGCTGCACGTCGACGACAACAACGGCTGGAAGCTCATCTCCTCCCGCAAGCCCGCCGACCTCGACTACTTCGTCGGCGCCATCAAGGAGACGCTGGAGGCCTGAAACGGCCCCCTCCCGACTCAGATGAAGGCCCTCGGCCCGAAGATGGCGGTGCCGACGCGCACGATCGTGGAGCCTTCCTCGATGGCGATCGCCATGTCCTGCGTCATGCCCATCGACAGTTCCCTGCAGCCTTCGGTGCCCTGCGCGCCGGAGGCGAGGATCTGGTCGCGGGTGCGGCGCAGGTGGGCGAATCCGGCGCGGATCGTCGCCTCGTCGTCCACGTGCGCGCCGATCGTCATCAGCCCCTGCAGCTCCAGTCCTCCCATCGCGCCGATGCGCTTGGCAAGGTCGATGGCGTGGCTGGGCGCGCACCCGGACTTCGACGCCTCGCCGGACTCGTTGACTTCGAGCAGCACGCCGACGGTCATGTTCCGCATGACCGCGCGGCGGGCGATCTTCTCCGCCAGTTCGATCGAATCCACCGATTCGATGGTGTTGACGACGGGCAGCACCTTGCCGATCTTGTTGGACTGCAACTGCCCGATCAGGTGGAACGGCACGTCGCGGCCGAGTTCCAGGCCGCGTGCGGCGCACTGTCGCGCCAATCCGTCGGCCTTCGCCTGCACCTCCTGCGGACGGTTCTCGCCGATCATGCGCACGCCCGCGTCGATCGCGGCCATGATCTCACCCACGTCGCGCGTCTTCGTCGCGGCGAGCAGCCTCACCGATCCGGCGTCGCGTCCGGCGGCCTGTTCCGCCGCCGCGATGCCGTCGAGCACGCGCTTGACGCCGTCGGCGATCTCGCGCGTGCGCGTCTCGTCGATCGTCTCGTTCGCCAGATCCTTGTGGTCCATGTACGCCGTCATGCCCGCTCCCCTCGTCATCATCCGTTTTTCCGTCGCGCGTGACGCGCTCGTTCCACGCGTCACGCGCCGTAACGCGTTTCCGTAAACGCTACTGTACGCGTCGCGCCGCCCGCGCGCACGACGTGCGTCACGGGCGGACGCACGTCGCCGGACGCGCGCGGCGACGTGTGCGAACGCCCCCGGCGGTCAACGTAACACGTAGCGCGTTCCCCTGCCTCGTCCCCGCTGCTCGATCATGCCGTCCTCCACGAGGCCCTTAAGCACGTATTTCGCCTTGGAGGCGCTGGCACCCGTCAGCCGTTCCACCGTGGCCCTGTCGATGGATCGCTCACGGCGCAGGTAGTCGACCACGACGTCACGGGCATCCCGTTTCGGCTTCGTCTGGAGGGTGCTTTCGCCTGATGTCGGCGCGACAGAGGATGACGGCGCCGAGCTGCCATCCCACGAATCCGCAGTCTCGACCCGAAACTCCAGCATCGTCCGATCCGGGTCGAAGGATTCGGTCAGCTTCGGGTGCGGGATACGTGCCCAATCGCATCCCCAACGCATGGCGTCGAAGCCACTGCCGGCACGCTCGACGACGGATATCAACGCGAACATCTTCAGCAACGTGGGGTTGCGGGAATCGGACAGTCCTCCCGCCATGGCCACATCGGCGGGGATACGCAATCCTCCGGGATTCGAGAAGGAGATGGATTCCCGGTTCCGGATGATCACCGTGTTGCCACGTATGTAGTAGTCGGCGTGGATGAGCGCATTCGCCAGCGCCTCGCGCAACGCCAGGTGCAACGGCGTATCATCCACGCGCCGCATATCGGCATCGACGGCGAACGGCCGACGGACGGTCTGCGCCAGCCGTGCCCAGACCTTGAGCCAGAAGTCATACAGGTTGCCGCTCCATTCGCCGTCGCCACTGACGATACGGTGATCCCAGCGGCGCACGCCATCCGTCATCTCCCTGTAGTCGAGGAAGTAGTAGGGGAACTCCTGTGTGATCTTCCAATCATGGCCGAACATCAGCAGACCGGCACGGGTCGGATGCGGCCGACCATCATCACCTTTGGCCACCGCGCCCAAACGCATCAGGAATTCGTCCATGTCCAGAGCCAGCCACGGATGCCCCGGACGGACGGCGCTGAGGGTATTGCGGTAGGAACCTATCGTTTCCGTATCGAGATCCTCGATTCCGAATCGGTCCAACGGCATATGGTCGAGCGTGTCGGAGCCGGTGCCGTTATCACGCACCATGGCACGGTATTCCTCCTCCGAGCACTTGTAATCGCCCTCGCCGTTGCGGCGGTATGTCCCGCCGACGGGATTGCGGTCGATATACACGGGTTTGGATTCACGACTGGCACGCGGCACATGCACGACGACGATCGGCACGCCATCGACCTGTTCGATGGACACGTCTTCGTCGGCGAGCACATTCGCACTGATTTTGTTGCGATTGTTGACCGTGTCCCAGAAGCCCTTCACCATGCGTTCCGGGTCACGCACTCCCGTGGCGGTCAGATTATGCTGTCGGTCTTCGCTCACGCCCATCAGAATCACCCCGCCGTTGGTGTTCGCGAACGCCGAATAGGTCTCCCATACGCTTTTCGGTACGCCGCCGGCAGCTTCCTTGGCTTCCAGACGATTACCTTCCCGAAGCCCATCCAGCACCCGTAAGTCGAACACAGCCACCCTCGAATCAGCCAATTTGCGGACAATAATCCTAATTACAGGCCAGTATCAGCCAATTTGCGGACAATTGCGGCTGCTTACGGACAATTATTCGGACAGACAAGCATGTCGTCTGCAGTTCGCATACGACATGCACCGCGCGCACGACGTGCGTCACGGGCGGACGCACGGCGCCGGACGCGCGTCGCCGGACGCGCGTGGACGCACGTCAGTAGGCGGCGGCGATGGCCTGGTCGAGGTCGGCGATCAAGTCGGCGGCGTCCTCCAGTCCGATGGACAGTCGGATCAGATTGTCGGTCACGCCGGCGGCGACGCGCGCCTCGGCGGGCACCTCGCGGTGTGTGATGTGCGCCGGGTCGACGATGAGCGAACGCGCGTCGCCGATGTTCGGCACGTAGGAGAACAGCCGCGTGCCGTCGATGATGCGGCGCACGTTGTCGGCGCTGCCGTCGACGAGGAACGACAGGATCTGCCCGACGCCGTTCGGGAAGTACTTGCCGACCAGATCGAACTGGGGCGTGTTGCCGAGACCGGAATAGTTGACCTTGACGACGTGCGGCGTGCGCGTCAGATGCGCGGCGATGCGTCGCGCCGATTCGACCTGACGCGAGACGCGCTGCGGCAGCGTCTCCAATCCGACGAGCGACAGGTACGCGTTGAACGGGCTCGCGACCGCGCCGAACGTGCGCAGGTACTTGATGCGGATGCGTTTGATGAACGCCGCCTTGCCGTATTTCCCGGCGAAGCTGTGCCATTCGCCGTTGCGGTCGTCGCTGATGACCTGCTGGCGTGCGGTGAACTGCGGGAACCGGCCGTTCGCCCAGTCGAACGTGCCGCCGGACACCACGACGCCGCCGATCGCGTTGCCATGCCCGGTGATGCCCTTCGTGGTCGAATGGACGACCACGTCGGCGCCGAATTCGATCGGACGCAGCAGGTACGGCGTGGGCACCGTGTTGTCGACGATGAGCGCGACGCCATGCTCGTGCGCGAGACGCGCCAACGGTTCGATGTCGAGCAGTTCGGTGGACGGGTTGGCGACGGTCTCGGCGAAGATGGCGCGCGTGTCGGGGCCGATCTTCGAGGCGACCTCGTCGAGGTCGTTCACGTTCTTCACGAAATCCGTGTGGATGCCGAACTGCGGGAGGAAGTCGCCGAGCGCGTCGACGCTCGCGCCGTACAGGTTCGAGGGGGCGATGATGCGTCCGCCGCCCTCGCCCGCGCACATGAGCGCGTACGTGACGGCCGCCATGCCGGAGCCGACGGCGACCGCGCCGATGCCGCCTTCGAGCGCGGCGACGCGGCGCTCCAACGCGTCTACCGTGGGATTGGCGACGCGCGAGTATTCGAATCCGTCGAGCTCGCCGGCCGCGAGCGCGTCGCCGCGCAACGCGTCGCCGAGGTCGAACGCGGCGGACGCGTAGATCGGCGGCACGGCGGCACGGCCGTTGTCGGCAGGGACGTAGCCCGCGTGGACGGCGCGCGTAGCGAAGGCCGCGTCGGCGGGGAGGGCGCCGGCGGGGAGGGCGCCGGCGGAGGCGGTTGCAGTAGAGGTCGCGATGGAGGTTGCAGCACCGTCCGACTTGCCGTTACCCGAGTTGACCGACACATTGACCGCCATGACTGATTCCCTTCACTTGGCACCGACTCGAATCGGCGGGCATGAACCGACCGCCCGCGATAGCACTGTTTCGAACGCTATCAGACAACGTACTCGCGAATCGTCGCGCAGGTATCGCGATTTCCGGTGCGCGACTATAAGGGTTGGTTATGGGGGCTGATTCTATGGGGTCTATGGGGCTGATTCCGCCCCCGTCCCCGGGAACACCTGCCTAGGAAACGACCGACGTACCCAGGAAACGTTCGCGAGGAAAGCCCGCTATGAAAGAGACGCCCCTCACGAAGCCATCACGCACGCATCACAGCGCGGCGGAGAGCAAGGCTCGCACGTCTTCCTGCGAGAGCGCATAATAATTGCCGACCGTGCGGGCGCCGCCGGCCGTGACCTTCGCCGCGACGATATCGACGCCCTCTTGGCCGATGCCATAGGCCGACAGCTTCGTGGGCAGGCCGAGACGCCCGTACAACGCTTCAAGATGGTCGGCGAATCCACGCACCACCTGCTCTTCGCTGAATGTGACGGCGTCCACATGGTAGAGACGCGACACCAATTGCACGAGCTTCGTCGGCTTGTGTGCGGCGATGAATCGCAGCCAGGCGACGGTCACGATGGCCAGTCCTTCGCCGTGCAGCAGGTCGTAGTCGCCGGAGATCACGTGTTCGATGGGATGCCCCGCCCAGTCGGAGTTACGGTCGAAGTTCAGGTAATGCTGGTACAGGGAGATCTGGTGCAGCTGTTTGCGAGCGTTGTCGTCGGCGGGGTCGTCCGCGTATTTCGCCGCATTGGTCAGCGCGCCGGCGAGCGCACCCTCCAGCAGACGGTCGGTGATGTCGACGTCGGTGTCGTCGGCCGTGTAGGTCTCGATGAGGTGGGCGATCTCGTCGGCGATGGCGGCCGCTTGGAAGTGCTGCGGCACGGTTCGTGAGAATGCGGGGTCGACGATGGTGAACACGGGACGGAGGTTATTGGCCTCCACGCCGAACTTCTCCTTGGTGGCGAGATTGGTGAGGACGGCGCTGCGTCCCACTTCGGAGCCGGTGCCCGGCAGGGTGTTGATCACGCCCACTTTGAGCGTGGGCACCTGCTCGACTGCATGCCCGACGGTGAAGTAGTCCCACACGTCCGTCCCTTCGGGCGCGGCGAGTCCGATGGCCACTGATTTCGCGGTATCGACGGCGCTGCCTCCGCCGGCTGCGAGCAGGAAGTCGACGTTGTGCGCCTTGGCGGTCTCGATGAGTTCGCGGACATGCTCCAGTCGAGGGTTCGGCACGACGCCGCGGTCTTCGATGAGCGTGGCCCCCAGCGAGTCGGCGGCCTGTCTCACGGCGTCCCCGATGCCGAGGTCGTCGACGTAGTCGCCGCTCGAGACCAGCAGAATGCTCTTGGGATGATGCCGTTCCAGCAGGGTCGGCAGCTCGTTCAATGCGCCGTCGCCGAATACCACTCGGATGTTTGCGCGGACTTCGTAGTTCGTCATGGTCATTTCCTTGTCGTCGTTGATGAATGGATGGTTGGTCGATTGATTGTGGACGTAGACGACGTACCGGTTACAGTTCGAGCGTCTTCTCGTCGACTTGCGCGGAGAAGTCCCCGTTGAGGTACTGCTTGGACAGCTTCTTCAGTTCGCCGGAGTCACGCAGCTTCTTGATGCCGTCATCCAGCTTGGTCTTGAGCTCCGTATTGCTCTTGTCGAAGAAGAATCGGGTGTTCTGCTGTCCCAGCACTTCGCCAACCGCCTTCTCCGGCTTGGCGGGGTTGGCCGCGTTGTATTCGGCGACGCCGAGTTCGGTGCCGGTGATCGCGTCGACCGAATCGCTGGAAAGCGACGTGTGAATCTGCTCGAGCGTCCAGTCGCCGTACTTGAGCTTGATCTT
Source organism: Bifidobacterium parmae (assembly GCF_002860365.1). Classification (GTDB taxonomy): domain Bacteria; phylum Actinomycetota; class Actinomycetes; order Actinomycetales; family Bifidobacteriaceae; genus Bifidobacterium; species Bifidobacterium parmae. The sequence continues at coordinate 61,913 of NZ_NMWT01000005.1, forward strand.
GCCGTCCGGGTGCTTCGCGTTGTACTTCTCCAACAAGGCGGCGGAGGCGTCTCCGTTGGAGGCGAGCACGGTCTTGCCGGCGAGATCGGCAAGCTTGTGGATCTTGTTGTCGGACTTGTTCACGACGACCCTGGTCACGTACTGGGCGAGGCCTTGGTCGGTGTAGCCGTACTTGGCCTTGCGCTCGTCGTTCAACTGCAGCGAACTCGCCGCGACCTGGATCTTGCCCGTATCCAGGGAAGCCAACGTGTTCGGCCAATCCAACTGCTTGTACTCGAACCTGTACTCGGGGTACAGATCATCGATCCGCTTCAGGATCTGATACTCATACCCGTCAAGCTGCCCGTCCTCGTTCACATAATTGAACGGCTTGCTCGTCTTCGTGTTCAACCCCACCACGATCGTCTTCGCATCCGCATCGTTCGCGGCACCGGACTCCGCGCCAGTCGCCGACTGACCACAACCCGACACCACACCCACCAGCAGCAGCACGGGCAACGTGGCGGCGATGGTTCTGGCGATTGCTTTCACGGAATGATGGATAGCCATATTGAATCCCCCAATAACATGTAATTCGATATCCCATGCGCGATAATTGCTCGTATCCCCATACGATAATTACCCGAATGAAATTCCCCTATTGTATGCGACTATCGATAAATAAAAAAACGTTCATCTATCGACTGATTTGCAGTCTAACGGAGGAGCTTCCCTCCATGCAATCCCGAAACGCCTTTTCGCTATACAGAGTGTTTATATACAGCTCATAATCACAACGAAAAACACAAATCACCAATGAGAAAAGCCGCCCTGGCGCATCCACGCCAAGGCGGCGATAATCATCCATCGATCATCAACGCGGTTCTCCGCTCGGAATGTCCGAGGGGAACGGATCGTCGCGCAAACGTAGCACGCGCCCCGGCGCCCCTGTCAGATAGGACGCCTGCCGCAGCGCGGCGGCGACACCGGCGGCTCCATCCCAATATCCGATTTTGCGCGTGATGGTATGCGGGTCGACGCGATTGAAGGCGATCGGCCAATCCTCGGATCCGTCAGGCAACCGTTCTCCCCAGTCGACCAGCACGTCGGCGGCGTCGAGCGCGATGCGCCTGTACAGTTCGTCACCGGTCGCCGCGTACAGTCCGGCGAACACGTGCACGATGCCCGCGTGCCCGCAGCAGTAGCACACGCTGTTCCACAATCCGTTGGTCTGCCGTTTCGGCGCACCGGTGGAGAGCAGTCCTTGCGCAAGCGAGCGAGCGTCGTCGAGATACCGCTGTTCACCGGTAATCGCATACAGCTTCGCATAGTATTTCTCGACACCCGCGACACCCAGACACACGCCGTGATAGAACAACGTCTTTCCGTCTTCACCGAGAACGGGCTTGCCGTCCGCATCGAACCCCCAGGGAATCAGCACCCCGCCGCCCGGCTGCTCGACGAGCAACGATGCGAGATGGATGCCGGCGCGTTTCGCCGATTCCAGATACCGGGCATCGTCGGTGAATTCATAGAGCACCGCGAGAATGAATCCCGCGCCAGCGGTGCCGAATTCGAAAGTCGGCTGGTAGACGTCACGCACGCCGCGCAGCGCGTTGAACCGCAATCCGCCGTCACCCGTGTCCTCGCCGTAGCCAAGCAGCCGTTCGCCCGCCTCGATGATGATCCGGCGCAGCGAACCGTCCTCGTCACCGATCGTCTTCGCCTGTTCGATGAGATACAGGATCACACCGCCGTCGGAGATGCTTGCGGGCATGCCGTTCCAGTAGGCGCCGAGCTCGTCGCGCTTCGCATGTCGCACATACCACTCGGCGATCTCACGCGTAACGGCTGCGATGGATTCGTCGCCCAGCACCTTGTACGCTTCGATAAGCAACGCCCCCACGCCTCCGATGCCGTGATAGTATCCCGGCGCGAAATCGGGCGTGAACGAGGCCGGCGGCTCGTCGAGCAGATCATGCCAGTGAACGGCGAGGTACCGTGCCGCACCACGCACCAGCCGCAGGTAGCGTTCCTCCTTCGTGTTCACGTAGGCGGTGAGATAGTAGTACAGAATGCCCGCCGTGCCGTCATACCAGGTCACGTCCTTGGCGTCCGATTCGGCCCCTTCCCAATGGATGCCGTCTGCCAGATTGTGGCGCGCGCGTTCGACGAACGCCTCGGCGCGCGAGACGGCCGCCAGATACTCCCCCGACGTGTATCCGCCGGCGGGCCGTCCATCCGACGGATACACGGCCCCTACTTCGCGGAACGTGTAGTCCTCCACGGTCATGATCAGTCCCCTTTCTGATGGTGATGTGGATGGTGATTCGATTGGTCGCCTCGCTGCGCGACGCCATCGCGCAGGACGGATTCAGGCCAACACCGGCACCGGCTGGGCCAATCGCGGAATGCCTTCGAGCGCCCCGTGACGGATCGGCGCGGCGGGAGCGGAGACGGGCAGCACTGGCGTGCTGATGGGTGCCGCCTCGATGTCCGTCTCCGGGTCGATCTGCTGGAGAAACTCACGGGTCCTGGCATGCTGCGCATGTTCGAAGATCTGCTCCGGAGCCCCTTCCTCGACGACGATGCCATGCTCCATGAACACGACCTTGTTGGCGACGTCACGGGCGAACCTCATCTCATGGGTGACGACGATCATCGTCACCCCGCCTTCGGCCAATCCCCTCATCACCGACAGCACGCCGCCGATGAGTTCCGGATCGAGCGCCGAGGTCGGTTCGTCGAAGAGGATGACTTCCGGGTTGACGGCGATCGCACGGGCGATGCTCACGCGCTGCTGTTGGCCTCCGGACAGCTGGGACGGATAGTAGTCGTACCGATCCTGCAGACCGACCTTGTCGAGCGCGTCCTTGGCGATGCGCTCGGCCTCCGCCTTCGGGACACCGCGACCGACGACGAGTCCTTCGGTCACGTTGCGCAGCGCGGTGAGGTTCGCGAACAGGTTGTAGTGCTGGAATACGAACGCCGTGTTGCGGCGCACTTCGCGGATCTGCTTCTTCGAGGCGTTGTGCAGGTCGTAGGTCTTGCCTCCGATGGTCAACGTTCCGGTGTCAGCGTGCTCAAGGAAGTTGAGCGAACGCAGGAACGTGGTCTTGCCGGAGCCGCTCGGCCCAAGGATGGCGACCACGTCGCCTTTGTCCAATGTGAGGTTGACGTCCTTGAGGACTTCGTTGCCGCCGAACCGCTTGCTGACGTTCTTGATTTCGATCATTGCCGTCTCCTGCTTTCCTGATTGCCGTTTCCTATGTGAATGAACTACGTGTCATATGTCTTGTATCATGCGGATCATGCGGCGAGAACGGCCTTGAAACCGCTCACTTTCCGTTCGATGCGTCCCATGAGGAACTCGATGGCCGCGCACAACGGCCAGTAGATGACGGCCGAGGCGATGTACGCCTCCACCAGGTCATAGCTGACGTTCGCGGCACGTACGGCGGAGCTCATCACCTCGGTGACGCCGATGAGCGAGCAGAGCGCCGACGCCTTGACGAACGACACGAAGCAGTTCGCCAACCCGGGCATCGCTTCGGGAATCATCTGCGGGATGATGAGATCGCGGGTGACCTGCCAACGGCTGAGACCAGCAGCATAGCCGGCCTCATACTGGTCGTCCGACACCGACAGGAACGCGCCGCGCAGAATCTCGGACACCGCGGGAATCGACTGGATGGACAGAAGGAACAGTCCCAGCCAGATCATGCTGATGTCTTTCTGACGGACGGCCCAGCCGAAATGCTGCGCGACCACGTCGAAGTACGAGATGTAGATCAGGCTACCGGCGATGAGCAACAGGTATACGGGGATTCCCTTGAAGATCACGATGTACGCCTGGAAGATCTGCGAGAGCACCGGTACCCTCCAGACGCGCACCATGGCGATCGCCATGCCGACGACCAGCGCCACCAGGAACGGCACGATGGCGAGAATCAGCGTCTGAGGGATGAACTGGGCTCCGGCGCGCAGGCTGTCAATCACCTGCTGCCAGCTGAATGGACGGATCATCGTGACCTCACCTTCCGAACGCGACCTTGGCGTTCAATCGTCTGAACAGCCACTCCATCACCGTGCTGATGACGATGAAGACGATGGCCGCCGCCGTGAGCGGCTCAAGTGCATGGGACGTGGCCGTGCCGATCGCGTCGGCGCGACCCATGACGTCCATGACTCCGATGGCGGAGGCGAGCACGGTGGTCTGGAACAGGCCGACGAACATGAGGCTGAAGCTGGGCAATACGGCACGAATCGCCTGCGGGATGATGATGCGGAAGAACGTCTGCACACCGGTCAGGCCCGCCGCGTATCCGGCCTCGTACTGCCCCGCGGGCACCGATTCCAACGCGCCGCGGAACAGTTCGGCGAGGAACGCCGCCTGATTGAGCCCCAACGCGATGACCGCGAACACGAACGGGGCGATGCCGTTGATGTCGACGCCGAACAGGTCGGCGACCAACAGCGGCAGTCCGTAGAAGACGATGAACAACAGCACGATTTCCGGAGTGCCGCGCACGAAGGAGATGACCACCGTGGCGATCTGGTCGGCGACGGGAATCCTGCGGATGCGAATGAACGCGAGCAGGAGTCCCAGAATCGTGCCGATCGCGATGGAGACGACGACGAGCAACAGCGTGGTCGGCAGGTACGCGATCACTTTGGGCAACGCCGTCCACAGGCGCTGCAGGGAGAAGTATTCGGTACCCATCAGAACTCGATCGTCTTCTCTTCGACCGGCTCGGAGAAGTCCCCGTTGAGGTACTGCTTGGACAGCTTCTTCAGTTCGCCGGAGTCACGCAGCTTCTTGATGCCGTCATCCAGCTTCGTCTTGAGCTCGGTATCGCTCTTGTCGAACAGGAAACGGGTGTTCTGCTGGGACAGCGGCTCGCCCACGGCCTTCCACTGCGCGTTCGGATAGCTCTTGTTGTGTTCGGCGATCTTCAGTTCGGTGCGGGTCTCCGCATCGCCCGCGCCGCTGGTGAGCGCGGTGGTCATCTGTTCTTCCGACCAGTCGCCATATTTGAGGTCGATCTTCTTGTCCGGGTGCTTCGCGTTGTACTTCTCCAGCAGGGCCGCGGTCGCATCGCCGTTCGATGCGATGACCGCCTTGCCGGCGAGATCGTCGATGTCCTTGATCGTCTTGTTGCTCTTGGCGACCGTGATGCGGTTGACGTAGCTGGCGAGGCCTTGGTCGGTGTAGCCGTACTTGGCCTTGCGCTCGTCGTTCAACTGCAGCGAACTCGCCGCGACCTGGATCTTGCCCGTATCCAGGGAAGCCAACGTGTTCGGCCAATCCAACTGCTTGTACTCGAACCTGTACTCGGGGTACAGGTCATCGATCCGCTTCAGGATCTGATACTCATACCCGTCAAGCTGCCCGTCCTCGTTCACATAATTGAACGGCTTGCTCGTCTTCGTGTTCAACCCCACCACGATCGTCTTCGCATCCGCATCGTTCGCGGCACCGGACTCCGCGCCAGTCGCCGACTGGCCACAACCCGACACCACACCGAGAAGCATCACGACCGGCACCGCCACTGCTATCGCGTTGCGGAGGTTTTTCAAAGTGGAGTGGATGGTCATGATGGTCGTTCTCTCTTTCTGATGAATCGAATGGATGAATCGGATAATCGGGTTGTGGACGCGTGTGCGGAGAATCGCCTCATCGCCGTGCGATGTCGGCTCAAGACTCCGGGAAGGGGTCGTCGCCGAAGCGCGGCCAGGCAAACTCGTCCTTGCCGAGCAGGTAGAGTTCCAGCAGCACGGCGGCGATGCCGGCCGCGCCGTCGTAGTAGCCGAGCGGACGGGTGAAGTCGTCGGGTTCCACTCGCGTGAAGGCGATCGGCCAATCGGACGACCCGTCGGCCTGGATCTCCTCGGAGCCGAGCAGTACATCCCCGGCGCGAATCGCCAGGTTCTTCCAACGTTCGTCATGGTCGGCGAGATACAGGCCGATGAAGAAGTGAACGAGTCCGGCGTGCCCGCAGCAGTAGTTCACCGTGTTCCAGAAGCCCGGAGATTGACGTTCGGGAGCGCCCAGCGCTTCGAGACCGTCGATCAGGTCGACGAGCGTCTTCCGGTAGGAGTCGTCGCCGGTGTTCTTCGCCAGCTCGTAGTAGAAGCGGCCGGTTCCCGCCGGACCGTGGCACAGACCGAGGTAGAAGACCGTCTTGTCGCCTTCCTTCTCGATGCTCCCGTCGTCATAGATGCGGTAGGTGATGGCGGAGCCCTTCGATTGCGGCACACGCACCTCCTCCAGACGCAACGCCACGTCCTTGGCTGCATCAAGATAACGGACGTCACCGGTGAACTCATACAGGCGGTTCAGCACGTAGCCGGTGCCGGCCGCGCCGAGTTCGAAATCAGGTTCGGTGAACGGCTGCACGCCGGTGAAGACCTTGAAGTCCAGTCCGCCATTGGTCGTGCGTACACCGACCTTGAGCAGGTGCTCGCCGGCCTTGCCGATGACGGTCTTGAGCGTCTCGTCCGGGGAGACCCCGTACAGCTGGATGAGGAACAACAGCACGCCCGCATCGAAATACAAGGACGGGTTGTCCTTCCAATACAGGGTGTCGTCGCCTTCGGCGTTCTCCACATACCATGCGGCGACGTCCTTGGCCCCTTGGAGCAGAGACTCCTCACCTAGCTCGCGGTACTCGTCGAGCAACACGAATCCGATGCCGGCGGCACCGGAGTACAGTGCCTTGCCGGTCTCGGTGAACCAGCCGGGGTGCGCAGGGGTGTCGAGCACCTTGCGCCAATGCTTGATGAGATAACGCGCGGATTCCGTCGCGATCTCACGGTATTTGGCATCGCCGGTCGCCTTGAACAGCTTGAGGTAGAAGTAGGAGAAGCCCGCCACGCCTCGGTACAGGCTCAGATCCACTTTGTCGGTGTCGTCGGCCAGCCAGTACACGCCGTCGACCGAGTTGCGCTGATGGTAGGCCAGATAGAGTTCGGCGCGCAATGCCGCCGCAAGATAGTCGTTGTTGGATTCCGCCTTCTTGGTGGGGAACGCCTTGCCGGCCTCATAACCGTACTTGTCGATGAATTTGCCCATGATGTCCGTTTCGCCTTGTCGTCGTTTGCCGTCTGTCGTCTCTATGTCGATTCGTCTTTTTTCGAGGAGCCTATGCTCACAGCAGGGAGATGCCGCCGTCCACGAAGATGACCTGCCCCTGCACATAGTCGGATGCCGATGAGGAGAGGTAGAGGATCGTGCCGTTGAGCTCGCCCGGCAGCGCGGGACGCTGCGCCGGCACTCGCTCCGAGTATTCCTTGAGACGCTGCTCGTTGGAGTACACGGCCTCGGTCATGCGGGACTTGTATGTGCCCGGCCCGATGGCGTTGACGGTGATGCCGTACTTCGCGTATCGTGCGGCCAACGTCTTGGTGAGCGCCACGATCGCCGCTTTGCTCGCCGGGTACGTGTCCTTGAGGAAGTACTTGCCGGTGTTGTAGACGGACACCGCAATCGAGGCGATGTTCACGACCTTGCCGTGCCCTTGTTCGCGGAACAGCGGCAGAATGTATTTCGACGTGTTCCTGATGCTGTTGACGTTCACCGCGAAGGTGTGGTTCCATTCGAGTTCGCCGAACTCCTCGACGCTATCGCTCGGGCAGAATCCCGCATTGTTGAGCACGATGTCGATGTGTCCGAAGTACTCGACGGCCTGCTCCACCGCGTGCTTGACGGACTGTTCGTTGGCCACGTCCGCCTGAATCGCAAGCGCCTTGTATCCTTTGCCGCGAAGCTCCTCCTCCAGCGCTTCCACGCGTTCCGGATAGATGTCGACCAGGGCGACTGCGGCGCCGGCCTCCACGTAGGCGCGTGCCGCGTCGCGTCCGATGCCCGACCCGGCACCGGTGACGAATGCCACCTTGCCGCTGATGTCGAAGAGTTGGTTCTGTGCCATGAGTGTGTTGTGTCCCCGTATGTGTTCGTATGAGTCGTTGGTGTCGTATGCATGTGATGTGCGGTGCGCCGCCGCGCACTACCGCGCGTCCCCTCGCGCGGCGCGCTCACGCCGAGGCCCTGCGCGGGTATGGCTCGCGCAGGGCCTTGCAGCGTACACGGCTGGATGTGGAGTCGGAATCGTCGCGCGGATTCCCCTCGTATGGTGTTCTCGCGACGCCGGCTCCTGCGCATGGGATGGGAACGGAAATAATCTCCTCCCGGCTCCCCTTTATGCCGGAAAGCCCGTCCCATGCTCGGAATTCGTCTGGTTTACCGCCCGCGGCCCGGAGGAATGGCTCCTCGGCCGCAGGCCATCACATTCGTGCGGTGCGACATGGTATGGCGGGTATGCCGATACGGTTCGTGCCTTTCATGGTGACCCCCTGTCCTCGATTCCGCCCGAACGTCCCCCGTCGGTCGGAATCCTTGTGGTTCCAACGCGTTTTCCGCGTGTACCTAGAAGGTACCATGCCGCAACGGGCGAAATCACGGCGTGGCTATACGGCCTCCTTATGGACTGCTATCCCCGCTATCCACCCCGTTTATGAACCGCTATCGGCGCCATCCGATGCCATGGCCCGGTGAAGCCATATGACGAGGCGGCGGCACTCTCCCCGTCCAACCGATACGGGCATGTGCCCGGTGTAAGGCAGCCGGAAGGCAAGAGACATCTTGCCCTCAACCCGTGTCGCCCCGTTTTTCGGGTTGGGTGGGAGGAATCGTCTTCCCCTCAACCCGTATCCGCCCGCTTTTCAGGTTGAGTGCGAGGTCGATTCGCCACGCAACGCCGTGAACGGCCGGATCACGGTTGAGTGGCGAAACCACCCGAACCTGCAATCCTTGGAAAATAGCGGTTTCGTATGAACACGACCTCCGCGGGCCACGCCACGGATCGAATCCACGTTCTCCCCCAACCCGCAAACCCGCCTCCACAAGGTTGAGGGAAAGCCCAATCCTCGCACCCAACCGGGAACAAGCCTTCAAACGGATTGCGTGCGAATCCGAATGACCATGACCGATCATCCGACCACTCTCCATCCTGGAGGCGAGCTTCATCACTCATCGAAATCAAATCCGGCATGACGGCCCGCCCCGATTTCTTCAAACACCTTGCAACCGTCGGCGAAGAACTCAACGTCCCGATCGACCGACGGACCGTCGTGTACCGGGGAACGGAGACGTTCTCCACGAAGAACGGACGCTACCTCACGGCCGACGCCTATCGTGGAGACCCTTCCACCAGTCTGTAGCATACGACTTCCCGCCAGCACCGGCTATCATCGGAACAAGAACCACGGCCAGGCAGGCCGCCCGCTCTCCCACGAACACGAATCGAGTCGCTTATGACGGAACTGAACCCGCAGTCGCTGGTCACCCTGTGGCAGATCGAACGCTACGGGTCGTTCTCGGCCACGGCGAAGGCACTCGGCTGGTCGCAGCCGGCGATCAGCCAGCAGATCAAGAAGCTGGAGACGCAGTGCGGCACGACGCTCGTGGAACGCACGTCGCACGGCGTGCGTCTGACGGCGACGGGCGCGATGCTCGCCCGTCACGGCGAGTCGATCGCGGAACGGCTCGAACACGCCTCGCGTGAACTGGAGGACTACCGCGAACGCCGCTACTCGCATCTGTCGCTGATCGCGCCGCCGTCGATCTGTTCGACGATCGCGGCGCGCGCCGTCGTCAAACTGGGCATGTTCACCGACGTGAAGCTGAGTCTCACGCAGATGGAGCCGCCGGAGGCGATCGTGCAGGTGGCGCGCGGCAAGGCGGACGCGGCGGCCGTGTTCCGCTACAGTTCCATCCCGTCGTTCCTCCCGTTGGGCGACGACCTCACGTTCCATCCGCTCGGCTCGGACCCGCTGCGTCTGCTCGTGCGCCGGTCGAGCGACGTGGCGCGCCGCTTCGAGGAGGACCACAAGCCGGTCTCGCTCGCGGCCGCGAAGGACGAATCATGGATCGCCGGCTGCCCGACCTGCCGCGCGAACCTCGTCAAACTCGCCTCGCGCGCCGGCTTCACGCCGGACGTCGTCCACGCGACGGACGACTACTGGGCGACGCAGAACCTCGTCGAAGTGGGCATGGGCGTCTCGCTCGTGCCGGAACTCGACACGCACATCAATCTGGGCGAGGATCTGGTCGCCTGCCCGATCGCCGACGACTACGCGACGCGCGAGGTGGGCGTGGTGACGCGCACCGGCGACCACCGCCCGGCGGTGGACGCGCTGGTGCGCGAGCTCACGCGCACGGCGGCCGCGTATCTGACCGCGCAGTGACGTCATGGTGATGCGGTGACGCCGCGGCGGGACGACGGCGATGCCGCGTCGCGCCCGCACGTTCGCCGCGATAAGCAAACGTGTGGGCGTCATCACGATTTCGTGGTGCGGCGGCGTTGAGCGGCATCGTCGCCGCGCGGACAATGGACGCCATGAGCATGAACGGCACCATCATCGACGACACCACAATCACCACGACCGCGCCGGCGTTCGACGCGGCCGCGATCGACGCGCTCACGGCGGACGATCTCGCGCGCATCGGCTCGGACAAGTGGACGCGGTTCCCCGGCGCGATCGGCGCGTTCATCGCGGAAATGGACTTCGGTCTTGCGCCGTGCATCGCACGCGCGATCGCCGACGCGGCGACGCGCGGCGCGACCGGCTACCTGTCGGACCCGCTGAAGCGCGAGGTGGCGCGCGCGTGCGCCGCATGGCAGCTGCGCTACGACTGGACCGTCGACCCGACGGTCATCCGCACCGTGCCGGACGTGATGGAGGCGTACGAGGTCTTCCTGAACGAGATCGTCGGCGAAGGACGGTCGATCGTCGTGCCGACGCCCGCGTACATGCCGTTCCTGAGCGTGCCGGGACTGTGCGGCGTCGACGTGATCGAGATCCCGATGCTGCGCTGCGGCGCGAACGACGGCGACGGCGCTGGATGGCTGTTCGACTTCGACGCGATCGAACGCGCGTTCGCTGGCGGATGCCGCGCGTTCGTGCTGTGCAACCCGCACAATCCGATCGGCAAGGTGCTGACGCGCGACGAGATGCTGCGGCTGTCCGAACTCGCCGACCGGTACGGCGTGCGCGTCTTCTCCGACGAGATCCACGCGCCGTTCGTCTACGAGGGCGCGCGGCACGTGCCGTTCGCCTCGATCAGCGAACGCACGGCGATGCAGGCGTTCACGGCGACGAGCGCGTCGAAGGCGTTCAATATCGCCGGCACGAAATGCGCGCAGGTGATCCTCACGAATCCGACGGACATGGCGATGTGGATCCGCGACGCGGAGATGTCCGAACACCAGACGGCCACGATCGGCGCGTATGCGGCGGTCGCCGCCTACGACGGCGGGTCGGCGTGGCTGGACGGCGTGCTCGATTACCTGAAGGGCAATTTCGACGTGGTCGACGGCGAGATGCGCGGACGGTTCGCGGCGGTGCGGTACGCACGCCCGCAGGGCACGTACATCGCGTGGCTCGACTTCTCGCCGCTCGGACTCGACGACCCGGCCGGGTATTTCCTGGAGCGCGCGCATGTGGCGCTCACCGACGGGCGCGAATGCGGCGAGGCCGGGCGCGGCTGCGTGCGGTTCAACGTCGCGATGCCGCGCCCGCTCCTCCACGAGGCGTTCGCCCGCATGGCCGCCGCACTCGAGGAGGACGGGCTGATCTGAGAAAACCGACGCGACGCACGTACTCGAGAAATCGCCTCCGCTGGCGGGGGCTCCCGGCATGGCCGGGTGGGGGTGGTTGCGCGTACGTTTCCACCGGACCACCCTCAGTCCGCTTCGCGGCCAGCTCCCGCCGGCGGGAGCGCAAACTAGGCGAGGACGCCGGCGGTGAGTTCGCCGAACACGTCGACGTCGGCGTGACGTCGGATGTACTGCTCGTAGGCGATGTCGAACGCCTGGCCGAGATCCTCGATCAGGTCGGCCGCGTCCTCGATGCCGATGGACAGGCGCACCAATTCGTCGGTGATGCCGACCTTGAGGCGCTCCTCGCGCGGCAGTTCGAAATGCGTCATGCGACACGGCAGCTCCGCGAGGCTTTCGACCGCGCCGAGCGAGACGGCCAGACGGAACACGTGCAGATTGTCGAGTACGTCGGCCGGGTCGACGCCGGGCACGACCTCGAAGCTCAGCACGCCGCCCGCGCCCTTCAGCCCCTTGGCGGCGAGCTCGCGCTCACGGCCGGGCAGCCCCGGATAGTTGACGGTCTTGACGAGCGGATGCGCGAGCAGGTATTGGGCGACGGCCTTCGCGTTCGCCTGCTGGCGGTCCATGCGCAGGGCGAGCGTCTGGATGCCGCGGCGCACCGCGTCGCATTCGGCGGGCGCGAGCACGCCGCCGAAACGGTTCTGCGCGAAGTAGATCTGCTGGCCGATCTTCTCGCCGAGCGTGACCACGAGGCCCGCGTTCACGTCGGAATGGCCGGCGAGATACTTGGTGGCCGAGTGGAGGACCACGTCGGCGCCCAGATCGAGCGGACGCTGCAGGTACGGGGTGACGAACGTGTTGTCGACGATGGCGATCGCGCCGTAGCGGTGCGCGATGTTCGCGATGGCGCGCACGTCGTTCACGTCGAGCAGCGGATTGGTGAGCACCTCGAAGTAGACGGCCTTCGCGGGCTGGATGCCTTGGGCGCGGTCGCCGGCGACGGCGGCCTCCAACGCGGCGGCGTCATGCGTATCGACCGCGTCGAACGCGAGGCCGCGGTCGGCGAAGTATTCATGGAACAGCGAGTAGGTGCCGCCGTAGATGTTCTTGCCGACGACGATGCGGTCGCCCGGCTTGAACACGCTCAGCACGGCGTGGATCGCGGCCAGGCCGGACGCGAACGCGAAACCGCGCGCGCCGTGTTCGAGCTGCGCGATCTGGTTCTCCAGGAACTCGCGGGTGGGGTTGCCGCTGCGCGCGTAATCGTAGCGGGGCATGGACCCGACCTTCTCGAAGGCATATGTCGTGGAGTTGTAGATCGGCGGGTTCACGGCGCCGGTGGCGTTGTCGCCGACCGGAAGGCCGTGGACGAGCTGAGTGTTGAACCTGGTCATTGCGCACCCCCTATCGTGTTCGCGTGGCATTGCGCGGGGCCGTTCCCCGCACGGCTGCTACCGAGCATAACCAACGTTTTCGCGTGACCCGACGGCGTTGCTATACGGCTTCCTTATGGGGTGTTATCGTCAGGTCGGCTCCGCGCGCCCCGCTCCTCACCTCATACGCCCGGGGCGTCGGCGATGAGATGGGAGCCGTCGATCCTGCCGTCGAACGCGTCCGCCCCCGCCGGCGGGGGCTCCCGGCGCAGCCGGGTGGGGGTGATCCCGATGCGAATTGCGCCCCGGCGACCACCACCCTCAGCCCCGCTTCGCGGGCCGGCTCCCGCCGGCGGGAGCGGGGCGAGGCTGCCACCGGCCTACACTGGGAGGCATGAAGATCACGAAGTCTTTGACGCGTCTGAACAGCGCCGGCTCGGGTGCCGGCACCTCACCCACCTCCCCCGTGTTCGTGCTGCTGCACGGATGGGGTTCCAACGAATACGATCTGCCCGACCTGCTGCACTACTGCGGCGCGGGTTCCGCCGACTACGCGAGCCTGAGGGCCCCGATCCCCTACGGCATGGGCGGCACCTGGTTCGGCGACTGGGCGCACGAGGGCGTGCCGGAAGGCGAATCCCTGACCCGTCAGGCGAAGGAGGCGGCGCAGGCGATCGACGACTGGGTGCGCGCGAACATCCCCGACGACCGCACGGTCGTCACGATGGGCTTCTCACAGGGCGGCCTGCTCGCCGCGCACATGCTGCGCTTCGACCCGTCGCGCTACGCGGCGGCCGTCAGCTTCTCCGGCTGGCTCGCCCCCGGCGACCTGCCCGGCGACGCGACGCTCGCGGCCGCGGACGTGAGGCCGCCGGTCTTCTACGGCCACGGTGCGGCCGACGACATCTTCCCCAAGTCCGACGTGGCCGCGATGAGCGCGTTCTGGCGCACGCACGGCACGCTCGACGAGCACGTCTACCCGGGCATGGCGCATTCCATCAACATGGACGAGCTACGCGACGTGCAGCGCTTCCTTGAACGCCACGGGTTCGTGCGGCCGCAGATCTGGTGAGGATGCGGTAGAACATCCCGTCGGACTACCCCTCAGTCCGCTTCGCGGCCAGCTCGTCTGACAAGGGGTCTACAGGGAAGTCGCGTAGTCGACGTGGGCGAATTCGGGGACTTTGTACCACTTGACCGGGTAGCCGGCGCCGTGCGCGCAGAACACCGAATCGGGCGTGTTCTCCAAATCGGATTCCGGATCGTACGCAATCTCCTCGATCACGCGCGCCGTATCATGGCACGGCTTGTATCCGCCGAACGTGGCGGAGAACCGTCCGCGGCCGTGCGTGTACGCGTTCACGTCCATCGCGTAGTCGCGCATCTCGCTCACCGGCGCCTCGCCTTCGACGACCGCATAGTCGCCGTCGTCCGCGGGCGCTTCGAACGTGCCGGACATGCGCTGCACGTCGGCCATCGCGCGCCCGATCATGTCGGACGGCACTTCGAGCCGGAACCGGTACCACGGTTCCAGCAGCACGCAGTTGCCCGGGTCGGCGGCGACGGTTTTCACCATCGCGACGACGTCGCGGTCGCCGGTGCCGCCGCCTGAACCGCCGGTGCCGCGGGTCTTGCCGTTCCCGCCGTCGGCACCGTCCGTCTCGTCCTCCTCCGGCGGCTCGTACGCGGGTCGCGTCGTGTCCTCGCCGATTGCCGGGCGGCCGGTCACGCCGGCGCGCGCCTCCATCAGTCCCTGTCGGATCGCACGGTAGGTGGCCTGCCGGAAGTCGCCGCCTTCCGTGTGCTTCAGATGCGCGCGGGCGGCGACGAGCGTCATCTTGACGTCCGCGAGCGGCGAGCCGGTAAGCACCCCCAGATGCTCGCGCTCGGTCAGATGCGTGAGGATGAGCCGCTGCCAGTTGCGGTCGAGCTCGTTGACGCTCAACGCGGACGCCACCGTGACGCCGCTGCCCGGCTCCCCCGGTTCGATGAGGATGTGAGCCTCCGCGTAGTGGCGCAGCGGCTCGAAATGGCCGACGCCTTCGATGGGCTTGGCGATGGTCTCGCGGTAGAGGATCGATCCGGGGCCGAACGCCACGTCGAGCCCGAACCGGTCGTGCAGGGTCTGCTGGATGATCTCCAGCTGCACGGCGCCCATCAACTGCACGTGGAGCTCCTGCAGGCGCTCCACCCAGACGACGTGGAGCAGCGGATCCTCGTCCTCGAGCTCGCGCAGCGCGGCGATCACCTTGTGCAGGGTGAGGTCGTCGAAGCGCGGCGTAGCGGCACCAGCGGCGTTCCCCTCCTCGTCCACATCGCCCGTGCTGTCCGTCACGCTCGCGGCGTCCGGCGGCAGGACCGTATAGGTGAGGACCGGCTGCATTTCGGGGCTGCCCGCATCCGGTTCCGCGCCGAGTCCCGCGCCGGGGAACGTGCGTTCGAGGCCGGTGACCGCGCACACCGCGCCGGCGGGCAGTTCGGTGGCGATCTCGAAGCGGGCGCCGTTGTAGACGCGCACCTGATCGATCTTCTCGGGAGTGGACTCGGCCGCATCACCGGTGCCGCCGCCGAGTGTGACCATCGACTTGGCCTTCAGCGTGCCTCCGGTCACGCGCAGCCAGGTGAGCCGGTTGTGCTTGTCGTCATGCGAGATCTTGAACACGCGCGCGCCGAACGCGTCCGGCCATGCGGTCTCGCGCGTGTACACGTCGAGCGAATCGAGGAATTCCCTCACGCCGTCGAGCTTCAACGCGGAGCCGAAGCTCACGGGGAACAGCTCGCGGTTCGCGATCATCGTGCGCAGCGTGCCGACGGTCAGCGTGCCGGTGTCGAGGTATTCGTCCATCGCGGATTCGTCGAGCGTGGCGATGTCCTCGGCGGCGTCGCCGAGGTCGACGGGAGTGGTGTCGGGAATGTTCTCGCCGGCGGGATGCTCGCCGTCCGCGCCGAGCGACGGCAGCGGCAACGGGTACACCGCGTCGCCGAGCCGGCGGCGCAGGTCGGCGAGCGCCGCGTCGCGGTCGAATCCCGCCGCGTCGCATTTGTTGACGAAGACGAACGTGGGCACCCGGTAGCGGGCGAGGAGCCGCCAGAGGGTTTCGGTGTGGCCTTGTACGCCGTCGGTGCCGGAGACGACGAGGATCGCGTAGTCGAGGGCGCGCAGCACGCGTTCGGTTTCGGCGGCGAAGTCGACGTGACCGGGGGTGTCGAGCAGGGTGAGTTTCAGGTCGCCGTAGTCGACGAGCGCCTGATGCGCGGAGATGGTGATGCCGCGCGCTTTTTCGAGGCTGTCGGTGTCGAGGAAGGCGTCGCCGTGGTCGACGCGGCCGAGTCTGCGGATTTCGCCGGTGCGGTAGAGCAACGCTTCGGAGAGTGTGGTCTTGCCGGCGTCCACATGCGCCACGATTCCCGCCACGATCCGTTTCATTGCCCGCCTTTCGCTTCGGCCGTCTCCGTTTGCGCGTCGTCTGCCGGTGCCGGCAGCGCGACATTCCAACTATAGGAGGTGCCGCCGCATCATATCGCCGGGTTCGCCGCCCGGCCAGTACCGTCCACACCCGATGCCGGTTCGGATAATCCGGATTATACGGATAACGCGTGTGGTTAAGGACGAATGGACATGGTCGAGGAACCAACGTGCATGGTTTCACCGCGAACGTGCATGGTTTCACCACGAACGTGCATGGTTTCACCGCGAACATGTACGGTTTCGACATGAAGGTGTAGTCCAGTGAAGGCAACCTGCATGGTGTGGGTCTGAAGAACGGCGTCCGCGCATCCGCAGGCGGAAGATGGATTGGCGGAATTCCGGGCTTCTGCACGGGCGATTATCCTTCCGCCACGGCGTTCTTCAGCACCACACCCCACACGTTCGCCCCGGCGGCCTGCACAAGGGCTCCTGAACCATGCACAAAGCTCCCGAAACCATACACGTTGTCTCCCGAACCATACATGTTCGCCTCACGACCAGCCTCGCCCCACGACCAGCCCCACGGCCGGCCCCACGACCATGCACGTTCGCCGCACCGACAACCCGGGAAAGGGAGTATATCGGCATGAGCGGCGCTGCGTCTCACACGGTTTTCCCAGATGATTCGCATCTGTCGTTGAACATCGCGCGGTTATATGGGTTCAGGCCATTCAAGGCCGCATAACTGAAACCCTTCTTCTTCTCTCTCAAAGCCCGGCGTTCCCCGCCGGGCTTTTCTTCTGTGGCGGCGGACCTCGCCGCCACCGACGCCCATACCCCGATTCCACAAGAGGCGCGCGGCGCCGGCCTCCGCGACACGCGGCGCCGGCAGGAACCGGTACAGGTGTTCCGTGTCCCGGTGGCTCGTCTACCATGGAGTGCGCATGACGGGCCGTCGGATGGCCCGCGACCGCGCAGGCGTGCGTGATGGCGTGAACGGCCTGACCGGCACATGACCGATGCGTGTGACCAGTGCATATGACGTGATGAATATGACCTTGTGAGTAAGGAGCAGCCGTGACCGTTTCCGGCACCACCGTTTTCGACCAGCAGTCCGATCTCGAGGCGGCCGCCGCGGATTCCTCCCGTGTGGCGGGCTTCCCGTCCGATTATGTGACGCTCGATCTGGAGACGACCGGGTTCTACCCGAACAGCTGCGCGATTACGGAGATCGGCGCGGTGCGCGTGCGCGACCGTCGCATCGTGGACCGTTTCCAGCGTCTGGTGAACCCGCTGCGTCCGATCCCCGCGGCGGTGGTGAAGCTCACCGGCATTACCGATGACATGGTCGCGGGCCTCGACCCGATCGACCAGGTGCTGCCCGAGTTCGTCGCCTGGCTCGCGCAGGGCGACGAGGGCGCGGAGCACGCCGAGAACGCGAACGACGAGGGCAACGCGTCCGGCGGCGTTTCCGGCGTGGCCGTAGCCGAGCCGCTGATCGGCCACAACATCCGCTTCGACCTGAGCTTCCTCGACTGGAACACGCGCAAGGTGCTGGACGGCCCGTTCTCCTGCGTGGATTTCGACACGATGCAGATCAGCCGCACGCTGTTCGCGCGTGAGCGCCATCATCGTCTGCTCGATCTGATCCAGCGGTTCGGCATCGCCGAGAACGAGGAGCACCGCGCCCTGAGCGATGCGATCCAGACGCAGCAGTGCTTCGAGTGGATGCACAAGTACGTGGACCGTCATGCGGGTCACGGCGATTTCGGTGCGGTCGATTGGAAGACGGTGCCGACGAAGAACAACGACGCGATCCTCAACCGCCAGATCGTCCTCCTGTAGCGGGCGCCCGTTCCCCGTCCACAACCTGCTCCCGCCGGCGGGAGCTGGCTCGCGCAGCGAGACTGAGGGTGGTTCCGGAACCACGGGCGGCTTGGAACCACGGGCGGTTCCAAGCCGAGGGCCGCCCACACACACAATGATTCACCTATTGTTCATCCGCCGCGCCGGCCCGCCTCCCGTCGGCGCGGCGGAACCGTGGGATAGTGGAAGCACGCACGAAGTCGGTGCGGCAACGACGAGACGACGAAGGAGCGTGTCTCATGGGATGGGGAGCAGGCAAGTCGATCACGGTGGCGTTCACGCAGCAGCCGAAGGAGGTGTTCGACGCACTGGCGCAGATCAGCCAGTCGCTGAAGGGCTTCAAACCGGGCGCGGCCGATCCGAACACGTGGACGGTCACATACGTCAAGGGCATCAGCCTCACCTCGTGGGGCGAGAAGGCGTGGGCTCAGGTGACGCAGGGACCGGACGGCCGCACGTGGGTCACGGTCACGTCGAAGCTGAATTTCGGGCTCGTCGACTACGGCAAGAACTCGAAGAACGTGAACGCGATCGTCGAGGCTGCGTCCGCGCGTCTCGGCCAGGCCGACGTCGTCAAGCCGCTCGCGGGCGTCTGACGATCCGCCGGCGGCGCACCGACTAGGCTTGGCCCTATGAGTGAAACATCTGCAACCGCCGCCGGCGCGCTCAAGTCCGGCATCGACCCGGCGTCGTTCTCCGGCGTCGTCAAGCCTTCCGACGATCTGTTCCGTTACGTGAACGGCCCGTGGATCGACACGTATCGTCTGCCCGACGACCGTTCCCGCTACGGTTCGTTCGACAAGCTCGCCGAGGACGCGGAGAACCAGATCCGCGACATCCTCGAGGACGAGGACGCGGCCGGCGTCGGCACGACCGATGCGCCCGACGCGAACGCGGATGGCGCCGACGTGGCGGCCATCGCCGCGCCGTCCGCGAAGTCGCGCGCCCTGTACCGTTCGTTCCTCGACACGGATGCGATCGAGGCGGCCGGCATTGCGCCGATCAAGCCGGCGCTCGACGCAATCGATTCCGCGGCGGACAAGCCCGCGTTGACCCGCGTGCTGGGTTCGTTGAATCCGGAGGGCGGCGCCGACCTGTTCGGTCTGGCGATCTACGGCGATCCGGGCGATCCGGAGTTCAACATCGCGCACCTCGAGCAGGCCGGCATCATGCTGCCGGATGAGGCGTATTATCGCGAGGATCATTACGCGCCGGTGCGCGAGGCGTACGTGCGCATGGTCGCCACGCAGCTCGTGAACGCCGGCTACGCGCCGGCCGCCGAGGACAATCCGAACGTCGACGACGAACTGCCGCGCCGCGCCGACGACGCCGAAGGCGAGTCGGACGGCGACGGCGAGACGCCGCTGCCGACGCCGGGCGAGGAGGCGCTCGCCCTGGCGCGTCGCTTCCTGGACGTGGAGACGCGGATCGCGGCGAACCATTGGGACAATGTGGCGACGCGCGATTCGGTGAAGACCTACAATCCGACGGAATACGCCGATCTGGCCGCCACGTTGCGGCATTTCGACCTGGACGCGTGGATCGGCGCGTGGCAGCGCGCGTATGACGCGACGCCGGCCGCGACCGTGCAGCCGCTCGACTTCCGTGCCGTGTTCGACCGTGTGATCGTGCACGAGCCGAGCTTCCTGACGGGTCTTGACGCGTTCTGGGATGCGGCGGATCTGGATGATCTGAAGCTGTGGGCGCGCGTCCACACGATCGTCGGCACCGCCTCGTATCTCGCGGGCGTGTTCGACAGGACGAACTTCGACTTCTTCGGCAAGGTGCTGTCCGGGCAGAAGAAGCAGCGCGTGCGTTGGAAGCGCGGCGTGAGCCTGGTCAACGGCATCTGCGGCGAGGATGTGGGCCGCGAGTATGTGAAGCGTCACTTCCCGGAGAGCTCGAAGCGGCGCATGGAGCAGCTGGTCGCGAACCTGATCGACGCGTACCGCGTGTCGATCACGAATTCGGATTGGCTGGGCGAGGAGACCAAGGCGAAGGCGTTGGAGAAACTCTCCAAGTTCACGCCGAAGATCGGCTACACGAACCATTGGCGTGATTATGCGGCGCTGGACGTGCACGCGGACGCGACGCTCGCCGACAACATGAAGGCCGCGGCGCTGTACGAGACCGGATACCAGCTGGCGAAGGTCGGCAAGCCGGTCGACAAGGACGAGTGGCTGATGAACCCGCAGACGGTGAACGCCTACTACGAGCCGACGATGAACGTGATTGTGTTCCCGGCGGCGATCCTGCAGCCCCCGTTCTTCGACCCGGAGGCGGAGGATGCGGCCAACTACGGCGGCATCGGCGCGGTGATCGGGCATGAGATCGGCCACGGCTTCGACGATCAGGGCGCGCAGTACGACGGCGACGGCAAGCTCAACGACTGGTGGACCGCGGAGGACAAGGCGAACTTCGAGAAGCGCACGAAGGCGCTGATCGCGCAGTACGACGCGTTCGTGCCGAAGCAGCTCGCGGAGAAGTACGCGGACGAGCCGGACAAGGCCCCGCACGTGAACGGCGCGTTGACGATCGGCGAGAACATCGGCGATCTGGGCGGCGTGAACATCGCGCTGAAGGCGTACGCGTTCGCACTCGACAAGGCCGCCGGATGTCCCGAAGACGGTTCGGCTTCGGCGATCGAGGCGTCGCTCGCGACCGCGCCGGAGCTCGACGGCTTCACCGGCCTGCAGCGCTTCTTCCTGAGCTACGCCTCGATCTGGCGCACCAAGAACCGCGACGAGCTCGCCGAGCAGTACCTGCAGATCGACCCCCACTCCCCCGCCGAGTGCCGCACCAACGGCATCGTGCGCAACGTGGACCTGTTCTACAAGGCCTTCGACGTGAAGCCGGGCGACGCCATGTATCTCTCTCCGGAGTCGCGCGTAAGGATCTGGTGAGGGCTTGAAGACGGTCGGGGTGTGGCATTCGCCATGAACGCCACACCCCGCGGCCCATTCGTTCCGATCCGGCGTTCCAAAGCCGCTACTGCTCGGATACGAGCGGCTGTTCGGGAACCAGCGGTTGGATGTTCTCCACCGTGGAGGGGTCGAAGGTGAAGATCTCATAGTCGCGCTGGAGATTCATCCAGAATTCGGCGGAGGTGTTGAGCGCCTTGCCGAGCCGATGGGCCATCGCCACGCTGATGCCGCGCTTGCCCTTGATAATCTCCCCCACCGCGGTTTCGGAGACGCCGATCGCCTTGGCGAGCCGATAGTTGCTGATGCCCAGCGGCTCCATGAACTCCTCCTTGAGGATCTCGCCTGGAGTGGCGTATCGGCTGTAGTCAACCGTGGTAGTCGTCGAAGTAGACATCATAGGCCTCCTTTTCATCACCGTCCCATTTGAAGACGAGACGGTACTGTCGGTTCACTCGGATGCTCCAGTAGCCTTTGAGATTCCCCGTCAACCGTTCCAGATGGTTGCTCGGTGGACTCCGCAATGCCTGCAGGGAGTCTGCCGCCTTGAGCATCTGCAATCGTCTGGTCAACTGGTTTTCACATTCGATGGGATACCCTTTCGGGTATTCGCCGCCGAACAGGAAATCCTTCAGTTTCTTGTCTCGAGTCTGTATGTACATACTATCGCCACCCGTTAGTATTGTCAAACGTTAGTATCGCTGAGCGTTAGTAGTATGGGCGGCGACGTCACGGCGAAGCGATGCCGCCGCCCACGGGATAGGCGATCACATCGCCGGGGTGTCGAAATCGTCGGGCTCATCCGGCTCATCAGGCTCGCGCATCTCGCCGGTGGCCGG
>NZ_NMWT01000006.1 GCF_002860365.1 Bifidobacterium parmae
CCCTCCCCCACCGTCGCCGCGGCGACCGTCCCGGCGGACGACGGCGCGGACGGCGACGGGAGCGACGTCGGCGACGACGGGAGCGACGTCGGCGACGACGAGCGCGTGCTCAAGTCGCCGTTCCCGCTGCCCGACCTGCGCGAAGGCGACGACGACGAGGACGACGTCGATCCGAGCCGCGACGAGTTCACCACCGTCTACGACATCATCGACCGATTGGAGGCCGTGCTGGAGGAGGCGAAGGGCAGCATCTTCTTCCCCGACCAGGTGAAGATCGACCGCGCCGAGTTCGCCGGCGAGCTGAGCGACCTCAAGAAGATGCTCCCGGTGCAGCTGGAACGCGCCTCCGCGCTCATGCGCGAGGCGGAACGCCGGCTGGAAGGCGCGCAGACGCAGGCGAACGCGATCGTCGCCTCCGCGCAGAGCCGCGCCGCCGACATCGTCAAGGAGGCGAACGAGCAGGCGCAGTTCCTCGCCGGGCAGGAGAACGTGACCGAGATCGCGCGGCAGAAGGCGCGCACGATCCTCAACACGGCGCAGACGAAGGCCGACAGGCTCACGCGCGGCGCCGACGAGTATTCGACGAAGGTGATGGAGTCGCTGCGCTCCCAGCTCGCGAAGATGAGCGGCGACGTGGACGCCGGCCTCAACGTGCTCTACGAGCGCCGCAAGTCGGCGGGCGAGCAGATGCCGCACCTCGACATCAGCGACTATCCCGAGTCGCGCTGACCGGCGGTCGCCCCGGACAAATCGAACGACAACAGACACAGACATACCGAAAGAAAGGCTTGGATCATGCCCCGTCCCGAAGATTCCCCATGGGCCGTGCCCGTCGCACAGGTCGCGTCGCGCGCCGGCCAGTCGAAGACCGTCGACGCCGACTTCCCCGCGCCGAGCGGCATCGGCGACGAGGTGATCGGCGTCGAGGAGGGAGCGCCGGTGCGCGTCACCGGCTCGTTCGACTCGATCGTCGACGGCCTCATCCTCACCGCGCGCGTCACCGCGCCCGTGCACGCCGAGTGCACGCGCTGCCTCAAGCCGATCAGGCGCGACTGGGGCGTGGACGTGACCGCGTTCTTCCCCTACGAGTCCGAGCGCGACGCGAACCGCGGCCGCGACGACGGCAAGGGCGAGGTGGACATCATCGCTGGCGAGGAGGAGTCGGAGGACACGTACCCGCTGCTCCAGGGCGGCGCGTTCGCCGATCTCGAGGCGCTGCTGCGCGACACGCTCGTCGAGAAGCTGCCGCTGCAGCCGCTGTGCCGCGAGGACTGCAAGGGCCTGTGCTCGCAGTGCGGCGTCGACCTGAACGAGCATCCGGACCACCACCACGAGACCACCGACATCCGCTTCGCCGGACTCGCCGCGCTGAAGGCGCAGCTGGAGGCCGACGGGCAGGGCGACGGCAAGGGCGAGTGACGCGACGCCGCCGATCCGCGCGCCGCGGCCCGCGCGCGCACGACACGCGGCGACGTGCGCACCGTCTTTGTACAGGCGGTGCGTTACAGTACTGAACGCTTAAGCTCAATGTTCGAACGAAACAGAGGATACTGAAATGGCACTGCCTAAGTACAAGACCTCGCGCGCCAACACGCACTCGCGTCGCGCGAACTGGAAGGCGACCGCTACGGCGACCGTGACTTGCCCGAACTGCGGCGAGCCGGCCCTGCCGCACATGGCCTGCCCGAGCTGCGGTTCCTTCCGCGGCCGCATCTACCGTGAGGCCATCCGCGCCGGTCACGCCAAGTGATCCACGCGGCATAGCCACGACACAACGGCATGAAGAAAGCCCTGCCATCGACGGGTGGCGGGGCTTTCGCATAGCTGCGCACCGTTTCCATAAGGCCGCCGACGAACGGCCCGGAGGACGGCGAAATCCCCCAAGGACATCAAGGAGCATATGATGACCGAAACCACATCCACCCGCACGGCCGGCCCGTCCGACGCGGCAAACGAACTGCTGGAGCGCCTCGGCACGACGATCAGCCCCGACCTGCTCGTGCAGGCGCTCACCCACCGTTCCTTCGCGCACGAGCACCCCGGCGTCAAGCATTACGAGCGTCTCGAATTCCTCGGCGACGCCGTGCTCGAACTCGTCGCCACCGAGACCCTCTTCCGTGTCCACCCGGACATGACCGAAGGCCAGCTGGCGAAGATGAGGGCCAAGGCAGTGAGCGAGGAGGCGCTGAGCGCCATCGCCCGCACCAAGCTGCACGTCGAGCCGTACATCCTGCTCGGCCGCGGCGAGGCGGCGCAGGGCGGCGCGTCGAAGAGCTCGATCCTGTGCGACATCGTCGAATCGCTGATCGGCGCGACGTTCGTCGAGCACGGCATCGACGGCGCGCGCGAGGTCGTGCACCGTCTCGTCGACGACACGCTCGCCGAGGTCGCGACCGAAGGCCCGGCGCTCGACTGGAAGACCTCGCTGACGGTGAAGGCGCACGAGCTCGGCCGGCCGGAGCCCGTCTACCACATGTCCGTCTCCGGACCGGAGTACGCGCAGGTGTTCACCGCGCGCGTCACGCTCGGCGACGACGAGACGGTGCTCGGCACCGCGCGCGGCTCCAGCAAGCGCAAGGCGCAGCTGGCCGCCGCGGAGATCGCCTGGCACAAGCTGTCCGACTGATTCCGGACGTTCCGCACGGAACGCGGACTCGCGCCGCGCGACGCCCGTGTTCCGCCCATTGGGCCATATCTCGCAAACATCCACGGAACGAATAGACTGGTAGCACGCGCGAAAGCCGGGCACGACCCGGCTTTCCATGCAACGGGGCCGCCTGCGGTTCGGGCCACACGCCCGGAGAAGGGCGGCCATGGACCAGTAAGTGAAGTGTGAGAGGGATTATGGCTTTACCCACGCCTTTGCAGGCTTTCAGCGGCGTGCCCAAAACGCCCGTGAGCGACAAGCAGACCATCGTCGACGGTGAGAAGATGACCGGCGCGCAGGCGCTGGTCCGTTCGCTGGAGGATCTCGGCGTCACCGACGTGTTCGGCATCCCGGGCGGGGCCATCCTGCCCGTCTACCATCAGATCAACGACGACCTGAAGTTCCGCTTCATCCTGATGCGCCACGAGCAGGCCGCCGGCCACGCGGCGGAGGGCTACGCGATCGCCACCGGCAAGGTGGGCGTGTGCATCGTCACGTCCGGCCCGGGCGCCACGAACGTGGTCACCGCCATCGCCGACGCGAACATGGACTCCGTGCCGATGGTCGTCATCACCGGACAGGTGGGCGTGCAGGCGATCGGCACCGACGCCTTCCAGGAGGCCGACATCGTCGGCATGACCTACCCGGTCTCCAAGCACTCGTACCTCGTCACGCGCGCGCAGGACATCCCGCGCGTGCTCGCCGAGGCGTTCCACGTGGCCGCCACCGGCCGCCCCGGCCCGGTCGTCGTGGACCTCACGAAGACCGCCCAGACCGGCGACATGTACTACTCGTGGCCGCAGCGCATGATCCTGCCCGGCTACAACCCGACGACGAAGGCGCACGGCCGCGTGCTGTCCGACGCGGCGAAGCTGTTCAACCAGTCGTACCGCCCGGTGCTGTACGTGGGCGGCGGCGCGATGCGCTCCGACGCGGGCGCGCAGGTGAAGCGCCTCGCCGAACGCACCGACTCCCCAATCGTCACCACGCTGCCGGCGCGCGGCATCGTGCCCGACTCCGACCCGCACAACCTCGGCATGCTCGGCATGCACGGCACGGTGGCGGCCACCGGCGCCGTGCAGCGCTGCGACCTGCTCGTCGCGATCGGCGCGCGCTTCGACGACCGCGTGACCGGCAAGCTCGACGCGTTCGCGCCCGGCGCGCGCGTCATCCACATCGACATCGATCCGGCGGAGATCGGCAAGAACCGCACGCCGGACGTGCCGATCGTCGGCGACGTGGCGACCGTGCTCGACGATCTCATCCCGGAGATCGAACGCGCGCAGGCGATCACGCCGAAGCCGAACCACAAGCCGTGGTGGGACCGCATCGCCTACTGGCGCAAGCAGTACCCGATGACGTGGGACGAGCCGACCGACGGTTCGCTCGCCCCGCAGTGGGTCGTGAAGACCCTCTCCGACATGGCCGACCCGTCCACGATCTGGGTGACCGGCGTGGGCCAGCACCAGATGTGGGCGTCCCAGTTCATCGACTTCAAGAACCCGAAGTCGTGGATCTCCTCCGGAGGCCTGGGAACGATGGGCTACGGCCTGCCGGCCGCGATCGGCGCGTCCGTGGGCTCGGCCCGCGAGTTCGACGGAAAGAAGCCGGTGTGGCTCATCGACGGCGACGGCTCGTTCCAGATGACCAGCGAGGAGCTGGCGGCCGCGTTCTTCGCGCGCACGCCGGTGAAGATCGCGCTGCTCAACAACTCCGTGTACGGCATGGTCCGCCAGTGGCAGACCCTGTTCTACGATCACCACTACTCGCAGACGAACCTGCTCGACGGCGAGGCGCACGGCGCCGAGGGCGACGCGCAGGCGGCCGCCGGCGAGCTGCCGCTCGAGGTGCCGGACTTCGTGAAGCTGGCCGAGGCCTACGGCTGCGTCGCGTTCCGCGTGTTCACCGAGGAGGAGGCCCGCGAGGCGATCGCCAAGGCGAACGAGATCAACGACCGTCCGGTGCTCATCGACTTCCGCGTGTGGAAGGACGCGATGGTGTGGCCGATGGTCGCCGCCGGCAAGTCGAACGACGAGGTGACGTACAAGCCGGGCGTCAAGCCCCTGCTGGACGACACCGAGGGCGACGCGTACGTGAACGCCGCCGAGGAGGCCCGTGAGGCCGCCGCCGCGTCGGATGGAAAGGAGAACTGACATGCCCGCGAATTATCCCGCTTCCAAGCCCGGCTCCGAACGCCATACGCTGTCCGTGCTGGTCGAGAACCGCCCGGGCGTGCTGGCGCGCATCGCGGGGCTCTTCGCCCGTCGCGCGTTCAACATCAACTCGCTGTCCGTCTCCCCTACCGAGCGTCCGGACATCTCGCGCGTGACCGTCACGGCCGACGTGGAGGCCGTGCCGCTCGAACAGATCATCAAGCAGCTCAACAAGCTGCTGCACGTGCTGAAGATCGTCGAACTCGACCCGAACACCACGGTGGAGCGCGAACTCGTGCTCATCAAGGTGGCGGCCGACGAGTCCAACCGCTCCGACGTGCTCGAGATCGTGCGTCTGTTCCGAGTGCGCGTGGTCGACGTGAACCCCGCCTCGCTCACCATCGAGGCGACCGGCGCGGAAGGCAAGATCGACGCGCTGCTCGGCCTGCTGGAGCATTACGGCGTGATCGAGCTGGTGCGCTCCGGCGCGGTCGCCGTGACCCGCGGCCCGAAGGCGCTGAGCGAGAAGGTCCTCGGCTCCGAGATCACCGGCCGCTGAGTGTCACGCCGTTGCCGCCGCCTTGGTTTCCGGTATCGTACGCGGATACGATGCTCCGCGTACGATACTTCCGGCTCGGCGATTCGGCTCTCTAGTGGCGCACCCCTTCGGGCCAGATCACGATGACGGGCTTGCGCCTCGCCTTCGCGTAGGCCACGATGTCGCCGGTGCCGCCCTTGCCGGCGGCGGGCATCCCGTCCCAGAAGGCGACCAGCAGGTCGGATTCGTCGACCACGCGCTTGCCGGCGGCGAGGAACGCGTCCTCGCCCGGTTCGGGGAAGTCGAGGGTCACGGCGGTGCGCACCTGCGTCATCAATCTGTCGTATTCGGCGAGGCCCGCCTCGTCGAACGTGGCCTTGTATCCACGGCAGGGGATGATCGCCACGACCTGATGCCCGGCGCGCAGCATCGCGTCCGCGAACAGCTGGTCCGCGCCCCATGCCATCGAGCTCAGGCCGACGACGTCCTCGCCGTCATAGCGGCGCAGCAGCTCGTCAAGCCCGCGCTCCACATACGCTTTCGCCTCGTCGGGGATGCGCTGGTGCCCGGTCGTTCCGATCCTCATGTCTCCTCGATTCCCGAGCCGCTCCCGGCCCGTCTCATGACGCCGCGGCCCCTCATCGTGCCGATTGCCACCATCGTATCGTCCCGGCGTTTCAGGCGCCGAATCCCTTTCCCTTGCCTTCATCTGCTAGCATCGTGCTTGCATATATGACTGCATAATGACAGCACGAGAGCGCTGCCACAACGAAACGGCGAGGAGGCAACGATGAGCACGAGTGAGACGACCGGCACCATCACCGTCCGCAAGGTGCCCGCGGACTGTCTGAACACGCTGAAGAGGATGGCGAAGGACAACAACCGCTCCATGGAGGCGGAGGTGCGTTCGCTCTTGGAGGACTGCACCACCGAATATCTGGCGCACCGCATCACCACCTCCGCCGATCTCGTGGCGGAAATGCAGCGCCTGCTCGATGGCGATGGCCTCGGGCCGGACGAGGAGCTGTGCCCGCCGCGCAATACCTACGATTTCGGTCCACGTCCCGTAGACCTCGGTCTTGGAGACGACGATGACGATTGCGGGGACGACGATGATCACCGTCCTTGATACCAACGTCATCAGCGAGGTCACCAGCAGAAGCCCCATGGACGCCAACGTCCGCGATTGGGTCATATCGCAGCGTCTTCAGACCCTTCACACCACAAGTATCACCATCGCCGAGCTGCTGTATGGCGTCGCCCTGCTACCGGAATCACACAGAAAGGAAACACTCAAACAGACCACGTCGGCGATCATCGACAATTTCCGGCATAGGACGCTATCCTTCGATACCGCAGCCGCATCACATTACGCCGCCATCGTCGCCACACGACGGGCATCGGGGCATCCGATAGGCATGCAGGATGCGATGATCGCGGCGATCGCACGGGCGCACGGCGCGACCGTAGCGACGCGCAACATCAAGGATTTCGAGGGCACCGGGGTCACACTCGTCAATCCGTGGGAGCACACGGGCTGACGGCTGCCGGTAGCGCGCAAGCACCGGATGCGCACCACACCGCCGCCGTCCGCTCACAGGTCGAGCGGCGGCAGAGAGACGGTCGCGTCGGCGCGGTCGGACATCGTCTGACTGGCCTATGCGACCATCCGGGAGGGAACCACGGACTACTGTTCGAGCTGTTCGGAGAGTTCCATCCATTCCATGGTGAGCTCGTCGGATTCGTCGGCGACGGCCTTGAGCTGCTCGTTGAGCTTGTTGAGACCCTCGTAGTCGCTCGGATCATGCGCGGCCATCTCCTGCTCGAGCTCCGTCTTGCGTGTTTCAAGCTTGTCGAGCTTGCGTTCGATGGTCTTCACGCGCTTCGACGCCTCATGGAACGCCTTGCCGGTGAGCTTCGGGGTGGTCTCGCCTTCAGTTTCCTTGGCGGCACTACCCCCTCCGTCGCGTTGCGACACCGCCCCCTGCGAGGGGGAGGAAGAGGGAGCAGAGGAGGAGGCGTTCTTCCGACCACCCCTGCCGCCGGTGCCGGCGAATCCGGGGGTGTCTTCGGGCAGGCCCTTGCCGTTCTTGATCGACTCGACCATGTCGAGATAGTCCTGCACGCCGCCGGGCAGGTGGCGCACCTTGCCGCCGATCAGCGCGAACTGCTGGTCGGTGACGCGTTCGAGCAGGTAGCGGTCGTGGGAGACGACGATGAGCGTGCCCGGCCACGTGTCGAGCAGGTCCTCCATCACGGCGAGCATGTCGGTGTCGAGATCGTTGCCGGGCTCGTCCATGATGAGCACGTTCGGCTCGTCGAGCAGGATGAGCAGCAGCTGCATGCGGCGCTTCTGGCCGCCGGACAGGTCGCGGATCGGGGTCATCAGCTGCGCCGATTCGAAGCCGAGACGTTCCATGAGCTGGCCGGGCGTGACCTCCTTGCCGTCGACGATGTAGCTCGGCTTGTAGCGGGACAGCACTTCCTTGATCTTGTACTTGCCGAGCTTCTCCAGCTCGTCGAGACGCTGCGAGAGCACGGCGAAACGCACGGTCTTGCCGATGTTCACGCGGCCCACGGTCGGCGTGAGCGTGCCGTCGATGAGCTTCAGCAGCGTGGACTTGCCGGCACCGTTCGCGCCGACGATGCCGAATCGGTCGCCCGGTCCGATGAGCCAGGTCACGTCGTCGAGGATCTCACGGCCGGAGACGGTCACCTTGCGTGCGGCGGACGTGCCGTCGCCGGAAGCGTCGGCCGCGTCCGCAGCCGCGGCGGCGTCCACGCCGATGGACTCGCCGCCGGTGTTCCTGCGGCGCACGGCGCGGTCGTCGCCCGACGTCGCGGCGCCGCCTTCCGCCTCGGCCTTCGCGCGCGCCTCCTCGGCGGCGGCGACCGCCTCGGGCACGCCGGCGTCGACGAGACGCGAGTCGGTCATGTCGGTCACGGCCACCTCGACGGAGCCGTGCGGCTGCGGTTCCGCGTACATCGGCTCCACCACGTCCACGCGGGAGGCGGAGTCGGCGAGCGCAGCCGCGTCCGGATCGACGTCGATGGCGGTCTTCTCGAAGATCTGCGTCACGTCGACGAGGTCGACGACCTGCTTGCCGAGGCGCGAGGTCGCCATCTGCCTGAGTTCGAGCGTGTTGCGCATCGGCGGCACGTCGGCGATGAGCTCGCGCGCGGCCTTGACGTGGAACTTCTGCTTGGTGGAGCGGGCGCGGGCGCCGCGCGACAGCCAGGCGAGCTCCTTGCGCGCGAGGTTGCGGCGTTTCGTCTCGCGCACGTCGGCCTGGCGGTCGCGTTCGACGCGCTGGAGCATGTATGCGGAGTAGCCGCCTTCGAACGGTTCGATGACCCCGTCGTGCACCTCCCACATCGATTCGCACACCTCGTCGAGGAACCAGCGGTCGTGGGTGACGAGCAGCAGCGCGCCAGCGCCCTTCGACCAGCGGTTCTTGAGGTGTTCGGCGAGCCAGTGGATGGTGACGACGTCGAGGTGGTTGGTGGGCTCGTCGAGCGCGAGGATGTCCCAGTCCTTCAGGAGCAGGCGGGCGAGGTCGGCGCGGCGGCGCTGGCCGCCGGACAGGGAGCCGACCTTCGCGTCGAGGCTCATGCCGCCGAGCAGCGCCTCGACGATCTCGCGGGAGGTGTTGTCGGACGCCCATTCGTAGTCGGCGCGGCCTTCCAACGCGGCCTCGCGGATCGTGGCGTCGTCGTCGAGCGGATCGCGCTGGTCGAGCATGCCGAAGGTGAGTCCGCCGCGCTTCGTCACGCGGCCGGAATCGGGCTCCTGCGTGCCGCGGAACAGGTGGAGCAGCGTGGATTTGCCGTCGCCGTTGCGGCCGACGATGCCGATGCGGTCCCCTTCGAACACGCCCTGCGTCACGTCGGTGAAGATGGTCTTGGTGGCGAAGGCGAGCGAAACGTGTTCCAGTCCAATATCGTAAGTCGGCATAAGCCACTAACTTAGCGCCACCACCGGGCATCCCCCCCCACTTCCTCGCACCCCGCGTCGTCCTCCCCCGCACCCCATGGTGCGCCCTTCTCCCATGGTGCGGCAACACACTTTCTCCACAACGGCGGAATGACGCCATTCCCGTCTACCGCACCATGGGGGTTTTACCGCACCATGGGAGAGGGGGCGGGATGTAGGTGGAGTGGGGTGGGTGAGAAAAGGGATGGGAGCGGGGATTAGCAGATGACCGGGTCCTTGGGGGCGCCCTTCTGCGCTTCGCGGACGAGGCGGCGCGCGTAGCTGTTGCAGCGGGCGGCGAAGCCGGTGAACACCTGGTCGGCGAGCGGATGCAGCAGCGGGTTGTATTGGGCGAAGTCCTCGCGCAGCTTCGACTTGGAGCCGCCTGCGGCCTTCAGATCCTTGACCATGCTCGGCTCGTCGAGCCACTCCTCCATCAGCGCGGAACTCACTTCGAGATGGAACTGGAGGCCCAACGCCGATCCGGCGCGGAACGCCTGCACCTTGGTGAGGGGCGAGCGGGCGAGCAGCTGCGCGCCCTCGGGAAGCCCGACCACGTCGTTGTGCCAGTGCAGCACGTTGATCTGCTTGTCCCACATGGAGAAGTAGTCGTGCTTGTCGACGCGCTTGATCGGCGCGAACCCGATCTCCGGCTTCTCGCCGCGGTGCAGTTTCGCGCCGAGCGCGGTGGCGATGATCTGGTGGCCGAGGCACACGCCGAGCACCGGCTTGTTCACGGCGATGGCGGCGCGCGCCAGCTTCGCCTCCGCCTTCAGACCGGGGTACTTGTCGTAGTCGGTGGCCCCCATCGGACCTCCCATGATGACCAGACCGGCGACCTCGTCGAACGAGGGAAGGTCGGGTTTCTTCTTGTCCACCACGTTGAGGATCTGATAGCCGAGGCCGATCTCGTCGAAGGCGGTGGCGATGCGGCCGGGCTTCTCCCATGGGACATGTTGCAGAACAAGCACTTGTGGCGTCATGTCTCCTATTGTGGCACGACCCACGTAAACGACGGGCGCGCCGGATGTCCGGTTGCGCCCGTCGCCGTCCGCACATACTCTGTTGACTTATGGGAAACAGCCAAGAACCGCATGATTTCAGCACTTCCGTGATGCCGAGCGCGTTCACTCCGGTGAAGGTTGCCAAGGCCGCCGCGGGCCTCAAGCTCTACGACACCGCCTCGCATACGACGAGCGTGTTCACGCCGATCAAGCCCGGCGAGGTGGGCATCTACGTGTGCGGCGCGACGGTGCAGTCGTCGCCCCACATCGGGCACATCCGCGCCGCCGTCGCGTTCGACATCGTGCGTCGGTGGTTCCTGAAGCTCGGATACAAGGTCACGTTCGTGAGGAACGTGACGGACATCGATGACAAGATCCTCGACAAGGCCGCCGCCGCGGGCCAGCAGTGGTGGGCGCGCGCCTACTACTACGAGCGCGAGTTCACGCACGCCTACGAGACGCTCGGCGTGCTGCCGCCGACGGTCGAGCCGCGCGCGACCGGCCACATGTCCGACATGATCGACCTGATCGAACGCATCATCGCGAACGGCCACGGCTACGTGGTGACCGACGCGGACGGCAAGCCGACCGGCAACGTGTACTTCGACGTGGCGTCGTGGCCGCACTACGGCGAGCTGACGCATCAGAAGCAGACCGCCGAGGTGGACGAGGCGGCGGCCGTGGCCGACCGCATGGGACCGTCCGTCGACGCCGCCGGCGACGACAAGTACAATCCGGTCGACCCGGCCGACGCCTCCCCCGACAAGCACGACCCGCGCGACTTCGCCCTGTGGAAGGCCCCGAAGGACACCGATCCCGAGGACGCCCGCTGGAACACGCCGTTCGGCGTGGGGCGCCCGGGCTGGCACATCGAATGCTCGGCGATGAGCCACCGCTACCTCAAGGACGGATTCGACATCCACGGCGGCGGTCTCGACCTGCGCTTCCCCCACCACGAGAACGAGATGGCGCAGACGCGCGCCGCCGGCTACGATTCGGCCGCCCGTTGGATGCACTCCGCGTGGGTCACCGCGAAGGGCGAGAAGATGTCGAAGTCCCTCGGCACCGGCCTGTCCGTGCCGAGCGTGCTCGCCGAACATTCCGCGTGGGTGGTGCGCTACGCGCTGGGCTCCGTCCAGTACCGTTCGATGCTGGAATGGTCCGATCAGGCGCTCGTCGAGGCGCAGGCCGCATACGACCGCATCGCGAACTTCATCGAACGCGCCGGCGTCGCGCTGGGTGGCCAGCCCGCGCGTGACGAGATCGAGGCCGTCTCCGCCGACGACCTGCCGGCCGACTTCACGGCCGCGATGAACGACGACGTGAACGTCTCCGGCGCGACCGCCGCGATCTTCACGGCGATCCGCTCCGGCAACACGCTGCTCTCCAAGCTCGCCGACCACGCCGACTCGGACGAGGCCCGCGCCGAGGTGCGCGCCTCGCTCGTCGCCGTGCGCGCGATGCTCGACACCCTGGGTCTCGACCCGCTGGCCGAACCGTGGGTGTCCGCGGGGGCCGCGGGCGGCGCGGGCGACGGCGCCGACGAGTCGCCGGAGCATGTGGCGCTGGAGAAGCTGATCGGCGAACAGCTGGCCGCGCGCGCCGAAGCCCGCAAGGCGAAGGACTTCGCGAAAGCGGACGCGATCCGCGACGCCCTGGCCGGCGCCGGCATCGCCATCGAGGACGGCCCCCAGGGCTCCACCTGGAGCCTCAAGTAACCAGTGACCGCAACGGCCCCGATCCTCTTGACGGGACCATTCTCCCTTGCCCCCGCTGGCGGGAATCGGACGGCCCGATCCTCTTGACGGGACCATTCTCCGTTGCCCCCGCTGGCGGGGGCTGGCACGCGTAGCGTGACTGGGGGTGGTTGACCGCCCAACACCACCCCCAGTCGACTATCGTCGACAGCCCCCGCCAGCGGGGGCGAATGAGGGAGGTCTTCCCTAGCCGCCGCCACCCCCAGTCGGCTCTCGCCGACAGCCCCCGCCAGCGGGGGCGAATGAGGGAGGTCTTCCCCGCCCGCCGTTTTCCCCCGCCACGGCTAGACTGTTGCCCATTATGGCAGCATTTAGTTCTTTGACTGACAAGCTCTCGAATGCGTTCAAGCATCTGAAGAGCAAGGGCAAGCTTTCCGAAACGGACATCGACGGCACGATCCGCGAGATCCGCCGCGCGCTGCTCGACGCCGACGTGGCGCTCGACGTGGTGCGCCCGTTCACCGCGCGCGTGCGCGAGCGAGCGCTCGGCACCGAGGTGTCCGACGCGCTGAACCCGGCGCAGCAGGTCGTGAAGATCGTCAACGAGGAGCTGACGGCGATCCTCGGCGCGGGCGTGGATCGTCCGCTGAACTTCGCGAAGAACCCGCCGACGATCATCATGCTTGCCGGCCTGCAGGGCGCCGGCAAGACGACGCTCGCCGGCAAGCTCGGCTACTGGCTCAAGGACGCGGGCCACACCCCGCTGCTGGTCGCGGCCGATCTGCAGCGTCCGAACGCGGTCACCCAGCTCCAGGTGGTGGGCGAACGCGCCGGCGTGCCGGTGTACGCCCCGGAGAAGGGCGTGCAGTCGGACGGCGGCGACGCGGTGTCCGCGCCCGGCCAGACCACCGGCGACCCGGTGAAGGTGGCGCGTGATTCGATCGCCTTCGCCAAGCAGAAGCTGTATGACACGGTCATCATCGATACCGCCGGCCGTCTCGGCGTCGACGAAGAGCTGATGAAGCAGGCGCGCGACATCCGCGACGCCGTGAACCCGAACGAGATCCTGTTCGTCATCGACGCGATGATCGGCCAGGACGCGGTGCGCACCGCGAAGGCGTTCGACGAGGGCGTGGACTTCACCGGCGTGGTCCTGTCCAAGCTCGACGGCGACGCGCGAGGCGGCGCCGCCCTGTCGGTCGCGTCCGTGACCGGCAAGCCGATTCTGTTCGCCTCGAACGGCGAGGGGCTGAAGGACTTCGAGGTCTTCCACCCGGACCGCATGGCCTCCCGCATCCTCGACATGGGCGACATCCTCACCCTGATCGAGCAGGCGCAGAAGCAGTTCGACGAGAAGCAGGCGCGCGAGGCCGCGGCGAAGATGGCCGAAGGCGAGTTCGGTCTCGACGACTTCCTCGAGCAGCTGCAGCAGGTCCGCAAGCTCGGTTCGATGAAGTCGCTGCTCGGCATGATCCCGGGCATGGCGGCCCACCGCAAGGAGCTCGAACAGTTCGACGAGCGCGAGATCGACCGCACGGAGGCGATCATCCGCTCGATGACGCCCGAGGAGCGTCGCAACCCGAAGATCATCAACGGTTCCCGCCGCGCCCGCATCGCCTACGGTTCCGGCAACACGGTCTCCGCCGTCAACGCGCTGCTCCAGCGGTTCGAGCAGGCCGCGAAGATGATGAAGCGCATGTCGAACAAGGCCGGCCTGGGCGGCGGCGTGCCCGGCTTCGGCGGTTCGATGGGCGGCGGCAAGAAGAACAAGAAGGCCAAGGGCAAGAACAAGAACAAGAAGGGGCGCTCCGGCAACCCGATGAAGCGCGAGGCCGAGGAGAAGGCGTTGCGCGACCGTCTGTCCGGCAAGAAGTCGGGCGGTTCCGCGTTCGCCAAGCCGCAGAATCCGGCCCTGCCCGCCGGCCTCCAGCAGGCGCTGGACGCGAACGGCGGCGAACTCCCGCCGAACCTCGGCGGCGGCCTGGCCGGCCTGCTGCGCTGATCCGTCTCTTGTCGTGGCTCCCCATGCGCACCATGGGGAGCCATTTCATTGCATATAGGAGGTTGCATATGCTGGTCTGGTTGCTGTGGGGCGTGATGATCGTCGGCATGCTGTGGGTGCTGCTCAGCGAGCTGCCCGCCGGCGTGGAGGCGCGCATGCCGTTCCCGTACATGATCGCCCTGATCCCGTTCCTGTGGGTGCCGCTCGTCGCCTGCGCCGTGGTCGCCGGAATCATCCACGCGTGGGGGCCGATGTGCTGCCTGCTGGGCGTCGCCCTGTCCGCGTCGACCCGCCGCATCGCGTATTGGGGTACGGATCCGCATCCCCGGCGGGAACGCCGTACCACGGTCACGGCACATGACGCACCCCGTGAAACATCGCGTGAAACAGATTCCACCGCGCGTGGAACGTCCCGTGAAACATCGCCGGCCGTATCGGCCGACGTCGCCGCCGAACCGCCGTCATCGCTCACGCTGATGACGCTCAACTGCCGCTACGGGCGCGCCGACGCCGACGCGATCGCGCGCGAGGCACGCACGCGCGGCGTCGACGTGCTCGCGCTGCAGGAGGCGACCGACGACCTGCTCGCACGTCTCGACGCGGCCGGCATCGCCGACCTGCTCCCCTACCGCCAGTCCGGCGAATCGAAGGCGACCGACAACGGCGGGTTCAACGTGATTCTCTCCCACATCGAGCCGGATGCCGCGGTCCCCCGCGCCATCGACATCCCTGCGGCCGACGTGCCGTCGATCACCCTGCCGATGGCGGGCGGACGCGACGTGACGTTCGCGTCCGCGCACCCGAAGTCGCCGATGCGCGGATGCCGCGAATGGTCGGCGGGCATCATCGGTCTCGGCGGGCTCGCCAAGGCCGCGAGCAAGGAGGACCATGCCGTCGCCGTCGTGCTCGGCGACCTCAACTCCTCCACCGAGCATCCGAGCTTCCGCGCGCTGCTCAAGGCCGGATTCCGTGATGCGAGCCTCACCCAGGCGCAGGGACCGAACCTCACGTTCCCCCGCTGGCTCAAGTGGCCGCGCATCGAACTCGACCACATCCTCGCCACGCGCGGGGCGGATTTCACGGACGTCGCATCGTTCGAGATCCCCGAAACCGACCATCTCGCGCTGACCGCCCGAATCACGGTGCGCGCGTAGGCACGCACTCGGAGACACCCGTCCGAGCGCACACGCGTAGGCGTGTCGCGCGTCCGGGGCACGGCGCTATAATGAATCGGTTATTCGCTGGTGCGTGGCGCCCTCTACACCCCGTGCCGCGAGGAACACGTGGGCTCGGCGAGCTGCGCCCCACAATGCGAACCGAACACACACCCTGATATTTTTAAGGAGAGCCACTTTGGCAACCAAGATTCGTCTGAAGCGCATGGGTAAGAAGTTCTACGCGTTCTACCGCGTGGTCGTCATGGATTCCCGTACCAAGCGCGATGGCCGCGCCATCGAGGAGATCGGCACCTACGATCCGAACACCCAGCCTTCCACGATCAAGATCAACTCCGAGCGCGCCCAGTACTGGCTCGGCGTCGGCGCCCAGCCGACCGAGCAGGTCTACAAGCTGCTGAACATCACCGGCGACTGGCAGAAGTTCAAGGGTCTCGACGGTGCCGAGGGCACCCTGAAGACCGTTGAGGCCGGCCCGGATGCCGCCGCCCGCGTCGAGGCCGTCGAGGCCGAGGCCCAGAAGCTCAAGGCTGCCAAGTCCGAAGCCGAGGCGAAGGCCAAGGCCGAGGCTGAGGCCGCTGCCGCCGCCGAAGAGGCCCCGGCTGAGGAAGCTGCTCCGGCCGACGCCGAGTGAGCCACGCCGCAAGGCGTACTGACGACGACATTGCCTTCGACGCGGTAGGCTGAGTAATCAGCGACCCGTGGTCGAAGGCAATGCTGCATAGAAAGGCTGATCGAAATGCTCGCACAGGCAGTGGAACATCTCATCAAGAACATCGTCGATTTCCCGGACGACGTGTCCGTCAAATCCCATGAGAACGCGCGCGGCGAACTGCTTCGCGTGCGCGTGAACCCGGAGGACATCGGCCGCGTCATCGGACGTTCCGGACGCACCGCCAACGCGATCCGCACCGTGATCCAGGCGCTGTCCGACCACAAGGTGCGCGTCGACATCATGGATGTGCGCCACTGAGCCGACAGGCGAGGTCGACGGACGACTAGGTACTCGATGGGGTACACTGCTTGGCATGGCAGATCAGAATATGCATGACGACCCTCAGCAGCTCGAACTGCTGAGGGTCTGTCGTATCGGGCGCGCCCAGGGCATGAAGGGCGAGGTCACCGTCCAGGTGTTCACCGACGAACCGGAATGGCGCTTCGAACCCGGTTCCGTGCTCTATTCGAAAGACGGCGAAACCGAATACGTGGTGGAGTCCTCGCGCACGTTCAAGAAGCGCTGGATCATCAAACTGGAGGGCTGCGACGACCGCGACGCCTCCGAGGCGTTGAACGGCACCGAACTGTACGGCGAGGCCGACGATCCGGACGAGATGCTCGAAGCGGACGAATGGTACCCGAAGGACCTCATCGGACTCGAAGCCCGCATGGCCGAAGGCAACGGCCTCGGCGCGGAGGAAGGCCGCGTGGTCGGCAAGGTGGTCGACGTGCTCGACTCGCCCGCCCAGTCGCTGCTCAAGATCAGGCTCGCCGAGCCGGTGCAGGTCGGCACGGCGAAGGACGGCACGCCGGTCATGGAGAAGACCGCGCTCGTGCCGTTCGTCGACGAGCTCGTGCCGGACATCGACGTGGAGGAGGGCTACCTCACGCTCGACCCGCCCGGCGGACTGATTCCGGGACTCTAGACTCTGCATTCTCCGTCTCATACACCGTCCCGACCATAGCGGATTCCTCCCCGGTCTCCGACCCGTCCCACCCTATCGTGTGGTTCCGCACCGCACGATAGGGTGGTTGCTTATGAAGATCGATATCGTGAGCGTGTTCCCCGAATACTTCGACGTGATGGGATTGAGTCTGATGGGCAAGGCCCAGGAGAAGGGCCTGCTGACCATCACCGCGCACAACCTGCGCGACTGGACGCATGACGTGCATCATTCGGTGGACGACACCCCGGTGGGAGGCGGCGCCGGCATGGTGATGAAGCCGGCGGTCTGGGCCGAATGTCTCGACGAACTGCTGGGGCTGGAGCCGCAGGAAGACGCCGATGCACCCGCTGATGCCGCGACGGCGACGGCCGTGGCCGTGGCCACGGCCACGGCCACGCATACCATCACTGGCAAGACGGTGTCCGATGAGACACCGACAGATACCGATATTCAGACACCGGCAGATACCGATATTCGACGTGTTTCCACGTGTGGAACCGCTGGTGAGTCCAGAACCAGGACCGCCGGAAACGCGGAATCATCCGCCCTTGAGGACTCACCTATGGTGTCCGATGGGACACCGGCTTGCCAGTCGTCGCAGGAACACACGCCGGTGCTGATCTTCCCGAATCCGTCCGCACCGCTGTTCACGCAGCGCGACGCGACGGAGCTTTCGCACGCGGAGCATCTGCTGTTCGGCTGCGGCCGCTATGAGGGCTATGACGCGCGCATCCCCGAGTACTACCGTTCGCGCGGCGTGGACGTGCGCGAGTATTCAATCGGCGACTACGTGTTGAACGGCGGCGAAGTCGCCACCTCGGTGATGGTGGAGGCGATCACGCGTCTGATTCCGGGGTTCATGGGAAACGCCGACTCCATCGTCGAGGAATCCTACACGGGCGCGAACGCGCTGCTCGAACACCGCCAGTACACGAAGCCGGCGGAATGGCGCGGTTTGAAGGTGCCGGACGTGCTGCTCTCCGGCGATCACGGCAAGGTGGACCGCTACCGCCGTGACGAGGCGTTGGCGCGCACGGACGAGATCCGCCCCGATCTCATCGAACAGCTGGACTGCAAGGCCCTGGACAAGGCCGACCGCAAGACCCTGATGGCTCTGGGCTGGGAGGTCTCCGCCGCTCACCCCCGCAAACTACAGTAAATACGCCTCGCCCCCGCCGGCGGGGCTGTCAGCCATAAGCTGACTGAAGGCGCCCACAGATACAACCGACTGAAGGCGCCCACAGATACAACCGACTGAAGGCGCCCACAGATACAACCGACTGAAGGCGCCCACAGATACGACTCGCCCCCGCTGGCGGGAGCTGTCAGCCGTAGGCTGACTGGGGGTGGTCCCATGGGTTTGCACCTTAGGCGCCCACCCCCAGTCGGCTTCGCCGCCAGCCCCCGCCAGCGGGGGCGACGAAATGTGACGTACCGTAACGGCATCGTCACCGGCCGACAGCCCCCGCCGGCGGGGGCGAGGAAATCTTACAGGCCGAAGACCTTGACGCGATCGTCGGCCGGCTGCTTCTCGACCGGGCCGGCGGGCTGGGCGACGACGCCAAACGGCATCTGGGCCTGGAGCTTCCAGCTCTTCGGCAGGCCGAACTCGGCGGCGACGGCCTCGTCGATCAGCGGGTTGTAGTGCTGCAGGGAGGCGCCCAGGCCCTTCTCGGCGAGGGCGGTCCACACGGCGAGCTGGAGCATGCCGGCGGCGTCGCGGGCGAAGCCCGGGAAGTTGGCGGCGTAGGCCGGGATGTTCTCCTGCAGCTGCTTGGTGACGTCCTCATCGTCGTAGAAGAGCACGGTGCCGTGGCCGGCGGCGAAGGAGTCGATCTTCGCCTCGGTGGACTTGAAGGCCTCTTCGTCGTTGACGACCTTGCGCAGGGTCTCCTTGACGATGTCCCACAGCTTCTGGCTGGCATCGCCGAACAGGACGACGGCGCGCTGCGGCTGGGAGTTGAAGGCGCTCGGCACGTCGACGACGACCTTCTTGACGAGGTCGGCGATCTCCTGGTCGCTGATCGGCGAGGCGTCGGTCAGCGCGTACTGGGAGCGACGGGTTTCAAGGGCGGTGACGAAGGACATGAAATTCCTCTTTTCGTTCGTGGTTCCGGATGCCCATGCGGCATCCACAATATCTCGTTTCGAGATATGACTATACATGCATGTCACGATTCGAGGTATCTTCGGCGTGGCGCGCCCCAGACCGATGACCCACCCCGGCCTCAGTCCGCGATCCGTTCAATGTAGTACACGGCCGTCTCGCCGTAGTCGCGATCGTCCGTGATCTCCCAGCCATCCGGCGGCGTCGGACGTTCGGACCGCGCGGAACGCTCCAGCACGATCACGGTCCCCTCCCCCGCGAACCCGTTCGCCGCGAGGTCGGCGAGCAGCCGGTCGCACGCCTCCGTCTCGAACGCGTACGGCGGGTCGATGAAGATCACGTCGAACGCGCCGGCAGCGCCCGCGCCGGAGGCCGCATACGCCTCCGCCTTGCGCACGAGCACGCGCGCCGCGAGGTCCGACGACCATGAGCGGTTGCGCTTGAGCTGCGCGATGGTCTTGACGACGAGCGCAGCCGCCGGCTTCGACGCCTCCACGGCGATCAGTTCGCGGGCCCCGCGCGAGAGCGCCTCGATGCCGAGCGCCCCGGTGCCGGCGAACAGGTCGAGCACGCGCGCCTCGTCGAGCACGCCCCACGCGTCGAGACGCGAGAAGATCGCCTCCTTGGTGCGGTCGGTGGTCGGCCTGGTGCCGGTTTTCGGCGTGGCCAGCGCCACGCCCTTGAATCGTCCTGAGATCACTCGCATGGTCATCGACTTTAGCGCGTCAGTTGGAGGTGAGGAAGGTCTCGTTGCCGCGTGTGAAGTCGAGCACCGCGCCGGCGAGCTGCGTATGCCCGTCGAGCGTCGGGTCGTCGGCGAGCAGCCGTTCGGCCCGCGCCCGCGCGTCGGTGATGAGATCCGCGTCCTTGATGACGCGCAGCAGTTTGAGGCTCGATTTCGCGCCGGACTGCGCGTCGCCGAGCACGTCGCCGGCGCCGCGGAACTCCAGGTCGGCCTGCGCGATCTCGGCGCCGTCCAACGAATCGTGGATGACCTGAAGCCGCGCCTCGGCCGTCGTGCCCGCTTCGGCGCGCGAGACGAGGAACGCCCAGCTGTCGGTGCCTCCGCGGCCGACGCGCCCGCGCAGCTGGTGCAGCTGGGACAGGCCGTAGCAATCCGCGTCGAAGATCACGATGCAGCTCGCCTGCTTGACGTCCACGCCGACCTCGATCACGGTGGTGGAGACGAGGATCGGCGTCTCGCCGGAGGCGAAGCCGGCCATGGCCTCGGCCTTCACGTCGTCCTTGTCGCGTCCGGTGAGCGTCGCGAACCGGACGCCGGCGAACTGCGGCAATGCCTTGAGCCGCGCCGTGATCTCCGCCACCGAGTGCAGCGGCGGCCGCGCGATCGTCTCGCCGTTCTCGTCGAGCGTCTCATACACGTCGTCGATGCCGTCCAGCACCGTCATATCGCCGCGCGAACCCCGTCCACCGCGCGAGGAGCCGCGCCCGCCGCGGGATGCCTCCGCGTCGTCGTCGGAATCCGCGTCGATCCGCGCGCACACGATGTAGGCTCGTTCTCCCGCGTCGATCCGCGCGCGGATGTGCGCGAACATGCGCGCCATCGTGCGCCCGTCCGCCTCGTTGACGACGATCGTGCGGATCGGCTTGCGCCCGCCGGGCAGTTCGGTGAGCCACGAGATGTCGAGGTCGCCGAACCAGGTCATCGCGGCGGTGCGCGGGATCGGCGTGGCGGTCATGACGAGCAGGTGCGGCGCGGTGCCGTCCGTCGATTTCGCGTTCAACGATTCGCGCTGTTCGACGCCGAAGCGATGCTGCTCGTCGATGACGACGAGCGCGAGCCTCGGCGCCTGGAACGTCTTCGAGAAGGCGGCGTGCGTGGCGACGATGATGCCCGGCGTGCCGCTCGCGGCTTGGGCGAGCGCCTTGCGCCGCGCCGCGAGCTTCATGCCGCCGGTGAGCAGCGTCACCGGCACGGACGGACCGGCGTCGCCGCCGTCCGTGCCGTCATCGCCACTGTCGCCGGCACCAACGGCGTCGTCCATCGCAGCGATCATGCGCGTGATGGTCGCGACGTGCTGTTCGGCGAGCACCTGCGTGGGCGCGACGAGCACGGCCTGGTAGCCGGCGCCGACGGCCTGGAGCATGGCGGCGAGCGCGACCACGGTCTTGCCGGAGCCGACCTCGCCCTGCAGCAGGCGCTGCATCGGGGTGTCGCGCGTCATGTCGGCGGCGATGTCGTCGATGACCTCGCGTTGTCCGTTCGTGAGCGTGAACGGCAGGGATTCGACGAACCGGTCGCGCAGGGAATCCGCGTCCGGCAGCGGGCATGGGTGCGCCGCGGACTTGTGCGCGCTGCGACGCGCCTCAAGCAGCGCGGTCTGGCAGACGAACGCCTCCTCGTAGCGCAGGGTGGCGATGCCCTTGTGGAAGTCGGCGACGGTCTTCGGCTCGTGGATCGCGCGGAACGCCTCGGCGCGGTGCATGAGTCCGCGTTCCGCACGGATGGTCTCGGGCAGCACGTCGGGGATGGCGTCGGCGAGCGTGCTGGAGAAGCGTTCCTCGTCGTCGTGGGATTGCAGGGTGATGTCGTCGGTGCCGGGCGCGGGCATGTCGCGACCGCCGAGCGCCCACATGAGGCTCAGGATCGTCTCGTGGATGCGTTCGCTGGACAGTCGCGCGGACGCATGGTAGACGGGGCGCGGCCGGGTGACGCGCGCCATCGCCTCGGCGACGTTCGGCGCGTCGTAGCCGTTCGCCCACGGCGTCGACGGTTCCGGCGCGACGGTGATCACCTGCGGGTGGTTGAACTGCAACTGTCCCATGTATTCGCCGGGCGCGCCGGAGGCGACCACGATAGTGCCGGGGGCGAGACGGCGCGATATCCAGTCGAGATACCCCTTCTTGCCGGAGAAGAAGACGAACTGCGCGCCCGACGGCAGTATGCCGCGGGAGGCGGCGAACCCGTCATCATCGACGTTGACGACGAGACGCATGTTGCGCGAACCGTGGAACGTGCGCGCCGAGCGTACCGTGCCGGCGAACGCCATCGCCTCGCCGACGCGCGCCTCGCCGAGCGCGCGCGCCGACACCGGGTCGGCGACGCGGAACGGATAGTAGGTGAGCGCGTCGCCGATGGTGACGATGCCGAACGACTTGAGCGTGGACGCGCGGCGTTTGTTCGCCAATAGCGCGGCGATCGGAGTGTCCCAGGTGATGCTCATAACGTCCCATTCTCCCACACGCGATGACCCGCGCGACGGTTAAAACGAAAGCCTCCATCGGCGAACCGATGGAGGCTTCGATACGTTGACGCTATCCGCGCACTCACGCAACCGCGCGCTGGACCTTGCCGGCCTTGATGCACTTGACGCACACGCGCAGGCGAACGTTCTCGCCCTCGACGGTGGTACGGACCGACTGGAGGTTCGGACGGAAGGTGCGCTTGTTGCGGATATGCGAGTGAGACACGGTGTATCCGACCTGCGGACCCTTGCCGCACACGTCACAACGAGCTGCCATGATGGACTCCCTTTAACCTTGACTATCAAGTCTTTTTCGCGATTCGACCGGGCATGCGAACACGCTTAGCCGAACACACAACTTCACGAATATATCCCACCGGCCTGACAAACGCAACACGCGTGGTATCCTATGCGGTTCCGCGCACGGCGGAACCGTGGCCGACGCGGGCCGGAAGCATGGCGGGAACGCCACGGATACGCCACGGATACGCCACAGATACGCGGCAGAGCCGCCTCCGATGCCCGTTGCGCCACGCCCCGGACGGCCTACAATCCACCATACGCCGGGATGTCGGCCATAGAATGGTGGCAGTGCATCGCGTCGGACGCGTGCAGTCGAGCGCTCAAGGAGGACGCCATGTTGTCGAAGCACATCAACGGGGAGACGAAGGGAACGAGGCTGGGCGAGTTCATCGAACAGCGTCGGGAGGAGCGGCGCATCG
Organism: Bifidobacterium parmae; assembly: GCF_002860365.1. GTDB lineage: Bacteria > Actinomycetota > Actinomycetes > Actinomycetales > Bifidobacteriaceae > Bifidobacterium > Bifidobacterium parmae. The sequence continues at coordinate 22,889 of NZ_NMWT01000006.1, forward strand.
ACCGGGCCGTGGCTGAGTCGGACGTCGAGGACGCCGCGGCCGTCTCGGCGTCCTCGACGGCGCCGGCGCCGGCATCGACGCAGGACGGCGGGCACGTCCCGTCGGTGATCTCGCTCGGGCAGGTGTGGGTCGACATCATGATGGACGTGGACGAACTGCCCGCGCCCGGCGGCTTCGCGGTCTCCAACGCCGCCCGCCCGGTGGTCGGCGGCAGCTACCGCGTGCTGGACGCGGTGAGCAGCATGGGCGTGCCCGCCGAGCATGCCGGCGTCGTCGGCAACGGCGTGTGGGCGACGATGATCCGCGAAGCGTACGAACACGACGGCATCGCGCACGTGGGGCCGAGCCGGCTCGACGCGGATTCCGGGTTCCGTCTCGTCTTCCACGACGGCGACGGGCGCAAGACGTTCGTCGCACGCTACGGCGTGGAGGCGCAGGGCGACGCGCACACGTTCGACGCGGTCGAACCGGAGGCGGGCGACGTCGTGCATGTCAGCGGCAACACACTGCTCGACCATACGGCGGCCGGCATCGACGAGTTCATGCACCGGGCCGGCGACGATCCGAAGGCGCGCCCCTACCGGCTCGTCATCAACCCGACGAACACGCTGAAGCTCGTCAACGACCATCTGCTCGAGGATCTCGTTCTCGCGCGGCCCACGTGGTCGTGCAACCGGCAGGAGGCGAACACGTTGGCGGAACGTCTCGGCGTCGACCTCGGCGAGGCGGGGGCGTTGACCGTCGGCGGCGGATTCGACCAGGCGATGAACGCGTTGTGCGACGCGCTCGGCAACACGCTGCGGGCGCCGCTCGTCGTGCGCGCCGGCTCGCGCGGCGCATGGGTGCGCGAGCCCGGCGGCGAGGTGCAGCACGTGGAGGGCTATCCGACGAAGGGCGTGCACACGCGTTCCGCCGGCTCCTGCCACACGGGCGTCATGTGCGCGATGCTCGCGAAGGGATGGTCGCTGGCCGACGCGGTGAACATCGCCAATGCGGCCGCCTCGCTCGCCATCCAACGCCATCGGGCCGGCGTGCCCGTCTGCCCGGGCTACAGGGAGGCGGTGACGCTGGCCGGCGTCGCGGCGCGGTAGCGGCACGGCAACGGACACGCGCGATAATTCACTCTGCGTTCACCGGCGTGCGCACCGGGCGGCATGGGGACTCCCCTACGATGGATTGCAGTTTCCATCGTCGAGGAGAGTCCCATCATGTCCGAACAATCAGTGAACGCGACGCCGTCCGCCACGGCGAAGCTCACGCCGCGCGAGAAGAAGTGGATCGTCTACGACGTGGGCAACTCCGCGTTCGTGCTGCTGTCGACCGCCGTCGTGCCGATCTACGCGAAGTCGCTGATGCCGGCGGACGGCAACATCGTGTCCGCGTGGGGCTACGCGCAGACCATCGCCTCGCTGGTGATCGCGCTGCTCATGCCGCTGCTCGGCTCGATCGCCGACGTGCAGGGCATGAAGATCAAGTTCTTCCTCGGGTTCTTCGGCACCGGCGTGGTCACGTGCGCGGCGCTCGCGCTGCCGCTGACTTGGCTGCCGTTCCTCATCGTGTACGTGCTGGCGACGATCGGCCTCAACGGTTCGCTCACCTTCTATGATTCGATGCTCATCGACACCACGTCGAACGAACGCATGGACAAGGTCTCGTCGCACGGCTACGGCTGGGGCTACGTGGGTTCGACCGTGCCATTCATCGCGTGCATCGCGCTGATCTTCGGCGGTCCGGCGCTGTTCGGCTGGTCGACGGCCGCATGCACGCGCGCCACGTTCGTCATCACCGCCGTCTGGTGGGTGGCGTTCACGATTCCGCTGCTGACCAGCTACCGGCAGGTGCACTACCGCGCGACCCGCGACCATACGCGTGAGGCGGTGCGCGGCACGTTCGCCGAACTCGGCGGCACGCTGCGCAAGCTCGTGAGGAACAAGCCGCTGTGGATGTTCATGGTCGCGTTCTTCTTCTACATCGACGCGGTGAACACGGTGATCTCGATGAGCACCTCGTACGGCACCGAGCTCGGCATCGATTCGACGCAGCTGGTGGTGGCGCTGCTCGTCACCCAGTTCGTCGCGTTCCCGTGCGCGATCCTCTACGGGCGTCTGGCCGGCCGGTTCGGCTGCAAGCCGATGATCGTCGCGGCCGTGATCGCGTACATGTGCATCGTGTTCTTCGCCGCGTTCTTCCTGCGCTCGGCCGTGCAGTTCTGGATCCTCGCGATCCTGGTCGGCATGTTCCAGGGCGGCATCCAGGCGCTGTCGCGCTCCTACTACGGCAAGATCATCCCCAAGGAGCACGCCAACGAGTACTACGGCCTGTACGACATCTTCGGCAAGACCGCGAGCATCATCGGCACGTTCCTCGTCGCCACGACCACGTCGATCACCGGCAACGCGAGCCTCGGCGTCCTCTCCATCGCGATCCTCCTCGCCGTCGCCCTCGTCTTCCTCACCCTCCAGAAGGACCCGACCAGGAACTGACGTTTCGTTCCGATCCGCCATAGCGAAAGGTTCGATATGGACGGCCGTAATGGCGACGATACCGACAACCGATCAACCGGCTCAGACAGGCCCCGATACGCCCACGCATTCGTCGGCCACCTGTTGCTGGATGCCATCGTATCGTTCCCGATCAGTCTGATCATTGCATGGCTGGGGCTGCGCTTCATCGCGCGCATCGTGTTCGATGGCGGTACGCTCGCCGCAATGCTGGCGATTACATGGATCGGGATATCGCTGATTGATTCACGTTGCGACTATGAACTGCGCCGGGCCGCCAACCGCATCATTTCGCCGATGCCATGGCCGCTGATCGCCGCCAGGATCGTGTTGCCGTTCTCCCTGCCGTGGATCGCCGCCCGCTGGCACGCGGACATGACGATCGTCTCGGCCACGAGCATCGCTGCCGGTGCGGTGCGGCTGACGGAGATCATCGGTCTCGAGCGACCATGGCGGAGCGAGGACCAGACGACGATCGACCGGCAACGAGAAGAGTTGAGGCGCATTACCCGCGAGACGGCCGAGGAGATTCGCGAGGAACGCCGCGCACAGACGGACGACACCTACGACCCCTACAATCTGCGCGGCAAACGGTGAATCGCCGTTCTTCTCCTCATACTTGAGGTTCGCGAGAAAACGGCGGAACAACGCCCATGCAACCACCGGTTGCGCCGTGGTCAAGGCATTGTCCGGTTGCGTTTCGCCATGGCAACCGCAAGATGGTGGCGGAAGCGGCGCTACCGTGCCACAGTGGAATCATCGTTCGGACGTGATGAGCCGACACCACCGACCAAGGGGATGATGACGATGACTTTCCGCACCAATCTGCAGACCCTGCGTGCAAGGCGCAACATGACGCAGGAGCAGCTGGCCATGCTGCTCGGCGTCTCCCGGCAGGCGATCTCGAAGTGGGAATCCGAGAAGGCGTATCCGGAAATGGACAAGCTGCTGGCAATCTGCGACCTGTTCGGATGCACGCTTGACGATCTGGTGCTTGGCGACGTGAACCGACCGACAATCCCCACGGGAACGACCGAGACCGCCCCGACCATCGCCGACGAGCCTCACGCGGTCGAGCAACGGGAAGGCGGTCCGACCGCGCCCCTGCCGAAGGATATCACCGGATACGATGCCCACCGCCTCCGGTTCTCGATGCTGATCGCATCCGGTGTGACGGCGATCATCGCGTCGGTCGGCGTCGCCAGCCTGTTCGACCCGGAACATTCGATCATCGGCGTCAATCCGCTCAATGACTTCCTGATGTTCGTCTGCATCTGCGTGGGCGTGGTCATTGGACTGGTTCTGTTGGTCCCGGGTGCCATGATGCATGCCGAGTTCAGGCGGAATCACCCATACGTCAAGGACTTCTACACCGAGGATGACCGCCGCGGGGAATCACGTCTTCTGGCGTGTGGCGTGGTCGTGGGCGTGGCGGCGATTCTGATCGGCATCGCGGTCGTCGTATACATGGACGAGGTGCGGGAGGTCACCGCGGGATGGCCTAACGCAGTCATGCTGCTGCTGTCCGCGGCCGCGGTGTTCGGATTCGTCTACTGCGGCATACGGCGCGCCATGTTGAACATCGACGGCTACAACAAGGAAATCGAGCGGAATCGGCGTCAACGTTCCGGTGACGTGCCGCGATCCGCGAAACTGTCCGGGGCATTGAGTGGCATCATCATGCTCGTCGCCACGATCGTCGGTCTGACGTTGCTGTTCCTCGTCCCCGGGTCGCTGTTCTGGATGTCGTGGGTGATCGGCGGCCTGCTGTGCGCCATCACCGGAATCATCGTCGGCCTGTTCAAGGACCATGTCGGAAAGTGAACGAACGGAAGCCACGGGCGGGACACTACGCGTTGCATACGTCGTCGTGTTCCAGCTCATACCGTCTGATGCCAATGATCTGTGTCCTGCGATACGGGATACGGATACAGGGATAGCGATTAGTAGGTAGGTCACAAAACAAAGTCACAGCGCTGGCAACCTAGTGTCCGATAAGACACAACACCGTTCATCTCCTGAAACGCGACGACGACCACTCAGCAGCCATCAATCGCGCCCTTGTTCATCGATGGCATCGATGAACAAGGGTCTTCGCCAGTCTGTGCGGCGAAAAGTCGGACTTCGGGGTTGTTGCAGCGCCTTCCATATGCGGGATATGAGAGGGGGTTGTCTGGGTGGTGCGGGTTGGCGGGTTCTAGTGATTGTTGCAACACCTGATGATCGCTGGTTTCCACCGCCTGCCGGGTTTGCTCCCGTCAACAATAGAAGGCATATCGGCCGCCCATCCCCGTGCGAAGGCACAACTCTTCACAGGCACCCGCCATCGCGTAACCAACATGGTCTCGAATCCTTACGCTCTCCTCGCCCGCTGTCCTTACGCTCTCCCCGCCCGCTGAATTCCTACGTCTTCCCCCACCGCCGCCAGTGTCTTATCGGACACCGGCCTGTCATTGGCCCCAAGAAGCATCGTCACCATTCTCCGTACCGGCTGGAAACACAAGCTTTTCCCAGGATTCATATCCATGCGCGATACGTAGGAGACGCCTCGCCGTTCCGGCACTACACTGGGGGGACGGAACCGGGTGGGATATGTCGATGCGATGCACGCGCACGATAACCTGTGCACGATACCCTGTGCACGATACCCTGTGCGGTTCCGCGCATCGAACGTCGGTCGTAGTCATAAGGAGGCTGTCATGATCGATCATGTCGGATTGTTCGTCAAGGACGCGAACGAGCGCGCGGGATTCTACGAGAAGCTGCTGGCGCCGCTGGGATATGCGAAGAAGCACGAGTTCCCGGGGGCCGTGTGCTTCGCGAACGATGCGGACGGCGACAGCGTGTGGATTCAGTCGCCGAAGGGCGGCAACCCGATAGTTCCGGCGCATCTGGCGTTCCGCGCCGCCGATCAGGACGCCGTCAAGGCGTTCCATGCGGCCGGTCTCGCCGCCGGCGGCACGGACAACGGCCAGCCCGGCCCGCGGCCGAACTACGGCCCGACCTACTACGCCGCGTTCATCCACGACCCGGACGGCAACAACATCGAAGCCTGTCTGCAGTAGCGGCATAGCGGCGTGCCGGACTGGGCGAAGGGTTCCGTCGGCTCACATCCGTCGAAACTCTTCGTCCAGCATCGCGTATTCCAACTCATCCTCCCAATGCGTTCCGTCATCACTCAGATATTTCACTTTCCGGACGTAATGGGCCTCTCGACGCAAACCGCATTTCTCCATCACCTTCCATGAGCCGATGTTGTCCGGATGACAAAGCGCGCATACGCGATGAACCCGCATCACGTCAAAACAGTATCCGAGCAAAGATCTGGTGATTTCCGTAGCATACCCCTTGCCCCACTCGGATCGCACGAGCAGCCATCCGAGCATCGCGGTGTCGTTCCCATAATCCATGTGGATTCTCGCCCGTCCGATTTTCCTCGAATCGGCCTTGGCGATCACCGCCATCTCATAATTCATTTGCGGGCGCGCGTCCCAATCGGATACCACCTGCCTCGTATGCGCCCTGATCTCCTCATCCGTCAGCCGGCCGCACGGCATGAACATCATGATGTCGGAATCACCGTACAGTTCGGAGATGATGTCCTCATCATCAAGCGTGAACGGCCGCATGACGAGCCGTTGTGTCTCCAGCACCATTTTCCGTGTCATTCCCTGTCTCCCATCGTCAATCTTCCTGAACCCGCCTATCGGAGCAACGTCTCACCATGGCATCGTTCCGCTGCGATGTTCCGGCCTAGGCTACGCGAACAACCGCGCGCGCAGGGAGGCGGCGTCGGTGAAGCGGATGCCGGTCAGGCCGGGGACGGCGGCGGCCGCGGCGTCGGCGTTGCGCTGTTTGTCATCAACGAACGCCGCATGCGCCGGGTCGACGCCGAACCGGGCGACGGCGCGGCGGTATATCGCCGCATCGGGCTTGTGGATACGTTCGGCACTGGAGACGACCACGTCGCGCAACAGTCCCAGCGCGGGGAACAGTTCGCAGGCGGCGTCCACGTATGTCACGGTGAAGTTGGTCAGTCCCCAGCAGCGCACGCCGGCCGCGTCGAGGTCACACAGCAGATCGGCCATGCCGGGCAGCATGCCGGTGAGCGCGAGCCGCTGGCGTGCGAAATACGTGCGGAACGCCGCGAGTTCCGACGATTCGCCCGGTTCGCCCGGTTCGCCCGGTTCGCCCGCGTCGGCCGCATCAGCCGCATCAGCCGCGTCCGGCGTAATCCCTCGCCGTTCCGCCGCGTGATGCGCGGCGTAGTCGGCGAGGATGCGCTCCTCGCTCCATCCGAGGTCGGACAGTTCGTCGTAATGCCAGAATCCGTATGGATCGTCGCGGTCGAACAGCCGGTCGGCGACGTCGGCCGGTACGACGCCGTCGACGGCGGCGCGCGGCCGCCAGTCGACCAGCACGTCGCAGAAATCGAAGATCACGTCGTCATACGTGGGACGCACGGGACGGTTCACGGGGGAAACGCTCATACGCGACACCGTACACCCGCGCCGTCCGGCGAGACGCGACACGTCCGCCGCAACGTACGGGCGGTACAGTGTCCGGAAACCGACGGATTCGCGGGATGTCCGGGAAGCGGATGTCCGACAGGGAGAGGAGACGCGCCATGACGTACGTGCAGGCGTTGCTGGGGTTCGCGCTGGTGGCCGGTTCGATGGCCCTGCTGCCGGGATTGGACATGATGATGGTGGTCAACGAGACCATCAATTCGACGCGTCGGCGCGGCATCGCCGCCGCGTGCGGCATCTCGTTCGGCGTGCTCGCGTGGGCGGTGGCCGCGGCGGTCGGTCTCGCCGCGATCATCAACGCGTTCCCGCTCGCCTATGACGCGATCAGGCTGCTCGGCGGCCTGTACCTGTTCTATCTGGCGTTCAGCCTCGTCCGCAAGCCGAAGGACGGCGGGACCGAGGCAACGGAGGAGAGCGCGGCCGAACCGGCGGCGAAGTCGGGCGCGGCGGCACCGGCGGCGGCCGTCTCGGCCGTGGGTACCGGGCACGGCCCGCTCGCCTCCCCCATCGTCTCCTCGTTCGTGCGCGGGTTCCTCACCGATCTGTTCAACCCGAAGATCGGCGTGTTCTACATCGCCGTCATCCCGCAGTTCCTCGTGCCGGGCGTCGACCATCTGCGGATGGGCGTCTCGCTGGGGCTCATCCATTTCGTCGAGAGCATGCTGGTGCTCGTCACGCTCGCCTGCATGGCCGCGTTCTTCGCCGGCAGGCTCAAGTCGGGCCGTTCGCGCCGCATCCTGAGTCTGGTGTCCGCGGGCATCATGGCCGTGCTGGGCGGCGTGACCGTCACCGAGGCGATCCGCAGCCGTCTCGCCGCCTGAGCGTCCGCCGCGGTTCAGCGGCCGAGCAGGCCGGAGATCTGGCCGATGACGTCGCCGGGCAGACCGGCCTGTTCGGCGATCGCACCGAGGTCGAGGTTCGCGCCCTGCTCCTGGATCATGCCGGCCACGTTCCCGATCTGGTCGGCGGAGATGTGCTCCTCGGCCAGTGCGGTCAGGTCGCCGAGCTGTTCCGCGTTGAGGTGGTCGCCTGCGACCTGCGCGATCTCGCCGAGCTGTCCGGCGTCGAACTGTTCCGTCACCGCCGCCGGCAGGTCGCCGATCGCACTCAGGTCGACGCCGCCGGCGAACTGTTCGGCGATGTTGCCGATGGCGCCGTTCGCCGCATCGCCGGCCACGTTCCCGATGACGTCGCCGACCGTATCGCCCAGCACGCCGCCCACGATGTTCCTGATGCCGTCGAACAGTCCCATGTCACGCCCCTTCGTCGATGATCGTCCGTTGCCGACCACTGTACAGGACGATAGGTCACAGACGACTTCCATCGCCTGTGACCTTGCTCATACGACGGGAGGCCGATTGGACGACCCGTCTCAGTCTGCGGTGCTGAGATTGATGGTCATCTTCTCGTCGTTGGGGAAGTAGTGTACGGACAGATCGGAACCGTCCGAGCCCTTCATCGACGCGTAGTTGTCGCCTTCGCCGTCTGCGGTGAAGCCCTTCTTCTTGCACTGTTCGACATAGGCGGCGAACTGGTCGTGCGTGGTGCCGTAGACGCTGTATCCGACGCTTGTGTCGCTCACCGAGCCGCCGATGATCGTCGATTCGGGCGTGGGCAGGGTCTTGGTGAGTTCGTCGTCGCCCCACTGGTTCGCCTTGCGTTCGGCCTTGTCGAGCGTGGTCTTCTTGTTGACGAAGTCGTAGGTGGCCTTGCCGATCTTGTCCGTCCCCTTCAGGTAGGCGACGGACATCGTGTCCGGTTCCATGATCGATGTGAAATCGCCGATGGCCTTCCACCCGCCGATCGTGCATTCCCCGTTCTCGCTGGTCGCGCCCGGCTTGACGACGAGGCTGCTCGTGCATTTGAGCGGCTCGGTCTTGAGCTCCTCATAGTCGGAGTCCTCGATCATCGTCACGGCCTGGCGCAGGTCGGCGAACGCCGCCTGCCGCTGCTCGTCGGTCACGTCGCTTTTCTGCCGGTAGGCGAGTTCGACGGCGACGATGGTGACGTCCGTGCCGTTCGTGAACGACATCATGTCCTGCCGCTGGTTGTCGACGGGCGTCGACGCGACGCTCGTCTCGAGCTTGGAGAGGTCCAATGGCTTCGCCGCCGGCGACGTCGAGCCGCCGGACGCGCCATTCGACCCGGTGCCCGTCGGGCCGCCGCAACCGGCCAGCATCATCGCCGCCGCCATCACGCAGGCCACGCCGCCCGCGATCTTCCGTTCCATACGCATGTCTCGTACTCCTTGTTCTCTCGTTCGACACGTTGTTCACGGGCCATTATCGGGAGGATCGCGTGGGACGGCATCAGTTGGCGACTGAATCGGCGGAAACAGCATGTACGGCAATGAGGAAAGCCCCTTCCAAGAATGGAAGGGGCTTTCATCATTGCGGGAGGTTGCCTAGCCTAGCGGGTTCAGCGCTCGGAGGCTTCCTCGGTGGCGGCTTCGCCTTCGCGCTCGACGCGGATCTTGTGGCCGTCGGCCTGGGAGACGCCGTAGTAGGCGGCCACGGCGATGTCCTTCATGTCGTTGATCAGCGGGATGCGCGGGTTGGCCGGCGTGCACTGGTCCTCGTAGGCGCGCATGCCGATCTGGTCGAGGACGCTCCAGAAGTAGTCCTCGTCCACGCCGCACTCCTGGAAGCTCTTGTTCATGCCGAGCTTGTTGTCGCGGTAGTCCTCGACGGCCTTCGCCAGGTTCTCGACGGCCTCGGCCGGGGTCTTGCCCGGGTCGATGCCGAGGTTGACGGCGATGTCGCGGTAGCGCTCGTCGGCGACGTACTTGTTGTACTTCGGCCACGAGGTCGGCTCCTCCGGCACCTGGCCGTTGTAGCGGATCACGTACGGCAGCAGGATGGAGTTGGTGCGGCCGTGCGCGATGTGGCACAGGGCGCCGATCGTGTGGGCCATGCCGTGGCACATGCCGAGGAACGCGGAGCCGAACGCCATGCCGGCCATCGTGGCGGCGTTGTGCATCTTCTCCTGCGCGTTGGTCTTCTCCAGGCCCGGCTCGCCGTTGACCGACTCGGCCAGGTTGTCCCAGATCAGCTTGGCGGCGTGCAGGGCCATGCCGTCGGTGAAGTCGTTCGCATACACGGACACGTACGCCTCGAAGCTGTGGGTCAGGGCGTCGAAGCCGGCGTCGGAGGCGAGCTTGCGCGGCTGGGTGCGGGCCAGGACCGGGTCCACGATCGCGACGGACGGGGTGAGCGCGTAGTCGGTGATCGGGTACTTGTAGCCGGTCTTGTGGTCGGTGATGACCGCGAACGGCGTGACCTCGGAGCCGGTGCCGGAGGAGGTCGGGATGCACACGAGCTTGGCCTTCTTGCCCAGCGGCGGGATCTTGAACGCGCGCTTGCGGATGTCGAAGAACTTCTCGCGCACGTCGGAGAAGCTGATCTCCGGGTGCTCGTAGAGCAGCCACATGATCTTGGAGGCGTCCATCGGGGAGCCGCCGCCGACCGCGATGATCGTGTCCGGCTCGAACTCCTCGCGCATCATCTCGGCGCCCTTCTCGACGGTCTCGACCGAGGGCTCCGGCTCGACGTAGTCGATGATGCGGAAGGTGACGCGGTTGGAACGGGCGCGCAGCTGGTCGATGATCTTGTCGACGATGCCGAGCTGCTCCATGACCTTGTCGCACACGATGACGGCCTTCTCGATGCCGTACATGTCGCGCAGGTACTTGATCGCGTTCGGCTCGAAGTAGGTCTTGGCCGGGATCTTGAACCACTGCATGTTGTTGTTCCTCCGAGCGATGCGCTTGATGTTGACCAGGTTCACGGCCTGCACGTTGCCGGACACCGAGTTGCCGCCGTAGGAGCCGCAGCCCAGGGTCAGCGACGGGGCGATCGCATTGTAGATGTCGCCGATGCCGCCCAGCGAGCTCGGCTGGTTCCAGATGATGCGGCAGGCGTGCATGCGCAGGCCGTACTCGCGCACGAGCTCCTGGTTGTTGGTGTGGATGGCGGCGGTGTGGCCGGCGCCCAGCTTGAGCATCGCCTCGCACATCTCGAACGCCTGCTCCTTGGTGTCGGCCTTGAGGACGGCCTGCACCGGGGCGAGCTTCTCGTGGGTGAGCGGCTCGTTGTCGGAGACCTCGGAGCACTCGGCGGCGAGGATGGTCGCGTCGGCCGGGATCTCGAAGCCGGCGGCCTTGGCGATGTACTGCGGGGACTTGCCCGGCACCACGGAGTTGAGCTTCGGGGTCTGGCCGGAGCCGGCGGTGCAGCCGAACATGTACTGCTCGAGCTTGGCCTTCTCCTCCTTGTTCACGAAGTAGGCCTTGCGGCGCTTGAGCTCGGCGATGAGCGGCGCGTACACGTCCTTGTGGGCGATGATGGCCTGCTCGGTCGCGCAGATCATGCCGTAGTCGAAGTGCTTGGACAGGATCAGGTCGTTCGCGGCGCGCACGATGTCCACGTCCGCGTCCACGTAGGCCGGGGCGTTGCCGGCGCCGACGCCGAGGGCCGGCTTGCCGGAGGAGTACGCGGCCTTGACCATGCCCGGGCCGCCGGTCGCGAGGATCGTGGCGATGCCGTCGTGCTTCATCAGCGCGCCGGTCGCCTCGATGGACGGGTGCTCGATCCACTGGATGCAGTCGGCGGGGGCGCCGGCCTCGATGGCGGCGTCGCGCACGATCTTCGCGGCGGCGATGGAGCACTTCTGGGCGCCCGGGTGGAAGCCGAAGATGATCGGGCAGCGGGTCTTGAGGGCGATCAGGGACTTGAAGATCGCGGTGGAGGTCGGGTTGGTGACCGGGGTGACGCCGGCGACCACGCCGACCGGCTCGGCGACCTCGTCGATGCCGAGCACGTCGTCCTCGCGGATCAGCCCCACGGTCTTCTGGCCGGCCAGGTAGTTGGTCACGTGCTCGCACGCGAAGATGTTCTTCGTGGCCTTGTCCTCCACGAGACCGCGGCCGGTCTCGTCCACGGCCATCTTCGCCAGCACGAGGTGCTTGTTCAGCGCGGCGACGGACGCCTTCGCCACGATGTGGTCGACCTGCTTCTGATCGAGCTTCTCGAACTCCTTCAGGGCCTTGAGGCCCTTGGCGACCAGCGCGTCGACCTCCGCCTGAGCGGCGGCCTGCTTCTCCTCCGGGCTCGGCTTGGTGGGAGCCTCGGTCTTCTTTGCTTCTGCCATGAATCCTCCTCGATGTGCGTTAAGCAAAACTCGTGTTCTGTGTTCTCCCGCCGCTGGGGCGGACATCGGTCAGCCAACTCAACATTGCGTTGTTTCCTGTGGCCTGGGTCACAATATAACGAATCCGCAAACAACCTGCATGCGCACAAAATCGACGGCGTTTCGCGAGCGTTTCTGCAATTTTTTTGTTCGATTCTGTGAGAATTACCACACAAAACCACTCAAAACCACGGATTTTGATACTTTTTGTTCATTTTCTGATGAATATCACACCCAAACAAATAGTCATACCTTATGACTTACATAAAGTTATTTTCTAAAAGCCGCCACACTACATGCGCATATATAAACATGATTGCCAAAAGTCGCCCATCCCGAACCGCGCCATTCCGCCGCTCCCGCCGCGGCACGCCCGGCAATATGCGAAATCACTTTTATAAAAGTACACTGTCGATATCGCGCGATCGCACGATCCACGATCGCATAGTATCGCACCTGTCGGTATTGCACCCAACGGAGGTCTCGCATGAAGGCAATGCCATCGACGGCGGTGAAGGCGCACAACCGCATCGCCATGACCCAGTACCTGTACCATCACGAGCACGTCACCAAGCAGGAGATCGAACGGGAACTCGGCCTGAGCCTGCCCACCATCACGCAGAACCTGCGCGCGCTGGAACAGGACCACATCATCCGCCAGGGCGAACTCCAGCGGTCCACGGGCGGCCGCAAGGCGCGCGGCTACGAGTTCAACCCGGACCACCGCACCGCCATCGGCGTGGCCATGCGCGCGAGCGAGGTGCGCATGTGCGCCGTCGACCTCAACGGCGCCGTCGTCGAACGCCTCGAACGCACGCTCCCCTACCGCAACGCCAACGTCTACTACCAGCGCATCGGCGCCATCATCGACAACTTCGCCGCAGAAGTGGGCAAGAAGCACGGGCCCGTGCTCGGCGTCTCCTTCTCCATCCAGGGCATCGTCTCCCCCGACGGCGGGACGATCACGTTCGGCAAGGTCATGCGCAACACGGGGCTCACGCTCGAGACAATCACGCAATCCGTGCACCATCCGTGCATGATGATCCACGATTCCGACGCCTCGGCGATGGCCGAACTCTGGTTCGACCATTCGCTCACCGACGCCGTGTGCATCTATCTCGAACGACGCCCCGGCGGCGCCGTGATCGTGAACGGCAAACTCTACCAAGGGCCGAACATGTGCAACGGCGCCATCGAGCATATGACGCTCGTGCCGAACGGCCGCGAATGCTACTGCGGCAACCGCGGCTGCATGGACCCGTATTGCTCGCCCGAATCGCTGCCCGAAGACTACGAGTCCATCCCCGGCTTCTTCAGCGTGCTCGAACAGGGCGAGCGCCACCACCGCGAGCGCATGGACGAGTGGCTCGACTACGTGGCGCAGGCGATCGTCAACGCACGTTCGGTCATCGCCGGCGACGTGATCGTCGGCGGCGAGGCCTCCCAGTATCTGGAGGATTCCGACATCGAGGACCTGAAGCGCCGGGTCATCGAACGCAGCCCGTTCGGCACCGAACGGTTCACACTGCGCCGCAGCTACCAGGCAGAGAACCAGACGATCATCGGCGCGGCCCTGCGCTACGTGGAGACCTATCTGGCCGAGATCTGCGGCGAGTGAATCCCGCTGGAGGCCGCACGGCCACCGTCCGGCGAATGGTCTCGACGCCTTTCCCGAACGGATGAACAAGCCCCCGAGCCGGTTTTGTCCGGTTCGGGGGCTTGTTCATGCGATAGGCGGTCAGGCCCGGGTGAGGACCTCGGCGAGCGCCTGGATCACCGGCTGGGGCATGTGCGAGTCGAACTCGCGGCTCTCGTCCACGCCGTGCAGGTCCTCGATGGTGTGCAACGCCGGCAGCGCGTCCTTCCCGAGCTCCTTGACCATCGCGTAGGCGGTCTCCTTGGTGAGGTAGAGCATCTGCGCGTCCTTGAGTACGGCGAACGCGTCCTCGACCACGGTGTCGCCGGCGACCGGCAGACCGGCGACGAACGTCACCGTGAGACCGTCCGTCGCAGCCACGCCGGAGACCTTCACGACCGCGCTCAGCGTCGCCGCGTCGTAGGAGACGTCGGCGGCGACCGTGCGGCCGTCGGACGTGACGGTCACGTTCGCGCCACCGTCACCGACCGCCGACGCGTCGACGCCGCGAAGGACGATCGTCCAGTCGCGCGTCTCGGGCACGACGTCGGCGGCGCCGGCGACCGGCGCGACGGTGAACGTCGCTGCCGTCGCGGCACCGTCCGTCTCGCCCAGATGCAGTGACAGTTCGGTCGATGCCCAACGCACGGATGTTTCGGGCGCACCGTCGTCCTCCCACAGCGTGAACGACCCGCTCGCGCCCGGGAAGGCGACCACGCGCAGGGACTGCGGGTTCGCGACCGAGTTGAGCGGTTCACCGGCCCTCTCCTCCTGCAACGGAACGATGGCGCCGGCCTTCGCGAACACGGGGATGCGGTCGAGGCCGCGCCACGCCTCGATGCGGCGACCACCGGCCGGACGCGACTCGTAGCGGCGTCCGTCGAAGAAGTCGAACCACGTGCCCTGCGGCAGCCACACGTCGGCCTTCGCGCGCTGCACGCTCTTCTCGGCCGGATCAACGATCGGCGCAACGAGCAGTTCGGTGCCGAAGAGGAACTCGTCGACGAGCTTGTACGCGTCGCGGATCTCCGGCCAGTCCCAGTAGAGCGGCTGGACGAGCGGCTCACCCTCGTAGGCGGCACTACGGTTCATCGTGTACAGGTACGGGATCATCGCATGGCGCAGGCGCAGCGCGGCGGTCATCGCGCGCGCCACGTCGCCGTGGAAGTTCCACGGCTCCTTGCCGTTGAACGGCGAGTCGGTGGAGTGCAGGCGGTTGATCGGGCTGAACGCGCCGAGCTGGTACCAGCGCGCCTCCAGCTCCTCGTCACGGTAGCCGAACATGTGGCCGCCGATGTCGTGGCTCCACCAGCCGTAGCCGATGTTGGAGGCGGTGGCGGTGAATTCGGGCTGGAACTTCAGGGACTCCCAGTTGACGACCGTATCGCCGGAGAAGCCGATCGGATAGCGGTGCGAGCCGGGGCCGGCGTAACGGGAGAAGGTGAGCGGGCGCGGGTTGCGCGCGGCGTAGTCGCTGCCGTCGGCGCGCGCCGAGTCGAGG
This sequence comes from Bifidobacterium parmae, assembly GCF_002860365.1. GTDB lineage: Bacteria > Actinomycetota > Actinomycetes > Actinomycetales > Bifidobacteriaceae > Bifidobacterium > Bifidobacterium parmae. The sequence continues at coordinate 38,243 of NZ_NMWT01000006.1, forward strand.
TAGTGCAGGTGGTTGAGGCCCCACAGCGGGTCGAGGCCGGGCTGGCGGGTGGTGCCGCCCTGCTGCCAGTCGAGCCACCAGAAGTCGACGCCCTCGTCCTCCATCGGATGGTGGAGCTTGTCGAAGTAGGCCTCCATGAACTTCGGATCGGTGAGGTCGAACTGCACGGCCTCCTCGGTCTTCGGGTCGATGCCCATCGCCTCGGCGAGTTCCGGGTAACGTTCCTCGAACGCGCGCACGCCGTCCTTCGGGTGCACGTTGAGCGTGATCTTCATGCCCTGCTCGTGCAGCCACGCCATGAAGCGCTTCGGATCGGGGAAGAAGTCCTTGTTCCACGTGTAGCCGGTCCAGCCGGAACCGTACTTCGGGTCGACGTCGTCGACGAGATGCCAGTCCATGTCGACCACGGCGGTGGTGAACGGGATGCCCTCCTTCTCGAACCGTTCGACGAGCGTCATGTACTCGGCCTCGGTGTAGCGGTGGTAGCGGCTCCACCAGTTGCCGAGCGTGAAACGCGGCAGCAGCGGGGTCGGTCCGGTCAGGCGGTAGAGGTCGTGCACGGCCTCGCGGTAGCGGTGCCCGTAGGCGAACAGGTAGAAGTCGGTGGTGGGCTCCGGCTTCGGCGTCACCCACGTGCCGAACGGGTTCGCCTTGCCGTTGACTTCCGGCGTCTCGCGGATGATGTTCGACTCCGAATCGTCGATGACGGCCCAGCCGTCGGTGCCGTTGACGCCGGGACCGACGGGGATGCGGCCGTTGGCGAAGTCGAGGGTGCGCGCCGTGCCGCCGAGGTTGCGCATCTGATCGTCGCCGTAATGCCACGTGTTGTCGATGGCCTTGACGTTCTTGATGGTGGCATACAGGCCCTCCTTGCTGAACGGGGCCTGGTTGTAGGAGATGTGAAGCGATGGGGTTTCGATCTCCAGCCATCCGTCGCGTTCGACGACGGTGAACTCCGGTGCGGCGTCCGGGCCGAAGTCGCGGTTGAGCACGGACTGCGTGGCGTCGTCGACGAACCGGCCGGAATCGGACCATTCGAAGCGGATGAGCGACTCGGTGATGACGCCGATGCGCCACCGGTCGCCCTGGATGATGCGGTCCGGGTCCATCGCCGGATGCGCGCCAAGCGTACCGAGCGAGAAGAGATTGCGGTCTACCACGTGAACTCCTTTGTCGTGTGCTGCGTATCGTGATGTCCGATTGGTTGACATCTACGATAATAGCGCTTGCACAATATGAGCCACGCTCAAGAAAACTGCGATATCATTCTGCGGAATATCAATATGCTTCCGCCGTGATTGGATTATCATAGCGCTTGCATACACAACGGCGTGCATGCATTACACTTCCCCTCAACAGCTCACCCACGCGCACGATCCCGTTGCTGAGATGACGTGAGCGACGCACATCAGGATGCATGCGCGTGACGGTACTGCGACGGTGTCATGCCGGTCTCGTCACGGAATCTGCGATTGAAGTTGGAGGCGTTGTCATAACCGCTCATCCGTTGGATACGTGCGATCGGCAGATCGGTGCAGGTCAGCAGGCGGCAGGCGCGCCCCACGCGCAGGCGACGGACGAAATCGGCGAAACCGATGCCGGCCACCCGTTTGAAGAAGCGGGAAAAGGTCGATACGCTCATCGAGGCCGCTTCGGCGGCATCCGACAGCGTGACCGTATCGAGATGCGACGAAATATAGGCGATGGCGATGTTGACGTCGTCCTCGGCACCGAAGGCGACCTGCGGATTGTATCCCGGGGTCACCACGGTGCGAACCTCATCCGCCGGCGCCTGTTGGAACACCGTGAGGATGGCGATGAGGTCGGCCACGCGCCGCGCCGCGTCATGCTCCCCCATCGTCTCCAGCAGGCCTCCCGCCTCGTGCGCGGAGTCTCCCGACAGGACGAGTGCATGCGACGCGCGACGCACCACCTGCTCGAACCCGGCGGTCTCGGGGAACGCCGACGCCAGCAATCGCAGCGTCTGCGGGCGGACATGGCACAGCACGTCACGATGGGCGAGCCGTTCGCCGGGGATGATGTCCGACAGCCAGTTATGAGGCAGGTTCGAGCCGATCATCGCCACATGCCCCGCCTCGAACGGCATGAGTCCGTCCCCGGCCATGAGCTGTCCGCTTCCCTCACGGATCAGGTGGATTTCGATCTGCGGATGGTAGTGCCATCGGGCCAACGCGCTCGGATACCCGTGGCTCGACCAGCGTATGGCGGCGTCCCCATCGGGGACGATCACCTCCAGCGATCCAGCATCCGAGTATGGGATCATGCCGGCGTCACGCGCATCCATCGCCAACCTCCTCGTCGATTCCTCCACGATACCGCACCGTCCGCCGCCCGATGTCCGGCCTCCGATCGTTCACCGGCTCCCGTCGACGGATACCACCGGGCATCGGAAAACGACGTGACGACCGTCCGAGGAACACCGGAAATGCCGATGCGCGCCGGCGGCGGAAAAAGGGAATCCCGCCGGCCCGTCATCGATTATTCATGGCGCCCCTCGGACGGCCGTCACGCCGCCGTCGGACGGTCACCTGTCAACCGCGCGATCAGTCGCGGTCGACGGTGATCTGCAGCTTGATGTCACCCGGACGACCCTCGTCCATACGGTCGAAGGCTGCCTTGGCGTCCTTCATCGCGAAGGTGTCGGTGATGAAGGGCTTGAGGTTGAGCCTGCCGCTGGCGACCAAATCGATGGCCTTCTGGTACACGTTGGCGTAGCGGAAGACGTTCTCGATACGCACTTCGGTGGCCTGCAGCTCGGTGATGTCAATCGACACCGGATCGACCGGGATGCCGACGAGCACCGCGCAGCCGCCGGGGGCGATGAGCTTCCAGAACGTCTCGTAGGCCTTCGGTGCGCCGGAGCATTCGAACGCCACGTCGGCACCCCAGCCGCCGGTCTCCTCGCGGACCCGCTCGACGAGATCCTCCTTCGTCAGATCGACCGGGATGACGCCCGGAATCTGGCCGATGATGCCAAGCTTGACGGCGGAGACGTCGGAGACGAGCACCTTGGAGGCGCCGCCGGCGAGCGCGGCGGAAGCGGTGAGCATGCCCACCGTGCCCGATCCGGTCACGACGCACACGTCGCCGGGCTTGATACGCGCCTTGGTGGCGGCCCACATGCCCACGGCGGTAGGCTCGAGCAGCGCGCCCTCGCCGAAGCTCATGTTGTCGGGCAGGTGGTAGGTGAACGCGGCCGGGTGGATGACCTCTTCGCACAGGCAACCGTCGATCGGCGGGGTGGCGAAGAAGCGCACGGCCGGGTCGACGTTGTACATGCCCAGTCGGCTGGCGCGCGAAGTCATGTCGGGGATGCCGGGTTCGAGGGCGACGCGGTCGCCGGGCTTGAAATCGGTGACGCCGGGGCCGACTTCGAGCACGGTGCCCGCGGCCTCATGACCGAGAATCATCGGCTGTTCGACGACGTACTTGCCGACGCGTCCGTGCGTGTAGTAGTGCAGGTCGGAGCCGCACACGCCCACGGTATGCGGCGCGATGCGCAGTTCGCCGGGACCGGGCGCCTGGACGTCCGGGACCTCGCGCACGTTGATGACGCCCTGCTTCTCGAGAACGACTGCCTTCATGATGATGCTCCTTTGATTGGATGGTTGTTGATGGTTGTTGGTTGATATGGATGGGAAAGACGGATCAGACCACGGCCGAGGACTGCGAGGCCATCGCCGGCATCGTCTCCGTGGACACGCTCCGATCGATGCGACGACCTTTCTCATCGAAACCGGGTTGCTTCGGTCGAATCCACAGGGAGACGACCGATCCGCCGATGTAGCAGATCGCGTACGCCCAGCACACGCCGGCGAACCCGACCGTCTCCAGCAGCACGGTGGCGATGAACGGACCGCAGAAGGTCGTCAGACCGGAGGCGAGGTTGTGCGCGGAGACCGCGGCCCCCTTGTGCTCGGGCTCCAGCGCGGGGAACACCGCACCCATCGGCACGAAGGCGGAGATGCCCATGCCGAGCACCACCGCGCACAGGTACATGAGCGGCAGGTTGCGGCCAAAGAACTGGGGCACGTAGTACATGGCGAGCGTGCCGAGGGCGGAGAGCCAGCATCCCCACCAACGCATCTGGCGCATCCAGCCGAACCGGTCGCCCATACGACCCCAGAACACGTTGCCGAACACGGTGACGACGAAGAGCAGCCCCCAGATGGTGGACCATTCGGTGACCTTGAACCATGCGCCGCCGCCGTTGGTATGCGTGGCGAGGTACAGCGGCATGATGACCGGGAATCCGTAGAGGGTGAGGTTGCAGATCACGCGCAGCACGGCGGCGAAGGCGATCTGGCGGTTCTCCTTGAGGATGGTGACGCCGCGGGAGAGTTCACGCAGCTTGTCGGCGGTGCTCATCGCGTCGAGATCGGCATTGCGTGTCTTCGGCACGAACCACAGGCAAATGAGCAGACCGGCAATCGAGAACGGCAGCGACACCCACAGCGAGTAGTATTCGCCGATCACCGGCGTGATGAACGCGGGCAGGTAAGCACCGAACACGCCGATGCCGAAGGAGTACGAGGTCCAGAACCATCCCATGGCCGAGGCCAGTTTGCTCGGGTCCACGGTCTGTGCGAGCAGTACCACGTAGCTGTAGATGAACAGCGGGTAGCCCATGCCGCGCAGCATGTACGACACCAGCATCAGCGGATAGATGTGGCTCGGCAACGCCACACCGATGAACACCAGGTGCAGAGCGATCCACGAGACCGCGCCGACCAGCATGATGCGCTTGGCGCCGAACATCTCCGCAAGCACTCCGGACGACCATCCGGCCAACGCCGCGACCAGACCATACATGGTGAACAGCATCGATGCCTGCGACGAGCTGAATCCCTGATCCACGACATACTTCGACAGGAACGTCAGCTCGAAGCCGTCTCCCGTCATGAACACCGCGATGGCCAGGAACCCCGGCAGCAGTGTTCTCATCAATCCCCGAGCCACGTTGTCTCCTTACCTGAACTTCGTTGTCTTTATCGCTCCTCGTTGAAGCGTTAATACAATTCTCCCGTGAGAAACACCGGTGTTTCCTCGCATTAGATGGCAAGAATTGATACTTTTTTGCATACCTTATGAACGCTCAGCAATTCCTTGAGCGGATACCCCACCTCACAGGACGTCGAGCGGAGAACCACGAAACACGCATTTTACAAAGTGACTTTACAAAAGTCGGCGCATGGGGTTATGCTAGGCGGCGATGGACGGAGATACCGCCCACATGCGCCGCAGGCGCACCAACGAAAGGACATCATCATGATGAGCAAGAAGAAGTTCATGGCAGCGGTTATGCGTGGTTTCGAGGCCAGCGGCATGAACGCCCTCGCCCAAGCCGGCTACAGCGAGGCCACCACCAAGGCATTCGAAGCCATCGAAAACCGCTGAACCGCAACAGCCTAAGAACGATACAGCAGCGGCATGGATGGCATGAGCCGTCTTCCTGCCGCACGTCGCGCATCGATAGGATGCATCGCCTTCGATGCCGAACATGATCGCCCAACGGTCATGTCGATCAATCAGATGCTCCAACAGGATCGGACAACGGCGTCCCCTCTCTCTGTTTCCCCCAAATCCCCGTGAGGCCTACGTGCTGACCACCGCGATCGCCCTGGGCCGCATCGCCCGCCCCGTCCGATAGTGTCTCGTTTTCCTCCCGTTGGCGGGTGGTGGCGCGTGAGCGTCGGTGGGTGGTCGCGGGGGTGGTCTCCGGACGGCTTGTGGGTGTCGTGGGACTGGTTCCCGGTGTGGTTCTCCCCGTGTGGCTTGTCCGGTGTCCGTGTATGGGTGGACCCCGGGAGCGTGTGCTCGACCGGGGTCCTGTTCTCGTTGTGGTGCGGCGGCGTGCTACTCTCCCACACCCTGTCGGGTGCAGTACCATCGCCGTGCCAGGTCTTAGCTTCCGGGTTCGGAATGGGTCCGGGCGTCTCCCCTGGGCCATGACCGCCGCAAATCTTCGATTGTGGGACCCGCCCCGCTTGGGGGGGTCGTTCCCCGGCTGGTGGTTTGGGGACCGGATGGTGGACGCTTGCCTGTCGTTTGTTTTGTGGTCACGGACCGTTGTTCCGTGTCGCGTGTTTTCGCGCAGTCTTCGCCGATGCTCTCCCCACCCCTGGGGGGTGTGGGTTGTGTGTCGCGCTTCCCCGTTAGTACCGGTCGGCTCCACCCCTTGCGGGGCTTCCACGTCCGGCCTATCGACCACGTGTTCTTCATGGGGGGTCTCAGGAACCCGCAGGCTCCTTGGGAATACTTATCTTGGAGCGGGCTTCCCGCTTAGATGCTTTCAGCGGTTATCCCTTCCGAACGCAGCCAACCGGCGGTGCCACTGGCGTGACAACCGGCGTACCGGAGGTTCGTCCACCCAGGTCCTCTCGTACTATGGGCAGGTCTCCTCAGTATTCCGACGAGCGCAGAGGATAGAGACCAAACTGTCTCACGACGTTCTGAACCCAGCTCGCGTGCCGCTTTGATCGGCGAACAGCCGAACCCTTGGGACCTGCTCCAGCCCCAGGATGCGACGAGCCGACATCGAGGTGCCAAACCATCCCGTCGATATGGACTCTTGGGAATGATCAGCCTGTTATCCCCGGGGTACCTTTTATCCGTTGAGCGATGCCGCGTCCGTACACCGGCACCGGATCACTAGTTCCGACTTTCGTCCCTGCTCGACCCGTCGGTCTCGCAGTCAAGCCCC
>NZ_NMWT01000007.1 GCF_002860365.1 Bifidobacterium parmae
GTCGCGAATCCGAAGGCGGACGCGGCGCTGCTCGAATATGTCTCGCAGGCGGGCGGGCCGGGTGTCAAACGCGCGCTCACCGTGCTGTTGGAGTCGCTGGACGAGCGGGAGACGACAGCGCGACACCCCCTCAGTCAGCTTCGCTGACAGCTCCCCCTCAAGGGGGAGCAAAGGGATGGAGCCCACCAAGGCCGGACCACAAAAGGGATGAGCCGGGCGGAGGCCCGGCTCAGAAGAGCAAAGCCCGAGAGCGGAACGCTACTGCTTGATGGCGAGGACGGCCTGATAGACCTGCTTGCGGTTGGCGAGCGTGCCGTCGGGCAGCGGGTGTTCGCCGACGACCTGCGTGATCGCCTCCTTGATGCGCAGGCCGTCCTCGAGCGCGCGGTCGATGGCGAGCACAGCCAGATCCTCGACGGACAGCGTACTCGGCGCCACGGCGGCCGCCTCCTCGTCGGAGGCGCCGGCGACGACGAGCACCATCTCGCCGCGCGGCGGATCGTTGTGCACACTGTCGCGGATCTCGGCGATCGTGCCACGGCGGATCTGCTCGTAGTCCTTGGTGAGTTCGCGGCACAGGGCCATGCGGCGGTTCGGGCCGAACGCGTCGAGCAGATCGTCCATCGAATCGTCGATGCGGTGCAGCGTCTCGTAGAACACGATCGTGCGGCGTTCGCCCTGCAGCATGCGCAGATGCTGCACGCGTTCGGAATGCTTACGCGGCAGGAAGCCCTCGTAGCAGAAGCGGTCGGTCGGCAGGCCGGACAGGGCGAGCGCGTCGAGCACGGCGGACGGGCCGGGCGCGCAGGTGACGGGCAGATCGCGTTCGATGGCCCGGCGCACGATCGCCAGTCCCGGATCGTTGATCGTGGGCATGCCCGCGTCGGAGACGACGAGCACGGTCGCGCCGGTCTCCACGTTGTCGAGCAGGCCGTCGGCCTTGTCGCGCTCGTTGTGGTCGTGGTAGGCGACGACGCGGCCGTTCACGTGTACGCCGAGACGGTTCGCGAGGTCGTAGAGGCGGCGCGTGTCCTCGGCGGCGACGATGTCGGCGTGCTCGAGCAGCGCGCGCAGGCGTGCGGACGCGTCGCCCACGTTGCCGATCGGGGTGGCGGCGAGCACCACGGTGCCCGCCGGGATGGCGACGGCCACGGTCGCCGCCGCGCCCGCTTCCGCCACGCCGGCGCCCGCGTCCGCCCCAATCGGCCCATTCACGTCGTTCACGTTCACATCCGCTGCATTGGTCATGCCTCCAGTATCCCCCACCCCCTCGGACGCACGGGTCGACAACGCCGCGATGCCGAGTAATGTGCTCCACGGAACCGAAAACACGCGCGGTCGGAAAACGGAAAGAAGGCTGCCGAAGTGCGAACGATATGGCGTGTGTTCACCCGCGATCTGACGCGCATCCTGCGCAATCCGGTCGCCGTCGTGGTCACGTTGGGCGTGGCGATCATCCCGTCGCTGTACGCATGGTTCAACATCCTCGCGAACTGGGACCCGTACTCCGCCACCGGCAACATCCAGGTGGCGGTCGTGAACAACGACAAGGGCACCAGCTCGCCGCTCGTCGGCAAGCTGGACGCGGGCGGGCAGGTCGTCGCGCAGCTCAAGCGCAACCATCAGCTCGGCTGGCGGTTCGTCGACGAGACGACCGCGCTCAACGGCATGCAGACGGGCGACTACTACGCGGCCATCGTCCTGCCGAAGGACTTCAGTTCGAGTCTCGCCGACGCGCTCACCAGTCCGAAGCGACGCCCGAAGATCACGTACTACGTGAACGAGAAGAAGAACGCGATCGCGCCGAAGATTACCGACACGGGCGCCACCACCATCGACGAGCAGATCAACCAGACGTTCGTCGCGACCGTCGGCGACACGGTCGCGAAGGCCGTGTCGCGCGCCGGCCGCGACCTGACCGGCGCGGCCGCATCGACGCAGAGCGACGTGATCGGCGATCTCGACACCGTCGTCGACGACATCCGCGACGTGGACGCGGCGCTCGGCGACATCGAGACCACGCTCGACCAGTCCGACGGCACGATCGCGAGCGCGCGCGACACGATCGCGAAACTCCGGCGGGCCATCGCCGCCGCGCAGCGCACGTCCTCGCAGTCGGGCACGCTGCTCGCGCAGGCGCAGACCTCGTCGCAGCAGCTGTCCACGACGATGGTCGGCGCGCTCGACCAGGGTTCGGCCGGGTTGAGCGGCATCGGCGTGAAGGTGAACACGGCCGCGGGCGACGTGACCGGCACGCTCAACGGCGCGCAGGAGTCCGTCGACCGGATCCACAACGCGATCTCGACGCCGCTCGGCCAGACCGCCGGCGCGGCCGACGATCTCAAGGCCGCGCTGCGGCGTGCGGGCATCGACGAGCACACGTCCGACCCGGTCGGCCAACGCATCTGGAAGCAGGTGGACGCGCTGTCCGACGCGGTCGCGAAGCAACAGCAGCAGGTCGACGACTTCCACAAGCACACGACCGCGTTCATCGGCGCCGGCAAGGACGCGGCCACGAGCCTGTCCGGCGCGACCGGCACGGCCGTCTCCGGCGGCATCACCGGACTGAACACGGCGCGCGGCACGCTCACCGGCACGGTCATGCCGAACCTCAACGCGTCGCTGGGCTCGTTCGCCGCGTTGAACGGCACGATGGCGGGCACGCTCGTCACGCTCGCCGACACCGCCGACCAGACCGACGGGCTGCTCGGCCAGCTCGCCGACACGATCGGACAGACCAAGACGACGGTGAAGGACACGCGTGACCAGCTCGACCAGCTCATCGGCGACGTGACCGGCGTGCGCACCGACGTGGCCGCGCTCGACAGCTCCGCCGCCTACACGGCCATCAAGGACCGGCTGCATCTCGACGACAAGGAGTTCGGCAGGTTCATGGGTTCGCCGGTCGCGCTCACCACGCGCACCGTGTATCCGACCGACAACTACGGTTCGTCGGTCACGCCGTTCTACACGAACCTCGCGCTGTGGGTGGGCGGGTTCGTGCTCATCGCCATCTACAAGCTCGAAGTGGACCGCGAGCAGCGCGGCGAACTGCGTCACCTGACCGCCACGCAGGCGTATCTGGGACGCTGGCTGCTGCTCGTCACGATCGGCCTGCTGCAGGCGGTCATCGCCTGCGCGGGCGATCTCGTGCTCGGCATCCAATGCGAGCATCCGCTGCTGTTCCTGCTCGCCGGCCTCGTCTGCTCGTTCGTCTACGTGAACATCATCTACGCGCTGGCGGTCGCGTTCCGCCACATCGGCAAGGCGGTGGCCGTGATCCTCGTCATCGTGCAGATCCCGGGCGCGTCCGGCCTGTACCCGATCGAACTGATGCCGAACTTCTTCCGCGAACTGCACCCGTGGCTGCCGTTCACCTACGGCATCAACGCGATGCGCGGGCCGATCGCCGGCACGTACGCGAACCACTACTGGCTGGATCTGGGCCATCTGCTCTGCTACCTGCCGGTCGCCCTGTTCGTCGGACTCGTGGTACGCCGCTACGCGATGAACCTCAACGCGCTGTTCGACCGCCGCCTCGGCGACACCGACCTGATGATCACCGAACACGACACGATGGTCAACGAGCGTGTGCGGCTCACCTCCACGTTCCGCGTCGCCGCGGACTCCGCCGAACTGCGCGAGTTCGTCACACGCCGCGCCCGCCGGTTCTTCGACCGCTATCCGAAGATGATCGTCGCCGGCCTCGTGCTGCTCACCGTGCTGCCGTTCGTCTTCCTCATCCTCCTGTTCCTCACGCAGGCGAAGATCGCGATGCTGTCCGCGTGGATCGCGTCGATCATCATCATCGACGCGTTCCTCATCATCGTCGAATACACGCGCGAGAACTATGCGCGCGAACTGGGCGTGAGCGCGCTGAGCGCCGAACAGTTCCGCGACGTGATGCTCAACGGCTACATCTGGCGGCGCCGGCGCGCGGCGGCGCCGGAACCGGACGACGACACCGAAGACACCGAAGACCTGACCGAACGGCTGCGCGGCGTCTCCGACACGGCACAGCCCGCACCACGATCCGACGACACGAAGGGAGGCGCGCGATGAGGAACATCTGGCGCATCTTCGCCCGCGACGTGCAGCAGGCCACGCGCAACGTGATCGCGATCATCGTGGCGATGGGCCTCGTCATCGTGCCCGCGCTGTACGCGTGGTACAACATCGCCGCGAGCTGGAACCCGTACGGCAACACGAAGGCGCTCAAGGTCGCCGTCGCGAACACCGACAAAGGCTACAAATCCGACCTGATGCCGGTGCGCATCAACGTCGGCGAGACGGTGACGAGCGCATTGCGCGCCAACCACCAGCTCGACTGGCAGTTCGTCGACAAGGCGAAGGCCGTCGACGGCGTGTATTCCGGCGAATACTATGCGGCGCTCGTCATCCCGCAATCGTTCAGTGCCGACATGATGACCCTCTTCTCGCCGAAGATCCGCCACGCGAAACTCGACTACTACCTCAACGAGAAAATCAACCCGATCGCGCCGCACATCACCGACCAGGGCGCGAGCACGGTCGCCACGACCATCGACCGGACGTTCGTCAAAACACTTGGACAGGTGGCGTTGGGACTCGCCTCGAACGTCGCGCAATACGCCGACAGCCCGCAGATGCAGCAGTACGTGACGAACGCCACCCAGCACATCACGACCATGGCGACACGGCTGAAAGGCGCGGCCACGCAGGCCGACTCCTACGCGAACCTGCTCGGCGCGGCCGACGGGATCATCGCATCCACCGACCGGCTGCTCGGCTCCGCCGGCACCGGCGCGGCCGACGCGAAGAAGGCGCTCGCACAAGGTACGAAAGGCGCGAAGGACCTGAACGCGGCATTGTCCGGCGCGACCGGCGACGTCGGCGACGCGCTCGCGCAGGCGGGCGCCGCCTACGACGGCGTCGACAAGCAGATCGACCAGGCGTTCGGCGACGTGAACACGCAGACCGGGCAGGTCGCGGACGCGCTCACCACGCTCCAATCGAAAGTGAACGACCAGGCCGCCGCATACGGCGACTATGCGGCGGCGCTGCGCGCGCTCGCCGGATCGGCCACCGTCCCCGCGGTGCAGGACGCGCTGAACGCGGCCGCCGATCAGGCGCAGGACACGCAGACCAAGCTCGCCGCGGCCGCCGCCTCGCTCGGCGACGCGGCGAAACAGGTGACCGACGGCACGGCCGACATGGCCGCGACGCGACGCGATCTGAAGGCGCAGGTCGCGGCCGCGCGCAAGGCCGTCACCGACGCGGCCTCCACATACCGGTCGACATTGAAGCCGCAGATCGACGCACTCACCGCGTCGATGAGCACGATGGTCGACCAGGCCGGCGGCGTGGTCGACGGGCTCACCGCGACCACGGCGAGCGTGCGCGGCCTGTCCGGCGGCATCTCGGACGGGCTGACGAACGTGCGCACCGCATTGGGCGACGCGGCTTCGACGCTCGACAAGTCCGCGGCGAAACTCGACGACCTGAACGCGAAATTCGCGGGCGTGGCGGGCGGCGGCTCTGCGGGCGGCTCCGGGACGGACCTGTCCGCGATCACGTCCACCGATCCGGACGCGATCGCCACGATGCTTTCCGCACCCGTCGCGGTCGACCGGGAGGCGATCTACCCGATCGCGAACTACGGTTCCGCGATGGCGCCGTTCTACACGATCCTCGCGATCTGGGTGGGCGCGATCATCCTCGTCGCGATGCTCAAGGTCGCGATCTCCGACCATGAGAAGGCGAAGATCCTCGGACTCGGCAACGTGTTGCCGCTCGGCGAGGACGTGGGCCTGCGCGACGCGGTCATCATCGGACGGGCCGCCGGGCCGGGCGCGATGCTCGACGTGCTGCGCAAGCCGCGCTCCGAATCGCCGGGCAACGCGAGACGATTCGGTCTGCGCCTGCATCAGGAGTATTTCGGACGGTACATGCTGTTCGGCGTGCTCGCGCTCATGCAGGGCACGCTCGTCTGTCTCGGCGACCTGCTGTATCTGGGCGTGCAATGCGAGCATCCGATCCAGTTCATGATGGTCGGATGGCTGGCGGCGCTCGTGTTCTCGAACATCGTGTACACGCTCACCGTCTCGTTCGGCGACATCGGCAAGGCGATCGCCGTGGTACTGCTCGTCATGCAGGTGGCCGGCTCGGGCGGCACGTTCCCGGTGGAGACGCTGCCCCCGTTCTTCCAAGTGGTGTCGCGGTGGCTGCTGTTCCCGTACGCGGTGGACGCGATGCATTCGGCCATGGCCGGCGCCTACGGCATGGAGTACTGGGTGGCGATGGGCAAGCTCGCCCTGTTCCTCGTCCCCTCGCTCGTGCTCGGCCTCGTGCTGCGCAAGCCCGTGATCCGCCTCAACGACTGGATCATCCGCAACCTCGAAAGCACCAAGGTGATGTAACAGACCGGCCTGCCTCCCCGCCCCGCGGCCCGCTGCTATTCCCTGCCCCCGCTGGCGGGGGCTGTCGGCAAAGCCGACTGGAGGTGGCCCGCTCCACCAGCCGTCGCTGTTCCCGTCCCAAGGCCGCCGCTATCCCCGCCCCCGCCGGCGGGGGCTGTCGGCGAAGCCGACTGGGGGTGGTCCACTCCACCAGCCGTCGCCATCCCCCGCCCCGCAGCCGTCGCCATCCCCTGCCCCCGCTGGCGGGGGCTGTCGGCGAAGCCGACTGGGGGTGGTCCTCCCTCGCTCACGACGAACGTGCATGATTCCACACCCAACGTGCATGATTCGCAAGGCAACCTGCACGGTTCGCATGGCAACCTGCATACCCAAGGCGCCAACCTGCATAAGAAACCCGCGAACCTGCACGGTGTGGTGCCGAAGACTGCCCTCCAGCCGCACATCAGCCCCCGCAAAAAGCCCGGAATCCCACCATCCCACATTCCATCATCCCGCGCGAACGACCGGCTCTTCAGACCCCCACCCCACACGTTCGCCCACGGAGACTACACATCCCACCCCAAACCATGCAGGTTCGCCCCCGAACCATACACATAAGTCATCATCATGGTTGGTATCCGCGGCCTTCCGCCATGACGGCCATCAACGACGCCGGCAGCATCGCGTCCACGCCGGTGGACGACAGCACGCCGCCGTCCGCGGACGCGGCGAGCGGCGTCTTCGCCACGCCGGCCTTCACGCCGACGCCGTTCTTCGCGGCGATCTCGTCGCGCGTCTGCACGGCGATCTGCTCGTTGAGCTTCGCCGTGTCCGACTTCGACTGCTCCTCCTTCTGCGACTGCTCCGCCTTGGCGGCGGCGTCCTTCACGGCCTGCTGGGCGGCGCTCACCGCCTGCTGCGCGTCCGCGACCTGCTGCTGCGCCTGCCCGATCTGATCGGACGGGGTGACGACCGTCTCATCGGCCATCGCCACCTGGGGAGACAGCAACGTTGCCGCGGCAACAGCACCAACGATACCTGCCCTCGCAAGTCCTGACTTATCACGATTCGCCTATCAACAGCTTGAAAAAGGGGAGTCACGCCCGGGAACGCCAGCCAACCCAAGCTTGATGAACATCATGGCGATTGCACAAGTACTGGGAGTCCACGTCGACCAGCTCCTCCCCGCGCAATGGCCGGACCTGCGGGCCAGATGACCATCCACCAAGAATGACCGAACGATTCCGGACATAGGACTGGCCGGACAGCGACAAGCTCACACGCCCAATGCGCCGATGGGGATGACGTAGATGCCGTCTTCGCGGCGGTAGGCGTATTGGCCGATGCCAATCAATACGGCCAGGAACTCAGGGGCGCGGGTCCGGGCGTCCGGGTTTCTCAGCAATTTGGCCTTGAGACGATTCAGGTTCGCCGCCGCTTCGGGAACCTTGTCCTCGCTTGACTTGATTTCGAGACCGCCCCATCGCCCGTCCGCCAGTTCGATGATGGCATCGCATTCCAGCCCTGAGTCGTCATGGTAGTACCGCACCGGCTCCATCCCGATGTCCGGCAATGCGCGAGCGTATACCAGCAGGTCGCGCACGCACAGGTTTTCGAACAGGAACCCGAAGGTCTGCCAATCCGCGATCAGCGCTTTCGGATTCATGCCCAACACCGCGGCGGCAATGGACGGATCGGCGAAGTATCGACGCGGCTTGGTCTGCAAGCGCTTCGGCGAGCGCGCAGGCGGCACCCACCCCGGTACCGGATCGATGACGAACATGCTCTCGAACATGCTCACGTATTCGGAGACCGTGCGATCAGACACGAAATCGTCCAGATTCTCCTCGGAACCGTACATGTCCTTGCGCAGGGTCTTGAACGTAACCGCTTGGCCGACATTGCGCGACAGGGAGTTCATCAGCCGTCTGGCGACGTCCGGATTCTTGCCCAACCGGCTGACGCCTTCGGACAACGTCAACCGAACGTACTCACGAATCAGCGTCTGCGCATCGGCCACCGGCATATCGATCGCCTCGGGCCATCCGCCCCGGCATACGGCGTCCAGCAGCGCCTCCGTATCCATTGCGGTGTTCGCCGCCTCGAACTCATGGTCGAACAGCGCCTGCAAACTGACGGCGCCTGTGGAGAGTCCGGATTCCATCAGACTCATCGGATTCATCCGAATGCGACCGATGCGCCCCGCTCCGCTATGCTGCGGCAGGCTTCGTTGCCGCGGCGTCGACGACCCCGTCAACAGCCACTGGCCCTCCTTCCCCGAATCGTCGTCCACGTGATGCCGGACCTCATCCCAAATCGCGGGGACCAATTGCCATTCGTCGATGACATGCGGACGATCGCCCAACAGCATCAGGGATGGATCGGCGCGTGCCACAGCCAGATTGTTGCCGCGATCCACATAGGTGATGCTCGACGCATGGGCCCGCGCCGACCACGTCTTACCACACCATTTCGTGCCCGTGACCTCGACGGCGCCGAAAATGCGCTGGTACCGCTCGATCTGGGCGTCCACGATTCGGGGACGATAACCGGAGGGCCTGATTGCATCGCCGTCGTTCATGCTTTCCGTCGCCTTCCATGCCTCACGATGCTGACTACCAGAATCCGAACTTTCCAACGACGAAAATCCGAATCCTTCAACTACAATAATCCGAATATCTCAACTACCAAAATCCGAATTCCTCAACGATGAAAATCCGAATCGAAAGGCACGGAGCCAGGAAACGCAAGCGGTAGCGTACGAGCCGCGAGACGGGCAGGGCTCACGCCAACGCATGCGAGAATCCTGCGAAGCCACGCAATACCAGCGAACACCAGCGAAACGGAGCATCCTCTTACGGCAGGAGGCCGGCATCGTGATGATGCCGGCCTCCTCCAATGGCCTCAATGGCTGCAATAACCGCAATAACCTCAATGGGCGTATGGGCACGATAGCCACGACAACCACCAGCCCAAAACACCCACGGACCGCGGACCGCAATCCCGCAGTCGGCCGCTACTTGAGCGCCTTGCCGGCGGAGCCGAGCTCCTGGCAGGCCTCGACCACGCGAGCGGCCATCGAGGTCTCCGCCTCGCGGCCCCACGAACGCGGGTCGTAGAACTTCTTGTTGCCGACCTCGCCGTCGATCTTGAGGACCGCATCATAATGCGAGAACATGTGGCCGGCCACCGCGCGCGTGAACGCGTACTGGGTGTCGGTGTCGACGTTCATCTTGACGACGCCGTGGCTGACGGCCTCGGCGATCTCCTCCGGACGGGAGCCGGAGCCGCCGTGGAACACGAGCGCGAACGGCTTGCCGGCCGGGAAGTCGACCGCGCCGGCGGCGGAGGCGATGCGGCCGTCGACCACGGCGGTGGCGACCTCACGCTGGATGTCGCCGAGCAGGTCCGGGCGCAGCTTCACGAATCCCGGCTTGTACGCGCCGTGCACGTTGCCGAACGTGAACGCGGCCATGTAGCGGCCGCGCTCGCCGAGGCCCAGTCGCTGCGCGACCTTCACGCCGTCGGCCGGCGTCGAGTACAGCTTGTCGTTGATCTCATGGCTGTGGCCGTCCTCCTCGCCGCCGACCGCGCCGATCTCGATCTCGAGCACGGTGTGCGCCTTGACGGACTTGTCGAGCAGTTCCTCGGCGATGTCGAGGTTCTCGTCGAGCGGCACGGTGGAGCCGTCCCACATGTGCGACTGGAAGGTCGGCTCCTTGCCGTGCGCGACCTCGTCGGCCTCGTGCGCGAGCAGCGGGCGCACCCATTCGTCGAGGTACTGCTTGGCGCAGTGGTCGGTGTGGAGCGCGACGGTGATGTTCGGGTACTTCTTCGCGACCTCGTGCGCGAACGCGGCGAACGCCAGCGAACCGGTGACGCGGTCGTTCACGCTCTGGCCGGAGAAGTAGGCGGAGCCGCCGACGGACACCTGGATGATGCCGTCGGATTCGGCTTCGGCGAAGCCCTGCAGCGCGGCGTTCAGGGTCTGCGTGCTCGTCACGTTGATGGCGGGGTACGCGTAGCCGCCGCGACGTGCGGCGTCGAGCATTTCAGCATAACGTTCGGGAGTTGCGATAGTCATACGGCCATTATCGCGCCCCCGCCCGGAACACGCACGCCGGGTGATCATTCCCCGCTGTGAATTCCCGCACAAGTCACACGCCCGTCGCCTCGCGGCCATGTGCCGCGTGCCACCCCACGCCTGTTCCACGGTTCCCGTCCCGCCAAGCGTACGTTCGCGACGGGATTATCCCTCCTCATCGTGGAAAACGTACGCTGACGATTTCTCAACGTACGTTTTCCACGGTGGCGGCCGAAAACACCGCTGCGAACGTACGCCCATACCCCGCTCACCCCAAGCACCCCTCCCACATCCCCGCACGTCTCCACTCCCTCCGCCGTCATCGCGCGATAATAGGGAACCATGACCGATACCAACGCACAGCCCACATCCGAAACCACCACACCCCCCGCGGCCACAACCCCCGCGGCCGAAACCACACCCAACGCCGCAACCGCCGCCCTCACCCCCGCCGCGCTCGACGCCTATTCCGCCGACTTCAACGCCTCCCGCGCGAACCGCGTGGCCGCGACCGCCGCGACCAGCACCGGCGTGCTCAAGGCCGCGACCGACTACCGCGGCCTGCGCGCGCTGCCCCGCGACGACTTCTCGATCGAACTCAAGCAGGGTTCGATCACCGCGCAGGAGCGGTCCGGCCGCTGCTGGATGTTCGCGAGCCTCAACACGCTCCGCCATGACGTGATCCGCCGCTGGAACCTCGACGATTTCGAGTTCTCGGAGACCTACCTGTTCTTCTACGACAAGATCGAGAAGTCGAACTTCTACCTCGATCAGGTGCTGCAAACGCTCGACGAGCCGACCGATTCGCGCCTGTTCCAGGCGATCAACGACTATCCGGCGGACGACGGCGGCTGGTGGCAGATGTTCGCCTCGCTCGCCGCGAAGTACGGTCTGGTGCCGAAGTCCGCGTATCCGGAGACCGCGAATTCCCGCGATTCGGACGCGTTCACGCAATATCTCAACGCGAAGTTGCGTGAGTTCGCGCTCGAGCTGCGCGCGCGGCACGCGGCGGGCGCGAACGCCGCCGCGTTGCGTGCGCGCGTGCGCGAGCAGATGGACGACGTGTACCGCATCGTCGCGGTCGCGCTCGGCGAGCCGCCGAGGACGTTCGATTGGACGGCGCGTCAGAAGGATGACGACGATGATGCGGACGGCGCGAAGAAGGATTCCGGCGACGCCGCGAAGAAGACCGATGCCAAGAAGGCCGATGACGGGTTCGTGAAGGGCAGACTGATCAGCGAGCACGGCATCACGCCGCTCGACTTCTACGCGAAGTACGTCAAGCAGGATCTCGACGACTACGTGGGTGTGGTGAACGCGCCGATGGCGCGCACGCCGTTCGGCCACCTGTACCGTCTCGCGCACACGGGCAACGTGGTCGGCGGGCATCCGATCGAGTTCGCGAACGTGGAGATGAGCGTGTTCAAGAAGGCGGTGATCGACCAGTTGAAGAGCGGCCGTCCGGTGTGGTTCGCGTGCGACTGCGACCAGTTCTCGCTGCGCGGCGAGGGCGTGTTCAGCCGTGACGTGGTGCGCGTGGAGGACCTGTTCGGCATCGAGTACACGATGGGCAAGGGCGATCGGCTCGAATACGGCGTGAGCCCGTCGAACCACGCGATGACGCTGCTCGGCGTGAACCTCGACGCGGACGGCAACCCGGACCGGTGGAAGATCGAGAACAGCTGGGGCAAGGACGCGGGCCGCGACGGCTACTTCGTCGCCTCCGACGCCTGGTTCGACGAGTACGTGAACGAGGCCACGATCCACACGAGCGTGCTCGACGAGTCCACGCGCCGGATCTTCACGACCGAGCCGGTCCCCGTGCAGCCCTGGGAACCAATCTCCCGCGCCACCCGCTGC
The DNA here is from genome assembly GCF_002860365.1 of Bifidobacterium parmae. Classification (GTDB taxonomy): domain Bacteria; phylum Actinomycetota; class Actinomycetes; order Actinomycetales; family Bifidobacteriaceae; genus Bifidobacterium; species Bifidobacterium parmae. The sequence continues at coordinate 12,322 of NZ_NMWT01000007.1, forward strand.
GCATAACCCCCACCCTCATATCTCCGCCCCGCCGGCAGAGGCTCCCGCGTTCCGACGACTATGGAGACGGGTGGGGGTCAAATCCCGCCCCCGCCGGCAGAGACTCCCGGCGAAACCGAATATCGGAACACGTTCGACGAGATTCCGCCCCCGCTGGCGGGGGCTCCCGGCGAAGCCGGGTGGGGGTGGTCCGCACGGCAGACCACGCGCCCTACGACGGCGCAACCCGTCGACCACCCTCAGTCATGCTCCGCATGACAGCTCCCACCAGCGGGAGCCAGCGGGACCCAGCGGGAGCCGGTGGAAGCCAGCGGAAACCAGCGGAACCCAGCGGAACCCAGCGGAAGCCGGCACCCATTCCCCTACAACAGCAGAGGCGGCCGCGATACGGTCGTGACATCCACGTGACATATGCGCGGGCTCACAATAAATTGTTCTCACCGTGCGCTCACGGGAACCGGAACAACCCCCTGAAAAACAAAAGAACCGTTGGCATTCCAACGGTTCTCACTGGAGCGGATGACGGGAGTCGAACCCGCCTTTAAAGCTTGGGAAGCTTTCGTTCTACCGATGAACTACATCCGCAAGGGTGCGTCTTTTGGACGCGAGCCCCCAGTCTAAACACGGTCCGGGACGTGACGCCCCATCGTCTCACTACGCGGGCACGCACCGCGCAACCCCACGCCCACATCGCCCGCACTCCGGACACCCACGTCGCCGAACCATCCAAGCCCCCGGAAACCTCACGGGCAACCCCGACAGCACTACTCCTCACGACTCGAAAGCCCGCGCCTCCCGAACCTTCCGCGCCTCCCGAATCTCCCGAACCTCCCGCACGGCCGCGGCCACCTGCTGCGGATCGGTGCGCTCGTAGGCGCTGTCGCCGCCGCCTCCCGGCCCTCCGGCGGACCGCACCACGGTTTTGGCGGACAGGTGCAGCGCGTCGACGCCCGTCGCGGCCACACGCGCGAAATCGGCCGGGCGCAGTCCGCCGCCGGCCATGATCTGGATGCGTCCGCCGGCCCAGTCGGCGAGTTCGGCGAGCGCGTCGACGCCTTCCGGCACGCTGGCCGCGCCGCCGGAGGTGAGCACGCGCGTGTATCCGAGCGCGATCAGCGTCTCCAGCGCCTCGCGTCGTCCTGCCGCCGGCACCATGTCGAACGCGCGGTGGAACGTCATGTCGACGTGCGCGCGTTCCAGCCGCGCCGCCTCCTCGTGCGCGCGGTCGATGAGCCGTCGCGCGAAGTCCTCGTCGATCGTGCCGTCCGCGCGCAGTCCGCCGACGACGACTCCGGCCGCACCGGCCTCCAGCGCGGGGCCGATGTCGGCGAGCTGCATGGTCCGGTCGTCGGCGTCGTACACGAAATCGCCGCCGCGGTTGCGGATGAGCGCCTGCACGCCGAGCGGGATGCGCGGCGGAACGGCATCCGCACCGGCAGCACCAGCGGCACCAGCGGCACCGGCAGCACCGGCAGCACCAGCGCCGGCAGCGACGGCGGCGCACAGCCGTATCGCGCCGTAGCTGGGCGTGAGCCCTCCGGTCGCGCCGAGCGCGGCGCACAGTTCGATGCGGTCCGCGCCGGCGGCCGCGGCGACGGCGGCGCCGCACGCGTCCTGCACCGCGATCTCCAATACGGGTGCGGCGGCCTGCGCAGGCCGCTTGTCCGACGCATCCTTCTTCGCATTCATCGGCATATCGTCCATGCCGGCGATTCTACCGGACTGCCGGAGGATGCGGGGCGGCGGCGCGGCCGTCGCCGCCGGCCGTTCACGCGCCGATGAACCGCAGCGGATCGTCGATGAACCGGCGCAGGCCGCGTTCGGCCGCGCCGTACAGCGAGGGGTGTTCCGCGACGGGCGGCGTGGCGACGCGCACCGTCATGTCGGCCGGTCCGACGATCTCCTCGCGCAAGCGGTTTTCGAGCACGATGGTGAGTTCGTCGCCAAAGTGCGTCCACAGGCCACCGAGCAGCACTGTGTCCACGTCGATGAGGTTGACGGCGGAGGCGATGGCGGAGACGAGCGCGTCGATGGCCCGGTCGATCACCGCGGTGATCTGCGGGTCGCCGGCGCGCCAGCCGTCGAGGAGCCGCCTGACGGCGTCCGATTTGGTGGCGAGGCCGCCGTCGGCGAGGCCGGCGGCCTCGACCATGGCGCGGCGACCCGCGTACATTTCGAGGCATCCGCGGCGGCCGCACGTGCAGCGCGGCCCGTCCATCGCGACGGACAGGTGGCCGATCTCGCCGGAGAATCCGTGCGATCCGCGGACCACTTCGCCGTCGCGCACGATGGCGCCGCCGATGCCGACGTCGGTGGAGACGTAGATGAAGGAGTCGCGTCGGTCGACGACGTCGAGGAAGTCGGCGCGTTCGGTGGCGTAGCCGGGGATCTGCGCGATGGCGGCCATTTTCGCCTCGTTGCCGGGGATGGCGTCGAGGCGTCGCACCACGTCGAAGCGCGTGAGGTCGAGGTCGGTCCAACCGAGGTTGCGGGCGACCGCCAGCCGGTTGCCGGTGATGACGCCGGGCAGGGCGAGGCCGGTGCCGGCCACCGTGCATTTGCGGCGGGCGAGCTGCTGTTCCAGCGTCGCCGTCATGGCGTCGAGCCGCGCGAACACGTGTTGCGGATCGGAGTCGGTCATGTCGTCGTTCACCCATTCGCGGCCGAGCGTGTCGCCGTTGATGTCGAGGGCGAGGCAGCCGTAGCCGTCGGTGTTGACCTGCAGGCCGATGCCGGCGATGCGGCCGCCGTGGATGCGCAGCGGCGTGCTGGGCCGGCCGTAGGATGCGGCGGCGATGGGCTCTCCTTCTTCGGCCACGCCGGATTCGAGCAGCATCGAGACGAGCAGCGACATGGTCGCCTTGGTGAGTCCGGTCTCTTTGGCGAGGTCGGCGCGGCTCATCGGGGTCTTCGCGCTCAGCAGGGCGTCGATGGTCACGGAGAGATTGTGGTTGCGCAGGTCGTCCTGGTTGATCTTCCTCAAACCGGCCATGGTGCCTGTCCTTTCGTACTGTCGTCGCGGCCTCGCGGCTTGCTTCGTTCTCGCTTCTCCCATATTCGCCATCCGATGAGCGGGTCGCGCGCCCGGAGGAATCCGAGGCGCCGGGCTTCGGGCCGTGTGGCGACGTAGACTTTCATAGTAGACGCCGCACGATGCGTTCCGACCGGCCGTCGCATGTCGCATGGCGTGCGACGCGACCTCACTTGCATCTTCATGCCGGAATACAGTATAGTTTAATCGTCTAACTTATTAGGTGCGGCGCGTCGAACCCTTGCGCGCGGCCCTCATCGAGGAGGAAACATGACTCGCACATTGGTCGCAGGAGTCGATACATCAACCCAATCAACTAAAGTCCGCATCACGGACGCCGCCACGGGCGAACAGGTGCGTTTCGGACAGGCCAAGCACCCGGACGGCACGTCCGTCAACCCCGAATACTGGTGGGAGGCGTTCCAGGCCGCCGCAGCGCAGGCCGGCGGCCTCGACGACGTGGCCGCGCTGGCGGTCGGCGGGCAGCAGCACGGCATGGTGATCCTGGACAAGCAGGGCAACGTGATCCGCGACGCGATGCTGTGGAACGACACCAGCTCGGCCCCGCAGGCCGCCGCGCTCATCGAGAAGCTCGGCTCGGCGGACGCGGTCGACGACGGCGCCACCGAAGGCGAGCCGGAGGATGTCGTCGCACGCGGCAAGCAGCGCTGGGTCAAGGCCGTCGGTTCCTCGCCGGTCGCCTCCTACACGCTCACCAAGGTCGCGTGGGTCGCCGAGAACGAACCGGAGAACGCGAAGCGCATCGCCGCGATCTGCCTGCCGCACGACTGGCTGAGCTGGCGCATCGCCGGATACGGCCCGGTCGCGGAAGGCGAGGACGCGCACCTCGACAAGCTGTTCACCGACCGCTCCGACGCGTCCGGCACCATCTACTACGATGCCGCGCACAACGAGTACCGCCGCGACCTCATCGCGATGGTGCTGGCCGCCGCCGAAGGCGAGGAGGCCGCCAAGGCCCACGCCGATGCGATCGTGCTGCCCACCGTGCTCGGCCCGCGTAAGACGGCCGCGGTGAAGGCCTCCCCCGCCATCGCCGGCAAGAGCGTCGAGGGCGGCTGCATCCTCGGCCCCGGCGGCGGCGACAACGCAATGGCCGCGCTCGGCCTCGGCATGGGCGTCGGCGACGTGTCGATCTCGCTCGGCACGTCCGGCGTGGCCGCGGCCATCGCCGAGAACCCGGTGTACGACCTGACCGGCGCGGTCTCCGGCTTCGCCGACTGCACCGGCCACTACCTGCCGCTCGCCTGCACGATCAACGGCTCGCGCATCATCGACGCCGGCCGCGCCGCCCTCGGCGTGGACTACGACGAGCTGGCCGAACTGGCGTTCCGGTCCGAGCCGGGCGCCGGCGGCATCACGCTCGTGCCGTACTTCGACGGCGAGCGCACGCCGAACCGCCCTGACGCGACCGCCTCGCTCACCGGCCTGACCCTGCACAACACCACGAAGGAGAATCTGGCGCGCGCGTTCGTCGAGGGCCTGCTGTGCTCGCAGCGCGACTGCCTGGAGCTGATCCGTTCGCTGGGCGCGCGGATCGAGCGCATTCTGCTGATCGGCGGCGGCGCGAAGTCGGTGGCGATCCGCACGCTGGCCCCGTCGATCCTCGGCATGGATGTGACCCGCCCGGCCACCGACGAGTACGTGGCGATCGGCGCGGCCCGTCAGGCCGCGTGGGTGCTGTCCGGCGAGGCCGAGCCGCCGGAGTGGAAGCTCACCATCGACGGCGTGGAGACCGGCGAGCCCACCGAGGCCGTGTACGAGGCCTACGCGAAGGCCCGCGGCTGAGGAAAACCACCGCCCCGCCGGCGCCGGCGGGGCTTTCGCCTCCATTTGGTTCCTGTTCGGTTCATTTGGCAACCGCTGCCGGTGCCAGCCACCATCGCATATGATGAACCCCCGGAATGAAGCCATTCTTCATTCCGGGGGTTCATCATATTCCGCCTCCGGTTACCACATGAAGCGATTACGAGCCATGAAGCCCGTCGTCGGTCATCACAACCGCAGAGTCGACCGTCCGGCGCCTCCAGACCACCGCTCAGCCCTCCGCGGCGGCACGCTCCTCGGGTGTCCAATCCTCGGGCACCTCGCCGATCACATGGCACGGGTTCCCCACGGCGATCGCGTTCGCAGGGATGTCGTGCGTGACGACCGATCCGGCGCCGATGATCGCGTTGTCGCCGATGGTCACGCCCGGGCAGACCACCACGTTGCCGCCGAGCCACACGTTGTTCCCGATCGCGACGTCCTCGTTGTGCTGCCATCCTTCGAGCCGCGGCTTGGCGGGGATCGCATGGTTCGGCGTGTAGATGCTCACGCGCGGCCCGATGAGGCAATCGGAGCCGATGGAGATCGGTCCGCCGCCCACGATGAGGAAGTCCATGTTGATGAACGTGCGGTCGCCGATGCGCAGCCCCAACCCGTAGTCGAGGCGGATCGGCGGCCGGAAGTCGACGCCTTCGCCGGCTCCGGGCACGAGTTCGCGGAACAGCCGTTCCGCCTCGGCGGTGTCGTCGAAGTAGATACGGTTGATCGTCGCGCACGTGGATTGCGCCTCGCGCGTGAGTTCCGGCAGGATGTCCGATTTGCGGTATTGCAGCCAGTCGTCGGCGAACAGGGCGGCGACGTCCGGATGGTCGCGTTTGAGCGCTTCGAGGTCCCGCTTGGGAACGTGGGTGGTCATGGTTTGCCTCGATTCGGTTGACGATGGGAACGATGCTTGGCGGCGGGACACGATGCGGGCGGTGCGACGCGCGATGCGCGTGCCCGGCCCCGCCCGCGTCACCAGCGGCCGTCGCGGCGCAGCCGGGCGCGCAGGGCGACGCCGAAGCCGGAGAGGATGAGGGCGATGAGGGATGCGATGGCCATGGTGGCGGTCCTTTCGTGGTTCGGGCCCGGATCGGGCGGTCGTGGTCGAGAGAAAAGGTCGGGCCCGGCCGGGAGGTTCCCGGTCGAGCCCTGATGGAAGGAATTCAGGAGAAGAGCGGTAGGCCGGTCCGGCCTGGGCCATGAATCCGGCCCATGAGTCCGGTCATGCCGCGGCGGTCACCTTGGCGACGCGGGCGCGCAGGCTGGTCTCGATCTCCTCAAGGGAGCGGTTGCGGGTCTCGAAGACGTACTTCGCGACGAACCACACGGACGCGATGCAGATCACGCCGTAGCCGATGAACAGGCTGCCGGTGCCGAACAGGTTGGGCAGGTAGGGGAAGGTGAGGGACACGACGGCGTTCGCGGCCCAGTTGATGACGCTGGAGAACGAGGTGCCGAGGCCACGGATGTTGAGCGGGAACACCTCGCCGATCATGATCCACATGACCGGGCCCCACGTGCCGGAGAAGAACGCGATGTAGACGGTGAGCGCGATGACGCACACGATGGCGGCGGTGTGCGATCCGCCGGAGAACTTCATCGCGAAGCTCATGACGAACAGGGAGACGCCCATGCCCACGGCGCCGACGATGAGCATCGTGCGACGGTCGACCTTGTCCATGATGGCGATGGCGATGGCGGTGACGATCACGTTGAAGATGCCGATGCCGATGCCGATGTGCGCGATGAGCGCGGCGGACACGCCGAAACCGACATCGGTGAAGATCGTCGGAGCGTAGTAGAGGACGGTGTTGCAGCCCATGACCTGCTGGAAGATCGCCAGTCCGATGCCGATGACCAGCGCCGGGCGGACGGTCGGTCCGAACAGTTCGGCGAAGCCCTTGTTCTCGAGCTTGGCCTGGCCTTCGATCTCGTGCAGCTCCTGCGCGACCTTGGTCTGGTCGTTGTCGTAGATCTGGCCGAGCACGGCCTTGGCGGCGTCCAGATCGCCGGTGCGCACGAGGAAGCGCGGGGATTCGGGCAGGAACAGGCCGCCGAGGAACAGGATGATGGCGGGCAGGGCGGCGAAGCCGAGCATCCAGCGCCATCCGTGGACCATGAACGAGAACGTGTAGTTCGTGATGTACGCGAGCAGGATGCCGGTCATGACCATGAGCTGGAACAGGCCGGAGACGGTGCCGCGCTTGCTCGCCTGGGAGAGCTCGCCCAGGTAGGTCGGGATCAGCGCGGAGGCGACACCCACGGCGAGGCCGAGGACGATGCGGGAGATGATGAGGGTCCAGAATTCGGGCGAGAATCCGGAGCCGAGCGCGCCGACCGTGAAGATGACGGCGGAGATGAGCAGCAGCTTGCGGCGGCCGAGCTTGTCGGACATCGGCCCGATGAACGCGGCGCCGAGCACGGCGCCCAGCAGCACGGCGCTGACGACCCAGCCCTGCTGCCATGCGCCCAGGTTCATCTGCTTCTGGATGAAGAGGATGGCTCCGGAGATCACGCCGGTGTCGTAGCCGAACAGCAGGCCGCCGAGCGCTCCGAAGAAGTAGACGACTCCCTTGGGGAGTTTCCTTGTGGTGTTCATATGTTCTTCCTTGAATCGATTTGCGTCACCGATGGACCAAGCACCCCTGCTTGCGGTGGTCAGCATCGTTCGCGGAAACGGCCATCCCACACGCCGACGCTCACGGTCTGCTGTAGGATAGGTGCGTTCCCATGAACGTCCGTCATGACGTTGATGTGGAACATTCGGGATGGCAGCCGCTACGGCCTCAATCGAAGGGGCTGCCATCCCCTTTTCGTATTCAGTTATGCATGTGGCTTCCGCTCCCGCCGGCGGGAGCCGTCGCATCGCGGAGGAATCCCCCACCCGATGTTCACGCCCCCGCCGGCGGGAGCCGCCGCATCACGATGGGCATCCCACCGGATACCGATATTCACGCCCCCGCTGGCGGGAGCCGTCGCATCGCGGAGAGATTCCCCACCCGATGTTCACGCCCCCGCTGGCGGGGGCTGTCGGCGAAGCCGACTGGGGGTGGTCACGATCCGATGCGGAACCACCCTCAGACCGCCTACGGCGGCCAGCTCCCGCCAGCGGGAGCCGAAGCGGTATGGCGGACGGGGATGACCCCGTCATACGGGATTGGCTCCCTCGGTCGAGGGAGCCAATCGGCATCACGCCTCGTTCCGCAATTACGGAGCGCTACGCGCGCCACGTATCAGCTCGGCTTCGGCTCCCGCCTCGACCTCGCCCGAGGCTACCCGAAAGCCCACCGGGCTTTCGGCTCACGCCTCGGCCAGAGCGTCGATGATGTAGTTGTTGATGGTGGCCTTGACCTGCTCGAGGTGATCGGACTTGGTGGCGGCGCGCAGCTCGGCCTGGGTCTTGTCGAGGCTGTACTCCTCAAGGGAGGCGAGCGTGACGTTGCCGTCCTCGATGTCCTTGCCGATGCCGGACTCGTAGGAGCTGTAGCGATCGGCCTGCAGATCCTCGATGTAGTGGTCCTCGTGCATCTTGGCGGCGACCAGGAGGCCGGCGGCGTAGGAATCCATGCCCACGATGTGCGCGCGGAACAGGTCGTCGGCGGCGAAGGAGGTGCGGCGCGGCTTGGCGTCGAAGTTCAGACCGCCGTGGGGGCCGATCGAACCGTTGGCGAGGACCTCCCACATCACGGCGACGCAGTCGTACAGGTCGGACGGGAACTCGTCCATGTCCCAGCCGATGAGCTTGTCGCCCTGGTTGGCGTCGAGGGAGCCGAGGATGCCGTTCTCGCGGGCGAAGCGGACCTCATGCTGGTAGGAGTGGCCGGCCAGGTTGGCGTGGTTGCCTTCGAGGTTCAGCTTGAACACGTCGTCCAGGTCGAAGGTCTTGAGGAAGGCGAGCGCGGCGGCTGCATCGAAGTCGTACTGGTGCGAGGTCGGCTCCTTCGGCTTCGGCTCGATGAGGAACTGGCCCTCGAAGCCGATCTCCTTGGCGTAGTCGGCGGCGAGGTGGAAGAGCTTGGCCATGTGGGCCTGCTCGCGGTGCATCTGCGTGTTCCACAGGTTCTCGTAGCCTTCGCGGCCGCCCCAGAACACGTAGTTCTCGGCGCCGAGGCGCTTGGCGATCTCGAGGCTCTTCTTGACCTGCGCGCCCGAGTAGGCGAAGATGTCGGCGAACGGCGAGGTGGCGGCGCCGGAGACGAAGCGCGGGTTGGTGAACAGGTTCTGGGTGTTCCACAGCAGCTTGACGCCGGTGGACTTCATGTTCTCCTCGATCTTGTCGACGACCTTGTCGAGGTTGGCGTTGGTCTCGCGCAGGGTGTCGCCCTCCGGGGCGATGTCGCGGTCGTGGAAGCAGAAGTATTCGACACCCAGCTTGGTGTAGAACTCGAAGGCGTAGTCGACCTTGGCGAGGGCCAGATCCATCGGGTTGGTGTACTTGTCGTACGGGCGCTCGGCGGTGCCGTCGCCGAATGGGTCGACGAGGCGCTGGTCGAAGGTGTGCCAGTAGGCGACCGCGAAGCGCAGCCAGTCCTTCATCTTCTTGCCGGCGACGACCTTGTCGGCGTCGTAGTAGCGGAAGCCGAGGCCTTCCTTCTCTCCCTTGCGACCGACGTACTCGATCTTGTCGATATCCCACAGACCCATTGCAGTCTCCTTTGATGTTCGTGTTCACTGCGTTCTTCGTCGGATCCGCGTGGCGCCTCAACGCTGTGCGTCGCCATCCGTTTCCGATTGACGATTCAATATGTTAAATGGTCGAACAATGTTTGTCAATCGAATGAACTTAATGGGCCGCATACGGCGTGTCCCCAATGATTCCAACGTTTTCCCACATCGGTAAATCACCGCCCCAACGCGCCCCACTGCAACAAATGGCAACTCCATCCCCAAAATGCCGGCAGCCGGTATCCCCTCTCTCCGAAGCAACCGACACCCCACCCCACCGAAGCAACCGACACCCCGCCACACCAGAGCAGCCAGCCGCACTACCTCACCACCAAGGTCCCCTACCGACCAAGAACTCCACCATCCCTACGGCCAAGGAGCCACGCCCCCGGCATCGTCAACCCCCGGCATCATCAACCCCCGGCCCAAACACCCGTTATCTCCGATGTACAGCGCCAAACACCCGATTCAATGCCCCCGAACCGTCCATTTGACGCTGTAGACAGCAAAAAACGGGGGTTTGCGCCGGGTGGGCAGTCGCCGGCGCAAGACGGAGGCATGATTCGGAGCACAACCGCCGGCACAACACAAGGCGCCCCCGCCGGCACAACGCGAGGCGCCCCGCCGGCACAACACAAGGCGCGCCCCCGCCGGCACAACACAAGGCGCCCCGCCGGCACAACACAAGGCGCGATTCGAGGTACGACCGCTGAAACCACTCGCGAATCTACCAGCGCACCTGCGCGGGACCGCCGAACCCGCCGGCACCGGCACCGGCACCGCCGCCGTACACTTGAGCGGCGCTCATCTCCTGGGCCATCTGCATGAGACGCTTGATGCGGTCCTCGGTCGGCGGATGGGTGGAGAACAGCTTCGAGAATCCGGCGGCGGAGAACGGGTTGGCGATCATCATCGCGGAGACGGACTGCGTGCCGGCGGTCTTGCGCATCGGCGTGGTCTGCGCGCCGTACGAGATCTTGTTGAGCGCGGAGGCGAGCGCCTCCGGATCGCCGGTGAGCACGCTGCCGTCCTCGTCCGCGTCGTATTCGCGCGTGCGGGAGATCGCCAATTGCAGCAGCGAGGCGGCGATCGGCGCGAGGATCGCGCTGAGCAGCACGCCGATCAGTCCGAGCCCGCCGGACGCGTTGTCGCGGTCGTCGCGCGACGTGCCGCCGCCGAAGTACATGAGCGAATAGCCGAGATACGTGATGACGGTCGCCATCGCGGAGGCGACCGCCGAGGTGAGGATGTCGCGGTTGTACACGTGCATGAGCTCGTGGCCGAGCACGCCGCGGATCTCGCGTTCGTTGAGGATCCTGAGGATACCCTGCGTGCAGCAGACGGCGGCGTGGCGTTCGTTGCGCCCGGTGGCGAACGCGTTCGGGCTCATCGTCGGCGCTACGTAGATGCGCGGCATCGGCTTGCCGGCCTTCGCGGACAGTTCGCGGACGATCCGATACAGCGTGGGCGCCTCCGCCTCGCTGACCTCCTGCGCCCCCATCGACGCGATGGCGAGCTTGTCGGAGAACCAGTAGGAGAAGAACGTGGAGCCGAGTCCGATGAGGATGAAGATGCCGAGGGTCCCTCTACTGCCGCCCGTGGCCCACCAGACCAGCATGACGACGGCCCACATCAACCCGAAAAGCAGGGTCGTCTTCAGGCCATTGTGATGGCCGTGCACACGCATTTTGCCGTCCATAGGGCTCACGCTAACGGGGATATCTGAAATTTCGCTGGACGGCAACCGAGCGCGACGCGAACGCAGCCACCGGCGCGACGCACCCCCACGTCCGCCATGCGATGTTTCACGTGAAACACCCACCTCGCCCCGCGCCCCCCCCAGCCGGCTCCGCCGACAACCCCCTCGCCAGAGGGTGCCGAGACAGGACGACGAAGCCCTCACTTCGCCATCGCCGACGAGTGAATCCCGTCCAGCGCCGAGACCAGTCCGGCGACCAGATCGTACTGCCCGACCGCGTCGGTCATCACCGCGATCACGTAATCGCCGGAACCGGTCGTGACGATGCCGGCGTCGTTCAGCGCCTTGTAGTCGCCGTCGTCGATCCACCCCGCCTTCGTGTACACGGCATAACCGTCCGAACCGCCCAGCGCGTTGTGGATGCTCGAGTTGAGCGTATCGGTGAACTCGCCCGCGAGCCACTGCCGCGCCGCATCGGACGTGGCGGGCTTCGACCCGCGCACGGCGAGCGTCGCATCGCCGTGGAACAGGTAGCCGTATCCCATCGTCCACATGCGCGCCATGTCGGTCGACGAGATGTCGAGGTACGCGCCACTCGTCACGTCGGCGCCCACATGCGCGCGCGTCGCCCACGCGGCGAACGAGCCGGACCCGTACGTGCGGTGGAGCGCGGCGAAACTGCTGTTGTCGGACACGGTGACCGTCTGCGCGATGAGCTGGTTCACGCCCGCGCCGGTCGAGGTCAGCGTCATGTCCGACGCGATCGCCGACTCGTCCTCGCCGGACGCGGCGGCGGTCGCGCCGGTCGTGTCGCCGTCGCCGGACGACACCGGCTTGCCGTCGGCGCCGACGCCGGTCGGATCGGAGTCCGACGACTGCGCGACCGCGTCGAGATCGACGGTGCCGGTCGCGGCGAGCGCGAGGATGTACGGTCCTTTGATCGCGGAGGCGGAGTAGCGCGCGTCGCCGCCGTGCACGGCGAGCGCGCGGTAGGTCGTCATGTCGACCATCGTGACGGAGACGCCGTATCCGGCGGACGTGACGGTCGCGACGGCCTGGTCGAGGGCCGCGCGATCGTCGTCGGAGAGCGTGAATCCTTCCGTGGAGACGTCGGCGTTGCCGTCGAGCTTGCCGAGCGCCGCCACCGCGCGTTCCGCGGCGGTGAGCGCGCGCGGCTTGCTCGCGGCCGTGCGGCTCAGCGAGGGGTGTCCGGCGGCGCTCACCGCGTCGCCCGCGCCGGACAGCCAGCCGGGCACGTGCGCGACGACGGCGACGACGAAGCAGATGACGGCGAGCGCGGCCGTGCCGACGACGATGCGACGGCGGCGGTAGACGGCGCGCATGCGTTTCGACGCGCGCTGGTATTGCGTCGTGTGATGGCGGCGCGTGGTCTTGCCGGAGTTGCGCGACTGCGGGAGGGAGGTCCGGCCGTTGCGGCCGCCGCGCGGCGAGCGGGCGCCGCCCGACCTGCCCCCTCGCGGAGAGCCGGCGGAACGCGACTGCTTCATGATGACCACCTTCCCGATGCGCAAACGGGCGACGGGCGTGGGGACGGACTATCGAACCGTTTGATGAACCTGTATACGAGAATATGACGAAGCCGCGATTGGCGGGGGTTCGCACGAATCATCGTGCGGAACCACCGCCGATCGCGGCTTCGGTGCGATGCGTCGCGGGACGCGGATGTTTCACGCGGTTTCACATCGTGTCACGTGAAACACGATGTGAAACAGGCGGTGCGATCACTCGGCGTGGGCGAGCTCGCGCATCTGGGCGGGCTCGATGACCTTCTTGTGCTCGCGGCCCTCCTTCGCGCCTTCGGCGCGTTCGAAGGCGTCGACCTTCTTCCAGCCGGCGAAGTCGATCGGCTTGACGCCACGCTCGGCAAGCAGGCGGTCGATGGACTCGGGGTCGCGGTCGGCGGCCACGCGGCCACCTTCGGCGGCCTTGGCGAGATCCTCGAGCATGTTGGTGACGATGGCGAGCGCGTCGGACTTGGTGGAGCCGATCAGGCCGACCGGGCCGCGCTTGGCCCAACCGGTCGCGTAGAGGCGTTCGCGCACCTCGCCGCCTTCGGCCTCGGTGGTGATGCGGCCGTCGCCGTTCGCGTTGGCGAGGTGGGCGCCGTGGTCGTCGTAGGCGATGCCGGGGGCCTCGGCCGGCTGGTACCCGATCGCGTGGTAGACGGCCTCGACCGGGTAGTCGGTGAACTCGCCGGTGCGGTGCATCACGCCGTCGGCGCCGGTCTCGGTGCGCTCGACGCGGATGGCCTTCACCTTGCCGTCCTCGCCGACGATCTCGGTGGGCGCGGAGTTGAAGTGGACGTAGTACTTGCGGTCGGCCGGGTTGCCCTCGTAGTCGACGTCGCCGTCGTCCTCCATGTCCTCGGCCATCTCGCGGATGGCGAACAGCTCCTCGACCATCTGGCGGGTGAGCTTGTCCTTGCCGGCGACCTCGATGGTGTCGTCGTCCAGTTCGAAGTCGTCCTCGTTGATGATGAGCTGCACGCCGGGCAGCTTCTCCATCTCGCGCAGCTCCTGCACACTGAACTTCGCCTGGGCGACGCCGCGGCGGATGAACAGGTGGAGCACCTTGGCCTTGTTGTTCCGGATGCCTTCGTAGACGTTGTCCGGGATGTCGGTCTTGGCCTTGAGGTCGTCGGCGTTGCGCATGAGCTCGCGCGCGACGTCCATCGCCACGTTGCCGCCGCCGATCACGGCGACGTTCTCGGCCTCAAGCGGCCATTCGCGGGCGCCCGTGGGGTAGCCGTCGTACCATTCGACGAACTTGGCGGCGCCGTACACGCCGTCGAGGTCGGCGCCGGGGATGCGCAGCGGCTTGTCCTTGACGGCGCCGGTGGCGAACAGCACGGCGTCGTAGCGGGCGAGCAGGTCGTCGAGGGTGACGTCCTTGCCGAACTCCACGTCGCAGTACAGGTGGATGTCCGGGTTGTCGAGCGTCTTCTCGAGCGCGGAGGCGATGAACTTGATGGACGGGTGGTCGGGGGCCACGCCGTAGCGGACCAGGCCGAACGGCACGGGCAGCTTCTCGAACAGGTCGATGCGGGCCTTGGTGCCGAGGCCCAGCTCCTCGCCGAGCTTCTTGAGCTGGCGCAGGAAGATGTCGGAGGAGTAGACGCCGGCGGGGCCCGCGCCGATCACGGCGATGCGGAGTTCGTTTGCAGTCGCGTTGGTTGCGGTATTCGAAGATTCAGTCACGCGTAACAGGTTATCGCAAGCCGCCGAATCGCGGTACCCCTGTTTTCCGCGTATTTCCGTGTGTTTTCGCACATTCCGCACATTCCCGCCCGCCTCGGCGTCCGCGCACGCCCCGGCATCCCGTTATTCGTCCCTCTCCCTTGGCCGTGCTCCGGCGGAACCCGTTCACCTGATTGGTCATCGAGCGTCATATCATGTTTCCCGATCGCGCGCCATGATGCCGCGATATCGGAGCATCCACCGACACCAAAGGACAGAATCATGAGTGAGAGAGAGAAGACGACCGCGTCGGAGCCCGCACCCGCGAGTGCCGGCACGGAATCAACCAAGGAAACCACCAAGGAATCCAGCACCGTCGTGCGCGACAAGGGCGACGCCGGCTACGCGAAGGAGCTCAAGCCCCGCCACATCCAGATGATCGCCATCGGCGGCTCGATCGGCACCGGCCTGTTCCTGGGCGCGGGCGGCCGTCTCGCGCAGGGCGGCGCCGTCCTGACCATCGCCTATGCGATCTGCGGCATCTTCGCGTTCCTGATGGTACGCGCGCTGGGCGAGCTGGCGATCCGACGCCCGTCGTCGGGCGCGTTCGTCTCCTACGCCCGCGAGTTCCTGGGCGAGAAGGGCGCGTACATCACCGGCTGGATGTTCTTCCTCGACTGGTCCACCACCGTCATGGCCGACATCACCGCCGTCGCCGTGTACTTCCACTACTGGAAGGCGTTCGCCGACGTGCCGCAGTGGCTACTCGCGCTCGGCGCGCTGGCCCTCGTGTTCGTGCTCAACATGATGAGCGTGAAGATGTTCGGCGAGGCCGAGTTCTGGTTCGCCGCGATCAAGGTGTTCACGATCATCGCGTTCATGGTCATCGCCATCTGGGCGATCGTCACCGGCGCGCCGGTCGGAGACACGCACGCCGGCATCGCCAACATCACCGAGCACGGCGGCTTCTTCCCGATGGGCATCGCGCCCGTGTTCGCGCTGACGCTGGGCGTCGTGTTCGCGTTCGGCGGCACCGAGATGGTGGGCGTCGCGGCCGGCGAGGCGCAGGAGGCCAAGGAGGTGCTGCCGAAGGCCATCAACTCGATGATCATCCGCATCTTCGTGTTCTACGTGGGCTCCGTGATCCTGATGGCGCTCGTCCTGCCGTACACCGCGTACTCGTCGAACGAATCCCCGTTCGTCACGTTCTTCTCCGGCATCGGCATCCCGCACGCGGGCGACGTGATCCAGGTGGTCGTGCTCACCGCCGCCCTCTCGTCGCTGAACGCCGGCCTGTACGCCACCGGCCGCACGCTGCGCTCGATGGCCATCGCCGGCTCCGGCCCGAAGTTCGCGGCCCGCATGAACAAGCACCACATCCCGTACGGCGGCATCATCATCACGTCCGCGCTGGGTCTGATCGGCGTGGTGCTCAACGCGGTGCTGCCGTCCGACGCGTTCGACATCATCATGAACCTCGCCGGCATCGGCATCGCCGGCACGTGGGCCTCCATCCTCGTCACGCACCTCGCGTTCCTCAGGAAGGTGAAGGCCGGCGAGGAGACGCGCCCCGAATACCGCATGCCGGGCGCCCCGTACACGAACTACGTGTCGCTGGTGTTCTTCGCGATCGTCGTGATCTCGAACCTGACGAGCGCCTCCGGCCGTTGGACGCTGGCCCTGTTCGTCGTCGTCGTGATCGCCATGGTCATCGGCTGGTACTACGTGCGCGGGCGCATCGACGGCAACCTGCTCGACGAGATGCTCGACGCCGACGCGGTGGACGAGGTCGAAGCCGCCAAGTAACGCCGCCAAGTAGAAGGGCAATCATCATGCGCATTCACATCACGTACACGGGCGGCACGATCGGCATGGTCAGCTCGCCGCACGGCCTCGCCCCCGGCGCCGACATGCTCGGCTGGCTGCACGGGCTGCTCGACGGCACGCAGATCGGCACCGACGACGTCTCGTACACCGAGCTCGACCCGCTGATCGACTCGTCGTGCGCCACGCCGGACAGCTGGCAGGCGATCATCGACGACCTGCGCAGGCACCGCAACGACGCCGACGCGTTCGTCGTGCTGCACGGCACCGACACGATGAGCTACTCGTCGGCCGCGGTGTCGTATGCGCTCACCGGCTTCGGCAAGCCGATCGTGTTCACCGGATCGCAGTATCCGCTGGGCATGGTCGAGACCGATGCCACGGCCAACGTGACCGGCGCGCTCAACGCGGTGGTCAGCGGCCGGGCGCACGGCGTCTCGCTGTTCTTCGGCCATCATCTGATCGCCGGCAACCGCGTGAGCAAGGTGTCGTCGTGGGCGTTCGAGGGCTTCGACGCGCCGTCGGCCGGACTGCTCGCGCAGACCGGCGCGCCCTGGCACTGGGAGTCCTACGAGGGCCGCGGCGAAGGCTGGTACGATCCGCTGCCATACACGCGGCATGACGTGCCCGTGATCGACATGGCGCCGGGCATCACGGCCGCACGTCTTGAGGCCATGCTCACGCCGCGCCCCGAAGCGGTGCTGATCCGCGCGTACGGCGTGGGCAACGTGCCGTGCACCGAGCCCGGCCTGACCGACGTGCTCGCGAAGGTGTTGGACGAGGGCGTGCCCGTCGTGGTGGCCTCGCAGTGCCAGCAGGCGACCGTGCTGCTCGGCCACTACGAGGCCGGCGACGCGATCGCCCGCGCGGGCGCGGTCGGCACGGGCGACATGACGCTCGAAGCCGCCTACGCGAAGATCGTGTTCCTGCTCTCGCAGGGCCTGACCGGCAAGGATCTCGCCGCCTGGATCCCCCGATCCATCGCCGGCGAGATCACCGTGTGAGCGTGTGAGCTCGCCCTTCAGCCGCCGCGTGCTGGACCGTGATTGCCGCTAATCCCGGTCCAGCACGGCGGTGAGCGCCCACAGGATGCTCACCACGTCGATGCCTTCCTGCAGGAACGCGCCGACGACCACCGGGATCAGATCGAACGCGGCCGCGACCATGCCGACGACGGCGAGCGCGAGCCCCGCGACCACGGCCTGGAGCATCACGCGCTTGGTGCGCCGCGCGATGGCGATGGCGCGCGGCACGGCGGCGATGTCGTCGTTCATCACGACGACCTGCGCCGATTCGGAGGCGGCGGTGGACGTGCCGTCGGTCATCGCGACGCCGATACCCGCTGCCGCCAGCACCGGCGCATCGTTCACCCCATCCCCCACCATCATCGTGACGGGCGCAGTGGCCGCACGCACCGCGGCCACCTTGTCTTCGGGGAACAGTTCGGCATGCACCTCGTCGATGCCGACCTCGCGCGCGACGATCGAGGCCGAGGCCCGCTTGTCGCCGGTGAGCATCGTGAGCTTGGCGACGCCCAGTTCGTGCAGGCGTGCGAGCGCGGCCTTCGTGTTCGCGCGCGGCACGTCGCGCAGCACGATGCGCGCGACCAGCCGCCCGTCCACCGCCACATACGACGCCATCTCATCCGCCGCCAGCATCCCGAACCGGCCCCGCGCCGCAGACCACCCCTCGGCTCGCACAGCTCGCCGGTCCCCGCCAGCGGGGACAGCGATTTCATCCCGCCCCCGCTGGCGGGGGCTGTCGACGGTGACGCGCTCCGCCGCCCACGTCTCCGCGATCTCATCCTGCCCCCGCTGGCGGGGGCTGTCGGCCGAAGGCCGACTGGGGGTGGCCGTCGTCACGAATCCGTCCTCGCCCGCGGCCGCGAACGCCAGCCGCCCGACGCGCACCGCATGCCCGTTGACCTCGGCGGAAATCCCCTTGCCGGGTTCCTCCTTCACCTTCGTCACGACCGGATAATCCCGTCCGTATCCGTCATGCCCCGGCACGGTTCCCGCGGCATCGCCCCCGAGCTCGTTCTCCGGGCACTCACGCCGCCCGGCCGCATACCGCGCATGCAGCCGTCCGAGCGCCTCGCGCCCGGCCGCCGCGATGCCCTTGGCGAGCACGTGAACCGAATAGCTTTCGACCACGCCCGCGAACATCAGCACATGATCCTCGTCGAGCTTCGCCGCACGCACATCCGCACCACGCACATCCGCACCACCGGCATCCGATCCGCGGGCCACACCCGTGCCACGGGCCACACCCGCGAATCCGCCATCATCCGCGCCATCATCCACCATCTCCACGCGCACGACCTGCGGCTGTTTGACGGTCAACGTGCCGGTCTTGTCGAAGAACACCTGCGTGACGCGCCCCAGCTGTTCGATCACATCCTGCGTCTTGATGAGCACGCCGGCGGCGGCGAGGCGCGACGTGCCGGCGATGTACGCGACCGGCGCGGCGATGAGCAGCGGGCAGGGCGTGGCGAGCACGAGCACCTGCGCGAACCGCAGCGGCGTGCCGGCCACCGCCCACGCGACGCCGGCGATGAGCAGCGAGAGCAGCGTGAACGGCACGGCGAGCCGGTCCGCGGTCCGCACGACCGCCGGCCGCGACTCCTGCGCCTGGCTCACCATCGCGAGAATCCGCTGGTATTGCGAGTCGGCGGCGACTTCGACGGCGCGCATGGCGAGCGTCGTCGCACCGTTGACCGCGCCGGACATGACGCGCGCGCCCGCGTACACTTCGCGCGGCACCGGTTCGCCGTTGATCGCACTCAGGTCGAGCGTGGCCGCGCCGGACAGCAGTTCGCCGTCGACCGGCACGGTTTCGCCGGGCAGCACGATGATCACGTCGCCGAGTCGCACCTGGTCGACGGGCACGGTGTCGAATCGCGCGTCCGCTCCCGGCCGTACGCGCGCGTCGGCGCGCGCGACGGCCGGATCGCAGGTTTCCGGGTCGCGGCCGGTGAGCGCGCACACGGCGTCCGCGGCGTGGCCTTCCGGTCCGGTTCCCCGACCGGACGCGCCCCGAGCGGCGGCGTGCGCGGTGGCGTGTGCGGCGGTCACGTGGCGGAATCCGTCGTCGTCGCGAATCGGCGCAATGTTGCGGGCCGCACGAGACGCCGTTTCCCTGCCCACGCCGGGCAGGTTCGCGACGTGCGCGGTGCGCGGCGCCGCGTCGAGCAGCGCGGTGAGGCTGTGTTCCGCCTTCGACTGCGCGTATTCCTCGATCGCCTCGCCGGACGTGACCATGAGCACGACCGCCCAGGACGCCCAGTATTCGCCCACGCCGAGCGTGGACAGCATGGCGAGCACGGCGAGCAGGTCGATGCCGACCTGACCGTGGCGGATGTCGTCGATCATGCCGATGACGGTGCCGATCACGGTGTATGCGACAAGCGCGACGACGATCCACTGACCGAGCGAGGGGTGGGTCAGCGCGGCGAGCACGGATGATGTGAGGGATGCGGACGACGCGGACGACGCAGACGATACGGACCCCGGGAACGCGCTCCACAGGCGGACATCCCACAGCAGCGCGACGGGAATCGCGGAGAGGATGACGACCGGCAGCATCGGCAGGCGACGGCACAGGTCGATGACCGCGGGGATGATGCCGCGATGGCGTGATGGGGCGGATGAGGCCGCAGGAATGGGGTTGGCTTGCGAATCGTGGGTCTGTGCATCGCCACGAGGCTTCGACGAAGCGGTTCGGGATCGGTCGCCGGAATCGGTGAGGGAAGGGGATGAGAGCTGGCTCATCTGATGCTCCTTACGATGGTACGGGCCGGGCGTGCCGCTTTGCACTTACTTGGCCTTGACGGTATGCAAAACGTGACGCACGGCAGGTGCGGTCACGCCTTGTTAACCCATCGGCGGGCATCGGTGGCGGGAGAGAAGAGAGATTGGTCGCGGATTGCCGAAGCGCACGGACCTCCGTAAGACGCCCGTGGGCCAATCGGCCATGGCCGATTCGGAACCCGCGATTCCCGCATGATGCATCGCTCGATACACGGCGTAAAGAATCGGTATTCGGTTATTGCGCTGCCACTCTAACAGCGGCCCTCGAACGCCGCAACCCGCGGCGTGGGGCGGCCACACGCATGGTGCGCCCCTTGAGGGGAGCGGTCAACGTGGCCGGCGGCGTGACGACGGCGTGACGGTGCATCTGTTTGCGCCCCCTTGAGGGGGAGCTGTCGGCGCAGCCGACTGAGGGGGAGCCAACAGGCACACACCGCGCCGTCGTTCCCCGCTTGCGGTCGGTCCGGAAACGACAAAGCCCCGGCACTCGCGCGAAGCGAATGCCGGGGCCGGACGCTGCCGATCACCACATGTTGAACGGGAAGCCGTCGTTGCCGGAGCCGGAGTCGCCGTTGCCGGAGTCGCCGTTGCCCGAGCCGTCCGAGCCGGAGTCGCCGTTGCCGGAGTCGCCGTTGCCCGAGCCGTCCGAGCCGGAGCCGTCAGAGCCGTCGGAGCCGCTGCCGTTGCTGCCGGTGTCGGAACGGTTGGTGCCGTTGACGGCCTCCTCCTGCTGGTCGAGCGTCACGTCGACGTCCATGGTCTTGCCGTCGCGCACGATGGTGAGCGTCGCCTTGTCGCCGAGGGCCGCGGCGCGCACGAAGCCGAGCAGGGAGGCGTTGCTGGACACGGCGTTGCCGTTGAACGCGACGATCGTGTCGCCTTCCTTCAGGCCGGCCTTGGCGGCCGGGGAGCCGGAGACGACCGCGGAGCCGGACGTGCCCTTGGTGATCTTCGCGCCGGCGCGGGTCACGCCGTCCGCCTCGACCGTGGAGGAGGTGATCGTGATGCCGAGCGCCACGTGCTTGACGGAACCGTTGTCGATGATCTCGTTGGCGACGCGCTTGACGAGGTTCGACGGGATCGCGAAGCCGATGCCGATCGAGCCGGCGGTGCTGGAGGACGACGAGCTGGACGTGGAGGCGATCGACGAGTTGATGCCGATCACCTGGCCGGCCGCGTTGAAGGTCGGGCCGCCCGAGTTGCCCGGGTTGATGGCCGCGTCGATCTGGACCGCGTTGGTGACGATGTCGTTGTTGTTGTCGTCCATCACCGTGACCGGGCGGTTGAGCGCGGAGACGATGCCGGAGGTGGCGGTGTCGTCGTAGCCGAGCGGGTTGCCGACGGCCATGATGTTCTCACCGACGGCGAGCTTGTCGGAGTCGGCGAATTCGACGGCCTTGAGGTCGCTCGGCGGATTGTCGAGCTTGATGACCGCGAGATCGGTGGTGGTGTCGGTGCCGACGACCTGCGCGGAGTACATCTGGCCGTTGGAGAGTGTCACCTGGATCTTCTGGGCGCCGGAGATCACGTGGTTGTTGGTCACGATGTGGCCCTTGGTGTCGAGGATCGCGCCGGAACCCTGCGCGGTGCCGTCGGACAGCTGGGTCTGGATGGAGACCACGGAGCCGGAGACCGCCTTGGCGACGGCCTGCCAGTCGGGGGCTTCGCCGGACTTGGCGGTGGCGGAGCCGGAGCCGGACGTGCTGGAATCCACGTTGGCGAGCGAGCTGGTGGTCGGCACCTTGACGGCGCCGCTCGTGATGGCCGCGTAACCGACGCCGAGGCACAGGCCGGCGGACAGGAGCGCGGCGACCACGCCGATGACCACGCCGCGCACGGTGCCGTTGGAGGCCTTCGGGCGGGCGTTGGGGTTCGGGCCGTTCTGGAAGGCCGGGTCGTTGGGGGCGCCCGGGGTTCCGGGGACTCCGGGGCCGGCCGGTGCGAACGGGTTGCCGTTGTTCGGGATGTTCGGGGCGTTCTGCTCGTTGCCCTGCGGGGCGAACGGGTTGGTGGACGTGCCGGTCATGCCGGCGTACGGGTTGCGGTCCTGCGCGGGCTGCGTACCATGCGCGCCGCCTTGCTCGCCCTGCGCGCCGGCGGCCGGGTTGACGGGCTCGCCGGGCTGCGTGGGAACCGGACCGTAGGCGCCGTATTCGGGGGCCGGACGGTACTGGCCGTACGCGGGCTGGGACGTGGGGATCGGGGTCGTCGGCGCGGCCGGGGCGGCGGAGACCACGGTCTGCTCGCCCTTCGCCGAGGCGTAGTCGGGGGCGACCTCGGGGGTGCCCGACGCGGTGGCCGGGGCGGCGGAGACCGGCGCCACGGGCGCGGTCGGGAAGGTCTGGGTGGGGGCCGCACCGGATGCGGCGGCGGCCTGCGCGCCCTGCACGGCCGCCGGGTCGATGGTTTCGGTGGGCTGCTCGTTCATGGTGGGGGCACCGGCGGCGGGGGTGCCGGCGGCGGGCGCACCATACTCGTTTTGCGGATTCTGCGGCGTCTGCGGCTGCGCGGCCGGGGTCTGACCGCCCTGCGGCTGCGCGTTGCCCTGGTCGCCCTGCGGGTTCCAGCTGTTCTGCTCATCAGCCATAATCGTCTGCTCCTTCATAGGAACGGCGGCTTCGTTATGTTGCCTGTTCGGTCGGTACTTCAGCAATCCCGCCGCCGGTTCGTATTGCTACCTAAGAGTAAAGGCAGTGGCTCTGTAAGTTTCCTGAATGTTCGTTGGAAGTGCAGGGTGAATCTTCTACCGACTTCCCGCATGCGCCCGTCCGGGGCGACCGCCCGGCTCGCCCAGACGGGGTCGCCCGTCCGGGCCGTTGCGCGCACTCGTCCAATGCCACCGCCTATCTCGCTTGCAAGGGGTAGATACGACGGGCCTCGAACTGCTATCCCCGTTGCAAGGGGTACTCCACTGACGGGAAACCCACGCCGGGGCGTTGGAATTCCTCTAAAACCTCCCGGGTACGCCGTCTCCGGCACCCCTCCCAACGGAGATACACATCGGCATACGTTCCGAAATACCCCTCGTAAGCGAGATAGCCCTACGTCGTTCTTCCGTCCGTTCCACCGGCACACATCCCCAGCGGCNCCGCCCGCCTCATCGGCCTTCCCGCAATCCGCTTGTCCGCCTAAAGTGAAGCTATGACCGACAACCCCACGAACACCACAGTCGACGCCGTGCCGGGCGGCGCCTCCACGAACGCCGGCACGGTCGCGACCACGGGCACGCCCGCCCCCGCCGCGATCGACCTCAACGAGCATCCGCGCGGCGCCGCCCCCGGCAAACCCGGCGACCGTGCCGCGTTCTCATTCGAGACCATCACGCGCCTCCCGGACGCGGCCGACGGCAAAGGCAAGGGCGGCGCCCGCTACGGCCGCACCGGCATCATCCACACGCCGCACGGCGACATCAGGACGCCCGCGTTCGTGCCGGTGGGCACGCAGGCCGCGATGAAGGCCGTCCTGCCCGAATCGATGCGGGACCTCGGCGCGCAATGCCTGCTCGCCAACGCGTTCCACCTGTTCGAACGCCCCGGCGAGGACGTGCTCGACGCGGCCGGCGGCCTCGCGAAGTTCATGAACTGGCACGGCCCGACGTTCACCGATTCCGGCGGTTTCCAGGTCATGTCGCTGGGCGTCGGATTCAAGAAGACGCTCGCGATGGACGTGACCGGCATGAAGTCGGACGACATCATCGCGGAAGGCAAGGAGCGCCTCGCCTGGGTGGACGAGGACGGCGTGACGTTCAAATCACCGCTCAACGGCGACGAACACCGTTTCTCCGCCGAGATCTCGATGGGCATCCAGCACAAGATCGGCGCCGACATCATGTTCGCGTTCGACGAGCTCACCACGCTGATGAACACGCGCTCCTATCAGGAGGAGTCGGTGGAACGCACGTACCGTTGGGCGCAGCGCTGCGTGGCCGAGCACCAGCGGCTCACCGAAGCACGCCTCGGCAAGCCGTACCAAGCGCTGTACGGCGTGGTGCAGGGCGCGAACTACGAGGACCTGCGCCGGCATGCGGCCGAGCAGATCGCGTCGCTCGACTTCGACGGCGTGGGCATCGGCGGCGCGATCGAGAAGCGCATCATCGGCGAGACGTGCGCGTGGATCTGCGACGCGATGCCGGAGAACAGGCCGCGCCACGTGCTCGGCATCGCGTCCGTGGACGACATCTTCGCGTGCGTGGAGAACGGCGGCGACACGTTCGACTGCGTGGCTCCCGCGCGATGCGCCCGCAACGGCGCGATCTTCACGCGCCACGGCCGCTACAACATCAAGCGGGCGCAGCACAAGTTCGATTTCGGACCTCTGGAGGAGGGCTGCGACTGCTACACGTGCGCGCATTATTCGCGCGCCTACGTGGATCATCTGCTGCGCGCGCACGAGTTCACCGGGTTCACGCTCGCCACGATCCACAACGAGCGGTTCTTCGTGAAGCTGCTCGACGACATCCGCGCCTCGATCGACGGCGGCTACTTCGAAGAGTTCCGCGACGAATCCCTGGCCCACTTCTACGGCAAGTAGGCACGGCCCGTTCCCCGGCCCCGAGACGCACGACGCACCGCCGCCCCCACTCCCATCCATCACCCCACCACAATCACCACAAAGGCATCACGATGAATCTTCTCGAAGCAATCGACGCGCGCCACGCAATCCGCGCCTACACGGACGAACCGGTCGCAGCGGACGCGCTCGCCGCGCTGCAGGCCGAAATCGACGCGTGCAACGCGGCGAGCGGCCTGCACATCCAGATGGCCGCCGGCCTGGACGACGCGTTCCTCGGGTTGAAGACGCACTACGGCCGGTTCAAGGGCGTGCATAACGCGATCGCGTTGATCGGGCGCGCGGTCGAGACCGGCACGGACACGGACGGCGCAGACGACGACAGCGACGATCACGGCACCGCGGCCGGAGCCACGCTGCAGTCGTTCAAGGACGCGGACGGCACGCCGGTCTCGCCGGCCGCCGCCGCGCTGCAGGAGCGCGTCGGCTACTACGGCGAACGGCTCGTGCTGCGCGCCGTCCAGCTGGGATTGGCGACGTCGTGGGCGGTGCTGGACGGCGCGGAGACCGTGCCGGCGGCCGACGCGTGGTGGACGTTGGATGCGGGCGAATCCGTGGTGTGGGTGATCGCGTTCGGCCACGGTGCGCGCCCGGGCGGACGGCGCAGGTCCAAGCCGATCGAGGAGCTGGCGAGCGCGGCGGACGACGGCATGGACGGCGGCATGGACGGCGGCACAGACGGCGGGACTGCCGAGACGTGGCCGGATTGGTTCACGCGAGGCGTGGAGGCGGCGATGGCGGCGCCCACGTCGCTCAGCCAGCAGCCGTTCCACTTCACGCTCAACGCGGACGGTTCGGTGACCGCGGAGGCGCTGGACGGCCTGTTCGCGCATGTGGGTCTCGGCTGCGCCAAATACCACTTCGAGGTCGGCGCCGCCCCGCATGAAGTGGAATGGCGTGCCGCCTAGGCGACTCCGGGCATATGCATGTCGGCCTGCGCGTCGGCCGTCGTCGAGCATTTCTTAGGTACATTCCGCGTTTCTTAGGTTGCCTGATTCCTGCATCGGCAACGGAGTGAAGACGATTGCACCATGCAATCCCGCCGACACCCACCCAAGAAACGCAACAAGTACCTAAAAAACGGGGGCGGAACACTGCCCTTCCACCGCGACACGCCGAAGGCGCGTCCGATTTGCGTCTCACGCGGGAGCAGTGCTAAGTTATCCACTTGTCTGCGAGTGTGGCGGAATGGTAGACGCGCTGTCTTCAGGTGGCAGTGAGTGTATGCTCGTGGGGGTTCAACTCCCCCCACTCGCACCAGCAAGAAAGGGCTGGAACCGAAAGGTTCCAGCCCTTTTGCTTTGCCCCACTCCATGTATATACTTGGCTATACATACGGATTGCATACAATCACCTAGGAGGTGGCACCGTGACTACACTGACGCTGAGCAAATGGGGCAACGCCCAGGGAGTGCGGCTGCCGAAGGACATGCGCGAACAGGTGGGCATGCCGGACGGCTCCCGCATCGAGGCGACCATCGAGGACGGCGCCATCGTACTTCGCCCGATTCGCACGAACGTCAGAATCATTCGGGTTCCCCGTCTCGCCGACGTGTTCCGCAATCGCTCCGAAGAGTACAAGGCCGAAGAGGAACTCGGCGGATCTGCAGTAGGCAAGGAGGAGCTGTGACCGCATGGCGCTATGGAGACGTCCTCCTCGTCGACCTTGACCCGGCCAAAGGGCATGAGCAGAGGAAGCGCCGCCCCGTCGTCGTAGTCAGCAACGACGACTTCAACCGCAATTGCAGCCTCACCGTCGTCATCGCGATTTCCCACGGACGCGGCGACTTCGAGCTGCACCTGCCCATCGAAGCCGTCCGGCGTGAGGACGGTGACGGATGGATCGACGGCTATGCACAAGTCGAGCAGATTCGAGCCCTCGACCTCGAAGAACGCAATCCCATCAGAATCGGACGTCTCAAAGACGATGACATGGACCGGATCACCGGAACCCTCATCAGCTGTTACATCCAGCCGGAGATGATGGTCATCCCGAATTATGCGTAACCGCCATCAATACCCCTTCACCGCGCGCGGGCGATCTGCACGGCGGTGCCGGAGGCGGTGACCATGAGCATGGAGCCGTCGGTGCCGAGCACCTCGTAGTCGATGTCCACGCCGACGACGGCGTGGGCGCCGAGTGCCTCCGCACGCTGCTGCATCTCGGCGATCGCCTCGTTGCGCGCGTTCATCAGCTCCTCCTCATAGCCCTGGCTGCGTCCGCCGAACATGTTGCGGAAGCTGGCGCCGATGTCCTTGAACATGTTCACGCCGGCGACGACCTCGCCGAACACGATGCCCTGATAGTTCGTGATCGCATACCCTTCGACCGACGGCGTTGTGGTGACGAGAATCATGATGCCCTCCTTGGCGTCCATCCAGTGACGATCCGGCGCACACCCGGATTCGCATGCGCCCATAAGCTTCAGGATAGCGGCGTGCCGCGCGGGGAATCCCCGGCGCGGGATTCCTCCCCCGCACCTCCAAGCCGACGTATGCCTCTCCCCACCTCATCAACCCCCTATTGAACCGACCCCCTTATCTCATTTCCCCCTTCGCACAACCCGGCTTTACCGAGGGGAGCACATGCACACAAATACAGTCACATCCCATTGTTGAAGCGAGTTTCGCGGAAACCTGCACACTAGTACGACCACATGGTGAATAGGGGGTATCACACGACACATATACCCCCTACTTTCGGGGGCGAGAAGGGGGAAAGGAGCATTCCATACCATGTCATGCGATACCGGCACGGAAGCCAGCAACGCAGCAACCTTCAACCATCGATCCGGCAACCCGGTCAACGGCGACCCAATCAACGGGCACCCGGTCAACGGCGAGCCGATCAACGGGCGCACCGCCGCGCGGCGCAACGCACGCCACCCGACCCATCGACGCCCGGCGACCATCAGCTCAGGCACAGGCGCCGGCGCGGGAGACGGCCCAAGTGCGATGCCGCACGCGACGAACACCCGACGACCCGAAGGCCACACCCAACGACCCGAAGGCCACACCCAACGACACGCCGGACGCAACCGCGGTCCTCATCTCTCAACGCCGACGATGGACGACCTCACCGACCTGCACACCCTGTTCGCCGACCCGCGCACCTGGTGGAACACGCCGAACCACCGCCACAACGACATCGTCCAGACACGCGCGCTTCTGGAGCGGTGGATGGACGATTGGGAACAGTACGGCATCGGCTACTGGGTGATGCGCGACAACCGTTCCGGCCGGTTCCTCGGCGCGGGAGGCATCCGTCGCACCGGCGACATTCTGAGCATGCGCTACTACATTCCGCCACGCCTGTGGCATCGCGGATACGGTTCGTACCTCGCGGCGAGCGCGCAGGAGGTCGCCGCATTGTACGATGCCGCGTTGCCGATCTTCCTCGCATCGCTCGCGCGCAACCACGCCTCCTGCATGATTGCGGACAAGCTCGGGTTCGTCGTGGTGCGCCGCGACGTCGACTTCACCGCCGACGCGGCATCCCGTCGCATCTACGCCGATCGGCCGGTGAGTCTGCACGATCTCACTGACTATCTGAACATACGCGAACGCATATGACACCGGCGATATAGCAGACCACGACGGCCATGCATGAGGCAATCCGGAAGGGGCCGGACCGCCACATGCATGGCCGCCTTGGCATGCCTCGCTCGCTTTCCTGCCGATGCCGACAGCATTGGCGGAAACCGCCTCTCCGGCAAACCGCGACTACAACCCGACCGGAACAACATCGCCCCGCTCCCGCCGGCGGGAGCGAATGGTTTCCACTCAGGGCGCACGTCTTTGCAGCATCGTCTCGCTCCCGCTGGCGGGAGCTGTCCCGCGGAGCGGGACTGAGGGTGGTCTCCCGCATTCCCAGACGCGGTCACCCCCGATTCCGCCAAAACGGACGGAAGCTAGCTCCTATCAGGCCACACCTCCGTCGGAATGTGCATGGTTCTGCGCAACACCTGTATGGTTTGACAAGCAACCTGCATAGTTCAGCATGCAACCTGTAGGATTCCGCACGCAACCTGCATGAATTGACGGTGTTCCTGCATACCCACCTCGTGAAGACAGCCTTCCCGAAGACTCAGTCATAATCAGCAATCGTTGGAATCATGCGGTTGTTCCTAGGCGGAAAAGTCGGATACCGGCCGATCTTCAGCAGGCCACCCTACACGTTCGCCACCAAGGACTACACATCCCACCTCAAACCATGCAGGTTCGCCCTCGAACCATACACATCCGGCGGCAAACCACGCAGGTTCGCCCTCTCGTTCTACAGGTTCACCAGCCCTTGCAAGACCTTTCAAGGCCATGCGAGCCGCCTTCTCGTTCGGCAGATTCGTCAGCCCACGGCCCAATCGCCTGCCTATCCGTCTGCCTATCCCCGGCACCCCATTCATGAAAGCCCGCCGGCGTTCCCCTCCCCGGCACCTACTGGGGCTAGGCTGGATATGGGATCGGTGGCTCTCCACGAGAGCGCCCAACAGACAAGGAGGACGATGATGGTCAGCGTGGACGACATCCGCAACAAGACGTTCCAGACGGTGCGGTTCAAGGAGGGCTACGACGTGGACGAGGTCGACGACTTCCTTGACAAGGTCGTCGACGGCATGAAGGCCGGCAGACCGATGACCGCGGCCGAGCTTGGAGCACAGACGTTCCACACGGTGCGGTTCAAGGAGGGGTATGACGTCGCCGACGTCGACGAGTTCCTGAACGAGCTCGCCCACGACGCGTCGACGCGCACCGGCACCCCCGTAGCCGCCACAACCACAACCTCAGCCACAGCCCACACAGCCGCCGGTATCCCCACGGCGGCCCCGGGCGGCACCCCCACGCCCGGCA
The DNA here is from genome assembly GCF_002860365.1 of Bifidobacterium parmae. Classification (GTDB taxonomy): domain Bacteria; phylum Actinomycetota; class Actinomycetes; order Actinomycetales; family Bifidobacteriaceae; genus Bifidobacterium; species Bifidobacterium parmae. Next base: position 41,791 of record NZ_NMWT01000007.1, read on the forward strand.
CCACCACGCCCGGCACCACCACGCCCGGCACCCCCATGTCTTCCGGCATCCATGATGATCCCCGCGCAAGCGGATGGGATGCGGGAGCGTCATCGGTTTCGGGGAATGATCCGTTCTCGGGCGATGAGGCTCAGATTCCGTGGTGACTGCGAAGACGACGCACACGGAGCCTCCTACGACGTCATCTCCGGCACTCCGAAAGGCACCGGTCTCGAAGGAGACGGCTCGGAAACGCGCAAGACGACCAAAACACCCGGAGAAGTACGCGCGCGGCACGCGGTCGTACACGATGTCGCATATCCGCGGCAAGGACACGTCGATCGAGGTGCTGGTGCGCAGCTACCTGTTCCGCCGCGGGCTGCGGTTCCGCAAGAACGACAAGCGCTACCCCGGTCATCCGGACGTGGTGCTGCCGAAGTGGCGCACGATCGTGTTCGTGAACGGCTGTTTCTGGCACGCGCATGAAGGGTGCGCGCGGCATAGCACGCCGAAGTCGAACGTGGAGTTCTGGACGGCGAAGCTGCTGCGCAATCGCGAGCGCGACCGTCGTCAGCATGCGGAGCTCCGGGCGGCCGGCTGGCGCGTGATCGACGTGTGGGAGTGCGAGCTCGTGAAGGCCAAGCGCGAGGAACGCCTCAACCGCCTCTACGACGAGATCGTCGTCGGTAGCGATAGCGCAGACACCACCAGCACCGCTCCCGATGCCGACGCGATCAGCTCCACTACTGGCCCCACGCCTGCCGGCAGCGACGGCACCTCCCGCAACACCCACGCTATGTGCGAAGCAACCAGTCACGATTCCATGCAGAATTCTCAGTAAGCCTTATGTCAAACTGTCAGTAGGCCCTATGCCAAACTGTCAGTAGGGTTATGGCGAGGCCGGAACGCCCATCCTTCTCGCTTCCACAGGCGCGCTCAAGCTTCTCCTGAAGACTCTTATTAATCTTTTGAAAAGTTTTATAATCCTTTATATTCTGCGCATTCACCCGTTCGGGCACCTACGCGGGAATGCAGCCTACATCCGATTGAACGCAGACCGAAAGAGCAACAACACGGCAGTGACGGGAAACGGAGAGAAAACCACTATGAGCACACGGCTCAAGGCGTTGGACACGATGCTGGAGATGCAAGGAATCGGCGGCCTTACCGAATACATGGACGACGGCAGCCTGATTCTGTTCATCCGGGACAGCGCGACCGTGGACGGCGAGCAGTCCGGCCGCGAATGGTCGTTCCGCGCCGAAACGCTCGACGACGTCGCCCGCGAGGTACGCCACATCGCCGATGACGTAATGGAACCGACGGCCATCGTCACCGGCATGCTGGACGACGGCGTGGATATCGACACCGCCCACCACCGCATGTGCACAGTCCGCGACGGGTTGCATGAGGGCGCAGCCATGGCCGACGACCTCGCCAAGGCGCTGGCGGTCACGGCGAGCTAGGGGCCTTTCAGCAACAGTTCATGATGATTTCTGACGAAATACTCCGCCAGTAAATCATCGGGCATACAATAGGTTGACCGCAAAGGAGCCAAGGGATTGGGGACGACCATGAGTGATGCCGCACTGGATTTCAACGAGACACGTGAGTATTCGAGTCTTGACGAAGTGATGACTTCGCTGTTGTCGGCGAAAGACAAGACATTCCGCGAACTCGACAAGACCGGCAGGGCGTTGAAAGGCGGGAACAAAGGCTCTCTCGGTCAAATCATCGAGGAATCCGTTCTGGGCTACGCCATCAATTCCGATGCCGAACCCGATATCCGCATCGGAGACACCAGCTATGAGCTGAAGGTGACTCCGCTCAAGCACATCAAAAAGGGCAAAGAGACTTCGGCGAAGGAACGCCTCGTCATCGATATCATCAACTACATGGCTCTCGCCGATGAGACTGACTTCGAGTCATCGAAGATGTGGGACAAGGCGAAGAACGTCATTCTGGTCTATTACTACGATGACCGCATCGACAAACAGCAGGAACTGCGCATCGACTGCAAGGTTTTGGCTTCTTATCTTCTTCGTTATCAGACAAACGACCTGGAGACCATCAAGGAGGATTGGGAGACCATCCGCGCGAAGGTCGCCAGCGGTCATGCCGACCAGCTCAGTGAATCGGACACCAACTATCTGGCGGCATGCACCAAAGGCGCCAACTCGAAGCAGTTGCGCGACGCACCGGCGCCGGAGGGTGCGGGCACGCCCATCATCCGAGCCAAGCAACGCGCCTTCAGCTTCAAGACGTCGTACATGACCGCCATTGCCCGGCAATTGCTGTCGCAGCCATCGGAGTTGCAACAGCTGCCTTTGACCGAGCATCAGAGTCTCAACGGATACCTTCAAGACCGGTTCGCGCCGTATATCGGCAAAACCGCCGGGGATATCGCAGCCGAACTCGGACTCTCAATCAAGCCGACGGCAAACCAGTACAACGCGAGCATTGCGCGTGCGATGCTCAGCATCAAGAAAAGTGACATCCTCAAGACCGAGGAGTTCTACAAGGCCAACGTCAGCATGGTGAAAACCGTGACCATGTATCCGAATGGGCTGCCCAAAGAGAACATGTCATTCAAAGCACTAACAGACGCACGATGGCAGCAGTGGGCGGACCCCGATGTCGGTTGGGACGATTCTTTCCTCAAGGAATTCTTCGAAACGAACCGCCTCCTCATTGCTGTTTCGCAATCTCCGGTCCCCCACCGCACAGGTCATGACAAGTCCAAGGACGTATTCCGCGGAGGCTTCCTCTGGAACATGCCGGCGGAAGATGTCGAGCAATACATCAAGCCGGTATGGGAATACGTACACGAACTGCTCGTCCACAAGACGTGGCTCGATTACGGCGTCCGTGGCAAGAACAAGTTGCCCGGACAGTCTTTCAATGAGGTCTTCCATCTGCGTCCTCACACGAGGCGAGGAAGGGATAGTGGACAGTCTTCGGATATCACCGTTCTTCCCAGCGGCGAGGTAATCACCAAGCAGAGCTTCTGGCTGGATAGACGCTACATCGCGAAAAGCATCAAAGCGCATAACCTGCTTGTCTGATTGTCGTTGTTGTGTTCCTGCCTAATCATGCAGGAACACAACAACCTTCGCCGCGGTTCCATTCTGAGTGTTTGTGGCAAGGCCGCAAACACTCAGACCACCGGTGATGTCACAGCCATTCAGACACGGGCAAAGGTGATATGCCCCTGCTCGTCGACATCGTAGGAAACAAGCGTGAGGTCGCGCCAAGTGCACTCCTCGGCCGGACGATAACCCCGCGTATAGTCACGCCGAGCTCCTACAGACTCAGTCGTGACGTCCCTGAAGCTCTTCGCTACGAGGAACGCCTTGACCTGACGATAATCGCCATGGGCATACTCCGACCTCACCCAATCGACATATTTCATGATTTGAGGCACATCATCGGCACTCGCAACGTCACGCTTGAGCTCGGCGACGAAATACGATTCCACAATGGGTTTGAAACCCGTCATGTAGCGGTAGCCGAAAACATCCATGTGATCCATGTATTCCGAAGGCTTGGCGGGAGAAGCTGGCACTTGATGAGAGAGGTAATCCCACTCGCCGAAGACATCAACCGTATTGGTATCACGGCGCGCAAGCTGCCAGAGCAGGCCAATCTCCAAAAACATTTCAAGCTTGAGCGAGCCATCCTTGGAGCGGTTTTTCGCAAGCAGCCCCGGCACATCGGGTTCATGTCCATTCGCGAACACATCTGCGAGCACGATTGGACCTGTGGCACGCGTAAGCGGATGGTCGGGATTCGCGCGCAATAGTGCTGCCGTAATCGCGAGGTCTTCGACGTCATCCACCTTGATGAATGAGCGTTGGTGAAAATCGCGGATGATACGGAAGGCCGCGGGATCGGAGACGAGTAAATCGTCCATGTCAACGCTTTCTTCAAGAAAAGCCGGGTCGGGTTCGAACTTAATCACCCAACGACCAACAAGTTCAGTTCGCTTCGACCCATTCTTCTTGAACCCATGAGCATCAGGCATGAAGGCAGCCTTTTTCACCGCGCTCCACTTAACAGTCGTCTGAGAGGTAGCGCCGGGGAAGTTCTCCGTGACGCAGCGCTTACCCGGAGCCGTCACCACGCGCCCGATACCATAAATCCTGCGCTTTTTGAAGAAATAGACGTGGTCACCAGGTCTCATGGTCACAAGGTCGCCAAGCACTCCGTTGGTTGGACTGGTCCACTTGATGTTCATGAGCGTGGAGTACTGACGTGACTCAAGTACATCCGCGGGAACACCAGCGTCGCCAAGTGCAAAAAGATATCCTGCCATCGTGCCCTCCTTGGAACGCGCACTCAATCTACAACCATATTACTCAAGCAGCCATTAAACGGTGGCTGCAATCGCCCAGACGGCCCAACCAAGAAGCAGTTGCGAAGCAACCATAGGCGCCGGATGACGACACCCTCCCGCTTGATCTCGGCGCCGGTTTCTTGTATACTCCAGTCAAGAGTATAGAACGTCTGTTCGGATCGAAAGGATTGCCGTGGCCAACGAGATTAGAGTCGCCGAGCTCTTTGCCGGCGTGGGCGGGTTCCGCCTTGGACTTGATGGCTACGGCAATCCCGGAGACGATTTCTACATGGAGCCCGCCGGGCCCTTCCACACCGTGTGGGCCAACCAGTGGGAGCCCATGGGCCAGAAGACCAAGCAGTTCGCCTGGCGCTGCTATGAAAAGCGCTTCGGCGAGGGGTCCTGCGTGAACGAAGACATCGCCAAGGTGCTGGATGAAGTCGAAGCCGGCGAACGCACCATCCCCGATTTCGATATGCTCGTCGGAGGCTTCCCTTGCCAGGACTACAGCGTCGCCAAACCTTTGGCTCTTGCTGCCGGCATCGAGGGACGTAAGGGCGTACTGTGGTGGAGCATCAACCGACTCTTGGAAATGCGTCACCCCAAGTACGTGCTGTTGGAGAATGTCGATCGGCTGCTGAAGTCCCCTGCAAGCCAACGCGGGCGCGATTTCGCAATTATTCTCTCTTGCCTTAATCGCTTGGGATACAACGCCGAATGGCACGTCGTAAACGCGGCTGAATACGGCATGCCTCAGCGACGCCGCAGGGTGTACATCTATGCCGAGCACAATGGTTCATGGGATGAGCCGGAAACCCATCTGCTGTCGACCGGAGTCATGGCGCAAGCATTCCCCATCACCCGCAGCGTGAAGGAGAAAGAGCCCGCCAGCTTCGATATCAGCGAAGATCCCTATGAAATCACCCAAAGCTTCGGCAAGGGCGATAAGGTCAGCGTGTTCCGCAATGCGGGTGTCATGATTGACGGTCATGTGCTGACCATGCGCGTTGACGCCATATATGACGGACCGCACAAGACGCTCGGTGATGTGCTCGTTCCCGCTTCCGAAGTGCCTGAGCAGTTCTGGATTGACGACGCCAAGCTGCCGTCATGGCAGTATCTCAAGGGCGGCAAGCGCGAGGAAAGGACCACTGCCGCCGGATACACGTACACGTACTCCGAAGGCCCGGTCGCATTCCCGGACTCAACCTCCGCCCCCAGCCGTACCATCCTGACCGGAGAGGGCGGAGCCGGAGCCAGCCGTACCAAGCATGTGATCGAACAGAACGGCCGACTTCGTCGTCTCGTCCCTGACGAACTGGATCAGCTCCAGATGTTCCCCAAGGGCTGGACCAACGACGGCATGACCGACGGCCACCGCGCCTTCTGCATGGGCAACGCCCTAGTCACAGAAATCCCTCATCGCATCGGCAAAGCACTTTCCAGAAATAGTGATGGACACGAGTGATTACTTGGGACGATGCAACCAGAGACGAACCGTCCCAAGTTAAGTATCATTCATCAGAATCAGAACATATTTGCTCTTTTAGATTTCTTATCATGTTAGTTCCTTTTGCAACGGTACTATTGCCACCCAATTTCTCATAAATAGCATTAACCCTATCTACTTCGTATTGTATAGAATCATCACCAATTAAATCAGTATCCAAACTTAGGAAATCAGAAAAAGAAACATCCTTCTTTTTGCAAGAATTAGCAATGGCACTATATATGACATAGAACAAGATATCGTTTTGCACACCCCTCGGCAGTGAGGAATTTTTAACAAATCGCTCAATACGCTTTCCAAAAGCGGCGCATTTCCAATACACTTCGATATCAATTTCATTTGAATACAGTTCATGATATTGATTATCATCGTTCAGCAAAGTAGACGGTCGCGCTCGCGCTGTATTGGGAGAAGACTTAAATATAGACATTAGGCACTGACCAAGGAAAGAGATACTAACAATTTCTGCAGGCCTCCGGCCTTGATTCCTATAATAATTCTTTTTACGATCATAATAGAGACCATGACTTTTAAGGCACATCTCTATATTTCGCTGAATTGGATCAGTAGCACGAAGAGTAACAGCCGGGATAGTCGTCTGACTATTATTTGCAAGGATAATGCAATCCCGTGAGGACTCATCTTCCGGAACAATGACGCGAACCAAGATATGACGCTGCTCATGATTCAATTGCTCTGGATTGTCACTGTAAAAGAAATAAATTTCGTTCGAGGTTTGCAAACCATTGACAATTTCAGGATCAGTGATAAGAAGTTTCTTCTGTGTTTCTTGCGTTACATCCGCTGCCAGAATAGTGACACCATTATTCAGCCACCAGAAATCATCATTGCCATCAACCCGGCACAAAGAACCCTTTATCGCCTTGTTGACATTATTCGCCCCCTGATAATCACGGACATTTGACTCAAAAATAGATTTACGAAGATTGTTTGAATCGTCAGAAATAAAACGATAATATTCATCCAGCTTCACAAGGGCGATATAATTTTTTCTGTCACCAAGAGAAATCGGCGTATCTGCTAGAGGCAATATTAGCTTAACGCTGGGAGATGCATTAACCAAAGTCATTAATTCCGATGCTCCGATATGCCTCACATTTACGCTACTATCAGGGAAGTAGCGCTCAACTTCCTCCTTCAACTCCTTTTCTTGAGATATAATATTTGGATGCACATCTTCACCCAATGAAACATAAATATACTCGAATATGATTTTAACATTCTTACCCATCAAATTCATGCGCAACGTCTTAAACATTGCAAAGAAATCAAGAACACTGGCGTTGTAACGACCTTTGAATTCAGATAATTCTTTATCAAAATCTAGAAGATTCGACGACAGTGTCTTCCACTTCATAATCACATTTTCATTAAATGAGGTTTCATTTTTCGCCTGAAGAATAACAACTCGTAGATTGGCACTACGGCCAATATTGGAAATAGCCTGAATAGCATCTTCATGAACAATTTCCGAATTGCAGAATAAATACAATCCGTCGCAGCCACCATCACCACCTCTACCAGTCAACCCTGAGGTGATATCATCAATGCCCACTCCATCACCTTTCAATGCATTTTCAGCAGCAAAAAATTCAAAATAGTCGGATTTCCTACTATACTCGGACTCATTAAAGCTTTTCTCTATATACCCCTTTAAAAGGGTCTGATTATTACTAAGATTTCCGCTCATAAATCTTCCTTGATTACGAGTATTTCTATTTGGTTAGAAAATAACATAAGACTACGACACAGCTGCCCACAATATATCTTCCGATGGCGGACGTCATGCGGCTGTGCGGATGGCGGAAGGAGAACACGCCGCAGAACGTGGGCGGATACCTGCTCGACAAGGAGACGGGCACGATGCCGATCTTCGTGAAATACGCAGCCAGCCAGTACGAGGACGAATTCCTCAACGCGCAGGAGATGCGGTACTACAGCAAGAACGGGCGCACGCCGCAATCGCCGGAATTCCGGTGGGTGAGGGAAGGTGCCGATGCGGGGCTGGCCGAATGGCAGCGCACGCACTTCGTGCCGCTGTTCGTGATGCGCAAGGCCGAGGAGGCGGACGGCCGGTACTACTACGTCGGGCACGTCGCCGCGTTCGACCGGCCGACGCTCACCACGAAACCCACCGCATCCGGCGAGGGGCGCGTGAACGTCACACTCTCCACGCTTCGATTGGCCAAGCCGCTCGACCCGGAACTCTACCGCCACCTGACCAGCTGAGCGCGGACGGGCGGCGGTGACCAACCGGCAAGCCCGTCTGGCAAGCCCGCCGGCAAGTCCACCGGCAAGCCCAGCGAAACAAACCGGACTGCACGACACCTTACCGTTTCGCTGCAGCCCCTCCCAGCGAAACGATCAGGACACCACGCGTCCGGGCCGCTACTCCTCCTCCCACCGGCAGACGGCGCAACATCACGATGGTACGGTATTGAGGCGGTACGGCATCGCATCGGCTCTGGGCGACGCCCGTAAGGAGGCCATGATGGGCATCGGCACCGTCATCCTGTGGATAGTCACGATAACGCTTCTGGCGCTCTGCCTGCTCGCCGCGATCGCAGGCATCGTCGCGGCGATACGCGGACCGAGGGATGGAGGATCCATGCCGACCGCGTCGGCATACATCGCCGGCACGATAGGCGGAGGGAAAACCGTCGCATGGACCGACGCGAAGGCACGGGCGGCCGCGGAACGCTGCGGTGCCACATATGTCAGCATCGTCCGCGGCGCGGCCAGCTCGACCACCGTCGTACGCGGCCCCGGCGGCCGCGTGTCCGTGACCGGCAACGACGGATTGGACGCCGAGGCCGCACGACTCGGCGTGCCTGTCCCCTATGGGCCACCGCCATTCGACCGTGCCTACAATCGTTCGATCCTCATGCTCATGGACAGAGTCCTCAACGGACGGCACATACGCATCTACCTGCTCCGCTACGCGGAACCATATGAGGGCTCACGGTATGAGGAACTCCGACACGAGAATCTCACCGCTCTCATTGTCGCGCAGGACCCCGGTCTGCCCGCCGCCATCGAATCGATGCTCACGAACGTCATCGCCGGCACGGGAACCGGCAGAACAATCACGTTCACCAACGGCGGCACACGCTTCCTCGCCGCGGTCGCGCCTGATTCGTCCGCGGTTGCTGCCGCATATGATGCCATTGCCAAGCTTTGACGCCGCACCCACGTGCAGCAGCGGAGCCCAGTCGGACCCTGACCCACGTAACGAGACCGGCAGTCTCCACCCACGTCGCACATGCAGCGATATGACAGCAGGCGACACTCCGCCAAGGCTTCACAACTCCACGCAGGCGAGGAACGGCGGTGTTGTTTCACGTGAAACAACACCACGCGACACACATGAACAGCGGATGAACTTACGAGTCCACCACCCCGCACCCCTCTGAACGGCGATAATCTGGAGGAAACGCGGCTCCGGTCAGAACGCGCAGACGCATAGCCCATCGAACGAGTCCGGGCGATCGGGGCGAACACGAAACCACAGGACGGAATGGAGCGGCACAGTGGCCAGCAGCAACAAGTCTCCCAACCCAAACAACCCCGGAAATTCCGGCTATGCGGGCAAACAACGCCGCATACTGATACTTCTGCCGGTGATCATCGTCGTCGGCATCGGCGTGACCGTCTGGTCCGCAGTCATCTACGGCGGCATCCGAGGACTGTTCCTCGGACTCACCGCCGACTTCGCGCTCATCATCGTATGGGCGGCACTGTTCCTCAGCACGCGCAAACTCGCCGCCGCGGAACGGGAGGCACGGGAGCGCGCCGAACGGCAGGCTCGCGCGCAGACGGCGGACGCACGCCGCACCCCGCACCTTGCGCAACAGAACCTCAATCCGTTCGAGCAGAAGACCTCCATTCTCCAGATGCGCATGGCGGACCACGCCCGCTCCCTCATCGATGTCAACGCCATCAAGGACGGGCGCGTCAGCACCATCTACGTGCATGCATCCGTGCAGAACGGCGCATCGAAGTGGGATTGCTTCTTCCGCGCCGGAGACGGCCTTGTCGGCGCAGGCGACCTGCTCCGCAACGAACCCGACGAGAGCCGACGCGCGTTCTTCGACTACGGCCGCTCGCTCATGGACGACTACCGCGCCGTCTGCGCGCAATACCATGTGGATGAACCCACCGAACTGCGCATCACCGCGAGCGCCGGCACGCATGCGATGCATACGGACGTCAACTACCAGCCGCTCGACGGCGAGCACGATGACCCGTACACCGCATGGGCATCGGAGGTCTACGCCTCCATCCGCAACGAGCAGGCCGGACGCGGATAGCCGAGCGCGAACCGACGGCCGTTCGCCCCGTCGCCCCGCCGTCGCCACCCGCCGCACGGCGCCAGGAAGAACGTCAGGTTCGCTCGACGTGTTGCATATAGCAGATATGCTATATTAGAGGTATGAAAAGCATCGCGGAACTGCGCGAAGAGCGCCGGCGACTGCACGTCACGCAGGGCGCGGTGGCGAAGGCCATGGGGACCACCCAGTCGGCGTTGTCGCGCGCGGAACGCGAGGGGAATCCGACGCAGGACTTCCTGCAGCGGTACGAGCAGGCGCTCGACGCCCTCGCCAGCCCGCTCACGCCGATCACGGCGAGCCTCACCGGAATGGACGTGCCGAACATCGCGAGTATTCGGGCCGCCGTCGCACGCTTGACGGAACGTTACGGCATCACGGACATGTACGTATTCGGCTCAACGGCACGCGGCGAGGCACGGCCCGATTCCGACGTGGATCTGCTCTACCGGCTGGATCCCGAAGCTCCGCGTTCTTTGCTGACGATCGCCCGGCTTCGCGACGAGTTGACGGACATGCTGCACCACCCCGTGTCACTCACCTCGTACGATTCGTTGCTGCGCAACGCGAAACGCAGCCGTTCCAGCAAACGGTTCCTCGACCATATCACGCCGGATCTCATCAAGGTGGCCTGATGCGTATGAGCCAGAGACAGAACACCGACGACGATTACGCCACTTCCAGTCCGCGTCATCGCCGTCACGGGCACAGCCGCCACAGCGACCAGGCATTCCGGGACCAGACGACGCTCATCCGCCTGCTGGAGCATCTCGACTACGCCATCGAAGACGCGAGCGCAGCCCGCTCGGCGGACGAACTGTATGCCGAGCGCATGCGGTTCAACTCCGTCGTCGAGGAACTGACCCAAGTACAGGAATGTGCGAAGCGCCTATCGGACGACTGTCGTTTCGCCATGCCCGATCTGCCGTGGAACGAACTGCGCGCATTGCGCAACATCCTCGTCCACGAATACGACAGCATCGACGCGGATTCACTCTACGTCACCGCGACCCGGGACGCCCCGGCATTGGCGGAACGACTGCGTCCGATCATCGACGCCATCGAATGAGCAACGAACGACAAGCATGCCGTCTGAGTCTCGCTCGAAGCACAATCTCACGTGAGACTCAGACGGCATGACATCGTGGCTACTCGCCGTCGACCTCGCCGTCGACCACCGGAATCCACTTGGCGTAGCCCTCCTCCTCCATGCGGGAGCGCGGCACGAACCGCAGCGAGGCGCTGTTCATGCAGTAGCGCAGGCCGCCGCGGTCGGCGGGACCATCCTCGAACACATGGCCGAGGTGAATCTGCGTGTCCGCCGTGCGGATCTCGATGCGCGGGCGTCCGGGCACGCGGTCGTCGGCATGCTCGGTCAGCGACGACGCCTCGATCGGCTTCGAGAACGCAGGCCAGCCACAGCCCGAATCGAACTTGTCGCGCGACGAGAACAGCGGCTCGCCGCTCACGATGTCCACGTAGATGCCCGGCTCGAACGTGTGGTCGTACTCGTTGACGAACGGGCGCTCGGTGGCGGCGTTCTGCGTCACCGCGAACTGTTCGAGCGTCAGATCCCAGATCTTCTCCACGTACTTCTGGCGGCGCTTCACGTTCGCGATCGCGGCGAGCGGGATATGGCAGTAGCCGCCGGGATTGTTCACCAGATAATCCTGATGATGCGCCTCCGCCGGATAGAAGTTGCGCAACGGCTCGATGAGCACGGCCGGGCGCTGCGGCTGGCGGTCGATCAGCTGCTCGATCGCCGCGATGTAGGTCGACTGCTGTGCTTGGGACGTGAAGAACATGCCGGTACGGTACTGGCGGCCGGAATCCTCGCCCTGACGGTCCACGGAGAACGGGTCGATGACCTCGAGGAACAGCAGCGAAAGCGTGCGCAACGTCACACGCGACGGGTCGAACGTCACCTTCACGGTCTCGGCGGCGTCGGTCTGGCCCGCGCACACCTGCTCGTAGGTCGGATTCTCGACGGTGGACTGCGCGTAGCCGACAGTCGTGTCGATCACGCCGTCCACGTTCTGGAAGTAGCGTTCCAGCCCCCAGAAGCAGCCGCCCGCAAAGTAGGCGACGTTCGCGGCGGGCGCGGAAGCCCCGCCCGTCACGTCCGTCGCGTCGTTCTTGTTCTCGTTCGTATCAGTCATACGCCCAAGACTACTTGCGCAAGGTCCTGAGCATGCCGGCTATCTCGCCGGGCGTGACGGACGGCACGTAGGCGTGCGTGACGGCCAGGCCGATCTGCGCGAGTTTCGCCGCATCCGGGTAGCACACGTACACGGGCTCCTCGCTCGGCTGGAACTTGCGTTTGAAGTTGAACAGCGAGTGGAATCCGTATGCGGGTTCCATCCAGTCGGCCACGAGCTGGAGCGCATGCTGCAGCACCTCGATGCCCGGGTCCATGCGCCCGGCACCAGCCTCGCCGGCACCGTCGGCCCCGGCGCCAGTCCCAGCGTCGACGCCATCGCCGCCGCCCGGCAGCGTGTTGTCCCGCTCCGGGTTCATGCCCGCCAGCGGCGCGGCGGACAGACTCATGAACTCGACGGCCGAGCCTGTCCCAGCCACCGAACCGGCCCCAGCCGAACCGGCCCCAGCCCCAGCCGAAACCCCCGCCGAAGCTCCCTCGTCCCGCAACCGTTCCGCCATGCGCGCGATCAGGAACTCCATCACGCCGTTCGGACTGTCCGGACGGTGCCGCATGAAGTCGAGCGTCCATCCGACGATCCGCCCGTCGCGCCATGTGGGCAGCCAGCTGGTCACGCCGAGCACGCGGCCGTCCGCGTCCATCGCGTACAGCAGCCGCACGCGCGGGTCGCGCAACTCCTCGACGCCACCCAACGTGAACTTCATCTCCGGCAACGCCTTGCCCTGCGCCCACTCCTCGGAGATGTCCTCGATCTGCTCGCGCACGTCGAGCGGCGCATCGAGGAATGTGGAGTACACGTCCACGACGCCCTGCCGCTTCGCCTTGTTGATCGCGGTGCGGATGTCCTGCCATTTCTTGCCGGTGGTCTTCCACTGCCGCGGGTCGACGACCATCTCGCCGCCCACTTCGATCGACTGCCATCCCATCGCGAGCAGCCGGTCGCGCTGTCCGCGATGCACCGCGTAGAACGCTGGCGTCAGCGACCGCGACGCGCAATACTTCGAGAACGCGATCAGATCGTCATCCCACTCGGACGGATCGCCGAACGGCCCGGTGCAGGTGAGCGCCACGCCGCCCCACACGCGGTACGCGACCGCGGACCGCCCGGAATCGGACATCCAATACTCGTTGCCCTCCCACGTGGTCATGAAGCTCATCGACTCGCCGCCGGCCTCGACGAGCCGTTCCGCGCGGGCGCGCGCACGCTCGTCGACCGCCGTCACGTCGCCCATCCACCGCACGACGACCACCAGCACGACGATCCAGAACACGAGTCCCACGCCCTGGTACACGATCGACGCGAGCAGCGTGACCGGCACGAACGCGAGCCGCACGTGACTGAGGAAACCGATCGGCAGGAACCGTCCCGGCAGCTCGGCGAGCAGCGCCGCGGCCGTGGCGCGCGGCGCGAACTCGCCCGGCAGCGCAAGACCGTACAACAGGTACACGGCCGTGCATGCGAGCAGCGCGAGCACGCACGCCGCCGCGCCGCCGGCCAACCGCCGCCATCCGACGCGCACCGGGAACCGGCGCAGGCCGACGAGCAGCGCCACGGCGAACGCGAACGGCGGCAGCGCGTTCGCGACGCACGCGGCGAACGCGCCATGGTCGACGAGCGAGTCGACGCCGTCCGGCGCGAACCGCAGCGGCACGACGAGATAGTAGGCGACCGCGACGCCCGCCGTGACGAGGTTCACGGCCACGGACAGCACCGCGGCGAACCGGCGGCCGCGGTACAGGCCCCACGCGAGCACGAGCGTGACGGCGGTGGGCAGCAGCGAACGCAACACCGCGCCGGGCATCGACGTGCGCAGCAGGTCGAACTGGAGGAAGCAGTCGGTGCGCGTGGAACCGGCGACGCAGCGGGCGAGCGTGCCGTCGTCGGCCGCGGCGGGGCTCATGATGAGTCCCAGCGTGCTCAACGGTCCGGCATGCGTGTGCGCGGTGATGGCGAGCACCGGGCCAAGCGCGAGCACGACGGCGATGGCCGCGTAGAGGCGGCGGATCTCGTATGAGGTGCCGCGCAGCCAGTGCCAGCGGGTTTCGGCGGACTCGGTTTCGGCGGTTGCGTCAGTCGCGTCAGTCGCGTCGAATCCGTCGGTTCCGGCGACGCGGGTCGCGCCCGTTCCGGCGTCGAACGCGCGCAGCCGCCGTTCGCGCTGGCGCATCACCGCGCCCGCGACATGACCGATGATCGCGGCGGCGAGGATGCAGTAGCCGCCGGGATTGCCGCTGTACAGCAGCGTGACCAGGATCGCCACGTAGCCGATGAGCCGGATGCGCTGCCGCCACAGGTGCGTGCAGTACGCGCTGGCGGCCATCAGCGCGCCGACCGGCAGCGTGAGCGGGCTCAGCACGAACGAGATGCGTTCGACGATGCGGGCGTCGTGCAGCAGCGACCCGGTCGCGGCGCACAATGTCAGCCCGACGATCACGCCGCCGAGCGCGCATGCGACGGCGATGCGCACGGTGCGCGCGCGTCCCAGCCATCGTTCGGCGATGGACAGCATGACGAGCCACAGCAGCGCGTCGAACACCAATTGGATGACGCCGCGTGCGAGGAACAGCGAGCACAGGAGCTTGCCGAGACTGAACTCGGCCATGCTGGTGTGCAGCCGCAACGGGAAGTCGAATCCGGTGACGGCCGCCGCGATCCACGCGACGAGGTTCACCGCCACGAACGCGAGGGTCGCGCCGACGGCGAACCGGTGCGCGGCCGCCCATCGACGCGCGTCGCCGGCGAGCGCCTGCCACGCCTGCGTGGTGGGCCGTGGTTTGCCGTCCTTCCGAGGCCGGCCCGACTGCCGGGACTGCGACTGCCCGGTCGTTCCGTTCCGTTGCGACTGCCCGGCCGTTCCGTTCCGTTGCGCCTGCTCTCCGCTCATTCCTGCACCTCCACTTGCGGGTACTCCTTGACGTTCTTCGTCATCGTGCCGAGTCCGGTGCGCGCGCCGAACCAGTCGACGCCGGGCCGCCACACGGCCTGCACCGCATGCCAGTCGTGGCCGTGGCCGGGCACGACGATCTCGGTCACGTCGCTTACGCCGGCCTTGCGCGCGGCCGCGGAGATCGTGCGCATGTTGCGCACGGAATCCGTGTCGCGCTCCCCCGCGCCGGCGAACAGTGCGAGTCCTCGCGCCTCGCCGGGGTCGAGCGCGGCGAGCGCGTTGACCGGCACCTGCGCGTCGTAGTCGGCGCGACGGCCGCGGAAGTAGTTCGTCGTCATGTCGGCGACGGAGCCGCTGGTCGGCTTGAGTTCGCCGTCGACGGGCAGCATCGCACCGTACAGTTCCGGGTGGCGCGGCGCGATCTGCGTCGTGCACGTGCCGCCCTGCGAGAATCCGCCGATCGCCCACATGCGCGGGGCGGTCGCGACGGGCAGCGTGCGTTTCGTCCACGCGACGACGTCGCGCGTGAGATACGTTTCGGCGTCGCCCTGGCTGGTGTCGGCGCACAGGCTGTTGTGCGTGTCGGCGCCGTTCTGGTCCGGCACGACGACGACCGGCGCGAGACCGTCATGCGCGGCGGCGTACGCGTTCATCATGCGCGCGAGGCCGGCGGCCGCGACCAGCCGCCCCGGACTGCCCGGCTGCCCAGCGAGCAGTTCCATGACCGGCAGCCGCGGCGGCCGCTTCGCGAGCGCCGCCGGCGGCAGGTACACCATCGCCTTGCGCGCGTTGAAATGGGATTCCGTGTTCGGGATGGTCACGGACAGTATGCGGCCGCGCGCGGGATGGTCCGGCGCGGCGTGGCGCGCGGCGGCGGCTCGCCACTGCGCGACCGTCATCGCCGCACGGTGGACGGTCACCGAGTCGAGCGACGGGTACGGCGTGTACCCGACGAGACTGCCGACGGTCTGGTATTCGCCGAAAATCGCGTCGATTCTGAGTCCGGTTGCGACGAGCGTGAGCGGGATGAGGATGACGGCGATCGCGCGGGTGATGCGGCGGGCGGCGGCGCGAGGCGCGCGACGACGATTCGCGACGACGATCGTGGCGGCGATCGCGCCGAGGCCGGCGAACCCGCAGGCGGCGGCGATGATGACCGGCCAGCCGAGCGAGACGCCGAACACCATGATGCCGTCGGAGAGGAACCAGGCGAGCAGCAGGCCGACGAGGCCGGCGGCGAGCGCGGCGACGGGGATGGCGAGCGCGGGGATGAGGGCGGTGGCAGTTGGAACCGTGACGCGGCGGATAATGCCGGACGAATCGGCGGCGGGATTGCCAGAGTCGGGGCGATCGGCGGGATTGCCGAAGTCGGGGCGATCGGCGGAATCGGCGGGATCAGCAGAATTGACGGAATCCGCGGAATCCGAGGAGTCGGTATTACCGGCGGCACCCGCGGGCTTGACGGGAGTCGGGCTGGAATCCCGAGTCGGGCGGACGAGCGCGATGGCGAGTGATATGACGAGCGCGATCGCGGCGCATGCGGTGACCACGAACACGGTCCGCGGCAATACGCCCCGGACCAGCGACACCTGCATCAGCCATGCCGACGACGCCGTATCCAATGTTGAGACCGAAGCAGAACCCATCCCGATCATCCCCATGACATACTTCACAATGCGCTTCACAATGCGCACGTAAGCCTAACGCGCGATTCAGGAAGAGCCGAGAAAACCCAAGCTTCTCCCCGACGATTCACATGATTCACTCAGGTACGGCACGCGGCTGTTGCTCCGCTCCCGCTGGCGCTCCGCAGACTCCCCACCTTCGCTCCCGCTGGCGCTCCGCAGACCCCCCACCTCCGCTCCCGCTGGCGGGAGCTGTCAGACGAAGTCTGACTGAGGGTGGTTCAACCTGAAAACGAAAGAGGCCGGCGCATCGGAGATAATCTCGATGCGCCGGCCTCTTCAGTTAGCTGGCATTGTTTCCGCGTCGCCCGTCTACTCAATCCCAAGGAAGGGGGACGTATGGGACGGACGGCGCAACACACAGCCGATTGGCGTACCTTCGGCAACGCGCCAGTCCTGCAATTGCGGACCGGCCTACGGCCGGACCCAAACCTGCCCTCGCTCGGCTTCCGCCTCACTCAGGCTGACGCTACGGACACCCCACCGGGGTGTCCGCTTAACGGCGTCTCCTCCGGCCCAGCAATTACGGACCGGCCTACGGCCGGACCCAAACCTGCCCTCGCTCGGCTTCCGCCTCACTCAGGCTGACGCTACGGACACCCCACCGGGGTGTCCGCTTAACGCGTCAGCCCTCAATCGCGATCTGGTGCTTGGACTCGACCTGCGGCTGGGCCTGCATCTTCGGAACCTGGATGCACAGCGTGCCGTTGTTGTAGCTGGCGTGGATGTCGGACTCCTTCACCTCGTCGCCCACGTAGAAGCTACGAGAGCAGGAACCCATGTAGCGTTCGCGACGCAGCCAACGACCGGACTCGTCCGAACCGCAGGCGCACTGCTCGCCCTTGCCCTCAGCGTCGGAGCCGTTCGCGGACTCCGGAGCCTTGTCCTCATGCTCGCTGGAACGCGAGGCGGACACGGTCAGATAGCCGTTGTTCAGCTCGAGCTTGATGTCGTCCTTCTTGAAGCCAGGCATATCGATGTCCACGTCGTAGCCCTTGTCGGTCTCACGCACATCCGTGGTCATCATGTTCGCCATCGTGTTCGCCGGCATCATGGAGCCCATCTGGTTGTCCATGTTGCGCCAACCCTCGAAGAACGGGTCATCGAACAGATCGGAGAACATCGTGTCATTCATCAAAGCCGGAAACATCGCCATAATCGGTACTCCTTCAACAAGGAGAGAACGCGGCTTGGCTACCATCCCGTCCGCCGCCCTGCCATAGGCGGCGAACCCGAACGGATATCGTGGCCGGTTCCGGAACCCCTTCCGGGGCTCTCACCTTCGCCTTTCACTTCACTCAATTCCCGGGACGGCGAATCATTCCACGGTTTTACCCACAGTGAACATGCGCGGGAATCGGCAAATATACCCGCGATCCGCAAACGTGTATAGTTCGCGGGGCAATGTGTATGGTTCAGAACGCAACCTGCATGGTTTTCGGAACAACCTGCATGGTTTTCGGAACAACCTGTATGGGTTCCGGGGCAATGTGCAGAAAACTGACGGCAACGTGTACGGTGTGGTGCTGAAGAACGCCGCGGCACAGACACAAGCGCCTGCGCAAAAGCCCGGAATTCCGCCAATCGTCCTACCGGTCGACAGAGCAAAAAAGCGACTCTTCACGCCTCCACCCCACAGGTTCGCTCAGATGGACTGCACATTCGGTCCGAAATCATGCACGTTCGCCCCAAGACCATACACGACCGGTCGAAAACCATGCACAACACCACGCAAACCATACACGTTCGCCAGAGAGCCGGTCCGTACGACCACCAGGTATACCGCAGCCCAAAAGGCAACGGAGCAGAGTACCCCGAGTAATCAACGCCGATCAGGCATCGGGATAGACACGGAAGGAATCGGCCCGTTCCGCCGCGCGACGCGGACCGCCTCCAGTACGGGAGCCTCTCCGGGAACCGGCACCCGCACGCATCCCGTCACCGTCTTCCGTCGGGATCTCGCGCACTTCCACATGCTCGACCTGCGACCAGCGGGGGCCGGTCTTCAACGCGCTGATCAACTGCGCGACAGAGCCCCGCGGACCCTGCGCCTCGACCTCCACCGAGCCGTCATACCGGTTGCGCACCCATCCGGAAAGCCCGCCGATCGCACGCACGCGCATCACCACGAAGTAGCGGAATCCCACGCCCTGCACCATGCCCGTCACCACGGCATGCACACGGATGATCTCATCACTCATCATGAATCATTCCAATCGTTCGATAAGTCCGGCGTCCCCTTCGCAAGGAAAGGAACGGGAAGGAAAAGAGGGCGGGGACTGGGAGCAACCGCGAAGGAGCGGAAGGGCCCGGGCGCGCGCCCGTCACCGCACCAGGAACACCATGGCGAGGATCAGCACGAATCCCACCAGATCGGTGGGCGTGAACACGGCCCCGAGGAACAGCACCGAGGAGACGGTGGCGGCGACCGGCTCGACCGTGCCGAGCATCGTGGCGCGCATCGCACCGACCCGCACCACGCCCGCGAGGAACAGGCCGAACGCCCCGAACGTGCCCAACACCACGGTGAACGCCATCAGCGCCCAGCCGAGCCCGTCGAACGAGGGCGATCCGGCCCACGGCCGCACGATCGGCAGCAGCACCAGTCCCGAGATGATGAACATCACGCCGTTGACCACCATGTTGCCCCATCGTTGCACGAGCCGCATCGGCAGGATCGACATCGCGCCGGTCGCCGCCGCGTTGACGAGCCCCCACACGAGTCCCATGGCCGGCAGTTTCAACGTGGCGAGGTCACCGCCGGTGGCGATGAGCACGGTGCCTGCGAACGCGAGCGCGACGCCCACGCTTTCACGCAATCCCGGCAACCGCCGTCCGCGGATGCAGACGAACAGCAGCACGAACAGCAGGTTCAGCGACTGCAAGACGGTGGCGGTTCCGGCGTTCGTCCAGTTGATCGAGGAGAGGTAGGCGACCTGCACGGCGAGCACGCATACGAGCGCGCACACGAAGAACGACGGATACGACTTGCGGTCGCGGACCGCGCCGGCGACGAGTCGCGGCGTGCGGATGCCGGCCGCGGCGAGGAACAGGACTCCGGCGAACAGTTCGCGCATGCAGGCAAGCCACAGCGGATCGACATGATACGGGCCCATCAGCACCTTCGACACAGTGGCGTTGCAACCCCACAGGAGGCCGCCGAGCAGGACGAGCCCGGCGCCGATCAGAATGTCGCGCGGCGTGCGTTCGAACGTGGGGGTACGCGTCTTCCCGGATTCCCTGCGCGATGGTTCCCCGTTCACGGATTGCCCGCGTGAGGCGCCTTGCTCTTCACTCATGGCTACCAGTATGGCACTTATGGCGCTGGAATCGGCACTATGCTGGGGCGTATGAGCGAAGCACACGAATCCAGGAAGCAGCCCCAGGGCAAGCCGCGGCCCGAAGAGAACGGGAACGACACCGCGGACGGCCTCAAGCCGGTGAGCACGAAGACGCGCACCGTCACCATCGTCGCGACCGTGATCGGTCTGATCGTCGTGTTCCTCGCATTGGGATTCTTCGTACATTGGGGACTCGCGGCGATCTTCGCGATCATCATGGTGCCGGGCGCGATCTCGATGGCGATCGTCGCACGTCACCCGGAGAAGACGGGCGGGCGCAGCATGCTCGGCGTTTCGAATCCGAACACGCTGCTCGAACCGTTCACGGGGAAGCGGAAGTAGGGGCCGCAAACGCGCGGTCTCTCCCCCAGTCGGCTTCGCCGACAGCTCCCGCCGGCGGGGGCCGATGACGAATCACATGGCTTGGGCGTTTTCGAGGAGGGCGGTCTTGAGGTCGGATTCGATCTGACGCATCTTGACCTGGGCGGCCTCACGGTTCGCCTTGCCCTGACGCTGGATCTGCACGGTCTCCTTCAGCGTGGCGATGAGCTCGGAGTTGATCTTCTCCAACGTCTCGATCTCCACCACGGACCGCTGGTTCGCCTTCTCCGCGTCCACCGCGCCCTTGTGCAGGGCGGCCGCGTTGCGCTGCAACAGCTTGTTGGTCACGTCGTCGGCCTTGTTCTGCAGGTCGAGCGCCTTGCGCTGGTTGGACAGGCCGAGCGCGATCACCATCTGCGACTTCCATACCGGGATCGTCGTAGAGATGGTCGTGTCGATCTTGTCGACGATGGTCTGGTCCGCGTTCTGGATGATCTTGATCTGCGGCGCGGTCTGCAGCGTGACGACGGAGATGCGGTCGAGGTCGTCGAGGCGCTTCTCGAAGCGGTCGAGCTTCGACTTGAAATCCTTGAGCAGCTGCGCCTGCATCGGGTCGCCGCTCTTCGCCGCCTCCGCCTCGAGCGCGGGCAGCTGCGTGGCACGGAAGTCGGCGAGTGCCTTCTTGCCGGCGAGCACGGTGATCTTGAGTTCGCGGTACTGCTGCGCGTTCTGCTCGTACATCGTGTTGTACATGGAGATGTCGGCGACGAGGCGCGCCTGCGCGGCCTCCAGCTTGGTGATGATCTCGTCGATCTGCGAGTCGACCTTCTGGTAGCGGCGGCGCAGCTTGTCGATGGAGACGGCGACCTGGCCGATGATCGGGATCTTGCGGAATCCGCCGAGTTCGGCCTCGTCGATGGTGACGAGCATCGTGCTGAGCAGTTCGCCCGCCTCGCCCGTGTCCTTCGAACGGGTTTCGGAGAGGATCTCGTCGGCGAACGTGCTGGTGGCGCGCTGTGCGTCCTTGCCGTAGCTGGATTCGATGCCGGTGCGCGTGAAGTCGATCTGGTCGGCCAGCTGCACGACGGCCTGCTGGTCGGCGGGCGGCAGTTTCGCGATCTGCTGGTCGGGGGTGAGCTGTCGCGCGTCGGCGACGGCCTGCGCGGCGGTGGGGACGAGTTCGCCGTTCGCGGCGGCGTCGCCCGGGCCGTTCAGTCCGGCGAGCGCGGGATTCGTGACCGTGTTGCCGCCGGAGAGGTCGGCGAGTGAGATCTGTTTTGCCATGATGATTGTGTTCCTTTCGGTGCAAGTTCCGTTCCTGTTGGCGGCTATCGCGATTCCGCTCCCGCTGGCGGGGGCTGTCGACGGTAGTCGACTGGGGTGGTCTGTTGGGTGAGTGAGCTGTTGACGGTAGTCGACTGGGGGTGGTCTGTTGGGTGGGTGAGCTGCTGGCGGGAACCACCCTCAGTCAGCCTGCGGCTGACAGCTCCCGCCAGCGGGAGCGGATCTCTCCCCCATCCGCTTCGCGGGAATGGGGAAATTGCCTCGCCGGAGGCGAGTCCGGTGCAACGTCACTGCGGCTGCGGCGTCACTCCTTTGAGGGCTTCGATGAGTTCCTGCATGGCGTTGTTGCGGGGCAGTTCGGAGACGGCGGGGATCTGGTCGAGCGTGCCGTTCACCTTGAAGCGTTTGATCGAGTCGGTGCCGGTGAAGTTGGCGGCGCGGAACCCGTGCTGCTCCCAAGCGAGCTTCTGAATCGCGGGCGATTTGAGCACGGTGAGCAGCTTCTCCCCCTTCTTGTCGAGCGCCATCAGCGTGTGCGTGCTCCACACGGTGGGCGTCGGGTAGACGATGACCACGTCGTCCTTGATCTGCTTGAACGCGTCCGGCTGGTTGGCGGCGAGGTCGAGGATCTGCGACTCGTAGCCGACCATCATCGGCTTGGAGCCGACGCCGAGCGTGAGGAACTGGTTGAACGAGTCCTCGGACGAGGTCTCCATCCATCCGGATTTCGCGAAGATCGACTTGATGGTCTCCTTGTCGCGGGCGAGCGAGTCGGTGGTGGCGGGCTGTCCGCCGTTGAGCACGTTGGCGATGAGCGCCGCGTACTCGTTGCCGGAGTTCGACTGGACCGGGTCGGTGGAGTCGATGCGGAACTGCCCGTAGCCGGCCTGGTAGCCGACGTCCGCCCACGTCTTGTCGTGCGTCATCGCGTCGACGGCCTTGGCCATGTCCATCGAGTAGACGCCGTCCTTGCTTTTGCTCATCAATCCGCCGGAGACGAGTCCGTCGGCGACGGCCTTGTGCGTGTACAGCACGATCGGCGAGTTGAACACGATGTCGCTCTGCGTGGCCTTCACGCCCTTGTCGGCGCCGTATTCGACGGCGGCGCGGGAGGAGGGGAACAGGTAGTCCATGCCCTTCGTGTCCGAGGTCATCATCGCGAGGCTGCCGGCCTTGCGGTAGTCGATGCTGAGACCCTGCGCGGCGGCGGCCTTCTGGAAGTCCGGATCGTCGAACAGTCCGATCTTCTCGCCGCCGAGGTAGCCATTCACCTTCACCGTTTCGACGGGCGCGGCCGGCTTGGGTTGCGCCTGCCGCCAGACGAGCGTGCCGCCGATGATGGCGACGATGGCGAGCAGCGCCACCAGTCCGATGATCTTCGATTTCGACAGTTTCATTGTTGTGATTCGACTTTCTGCTCTGGCTGCTCTGATGACTCGCCGGACCACCCCCCGGCATGCGGAGCCTGCCGACCCCCGCCAGCGGGGGTGGGGAAGGAAACCGCACCATCCCGCTCCCGCCGAACCGGGGCGGAGGAGAGGGCCTCATCATCCCGCTCCCGCCGAACCGGGGTGGGGAAGGAAACCGCACCATCCCGCTCCCGCCGAACCGGGGCGGAGAAGGGGGCCACATCATCCCGCTCCCGCCGAACCGGGGCGGAGAAGGGGGCCACATCATCCCGCTCCCGCCGAACCGGGGCGGAGGAGAGGGCCTCACCATCCCGCTCCCGCTGGCGGGAGCTGTCGGCCGCAGGCCGACTGAGGGTGGTCCCCGGCCCGGAAGGGGCCGCGGTCTGGTAGCCGTCCATGCTGGCGAGGCGTTGAATCGCGTCGGAGTCGGCGGCGATGCCGAGCGTCTTCGAGCTGACGGCGCGGCTCAGTTCGCCGGCGGCGGTGCGTTCCAGCACCTGCAACGCCTCGATGGTCTCGCCCCTCGCCTTGTCGATCTGGTCCCGCGCGCCGGACGATTCGACGTCCACGTAGGAGCGCAGCAGTTTCTGCGTCTGTTCGCCGTACACGGTGATGTAGTGGCGCAGAATCTGATACGCTGACGTGTCCTTGGCGACGTAGTCGACGAGGCTGCGCGTCGCGGCGACGAAATCGTCCGCCTCCGCCTTCACCTGCGGGTCGTTCACCTGCCGCGTGAGCATGGCGATCGCGTTGAGGCGCGAGTTGGCGGCGTCGATCGCGTCGGCGGCCTTCTGCCCGTTGGGCAGCGCACTGGCAAGCATGTGTCCGATGCGCCTCTCCGGCTCGGTGAGCGTCGATCCGGCGACGTAGCCGAGCGCGGCGAGCAGGAGCGAGACGATGAGTCCGACGAAGCCGCCGCCGGAGACGGCGAAGCCGAGCGCGGCGAGCACGCCGCCGGCGATGATTCCGCAGATGATCTGGAGCATCAGTTGAATCCCTTGACGGTGCGGAACACGTCGGCGAGGTCGCCGGTGCGGCCGTCGAACACCTTCGCGTTCGACATCTTCGCGATCGGGTCGAGCTGCGCGGAGTCGGCGTCGCCGAACATGATCGAGAAGATCGGCACGTCGAGCTTGGAGTCCTTGTATTGGGCGAGCGCGGCGTCACGGTTGCTGACCTCGGAACGGCCGTCGGTCATCAGCACGATCGCGGTCGTGTAGTCGTTCTTCTGGCCGGCGCCCGGCAACTGCTGGTACGCGGCTTCGAGGCCCGCGTAGATATCGGTGCCGCCGTCGGCAGCGGTCACGTTGGCCGTGTTGAGCAGGTCGCCGGTGTTGGCGCCGTCGGCGCGGACCGGATCGTGCGGGGCGCTTTCGAACGGGATGAGGATGTTGACGTCGTTGCCGGCGGGCTGGATGTGCGCCTTCGCGGATTCGGTCGGGTCGAGCGCCGCTGTCAGGCCCTTGACGACGCCGTTCTTGCCGTCGCCGCTCATCGAGCCGGAGTAGTCGACGACCCACACGGTCCAGCTGGGCTTGCGCAGCGCGGTCTGGTACACGTCGAGCGCCTTGGTGATGGTCTTCGCGGTGGGCAGCGGGATCGCCTTGAGCGTGCTCGCGTCCGTGTTGATGCCCCATTCGGCGCGGAACGACTGCTTGACCTGGCCATCGGAGGCGTAGGTGAGGGCGCCGCCGAGGCCGGTGCGGCGGCCGGCGCGTTCGAATTCGAGCTTGGAGTCCTTGGAGCGCAGCGCCTTCGCGAACGCGTCGTACGCCTTGCGCTTGCCAGAGCCCTGGCCGCGGTCCACGTAGCCGAGTGGCGAATCGGACACCGCGATGCCATCGGACGGGTAGATGGTGAGCAGCGGATCATGGCCGTTCTTGGTGAGCGTCTTGTCGGCCTGGATGACGAG
Organism: Bifidobacterium parmae; assembly: GCF_002860365.1. Taxonomy (GTDB): domain Bacteria; phylum Actinomycetota; class Actinomycetes; order Actinomycetales; family Bifidobacteriaceae; genus Bifidobacterium; species Bifidobacterium parmae. Next base: position 66,963 of record NZ_NMWT01000007.1, read on the forward strand.
CGACTCGTAGTTGACCATCGAGTCGAACCGGTCGGGGCTGGCGACGACCATGTCCTTCAGCCAGTCGGAGGAGCCGGAGGAGCGGTCGACGCCCTTGAGCAGCTGCGCGACCGACGAGGTGAGCGAGCTGTCGGCGAGGTCGGAGTCGGTGATCGGGCCGGTGCCGCCGCGCAGCGCGGTCATGAACGCGAGGTACGCGGAGGCGCCCGAATTGGACTGCGTGGCGGAGGTCATCGAGAACTTGAGGTCGCCGCTCTGCACCTTGGCGAGCACGTCGGCGGTGGAGACGGCCTTCGTCTTGCCGGAGGAGTCCGCCCAGCCGAGCTGTTCGGCCTTCTTCTTCGCGATGCCGAACACGATCGGCGTGGTGGACGTGCTCTGCGCGTCCTTGACGAGATGCTTGGTGTCGCCCATCGAGATCCACATCGAGGAGGCGGGCCAGACGGCATCGTATTCGGCGGCTCCGGATTCGAGCACGTTCATGATGTCGAGCGACCCCATGTAGTCGACGGTCACGGTCACGCCGGACTCGTCGGCGGCCTTCTGGATCGCGTCGGCCACCTCCTTGTTCTCGGAGCCGGAGGCGATGCGGATGTCGCCCGCCGATCCGGAGCCGGGCTTGAACGTCTGCGTGGTGCCGCCGTTGCTCGTCGACGAGGCGCCGGCGGGGGCGGACCCGTTCCCCGAACCGTTGCCGGACCCGTTCGACCCGTTGCCGCCCGACGCGCATCCGGTGAGCATCATGGCGGCGGCGCAGATCACTGCCGCCGCTGCGGCGATTCGACGGCGAAACCCAACTTTCTTATCCATGGTTCCATTGTCGAACGCGGTTCTTTCGTCACCGGGACCGCCAAGCGACATCAAGGTGAACAATGGATGAAAAACTACACCCGCCTACGTAGGTTGCAGCGCGTCCGCTAGTCCTCGGCGAGAACCTTGTCGCCGTAGAAGGCGAGGATGCGCTCCAGGTACGGCCCGTAGACCGTGTTCGGCATCGAGAACACCTCGTGCTCCGAATCGGGCAGGTGCACGAGCGTCGCCTGGCCGGAACCGTCCTTGACGCGGCGCACGAACTCGGTCTGCGGCTGGTTGCGCACCCAGATGTCGTGCCCGCATTGGAACAGCAGGATCGGCGTCTCGATCTCGGCGCAGGCGGCCGGCGCGAGCACGGCGCGGTTCATGTGCATCGCCTGCCGCACCCATTCGAACGAGGCGCAGTACGTCTGGTATTCGGGATTGTCGCAGCGCAGCTCATGGTACCAGCGTTCGCGCGGTTCGCTCGACAGCTGGTAAGGCCCCAGGTCGAGCACGCCGTCGAAATCCTTCTGCCCGAACACGCGGTGGCGTCCCAATCCGCACGCGCACAGCGTGCCGACGAGGGCGCGCGTCAGCCACATCGGCATGCCGGTCTGCGGCGCGATCATCGGCGCGGACAGCACGGCCCGGTCGAACAGCGACGGGTAGCGTTCCAGCACGGCCGCGCCGATGCCGCCGCCCATCGAATGGCAGAACAGGTTGAGCGGGCGTCCGTCCGCATACGACTGTCCGATCGTCTCGGCGAATCCGGCGAGGTCGGCGACGTACCGCCGCCAGTCGTCGATCCAGACGAGGCACGGATTGTCGACGTCGCGCGCGGACTTGCCGTGCCCGCGATGGTCGAGCACGCACACCGAGTAGCCGGCGAGCAGGAAGTACCAGACGAGTTCGTCGTATTTCTCGGCGAACTCGGTGAACCCGTGGCTGATGACGATCGCGCCGCGGAAGGCGGCGGTGGCGCCGGCTTCGCGCTGCGCGTCGAACTTGGCCGCGTCGTAGCACAGGTAGTGCAGCTGGCCGGAGCGGCCGCCGGTGTCCATGTTGCCGGGCAGCGGTTCGAGCCCGGCGGCGCGCTCGGCGGCCGACGGGTCGAACCAGCCTTCGTCGCGGCACGCCTCCAACGCGGGGATCACGGTGCCGCGCATCGTCTCGGCGTATCGGCGTTCGTCGATCATGTTCAGCTGCGTCATGCCGCCCATCCTACGCGAACCTCTGCGGACCTACGCGAGCGCGTTCTTGAGGAAGTCGCGTTGCAGGGTGAGCAGGTTCTCGGCGACGGTCTCGTCGTTGGTCATGTGGGTGATGCCGGTGAGCGGGAGGAACGTGTGCGGGCGGCCGGCGGCCATCAGCGCCTGGGAGAGGCGCAGACTGTGCGCGATGGTCACGTTGTCGTCGGCGAACCCGTGGATGATCATGAGCGGGCGCGAGAGTTTCGGCGCGTCCGCGACGATCGAGTTGCGTTCGTAGACCGCCGGGTCGAGGCCGAGGTAGCGCTCGGTGTAGTGGGTGTCGTAGAGCGTCCAGTCGGTGGGCGGCGCGCCGGCGCACGCGGCGGCGAACACGTCGGGCGCGTCGAGCACGGCGAGCGCGGAGAGGAATCCGCCGTACGACCATCCGATCATCGCGACCCTATCGAGGTCCGGCGCAGGAATCGGCGCACCACCCATTCCCTCCCGCTGGCGGAAGACGGCATCACGGGACACCTCCACTTCCTCCCGCTGGCGGAAGACGGCACCGCGGGTCTCCTCCACTTCCTCCCGCTGGCGGAAGACGGCACCGCGGGTCTCCTCCACTTCCTCCCGCTGGCGGGAGGTGGCACGCAGTGCCGGAGGGTGGTCGACGGCAACCCCATCACCACCCACGACACCACCCTCAGTCGGCTCCGCCGACAGCTCCCGCCGGCGGGAGCGGGACTCGCCGTCCGCGTTGAGCGCGGCGACGGCGTCGGGTAGGGCGCGGACGGCTTCGACCTGATCGGCGAGGGTCACGTCCTTCATGTTCTCGAAAATCTCGCGGTCCCAGCGAGGCCCGCGGCCGGTGGTGCCGCGGCCGTCCGCGGTGACGACGAGGAAGCCCTGATCGGCCCACCATTGCGCGTCCCAGTAATAGGACTGCGCGGCGACGACCTGCTGGAATCCGGGGCCGCCGTACGGTTTCATCAGCACGGGCAGCTTCTCGGCGTGCGCGTATGGGCTGTTCGCGCTCGGCGCGACTATCGCCGTGTACAGGCGATGCTCGCCGAGCCGCGTGAACGTCACGTTCGGCGTGAAGCCGGGTGCCGCCGCGTGGTTCGCGATCGTCGCGGCGAGGAAGGCGGAGGTGACCCCGGCAGCATCCCCCTCCCGCTGGCGGAAGACGGCATCGCGGGACACCTCCACTGCCTCCCGCTGGCAGGAGGCGGCACCGCGGGACACCTCCACTTCCTCCCGCTGGCGGGAGGTGGCACGCAGTGCCGGAGGGTGGTCGACGGCAACCCCATCACCACCAACGACACCACCCTCAGTCGGCTCCGCCGACAGCTCCCGCCAGCGGGAGCGAGATTCGGTCTCATCCACGTCCTCCCGCTGGCGGAAGACGGCATCACGGGTCTCCTCCACTTCCTCCCGCTGGCGGAAGACGGCATCACGGGTCTCCTCCACTTCCTCCCGCTGGCGGGAGGTGGCACGCAGTGCCGGAGGGTGGTTGACGGCAACCCCGTCACCACCCACGACACCACCCTCAGTCGGCTCCGCCGACAGCTCCCGCCAGCGGGAGCGGGAACCGTCGTTCGCGTCGAGCGCGGCGGCCAGCGAGTGTTCCATCGTGACGCCGGGAACGGCCATGGAACGGCCGGAGACGACGATGCCGCGGCCGGCGCGCGACGCGGTCCATACGCCGGGCGTGGTCGTGACCGGCGTCGTCGAGCCGTCGTAGCCGAGACTCACCACGTCGAAGCTGCGGGCGTCGCGCTGGACGACGGCGAGCACGTCGTCGTCGGTCACGTCGAGCACGGTGCGCACGTTCCAGCCGAGCGGCGTGAACGCGTGGCCGTCGACGGTGAGCCGGTTCGTGTCGCCGGCCATGTCGTTCCACGCGCTGACGAGACGCCCGTCGGGCGTGAGCGCGGGCGTGCCGGCGACGAGGTCGATCCACTGGTCGTTCGCGTGCTCCTCCATCACGTGGGTGGAGCCGAACGGATGGTCGGCGGTCGGGCGCGCGACCGTGACCTGGAGCACCTGGTCGCGCGTCTGGCGGCGGTTCTGGACGAGCACGATCGGGTCGTGGCCGCGCGTCCAGCGCACGGCGGCCACGTATTCGTAGGATTCGTTGTCCCAGTCGACGTCGGCGTTCGCGAGGATGCCCGTGTAGCGTCCGTCCGCGTCAAAGTCGAGCGTGAGCGCGGTCAGGTAGACGTCGGCGTTGCGGGTGAGCGCGCGCGGGTAGCGGCGGCCGGCGGCCGGCTGTTCCGGGTCGGCGGGATCGGCGATGTACCAGGTGGGTTCGTCGGCGGTGTTGAAGGATTCGAAGAGCACGTGATGCGAGTCGGGCGCCCACCAGAAGCCGTCGTAGCGGTCCATCTCCTCGCCGGCGACGAATTCGGCGAGGCCGATCCGCCACGTGTTCTCGGCCGGGTTGCCGTCCTCGTCCTCGACGGAGACGCCGTAGATCGCGGTCACGCGGTCGTCGAGCGGCTCGTAGTCGTCCTCGTGACCACCCTCAGTCGGCTCCGCCGACAGCTCCCGCCAGCGGGAGCGGGAATCGGTCTCGTCCACTTCCTCCCGCTGGCGGGAGATGGCACCGCGGGTCTCCTCCACTTCCTCCCGCTGGCGGGAGGTGGCACGCAGTGCCGGAGGGTGGTTGACGGCAACCCCGTCACCACCCGCGACACCACCCTCAGTCGGCTCCGCCGACAGCTCCCGCCAGCGGGAGCGGGAATCGGTCTCGTCCGGCCAGTCGCCGATGTCGACGAGCATGAGCCGTTCGCCGGTGGTGTACAGCACGTGGTCGCCGTCCGGGCTGATACGCGGGTTGAGGACCGGCGTGTACAGCGCCGGATCCTCGTCGAGCCATGCGCCGGCGAGTTCGCGCGTGGCGACGTCCGGCGCGGCGACGTGGCCGCGGCTCCGGGCCGCGCCGTCGCCGGTCTCGTCGCCGGTCCCATCGTCGCCGGCACCGTCGCCTTCCGGCATCTCGTCGTTCCAGTCGATTTCGGTGAGGTACAGGCGGCCGTTGATGGTGAACACGACGCGGTCGCCGTCCTCGCACACCGAATAGGAGACGATGCCCGTGCCGCCTTCGCGGGCGCGTTCGCGGCGGGCCTTCTCCTCGGCGGGCACGTCCTCGCTGTCCGCGTGCGCGCCGAGCAGGTCGCGCGGGTCGGCGAGCTTCGTCTCGTGGTGGCGGCCGTCCGCGTCGAACCAGCTGAGCCACAGGGCGGTCACGAGGTCCTCGGGGCCGTCGGAACGCAGGAACAGGGCTTCGGAACCGTCGCCGATCACCGTGGCGGATCGCGGGGCCCCGCAGGTGAACCGCAGGGTGCGCGCCTTCGCGCGGGGGAACTCATCGATAACACTCATACGGGCCACGATACCCGCACCCGCGTGGAGGCCCCGGCGGCCGACCACGCCCGTCGCCGCTCACGAGACCACCCCCAGTCGGCTCCGCCGACAGCCCCCGCCGGCGGGGGCGAGGTTTCTGCCGGTCCGATTGCGCGACCACCCCCAGTCGGCTACGCCGACAGCCCCCGCCAGCGGGGGCGAGGTTTCCGCCGGTCCGACTGCGCCGACAGCCCCACCAGCGGGGGCCAAAATCGCGGGACGTCTGCTTCCTCCCGCTGGCGGGAGGTGGCACGCAGTGCCGGAGGGTGGTTGACGGCAACACCATTGCCGCTCACGGAACCACCCCCAGTCGGCTCCGCCGACAGCCCCCGCCAGCGGGGGGCGGGGTTTCCGCCGGTCCGATTGCGCGACCACCCCCAGTCGGCTGCGCCGACAGCCCCCGCCAGCGGGGGCGGGAAGGAACCGGGCGGGCACACCAAGAAGGCGGGGGGCGGGAAGGAGCCGGGCGGGAAGGAGCCGGGCGGGCGGGAAGGAACCGGGCGGGCACCGAAATCGCGCGAAGTGGGCGTTGGGTGGGGAACCGGCCCTAAAACGATGCGGGACACGCGCCGGAACACGCCGTGATTTGTTGCTTTTGCAAGTATCGACGCGTGAAATATGGCCCGTTCCAACCCATGCGTACACTAGTCAAGGATAGAAAGGGATGACTATGAGCGTTCTCGACCGTTTTGAGAAAAGCGTGGAAGGCGCAGTGAATGGAGTGTTCTCGAAGTTCGGCTCCAAGGACCTGCAGCCCGTCGACCTGTCCAGCGCACTTGAGCGCGAGATCGACAACGAGGCCATGCCGGTGGGCCGCGACCGCACGGTCGCCCCGAACGAATACCGCTTCAAGCTGAGCACGCCCGACTTCGACCGCATCGAGCAGTGGGGCAGCGAGACCCTCGCCGACGAACTGGCCGACAACCTGACGAACTACGCGCGCACCCAGCACTACGCGTTCGTCGGCCCGGTGGTCGTGATCTTCGAGGAGGACCTCGATCTGAGCAAGGGCAGCTTCAAGCTGACCTCCGCCTCGGTGCAGGGCAACGCGGTGCCGGTCACCACGAACGACCAGAACCAGGACAGCCCGCTGCTGGAGATCAACGGCAGCCAGTACCTGCTCACCAAGGAGAAGACGATCCTGGGCCGCGGCTCCGGCTGCGACATCGTCATCGACGACCCGGGCATCTCCCGCAAGCATCTCGAGATCGACATCACTCCGAACGGCGTGATCGCCCGCGATCTCGGCTCCACGAACGGCACGTACGTCGAAGGCCATCAGGTGCCCGCCGCCACGCTGCTGGACGGCAACACCATCACGATCGGCCGCACGCGCATCCTCTACTGGGCCTCCTCCCAGGAGCAGGAGTGACGCGCCCCACGGCGTGAAACCCGTGCAGGCCCGTAGAAAGTAAGGTCGAAACCGCATGACCGAACTGACATTCGCACTGCTCAAGTATGGATTCCTGATCCTGCTGTGGGTGTTCGTATGGCTGGCCGTGCGTTCTTTGCACAAGGACATCGAGTCCTTCAGTCCGCGTCCCTCGCGTTCGCGTCGCCGCAAGGAGCGCCACGCCGCCCGCAAGGCCGCCGCCCCCGCCGTTCCGGTGACGGGCGGCGCTCCCGTCGTGGCGCCCTCCCCCGCCAGCGAATCGCCGCGCCGCAATCCGCGCACGTCCGCGCCCGCGCCTGCGCAGCAGCAGCGTCCCGCGGCGTCGCAGGGCCCGTCGCTGCTGGTCATCATCGACGGCCCGTTGGCGGGTTCGTCGGTGCCGTTGACCGGCGAGGCGATCACGCTCGGCCGCGCCGCGTCGAACACGGTCGTGCTCGACGACGAATTCGTCTCCTCGCATCACGCCCGCGTGTACGCCGATCCGCGTTCCGGCCAGTGGGCGATCGAGGATCTCGGCTCCACGAACGGAACCGTGGTCAACAACCAGCGTCTGACCGTGCCAACCGTACTTCCCGCCCGTGTGCCCGTGCGCATCGGCGCCACTACCTTCGAGCTGAGGTGATGCATCCATGACAGGATCCGCCGACCAGTCGCCCACCACGCCGCTGCCGCAGCACGCCGCCGCGGAACCGTCCGCGCGAGCCGACCAGGACGTGCAGGCCACGCAGGCGCTGCACGTCAACGCGAGCGACGTCGAGACCACGACGCCGCTCGTCGTGAACACCGCCGCCGCGCACGACGACTACGACGATGACGGCGACACGATCGCCTCGGTCCTGCACGGCACCGCCGCCAGCCACGAGCTGTTCGACGGCGACACCCTCGGCGACACGATCAACGACGCCGACGAGCGTGCGGCGGCCGAACGCCCCGCCGCCGACGCCGCCGACCAGAAGCTCTTCCTGTGCTCGACCACCGTCTCCGACGTGGGCACCGTGCGCGCGAACAACCAGGATTCCTCGTTCGCCGGCGAGCATTTCATCGCGATCTGCGACGGCATGGGCGGCCATGCGGGCGGCGACACCGCCTCGACGATCGCCATCCGCTCGCTCGCGCACATCGAACGCGACGACGTGACCGACGACGTCGCCGCCATCGCGTCGATGATGGAGACCTCGGTGATGGCCGCGCACGACGCGATCGTCGGCAAGGCCCGCCGCGAACGCAAGCTCGCCGGCATGGGCACCACCGTGACCGCCGTGGCGCTCGTCAACGGCTGGTGGGTGCTCGCGCACATCGGCGACTCCCGCGCCTACCTGCTGCGCGACGGCGTGCTCAGCCGCGCCACGCAGGACCACAGCTACGTCCAGCATCTCATCGACACGGGCCGCATCACGCCGTCCGAGGCGAAGAACCATCCGCAGCGCAACGTCGTGATGCGCGTGCTCGGCGATTTCGACATCGACCCGCATCCGGACGTCGCGATCCTCAAGGCGCATCCGGCCGACCGCTGGATGCTGTGCTCCGACGGCCTGTGCGGCGTGCTCGAGGATTCCACGATCTGCGAGACGATGACGGAACTGTCCGATCCGGCCGAATGCGCCCAGCGTCTCGTCGCGATGGCGTTGCGCGCCGGCAGCACCGACAACGTGACCGCCGTGATCGGCGACGCGACGCTCGCGCTCGACGCGCACGCGTTCGCGCTGCCGCAGCAGACGCCGCTCGTCGGCGGCGCGGCGAGCGCGAGTCTGGAGCCGCTCGCCGACATCGTCAACGAACCTGTCGCGACGGCACCCGCGCTGCGCGACGACGGCTCTCCGGCCCGTCGCGCCGCCGCGCTCACACAGGAGGCGCACGACGCGGCCTCCGCGAACGCCCCGCAGGCGCAGGACGAGGCGCAGCGCGTCGCGCAGCCGTCCATCGTGCGCGAGGAGGCGGGCGAACGCAGGAACCCGGATACGGGCGAGATTCCGGTCGTCAAGAAAAGCGACGGCGAAGTCACCACCGATCCGAACGATCCGGCCGTCAAACAGGCGATCCGCGAGGAGCAGGTCGAACAGCGCAAGACCGAGCACGGGCGCCGCAAGCGCCGCCGCGTGGTCGTCGTCATCGTGGTGATCGCGCTGCTCGCGGCGATCGCGGGCGGCGTGTTCGGCGCGTACCGCTACAGCCAGTCGAAGTACTACGTCGGCGAGGCGGACGGCGTCGTCGCGATCTACCAGGGCGTGCCCACGAACCTCGCGGGCTTCGAACTGTCGCATGAGGTGGAACGCACGTCGATCCAGGTGAGCAAGCTGCCGTCCACGTGGCGCACCGAGCTCAAGCAGGGCATCGTGCGCGACAGCCTCGACGAGGCACAGGACCATGTCAAGCTCATCCGCGACGAGTTGAAGACGATGGAGAAGGAAGGCGGATCCCAGCAATGATCGCCCTCCGTCTGCGACAGATCGCGCTGCTGCTGGCATCGCTCGCGATCTGCGGCGTCGCGTTCTATCAGATGTTCTACCGTATCGACGGCTCCTTCCCGCAGGAGTACGTGGTCGCGCTGGGCGCGGCCGTCGCGCTCTCCCTCGTGTTCTGGATCCTCGTGGACCGGTTCCAGCCGTATGCGAGCCAGGTGATCCAGCCGTGCGTGCTGCTGCTCACCGGCATCGGCGTGCTGATGATCGCGCGCATCGACCATGAGAACGAGACGTCGACCGGCCTGCGCCAGATCATGTTCGTGTGCGTCGCGGTCGTGCTGTGCGCGGCGCTCGTCATCGGACTCAAGGACTACCGCGTGCTGCGCCGGTTCTCCTATGTGAGCATGGTGGTGGGCCTCGTATTGCTGCTCTCCCCGATGCTGCCCGGCCTCGGCCAGGAGATCAACGGCGCGCGCATCTGGATCCGCATCCCCGGCATCGGGCAGATCCAGCCGGGCGAGTTCGCGAAGCTGTTCCTCGCGTTCTTCTTCGCCGCCTACCTGTTCGACCACCGCGACCAGCTGGCCGTCGGCGGCAAGAAGATCCTCGGCCTGCAGCTGCCGCGCATCAAGGACCTCGGCCCGATCATCATCGTGTGGGTGGCCTCGATGGGCGTGCTCATCATGCAGCACGATCTCGGCACCTCGCTCATGTTCTTCGCGATGTTCGTCTCGATGCTGTACGTGGCGACCGGCCGTCTGAGCTGGATCGTCATCGGCTTCATCGCGTTCGCCGCGGGCGCCGTGCTCTCCGCGAGCGTGTTCAGCCATGTGGGCGCCCGCGTGGACGCCTGGCTGCACCCGTTCGACAACGAGCTGTACAACCGCGCGTACGGCGGCTCCTACCAGATCGTGACCGGCCTGTTCGGCCTCGCCTCCGGCGGCCTGCTCGGCACCGGACTCGGCCAGGGGCATCCGAACATCACCCCGTTCGCGAACTCCGACTACATCTACGCCTCCGTCGGCGAGGAGCTGGGGCTCGTCGGCTGCATGGGCGTGCTCGTGCTGTACATCGTCATCATCGCCTCCGGCTTCATCACCGCGATGAAGATCAAGGACGGGTTCGGCAAGCTGCTCGCCTCCGGTCTCGTGTTCACGATGGCGTTCCAGGTGTTCACCGTGGTCGGCGGCATCACGCTCGTCATCCCGCTGACCGGCCTCACCCTGCCGTACATGGCGGCTGGCGGCTCGTCGCTCATCGCGAACTACATCCTCGCGACGCTGCTGCTCATCATCTCGAACGCGGCGAACAAGCCCACGCCGGACACCGATTCGGAGACGTTCCAGTACGAGGCGATGGCCGTGCTGCGCGACCACGAGCTCAAGGAGCGTCAGGCGGAGCGCGCCGCGGCCGACGAGGCCGACGCGGAGCGCGAGCGCCGCAACGCGCGCCGCGGCCGCCACGGCGCCTACCAGCCGGAAAGCGCGTTCGCCTACGAGATTGACGAGCCGATCGACGACACCAGCCAGGCGCCGCGCGTCGAGGCGGAGACCGAGGCGCTGCCGCGGCACGCCGGCGCCCACGCGCGCACCAGCAGGGGAGGCGCCCGATGAACAAGACGCTGCGACAGCTGTTCACCGCCGTGATCGTGCTGTTCACGATCCTCGGCCTCTCCACGACGATCATCACCGCGATCCGCGCGACCGAACTCAATTCGGACACGCGCAACTCGCGCGCCTTCTACCATGAGTTCGGCGCGCCGCGCGGCTCGATCCTCGCCGCCGACGGCACCGTGCTCGCGAAATCCGACCCGTCGAACGACGCGTTCAAATACCAGCGCTCCTATTCGAACGGCCCGCTGTACGCGCCCGTGACCGGCTACTTCTCGATCAGCCAGCGCGCCGACCGCGGCATCGAGGCGTCGCGCAACTCGCTGCTGTCCGGCGAATCGGACAGCCTGTTCTGGCAGCGCATCAAGTCGACGCTCACCGGCAGCGAGAACAAGGGCGCGAACATCGAGACGTCGATCAGCACGAGCCTCCAGCAGGTCGCGTACAACGCGCTCGGCAGCCAGTCCGGCTCGGTCGTCGCGATCGAACCGAAGACCGGCCGCATCCTCGCGATGGTGTCGACGCCCAGCTACGATCCGAACGTGCTCACCACGCATGACGGCAAGACGCTGACCAAGAACTACGCGGAGCTCACGCAGGATCCGAACAATCCGATGCTCAACAACGCGACCAGCCAGCTGTTCCCGCCCGGATCGACGTTCAAGACGGTCGTCGCGGCCGCCGCGCTGGAGACCGGCCAGTACCAGACGGACACGCAGATCCCGGCCGGCGCGAGCTACACGCTGCCCGGCACGGTCACGAACCTCACCAACGTCGAATACCAGGCGAACGGCTCGAACGGCACGATCAGCTTCGAGGACGCCCTCGCCTACTCGTCGAACACGGCGTTCGCGCAGCTCGGCGTCGCGCTCGGCGAGGACAAGATCTCGGACATGGCCACGAAGCTCGGCTTCGGCAGCTCGATCGTCGTGGACGGCACCGAGTCGACCGGATCGCCGTCGAAGGCCGTCGCCTCGAACTTCCCGACGTCGATGACCGACGACAAGCTCGCGCTCGCCTCGATCGGGCAGGGCGACGTCACCGAGACGCCGCTGCAGAACGCGATGATCGCCGCGGCGATCGCGAACGACGGCACGCTGATGCGGCCCACGCTCGTCGACCGCGTGCGCGCCAGCGACCTGTCCGTCCTGTCCGAGACGAAGGCCTCGACGATGTCCGAACCGTTCAGCTCGAACACGGCGAACAAGCTCACGCAGATGATGCAGGCGGTCGTCACGAAGGATTCCCCGACGCTCGCCCCGGACGGCGTGAGCGTGGCGGCGAAGACCGGCACCGCGCAGATCGGCGCCGACAACAGCGCGATCGACGCGTGGGTGATGGGCTTCGCCCCCGCCGACGATCCGAAGATCGCGATCGCCGTCGTCGTCCACAACACCACCGGCTACGGCATCACCTCCGCCGGCCCGATCTTCCGTTCCGTACTCGAGGAGGCGCTCAAGCAATGAAACTGATCGAAGGACAGCTCATCCATCGCCGATACCGCCTCGACTCGCGCATCGCGAAGGGCGGCATGGGCGAGGTGTGGAAGGGCTGGGACATCCAGCTCGGCCGACCGGTCGCCATCAAGGCGCTGCGGTCCGACCTGACGAACGCGGAGGCGAAACTGCGCAGGCTTCGCGCCGAGGCGCACAATTCCGCGAACCTCGCGCACCCGAACATCGCCGCGCTGTTCGAATACTACGAGCATGACGGCATCGGATTCCTCATCATGGAGTACGTGCCGTCGAAGTCCCTCGCGGACATCTTCCACGAGAAGGGCGCGATGGACCCGCTCGAACTGCTGCCGATCCTCATCCAGACCGCGCGCGGCCTGTTCGTCGCGCACAGCCACGGCGTGATCCACCGCGACGTGAAGCCCGCGAACATCATGGTCGCGGACAACGGCGAAGTGAAGATCACCGACTTCGGCGTCTCCTACTCCACCAACCAGGAGCAGATCACGCAGGACGGCATGGTCGTCGGCACCGCCCAGTACATCTCCCCCGAACAGGCGCAGGGCCAGCAGGCCACGCCCCAGTCGGACATCTACTCGCTCGGCGTGGTCGCCTACGAGGGCCTGTGCGGGCACCGCCCGTTCACCGGCGCGACGCCCGTCGACATCGCCGCCGCGCACGTGAACGACCCGGTGCCGCCGCTTCCCGCGGACATCGACGTGCAGCTGCGCGAATTCGTCATGTCGATGCTCGCCAAAGACCCGCTCGACCGTCCGAAGGACGCGCTCGTCGTCTCCCGCACGCTCGCACGCATCGAACGCCGTCTGCTCGACCAGCAGACCGAACTCAACGACTCCACCATCATCACGGGGCGACGCCTGCCGCGCAGGATCTCCAGCACCCCGCATATCCCCCTCGTCTCGACGCCTGACAGGCGTGCCGACGGCACGAACCGCCAAGCGCATTGGAAGGAGCAGCAATGAGCACCATGCCCTCTTCTCTCGCCCAGGGCCGCTACCAGCTGGGACAGCTGGTCGGCCGCGGCGGTATGGCCGAGGTGCACGTCGCCACGGACACGCGACTGGGACGCACCGTCGCCATCAAGATCATGCGCGCCGACCTCGCCAACGACGAGATCTTCCTCAAGCGGTTCCGCCGCGAGGCGCACTCGGTCGCGCAGATGAACAATCCGAACATCGTCAACATCTACGATTCCGGCGAAGAGACGGTGATGGGCGACAACGGCCAGGCGGAGCGCCTGCCGTACCTCGTCATGGAGTACGTGAAGGGCCAGACGCTGCGCGACATCATCCGCGTGAACGGCGCCCTGAGCCAGCGCGACGCCGAACAGGTGATGCTCGGCGTGCTCAACGCGCTCGAATACTCGCACCGCATGGGCGTCATCCACCGCGACATCAAGCCCGGCAACATCATGATCTCCGAGCAGGGCATGGTCAAGGTCATGGACTTCGGCATCGCCCGCGCGCTCGACGACTCCGCCGCCACGATGACCCAGTCGCAGGGCGTGGTCGGCACCGCGCAGTACCTCTCCCCCGAGCAGGCGCGCGGCGAGACCGTCGACATGCGCTCCGACCTGTATTCGGCCGGCTGCGTGCTGTACGAGATGCTCACCGGCCGTCCGCCGTTCACCGGCGATTCGGCGGTGGCGATCGCCTACCAGCACGTCTCCGAAGTGGCGACGCCGCCGAGCGCCGTCGTGCCGGGACTGCCGAAGATGTGGGATTCGATCTGCGCGAAGGCGATGGCGAAGGACCGTCAGAACCGCTACGCGACGGCCGCCGACTTCAAGAACGACATCCTCACGTACATGAACGGCGGCGTGCCGGTGGCCGCCGCGTTCAACCCGCTCACCGACCTGGCGAACATGAAGGCGCGCAAGCAGGCAGAGCAGGACGCCGCCACCGTGCCGCTCAACCCGAACGACAAGAATTCGACGCAGGCGTTCAACCCGGTGACCGGCCAGTTCGACCGCGTGCCGGCCGCGGCGAACGTCGGCGCGGGCCAGCAGACCGCCGCCGCGGCGGCCCGCACGCGCGCCGCGCAGCGCGAGGCGGCCGCGAAGGCGAAACGCAAGAAGCAGATCATCATCGGTTCGGTGATCGGCGGCCTCGTCGTCGTCGCGATCCTCATCGCCGTGTTCTTCGCGATGGGCGGCGAGAAGGCGGTCGCACAGACCGCGACCGTGCCGACGATCACCTCCGCGATGACGAAGGACCGCGCCAAGTCGACGATCGAGGCGGCCGGATTCCAGTTCCAGGCGATGGTCGACAACGATTCGACCGAACCGGAGGGCACGTTCACCAAGCAGAGCCCGAAGGGCGGCGAGAAGGCGCGCAAGGGCTCCACCGTGAAGGTGTGGTTCTCCGCGGGCCCGCAGAGCACGACCGTGCCCGACGTGAAGGGCATGTCGCAGTCGGGGGCGAAGGCCGCGCTGGAGAAGGCCGGATTCAAGGTCATGGCCAGCGTGCAGACCGAGGACAGCGCCGACATCGACCAGAACGACGTGACGCGCACCGATCCGGCGGCCGGCACCTCGCAGCCGAAGGGCACCGCGATCCAGCTGTTCGTCTCCTCCGGCATGACGAAGATCCCGGACGGCATCGTCGGACAGAACAAGGACGCGGCCACCGCCACGCTGCAGTCGCTCGGCTTCACGGTGACGATCACCGAGGAGTATTCGGACACGATCGCCGCCGGCACGGTGATGAGCGTCAACCCGGGTTCGGGTTCGTCCGTCGCGCAGGGCTCCGCGGTCACGATCGTCGTGTCGCGAGGCAAGGAGCAGGTGACGGTGCCGGACGTGACCGGCCAGACGTACTCCTCCGCGAAGGCCCAGCTGGAGGCGCTCGGCTTCACCGTCGCGCAGTCCGGTTCGACCGGCACGAGCGACAAGGTGACCGCGCAGAACCCGCCCGCCGGCCAGGCGGAGAAGGGCGCGACGATCACGCTCACCACGCAGGGCTCCGGATCGGGTTCCGATTCGGATGACTCCGGCGAGAACGGTTCCGGCACCACCGGTTCCGGCAACAGCAACCAGTGACTCAGCCGGCAACACAGTGGCCCCCGCCAGCGGGGGCCACTTCTTTCGCCCCCCGCTGGCGGGGGCTGTCGGCCGCAGGCCGACTGGGGGTGGTCAACCCATCCGACCACCCTCAGTCCCGCTTCGCGGGCCAGCTCCCGCCAGCGGGAGCACAATAGGTTCCCCGTCCAGAAGGGACCACTTTTCCGCCCCCGCCGGCGGGGGCCGTCGGCCGCAGGCCGACTGGGGGTGGTCAACCCATCCAACCACCCTCAGTCCCGCTTCGCGGGCCAGCTCCCGCCAGCGGGAGCACAATGCGTTCCCCGTCCAGAAGAGACCACTCTTCCGCCCCCGCCGGCGGGGTCACAATGGGTCCCCGTCAGAAGGGGCTACTTCTTTCGCCCCCGCCGGCGGGGGCTGTCGGCCGCAGGCCGACTGGGGGTGGTCACAACGGGCCGTTACTTCACGACTTTAGGCTGGAGACCCTGGGCGTTGGCCACGGCGGTGGTCTGGCCGCAGACGGCGAGCCAGTTGGCGAGCAGGAGGTAACCGTCCTGCGTCATCACCGATTCGGGGTGGAACTGGACCGCGAACATCGGCTTGCCCTTCACGCGGATGCCCTGCACGATGTGGTCGCCCTGCGTCCACGCGGTCACTTCGAGCGTGTCCGGCACGGAATCGGGTTCGACGGCGAGCGAATGGTAGCGGGTCGCGGTCATCGGGTTCGCGACGCCCGCGAAGATCTCGTCGTCGACATGTTCGACGAGGCTCGTCTTGCCGTGCATGATCGTCGGCGCATGGTCGACGGTGGCGCCGTACACTTCGGCGAGCGCCTGCAGTCCGAGGCACACGCCGAACATCGGCTTGCCCTGCCTGGCGCACAGGCGGATCATGTCCTCGCTGGCGCCGGAATCGGCGGGGGCGCCGGGGCCGGGGCTGATGAGCACGCCGTCGTAGCCGTCGGTCACGTGCTCGTCGTGCGGGTCGATGGCGTCGTTGCGCACCACGTCCACGGTCGCGCCGAGCGTCTTCAGATAGCCGACGATCGTGTAGACGAACGAATCATAGTTGTCGATCACCAGAATATGCGCGGAATCGGTCACGATGGCTCCTTACGGACATCCTCGCGGACGTCCTGTCGCGGGGAATGGGGACGTACTGACCGCCAGTCTACCGCCGCGCGCGCGACGTGGCCGCGGGCTTCCCGCGCCACGGACGCGCCGCGCGTATCGTCACGCGGCCGGCACGCGGCGACGTCGTCGTCACGACGACACCGCCGTCACGACGACACCGCGAAGTTGCTCATCTGCTGGAGGAACGGGATGGTGGTGGCCGCCCACGGGAACGCCCACTCGAACAGGGCGGCCGCGGCGGCGACGCACAACAGCGCGAGCAGCACGACGCGCACCGGCAGCACGCCGGGCTGGAGCCGCAGCAAGCCGCCGTAGATGCTCGCGTCGGGGCGCGGGCGGAGGCCGGCGCGGATCGCGGCGCGCGCAGGCCAACGCCACGCGACCGCGGCGGCGATGAACAGGACGAGCCAGGCGACGAGCGCGCCGACCACGACCGGCTTCATCGACCCCATGCGCGCGGGCAGCGACATGGCGGTGGAGCTGTTGCTCGCGAACTTCACCTTGCCGGACGCGTCGGTGGTGGCGAGCTCCTGCGGGATGCCGTCGGACACCTTCGCCCAGTATTTGAGTTCGCCCCACACGATCCACCGGTGCGTCGCCGTCGAGTATTTCGGCTCGCATGTGGTGAGCGTGATCATGCGCTTCGTGGCCTGCTGGCCGCTGTTGAACGGGTCGGGGGCGATCACGTACACGTCTTCGGGCAGCACGATCTTGTACTGGGTGAACGTGTATACGTACCAGTAGTCCTTCGTGCGCACGACGATCGCATCGCCCGTCTGGAGCTTGTCGACGTCGCCGAGCGGCTCGCCGTAGCCGTTGCGGTGGCCGGCGACGGCGAAGTTGCCGACTTGGCCGGGCATCTGCGTGTTCTCGTAGTGGCCGAGGCCGTGACGGGCCAGCTGGGCGGCGTCCGTGCCTTCGACGATGTTGCGCTGCCAGCCCGAGCCGAAGCGCGGCACGTACAGCTGCGCGATCAGGTCGCCGTAGCTCGCCGACTCCGGCTGCACGGGGGCGTCGCCGGACTGCGCCTTCGCGATCGTCGTCTCGCCGCCGTTCTTGGACGGGTCGGACCAGGAAACCTGCTGGCGGGTCTCGACCTGCGTGCGTTCCGCCTCGACGCCGGTCCACCACATCTGCCATACGATGTAGAGCGCGCAGATCGCGGCGAGCGTGATGAGGATCTCCGCAAGGATGCCGATCGCCTGCCAGAACGGGCCGTTGCGGCGCGCGGACCTGCCACGGGGGGCGGGAGCCGGTGCGTTTCCGGTTCCAGGGGCGGTTCCGGGTGCGGTGACGGGTGCGGTGAAGGATGCGGTGACGGGTGCGTGGCCGCCGTGGCGTGCGCTGTGCTTCATCTGTCGTTACTTCCCTTCCGTCGCGGATCGGCCTGACGAGGCATCGCCGGACTGCGCGTCTGTACCGCCTGTGCCGCCTGCTGTGCCTGTTGAGTTCGTCGTGTCCGTTGAGTCCGTTGAGTCCGTTGAATCCGTTCCGGTCTCGTCGTTCTTGCCTTTGACCACCGTCGCGTATTTGAGCGGTTGCAGCAGGGACGGTGTCTCGTCGAACGTGAGGCTCTTCTTGCGTTCCACCTTCCATCCGAGGCCGAACGCGCTCACATACTGCTTGTAGATCTCGATCGCCGGCGAATCGTCGAGCGCCTTGACGAGTTCGTCCGGGTCTCCGATCGCGGAGATCGTGAACGGCGGCGAATACTTCTTGCCGTGCAGCGAGACCACGTTGCCGGAGCAGATGACCGCGGAATTGAACAGCATGCGCTGGTCCATGAACTGCATCGAATCGGCGCCGCCCGCCCAGAGCGCGTTGATGACCGCTTCGAGATCCTGCTGGTGGATCACGTACTTGTCGATGTCGTCGCTGGAACCGGACGAGTCGACCGCCTGCTCCCACATCGGCGAATCGTCGAGCGTGACGCTGATGCCGGGGCCCTCCACTTTCGGCAGGGTCGTGCCGGTGCCGGAATCCTCGCTCGTGGACGGGGTGTCGCTGTTCTTCGCGGTGAGCTGGGTGAGCGTGCTCACGTCGGAGCTGAGCTTCTTCACGTCGGCGGACAGGCCGTCGACCTCCTTGACGCGCTGTTCGACGAGCTGCGCCGTATCCGAGTTGACGACGGTCGTGCGGTTCGCGCGCAGGTTCGTCACGAACAGGTAGCCGGTGAGCGCCACGACGACCATGATGGTGACGCCGCCCCACAGGGAACGTTTCGCGATGTGCTTGCCGCCGTGTCTGGCCATACGCTCGCCTTTCGTCTGTGCCCCGGCCATCCCCGCCATCCTCCGTCTCCGCGCGAATCGCACGAATATCGTGCGGAGGTTCCGCACCCGGGACGCAACCCGGAACGCACTCCGGAACCATCATGGCGGGCATTGTTCGCCGCTTTCGAGTGTAACCACTATGATGACTTCTAGCCTATTGAAATGGAGACTACGCTGATGGCTGACGAAGAGCTCAACGAGAACGACTCGAAGGGACAGAAGGACTGGCAGTCCGAGACCGCGACGGATGCGGCCACGGAGACCAAGGCCGATTCCGATTCCTCTGACGAGGCGTCCACCGACAACGGGTTCACCGTGGACATGGATCAGGTCGAAGCCGTCCTGAACGCCACCGCCGACAAGTCGTCGATGACGCCGCAAATGAAGCGCATGATGGCCCGCCAGGAGGAGAACACCCGCCGCGTCGAGGAGACGATCAAGGGCACCAAGTCGAACCCGCGCTGGTTCGTGCCGCTGTTCTGCATCCTCATGGTGATCGGCCTCGTGTGGGTCGTCTGCTACTACCTGACCAGCAACTACCCGATCCCGAACATCGGCGCATGGAACCTGCTCATCGGCTTCGTGATCATCATGATCGGCTTCCTTATGACCATGTGGTGGCGCTGAGCGCGGAGTAGCGCGGAAGCGACCGCAATCGCGATTGATGCGTCGGCGCATCGACGCACTGCTCCTTATGGCCTCGGGGTGCGGATTTCGAACCGCGCCCCGAGGCAACGACAGCACACGAGGATGCGGCGAAGATGAAAACTCAAATCAGAACCGCGTCCCCATGTCCCGCGCGTTCTCCGCAATGACAAGGGAGTGGCCGATGCGCCACGCCCCGCTACAACGGACAGCACACGAGGATGGGATACACGGTCGCACCGGCACAGCGACAACGGGCATAGTCACGGTGATACGGTCACACTGTGACGCCGTCACAGTCACACGCCGTCACAGTCACACGTGACGGCCACACGTCACGGCCACACGTCACGGCCACACGTGACGGCCACACGTGACGGGCCACACGTGACGGGCCACACGTCACGGGCACACGTGACGGACACACGGACACACGGACACACGGACACACGGACACGGTGACACGGACACGGTGACACGTGACGGGCACAGGCACACGACGACAGGCACGGTAGCACCAGTGACAGTGATGCGGTGATAGTGACAGTCACACAGTGACATAATGCCGGCGAAACGGTTGCCAGCGAAAACAACGGCCCAAACCAGAACCGCGTACCATCTACCCGCCCGCATCCTCCACAAGCCCTCTCATAATAGAGGCGGAACAAAACCAGACCACATCAATGACAGGGGCGTGTCCAATGAGCCACACCCCTACGCCATATTCCCCCGACTCCTGCGCATCTTGCCCATTCTCCGATTTCTTCACTCCACCACGCGCATCCTCCGCCATAACGCTCGCCCATCCTCCGCTTCCCTCGCTTCCCCACACGCGTCTCGCCCATCCTCCGATTTCTTCACTCCCCCGCACGCATCCTCCGCCATCACGCTCGCCCATTCTCCGCTTCCTTCGCTTCCCCACACGCATCTCGCCCATCCTTCGCCTTCTTCACTCCCCCGCACGCACCCTCCGCCTCCCTCACTCCCCCACGCTCGCCCATCCTCCGCCTCCATTCGCTCCACCACACGCATCTCGCCCATCCTTCGCCTTCTTCACTCCCCCGCACGCATCCTCCGCCTCCCTCACTCCCCCACGCTCGCCCATCCTCCGCTTCCTTCGCTTCCCCACACGCATCCTCCGCCTCCCTCACTCCCCCACGCTCGCCCATCCTCCGACTCTCTCTCGCTTCTCCACACGCATCTCGCTTTACGGCCGCGAAACAAACCGAAGGCCACACCGACGAAACAAATCCCCTATGCCTCTCCCCGCGAAACAAACGGGATGCCATATGCCCAGCATGATTTGCGCGAGCCCGGATGCGCAATGAATCCGCCAGCACATGGACGGAACGGCTCTCGAACGAACCAGTTAGCGAAACAAGACCGGTGGCACATCTCCGATTCCCTTCGCAACCAAGGGAACCGTCTCGGAAAGCGTGCAACCGGCCTCAACCGCCAACCACTGAAGCGGAACCATCCCGGAAAGCGTGCAACCGGCCTCAACCGCCGGCCGTGGGACCATTTCAGACGACCAAAGACAGATGCTGCGCTTCTCTTGAGCATTCAGGCGGATACCACGGCTGTACTCTGTGGTGTCTCATCAGACACCAGCCTGCCATTGGCCCGGGCAAGAGCGAAGAGCCTCCCCGCCGCCCCGCAACCGGCGGGCAAGGCCGGTTGCACGCTTCCCGAGACAGTCCCAGACAGGCCCTCCGCTGAGCCTCGACGGCCCGTTCTTCGCTGGAGGCCTTCGCCACATAAGTCCGAAAAAGCTTGTTTCGCGGTTGGATGCGAGGGAAGACGTTGCACTCAACGCGATTGGGGCGAGTTTTCGGGTTGAGGGAGCGGCCGATCGGAATCGGGATATGGCCAGCTGGGATTGCTCCCGTGAGAAACCGCCATTCCCCAAGGATTGTGACGCTGTCGATGTTGTCCCTCAGATGCGATTCGGCCGCTTATGAAGTTGAGTGGCGAATCGTCCTTTCCCTCAACCTCAAAAGCGCGGTGATTCTGGTTGAGGGGAAGGCGTTTTCTCCCCTCGACTTTGATGAAACGTTACAACAGGCTTGAGGGAAAAAATGGAGAACCCCGGCAATGCGAGAACACGGTGGGGGAAGAACAGCGGAGGCGCAGAGATAAGAGAGAGGAGAGGAGAAGAGGAGAGGAGAGGAGAACGGAGACAGAGAAGAGGGTGACGGGAATACAAAAGAGATAGTGGGAACATGCAGAAACATAGCGGGAGAAGGCCAGGAAAGGCGGCCGACAGGAACCAAGAACATGTCATGCATATCACGGTCAGCGTCCCGCGGCCCATCGGTTCCACGGCATCGCGGTGGATAACTGTGGATAACGGATGAGGAAAGTTGTCCACAGTTATCCACAGTGGCTCAAGTATTGGAAATAATGGGATTGTGAAGAACTATCGACAAGTTATCCACAGGTTATCCACAGTTGTGCACAACTTATCCACCGGTTGTCCACCAAAATCCACAGGTTATCCACCGCAAAGGACCCGCATGTGCGGAAAACGGTGTAATCCACTGTGGACAGCAACGTTGTGGATAACTTCGGACACATGTTGTCCACAGCGCACAATCGTTGCGATATCAACGATTACATGACTTATCCACGGAATCTATCCACTGTTGTCCACCGGTTATCAACTGGTTATCCCCAAGTTATCCACACACTTTTCCACATTTGTGGAAAACTACATATGTGTGATTATCCACCGAATCACCCATATATGGGTCAGCCGCCGCGCTCACCACACCGGCGCGCAGAGCAGCATGACGGCGATCAACAGCACGACCATCGCACCACCGTAGATCCACATGCGCTGGGTGAAGGAACGCCTGCGCAGCGCCGGCACGCCGGCGACGAGCAGCCAGGTGAGCACACCGCCGACCACGAACCCTCCGACATGCGCCTGCCACGCGATACCGCCGACCACAAACGGCAGCAGGAAGTTGATGGCCATCCAGATCATCATCGACCGGATGTCCTCGCCGACGCGACGGTACACGACCAGCACCGCGGCAAACAGGCCGAACAGCGCGCCGGACGCGCCATAGGCGGCGGTCATCCAGTCGCCGGTCACGCGCGACCAGACAAGCATGCCGACGGCGCCACCGAACCCGGAAATCAGATAAAGCGCGAGGAACCGCCAATGGCCCATCAGACGTTCGAGCATCGGGCCGACCGACCAGAGCGCGATCATGTTGAACAGGATGTGCATGAAGTTCGGCGCATGCAGGAACATCGACGTGAGAATCGTCCACGGTTTGGCGAGCATCGTGAGCGGCATCACCATACCGGAACCCACGAACGTGTTGAACGCGGCGGGCGCGACGAGACTGAGCAGCATCTCGACCGCCCACACGGCCACGCACAGGCCGATAATCGTCCATGTGACGACCGGACCGCCGTTGCGCCACTCGTATTGGATCTGCCGTTTCGTCGGGAATCGCATCTGCATGGTGTCATCGTATCGGGCGGGGAGAATCCCCGGTGTCGTTCCACCCAATCCACACATAACCGCGCCTATGATGGGTTGCAGGGTTGGCTTGAACGGACAGGCCGACGAGAATGGGAAAGGAGCCGTCATGGAGAACAAGTCTTCGAACGGTTGGAAATTCTTTGCGCTGCTGTTCGGCGCGCTGCTCGCGGGTCTGGTGGGCCTGTACATCTACAAGCAGCAGAACCCGGATTACGATCCGTGGGAGGAGCCGTGGGAGAACAGCTCCTCGCCGGTCGATCTGGGCCTGAACAAGGGCAAGGACGAGGATGAGGAGGCCGAAGAGGCCCCCGCCGAGGACGCTCCGGAAGCCGCCGAAGCCTGAGCTTCTTCTTCGGACGGGCGCGGCTGACGGCACGCGCCTATCCCCCCATCTCCATACGTGAGCAAGCGGAAAGCCCCGCAACCTGATAAAGGTTGCGGGGCTTTCGCATATGCAGCAACGACTCGCCCCCGCTGGCGGGGGCTCCCGCAAAGCGGGTGGGGGTGGCCGGCTCAATAACCGGAGACCACCCCCAGTCGGCTACCGCCGACAGCCCCCGCCAGCGGGGGCCGGGTCACAGAGCTCAGGCGAGCGGGCCGGTGTGCCAGATACGCTCGAGGTAATCCTCGATGGAGCGGTCCGAGCTGAAGAAGCCGGAGTTCGCGACGTTGAGGATGGCCTTGCGGTTCCAGTCGAGCGGGTGGGTGTACAGCTCCTCGATCTGGGCCTGGATGTTGGCGTAGGAGGAGAAGTCCGCCAGCGTCATGAACCAGTCCTTGGTCAGCCAGTCGGCGACGAGCGGCGCGTAGGCGTTACGGTCGCCCTCGGAGAAGGTGCCGCCGGCGACGAGGTCGATGGCCTGCTTGAGGCGCGGGTCGGCCTCGTAGTACTTGGCCGGATCGTAGCCGGTCGCGTAGAGGGATTCGACCTCGTCGACGTTCATGCCGAAGAGGAAGAAGTTCTCGGCGCCGACGCGCTCGCGGATCTCGACGTTCGCGCCGTCGAGGGTGCCGACGGTGAGCGCGCCGTTGAGGGCGAACTTCATGTTGCCGGTGCCGGAGGCCTCCTTGCCGGCCTGGGAGATCTGCTCGTCGAGCTCGGTGGCCGGGATGAGGTTCTGGGCCATCTCGATGTTGTAGTTCGGGAGCATGTGGACGGCCAGCTTGCCCTTGACGTCCGGATCGTTGTTGACGACGCGGGAGACGTTGTTGATGAGCTGGATCGTCATCTTGGCCAGATAGTAGCCCGGGGCGGCCTTCGCGCCGAAGAACACGGTGCGCGGCAGCACGTCGTCGGCGTTGATGGTGCCGTTCTTGATGCCCGCGTAGCGGGAGATGACGGCGAGGATCTTCAGGCTCTGGCGCTTGTACTCGTGCAGGCGCTTGACCATCGTGTTGAACATGGTGTTCTCGTCGATGTCGATGCCGTAGTGGTCCTTGGCGAAGCCGACGAAGGAGTGCTTGTTGGCCTGCTTGACGGCGGCGAACTTCTTGACGAACTCGTCGTCCTGGGCGAGCGGGGCAAGGCCCTGCAGCAGCTCGAGGTCGGACAGCCACTTGTCGGTGCCGAGGCCCTCGGTGATGAGGTCGGACAGCGCCGGGTTGGCGAGCTTGATGAAGCGACGCGGGGTGACGCCGTTGGTCACGTTGGTGAACTTGTCCGGATAGGCGTCGGAGAAGTTCTTCAGCGTGACGTCCTTGAGCAGCTGGGAGTGCAGCTCGGCCACGCCGTTGACGTGGGAGCCGCCGTAGGTGGCGAGGTAGGCCATGCGCACGGCGTCGCCGGTGTAGATCGCCATGTCGTTGATGGTGTTCTCGGCCACGCCCTTGTCCTTGAGCTCGGCCTTGAACTGGTCGCTGATCTTCTCGATGATCTCGAGGTGACGCGGCAGCAGCTCGCCGATCAGGCTGGACGGCCAGACCTCAAGGGCCTCCGGCAGCAGCGTGTGGCAGGTGTAGTTGAAGGTCTTCTGCGTGATGGTCCACGCGGTGTCCCAGTCGTAGCCGTACTCGTCGATGAGGATGCGCATGAGCTCGGGGATGCCGATCACCGGGTGGGTGTCGTTGAGCTGGAACGTGATCTTGTCCGGGAAGGTGGTCAGATCCGGCTTGTCCTGGCCCGGGTAGAAGACGCGGATCGCGTCGTGCAGGGAGGCGGACACGAAGAAGTACTGCTGCTCGAGGCGCAGCTCCTTGCCGACCTTGGTGGAATCCTCCGGGTAGAGGATCTTGGAGATGTTCTCGGCCTTGACCTTCGGCTCGACGGCCTCCATGTACTCGGAGCGGTTGAAGGCGAGCAGGTCGAACTCGTCGTAGCTGCGGGCGGTCCACAGGCGCAGCGTGTTCACGCGCTGGGACTTGTAGCCGGGCACCAGGTAGTCGACCGGCACGGCGCGCACGGACCAAGCCGGCTTCCACACCTTCTTGCCGTTCTCCTCGACGACCTCGCCGCCGAAGGAGACCTTCTGGTCGCGGTTGTAGTCGATGTGGCCCCACGGCTCCTCGTTGGACAGCCAGTAGTCCGGGGTCTCCACCTGCTTGCCGTTCTCGTCGAACTGCTGCTTGAAGATGCCGTAACGGTACTGGATGCCGTAGCCGAAGGCCGGCACGCCCAGCGAAGCGAGGGAGTCGATGAAGCAGGCGGCGAGACGGCCGAGGCCGCCGTTGCCGAGGCCCGGCTCGTATTCGGCGTCGACGATGTCCTTCGGCTGGAAGCCGAGGGCTTCGACGGCGGCGTCGAACTGGTCGGTCAGGCCGGCGTTGAGCAGCGCGTTCTCCAGCTGCTTGCCCATGAGGAACTCGGCGGACAGGTAGCCGACGGCCTTGGTGTTGCCGTTGACGGTGTCGGCCTGCGTGGTGAACCAAGCGTCCTGCAGATGGTTGCGGACGGCCTTGGCGGCGGCCACGTACACGTCGGCGGCGGTGGCCTGCTCGACGGTGACGCCCTGCGCGTACTTCAGTTGTTCACGAATCTCGTCGGCGAACTGCTCGGCCGTGACAGGAGATTTCGGAGCGGTAATCTCGGTCATAGTATTCTCGTTTTCCTTCCGGGGAGGGACTTCCCTGACCATCATAAGGCGCGCCGCGTGGCTCACCCCCAACACATACATGAACAGTGCGTTACATTCGCACGGCATCGTGCATACGTTTTCATCGGTCAACGGGTCCTACCTTACTACGTAGCCCCAACGAGAGCGGCCGACGCGCGTGTTCGTCGCATGCGCCGCTCCCCGCCGCGGCCGCACGGGCGGCGCGGCAGGGGTCGCGGCACAATGGCGGTATGGCAGTGATTCTGGAGAAGGATTTGGCGCGCGGCAGGCAGGCGTACGACGCGTGGCGCGCCGCGGCATACACGATGATGACGGACGCGCGCGCGGCGGGCGACGACGACGCGACGCGCGACGCGCGGCTGTCGATCGCGCCGCGGCTCGCGCGGCCGACGATGGCGATGGCCGTGCGCTACTCGCTGCACCTGCTGGAACGCAAGGCGCCCGGACCGGGCGTGGAGGTGCGCGTGGCGCCGTGGGGCGCGGTGAAGATCCTCGACGGACCGGCATCCGATCCGCACAACCTCACGCCGCCGGACGTGATCGAACTCGATCCGGACGTGTGGCTGCGCGTCGCGACCGGCGTGACCACGTGGGCGGAGGAAAAGAACGCCGGCCGCATCAGCGCGGTCGGCGAACGTGACGATCTGGGATGGCTGCTGCCGCTGGAGGCGTGAGCTCAGGCCTTCTTGGGCTTGAGGGCGCTGGGCATCGGCATCCGGATCGGCTTGTGCGGAGGCATCGGCTTCGGCGCGGCCGGCTTGGCCGACGTCTTCGGGAATTCGCCGCTGGTCGCCTTCGCGGCGGCCTCGGCGGCCCACTTGGCGTACTCGTCGAGGTCGTCCTCGGCGGGAGCGGTGGACTTGCCGGCGGCGGCGTCCGCATCGCGGGCGGAATCATCCGAAGCGGCGTCCGCATAGTGGTCATCGTAGTGATCGTCGAGGTCGGCGAACGGGTCGACCGAGCCGGTCCCCGGCTCCTGGCCGCTCAACTCCTTGGCAAGCTCGTCGTAATCGGTGTCGGTTGTCAGATACTTGAGCTTACGGGCAATTTTCTGCTGCTTGGCTTTCTGACGTCCGCGGCCCATGTGACCCCCTGAAAATAATGCTTGCTATCGATTCATCAACTAAGAAGAGTACCACTTGTTTTCCGCTGCGGGCTTGTCGGCTCGCGCTTTTACGATAAAAGCGATATTTTGCACGGTTTTGACACAACCCGCGACGGCGACACGCGCCCGATCGGGCTGCCCCCATCAATCAAAGGACGATGAGCATGACGGACGAAACGCAGGCGCAGACCACGCAGGCGCAGACCACCGAACCGCAGGTCACGGCGGCCGGCAACGAGATGAGCGCGAGCTTCCTGGCGGCGAAGAAGCGCTCCGACGCGACGCTCGCCAAGCTCGAAGCCGACCCGGGCAAGTTCACGATGCTCACCGGCGACCGCCCGACCGGCCGCCTGCACCTCGGTCACTACTTCGGCTCCATCCGCGAGCGCGTGGCCATGCAGAACAAGGGCGTCCACTCGAACATCATCATCGCCGACTACCAGGTGATTACCGACCGCGACACCACCGAGCACATCCAGGACAACGTCCTCAACCTCGTGCTCGACTACATGGCCGCCGGCATCGACCCGAAGAAGACGATGATCTACGCGCACTCCGCCGTGCCTGCCGAGAACCAGCTGCTGCTGCCGTTCCTCTCCCTCGTCACCGAGGCCGAGCTGCACCGCAACCCGACCGTCAAGTCGGAGATGGAGGCCTCCGGCCACGCGCTGACCGGCCTGCTGCTCACCTACCCGGTGCACCAGGCGTGCGACATCCTCTTCTGCAAGGCGAACGTCGTGCCGATCGGCAAGGACAACCTGCCGCACATCGAGATCACGCGCACGATCGCCCGCCGCTTCAACGAGCGCTATGCGAAGAAGCACCCGGTGTTCCCGGAGCCGGCCGCGATCCTGTCCGACGCCCCGGAGATCCCGGGCCTCGACGGCCGCAAGATGAGCAAGTCCTACGGCAACTCGATCATGCTGGGCGCCACCGCGGCCGAGACCGCGAAGCTCATCAAGAAGAGCCCGACCGACTCCGAGCGCACCATCACCTTCGACCCGGTCAACCGCCCGCAGGTCTCCGCGCTGCTCACCACCGCGGGCCTCGTCACCGGCCGCGACCCGAAGGACATCGCCGCCGAGATCGGCTCCGCCGGCGCCGGCGCGCTCAAGGCGTACGTTATCGAATCCGTGAACGAGTTCCTCGCCCCGCACCGCGAGCGCCGCGAGGAGCTCGCCAAGGACATGGACTACATCCGCGACGTGCTGCACGACGGCAACAAGCGCGCCAACGAGATCGCCAACGCCACCCTCGACGAGGTGCGCGAGGCGATGGGCATGAAGTACTGAGTACGTACCGGTTGCGTACCGAGCCGGAACGCAACCGCAAACCGCATGGGGCCCCGCTTCGCGCGGGGTCCCATGCTATCCGGATCGTCATCCGGGCACCATCCGGATGACGATCCGGGCCGCAATCGGAAAGGGAACGATGGTGTTCTTCCGTTACGTCGCACTGGGCACGACCGCGGACGGGGACCGCGTGTTCTGGGACACACGTGAGGACGTGGGCGTCAAACTCGCCGCGAACCATTGGGAGCGGCCGCGCGCACGGGAAGCGCGCCGCGCGCACGCCGGCGTCAAACCAGGCACGCGGCACGGCGCGGCATCATCGCCCTCATACGGCCCCGAACGAAATGTGGGGCTGCTGCTCGGCATGGGGGCCCTGCTGTGGTTCGCGGCACTGCTGGCGCTCTTCGTCATCAACGCGTCCATGGGCGACGCCTATCGATACCGGCGTCACGGACGCGGGGCGATGCTCGGCGCGGCCATCGATGCCGCGGGGCAGGCGGGGCCGGCACTCCGCATCGCAATGATTGCCGCAGCGGTCGCGCTCGGGCTGATGCTGTGCTGGATCTGCCACGGCGCGCTCTACGGAGATTCCCGCGACTACGAGCCGGCGACGCCGCGCGAAGTCGCGTTCGCCACGGCGCAAGATGGGCCTCGACGCTACCGGCTCGGATGCTGGTTCCTGTTCCCGCTACGTCTCGTAATGCTGTGGAGCGCGCCGGCGAACCTGCTGCGGCCGCTGCTCGACATGACGTCATGGTGGGCGGGGTCGGCCGCGAGCTGGGTGCTGGGATGGTCGCTGATGGCGTGGCTCGTGTACCCGTTGCTGTCGGTCATATGGCTGGCCGCATGCGACCGTCGCGCCGAGACGCGGGATTTGGAACGCGGCGCCTCGCCGGAGGACACAGACGGGGCGCAGACGGCATGATCACGAATCTGGCGGTGATACTGGTATATGCGGTGGCCACGGGGCCTCTTCTCGCGTGGGCGGTATGGGCGACGTTCCAGCACCCTGCGCCGTGGTATCGGCACACCATTCGGAAACGCGTGTATCCGATGCTTGTCCGGGAGGGATTGCGCGCGGAAAACGACCCGTGGGAGTCGTCGGGCGTGGTGGAACAGCTGCGCGAGCACAAGCGCGACACCGCGCAGGAGGAGGACCGTCCTCCGGAACGGGCCGCAGGCGAAACCATGCGCGGAATCATGCACGCCGAGGCGCTGCCGATCGGACCGTACCACATTCACGACGAACGGCAGGCGCGACAGGCGCGCGCCTATTACGAGGCGCAGGATTGGAGCGGGGCCGACGGATGGATCGGGTTCCATTACCGCTACTACACAACGCCGTACCACGAGACCCGCAGGAACGCGTGGATGAATGAGATCCTCGACCTGTACGGGCTGTCGGACCAGCCCCGGTGGATTCTGCGCGGCATCGAACTGCGGGCGAAGGGCATCACCCTGTCGCAAGACGTCGTTTTTCCTGCCGCGTACCTTCTTGCCTGCGCCGAATCCCGCCGGCGTGGGCGGGAGGAGAGCGACGATGAGGACTGGGACGAGTAATCCGGGTGCGCGAGGGAGATGTGGCGGAGACGTGGCAGAGACGACCGTCTAACTCCGTTACAAGGGGTACATCGCCCTGCGGCCGAGGGGCTATCTCCGTTTCGAGGGGTATCGTCTCCGCCCATNCCCGCCTATATCGGACGTTTTCCGGCGCATTCAACGCGGGTCAGCCCCGGTACGGTACCCCTCGCAACGGAGATAGATGTCCGGGTGGCCACTGGTGTACCCCTCCGAACGGAGATATACCGTCAGCGCCACAGGGCACAGGCGCCACGAGCCCGCGACGCCAGCCGCATGGAATCCAGCCGCATGGAATCCGGCTAGGCGATGGCCTCCAGTTCATCGGCCCCGCCACCATACGCGGAATCGGCAGGCGAGTCAGGCGAGTCAGACATCAGCGGGCGGAATCCCAAACGCTCATACAACGGCTTTCGCCGCATCGATCTGGCATCGCAGACCTGCATGATGGTTTTGCGCCTCGTCAGGCGGACGGCCTTGCCGGTGACCTCCCGAATATGCCTCGCGACCCTTTCGGCGAGCCGTTCCTCATCGTCCTCATTCCCGATATCCAGTTTGGTCACCTGCACGTACCGCCATCCGGCATCCTCGATCAGCTGTCGTCTCGTCACATCGTTGAGCCACTGCCCCGCATGGTGGGCTCCTTCATATTCGATGCAGATCTTGAACTCGGGGTAGGCGAGATCGAGATATATCGGACGCCCCTTGACGGATACGGGGTAATTCACTTGAGGGGTGTCCAAGCCGTACCGCGGCATCACCAGCCTTGTCCGGGTCTCCATCGAGGAGTCCGTGCCGCTTCTCGCCAACCGCAGCGCGCGCCGGCAGTTCGCGTACCCCCGGAACAGACGCCCGCTGCCGCCTTCCTCCGCCATGGACTGCGCGTATGACCGGGCGCCATCCAGATAGGCGATCAACTCCTCCATCGTCACCCGGCGGAGACGGCGATCGCGGCGCATCATCGAGTCGGCAAGCACAATCAGCTCCTCCAGATCCAGATAGGCGGCGAACATCGCCCATGTGCATGCCGGCGATACGCATGGGAAACGCCGGTCGACGAGCACCGTGTCCAACGGGAACCGCCAGACCACCGCGGCGACGCCGTCGACCCGGTATTTCCGATTCGCATGAGGCACGGCGACCATGATGCGATGTTTGAGTCTTGCGCAGCCAGCCGGCAGCCGCGGCATCTCGATCGATTCAAGCTCCAACGCCGTCGTCAGCGCATAGGGCGGACGCCATTCGCTACGCTTTTGCAGATCGGCGCAATCCCTCATTCTTTGGTGCTTCAATTCGGCCAATGCCGCCAAGGCCATCGATTCGCCCATCACCGTCACTCCCGTCCCCGTTCAAAGGATTCCCGACACCCTCCCGGCACGCCGTCATGCCTGCGGAGCCTTCAGTCTATACGGCGGCCACGGTTCCCGGGCACGGACCACCTAGCCGGTTGACGACTGTGGAAAACCCGGTGGATATTGGGAAGCGATCCGCCCTTGCGATGGTTCGTCTCGATGGTTCGCCCCAGTTCATGCCCATGGGTCGGATAGCGATTGTGCGCGCTCACACCACGGTGGCATGATGGCAGTCATGTGCACATCGCTGAACATCCTCAACGCGCGCGTCCCCGGCGGCGACGAGCGCGTGGACCTCGTCGTCCGCGACGGGAAGATCACGGCCGTCGGCCCCTCCGTCGCACGGCCCGACACGGACGAAACCATCGACGCGACCGGCCTGTGGGTCATCCCCGGCCTCGTCGACTGCCACACGCATTTCACGCAATGGTCGAAGACGCTCGGCCGCCTCGACCTCATCGACGCGAAATCCGCCGCCGAGGCGATGGCGATGCTGCGCGCGCATCTCGACGCGCGCCGCGCGGCCGGCACGCTCGACCCGGACGCGTTCGTGGTGGGCATGCGCTTCCGCCACTCGCTGTGGGCCGACGACGAGCAGCCCACGCTCGCCGCGATCGACGCGGTCACCGGCGAGCAGCCGGTGGCGCTGTCGAGCGCGGACATGCACTGCGGGTGGGTGAATTCGGCGGCCGCGCGCCGTCTCGGCGTGCATGCGGACGCGAAGACCGGGCTCGTCGGCGAGCTCGAATGGTTCGACGCGTACACGAAGTTCGACAAGGCGCCGGGCGCGGCCGAGGAGACCGACCGACTGCTGCGCGAAGCGGAGAAGGACGCCGCAGGCAAGGGCGTCACCTCAATCCGCGACTACGAGATGGCGGAGAACATCGACACGTGGATCGCGCGCTTCGCCGCCGGCATCGACGGATTGCGCGTGAAGGCGGGCGTCTACCCGGAACGGCTGGAGGCCGCGATCCGCGCCGGCTGGCGCACCGGCAAGCCGTTGCCCGGCAGCCGCGGACTCGGCGAGGTCGGCGCGATGAAGCTCATCTCCGACGGTTCGCTCAACACGCGTTCCGCCTACTGTTCCACACCGTATTCGGGCATCACGCCGGTCACGTACGGCACGCTCAGCTACACGCCGAGCCAGATCGCGCGCTACATGCGGCTCGCCACCGAGAACGGCTTCCGCATCGCCTGCCATGCGATCGGCGACGAGGCGAACGCGATCGTGCTCGACGCGGCGGAGCTCACGCACGCACGCGGGTCGATCGAGCACGCGCAGATGCTGCGCCGCGAGGACATCCCGCGTCTGGCCGCGCTCGGCCTCGAGGCGAGCGTCCAGCCGCAGCATGCGATGGACGACCGCGACGTGATCGGCAGGTTCTGGGCGAATCCCGCCGGCGTCCCGTACGCGTTCCGATCGCTGCACGCGGCGGGAACGCGGCTGCGTCTGGGTTCCGACGCGCCGGTCGCGCCGCTTGACCCGTGGATGGCGATTTCGGCGGCCGTGTTCGCGACGGAGAGTTCCGCGCGTGAGCCGTTCCAGCCGGAGCAGCGTCTGCCGCTGCGCGTCGCGCTCGCGGCATCCACTGCGGTCGGACGCGGGTACCTGCGTTCCGGCGACGACGCGGATTTCGTGCTGTTGGACGCCGATCCGTACGCGATGGAGACGCCGGAGTCGATGCGTGCGATGAGGAGCCACGTCGCGATGACGTTCCTCGCAGGACGACGGACGTACTGAGGCGCCGGCTACTTGCCGTTGACGTAACGACTCGCCTGCGGCGAGGCGATTTCCTGCCGTCGCCCGGCTATCGCCTCTCTCCGGCCGAGCCGGTGGACAGCGCACCGCGCTGTCCACTTACCTCCTCGGCCATGGCCTCCATCGGCTCGTCCACCAGCACGGAACCGGAGGGGAGGGTGCCGGGGAGCGGGTCGTCCATGTAGTGGTCGAACTCGTAGAGCATCCGGTCGTTCGACTTTTCGGTGAGCAGCGAGAACACGACGATGCACAGCAGCGAGACGAGGAACGCGGGCAGCAGCTCGTAGATCGCGAACACGCCGCCCAGCGGCTTGACGAGATTGTGCCAGATGAACACGGTGGCGGTGCCGGAGACCATGCCGGCGACGGCGCCCACCTTGTTCGCGCGACGCCAGTACAGCGCGCACAGCATGAGCGGGCCG
Source organism: Bifidobacterium parmae (assembly GCF_002860365.1). Taxonomy (GTDB): domain Bacteria; phylum Actinomycetota; class Actinomycetes; order Actinomycetales; family Bifidobacteriaceae; genus Bifidobacterium; species Bifidobacterium parmae. The sequence continues at coordinate 100,363 of NZ_NMWT01000007.1, forward strand.
AACGAGGCGCCGAGGCCGGCCCACGCGTAGGAGACGACCTGGAAGATCGAGGAGTTCTGGTCGTAGGCGACGAGGCAGCCGAACAGGAACATGATGACGAGCGTGATGCGCGCGACGATCATCACCTGGCGGTCGGTGGCCTTCTTGTGGAACAGACCGCGGAAGATGTTCTCGCCCATCGCGGAGGCGCCGATGATCATGTACGAGGAGCTGGAACTCATCGACGCGGCGAAGATGCCGGAGACGACCACGCCGCACACGAAGCTCGGCAGCAGCGTCTGCGCGAGCACGATGAAGATGGTCTCCGCATCGGTGCCGGTGAGCAGGTGCGTGGGCATCATCGCGCGGCCGACGAGGCCGATGCACACGGCGCTGGCGAGCGACAGCACGCACCAGGAGGTGGCGATGATACGCGACTTGCGCACCTCCTCGGCGTCGCGGATCGACAGGAAGCGCACGAGCACCTGCGGCATGCCGAAGTAGCCGAGACCCCACGCGAGCATCGAGACGATCGTGATGATGCCGTAGTCGGTGGGCGCGCCGAACACGGCCTTGCCGGCTTCGACGATCTGCTTGCCGGTCTCGGGGTCGAGCGTCGGGGAGGCGACCTGCGTGCCGGAGATGAAGCCGGGGATCGCGCGCAGGAACGCGACGGTCTCGCCGATGCCGCCGGCGGAGGCGACCGTGCCGACGAACACGACGGCGAGCGCGAAGAACATGAGCAAGCCCTGGATGAAGTCGGTCATCACGACGGACAGGTAGCCGCCGACGATCGTGTACACGAACACGACGAGTGCGCCGAGCACCATCATCAGGTGGTAGTCGAAGCCGAACAGGGCGCTGAACAGTTTGCCGACGGTCACGAAGCAGCTACCCACGTACACGCAGAAGAAGACGAGGATGATGATCGCGGAGATCGTCGAGATGACGCCCTTCGTGTCGTGGAATCGCTTGGCGAAGAAGTCGGGGATGGTGATCGCGTCGCCGGCGACGACCGAGTAGCGGCGCAGTCGGCGGGCGACGATCTTCCAATTGAGGTAGGTGCCGATGGCGAGGCCGAGCGCGGTCCACAGCGGGTCGGCTGCGCCGGTGAAGTAGGCGAGGCCGGGCAGGCCCATGAGCAGCCAGCCGGACATGTCGGATGCTTCGGCGGACAGTGCGGTCAGCCACGGTCCGACGCCGCGGCCGCCCGCGAAGTACTCCTTGGAGGAGGAGTTGGACCGCTTGGAGTAGATGAATCCGATGGACAGCATGGCCGCGAAATAGATGACCATGGCCAGCAGAATCCAGAAATCGTTCGCCACGCTAACCGCCTTATCCGAAATATCCACGGCACCGCGCAGGCGCGTGACGCCTGCGCGCGAGGCCGTGGGGCTTCTCTCTGGGAATTCCTAGTACTGTCGCCGACCTTTCCCGAAAGTGCGGACAATCCCGCGAATACGTCTCGCATGCTGAGCGAGGCACCTATGGAAAGGCCCCCTCGTCAGAGGGGGCCAACCGGTGCGGATCAGATGTCGTAGCGCCAGGACTTGTCGGTGATGACGCGGGCCATCGCCAGTCCGATCGGCAGGCAGACGATGACCATGAACGCCTTGAACGCCCAGTCGAGCGCGGTCAACGTGTCGAACGAGCCGAGGTGGAACATGGCCTGGTACATGTACAGGCCGGGCACCATGATCACGATCGACGGCACGGTCAGGCAGATGCGCGGGTAGCCGAAGTGCGGCGCGAGCCAGCCCTTGCGCACGGACGAGCGCCATGCGGTGGCGAGCAGGCCGGCGAGAAGGGCGCCGATGAACGCGCCCGCCTCGGCCGGCACGCCGTGGTCGACGAGCTCGAGGCGCAGCGTGTCGGTGATGGCGCCGATCGTCGCGGCGACGAGGCACATGCGCTGCGGCGAGTTGAACATGATGGAGAAGCCCCAGACCCCGAGGAACGCGAACACGAAGCGCAGCGCGCCGTTCACCCACACGTTGAGGCCGAGCGGCTCGAATCCGGTCGGGTTGAGGTGCACGACGGACGCGACCATCCAGCCGGCGAGCGTGGCCATCAGCACGATGCACAGGAAGTACGTGAGACGTTGGATGCCGGACGGGAAGTCGATCTTCGCCATGTCGAGGCCGCTGGTGATGAGCGGGAATCCGGGGATGACGAACAGCATCGCGCCGATGTACGCGGTGTCGTGCTGCAGCGCTATCGGGTCGTACAGGCCGATGAGGCGCAGCGTGCCGGTGCAGACGAGCGCGGCGAGCGCGACGCACACGAACGTGACGAAGAACTGGTTGAGGTGGTGCTTGAACAGGCGTCGGCGCAGCCAGTGGCCGAGTCCGGCGCCGAAGAACGCGCCGATCATGTCGTAGGGGCCGCCGCCGAGCAGGAACACGAAGGATGCGCAGGCGATCGCGGAGGCGAGTCCGGCGAAGGCGGGCGAGTAGAGCGGCTTGCGGTGTTCGATCATGTCGAGGCGGTGATGCGCCTGCCGCACGGTGATGCCGTGGCCGCCGTTGCGTTGCGCCGCGGACGTGCCGTCGAGATGGTCGAAGTGTTCGGCGTATTCCTTGGGTGGCTTGCGGTCGGACAGTTTCGGCTTGCGGCGCTGCGGCGTCTCCTGTTCCGCCTCGCGGGCCTGTTCGTCGGCGGCGCGCGCGGCGAGCGACTGGGTCATCGCGGACTGCGACCAGTCGTCCTCGTGCACGTGCAGCTGGTGGGCGCGCGGGTCGCCGGGATCGCTGTGACGGCTGGCCTCTTCGAGCGCGTCGAGCACGGCGTCCTGTCCGGGGCGGGAGGCGGCGCGTTCCTCGCGCTTCTCCTCGCGCAGCTGCTTGGAGAGGTCGGCGGAGACCTGCGAGGCGTCCTTCGCGTCGAGATGCTGCATGAGGCCCTGCGAGACCTCGGGCTGCACGTGGTACATGCTCTCCTCGCCGAGGTTTACGCTGAACCAGTCGGCGAAGTGTTCGAGCAGCCAGATGCGTTCGGTGTTGACGCCGGTGCTCGGCAGGTCGATGACCTCGGTGATGCGGTCCTTGCCGTCGGTGCAGGCGGCCTCGATGTCGGTGAGGTTGACGTCGGCGCGCACGTGCACGCCGAGCGGGTAGGCGATGCGGTGCATCATCTCGCGCACGCGGAACGATCCGGTGCCGGCCGACAGGTCGAGCAGGCCGACGCGCACGATCACGCTGGCCTTCGCGGCGATGCCCGCCTCGGCGATGGGCTTGTCCCAATCGCGTTCGATGTCCTCCATATCCAATGGGATGGAGTGGGTGTGGAAATGCTGGACGGCGATGGCGCCGTGCTCATGGCTGTTTCTGATGTCGGCATGCCCCTGGATCGGGGGCTCCCCCTGCTGATGTTGGCTCTCACTCACGGTGTCCATTACTACCGCGCAGTCTCCCCGCAATCATCGGAGACCATCTTTTTGCCCACATATCGGACTTTTTGGCGTCACGATTCGACAAACGCACGGAATCCACCCACAATTCCGCGCGAAAAATGGGATTCGTAACGTGAAGTGCGATTACCCGTGGCTACAATGGCGACCACAACCAAACGCTGCGCAGGGCTGTGGGCTCGCAACGGCCGATCTCAACAACCATGGAGGAGCCATGGACGATCGGCAGACCGAGCAACCCTCAACGCGGCAGAAGGAGGTCTGATGACAGATAACGATCAGCAGATCACGCCCGCCGACGCGACGATAGTCTCGACCGGCACCGGAACCAAGGGTCCCGAAGAGCGTCATCTTCCTGAATCACTCGCCAGCGACATGGATCTGTGTCTGCGCATTCTGCGCGACGTGCTCGGCGAGTTCGATCCCAAACTGCTCGCCACGTTCGACGAAGTGCGACAGTACGCGGTCGAGGCCAGCGCCGAACACTTCGAAGGCGTCATGGTCGATCCCGACCCGGATCACGACGGACTGAAGAAGGCCGTGGAGACCATCGACAAGATGAAACTCCACGACGCCCAGCTGCTGGCCCGCGCGTTCGCCACCTACTTCCACCTCGCGAACCTGTGCGAGGAGGACTACCGCGTCTCCGTGCTGCACGCGCGCGAGGCCAAGGTGACCGAGGACAGCGCCGTGGACCCGATCAACGAGCTCACCGTCGCCTACCACCAGCTCATCAACGAGATGGGCCCGGCGAAGGCGAAGGAGCTGCTCGACCGTCTCGAGTTCCACCCGGTGTTCACCGCGCACCCGACCGAGGCCCGCCGCAAGGCCGTCGAAGGCAAGATCCGCCGCATCTCCGAACTGCTCACCGCGCACAAGACGCTCGGCGGCTCGGACAAGAAGGAGAACTGCCGTCGTCTCTACAACGAGATCGACGCGCTGTTCCGCACCTCGCCGATCGCGCTGAAGAAGCCGACCCCGGTCGAGGAGGCGGACACGATCCTCGACATCTTCGACAACACGCTGTTCCACACGATCCCGCAGGTCTACCGTCGTTTCGACGACTGGGTGCTGGGCGACAAGGCCGGACTCGTCGAGCCCGTCTGCCCCGCGTTCTTCCACCCGGGCAGCTGGATCGGCTCCGACCGCGACGGCAACCCGAACGTCACCGCCAAGGTGAGCCGCCAGGTGGCCCGCAAGTTCTCCGACCACGTGCTCGCCGCCCTTGAGGAGGCCACCCGCACCGTGGGCCGCAACCTCACGATGGAGGCCGAGACCACGCCGCCGAGCTCCGATCTCAAGGTGCTGTGGAGCCACCAGAAGGAGATGAGCGAGCGCCTGACCGACAAGGCCGCGCTGATCTCCACCAAGGAGCTGCACCGCGCCGTCATGCTGGTGATCGCCGATCGCCTGCACTACACGATCGAGCGCGACGCCGACCTCATGTACCACACGTGCGACGATTTCATCGCCGACCTGAAGACGGTCCAGAAGTCGCTGGCCGACGCGGGCGCCAAGCGCTCCGCCTACGGCCCGCTGCAGGACCTCATCTGGCAGGCCGAGACCTTCGGCTTCCACATGGTCGAGATGGAGTTCCGCCAGCACTCCGTCGTGCACTCGCGCGCCCTCGCGGACATCCGCGAGCACGGCCTGCACGGCGAGCGCGGCGACCTGCAGCCGATGACCCAGGAGGTGCTCGACACCTTCCGCGCCCTCGGTTCGATCCAGAAGCGCAACGGCACGAAGGCCGCCCGCCGCTACATCATCTCGTTCACGAAGAGCGCCCAGAACATCAAGGACGTCTACGAGCTGAACCGCCTCGCCTTCGCGCATCCGGAGGACGTGCCGACCATCGATGTGATCCCGCTGTTCGAGCAGCTCGAGGATCTCCAGAACTCGGTGGACGTGCTCGAAGACATGATCAAGATCCCCGAAGTGCAGGCGCGCCTCAAGGCCACCGGCAACAAGCTCGAGGTCATGCTCGGCTACTCCGACTCCTCGAAGGACGCCGGCCCGACCTCCGCGACGCTGGCCCTGCACTCCGCGCAGGAGCGCATCGCCAAGTGGGCGAAGTCGCACGACATCGACCTGACCCTGTTCCATGGCCGCGGCGGCGCCGTCGGTCGTGGCGGCGGCCCCGCCAACCGCGCGGTGCTCGCCCAGCCGGTCGGTTCCGTCAAGTGCCGCTTCAAGCTCACCGAACAGGGCGAGGTCATCTTCGCCCGCTACGGCAACCCGGTGCTGGCCATCCGCCACGTCGAGTCCGTCGCGGCGGCGACCCTGCTCCAGTCCGCACCGAGCGTCGAGAAGCGCAACACGGACATGACCGTCAAGTACGCGGAGATGGCGCACGAGCTCGACGAGGCGGCACACAACCGCTTCCTCGACCTGCTGCACACGCCCGATTTCGCGCAGTGGTTCTCCACCGTGACGCCGCTGACCGAGATCGGCCTGATGCCGATCGGCTCCCGCCCGGCCAAGCGCGGCCTCGGCGCGAAGTCGCTCGACGACCTGCGCACGATCCCGTGGATCTTCTCCTGGGCCCAGGCCCGCATCAACCTGGCCGCCTGGTACGGCCTCGGCACCGCGTGCGAGCAGTTCGGCGATCTGGAGACGATGCGCCAGGCCTACGAGGAGTGGCCGCTGTTCTCCACGTTCATCGACAACATCGAGATGTCGCTCGCCAAGACCGACGAGCGCATCGCGAAGATGTACCTGGCGCTCGACGACCGCACCGATCTGCCGGAGAAGGTCATGCACGAGATGGAGCTCACCCGCAAGTGGGTGCTCGCCATCGTCGGCGACAAGTGGCCGCTCCAGCACCGCCACGTGCTCGGCCAGGCCATCCGAATCCGCTCCCCCTACGTGGACGCGCTGTCCGTCACCCAGGTGCTCGCACTGCGTTCGCTGCGTAAGAAGGTGGACAAGGAAGAGCTCTCCAAGAGCCAGCAGGCCGAGTTCATCTATCTCATCCTCTGCACCGTGTCCGGTGTCGCCGCCGGCCTGCAGAACACGGGCTGATTCGTGAAGCGAATAGCCCGGTAGGCTGTTCGTAGGATCGGCCGAACGGCGATAGCCGTGAGGAAACGATGAGTCTCGCCGAAGGCGAGCCCATTGTTGCCGTATGACGTTTCGGGCCGTGTTCTGCGCGGCCTGCGCCGCGTAGAACACGCTGGAGAAGCCCGGTGGGCTTCTCCAGCCCGAAACGTAGCGGGGTGTTCGCGCTCATGCGCTTCGCGCGCGCGAACACCCCGCAGTACAGCAAGCCTCCGCGACCCAGCGGAGGCTTTCCTTTTCCCACCGCGGCGAAGCCGCGAATCAACACAGCCTCGCCGGAGGCGAGTCCATCCCCAGCCGCCCCCGCTGGCGGGGGCTCCCGCGAAGCGGGTGGGGGGTGGTCACGCCACACCCACTATGCACACCGGCGATGCAAACCACCCCCAGTCAGCCTTCGGCTGCCAGCCCCCGCCGGCGGGGGCGGAGGCTTGGGCCGGTGCCATCCATTCATCGCCGTCCGCACCTTCCCCGCCAGTGGAGCCGGAATCGAAAGCATGTGAACTATCTCACGCGCCACGCCAGCACCATCCCGCATGCCACGTTACGAATCCCTGTTATAGTGCTCTTTGTCGGCGTCGACAGGGGGCAAGAACGCCGGCGAAACACACATCGGAGATGTTCGGTCGACCATCGGATATCTGCGATGCGCGTGATGCGCACGTTTGCGTGCCATGTGCGTCATGGCTGTGCGAGTGGACCGCGCATCATCGCACGATCATCGTGCACGCGGTCGTTTCGCACGACCGTTCCGCACGGAACGGTCACGCGGCCGACCGCCCTCTGCGCATGCCGGCAGGCCATCGTACCCCGCTACGAAAGGAACCCCGCGCATGGCAAGGCTCACCGCGAATCGTTGGAGCAGCGCGATCGCGCCCGCGCTGCTCATCCACATCCCGATCGGCACCGTCTACTGCTGGAGTGTGTTCAAGCAGCTCATCGCCGACCAGATGCACGTCGCCCCCGCTTCCGTGGAATGGGCGTTCTCGCTCGCCATCTTCTTCCTCGGCATGTCCGCCGCGTTCGCCGGGCCGATGGTGGAGAAGGACATCCGCAAGTCGGCGCTCGTCTCGATGATCTGCTTCACGGCCGGCTTCGCCGGCACGGGCGTGAGCATCGCGCTGGGCTTCCTGCCGGGCGTGTTCATCTGCTACGGCGCGGTCATGGGCGTGGGCCTCGGCGTCGGCTATCTGACGCCGGTCAAGAACCTGATGCTCTGGTTCGCGGACAACAAGGGTCTCGCCACGGGCATCGCGGTCGCCGGATTCGGCCTCGCCAAGGCGATCGGCAGCCCGTTGATGGAGACCCTGATCGGCACGGTCGGCCTCGTGAACATGTTCTACGTGCTGGCCGCGGTCTACGCGGTGATGATGCTCGCCGGATTCCTGCTCATCCGCCGCCCGGCCGGTTGGACGTACGATCCGGTCACCTCGCATGTCAGCCGCCGTTCGATCCTCACGAAGCCCGTGTTCTGGGGCATCTGGATCGCGTTCTACCTCAACATCACCTGCGGTCTGGCGCTCATCAGCCAGGAGAAGGACATCCTGCACGACGTGCTGGCCGCGCTCCCCCGCTACGCCTCGTTGACCCCGAGCGCGTTCGCCGCCGCCTCCGCGGGCGTCATCGGCTTGGTGCTGGCCGTCGATTCGGTGTTCAACACGGTCGGTCGCATCGGATTCTCCACGCTCTCCGATCATCTGAAGCGCCGCGAGAGCGTGTATCAGGTGCTGTTCGTCATGTCGATCGCCGTCTGCCTGCTGCAGATCGCATTGGACAGCATCGGCAACGCGCTGCTGTGGGCGGTGCTCGCCATGCTGTTCCTCGTCAACGCAGGCTACGGCGGCGGATTCTCCACGCTGCCGGTGCTGCTCGACCAGCATTTCGGCACGAAGACCGTCTCCACCACGCACGGACTCACGCTGAGTGCATGGGCGTTCGCCGGCCTGTCCGGCAACCAGCTGGCCTCGTTCGTGGTCACGCACGCGCCCGACCAGGCGCACCGCTACGCCGCGCTGATCCCGGTGCTCACCGTGCTGTACACGGTGGCGCTGGTAAGCGTCACCCTGGTGAAAGCCGCCGGCAAGCGTGCCGCCGTGGGCGACACGGCCCCGTCCCCGACGCCCGCCCCGACGGCGGCCCGTCCCGCCGTCGGCAAGGCCGCCTGACCCGCTCCATCCCCCGCTCACGTCCTGCTCCGCACCGTCCCCACCCCGCAGCTCCCACCATCCCAACTCCCACCCGCAACTCCCATGGTGCGGCAAAACCCTCATGGTGCGGTCGCGCAAAACGGCGGTATTCCGCCAATCCGCGAAATCGCGTTACCGCACCATGGGAGTTGGAGGGTGTGGGTGTGGATGTGGGTGTGGGTGGGGAATGTCACGCGTCGGACGAACCAGAGCGTTACCGACGCATGCGGATATACGCCGCGTGCTCACGCAGGTACCTGCGCAGATACGGTATGGCGAAATCGACCTTGCCGTACCCCATATCCCTGATGACCTGCGCGTCGATGAGGCGCGTGCGGTAGATGTTGGCGTAGTTGAGGCTTTTCCCCATACGCTTCGCTACCGCGGAAGTGGATGATGGCCCATCATCCTGAGCCATGGCCAGCAGATAGGTCTTGTCGATTGGCGACAATCCATCCATTTCGGGACCATGCACCGCATCCCCGAGTCTGGTAAGCGCGTTGTCGATGCCCTGCCGCGCATCATCCTCGCTAACGGTACGGATTCCTTCGACATCACGCTGCCGCCTGTATGCGATGCGCCACACGTGGTACCCGACCAATTGGATCATGAACGGATACCCTTCGGTCGCCTTGACGGCCATATCCAACGCCTGTCCCGCAAGGGTGATGCCGGAATCATCGAACGTGTCCTGAAGCGCGTCATGCACATCCTCCAACGGAACGTCACCGAGCTGTTCGGCCTGTGCGCGGCGCAGGAACGTCAGCACATCATCATTGAGCCATTTCGACGCTATGGTCGGCAGACCCGCGAACACGAACGCCATGTCGCGCTCCTCCCGTATGAGATGCTGTACGGCCGTGGCGATGGCGATCATGTCGTTGCGGTCGGCGGCCTGCGCTTCGTCTATGGTGATGAGCAGGCCGGCGTGTTTCCGTTCCAATCCATCCAACCGCGATCCCAACGCTTCCCTGAGCGTCAATGGCATTTGCTGCGACGATATGCTGGCCTCCCCAAGGCTCACTCCTCCCAATCCGGCGACCGACACCGAGGGTTTGAGTGAAAGACTGACGGCGGGTTTCGTGGGAGAGAGCCGTTCAAGCAGACGTTGCGCAAGACCGTTCGATGCGGTCTCGTCGATGACTTCCCATCGATGCGCTCGGGCGATGCGACCGAATTCGGTCAGCATGACGGTCTTGCCGACACCTCGGGCGCCAGTCACGCGCATGAGCCGTCCGGGTGCGCCCGGACCATCGTCGATTCCCTCTTCGAAATCCTCGATGATGGAGTCGCGGCCGATGAGCAATGGCGGCATGCGTCCAGCGGTGGGTTTGAACGGATTTGACTGACGCGTCGGCACCGGTTGCCTCTTTCAGATTACGGGAATCACGAATACAAACAGTATATATAAATATAAAAGAATATAAAAAGCTATGCGGGTGTGAATCGTCGGTCGGACGCGTCCGGGGAGTTGCAGGTCGAATCCGCCGCGTATGAGCATGACGAGACATACCCCCGGCGGAGGCAAGGCGGCTCCGACAGATGACCGAAGCACAACCGCGGGGACGGCTCCGCGGAACAGGCAGGACACCACACAGACGATTCGCTTTGCGAAGAGGGGTTTCAGCGGAACGACTCCGCCATCACATAACCGGCCCGTTTCGCACAGCCTCCTCACCGAAACAAATCAGTCACCTGCCGACCGTTCCGCTTCTCGGGCGCCCCGCCCCGCGAAACATCCCGGTCATCTGCCGGTCTTCCCGTTTCGCCGGAACCGGCCCCCTGCACCGGAACCGACCCACACACCGGAACCGGCCCACACCCAACTCCCACCCGCAACTCCCATGGTGCGGTAAAACCCTCATGGTGCGGTCGCGCAAAACGGCGGTATTCCGCCAATCCGCGAAATCGCGTTACCGCACCATGGGAGTTGGAGGGGTGTGGGTGTGGGTGGGCAGGAGTAGGAGGTGGCAGTGGGGTGGGGTGTTACGCGCCGACGAGGTCGAGCATCTGGGCGATGTTCTTCTTGCCGAACTCGACCTTTTGCTCGCCGCCCTTGTCGATGACGATGCAGGGCACGCTCATCGCGCCGTACTGGTCGCGCAGCTCCGGGAAGTGCGAGACATCGTAGGCCTCGGCGCGCACGAGCGGGTTGAGCGAGGCGATGCGCTGCGAGGCGAGCACCGTCTCCGGGCACATCGTGCAGGTGAGCGACACGAGAATCATCACGTCGGTCGGCGCGTCGATCGCCGTGGCACGCGCGCGCAGGTCGTCGTCGAGCGGCTGGCCGGGGCCGGCCGCGTTGTACAGGCCCAGCACGAACGAGTTGAACTCGTGGCCGGACGGCACGCCATGGAAAGCGAGACCGGTGAAGACGAGACGGGCCCCGGCACCAGCCCCGTCACCGGCGGAATCATCGGCCACGCAGATGCGCACGGCCGGGCGGGCGACCGGCATCACGCCGGCCGGGTCGAATTCGGCGCGACCGGAATCATCGAGCGTGCCGTACACCGGCAGCACGGCACCGTCACCGGCACCATCGGCACCACCATCAGCACCGGCACCACCCGCCGAAGCGACAATCTCCAACGGTTCGCCGACGACCAGACCAGCCGGCGCCGACGCACCGTCCACCGCCGTGACAAGACCCGCGGCATCCACGGCCACCGAATTCAGCTTGCCGCCGGACAACGCGACCATCTCGCCGATAAATCCCTGCAATTCCGCGGAAAGCGGGGTGTCGTCGAGTTCCAGCGCCAACGTGACCGGGCGTGCCATGCGACCGAACACCACGCCGAGCTGCTGCTTGATCGCGGCGGAGAACAGCTCGCCCGGCTTGCGCTGCGCCGCGGCCTGCGCAGCCGCCGCGTCGGCGCTGCGCTTGGCCGGCGCGGGCGCGGGCGACGTGCCGGCG
>NZ_NMWT01000008.1 GCF_002860365.1 Bifidobacterium parmae
CGTTCATCCTGAGCCAGAATCGAACCCTCCACAAAAAACCTTGCAGAAAGACATCGACAGATGACTCTCAAAAAAAACAATTGACGGAACATCCTATAAGGAAGGACGTTCGCACAAAAACCCCGACACCCATCAAACCCCCTCGGGTACTCCAGGAAAAACCCCGAGCGGGCATCGGACTGGCAATCATTGACTATAAAGAAGTAAGTAGTACAACACGCTCTTGAGTTCTCAAACCACCACACACAGCCAACCCCGGAAACCAACCACACAAAGGGAAGAACCAGAAGCTGACCGGCAGCAAGAGATAAACATACACCACCCCGCACCACACCGCAAACCCACACCACAAAACCACCCCGGAAACGTTGCAAACACAACACTCCCACGGCGTGTCGAAAACAAGCCCAACAAGCCCTACAACCACCACGATACCCACCACCACACCACCACCCACACCACAACCAACACAATTCACCCACAACCAACCAACCATTCACCCAACCCAACAACCACAACCCGGCGAAACCACCCACCGACGCGCTCCGCGCGCCACCTCCCGCCAGCGGGAGGAACAACACCCAGCCACACGCGGGGCTCCCGCCCCCGCCGGCGGGGGCTCCCGGCGAAGCCGGGTGGGGGTGGTGCCAAACAACCAACAACCACCACCCAACCACCCTCCGACGCGCTGCGCGCGCCACCTCCCGCCAGCGGGAGGAACAACAAGAAGCCCCGGCCGGCCACGACAAACCAACCAGCCAGCGGGAGGCTTCTAATACGACGAAACCCGTCTCGCGGGGAACGCGGACGGGAATCTGGAAACGAATGGGGCGGACGCCGTTGTCCGTATCTGTATCGGTTGTCGAACTCGCGGCACTCTTCCGATGCCTCAACCTCCCGGCATCGAACAGTCGAACCGCTACTTGGATACTGTCGAATCAGTAGGCGATTCAGCGGTTGCCGTGACGACGAGCGGTCTCGGCCATCTTTTCGCGGGCGATGCTCTCCGGGAACATGTTGTCCGCGCAGTAGCTGAGGAGATCACCGAAGATGTTCTTGTTGGCCATGATGTCCACCTTTCCTAATCAGTTCCGCCAGCCTCGTATTCCGGCTGACATCTCACATGATAGACACTGCCGACTTCTTTTGCAAACGTATTCTGAAACCGGTTTCAGAACGTTGTCATACCGCCGTTTCCTCGGCGTGTCGCATCGTAGGCGAGACGCATATCCACCACCGACCGCATCGCTCCAGCCCCGTCGCCGCCCCGTCCACCGGAATGGACCGAGCGGCTCGCCCACGCACATCCCGGGAGCCGTCCCATCCCGCACCGTCCCATCCCGCACCGATCGTCCCTATCGCGCAACTGATGTCCCGGCCTACAATGGGACCGAATCCACATCATCGACGAATGGGGGCATGATGAGCGGTCAGCAGACAACCATTTCACCGGAGACGTCATCAACGACGACAGCGAGCACGACGCCGGCGGCATCACCGGAACTGACGTTGTGCGACAAGACCGGCACGAGCATCCCGCAGATCGGGTTCGGCACGTTCCAGATCCCGCCCGAGGACACGCAGCGCGCGGTCGAGGAGGCGCTGGAGCTCGGCTACCGGCACATCGACACCGCCGCCGCCTACTACAACGAACAGCAGGTCGGCGACGCATTGCGCGCCACCGGCATGGCGGGCAAGGTCTGGGTGACCACGAAACTGCGCAACTGCGACCAGGGCTATGACGCGGCACGCGTCGCGTTCGACGAGTCCCGCCGCAAGCTGGGCGTCGACGTCATCGACATGTATCTCATCCACTGGCCGTTCCCCGCCGCCGGCTTCTACCGCGAGACGTGGCGCGCCCTGCTGAAGCTGCGCGACGAGGGCGCGATCCGCGTGCCGGGCGTGAGCAACTTCCTGCCCGAGCATCTGCGCGCGATCATCGAGGATTCCGGCGAGGCGCCGGCCGTGAACCAGATCGAGGTGCATCCGCGCTTCAACCAGCCGGGCGTGCGCGCGTTCTGCAAGGCGCACGGCATCGCGGTCGAGGCGTACAGCCCGCTCGGCCACGGCAGGGACATCGCATCCGAACCGGTCACGAAGGCGGCGGAGGCGCACGGCGTAACGCCCGGACAGGTGGTGCTGCGCTGGCATACGCAGGAGGGGCGCATCGTCATTCCGAAGTCGAAGCATGCGGAGCGTATGCGCGAGAACCTCGCGAGCGCCGGTTTCGACCTGACCGCCGCCGAGATCGCCGCCATCGACGCGCTCGACGACCCGCACGCGAACGTGAGTTCCGATCCGGCCACGTTCACGCACTCCCAGTCGTGGGCGGACCAGCACGTGCGCGGCAACATCTGAGCCGACGCTCGCGTCCACTTCCGCGGTAAGGACCGCGGACGGAGAACGGGAACGGCGCTCCCTCCTCACCTTGGAGGGAGCGCCGTTCCCGTCATATGGCGTCATGACGACCGTATGACGGTCATCGCGACGTCACCGGATACCGTCCGGGAGTCACTCGGCGCGCTTGCGTGCGAGCACGATGCCGGCGGCGGCGAGCGCCAGCGCGGCGATGGCGATGGCGGAGACAGAGGAGCCGGTCCTGGACAGGTTCTTCGTGCTCTTCTTCACCGTCGTGGTCTTCTTGGCCGCGGTACCCTTGGCCGTCGTGGTCTTCTTCGCGGCCGGCTTCTGGGCCGTGGGCTTGGAGGCGGGCTTGGTCTGGTCGCCGGGCTGCGGCTTGGTCTCGTTCTTCTTCCAGCCGGCGTACACGGTGGTGTCGGCGAAGAGCTTCAGCTCCTTGAGGTCGACGGTCGTGGTGAGGTCCTTGTCGGTGTACCAGCCGGTGAATGTGTAGCCGTCGCGCGTGGTGGCGGCGTCGCCGTCGTAGCCTTCGCCGGCCTTGACCTGCTGCGGGGCGATGGCGCTGCCGCCGTTGGTCTCGAAGGTGAGCGTGAACGTCTCGTCGGCCTTGACCCACTTGGCGTAGAACGCGGCCCATCCCTTTTCGGCGAGCGTGTGCTGCGCGTCGATCGGGCTGCCGGCCAGATTCTTGTTGTCGTACCAGCCGGCGAACACGTAGCCGTCCTTCGTGCCCTGCAGGTCGGCGAAGTCGTAGCAGTCGGCGATGGGCTTGCCGATGGTGCACAGCACGGACTGGTCGGACGCCTCGGAATCAGGGTCGGAGTAGAAGTGGTAGAACGCGGTGGCGGGTTCCGGCTCGTTCTTCTTCCAGCCGGCGTACACGGTGGTGTCCTGTTCGATCTTGAAGTTGATCAGGTCGAAGCGCTGGGTGAGGTCCTTGTCGGCGTACCAGCCGGTGAACGTGTAGCCGTCGCGTGTGGGTTCGTCCGGATAGTAGGTGCCGCCTTCCTGGACCGGCTGCGGGGCGATGGCGCTGCCGCCGTTGGTCTCGAAGGTGAGCGTGAACGTCTTGGGCTTGGGCGCTTCGGTCTTGACGGCGAGCCTGACCGGCGTGGTCAGCTTCCATGTCTTGGCGTTCTCGTCGTAGGTGAATGTGGCGGTGTAGTTCGTGCCGCTCCACGACTTGTCGAAGTCGGTGGCTTTGACCGACGGCGTGAGCCACGAGAACTTGCTCATGACCATGGTCCAGCCGTTGGACAGGTTGTTGGAGCCCAGCGTCGCCTGGATGGTCCAGACGCCGTTCGATTGGACGGGCTGGCCGAACTCGTATCCGCCAAGGAACTCGTTGAGGTTCGTCTCGATCGTCGCATTGCCAGCGTCCGGGGCGACGACGACCACGGTGCCGTCCTGTTCGGCGAGATTGTACCTGTCGACCGTCGGCGCGGATGCCGTCGGTTGCGCCGGAACCACGGCCGTCGGTTGCGCCGCAGCGGGGGCATGCGTCATCGCCGGAGCCTGCGTCGCGGCCGGTGCCGGAGCGGACTGTACCGGCGCCGGAGAGGCGGCCTTCGCGACCGGCGCGGCCGGTGCCGACGTCTTCGCCGTCGGAGCCGCCGCCGGTGCGGCCGGAGCCGACGACGACGTGCTCTGCGGCTTGGACGTGTTCTGCGACTGCGTCGCGGCGGACGCAGCCGCACCGGACTGCGCCGTCGTCTGCGCGGCGGCCGCCGCGGCGGACGGTGCCGCGCCTTCCGCGGCGCTGGCGGTCATGGCGAGGCCCGCGGACGGGACGATCATGCCGATGGTGAGCAGCGCGGCGATCAACGGACGCTTGAACGCGCCGGTGTGACGCGTGTCCTTCTGTGTCGTTGTTTCCTCCTCACGGGAGGCAGGGGACGGCGCCCGCACATCGGCCGGTCCGACGCGGCGCGGCACCGTCCCCTCCCCTCTCGCCCTCCATCATCGTCCGGCCATGCCGCGCCCGGACGGACGCGGATGAACGCGCGGGTGAACGTTGGGGGAACAACAGGCCATGCCGGTCAGATCACGTGATACTCCCTGAGCAGCGTGGCGATGTCAGTGCCGTCGAGCTTCTTCAGCACCTTGCCGAGCACGGCGCGTTCCACGAAGTTGAGCTTCATGTCCGTGACAGGCGCGCCGTCGCGCAGCTTCACGGTGGCGTTGAGCAGGTTCCTCACGTCGTAGACGCTGCCCCACACCTCGGGTACGCCGCGGTCCACGTCGAGCAGCGTGTAGACGGCCTCCATGCCGGTGCGCATCGAGTATTCGGTGGTGAAGATCGTGTCGCGCGGAGTCTCGGCGAACTGGCCAAGGAACGCGAAGTTGACGGCGCCGTCGGGCACGACGTCCGGACGGTCGCCGGCGGCGCGCGGCATGAAGAACGCGGTGATGTACGGCATCATGACCGGCACCGTGTTGGCGTGCTTCGCGGCGAGCGCCTCGATTCTCTCCGTCGGCACGCCCATGTGGTAGAGCCATTCGGCGCAGATCTCCTCGCCGGTGCATTCGGTCATCGGCTTCTTCACGTAGTCGCCGGGCTTGTCGGGGAACAGGCCGTACACCCACACGCACAGCTGGTCCTTGCTCTGGTCGCGGAACTGCTGCTGGCGGTTGAGGGTCCAGCTCATCAGCCAGCTGGAGTCGGTGACGGTGACGATGCCGCCGGTCACGACGCGGCCCGAGAACGGGTCGCGCTTGCAGATGCGCTGGATGTAGGGCGGGATCTCGCCGTCGAGCGTGGTGACGGTGGCGCTCATCCACTTGGTGGCCTGCGGGTCGGAGCAGAACGTGTCGGGGTGTCCGAAGCTCGGGTCCTGCGCGGCGATGCGGCGCCACATGTCCCAGCCGCCGCCCGGCTTCAGGTCCGGGTTCCACGGCGCGGGCGCATGCTGCGAACCCATGGTGGAGTTCTCGACGCAACCGCCGTTGGTGATGAACACGTAGTCGTTCTCGGTCAGGTCGATGGAGGATTTGTCGCCCTCGTGGTCGAGGTCGAGGCGCACGGCGATCTTCTTCGTGGCGCTGCCGTACGGGTTGCGCTTGAACACGCCGGAGGTCGCCTGGATCTTGAGGATCGTGTCCTGGCCGACGCCGGTACGCTCGCGCTTCGGCCCGTCGCCGCCGCCGATCGCGAATTCGACGTTCTCGACCTTGGTTCCGTAGCGGAATTCGACGCCGTGCGATTCGAGGTACCTGACCATCGGCAGGATCATCGACTCGTACTGGTTGTAGCGGGTGAAGCGCAGGGCGCTGAAGTCCGGCAGGCCGCCGATGTGGTGGATGTAGCGCTTGATGTACAGCTTCATCTCCAGCGCGGAATGCCAGTTCTCGAACGCGAACATGGTGCGCCAGTACATCCAGAAGTTGGAGTCGAGCACCTCGTCGTCGAAGAAGTCGGTGATCGGCTTGTCGTAGAGCTCCTCGTCGGGGGTGAAGAAGAGCTTCATGATCTCCTGCGCGGCCTTGTCGGACAGTCCGAACCGGCCCTTGGTGCCGGCGTCCTTGCCTTGGTCCTTGGTGGCGCGGCACAGCGAGTAGTTCGGGTCCTCCTTGTTGAGCCAGTAGTACTCGTCGAGCACGGAGACGTCGGGGTCCTCGATGGAGGGGATGGAGCGGAACAGGTCCCACATCACCTCGAAGTGGTTGTCCATCTCGCGCCCGCCGCGCATCACGTAGCCGAGTCCGGGGATCTGGGCGCCGTCGCACGCGCCGCCGGGCACGTCGTCCTTCTCGATGATGTGGATGTTCTTGCCGGGCATCTGCGCGTCGCGCACGAGATAGCATGCGGCGGACAGGGCCGCGAGCCCGGTGCCGATGATGTACGCGTGCTTGCCGTCGACGCCTTCGGGCTTCTTCGGCCGCGCGAACGCCTCGTAGTTGCCGTTGGAGTAATACATATGCCGCCTCCTTGAGGATATGTTGACAGACCGTCAACTCTGCCTATCGGTCATCTTGCCGCACTTCGCTCTCCCCTGCCATAGACAGTACACCTGTGTTTCGCGCAAATACGGCAACGACCGGCGGAACGGCGCGACGAAGTCCGCCCCGCGCGCGACGGCGACGACAGGCGTGCGACGGCGGGCGCATCGGCGCGCCCGCGACATGTCCGGCATACGGCGTTTGCGTTGAAGCGCACTTGAAGTGCTTCAATGGATTGTGAGCGATAACACCTGAATCACAGAAAGAGCAGCAACGATGAAGTACCGCAACGTAGGCAAGTCCGGACTGAAGATCAGCGAGATCGCGCTGGGCAGCTGGGTGACCGACCTCAAAGGCACCTCCGCCGAGGACGTGGCGAAGCAGACCGTCGACCTCGCGTTCGACAACGGCGTGAACTTCTTCGACTGCGCCGACGCGTACTCCGCGGGCGCGGCCGAACGGTTCTTCGGCGAGGTGCTGAGCCGCTTCCCGCGCCGCGAGCTCGTCATCTCCTCGAAGGTGTTCTTCCCCACCGGGGACGGCGTGAACGACCGCGGCCTGTCGCGCAAGCACATCTTCGAAAGCTGCGAGCAGAGCCTGAAGAACATGCGCACCGACTACCTCGACCTCTACTACTGCCACCGCTTCGACGAGTCCACCGACCTGGAGGAGACGCTGCGCGCGATGAGCGACCTCGTCGCGCAGGGCAAGGTCCTCTACTACGGCGTCTCCGAGGAGTGGGGCGGCGCAAGGCTCCAGGAGGCGCAGCGCATCATCGACCACCTCGGCCTCTACCCGATCACCGTGGTGCAGCCGCAGTACAACCTCGCCGACCGCTACATCGAACACGAGATCATGGGCGTGTGCTCGAAGCTCGGCATCGGCATCACCACGTTCTCCCCGCTCGCGCAGGGCCTGCTCACCGGCAAGTACCGCAAGGGACAACCGCTGCCGGCCGGCTCCCGCGCCACCTGGCAGGCCGACCACCAGATCAACGACCTGCTCACCGATGCCAACCTCGACATGGTCGAGAAGCTGCGCGGCGTGGCCGACGAACTCGGCACGAACCTGCCGGTGCTCTCCCTCGCCTGGATCCTCCAGCACAAGGAGATCAGCTGCGTGATCGCCGGCGCCAGCAAGCCCAGCCAGCTGGAGAACAACCTCAAGGCCTCCGGCTTCGAGATCCCCGCCGACGCGATGGCCGAGATCGACGCGATCACCGGCTTCCACCGCTTCGAGCGCCACGTCGGCTGAGCCGCGAGGCTCAGCTCCGGTACTCCCGGTCCGCGATCATCCTGCCCGACTGGTCGAGCGCGGTGGAGAACCGGCCGTAGTCGGACAGGATCACACCCATGTAGAGCATGTCGACGAGCGCCACGTTCGCGACGCGCGAGAAGATCGCGTTGCCGTAGATCGTATGCGAACCGGATCCGGTGATCAGCGTCACGT
Organism: Bifidobacterium parmae; assembly: GCF_002860365.1. Taxonomy (GTDB): domain Bacteria; phylum Actinomycetota; class Actinomycetes; order Actinomycetales; family Bifidobacteriaceae; genus Bifidobacterium; species Bifidobacterium parmae. The sequence goes on from NZ_NMWT01000008.1 coordinate 7,750, forward strand.
CGGCGGAACCGGCCAACGGCGAGCCGACGTGATTGGTCACGGCGATGGTGCGCGCGCCCGCCATCTTGGCGAGGCGCAGCGCCTTCACCGTGTCCGCCGACGATCCGGAATGGGAGAACGCGATCGCCACGTCGTCGCCGGTGAGATGCCCCGCGCCGATCTGCTGGAGGTAGGCGTCCGTGTTGAGACGGCAGTCCAATCCCAGGTACATGAGTTTGGTGAACAGGTCGGTGGCGGGCACGAGCGAGTTCTCCACGCCATAGATGTCGATGGCATCCGCGCCGGCGAGCAGCGTCGTCGCCTTGCGGAACGCCTTCACGTCGAGCGAACGCCGCAGTTCGTCGATGAGCGACGTGGCGCCGGCGGCCGCCTTGGAGGGCACGCTCTCCGGATCGTCCCACGGGTTAAGGTCGAATCCCTCCAACGGATCGAACGTCACCTGACGCTCCGCCTCGGGGTGACGCAGCACGTAGCGCAGCTCACGATAGCCGCCGAATCCGAGTTTGCGGGAGAAGCGGATCACGGTCGGCTGGCTGACGTGCGTCGCCTCGGCGAGCTGGCCGACGGTCAGCCCCGCCGCCTCCTCGATATGGTCGCGGATGTACCGGGCGACGGACCGCTCGGCCGGTCTCAATGACGGATACACATGGTCGATGCGCTCGCGAATTCCCACCGAAGGCTGCAAGGTTTCATCTCCTCGCGACAGTTCCACCATCATCTCGTATTGTCGAGGACGACGATAGCCCGCCCGGGTGTGCCGCCGGCTGACGAAACCTGACCGACAGATGAACCGTACGTTAACTTTCCGCGCCGACCGCCACCGGTTCCGAGCCGCTCACGGCTCGATGATCCAGGAGAGCCCCACGAGGACGATGAGGAAGAGGACGTTGACGGCCGAGTAGACGACGAGGTAGCGGCCATTGCGGTCCGGATACTTGCGCACGACGTTCTTGTAGCCGATCAGCGAGGCCATCGAGGCGATGAGCGTGCCCATGCCGCCCAGGTTCGTGCCGATGATGAGCGGACGCCACTGCTCGGTGAACCCGGACAGCAGGATCGTGGTGGGCACGTTGCTGATGAGCTGGCTCGAGCCGACCGCGACCTCCAGCGGGTGCGCGTCCACCAGCGAGGCGGCGAGCTCGTAGAATTCGGGCACGCGCTTCATGTTGCCGATGAAGATGAAGAACATCGTGAAGGTGAGCGGCAACCCCCAGTCGACGTTGCGGAATGCCTTGCGGTCGCACACGAGGAACGCGGAGAACACGATCACGCACATGAGCCACAGCGGGATGACGTCGCTCACCGCGAGCAGGCAGACCACGAACAGCAGCGCGTAGACGACGGTGCGCCATCCGCCGTAGCCGGCGCCGTAGCCGGTGATGCGGATCTCGTCGGGGCGCGGCTTGCCGCTTTCCGGCGCGAGCACGCCCTGCTCGATGCCGGCGCCGTCGAGCGCACTGAATTCGGAGACCGGTTTGGAGCCGAACACGACGCAGGTGATGATGACGAGCAGCACGGCGGCGGTCACGGAGTACGGCGCCATGATGCCGATCATCTCCATCGACGGCATGCCGGTGAGCGCCTTCAGATACAGGTTGTGTGCGTTGCCGATCGGCGTGAGCATGCTGCCCACGTTCGCACCGATGGTCATCAGCGTGCCGACGAGCACCGCATGCTCCTCCATGTGCGCCATGACGAGCACGGAGATCGCGAACGGGATGAACGTGACGAGCGCCACGTCGTTGGTGATGAGCATCGCGGAGAAGAACGTGAGCGAGATGAGCGTGAGGACTAGCCCGCGCGCGGTGCGCACGTGATGCAGCAGACGCGATCCGATGATGCGGAACACGCCGATGCGCTGCAGGCCGCACACGACGAGCATCAGACAGACGAGCTGGCTGATCGTGCTCATATGCACGTAGCCCTTGTAGTCGGAGTCCGGCGGGACGATGAAGCATGAGATCAGCGCCAGCACCGTGGCGACGATGAGAATCGTCTCGCTCTTCAACAGTCCGACCAGCCAGCGCCGCATCGATTCCTCCATGGAACAAGGGGATTTACCGTAAGTATCCTAACGGAAACCACGCCTAGGTACGTAGCCTCGGCGTGCTGTTTTCCGACCGTTTTTCGCGGAACATCGCGTGACGCTTACTCGTTATTGACTTTGTTTCCCGACTTTTTCGATTTCGATGAGATGAATTGCGAATGAATGGAACATGAAGAACAAGGTTTCCGCATCCCCTCGCCCCGCCCGCGCACGGCGCAGGACTACGTCGACTACACACCGTCCACGTAGTTTCACTTGCTGTTCACCATGGTTTCAGGCAACTTTCCCCTGCACGCCGTCCAAGCGGCCCGAAGCGGCGGCACGATAGGAGATGCAGCGCGGTTCGGCTGCCACGGTATGAAGTCCGACCGCGATAACTGAATACCGATCACGGCGCCGAGACCGCGGCGCCACCCGCGAACGGGCCGCGGACACCGCGCCCCGGACAGAAAAGGCAGTTGACGAAATATGCTCGAACTCAAGGACATCACCAAGTCGTTCGGCGACACCCACGTGCTGAACGGCATCAGCCTCGAACTGGACAACGGCAGGATCATGTCGATCCTCGGCCCGTCCGGCGGCGGCAAGACCACGCTGCTCAACATCATCCTGGGCATCACCGAGCCGACCAGCGGCCGGCTGATCTACAACGGCGAGGACCTCACCCACGTGCCGATGGAGAAGCGCGGCTTCAACATCGTGTTCCAGGACTACGCGCTCTTCCCGAACCTCACCGCCTACGAGAACATCACCTACGGCCTGAGGAACAACCCGGGCATCTCCTCGGAGGCCGAGATCAAGGAGCTGATCAGCCTGCTCGGCCTCGAGGAACACCTCAACAAGCACATCGACGAGCTCTCCGGCGGCCAGAAGCAGCGCGTGGCGCTCGCCCGCACGCTCGTCATGAAGCCGAAGCTGCTGCTCCTCGACGAGCCGCTGTCCGCCCTAGACGGCGTGATCAAGGAGTCCATCAAGGCGAAGATCAAGCAGATCGTCGAACAGTACGACCTCACCACGATCATGGTCACCCACGATCCGGAGGAGGCGTGCACGATGAGCGACAAGGTGCTCATCATCAACCACGGCAAGGTGGCGCAGTACGACACCCCGGAGAACATCATCGAGCATCCGGCGTCCGATTTCGTGCGCAAGTTCATCCTCCACCAGCTCGAGGTGAAGCGCAACAACATCTACACCCTGTTCAACGAGGGCGACGAGGCCGACACGGCCGCGCACGCCAATGCCGAACTCGCCGCCGCGGGCCAGGAGGACTGAACGCCATGTCGGTAGAATCCATCCAGGCGGGCAAACAGCTGCCCAACATCCGCCCCGAGATCCACAACTACGAGGCGCGCCCCTCCAAGCCGAAGCAGACCGAGCTGTGGACGCTGCTCGCGATCGTCGCCGTATGCTTCATCGGCTTCCTCGTCGTGCCGATGATCCTCGTGATCATCCGCTCGTTCACCACCGCGGGCGGCGAGGCCACGTTCGACAACTACACGACGATCCTGTCCCGCCCCGAGTTCGTCCGGTCGATCACGAACTCGCTGACCGTCGCCGCCGTCTCCGCGCTCGTCGCCGTGCTGCTCGCCTTCCTGCTGAGCTACACGATCAACTGCACGAACGTGCCGCGCGGGTTCAAGAAGGCCGTCGCCCTGCTCGCCCAGCTGCCGATGCTGCTGCCGACCATCACCTACGGCTTCGCGATCATCTACTCGTTCGGCAAGAACGGCCTGATCACGCAGCTCATCGGCCACCCGCTGTTCGACATCTACGGGTTCAACGGTCTGCTCATCGGCTATGTCATCTACACGCTGCCGACCTGCTTCCTGCTCATCAACAACAGCTTCCAGTTCGTCGACAAGAAGTTCATCATCGTCTCGCACATCATGGGCGACAACCCGCTGACGACCTTCCTCAACACCGTGCTGCGCCCGCTGGTCGGCACGCTGGCCGTCGCGTTCATCCAGTCGTTCTTCCTCGCGTTCACCGACTACGGCATCCCGACCTCGGTGGGCGGCACCTACGACGTGCTGGCCATGACGCTGTTCAACCAGATGCTCGGCTCGATCCCGAACTTCAACCGCGGCGCCGTGATCGCCGTGTTCATGCTCATCCCCTCGATCATCTCGATCATCCTGATGACCGTGCTCGAACGCTTCGCGATCCGCTACAAGCAGATCAGCCAGATCGACCTGCCGAAGGGCCGGAAGCGCGATTGGATCTGCGGCATCGCCTCGGTCGTCACGCTCGTGTGCACGCTCTCCGTGTTCCTCGTGATCCTGCTCATCCCGTTCGTCCAGGAGTGGCCGGACCATCTCGGCTTCACGTTCGCGCACATCGCGAACCTGTTCACCGACTCGCAGCTCACGCAGGTGTTCACCAACTCGCTGTACGTCGCCGTGATGACCGCCATCTTCGGATGCGTGTTCGTCTACGCCGCCGGCCTGGTCACCTCCCGCTCGAAGCTGCCCGCGTGGGCCCGCCGCTCGGTGGACGCGATCTCCGCGATCATCAACACGGTCCCGGGCATGGTGCTCGGCATCGCCTTCCTGTTCATGTTCTCCGGCTCGCCGCTGCAGAACACGTTCTGGATCCTCATCATCGCGAACATCGTGCACTACTTCGCCACCCCGTACCAGATGATCAAGGACTCGCTGACCAAGATGAACGCCGGCTGGGAGACCACCGCCAAGCTCATGGGCGACAACTGGATCAAGACGCTGGTGCGCGTCGTCACGCCGAACGCGTGGCCCACGCTGCTGCAGATCTTCGGCTACTACTTCGTCAACGCGATGGTCACCATCTCGGCCGTCGTCTTCCTGACCGGCGCCCGCACGCAGGTCATCACCACGAAGATCTCCGCCCTGCAGCACATCGCCAAGTTCGACGACGTGTTCGTGCTCTCGCTGCTCATCCTCGTCGTCAACCTCGTGGTCAAGGGCCTGATCGCCCTGTTCACCCGCGACCGTTCCGCCGAACGCGCCAAGGAGGCCCGCAAGGCCAAGGCCGCCGTGAGGACCCCGCAGGTGGCCGCCTCGTTCAGCACCGTGCGCCCCAGCCGCCAGCTCGCGGCCGCGGCCGCCACCTTCCGGCTGCCGGACAGCGGCAACCGCAGGAACCGCAGCCTGCTCACCGGCATCGCCTCCGCGGTGTGCGTGGCGCTGCTCGTCACCTTCGGCGCGGTCTCCACGTCCGCGTCGGCGGCCGGCGGCAAGGTCGTCATCTACACGAACGCCGACGAGGAGGCCGTCACCGCCTTCGAGCACGCGCTCGACCGCAACGGCTACAAGGACCAGTACATCATCCAGGAGTTCGGCACCTCCGAGCTCGGCGGCAAGATGCTGGCCGAGGGCAAGGCCCTCGAGGCCGACATGCTCACGATGAGCTCCTACTACGTCGACTCCGCCCAGGAGCGCAACCACATGTTCGCGAACCTGACCGACGTGCGTTCGCAGCTGCTCGGCGACACGGAGAACTCGAAGGCCCCGGCCTACCGCTCCCCCACCACCGCGCAGGAGGGCGCCATCATCATCAACACCGAGGCGCTCAAGGCCGCGGGCGTGCCGAAGCCGACGAGCTACGCCGACCTGGCCAAGCCCGAGTACAAGGGCCTGATCTCCGTGCCGGACATGGAGGGCTCCTCCACCGGCTGGCTGATGGTCCAGGCCATCGTCGACGCCTACGGCACCGGCGAGAAGGGCAAGCGAATCCTCACGGACATCTACCGCAACGCCGGCCCGCACCTTGAACAGTCCGGTTCCGGACCGCTCAAGTCGGTGCGCGCCAAGGAGGTGGCGATCGGCTTCGGCCTGCGCCACCAGGCGGTCGCGGACAAGAAGAACGGCCTGCCCATCGACTACGTGGACCCGACCGAAGGCAACTACTCGCTCACCGAGTCGGTGGCGGTGCTCGACAAGGGCCGCGCCACCAACCCGAAGGCGCAGAAGATGGCCGGCGTCATCATCGACAAGGGCCGCAAGGAGCTGCTCGAGACCTACCCGACCCCGCTCTACAAGGGCGAGAAGGCCCCGGCGAACGCCTCCAAGCGTTCCAAGTCGTTCCCCGAGCCGCTGACCGTCGACCTGCTCCAGAAGCATCAGGACTTCTCGTCCGAGTGCAAGCGGGCCGCGGAAGGCCAGGAGTGACGGGGCGCGTCCGGACCGCGCAGGTGAACGCGGTCTGAACGCAACTCGGTTACTACAAACGACACTCCGCCCGCAGGGCGAAATCTACGTAGAAATATCCGAAAACTTCCTTCGTGATTACACTCTGCGGGCGGAAGCCGTATCCAAAGCACCTAACGAACATCCACAGCATCCGACGCATACTTCGTCCAAGCCAGGAACCCACGGGATCCGACGGATCCATGGCATCCACGGAAAAGAAAGGAAACGACCATCATGGCCAACGAATACAAGCTGCTCACCCCCGGACCGCTGACCACGACCCGCACGGTCAAGGAGGAGATGCTCTTCGACCACTGCACGTGGGACGAGGACTACCAGCAGATCACCCAGAAGATCCGCCGCCAGCTGCTCGAGCTCGCCCACTGCGACCCGAACGACTACACCGTCGTGCTCATGCAGGGCTCCGGCACGTTCGGCGTGGAGAGCGTCCTGACCTCCGTGATCGGCAAGGACGAGAAGGTGCTGCTGTGCACCAACGGCGCGTACGGCGACCGCCAGGTCAAGATCTGCGAGCACGCGGGCATCGACTACGTGCAGTACGCCGAGCCGTACGACCGCATCCCGGACGCCGACAAGGTCGAGGAGTACCTGCGCCGCGACCCGTCCATCACGCACGTGTCGATGATCCACTCGGAGACCACCTCCGGCCTGCTCAACGACATCGCCGCCGTGGCCACCGTCGCCAAGGCGCACGGCTGCACGTTCATGGTCGACGCGATGAGCTCCTTCGGCGGCGTCGACATCCCGGTCTCCGGCTGGGGCATCGACTTCCTCGTCTCCTCCGCCAACAAGTGCATCCAGGGCGTTCCGGGCTTCAGCTTCATCATCTGCAACAAGGCGAAGCTCGAGGCCTCCAAGGGCAAGGCGCGCAGCCTGTCCCTCGACCTGTGGGACCAGTGGAACACGCTGGAGAAGGCGAACGGCAAGTGGCGCTACACCTCCCCCACCCACGTGGTGCTCGCCTTCTCCAAGGCCCTCGACGAGATGTTCGCCGAAGGCGGCATCCCGGCCCGTTCCGCCCGCTACGCGCTGAACAACCACCTGCTCATCGCCCGCATGGAGGCGCTCGGCTTCCGCGTGTTCCTCAAGGAGAACCAGGGCCCGATCATCACCACGTTCCTCTACCCGGAGGGCACGAAGTTCGACTTCCACGACATGTACGAGTTCATCAAGGAGCGCGGCTACGCGATCTACCCGGGCAAGCTCACCCACGAGGAGACCTTCCGCCTGGGCAACATCGGCGAGATCTACACCGACGACATCGAGAAGGTGACCGAGCTCCTGGCCCTGTACATGGGCGAGCGCGGCCTGCTCGAGGCGGCCACCGGCTCGGCCTCCGTGCCCGCGGCCATCGCCGCGATGGACAAGGCCGGCGAGCCGATCAAGGCCGCCGCCCCGGCGAACGTGAAGCTCACCGCCTGAGAACCGCCCGGACAATCGGAACAAAGGAGACAGGGACAATGACCAACCGTTTCGAAGCCGTGATCTTCGACTGGGCGGGCACGACCGTGGACTACGGCTGCTTCGCCCCCGTGAAGGCCTTCCAGGAGGCGTTCAAGGAGTTCGGCGTGGAGCCGACCATGGAGGAGACCCGCAAGCCGATGGGCATGCTCAAGCACGACCACATCAACACGATGCTGCACATGAACCGCATCGCCCGCGCGTGGGAGGACGCCCACGGCGCCGCCCCGACCGACGCGGACACGGATGCCGTGTACGCGCACTTCGAGCCGAAGCTGCTGTCCATCCTCGACGGCTTCGCCGACCCGAAGCCGGGCGTCGTGGACGCGGTCGCCGCCCTGCGCGAGGCGGGTCTGAAGATCGGCTCGACCACCGGCTACACGGACAGGATGATGGAGATCGTCGTGCCGAAGGCCAAGGAGAACGGCTACGACCCGGACTTCTGGATCAGCCCGGACGGCACCGACGGCTACGGCCGCCCCTACCCGTACATGATCTTCCGCAACCTCGAGGCCCTGCACGTGACCGACGTGCGCCGCGCCGCGAAGGTGGGCGACACGCTCTCCGACATCCGCGAGGGCAAAAACGCGGGCGTGTTCACGATCGGCGTGACCGAGGGCAGCTCGCAGATGGCCCTGAGCCAGGCGGAGTTCGAGGCGCTGAACGACGCCGACAAGGCGGCCGCGCGTGCGGCGGCCCGCGACGCGTTCGTGAACGCGGGCGCCGACGCGGTCATCGACACGATGGCCGAGCTGCCGGCGCTGCTCGCCCAGCTGGCCTGATCCATCGGGATTCGCCGGGTCCAGGCGATTCCCGGCGATTCCGAACGGCGGCCCCGTGGCGGTCTTCTCCCCGAAAGGATGGAGACCACCGCGGGGCCGCCGCCGTCGATGCACACATCCGTCGATGCACATCCGCCGACGGGCGCGGACGCACAGCATCCACGCATATAGCGCATATATAAGAACACATGCATATATAAGAACGTTTACGAATATGGACAACCGCCCATCCCCGTTACCTGCCGTTCATACAATGGTTCGCGGCCATTATGGAATAGGAGAAAGAAGAAGGTCCATGTTCTCAACCCATGCCAAGCGCATCGCCGCCTTGGGCGCGGCCTGCGCGATGCTGCTCACGGCGGCCGCCTGCGGCGGCTCGTCCAGCTCGTCGCAGTCCGACGGCCAGACCATCATCTCGGTGAACAACACCGAGCCGCAGAGCCCGCTGGTCCCCGCCGACACCAACGAGATGGGCGGCGGCAAGGTCATCCGCTACCTGTTCGAGGGGCTGGTCAGCTACGACGTCAAGGGCAAGCAGCACCTCGAGGTCGCCAAGTCCATCACGCCGAACGACGACGCCACCCAATACACCATCAAGATCAAGGACGGCTGGAAGTTCACCAACGGCGAGGCCGTGACCGCCGAATCGTTCGCCAAGGCGTGGAGCTACGCGGCGAACGTGAAGCACGCCATGAAGCAGGCGAGCCGCATGTCCATCATCAAGGGCTACGACGAGCTGCAGGACCCGAACGTGGCCGACGACGCGCAGCTGAGCGGCCTCGAGGTCAAGGACGACCACACGCTGGTCGTCACCCTCGACCACCCGGATTCCGTCTTCCCGGTGCAGATCGCCCACCAGTCGTTCTTCCCGCTGCCGTCCGTGGCCTACAAGGACATCAAGGCGTTCGGCAAGAACCCGATCGGCAACGGACCGTACAAGCTCAAGTCATGGAATGTCGGCAAGGACATCACCGTGGTGAAGAACCCCGACTACAAGGGTTCGCGCACCGTGAAGAACGACGGCATCGAGTTCCGCGTCTACACCGATGAGAACGCCGCCTACTCCGACGTGCTCTCCGGCAACCTCGACGTGCTCGACGAGGTGCCCGCCAGCGCCGTCAAGACCTTCCGCTCCAACAAGAGCGTGACCGCCTACAGCCAGCCCGGCTCCTCCTACCAGGGCTTCGTGATCCCGGAGCGCCTCGACCACTTCGGCTTCGACGAGGAGGGCCAGCTGCGCCGCCAGGCCATCTCCATGGCCATCAACCGCAAGCAGATCGTCGAGAAGGTGTACTCGAACACGAAGACCGTGGCCACCGACTTCACCTCGCCGCTGGTGCCCGAATACTCCAAGACGCTCAAGGGCGAGGAGAACCTCAAGTACAACCCGACCAAGGCCAAGGAGCTGTGGAAGAAGGCCGACGCCATCTCCCCGTGGAGCGGCAGCTTCAAGATCGCCTACAACGCCGACGGCGGCCACAAGCAGTGGGTCGACGCCGTGTCCAACCAGCTCAAGAACACGCTCGGCATCGACGCGCAGGGTGACGCCTACCCGACGTTCAGCGACATCCGCGAACGCGTCACCGACCGCAGCATCTCCACCGCGTTCCGCTCCGGCTGGATGCTCGACTACCCGTCCGCCGAGGACTACATGACCCCGCTGTACGCCTCCGCCTCCGCGGACGGCCACGGCTCCAACGACGGCGACTACAAGAACCCCGAGTTCGACGCCGCCCTGGCCAACGCCCTGTCGCAGACCGACGTGGCCAAGCGCACCGAGGCCCTGCGCACCGCCCAGGAGATCCTCATGCAGGACCTGCCGTCCATCCCGCTGTGGTGCGACAACGTGGCGGCCGTCTCCGCGCAGAACGTGAAGAACGTGCAGTTCGACTACACGAACATGCCCACGTACAACACCATCACCAAGTGATGATGCGGCGCGGTTGAGTCGCGCATCGATATGAAACAGCCCGACGGGAAATCCCGCCGGGCTGTTTTCTTTACGGCTCGGTCCTGCAATCAAGGACCGGCCTGCGGCCGGACCCAATCCTGCCTTCGCTCGGCTTCCGCCTCGCTCAGGCTGACGCTACGCACGGTCCACCGGACCGTGCGCCTGACGCGTCAGCCCTGCACCATGCCGCCGTCCGCGCTGCGGTAGCCGAGGTTCATCATCTCGCTGTTGTAGGCGATGACGCCGCGGCCCCGGGCGGGCAGGACGATCATGCCGCCGTCGCCGTGGTGGGCGGCGACCTCGTCGAGCGTGGCGACGGCCGCGTCGTGCACGGACTCGCCGGCGAAGCGCACGCGGTCGGACACCTGGTGCGCGGCGACGACCTTGATGAACGCCTCGCCGATGCCGGTGCAGGAGACCGCCACGGTGCGCTGGTCGGCGAAGGTGCCGCAGCCGGGCAGCGGCGAGTCGCCGACGCGGCCGTGCATCTGGTTGGTGATGCCGCCGGTGGACGTGCCGGCGGCGATGTCGCCGTTCACGTCGCGGGCCACGGCGCCGATGGTGCCGTGCTTCTCCCATTCGTCGCCGCCGGACTGGGCCTCGGCGAGCGACTGGCGACGCTGCTCGGTGATGAAGTACTCGTTGGGTTCGGTCGCGACGCCCCAGTCGGCGATCTCGCCGTCGGTCGGGTCGGCGAACAGCACGTGCTTGGTCTGCTCCTTGACCGCGCGGGCCGCGTCGATCGGGTTCCTCACCGTGGACACGCCGGTGACCGCGCCGACCTCGCCGTCGCCGGTCATCAGGCAGGCGTCCATCTGGGCGATGCCGTCGCTGGTGAGCGCGGCGCCGCGACCCGCGTTGAATTCGGGGGAATCCTCCATCACGTGGATGGCGGCGATGACGGCCTCGTGGGCCGGCGCGCCCGCCTCGAGCAGCGCGTAGCCGGCGTCGAGCGCGCGGTCGAGGTCCTTCTCGACCTGCGCGATGCGTTCCGGCGTGCTGCGCTTGCCGCGGCTGCCCGCGCCCGCGTGGATGATCAGGGTGATGCCGCTTTCGCTGCCCGCCGAGATGGCGGTCACCGGAGATGTGGACGATGCCGTGCCCATAGTGTCTGTTGTCCCTTTCCTTGCCGGCCCGCGCCGTCGGAGGCCGACGGATGCGCGGAGCCGTGCTTCCTGCGTCGTGATGTCCGCGCCGCGGCACCGGTCGCCCGGCGCCGCATGCGCCATGTGTATGATACGCGGCCGCGACGCGCAACGCGACCATGCGGCCGCACCGCAGGCGCGCTACGCCTCCGCCAGGGATTCCGGCAGCGCCAGCCCCGCGTCACGCAACGCGTCGCGCAGCGAGGGGGTGACCTTGCCGTCGCGGCCGCGCACGCCGTGCGCATGGAGCAGCGAGCTGACGATGGCCTCCTCGCTTGCGGCGGCCACGGCGCGGAAGCACCGGTCCATCGCGTTCTCGTTGAGCCGCGTCACGGTCTCGACGAGCGGCCCGCCGGCCGGCGTGGGATGGTCGGACGGTTTGGTCAGGTCGTCGCCGGCCCAGTGGTCGATGCGGTTGGCGGTGCTGAACGCGACGACGATCTCGCCGCTGCCGTTGCCGATGTAGCCGCCGCATCGCGCGATGCCGACGGTGACGCGCTTGGCCATGCGCCTCAGCTGGCGCGAATCGACGGGCAGGTCGGTGGCGATGACCGCGACGATGCTGCCCTTGTCCTCGCCGCCCGCGTTCCCGGCGGCGGTCCCGTCCCCGTCCCCGTCCCCGTCCGCGGCCGATATCGATGCCGATGCGATGCGCTCCGCTTCGGCGAGGTGCAGGCCGACCGGCTCGCCGTCGAGGCGCAGGCATTCGCGCGAACCGAAGTTCGTGAGCGTCAGCACGCCGATCACGTGGTCGCGGCCGTCCACGCGCACCACGCGCGAGGCCGACCCGACGCCGCCCTTGAGCCCGAAGCAGGTCATGCCCGTGCCGGCGCCCACGTCGCCCTCGTCGAAGTCCTCGCCGGCCGCGGCGATCGCCTCCAGTCCGTGCGCCGGCGTGACGGCGCGGGCGCGTATCGAGTTGATGGGGCCGTCGTTGCATTCCATGACCACCGGGTTCACCGTGCCGGTGTCCACGCCGATGGCGGGGTGGGCGGCGAGCGCATGGTCCACGAGCGCGTCGAAGCAGGCGCCGCAGGAGAGCGTGTTGGTCATGAGGATCGGCGTTTCGAGGCTGCCGAGCTCCCCGACCTGTACGAGTCCCATCGATTTGCCGAAGCCGTTGGACACGTATGCGGCGGCGGGCAACTTGCTCGCGAAGCAGTCGCCGGGCGGCACGATGGCGGTCACGCCGGTGCGGATCGCCGGTGCGGCGCCGTCGGGCGAGCGCAATGTGACGTGGCCGACCCTCACGCCGGGCACGTCGGTGATGAGGTTCCGCTTCCCCGCGGGGCCGTCGTACAGGTCATGGTTCCATATGGCATTCGTTCCCATGGAGGACCATGGTAGCCCGCCCGCGGCGCCGCCGGTCAGCGCGTCATGGCGCGCACGGCGTCGCAGATCAGGCCGATGCCGTCCTCCAGGTCGCGCGCGGCGGGACGGACCATGTTGAGACGGATGTGCGTCTCGTCGGTCTCGTCCACGTCGAACACGCCGCCGGGCATGAACGTGACGCCGAGCGTGCGGCACCGGGCGAGCAGGTCGAGCGCGCGCACGCCGTCGGGCAGCGAGACCCAGATGTAGTACCCGCCCTGCGGCACGGTCCAGCGCATGCCCTGCGGCGCATGCCGTTCCAGCGCGGCGACGGCCGTGTCGCGGCGGCGGCGGTAGGCGGCGGTCAGGTCGCGCACGTGCCCGGCGATGCGTCCCTCCTTGAGCAGTTCGAGGCAGATGCGCTGCGACGACGTGCTCGTGTGCTGGTCGACCATGCGCCGCAATGCGGCCAGGCGCGCGATGACGTGCGGGTCGGCCGCCACCCATCCGGTGCGCAGCCCGGAGGTGACGGTCTTCGAGAACGTGGACAGGTACATCACGTATCCGGCGTTCTCCATGCCGGCGAGCGGCACGGGGCGCGCCGGGCCGCCGGGCCCGCCGTACCACAGCTCCCCGTAGGCGTCGTCCTCGACGATGAGGCACTGGTAGCGGCGCGCCACGTCGACGAGCCTGCGGCGGCGCCCCATCGGCATCGTCGTGCCGGTGGGGTTGTGGAAGGTGGGGATGGTGTAGATGAGTTTGGGCCGGAAGCGCGCGCAGTAGCCTTCGAGCAGGTCGGTGCGCATGCCGTCGGCGTCGACCGGCACGCCGACGATCGACGCGTCGGCGGAACGGAACGTCTGCAACGCGGGGAAGAACGTGGACTGTTCGACGAGCACGCGGTCGCCCGGGTTCACGAACGCGCGCACGATGAGGTCGATGCCCTGTTCGGAGCCGGACAGGACCATGACGTTGCGCGCCTCGCAGGCGACGCCGCGCGTGCGCATGTGTTCGGCGAGCAGCGCGCGCAGCTCGTCGAAGCCTTCGATGGGCGATTCCGGCTGTCCGTCGAACTCGTGCGAGGCGAACGCCTCAAGGCTCACCGCGCGCAGCAGGTCGTCGGGGATGTCCGCCGGATCAGGCGAGCCGGTCGCGAAGTCGATGACGCGTCCGCCCGCGCCACCGCGCCGGGCGCGGTCGATCTCGGCGATGTCGTGGTAGGTGAACCGGTTGGAGTAGTCGCTGAACAGCACCGACCACGGGGGCCGGATGACGGACGGCTCGGGCGCGCCGGCGTGCTCGGGGGCGCCGGCGCCGCCCTCCGTGCGGACATCATGGATCGTATGGACCATGCCGCCGTTCCCCGCGCTCTCCCCCGGGGCGCCCGACGCGCCGGGCATGCCGATTCCCGTCGCACCGGAGGAGGCGCCGTCCACCGGCGTCACGAACGTGCCCTTGCCGACCTTCGACGCGACGAGGCCTTCGTCCTTGAGCCGCTGGTACGCCTGCAGGACGGTGGTGCGGTTGACGCCGAGCCGGGCGGCGAGCTCACGCTCGGGCGGCAGCCGGTATCCTTCGGCGAGTTCGCCGGAGACGATGCGTTCGCGCAGCTGCGCGGCCAGCTGCCGGTACATCGGCACGCTCGCGCGCCTGTCGAGTTCCAGCCGCATGGCCACCGTCCTTTCCCGTTCCTTGCCGCGACGATCGTCCCCCGACGATTATCTTCCGATCACAGGGAGAGGAACAGCTCGTGCAGGCGCGTGTCGTCGGTGAGTTCCGGGTGGAACGCGGTGGCGAGGATGTTGCCCTGCCGCAACGCCACCGGATGCCCGTCGACCCGCGTTTCGACGCGTGCCCCGTCGCCCACGGAGACGACGTAAGGCCCGCGGATGAACACGAGCGGGAAATCCTTGATGTATTCGGCGTCGCCCGGCTCGCCGAAGTCGGCGGTGGCGGCGAAGCTGCCCAGCTGGCGTCCGTACGCGTTGCGGCGCACGACGGCGTCGAGCGCCCCGAAGTACACGTGCTCGTCGTTGTCGAGCCTCTTCGCGAGCAGGATCATGCCGGCGCAGGTGCCGAACACGGGTTTGCCGGCCTTGATGTGCGCGTCGATCCGCTCGAACAGGCCGGTGGAGCGCAGGAGCTTGCCCTGCGTGGTGGATTCGCCGCCGGGCAGAATCACCCGGTCGATGGAGTCGTCGAAGTCCTCGGCGGCGCGCAGCAGCTTCCACGGCGCGCCGAGCCTGTCGAGCACGGCGGCGTGTTCCGCGAACGCGCCCTGCACGGCGAGGATGCCGGTCACGCCGTGCCGGTCCTGACCGGATTCGACGCCGTCGGATTCCTCCTTGGAGATGTATTCGACCGCTACGACCATGTCATTCCTTTCCCGCTCCCGCTGGCGGGAGCTGTCGAACGTAGTGGGACCGAGGGTGGTCCGTCGGCAACGCCCACCCCCAGTCAGCCTTGCGGCTGCCAGCCCCCGCCAGCGGGGGCTCATCCGGTCGGAACGGTCACTCGCCTCGGGCGGCCATGATGGTCTGGATCTCGTCCTCGTTGATGCCGACCATGGCCTCGCCGAGGTTCTCGGAGAGCTTGGCGAGCAGGTCGGCGTCCTGCCAGTTGGCGGTCGCCTTGACGATGGCGGCGGCGCGCTTGGCCGGGTCGCCGGACTTGAAGATGCCGGAGCCGACGAACACGCCCTCGGCGCCGAGTTCCATCATCAGGGCCGCGTCGGCCGGGGTGGCGACGCCGCCGGCGGCGAAGTTGACGACGGGCAGGCGGCCGTTGTCGTGCACGTACTTGGCGAGGTCGTAGGGCACGGCGAGCTGCTTGGCAGCCTCGTACACCTCGTCGTCGCGCAGGGAGACGAGCTCGTGGATCTGCTTGTTCATCGTGCGCATGTGGCGCACGGCCTGGATCACGTCGCCGGTGCCCGGCTCGCCCTTGGTGCGGATCATGGCCGCGCCTTCGGCGATGCGGCGCAGTGCCTCGCCGAGGTTCTTCGCGCCGCACACGAACGGCACGTCGAACCGGTTCTTGTCGATGTGGTAGACGTCGTCGGCCGGGGAGAGCACTTCGGACTCGTCGATGTAGTCGATGTCGATGGCCTGCAGGATGCGGGCCTCGGCGATGTGGCCGATGCGGACCTTCGCCATGACCGGGATGGACACGGCCTCCTGGATGCCCTTGATCATGGCCGGGTCGGACATGCGGGAGACGCCGCCGGCGGCGCGGATGTCGGCCGGGATGCGTTCGAGCGCCATGACGGCGCACGCGCCCGCGTCCTGGGCGATCTTCGCCTGTTCGGGCGTGGTCACGTCCATGATCACGCCGCCCTTGAGCATCTGGGCGAGGTTGCGGTTGAGTTCAGCACGGTTCTGCGTCATTCGAGTTCCCTTCTGGTTCATGCGATGCCATGTGACGCCGCGCGCCCGATGGGAGACGGGGCGGACGCGGCATCCGTCGCCGACCATTATCGGACTTAGGCGGCAAGACCAATCCAAACCAGTCCAATTTGGATGGGGCCAATCCGCCGGTTCCCGACCATACCAATCGCGGAACCAACCACGGAACCGACCACGGGACCGGAATCCCCCGCGCCCTCAGCCGACGTTGTTGCCGTAGACCTGCGACTGGATGTCCTTGCGATGGGTCTCCATCCGCGTGATCTCGCCGAGCAGCGCGATCTTCTCCGCGCCGTCGGGCATCATGGCCATCCGGCGTTTGGCCGCGCCGATACGCCGCATATACCCCATGTCGAGCAGTTTGACGAGCAGTTCGGAGGCGTATCGGCTCTCCGCCTTGGTGGGCGGCCTGAGCCGCGCGTCGACCATGCCCGAACCGTCGGCGCCGGATCCGTCGGCCGCGTTCCGCCCGTCGTCCGGCAGCGGCAGCGGCATGACGGCCAGCTCGTTGATCGTCGATTCGAGCATCGGCCCTCCCGCCTTGGTGAGGTTGTGCATCCACAATCCCTGCGGCGTGTCCGGGGAGGGCAGTCCGCCGGCCGCGGCGACCGCCTGAAACATCGTGCGGAACACCGGCGTCATGAAGTTCCCGAGCGTCAGTTCGGCGAACCCGTTGGGATTGACGGCGAGCGGCACCTGGATGAGCAGCGCCATGAACTGCTGTTCGGCGATGAACACGGCGTCGTCGATGCGGAAATACGTCTGTTCGGTCGCGTCGCGATGCTCGAGTTCCCGGCGTTTCGCCGGATCGGCGTACGGATCGCCGTCGCGTCCGCGCGACGATCCGTCGCGGTCGAACGCGCCGCCGCCGTTGAACCGGCGTCGCGGTGCGTACGCGTCCTCGTCGCGCACGTGCTGACGGCGACGCTCGCGTTCCACCTCGCGCTGCATGATGTCGAGGTCGACGCCGATGCGGCGCGTGGCGCGACGCGTGTACAGGTCGAGCAGCGACCGGTCGCGGATCTGCGCGACCAGCGGCGCCACCGCCTTGACCGCGCCCATCTGGCCGGTCGCGTACTGGGTGTCGAACCGGCCGATCGCCGCCTCGATCACGAAATCGTAGAGGGGTTTCGCGCGCGTGACGAGCGAGCGGACCGCCTCGTCGCCGCGTTCGATCCTGAGGTCGCACGGGTCGAGATTGTCGTCGGCGACGGCGACGAACGTCTGCGAGAGGAACGCGGAGTCGAGGCCGAACGCGTGCAGCGCCGCCTTCTGGCCGGCGGCGTCGCCGTCGAACGTGAACACGACGCGCGAGCTCACCGCCTGCCCTTCGACCTTCAGCGGACCGACAAGCTGGACGGCGCCGAGCGAATCGTCGGCGATGAGACGGCGCACGATCTTCGCGTGCTCCGCGCCGAACGCGGTGCCGCACGTGGCGACGGCCGTGTCGACGCCGGCCAGATGCATGGCCATCACGTCCGTGTAGCCTTCGACGATCACGACCTGGCGTTTCTTCACGATCGCCTTCTTCGCCAGATCGATGCCGTACAGCACCTGGGTCTTGCGGTAGAGCTGCGTGTCCGGCGTGTTGATGTACTTCGCGGCGATCTGGTCGTCGTCGTACAGTTTGCGCGCGCCGAAGCCGAGCGTGCGGCCGGTCGAATCGCGGATCGGCCAGGTGACGCGGCCTCGGAAGTAGTCGTAGACGCCGCGCTGGCCCTGGCGTGCGAGGCCCGCGTCGAGCATCTCCTGCTGCGTGAACCCCTTGGACGCGAGATGACGGACGAGGTTGTCCCAGCCTTGGGGCGCGTACCCGCAGCCGAAGCGTTCGCAGTCGGCCTGGCTGAACGTGCGGCCTCCGAGCAGCTTGCGGGCGGCGAGCGCCTCCTTGCTCATGATCTGGCTGGTGAAGAACCGCTGCGCCTCCTCGTTGGCCTCCAGCAGGCGCGCGCGCTTCGAGCCGGAGCGTTCGCCCGGCTTGCCGGCGCCCGTGCTCTCGTAGTGCAGTTCGATGTGGTATTTGTCGGCCAGCAGTTCGACGGCCTCGCGGAAGTCGATGTTCTCCTGCTGTTCGACGAATTTGAACACGTCGCCGCCGAGTCCGCAGCCGAAGCAGTGCCAGACGCCGAGCGCGGGGCGCACGTTGAAGCTGCCGGTCTTCTCGTCGTGGAACGGGCATAGGCCGACGTACGTGCCGGTGCCCGAGGGCTTGAGCGACACGGATGCGGATACGATGTCGTAGAGGTCCGCGGCTGCGCGCACCTTCTCGATGTCTTCCTTCTTGATCATTCCGGCCATGACACACTACCCTACCGCCTTGCCGCGGCACCGGTACGGGTATGCCGGTTTCCGCCGTCGGCGTGTGTCGGAGCGGCCCCGCGCCGACCGGCGGGACGGTTCAGAACAGGATCGAGTGGAGCGCGAGCGCCGAGGAGTCGGTGAGGGAGGCGACCTGGTCGACGGCGACGCGCAGGCGCTCGTCGTCGTTGGCGGCGGTCTCCCAGTCCTCGAGGAACTGGCTTTCGAGGATGTCGCTGGGGCGGGGCGCGTCGGACATGAGCACGTCGACGAGGTCCTCGACGATGCGGCGCTCCTCCTCGTGCATCGGCTCCTGCTCCCCCGGCGCCATGACGAAATGCACGGCGATGCCCTTCAGCGCGACGATCTCGTACGAGGTCTCCTCGGGGATGACGAGGCTCGCCGTATAGCGGGTGAGCGGGCCGGCGCCGTACGTGTCGCGCGTCGCCTCCTCGACGCTCCACGCGAATCGGCCGATCAGGTCGGAGGTGATGTTCTTGAGCTGCGCCAGGGCCGAGCGCGACCCGTTGAAATGGTCGGGGAACATGTCGAGCCGTCTGAGGCGCGCGAACGCCTCGACGAGCCGGTCCGCGTCCCATTGCGGGCCGTACCACGCGCGCGTCTGTCCGACGATCGCGTCGATCGTGCGCGGGTCGGCGAGCGCGATCGCGTCGATCGTGCGCGGGTCGGCGAGCGCGATCGGGTTGAACGCGCCGGTGGCGATGGCGTCCTCCACGTCGTGCACCGAGTAGGCGATGTCGTCGGCGAGGTCCATGATCATGCATTCCATGGGGCGTGCGGTCGGGTCGGCGAGGCCTTGCTTGAGCCAGTGGAAGACGGGTTCGTCGTCCGGGTAGACGCAGTATTTGGCGCTGCGTTCGCCTTTGGGGTGCTTCGCCGCCTCGGCGAGC
This sequence comes from Bifidobacterium parmae, assembly GCF_002860365.1. Classification (GTDB taxonomy): domain Bacteria; phylum Actinomycetota; class Actinomycetes; order Actinomycetales; family Bifidobacteriaceae; genus Bifidobacterium; species Bifidobacterium parmae. The sequence goes on from NZ_NMWT01000008.1 coordinate 27,250, forward strand.
GTCCACGGGTATTTGACGGCGGCGTCGAGGGAGGCCCGTGTGAGGTTCACGCCGGCGGAGCGGCCGTCCGGGTGGAACACCTTGGGTTCGAGCCGGGTGAGGAGGCGCAGCGTCTGCGCGTTGCCTTCGAATCCGCCGATGTTCCGGGCGATGCGGGAGAGCGCCTTCTCGCCGTTGTGGCCGAACGGCGGGTGGCCGAGGTCGTGGGAGAGGCAGGCGCAGTCGACCACGTCCGGGTCGCAGCCGAGGAGTTTGCCGATCTGGCGCCCGATCTGGGCGACTTCGAGCGTGTGGGTGAGGCGGGTGCGGGCGAAGTCGTCGGTGCCGGCGACGAGGATCTGGCTTTTCGCGCCGAGCCGGCGCAGCGCGGACGAGTGGATGAGGCGCGCGCGGTCGCGTTCGAACGCGGTGCGTGACTTCGATTTGGGTGGTTCGGGCGCCCACCGCTCCTCGTCGGAGGAGGTGTAGCCTTCGCCGCTCGGGATGCGTTCGACGCGGCTTTCCGGTTCGTCCCCGTATCGGCTGGATTCCATGATGCACCTCCCCTGCCCTCCAGCCTAGCAAGCCCGGCGGCCGTCTATTTCGCGGACCGTTCGCCGACTTCGGCGCGGAGCCGTTCGACCTCGGATTCGAGGTGTTCGATGAGCATCACCTGCTGGGAGATGAGCAGGTCGCGCAGGTCGCGCTTGCCGGCGCGCACGTTGAGCTCCGGCGTGAACGGCTTCGGGAGGCGGCCGTCCGTCCGCGTCGCCCCCGGTTCGCCCCCGTCCGTCCCCCCGACGGTTTCGGGGGCGTCCGGCATCGAACGCCATCGCGCGATGCAGCGTTCGATGCGCTTGTAGCCGATCAGGGACGCGTCCAGTCCGGCGTCGCGGAAGATACGGACGGGCGATTCGCCGGCGTGGTACCGGCGCATGCATTCGCGGCGGAACGCCTCGGAGTAGCGGATCCGTCCGTTGGATACGCGCGCGACGGCGGGCAGTGACCGCAGGTATGCGATCTCCTCGTTGGTGAACGCTCCGGTTCCCATGGCGGCCTCCTTTCGACGTATCCGATCGCCGTGCGGCTGCCGGCACGGCCTCGACGGCATGGCAATACCATCATTGATAGCAAGCTAAGCGGAGCACCGGTACATATCTACCGGAAAATTCCCCCGCATCGCGACACGCCGCGAACAACGGTCCTTCTTCGTCGCATGGTATCGGTATTTCCCCCGTCGCGAATACCCCCGTAACACCCGTATTGGAAGCGCTTATACCCCCGTTATCACTATGGATTCCATGAACGCTCTATGTTTCACAGACATACCCCCGAATAAGGGGAAACACCGGAAAAAAGAACGGGGACTCCCCCTTACGCAAGGGGAGTCCCCGAACATCGCGGAACGCGCCGAACGTCACGGGACCACCCGCGGCACCCGCGCCACCCGCGCCGCTACAGCAGCGAGGCCGGATCGAGCCTGGCGAGATCCGCCGCGGGCAGCACCTCGGCGGCATGCTCGTACAGGCGCGGGATGCGGTTGCGCAGGCAGGTGAAGATCTCGTAGCTGATCGTGTCGGCGGCGCGCGCCCAGTCGTCGGCGGTCGGCTCGGCGAACTCCTCGCCGCGGCCCGGTCCGAACAGTTCGACCGTGTCGCCCTCGTGCACGCCGAGCGCGGCGGCGGAACCGTGCAGGTCGAGGATGAACTGGTCCATGCACACGCGGCCGGAGACGCGGTACAGCTTCGGGCCTTCGGCGGTCATCACGCGCACCGGGCCGCCCGGCTTCTCCACGTGCTTGGCGCCCTGCATGTCGAATCCGGAGGCGGAGCGGTGGATGCCGTCCGCGTAGCCGAGCGGCACGATCGCGGTGGAGGTGTCGTCCGGGGTGAGGTAGGTGCGGCCGTAGGAGATGCCGTAGCCGGCCTCCACGTCCTTGACGGTGCCGAGCTGCGCCTGCAGCCGCATCGCCGGCTTCAGCGCGTAGCTGGACGGCGTGCCCATCGCCGGGTCGGGCTCGTAGCCGTACAGGCCGATGCCCGGGCGGGTGAGCTCGAAATGGATCTCCGGACGGGACAGCGTGGCCGCCGTGTTCGCGAGATGACGGATCTCGGGGGCGATGCCGGCGGCCTCCATGCGGGCGGTGAACGCCTTGAAGTTCTCGATCTGGCGGTCGGTGGAGGCGACGAACTCGGGCACATCCGGCGAATCGGCCACGGCGAGGTGACTCCACTGGCCGACGATGTGCAGCACGCCCTCCTTGGCGAGCGGGACGAGCTTGGCGAGCGCCGCGTCGAAGCCCTCCGGCGTGAAGCCGTTGCGGCCGAATCCGGAATCGACCTTCACGTGCACGCGCGCCGTCCTGCCGAGCTTGCGGGCGGCCGCGGCCACCGCGTCGATGCCGGGCAGCGAGCCGACGGACACGTCGATGTCGTTGGCGATGAGCTCGTCGAACGGGACTTCGGCGCCGTTGTAGACCCACGTGAGGATGCGGCAGCGGTCGGGGCCGATGCCGAGCTTCCTCAGCAGCAGCGCCTCGTGCGACTGGGCGGTGCCGAGCCAGGTCGCACCGCCGGCGAGCGCCGCGAGCGCGGCGGGCAGCAGGCCGTGGCCGTAGGCGTCGGCCTTGACGACGCCCATCACGGCGGTGCCGGAGTGCGGTCCGCCGACCACGCTCACCAGATGCGCCATGTTGTCGCGCAGGGCCTTGAGGTCGACGATGGCCTGCGCGGGGTAGCGGCGTCGGGCGGCCGCGTAGTTGGCCTTGCCCTTCTCCGAGCTGAATTCGATTTCGGGAGCTGCGTTCATACTCATGGTGCCCCATTGTCGCGCGCCATGGTGACGTGCCCGTTTCCGCGCTCACATGGCGGCCGCCGCGACGGCCCCGGATGGCGGCGGGACCACGTCCCGCATCCATGTTCCGCGCCGCATCGCAAGACGCGCCGCGCCGGTTTTCCGGCAGTCCATGTACACTCGCTTTTCACGGTTTGTTTGCCGTTTTCCCGCCCGTAACGTTCGGGGGCAACAATCGACCGTATTCAAGACTCCCGGCGTTGAGGCGTGCCGGGGTCCCGGAATTCCGTCCGGCCAAGCCCATTCCACGTGTTCATGAGAGAAGACCATGAATCTGTTCCGTAAGAAAACGGTGGATCAGCTTGTCGCCGATTCCACCCCGCTCAAGCGCACGATGCGCACCTTCGACCTGACGATGCTCGGCATCGGCGCGATCATCGGCACCGGCATCTTCGTCCTGACCGGCAAGGGCGCGCTCACCGCGGGCCCGGCCCTGTCCGTGTCGTTCCTGCTGGCCGCGATCTGCTGCGGTTTCGCCGGCCTGTGCTACGCCGAGTTCGCGTCGATGGCCCCCGTGTCCGGATCCGCCTACTCGTACGCGTATCTGGCGTTCGGCGAACTCATCGCGTTCGTGATCGGCTGGAATCTGATCCTCGAATACGCCCTGCAGGCGGCCACCGTGTCCGCCGGATGGGCCGGCTACTTCAACAAGCTGCTCGAAGGGTTCGGCCTGAGCCTGCCGGTCGAGCTGACGGCCGCGTACGGCACCACGCCGGGCGTGACCACCTACTTCAACCTGCCCGGCTTCGTGGTCGTGCTGCTCATCACCTGGGTGCTGTCCATCGGCATCAACCAGACGAAGAAGACCAACGACATCATGGTGATGATCAAGCTCGCGATCATCGCGCTGTTCATCATCTGCGCCGTGTGGTACGTCAAGCCGTCCAACTGGCAGCCGTTCTCCCCGTACGGCATCTACACGTTCCAGCCCGGCTCCACCCAGCCGTACGGCATCCTGCCGGCCGCGTCCATCGTGTTCTTCAGCTTCATCGGCTTCGACGCCGTCTCCTCCTCCGCCGAGGAGACCATCGAACCGAACAAGACGCTGCCGCGCGGCATCCTCCTGTCGCTCGCCGTCTCGACGGTGATCTACATCATCATGACGCTCGTGATGACCGGCATCGTGCCCTACCAGGAGTTCGCGAAGTTCATCGACGCCCCGGTCGCCGGCGTGATCCTGTACACCGGCATGAATTGGCTGGCCGTGATCGTCAACATCGGCGCGCTCGTCGGCATGACCACGGTGATGCTCGTCCAGCTGTACGGCCAGTCGCGCATCTGCTACGCGATGGGCCGCGACGGCCTGTTCCCGAAGTTCTTCAGCGAGGTGCATCCGAAGCACCGCACCCCGTTCAAGGGCACCTGGTTCTTCGGCATCCTCACCGCGGTCGCCGGCGGCTTCATCAACATCAACATCCTGTTCGAGCTGGTGAACATCGGCACGCTGTCCGCGTTCATCATCGTCTCCGCCGGCGTGCTGTGGATGCGCAAAACCGCCCCGGACGCGCACCGCGGCTTCAAGGCGCCGGGCGTGCCGGTCGTGCCGGCGCTGTCCATCATCTTCTGCCTGGTGTTCATCGCCGGCCTGAACTGGGAGACCTGGGTGCGGTTCGCGATCTGGCTGGCCATCGGCCTGGCCGTCTACTTCGGCTACAGCCGCCGCCACTCCAAGCTGGAGGGCGCGGACGAGGCCGGGACCCCGCAGGTCGCCGCGGCGAAGGCCGAATAGCCGCCACGTCCGCCCGATACGATGAAGCCCCTCGATGCGCATCCGCGTCGAGGGGCTTTCCCGTAGATTCGGAGCATTGGAATAACGCGTGCGGCATCAAGGCGCACCGAGGGAAGCGGTACAAAGGTACCGCGACCGAGGAGCAACGCGGATGACGCTCCGTTATTCCGATGCTCCTCACCATTCGTGACGCTGGTAGGCTATGCGCGTCGTGTCCGTCGGCCTGTCGATGAGCTGGATGAGGCCGCAGCGGGCGAAGCCGCTCGTCTCGAGCACATGCTGCATGGCCTTGTTGTTCGGATGCGTGTCGGCGCGCACGTTGCCGTAGTGCTTCAGCGCCCACCGGATGCAGTCTCGGGCGGCGTGGCGCACCAGACCGGACGAGGCGATGCGGTGGATCGTCACATACGTGTCGTCGTCGAGCCATGCGCCGTCGATGTGCGCGTACGTGGGGTCCTCGCCGGGGCACAGGGCGAACTGGGCGAGGATGCGCTCATGCCCGTTCTGCGTGTCGACCAGCAGCATCGTGCGCTGGTTGGCGATGTCGTCCCGCACGACCTCCTCGCGGGGGAACATGGTCCCCCACTGCGTGGGATTGCCGTTGCGGGCCATCAGCTCGCGCGCATGCGCATACACCTTGAGCATGTGCGGCAGGTCACGCATGGTCGCGTGGCGGAAACGACGGGACGACGCATTGGAATCGGACACCACACCTCACCTCACGGTCGCGCGAGAGCCCCGCACGGGGGATTCGATCGGGAAAAACAATCAACTGACGCGCTACGCTACCATGCCCGCCTCACAAACACCGCGCGTTTCCTGTGACGCGGCTGGACGACGCCCGTACGGAGACGCAAAGCGCCCGCCCGCCTGCGACGGCGGACGGGCGCCGGCGGCCGCGACGCCGCAGGACCCGTGTCCGGCGTTCAGACGACCTTGCGCTCGAACGGGTCGGAGCTGATGCCCTTGGCGAGGATGTCCTTGCACCATTCCTTCGCGGTGAACAGGCTGTGGTCGCGGTAGTTGCCGCAACTCTCGATCGTGGTGGCGGGCACGTCGTCCCACGTGGCCTTGTACGCGATGAACTCCAGCGACTCCTTCAACGCCTTGGCGACCTCCTCGGTGGGATGCTCGCCCCAGGTGAGCAGGTGGAAGCCGGTGCGGCAGCCGAACGGCGAGCAGTCGATGTAGCCGTCGATGCGTTCGCGCAGCAGCACGGCGATCGTGTGCTCGATCGTGTGCAGTCCGGCCGTCGGGATCGCGTTCTCGTTCGGCTGCACGAGACGCAGGTCGTAGTTGGAGATCACGTCGCCGTGAGGCCCCTTCTCCGTGTCGATGTAGCGCACGTACGGCGCCTTCACCTTCGTATGGTCGAGCTGGAAGCTCTCCACCACGGGCTTGTCGGTCTTCTCCGCCATGTTCGTTCCTTTCCGTATACGCCGCCCTTCGACGCGTTCCTGCACGCCGCCGGCGTATCCGCCGCCCATCCTAGTCGCCGATCGCCGGCGAAGGCGCATCGCACCCGGCCGGCGTTATAGACGCTCGTTATAGACGGGATCGCCGAAACGGCTCAGGCCGCGCCGCCGAACGCGGCGATCTCGTCCATGAACCGGCGTCCGTACGCCTGAAGCTTGCGTTCGCCCACGCCGGAGACGGCGAGGAACTGCGCGTCGGTGACCGGCCTGATGCGCGCCATGTCGCGCAACGACCGGTCGGAGAACACGATGTACGGCGGCTTGCCGATCTCCTGCGCGATGGTCTTGCGCAATCCGCGCAGACGCTGGAACAGCGCCTCCTCCTCGTCGCCCGGCACATAGGCGTCCGCGTCGACGGGGCCGTTCGTGCCCGCAGCGCCGAACACGGTGGAGGACGGCGCGCCGGCGGAGACGCCGAGCCGGCGCATCCGACCGCCGTCCGCCGCGCCGGCGCCGGAACGCCCGGCCCTGCGTTCCACGCGTTTGATCTCATAGCGGAAGTCCGGCGCGACCGTCTCCGCCGCCCGCGGGCCGAAGCCGACGATCGGCAGACGCCCGTCGGCGATGACGAGATGGCCGTCGGTGGCCATCTGGCTGAGCACGTCGCGCACCCGCGCCTCCGGCTCGTCCTTCAACGCGCCGAAGCTGGGCATGCGCTCCGGCTTGAGCCATGCGAGATCCTGCGCCTGCGAGCCGCGCAGGATCCTCACGATCTTGCCCGAGCCCACGCCGCGGCGCACCGGACGCGGCGTCGTCTCGCGCCCCTGCTCGTCGTGGTCGAACATCACGTCGTGCACGCAGCGGCTGATGTTGCGCGCGATGGCGGTCACGTCGATGGTGGTGAACGTGCGTTCGCAGCAGTTCGCGCACGCGCCGCACGTGGCGGTGCCGGCCACCGCGCCGGAATCGCCCGCAGCCGCCGGACCGTCCTCCTGCCCGAAGTAGCGCGTCATGTAGCGGTGGAGGCACTCGGTGGTGCGGCAGTAGCCGATCATGCCGTCGAGCAGGCGGCGCCGGTTGCGTTGCGCGGTCTCCTGCTCCTCGGGGGTCATGCGATCGTTGTCGTAATCCGAATCCAGCAGGCGGCGACGCGTGACGATGTCGGACTCGTTCCACAGCAGCGTGCACCGGCTGGGTTCGCCGTCACGGCCCGCGCGCCCGGCCTCCTGATAGTAGGCTTCGATGGATTCGGGCATGTTGTGGTGGATCACGTAGCGCACGTTCGACTTGTCGATGCCCATGCCGAACGCGTTCGTGGCGACGACGACCGGCACCCGGTCGGTCACGAAGTCGCGTTGCGCACGCCCGCGCGCGTCCGCGTTCATGCCGCCATGGTAGGCGACGGCGATGGGGCCGCGCTCCCCCGCGCCCATGCCGGGACGCTGCGGGACCGACTGGTTCAGCGTGCCGGCGAGCGTCTCGGTCTCCTTACGCGTGGCGCAGTACACGATGCCGGATTCGTCCGGATGCGCGACCACGTAGTCCACGATCCACGCGGCCTTGCGTTTGCGTTCCATGTTGATGACGTCGAAGTACAGGTTCGGCCGGTCGAATCCGGTGACCGTCACCTGCGGCGAGGCGAGGCCGAGCAGGCCGACGATGTCGCAGCGCACTTTCTCGGTGGCGGTGGCGGTGAACGCGCCGACGACCGGACGGCGAGGCAGGGAGCGGATGAAGTCGCCAATGCCGAGGTACGAGGAGCGGAAGTCCTGCCCCCATTGGGAGACGCAGTGCGCCTCGTCGACGGCGACGAGCGAGATCGGCGTATGCATGGCGAAATCATGGAACCGCCCGGTCTCGAGCCGTTCCGGGGCGACGTACAGGATCCTTACCTGCCCGTCCGCCGCCTGGGCGAGCACCATCGACTGTTCGTCCGGCGTCTGCGTGCCGTTGACGAACGCCGCCGCCAGACCCTGGTCGTTCAGCGAGTCGACCTGATCCTGCATGAGGGAGATGAGCGGCGAGATGACGACGGTGACGCCGGGCAGCAACGCGGCAGGTATCTGGTAGCACACGGATTTGCCGGCGCCGGTGGGCATGACGGCGAGCACGTCGCGCCCGCGGAGGAGCGCGTCGACCACGCCGTCCTGCCCGGGGCGGAACGATGCGTAGCCGAAATACCGTTCAAGCGCGGCCGAAGCCGCCGCACGCATGTCAGCCGTCTGTCCAGGTCCAGTCATGGTTCCACCATACATTCCCCATGGTGCGGCAACACACTTTCTCCACAACGGCGGAATACGGCCGTTTTGGGGCACCGCACCATGGGAGGTTCACCGCACCATGGGGAATGTGGGGCTCACAGCCGGGCCAGCGCCTGGTCGAGGTCGGCGATGAGGTCGTCGGCGTCCTCGATGCCGACGGAGATGCGGATCAGGTTGTCGGGAACCTGCAGGGTGGTGCCGGACACGGAGGCGTGGGTCATGGCGGCGGGCACCTCGATGAGGCTCTCGACGCCGCCGAGCGATTCGGCGAGCGTGAAGATGGCCGTATGGTCGACGAGGCGCTTCGCCGCCTCGGCGCCGGCGGCGAGCTGCACGGAGACGATGCCGCCGAAGCCGCCGTGCATCTGGCGCGCGGCGATCTCGTGGCCCGGATGGGATTCGAGACCCGGGTACCAGACGCGTTCGATCACGTCGGACGGCTGGGATTCGAGCCACTGCGCGACCTTGAGCGCGTTGGCGGAATGACGCTTGACGCGCAGGTCGAGGGTCTTCAGGCCTCGGATGTCAAGCCAGGAGTCGAACGGGGAGGGCACGGCGCCGGCCGCGTTCTGCAGGAACGCGACCTGGTCGCGCACGTCGGCGTCGTTGAGGACGACGGCGCCGCCGACCACGTCGGAGTGGCCGCCGATGTACTTGGTGGTCGAGTAGACGACCGCGTCGGCGCCGTCGTCGAGCGGATGCTGGAGCGCGGGCGAGGCGAACGTGTTGTCGACGACGACCTTCGCGCCGTGCTTGTGCGCGAGTTCGGCGGTGAGCGCGACGTCGGTGATGTTGAGCAGCGGGTTGGACGGGGTCTCGACCCAGATGTAGCGGTACGGCTTGGCGGCGAGCGCCGCCTCGACGGCCTGCGGGTCGGTGATGTCGACCACGTCGAGGCCGACGCCCCACGGCACGAACACCTTGGCGAGCAGACGGTAGGTGCCGCCGTACACGTCGTTGCCGAGGAGGATGTTGTCGCCGGGCTTCAGGGTGGAGCGCAGCAGCACGTCGATGGCGGCGAGTCCGGAGGAGAAGGAGAGCGCGTATTTCGCGCCTTCGACGGCGGCGAGTTGTTCGTCGAAGCTGGTGCGCGTCGGGTTGATGGAGCGCGAGTAGTCGTGGCCGCCGCGAAGGCCGAGCACGCCGTCCTGCTTGAACGTGGAGGTGGCGTAGATGGGTGTGACGACGGCGCCGGTGGTGGGGTCGGGTTCCTGTCCGGCGTGGATGGCGCGGGTGGCGAGGGCGGTGTCGGTGAACTGGGCGTTGTATGCGGCGGTCATGATGTGGTTACCTTTCGGTTGATGCTGTTGGGTTGAGGGAACGATGCGGGGTCACAGGTACTGTTCGGCGAGGGATGGCTGCGCGGTGCGGTCGACCACGTCGCCGTAGCCGTTGGCGCGCATCCAGTCGTCGTCGAAGATCTTCTCCAAATAGCTGCGGCCGGAGTCGGGGGCGAGCACGACGACGAGCTGGTGCTCGTCGAGGTCATGCGCCTTCGCGTACTTGACGGCGCTGGCGACGGCCATGCCGGAGGAGCCGCCGACGAGCAGCGCCTCCCGGGAGGCGAGGCGACGGGTCATCTCGAACGCTTCGGCGTCGTTCGCCTTGACGATCTCGTCGGGGATGGAACGGTCGTAGGCCTTCGGGTAGAAGTCCTCGCCGACGCCTTCGATGTCGTACTGGTGGACGTCGGCGGGATCGGCCGCGGAGTAGATGGAGCCTTCAGGGTCGGAGCCGACGACCACGACGCGCCCGTCGGACGCCTCCTTGAGGTACTTGCCGGTGCCGGAGATGGTGCCGCCGGTGCCGATGCCGGCCACGAAGTGCGTGACCTTGCCGTCGGTGTCGCGCCAGATCTCGGGGCCGGTGGTGGCGTAGTGGCTGGCGGGACCGTTCGGATTGTCGTACTGGTTGGGCCGATAGCCGCCGGGGATGGCCTTGGCGAGGCGTTCGGCCACCTGATAGTAGGAGCGCGGGTCGTCGGGGCCGGCGTCGGTGGGGGTGACGACCACTTCGGCGCCGTACGCGCGCAGCACGGCGCGTTTCGATTCGGAGACCTTGTCGGGCAGGGTGAAGATGGTGCGGTAGCCGCGCTGCTGGGCGACCATGGCGAGGCCGACGCCGGTGTTGCCGGACGTGGGTTCGACGATGACTCCGCCGGGCTTCAGTTCGCCGGAGCGTTCGGCCGCGTCGATGATGCGCGCGGCGATGCGGTCCTTGGAGGAGCCTCCCGGGTTCATGTATTCGATCTTCACGGCGATGACGGCTTTGACGCCGTCTTCGGCGGGGATGTGGTTGAGCCTGACGAGCGGGGTGTTCCCGATGAGGTCGGCGGTGCTGTTCGCGATGGTCATGATCGTCTCGTTTCCTTGTGGTTCGGGGGTTCGGTGGGGTTCAATCCGTTGTGGATGGAATGTCGTCGTCGTGAACCGGCGTTCCCCTGCGAGACGGTCTGAGTGTGCTGCGTTGGTCGGGATGCAGAGCGTCCGCGCGCCATGCGCGCGTTCGATGATGTTTCCTTCGCGGATTCCGTCAACAGTATCGGCACCCCCAACGTGCCAATACTCCACGCGCACGCCGGTATGGTTCTGCCCGTTTGAAATCCGAAACGAAAATCGCGGCGATTCCCCTGCCGCATTCGAATGCCCTGTCTCAAGTTATGCGTCACTGACCGTTCGCCCGGGGGCGTCGGTTAGCGACAACAACACAAGAGAATCTGCATGCCTCACACCATACCACCTCCCTCCCCGCCCGCGTGTCGCGGATGTCCGCATGACGGGAACGCCGCGGATTCCCAGTGAGGGAATCCGCGGCGTTCCAAGAATCCAAAGCCGTTTCGGTTCAGATCGCCCACCGCCGTGCGGCGTGGACCTCGCGCCGCATCGTGAGCCGGCGCGCGACGGCCACGCATACGGCGAACAGCGCCACCGCCTCGACGAATGGGATCCACGCGACGTACAGATGCCATTCGTTCCAGTTCGATCCGTATCGGACGACCTCGCCGGTCATGGCCTGCGCCAGCCATGCCAGCGTCACGGAACCGTTGAAGAGGAACAGCCGCATCGCCGCCACGTAGGCGACGACGACCGCGCCCACGGACAGCGCGAACCGTTTCACCCCTCCCGCGCACGCCCACGCGGCGGCCGCGCCGGCCAGCAGGCCCAGCGCCATGGCGGCGAGCATCAGCGCGAAGCAGGCCGCGCCCATGAACAGCCATCCGCCGGGGATGATGCCCGACACCTTCGCAGCGCCGCCCGTGGAGGCGGGCACATACTGCCACGCGTACAGGAACCGGTAGGAGAACGGCGTCTGGTAGAGGTCGTTGCCCCACCAGCCGTAGACCGGCGACGCGCCGGCCATCACCTCGGCGGAGCCCTGCCGGACGCGATCCGCCAACCCGTATTCCAGCACGGTCATCGCCACGGCCGACAGCGCCGCCGCGGCCACACCGCACGCGGCCGGCGCGACCGCCAGCGAACGCCGGTTCACTCCGTGGCACAGTTCCGGCCCCACGAACGCCAGGAACCAGATCAGGCCGGCGGCGAACAGCAGCAGTCCCGTCAATGATTCGACGTCGGCCGCGCCGGCGCCCAGCATGCCGTCGAGCGCGTACGGAATCCGCACGTGCCAGCGCCCCTGCATGGCGAGGTACCGCACGCCGCCGCCGATCGCGGCCAGCACGACGCCCACGCCGAGCACCGCCGCATACAGTCCCGCGCATCGCCGCATCATGACGTGCGTCTGCCGGCCGGTCCGATGCCGCCGCGCTTGCCGCGCCGTCTTCATCATCGTCGCGTCCATCGCGATCACCTCGTCTTTCCCTCGCCGCCGGCGGCCGCCGCGACGAACCGTATGGAACGGACCTCATGGCGCGACGCGAGTCGCCTCGCCACCGCCGCGCACGCCGCGAACAGCAGCACTGATTCGATGAGCGGCAGCCACGCGTACAGCATGGCGAGTTCCGCATGGCCCACATCGTATTCGTTGTACAGAGAGTCGCCTCGCGTCAGGCGTATCCACAGCGGGCTGAGCACGCCCACCCATCCGGACCATGCGGGGTCGCGCGTCGTCTCCATCCATGGGATCACCGCCAGCACGCCCGCGGCGTAGGCGGCGATCAGGACCGCGGCCGCGCCGACGATGCGCCGTATCCCGCCGTCAAGCGTCCACATGATCGTCGCTCCGGCGAGCATGCCGAGTGCCGTGGCGGCGATCATCAGCGCGAGGAAGATGACGCAGGCGAACAGGAGCGGCGGGAGTCCGGCGTGTCTGATGGCGGCGTACGGATCGCGCGGATTGAGGTCGTAATCGACCCACGCGTTCACGAACCGGTTGACGCGGCCCATCATGACGCCGTTGCCCAGCCAGCCGTCGACCCATCTCCAACCGTCGTCGGGCCCTTCCGCAATCCACGTGCCGCCTTCAAGACGCCCGGTCCGATACAGCCGGATGCTGCCGAAGTAGGTGCCGACATACGCCAACGGCACCAGCAGCACGGTCGAGACGACCGCCGTGAACGATCCGACGCCGCCGGACGTCGTGGCGAACGAACGCCGGGAGACGCCATGGCACAGCATCCGGTCGAAACAGCACGCATACCATGCGATCGCGCCGAGGAACAGCATCGTCGCCGTGAGCCGGTCCAATCGGAACGGCGAGACGGAGGCGCTGCCGGTCAGCGGATTGACCCACAGGAATCCGAGTCGCTGCGACGCCAGATACAGCCCCCACCGCATGGCCGCCAGCAGCAGGATCACGACGGGCAGCGCCACGGCCGCCAGCAGGCCGTCCCGTCGCATCGCACGGGATTGGACGCCGTTCGGAGGATGTCCGTCACGCATCGCGATCGCCTCCCGTCACGGCATCGGCGGAACCGTTCGCGGCGCCGTCGACCACCATGTCGTCCATTGTGCCGGCGACCGAACCCTTCCCCGCCGTGCCGCCGTCGCCGGTCACGCGGATGAAGTAGTCCTGCAGGCCGAGGCCGCTGACGGCGATGCCGTCGGGCACGTCACGTTCGTCCACGTGGCCGCGCACGGTGACGGTGGCGAGACGCCCCATGCGTTCGACCGCGACCGGCTGCAGTCCTTCCGCGTGGACGAACGCGTTCACGCGCGTCCCGTCGCCGACGAGCACGGTGGCGCGGGAGGCGACGTCGCCAGCGTCGAACGCGTCGACGACGCGGCCGTGGTCGAGGATGACGGCGCGTTCGACGACCTGCGCGACCTCGTCGATGATGTGCGTGGACACGACGATGACGCGCGGGCGTTCGGCGAACGATTCGATGAGGAACCGGTAGAAGCGTTCGCGGTTCGCCGCGTCGAGCCCGTTGACCGGCTCGTCGAGCAGCAGCACGTCGACGGGCAGGCACAGTCCGGCGACGAGGCGCACGATCTGACGTTGTCCGAACGAGAGACCTCCGTACGAGGCGTTCGTCTTGATGCCGAACGCGGCGAGCATGCGTGCGGCCGCTTCGCCGTCGATGCCGCCGTAGTAGCGGCCTTCGCGCTTCAAGAACGCGGAGACGCGCATGCCGAACAGGAACGGCAGCGTTTCGTTGACGAGGTGGATGCGCGCCTGCGCGTGCTCGTTGTCGCGCACGTCCTCGCCGTCGAGTTCGACGTCGCCGGACGTGGGCAGGAGCCGGTTGGCGATGGTGGCGAGCAGTGTGCTTTTGCCGGCGCCGTTGCGGCCGAACAGGCCGTGGATGCCCGGTTCGAGCGTGAGGTTCACGTGGTCGAGGGCCGGCGCGGACGCCTTGTGGAAAGTTTTGGTCAGGTCGTTGATGATGAGGCTCATGATCGGTATCCTCTGTCGATGATGTCCTTGAGTTCGTCGGCGCCGATGCCGAGCCGCTTCGCCTCGGCGGTGAATTCGCCGACGCGCGTGGTGAGGAATTCGTCGCGTTTGGCGTCGCCGGCCTTGCGCCGTGCGCCGGCGGTGACGAACATGCCGAGCCCACGGCGTTTCTCCAGCAGTCCCTGGTCGACGAGCAGGTTCATGCCTTTGAGCACGGTGGCCGGGTTGATCTTGTAGGTGGTGGAGATCTCCGTGGTGCTGGGCACCTGCTCGCCTTCGGCGAAGGCCCCGGAGACGATCGCCTCGCCCAGCTGCTCGGCCACCTGCCGGAACAGCGGCGTGGTCCCCGAAAAATCGAATCGCACGGTATGGCGCACCTCCTTGAAGTCGAACGAATGATCCGGTACAAGCAACCTTGTTGGTTCGTCGGTTAGTTACTTGTGTAACTAACCATATAACCAATCGCCTACGGCGTCAATCCCGACATGTCCGCAACGACACACCGAATCGCCCTACCGTCATCGGTGATATGGTTATTGATAGTCAATCAATATCATTACCGATACATAGGACGATGTCTTGGCCCACATGCCCGCAAGATTGGCCGAAAGGAGGCAGCCATGCTGTTGCGCATCGATTCGACGAGACTCCGATATCTGCTCGAACGACGAAGAGAACGAATCGGATTCGGACACCGGGAAACGCATCTGGCCGCGGTCGCGGAAGGGCTGTTCCTCATACTGACCACGTGTACGACGTCCATGGGCATATGGTGGCGGCTCGGATTCACCGCAATCGCAGTCGCGGTCACCGTATACGCCGTAGCGTCCACTATCATTACTTGGAGCAAAGGCTACAATGCCGGGAATCTGTACAGGGAGCTGATCGATTTGGACCGCACGGAGATACGAAGCAGCATCATCGCCGTCAACGACGGCAACCGGTACCTGCTCTACCACGACACCGGCTGGGACTGCGACTTCTTCCCCAACCATGCGACACGCGACGACGAGTCCGAGAACCTTCGCACGCTCGCGGAATACCTGTCACGCGGATTCGACATCCCGCAGTCGGATTTCACACTTACTCGTGTGGGCGGCGAATCCCATGAGAAGTGGTCGGCGGAACATCATGAGACACGATTCTATGATTACGTTCTCTATAAGGCGGACATCACGCGCATGCCCGACGCTTGGAAGGCCGACCGGTTCCACGTGGATTCCAAGGATTGCCGTTGGATGACCGTGGACGAGATGCTCGCCGACCCGCGCATCCGCGAGATCAACGCCGACGTGGTGGGCATGGTCAAAGCACGGCTGTGAACCTGCCCGCCGCCGCGAAACGCTACAGCGAGGCGGCCTCGATGAGGCGGCGCGTGTAGTCGGACCGCGGCGATCCAAGCACCTGCGCGGTGGGGCCGGTCTCCTCGACGCGGCCGTCGTGCAGCACGAGGATGCGGTCGGCGATGTGCTGGACCACGCCCAGATCATGCGAGACGACGATCAACGCCGGACGGTCACCCCGCCCGCCGCCGGTCCCGGAGCCGTGCACGATCGACTGCAGCGTCTCCAGAATCCGCACGCGGGCGGCCACGTCGATGGCGCTCATCGGTTCGTCGGCGAGGATCACCTTCGGCTCGTTGACGATGGCGCGTGCGATGGCGACGCGCTGCGCCTGCCCGCCGGACAGGTCGCACGGGTAGCGGTTCAGGAATTCGCGCGGGTCGAGGCCGACGCGCGCCAGCGCCTGCACGGTCTTCGCACCCACCTCGTCGAACGCGTAGCCGAGCGCGCGCCGACGCAGCCACAACGGTTCGGACACGGAACGTTCCACCGTCCACCGCGGGTCGAGCGAGCCGTACGGGTCCTGGAACACGATCGACGATTCGGCGCGTAGGGCGCGCATGCCGGCGGAACCATGCGAGACCGGCTCCCCACGATACGCGATCTCACCGGAATCGGCGGCGCCGAGTCCCAGCATGATGCGCGTCAGCGTGGTCTTGCCGGAACCGGACGCGCCGATCACGGCGAGGCACTCCCCCGCACGCACCTCGGCGGACACGTCGAACAGCACCTGGCGACGGGCCGGACGCGCGAACAACCGCGTCAGACCGCGCAGTCCGGCGTGCATGTCGCGCGACGCGAACGACGCGTCGATGTGACGGGCGGCGAGCAGCGGCCGGGATTGGATCGGTTCGGTCATCGTTGTACCCCCTCGGTCGGCTTCACCGCCGGCTCCCCCTCACCGGAGACGCGACCGGATGCGTCGTCGCGCAGCGTGAGCATGCGTGCGGCGGCGACGAGTTCGCGGGTCGGCGCGGCCTTGGGCGCGGCGAGCAGGTCGGCGGTCGCGCCGGATTCGACGATGCGACCGGCGTCGAGTACGTAGCAGCGTGTGGTGGCGCGTTGCAGCACGGCGAAATCATGGGTGATGAACAGCATGGACGCGCCCGCGTCGTCGACGAGCGAGACGAGCAGGTCGACGATCTGGCGTTGCGTGATCGAGTCGAGCGCGGTGGTCGGCTCGTCGGCGATGATGAGACGCGGCGACGTGACGAGCGCCGCGGCGATGCCGACGCGCTGCCGCTGCCCGCCCGAAAGCTCATGCGGCCGTTTGAGCAGCACGTCCTGCGGCAGACCGACCTTGTCGAGCATCGCCTTGATGCGGTCCACGCGTTCGGCGAGCGTCAGATCGTAGTGCAGGTAGAGCGGCAGTCCGACGATCTGCGCGACGGTCATCACCGGGTTGAGCGCGCGCGTCGGATTCTGGAACACGACGCCCACGTATCGCCCGCGCAGGTCGGCGAGCGTGCGCTCGTCCGCATACGTCGCCGCCGGTCCGCGACCGCCGCGGGCATCGTCGACCCCGTCCCCGGCGGCCCCGGGCGCGAGGACCGCGGTATCGCCCATCGCGATCGCGCCGGACAACGCCGCCTCGCGCGGCAGCAGTCCCAGCAATGATTTCGCGATCATCGACTTGCCGGAGCCGGACGATCCGATGAGGCCGACGCGCTCCCCATCGCCGATACGCAGGTCCACGCCGTGCACGATCTCCTTCGCGCCGAGCGCGACGTGCAGACCGAAAATCTCAACGGACATCGGCAGCCTCCTTTCGACCGGCGTCACGGAGCTCCCGACCGGCGTCGTGCGGGACCGTCGTCGCGGCCATCGCACGCAACGCGGGATTCGCGACCGGATCGGCGGCGTCGCGCAGCGCGTCGCCGAACAGGTTCAACGCGACGACGACGAGCGTGACGACGAGCCCCGGCCACAGGACGGTCAACGGGAACACGTTGATGAGTTTGACCGACGTGGCGAGCGAATGTCCCCAACTCGGCACGCCCGCGCCGACGCCCACACCGAGATACGTGAGTCCCGCCTCGGCAAGCACGGACGTTCCGGCGGACATGGACAACTGCACGGCGAGCACCGGCGTGATGTTCGGCACGATGTGCCGAACGAGCACGCCGAAGCCGCCGGCGCCGTTCGCGCGCGCCGATGCGACGTACTGCGAGCGTGCGGCGAGCAGGGCGGCGGGCCGCGCGACGCGGGCGAGGTTCAGCCCGTAGGCGATCGAGCAGGCGCCGACGACGACCGCGGCGGACGCGCCGAACGGCACGGCGAGCAGGAGCGCGATGAGCACGGTGGGGATGGAGATGAGCGCGTCGACGACGGCGACGGAGATGGAGGCGAGCGCGTTCGAGCGCGCGACCATGAGCCCGACGAGCAGCAGTCCCAGCGCGCCGGAGCAGACGACGGTGAGCGCGGCGATGGCGAGGTTCGTGCGCGAACCGGCCATCAGCCAGCTCAGTACGTCGGCGCCGGTGCCGTCGGTGCCGAGCCAGTGCGCGGACGACGGCACGGCCCACACGTGGTAGCCGTCGGTCTCCAGCAGCGGCCGCGGCGTCCAGAACAGCGAGACGAACGCGACAACCAGCCAGATTCCAAGCATGACGAGCGCATAGCGTCCGGTGCCGCGCGACCACATGGTCCGCGCGGTTACGGCGATGCGCCGTGAGACCACCCTCCGGCGCTGCGCGCCACCTCCCGCCAGCGGGAGGCGATTCCCGGTGCCGGCCGGGGACTCGGATGCATCGCCGACCGGCATGTTCCCCCCGTCCCCGCCGGCGGAAACCCCGTCACCGACGACAGACACGTTTCCCCCGCCCCCGCCGGCGGAAACCCCGCCACCGACGACAGACACGCTCTCCCCGCCCCCGCCGGCGGGGGCTGTCGTCGGAGACGACTGGGGGTGGTCAACGGCAACGATCCCACGCATGTCCATCATTCCTCCTCTGCGGCGAGACGCGGGTCGAGCGCGCGGTGCGCCAGGTCGACGACGAGGCCGAGCGTCAGGAAGAACGCGGCCAGCAGGAACAGTTCGCTCTGCACGGCGACGAGATCGCGGTTGCCGACGTCGCCGACGAGCAGCGCGCCGAGTCCGGGCAGGGCGAACAGGTTCTCGATGACCATCACGCCGGTGATCATCGAGGCGAACGTCAATCCGACGACGGAGACGAGCTGCGGGGTGGCGAGGCGGAGTCCGACGCGCAGCAGCGCCTGCGTGCGCGTCATGCCGCACGCCATGGCCATGTCGACCGGACCGCCTTCCGCGGCGATGTCCTCCAATGCGGCGCGC
Organism: Bifidobacterium parmae; assembly: GCF_002860365.1. Lineage (GTDB taxonomy): Bacteria > Actinomycetota > Actinomycetes > Actinomycetales > Bifidobacteriaceae > Bifidobacterium > Bifidobacterium parmae. The sequence continues at coordinate 45,924 of NZ_NMWT01000008.1, forward strand.
GTGTAGCGCATGATGCCGGCGGCGGCCACGAATCCGGTGGCGAGCGCGGGCAGGATGAGCGAGGCGAACGCGCTTCCGGGCGCGCCCGTCCAGCCGTCGGCGGGGAATCCCTGCGAGGGCAGCACGCCCAACAGACCCACGCCCTGGCCGAACAGCAGGAGCAGGAGCAGGCCGCTCCACAGGGCGGGCACGGCGCCGCCCGCGATGGCGAGCACGTGGAAGAATCCGCGCAGGCGCTGGTTTCTGGTGATGACGGCGGCGCAGCCGAGCGGCAGTCCGACGGCGAGCGCGACGATGAGGCTCATGACGATGAGCGGGAACGTGATCGCGGCGCGCCGGCCGACCTGCGCGGCGACCGCGCGGCCGGTCAGCGCGGACATGCCGAGGTCGCCGTGCAGGAGTCCGCCCGCCCAGTCGAGGTATTGGACGGGGTACGGGCGGTCGAGGCCGAATTCGGCGCGCAGTTCGGCGACGCGCGAGGCGGTCGCGTTGGTGCCGGCCATGACGACGGCCACGTCGCCGGGCAGGATGCGCAACGCGGCGAACACGAGAACGGAGATGCCGAACAGCGCCGCGGCGAACAGCAGCAGCCGTCGTATCACGAATCGCATCGATGACTCACTTCTCGTAGGTGATCCGCCACAGGGGCAGCACGGTCTGGCTGAGGTTCTGCGGGAAGCCGTGGACGCCCTTCGCGTAGGCGATGGTGACGCGCCAGGAGAACAGCCAGTCGTCGGGCGCGTCCTCGGAGACGATCTTCGCGGCCTTCGCAAGGTAGTTCGAGGCCTGCTCGTCGGTGGTGGCGGCGAGCGCCTTCGCGTACAGGTCCTGCACCTGCGTGTTGTCGTAGTGGTAGTAGTAGCTGGGCGTGGCCCACTTGTAGAAGTCGTGGCTTTCGGCGTGGTCGACGAGGGAGAGCTCGTAGTCGCCGTTGGTGTGCACGTCCTGCAGCCAGGTGGAGAATTCGACGTAGTCGATCTTCAGGTCGATGCCGATGGGCTTCAACTGGCTTTTCAGCTGGTCGCCGAGCTCGGTGCCGTACACGTTCGCGTAGGTGAGGGTCAGCTGCAGCGGCTTCGACTCGCTGTAGCCGGCCTCCTTCATGAGCCGCTTGGCCTTGGCCGCGTCGTGCGGGTAGACGCCGGTCAGGTCCTCGTAGCCGGGGTCGACCTTGGGGATCGGGCCGCCGAGCTTCGCGTCGACGCCGCCGCGCGAGGCGATGAGCTGCTTGTGGTCGATGGCGTATCGGATGGCCTGGCGCACGCGCTTGTCCTTGAGTTTGGCGTCGGTCATGTTGAACGCGAGCACGAACTTGTCGGAGCCGTCACCGGCCTTGACCACGTAGTCGGGGTTGTCGCGGAACAGTCCGGCGAGGGTGGCGGTGATCGGCGAGAGCACCTGCACGTCGCCGCTCTTCAACGCGTTGATGCCGGCGTTGTCGTCGGGAAGGAACCGGATGATGACGTTCTCGGTCTTCGCCTTGTGCGCGCTTCCCCAGTACTTCGGGTTGGCCTTGAACACGATCTTGTCGCTCGGGTCGAAGGATTCGACCGTGTACGGTCCGGAGCCGAGCGCGCCGGTCTTCTCGTCCCAGGTCGCGTCCTTGTCGTAGACGAGGCCGGGGCGGCCGGTCAGATACCACAGCATGTTCGAGTCGGGCGCGGAGAGCGTGAGCTTCACCGTGCGCGCGTCGACGGCCTCGGCCTTGTCGAGGTTGGCGACCTGATCGTAGTTGTAGTACTTCCTCGCCTTGAGTTCGTTGATGGACCAGGCCACGTCCTCGGCGTCGAGCGTGTCGCCGTTGGAGAAGTTCATGTGGTCGTTGAGGTGGAACGTGTAGGTGAGCCCGTCCTTGGACACGTCCCAGCTTTTCGCGAGGCCCGGATGCACCTTGTTGTCGGAGCCGCGGGAGACGAGGCTTTCGTACACGTTGCCGATGAGGATCTGTTCGAGCGCGGAGCCGGACTGGTGGCGGATGTCGAGGTTCACGGGGGCGAGCTTCAAGCCGATGGCGACGGTGTCCGCCGTCTTCGCGCCGCCCGCGCCGTTCGCGCCGTCCTGCTTGTTCGTGAAGAACGCGTTGACGCCGACGACGAGCGCCGCGACGACGATGACGGCGATTAGCGACCACAGCCACGCCTTCGACTTGCCGCCTCCCCGTCGTTTCGATGATTTCGCGCGGCCTTCGAGGCTCGCGTCGGTGCTGGCCGCGCCGGTCGTGTCGCCATTCGCCGTGACGTCTTTCTCCGCCTTGTCGCTGGTTGCGCCGGCTTCGCCGTGCACACCGTCATGCTGGGACATGCAATGCTCCCTTGTCGTGGCGCACGCGTTCGCGGGCATGCTTGCGCCCCGCGAATCCACGCGCGTGAATCGTGATGAATCGTCGGTTGACCGCCCGTACGGGTCGATCACCGCGTCCCACTATAGACCACACGGGAGTCCGTCGCGCGCGCATCCGCCGCCCGGCCCGTCCCGTTCCCCCACGGAATCGCTCCGAGGCACCTGCTCCCGCAGACCGCGATGGCGTTTGCGCGGATACGGCGGTATGCTTAAGGGAGCCGCATCGTTCAACGAGGACACGGCAAGAAGGGGACCGACATGAGCCAGCCATATCCGCCGCCACAGTATCCGTCACCGCAATACCCGCAATATCCGGGCGGACGGTATCCGCAGTATTCCGGCGGCCCGGGGTATCCGGGCGGACCGCAGTATCCGTATGGGGGCGGTCCGATGCCGCCGCGCCGCCCCCCGCGCAAAAGCAACGGCACGACGGTCGCCGTGGTCGCGATCTCCGTGGTCGTGGTGGTGATCCTCGCGATCGGTCTCGTGTTCGCCGGCATCGCGTGGAAGGTGAACGCTGTCAGACACGATCTGACGAGCGCCGTCGAGAACGGCTACGGGAGTTCGGGGGACTCCGGTTCGGGTTCCGGCGGGTCGGGAGGTTCGACGGGCGGCGGCAGCGACGACGGCGGTCTGCCGGACGACGGCACGGACATCGTCCCCTGCTCCGCTTCGGAGCAGTACGCTTCGTACACGCAGCTCGTGAACGACACGTACGACAAGTACGAGCAGAAGATCGAGGCAGGCACGATCTTCAACGATCTGAACCTGCCCGCCACGCAGGAGTCCGCCGACTACGTCCACGATTTCATGATCATCCTCACGGACCGCAAGTCGGCGCTGCGGTTCGGCTGCGAAATCACCACGAGCGTGGACGAGCTCGACGACATCTACGAGACGAAGTCGGGCGAGGTGAAGGAGCTGGAACGCAAGCTCAACGCGCATGAGGACTTCGGCATCACGATCCGCATCAAACGTTCCGACGGCTCCGTCTACGAGTCCGACGGCGGCGCACCGCCGGAGCAGACGATCGCCGACGTGGAGAACGCGATCCGCGCGGTGCCGGTCACGGCCGGCGCCGACGGCACGTATCTGGGCGTGGGAGAGAGCATCGTCAAGGCGGCCGGACTGTCCGCCAACTACGATTTCCAGCAGATCTACCAGTATTGCTCGCGTACCGGCAGCGACGAATACACGATGGCCGCGTTCTGCGCGGCGAATCCGCGCGTGATCTACGTGAACCAGGCGCATGCGGGCTACGCGTCCAACATCACGACCCCGTACTACGCGGACGTGATCAAGCATGAGATGGGCCATGCGCTCGTCTACCAGCAGTGCGGCACGACCCGCCCGCCGGTCGGCGTGAACGGCGAGGCGCTGGCGAACAGCTACGCGCTCAAGTATCTCGGCGGGAACCGGGAGAACCTGCAGCGCAACACGCAGGACTTCCCGGAGTACACGATGTCGGATGCGAGCGACCAGGCGGCCGAGCGCATGCACAACAAGCAGTGCACGGGCTGACCGCCCGGACCCGCGGCCATGGGCCGGCCATAACGGCCGGCCCATAGGTCACAGCTCGAAGCCGAGCTCCTCGGCGGCCGCGGTCGGCACCGGGTCCTCGCACCAGAAGTCCTCGAGGTTCTCCGTGGTGGTGAGGGACCGGATCTCCGCCCGGTCGATGTAGAGCTCGCCGCTCAGATGGTCGGTCTCGTGCTGGAAGATGCGCGCCGGCCAGCCGTGCAGCCGCTCCTTGTGGTGGGCGCCGTCCTCGTCGTCCCATTCGGCGTCGATGTCGAGCCAGCGGCGGCGCACCGCCTGGTAGCCTTCGAAGCTCAGGCAGCCCTCGTAGAAGCTGGCGGTCTTCTCCCCCGCCGGCGTGTACTTCGGGTTGATGATCACGTGGAACGGGAATTCGGCGATCTCGCGCGGATCGTCCTCGTCGTCGCGCACATGGTCCTCGACGACGGCGAGCGCGAGGCCGAGCCCGATCTGCGGGCCGGCGAGGCCCACGCCGGGCGCGTCGAGCATCGTCGTGCGCATCACGTCGATGAGCTTGGCGAGCGTGCGCTTGGACAGCTGGCCCGTGTAGGCGGCGCATTGGACGCGCAGCACCGGCTCGCCGGCTTCGACGATCGGCAGGATGCCCTCCTTGCCGCCGGATCTGATGAGTTTCTCGACGTCGCGGTTGAGCGCGAGGTCGACCTTCGTGTTCTTGCCGAACATTTATCTGTCCTTTGCCGCTCCCGCTGGCGGGAGCTGTCGAACGAAGTAAGACTGAGGGTGGTTCGGTCTCCTGCCTCGGACCACCCTCAGTCAGCCTACGGCTGCCAGCTCCCGCCAGCGGGAGCCAGGGGACAGCGCGGCATGATTATCGGATGACTACAGGGCGAGTTCGTCGGCGACGACCTTGGCGAGGCGCTCGCACACCTCGTCGGCCTGCTCCTGCGTGGCCGCCTCGGCCATGACGCGCACGAGCGGCTCGGTGCCGGAGGGGCGCAGCAGCACGCGGCCGGTCTCGCCGAGCAGCTTCTCCTCGCGTTCGACGGCGGCCTGCACCTTGGCATTGGTGGTGGCGGCCATCTTGTCGACGTTCGGCACGTTGACGAGCGTCTGCGGCAGCTGCGGGAAGTCGGCGGCGAGCTCCTTGAGGCTCTTGCCGGAGCGGACGACCTCGTTGCACAGGGTGAGGGCGGTCAGCGTGCCGTCGCCGGTGGTGGCGAACTCGCGGTTGATGACGTGGCCGGACTGTTCGCCGCCCAGCGTGTAGCCGCCGCGCAGCATCTCCTCGAGCACGTAGCGGTCGCCGACGGCGGTCTGCACGGTCTTGATGCCCATGTCCTTGAGGGCGAGCTTGAGGCCGAGGTTGCTCATCACGGTGACGACGAGCGTGTTGTCGGCGAGCTTGCCCGCCTCCTTCTTGGCGCGCGCGAGGATGCCCATGATCTGGTCGCCGTTGACCATGTTGCCGTCCTCGTCCACGGCGAGGCAGCGGTCGGCGTCGCCGTCGAACGCGACGCCCATGACCGCGTCGGTGGCCTTGACCATGGCCTGCAGCTGCTCCGGGTGGGTGGAGCCGGCGTGCTTGTTGATGTTGTAGCCGTCCGGGGAGGCGTTGATGACGATCACGTCGGCGCCGGCGCGGCGCAGCGCCTCGGGGGCGACGACGGAGGTGGCGCCGTTCGCGCAGTCCGCCACGATCTTGAGACCGCGCAGCGGCTTCGGCTGCGTCTTGTCCGGGTTGAGCGGGGCGATCGACGAGACCAGATGGTCGATGTACAGGTTGGTGGCGGTCACCGTGTCGTGGCTGACGCGGCCCACGCCGGCGCCGGTCGGGCGATCCCAGTCCTGGCCGAGCACCGCCTCGATCTCGTCCTCCTTCGCGTCGGGCAGCTTGAAGCCGCCGCGCGCGAAGAACTTGATGCCGTTGTCGGGCATCGGGTTGTGGGAGGCGGAGATCACGGCGCCCATCTCCACGTTGAGCACGGAGGTGAGGAACGCGACGCCCGGCGTCGGGATGATGCCGGCGTCGATCACGTCGAAGCCGCCGGCCGCCATGCCGGCGGACAGCGCGGAGGCGAGGAAGTCGCCGGACACGCGCGTGTCGCGGCCGACGAGCGCGCGGCGGCGTCCCTCCGGCTGGTTCTCGTCCTTCTGGCCCGCCTTGCCCAGCACGCGCACGGCGGCGTCGCCCAGGTCGAGCGCGAGACGCGCGGTCAGATCACGGTTCGCCAATCCGCGGACACCATCGGTTCCAAACATCTTCGGCATTGTTCTGCATCCTTCATTCGAATATCCGGACATCCTCGGGGCGTCGCGCGGCGCACGCCGCAGGACGGACACGCGCGGGCGCGCCCCGTTACCCTGCCCCATGGTAATCGGCGTGCGCCGGCAAATCACCCGTTTCGTCCGATTGCCGCCCAAATCGGCCACATTCGGCGTGCGGCGTGACGCCCGCGCCCGTCCGGGACGTTACGCCGCCACATCAGGGCGAGTCTCCCGCCACATGCGAATCGCAACATGTGAAGATTCACGAGAGCGCCGACCACATCGCCGTGCACGCTTGCGCCGCACTTCCCCTCATCGTTACCGTCGATTCATGGACAATGGACCGGATCACATCATCATGGCGAACGCGGCGGCGAGCATGACGGACGATCTCGTGCAACGCCGACGCGACACCATCCGACGATGCACCGAAGCGGCGACGGCGGCAGGCCGCCGGCTCATGTTCGGCATGACCACCTCGCTCATGCTCCAATCCGTGCCGCTTCCCGCCACATGCGACCTCGACACGTCGTTGCTCCACACCGTGTCCAGCACCAAACGACGCCGCACGCGCAGACGCGGCATCCCGACGCAGCCACACGTCTGGCGGGCGCTCGCCGACACCGAACCGGTGCGCATCAACCGGCACGTCTATGCACTGGACCTGATGCACACATGGGCGCAACTCGCACCACACGTGCCGTTCGAGGAGCTGATCGCGCTCGGCGACGCGATCGTCACCGCGATCGCACGCCGATCCCCATCGAGTCATGGGCGCACCGCGACACAGATACGCGACGGCCTTGCCGCATTCGCCGCGGGATTGCCCGCGTTTCGCGGCAAACGCGCATGCGTCGCGGCCTGCGGCCACATCATGGCAGGCGTGGATTCGCCGATGGAGACCCGCAACCGCCTTGCCCTGATACGGCACGGCATCCCCTGCCCGGTGCCCGGATACACGGTACCGGGCATGACGTTCGCCAGCGGCGCGCCGATGACGCTCGACATGGCATGGCCGGAGCAGCTCGTGGCGGTCGAATACGACGGCGACCAGCATCGCACCGACAAGAACCAATGGCGACGGGACACCGAAAAACGCGACCGGCTGCTCGGCCACGGGTGGATCATCCGTGTCGCCACGGGCGCGACGATGGCCAACGCCGACGCGAGGGCGGAGCACGCGTTCGGCGTGGCGCGATCGCTGATGCTGCGCGGAGCCGAGTTCACGTTCCACCCGGTGGAGCGGCCGCTGCGGTGAGGCGCTGGTGCGGGGGTGAGTACTGGTGCGGGGTGAGGGTGAAGTGCTGAGGCGAGTGAGGTGAGTGAGCTTGTCCCTCGGCACAGATATCAGAGAAATTCGTGTCGAGGGACAAGAAATCTTGCCCCTCAATGAAGATTACGAATGATTCGGCATCTAGGGACAAGTCCGAGCATCATGGCCTGTGAAGGAGAGCAGAGAATCGTTGGAAAATGGCGGTTTTTGAAAAAGTGATCCCGCCGACCGCACGGAATCCGTGCCCCTCGGCGCGGAATGTGCCTGATTGCGCGTCGAGGGGCGAACTTTCTTGTCCCTTCACGCGGATAATCATCCATTCCATGCCGAGGGGCACAGATCTTGCCCCGTCCCTTGCCCCTCGACGGAGATTCCGAATGATTGAGCATTGAGGGGCAAAACCGCACCGCACCGCTACGCCACGCCCAGCAGCGTGAGCACGATGAGCAGCACGTTGAGCGCGACGATCAGCGCGGCCACGGCGATGAACACCGCGTGCTTGATCGGGCCGTCCACGTACTTGCCCATGAGCTTCTTGTCGTGCGTGTAGCGCAGGAGCGGGATGATCGCGAACGGGATGCCGATCGAGAGAATCACCTGGCCGATGACCAGCGCCTCGGTGGGGTTCGGCGCGAACCACAGCACGATCAGCCCCGGCACGAGCGTGACGATGCGGCACGCCCACATCGGCGCCTTGATGCGCAGCAGCCCGTGCATGATCTCCGAGCCGGCGTAGGTGCCGACCGACGTGGAGCTCAGCGACGAGGCGAGCAGGCCGATCGAGAAGATCGTGCCGATCACCGGGCCGAGCACGCTGACGATCGCGTGCTGCGCGCCGCTGATCGAATCGGTGCCCTTCATGCCGTACAGCGAGTTCGCGGCGAGGATCAGCAGCGCGAGGTTCACGGTGCCGGCGAGCACGAGCGCCCAGAACACGTCGATCTTCGAGCCGTGCAGCAGTTCGCGCGTGGTCGGCCGTTCCTCGCCGCCCGCGTAATGGTCGTTGACCAGCGTCGAATGCAGGTAGATAGCGTGCGGCATGACGGTCGCGCCGAGCATCGAGGCGGCCATCAGCACGGAATCACGGTTCGAGAACCGCGGGATCAGGCCGCCGAGCACGTCGGCCGGCGCGGGAGGCGCGATGAGCAGGCCCGCGATGAACCCGAACGTGATGACCAGCAGCAGCGCGATCACCATCTTCTCGAACAGGCGGTGCGTGCGCCCGCCCTCGAACATGAGCAGCACGGTGGAGACGATGCCGATCACCACGCCTCCCGCGAACAGCGGCAGGCCGAACAGCAGGTTCAACGCGATCGCCCCGCCGATGAGCTCCGCCAAGTCGGTGGCGATGGCGATCACCTCCGCCTGCATGAAGAACATGAAGCGCCCGGCGTCGCTCATGCGCGAGCCGAGCAGTTCGGGCAGCGAGCGCCCGGTCACGATGCCGAGCTTCGCGGACTGGTATTGGATGAGCACGCTCATCGCGTTCGCGACGACCAGCACCCACATGAGCATGTACCCGTAGCGTGCGCCGGAGGTCACGTTCGCGGCCACGTTGCCCGGATCCACGTAGGCGACGGCCGCCACGAACGCGGGTCCGAGGATGCTCGCGAGCGAATGGCCGTGGTGGGAGGCGCCCGCCTCATGCCGGGCCCGCTGGCGTTCCTTCTCCAACTCCGATTCGACGCGTTCCGGCCCACCGGCCTTCACGTAGTCGCGGTGCTTGTCGACGCTGTGCCGGCGTCCGTAGCCCTTGCCGGCGGAGGTGCCGGGCGCGACGCGCACCGCGTGCCCGCGCCCGTAGCCTCGCCCTTGCCGTCGCGCGTTCGCGACGGTCGGATCGTTCGTCGCCGCCGCGCCGTCCACGACGCGATCGTCGTTCAGCGCCTTGCGCGCCGTTTCACCGCGCGTATCCCGCGTCTCGCGCGCTCCGTCATCCGCAATACCGGTATCCTGCACTTGCCGCACTCTCCCTCGCGATTACCGCATGATCACCGCACACCGGTATAGCGCACCCATGTTGCGCGGCGCAACCCGCCGGCCGGAGTCATGCCGGAGTCCGTCTCAAGTCCGTCTCACTGGTCGGCGGGGACGGCCTGGCCGGGGCATGTGTGGAGGACGGCGAGCATCGCGTCCTTTTCGGCGGACGTGACCGTCAGGCCGTATTTCGATTTGACGCCGATCTGCCGTGCCACGTAGTCGCAGCGGTAGGCGCCGTTCGTCGGCAGCCAGTACGCGGCGGACGCGGACCCCTTCTCCTGATTGGCGGGGCCGTCGACCGCGAGCAGATTGTACGGATCGTTGCCGTAGCGGTACCGTTTCGCCGTGTCCCACTCGCGCGCGCCCGACTGCCACGCGTTCTCCAACGCGACCACATGGTCGATCTGCACGGCGGCGGACGTCGTCGCGCCGCGCGTGAACCGTATCGTCTTGCCGGTGTACGGGTCGTCGAGCGTGCCGGACGCGACCGTGCACGCGTACCGGCCGGTCGCGCCCTTGAACGTGACGTCCTTCAAGTCGCGGGCGAGGACGTCTTCGCGGATGTCGCAGCCGTTCCCGTCATCGTCGGTCTCGCGGTAGCCGAACGCGTCACGGCTGTAGCCGGACGCGTTCGGATCGTCGTCGACGGCGAGCGTGGCGAGCACGTCGGCAGCCTGTCCGGTCGCCGCCCGCTCGCCGGTGATGCTCGCGACGGTCGGGCTGATCTCCGGCAGGCCGAGGCCGACCGCCGCGCCGACGAGCGCGGCGAGGATGACGAGGATCAGCACGCGCTCGACCAGCCGCTCCGCGCTGAAGCGGCGGCGACGGAACCGCGCGGGATGATGACGGCGACTCACGCGTAGGTGAAGGTGAGGGGGTCGTGGCCGGCGCGGGTGGGGCCGTCGAGCGCGTCGATCGCGGCGTGTTCGGCCGGTTCGAGCACGAAGCCGAACAGGTCGAGGTTCTGACGCTGGCGGTCCGCGTGTACGGACTTGGGGATGATGATCGTGCCGTTCTCGATGTGCCAGCGCAGGATCACCTGGGCGGGCGTGACGCCGTGCGCCTCGGCGATGCGCTCGATCGTGCCGTCGCCGGCGTTGAGGTCGGCGCCGCGGGCCATCGGCGAGTACGCTTCGACGGCGATGCCGTGCGCCTTGCAGAAGGCGACGACCTCGCGCTGCTGCCACGTGGGGTGCAGTTCGATCTGGTCGATGGCCGGCCATTCGCCGGTCTCCTCATGCAGCTTCTCCAGATGCTCGGGCAGGAAGTTGCACACGCCGAGCGTCTTGACGCGGCCCTCATCGCGCAGCTTCGTGAACGCCTTCCACGTCTCGCCGCTACGCCAGTCGAACGGCGTGGGCCAGTGAATCATGTACATGTCGACGTAGTCGACCTGGAGTTTGGCGAGGGAGTCGTCAAACGCCTTGAGCGCGGAATCGTAGCCCTGCTGGGAGTCGCGCAGCTTGGTGGTGAGCCACAGGCTCTTGCGCTGCTCGCCCGTGTTGTAGCCGGTGGCGGCGAGCGCGCGGCCCACGCCCGCCTCGTTGTTGTAGCCGGCGGCGCCGTCGATGTGGCGGTAGCCGGCTTCGAGCGCGCTTTCGACGACGGGCACGACGCCTTCGTCGTCGATGCGCAGGACGCCGAGGCCGATCTGCGGGATGAGATGCCCGTCGTTGAGGGTGACGAGGGGCGTGTGGAAGGTCTTGGGGGTGCCGGTGGCCGGGGTTCCGGGGGTGTTCGTCATAGTGGTTGTCTCCTTATCCGTCTTCCTCATCATAGGTGCCGTCGCCGCCGTTACCACAAGTGCCGTGGCCCGCGGGAGACGGGGCGCACGGCACTTGGTGATGTCACAGTGATGTCATGGTGGCGTCATGGTGACGTCGCGGCGGCATCGCGGGCGCGACGGTCACGGCTCACAGGCGCTCGAGCAGCTCCTTGACGGCGTCGGCGGCCGGCACGACCACCTTGTTCCCGCCGTCGCGGTCGCGGATCTCGATGGTGCCGTCGTTGACGAAGTCGCGGCCGACCACGGCGATGACGGGCACGCCGATCAGCTCGGCGTCCTTGAACTTGACGCCCGGGGAGACCTTCTTGCGGTCGTCGTAGATGACCTCGACGCCGTTCGCCTCGAGCTCTTCGACCAGCCTCTCGGCGCCGTCGAACGCCTCGGCGTTCTTGCCGGTGGCGACCACGTGCACCTGGGCGGGGGCGCAGACCTTCGGCCAGGCGAGGCCGCGCTCGTCGTGATGGGTCTCGGCGATGCAGGCGAGCACGCGGGAGACGCCGATGCCGTAGCAGCCCATCCACACGGGGACGGCCTTGCCGTTCTGGTCGAGGACCTTGAGGCCCAGCGCCTTCGAATACTTGAGACCGAGCTGGAAGACCTGGCCGATCTCGACGCCGCGTTCGAAGCTCAACGGGCCGGAGCCGTCCGGGCTCATGTCGCCGTGGCGCACCTCGACGGCCTCGACGGTGCCGTCGGCCTCGAAGTCGCGGCCGTAGACGAGATCGTAGTAGTCGACCTCGTTCTCGTCGGCGCCCGTGTACCAGGCGGAGCCCTTGACCACGTGGGCGTCCACGAAGTAGCGGCACGGGTTCTCGACGCCGGCCTTCTCGGCCTGCGGGCCGAGCACCATCGGTCCGATGTAGCCGAGCACCAGCTCCGGGTGCTTCTTGAGGTCGTCCTCGGTGGCCTCTTCGATCTCGGCGGGCGCGAACTGCGCTTCGAGACGCTTCATGTCGACCGTGCGGTCGCCGGGCACGCCGACGACGACGACCTCGCGCCACGGCTCGTCGTGGTCCTCGTCCTCGGGGTGCTTGATGGTGATCGCCACGTTCTTGAGGATGTCGGAGGCGGCCCATTCGCGGCCGTCCGTGCGCGGATGGTCGGCGTTGGCGCGTTCGATCATCTTGTCGATGGTCTTCGCGTCCGGCGTGGCCTCCTTGTGCGCGGCCGGGGTGGCGGAGCAGTCGATCTCGGGCAGTTCGGGCGTGTGCAGCGCCTCCACGTTCCACGCCTTGCCGGACGGGGCGAGCGCGAACGTGTCCTCGCCGATCGGCATCGGCGCGAGGAACTCCTCGGACGCGGAGCCGCCCATCGGGCCGGACATCGCGAACACCGGCACGTACTTGAGGTCGAGACGCTGGAAGACGCGCTCGTAGGCGCCGCGCTCGTCGTAGTACGCCTTCTTCAGGCCCTCCTCGTCGATGTTGAACGAGTAGGCGTCCTTCATGACGAACTCGCGGCCGCGGATCAGGCCGGCGCGCGGACGGAACTCGTCGCGGTACTTGGTCTGGATCTGGTAGAGGACGACCGGCAGATCCTTGTAGGACGAGTACATGTCCTTGACGAGGAGGGTGAACATCTCCTCATGGGTGGGGGCGAGCAGGTAGTCGGCCTTGTGGCGGTCCTTGAGACGGAAGATGTTGTCGCCGTACTCCTCCCAGCGGTGGGTGGCCTCGTACGGTTCGCGCGGCAGCAGGGCCGGGAAGTGCACCTCCTGGGCGCCGATGCCGGCCATCTCCTCGCGGATGATCTCCTCGATCTTGTTGAGGACCTTGAGGCCCAGCGGCAGCCAGGTCCAGATGCCGGGCGCGGCCTTGCGGATGTAGCCGGCGCGCTGCAGCAGCTTCGCCGAATCGACGTCGGCGTCGGCGGGGTCCTCACGCAGCGTGCGCAGGAACAGGGTGGACATACGAAGGGTATTGGAAGTCATAGGCTCCAAGATATTCAACTCAACCGACAACACCAGGTCGCCGACGGCACATCAGCCGACCAACGGCACCCCAGGTCGCCGATTGCGCACCAGCCGACCGACAGCACCCAGCCAACCGACGGCACCCAGCCAACCGACGCACCCGGGGCTTCATACCTCGCCGCCATCCAGCGCGACTATTCCCGGGAATCACCCCACCCATCCGGGAACCATTGCACTGACGCCGTCTCAGCACAAGAAATCCCGGAAAATCACCGCACCATCCGGGAATAGTTGCGCTGACGCCAGCTCAGCACAACTATTCCCGGACGGAGCCACATATTCCCGGGAAAAATTGCGCCGAGACGACCTACGGGCGGCCGCTCCACGGAAACGCGGCCGCAATCGCAACTGGATGGAACATCGGATAGTGACCGCAATCGCTATCACGTGGCTGACGATTCTTGGAATTTCGTCAGCCACGTGGGAGAATGGAAGGGGACATACGAAGGGGACGAGCAATGACGCAACAGCAATCACCGCAACAGGCGCAACCAGCACAACCAGCACAAGCGCCGCCATCCGCGCAATCACCAGCACCGGCGCGATTCCCGCAATCGCCGGCGGCGCCGCAACCACAGCAGTCACAGCAACCACAGGCGGCACCGGGATTCCCCCAATCACCGACGCCACCGGCACCAGCACAACCGCAACCAGCACAACCGCAACCATCCGCTCGACCGGACGCGACCGCGCAACCTCCGCGCCGGTCCACCATCCAGACGCTGCTGCTCGTGCTCGGCGTCGCACTCGTCGTCATCGCCGTGTTCGCGTTCGCATGGTTCGCATACGGGCTGCTCGGCGACGTGGGCCGTGCCGCCTGCGTGCTCGTCGTCGGCGCGATCGCGGTCGGCGTGGCCGTCGCGCTCACGCCGCGGCTGCGCGTCACCGCGGAGGGACTCGCGTGGGCGGGACTCATCGCGCTCGCCATCGGCGCGATCCTCATCTCCACGATCGGCGGACCGCGCGTCTCCGGCGAACTCGCGTCGCTCGCCGCCGGCGCGCTGCTATTCACCGTCGCGGGCGTGGGTCTCGGACTGCGGCGTATCCCGTTGCCCTGCGGATTGCCGCCGTTGCGCGCGTACTCGTTGTACGCCGTGTTCGCGATGCCGGTCGCCGTCATGCTGATGGCGACCGCGCTGCCGATTCCGGACCATGCGCAACGTTTCACCATCGAGAGTGCGCTCGCGGGCGTCACGGCGATCCTGCTCGCGGCGCTGTCGTCCACAGACGCGCGCCGCCGCGCACCGGACTTCGAACGCATCGCCGCGCTCGTCGTCGCCACGGTGGCGCTCGTCCTCGCGTCGGTCGCGTTCGTGACGACCGTCGACTACGGGCATGACCTGTGGGCGTCGGCGGCGCTGCTGCCCGTCGTGGTCGTCGCGTGGGTGGGTGTGATCACCGTCACCTACGTGCGCACGATGACGCGCACCGGACGGCCGCTGCCGACCGGACTGCGGTTCGTGCCGGTCAGCGCGATCATCTGGGTGCTGGCGGTCTCGACCACGCTGATTCTGCGTATGCTGCCGACGTCGATGGACTTGGAGACCCGACGCATGTGGGCGTATCTGCCGGCGATCCTCGTGGCCACCGCTGCGGCGATCGCCGCATGCGCGCTGCCGACACGCGCGGTTACGACGGAAACGGTCCCGACGAATACCGTCCCGACAAACGCCGTCCCGACGGAAACGGTCCCGACAAATACCGTCCCGACGAACGCTGTCCCGTCGAACGCGGCCGAAGCGGGAGCGCGGCGCTTCGCGGTGAGCACAGCGGAACGGGTGGCGGCGGCGTTGAACGGTTCGACGGTGCTGCTCATCATGGTGTGCGGCGAATTCGGACGTGAGGGGATTCCGCCGCTCGTGACATCGATGGCCGCGTTCGTGGGTCTGCTCGCCGCGACGACCTTCGCGTGGATGCGTGCGACCGTGCCGACGCGCAAGCCCGAACGGGTGCGGCGCGAGACCACGGCGCGTCCGACGGGACCGTATACGATGACTCCGCCTCTGATGGGACCGTATCCGGAAGGGCCATACGCCGTGACACCACAGCCGGTACCGCAGCAACCGGTACCGCAGCAACCGGTACCGCAGCAGGCGGCGGCGCCCCGACCGGCGTTGTATCCGGACCCATCTCCGGCGGCGCAATATCCGGCGGCACAGTGTCCGCCGTCGCCGTACCCGCCTGCGTACGCGAATTCGCCGTATCCGACGACGCCGTATCCGTCGGCACCGAACCCGATGCAGCATCCGCTGATGACGCAACCGTCGATCGCGCAACCGACGATGTCGCAGCCGCAGGGCGTGATGGTGACGAAGGCGCGGGGCGTGGATTTCGTCGGCGTGATCGTCACGTCGTTCACCGTGTTGGCGACCGTGTTCCTGTTCTTCGATACGCTGATTTCGCCGCGGCCGTATGCGCCGGCCGATCTCATCTGCGGCGCGGTCGGCGTGGTGACGTTGGCCGCCGGCGTCCGATGGATGATGGCGTGGCCGCACGTGCGCAGTTGGACGGCTCTATGGCCGGGACTCACCCTGCTGATGGCGCCGTCATTGCTGGTGAGCTGGACTTCCCCGCTGTCGTTCCCGCGGGCGCTCATCTTGTTCGGACTCGCGTTGGCCGTATTGTTGTGGGGCGCGATTCGAGGGCTTCAGGCTCCGCTCATCTACGGCACGGTGGTGCTTGTGGTGCATCTGGTCACCGTGTTGTGGCCGTGGCTGGCCGTGTTCTCGCGACAGTTCTGGTGGGTGTGGCTGCTCATCGGCGGTGTGATCCTCATCGTGGCGGCCGCCCGCTACGAGGCGAGCCTGAGGACGATGCGCACGCTGGCCACCCGCATCGGCCAGCTACGCTGAGTCGGGGCCGCCGTGCGGTAGCTGCGGTAGCTGCGGTAGCTGCGGTAGTGGATGCGACGGCTACGTGGTTCGCCGGACGTCGGTTCGGCCGGCTCGGATTCTACCGATGCGAGTTGGCCGACTCGCATCAAATGGGTGGGGCTGGTCGAACGACCTGAGTGAACGACCCGAACGACGTCGCATTCTGAAAAACGCCACAGTCCCTTACCTGCACTGTAAAGACGCAATGTGAAGATGGCCACGATATGAGGGCGCGTATCCCATCATCTTCATCAGGGGGAGACTGGAGCCCCGGCCCCGACCGTACCTTGTCAGCCACCTATGCGGTGTTCCGCCACGCTGTCAACCGTCATGGACAGGCACCACATCCATGAACACGTCAATATCGTGGGGCTCGCCGCAAGCACACGCCACGGAGAATCCCGTGGAGCAACGTCGCATCACACGAATACGGCCAATGACAAGCTGGTGTCCAATTGGACACTCTGGACCAGTGAATTGTTATATTTGATAGGCATGGAACCATAGGACGAGGAGCGGAACTTGCGCATCATTGACAAACTTGATGTGAACGAGTACGAGCTGGACGCCCGGCTCCTCGACATGTTGCTGACAGACAAGACCACGGGAGACACCATCCGATGGTGCACCGATGGATACCGATCATTGGGTGACGGATACGCCGCCTACGACATGATGACACG
This sequence comes from Bifidobacterium parmae, assembly GCF_002860365.1. Taxonomy (GTDB): domain Bacteria; phylum Actinomycetota; class Actinomycetes; order Actinomycetales; family Bifidobacteriaceae; genus Bifidobacterium; species Bifidobacterium parmae. The sequence goes on from NZ_NMWT01000008.1 coordinate 62,596, forward strand.
TGATTCCGTTACGGCGGGCAGCGCCGCGGTCGTCATGCCTCGCGCCGCGAAGCCTGTCGAGGAACAGCTTCGGCGCACTAGGGTCAACGCCGAGGTGTTCACGCCGGCATGGGTGTGCAACGTGCAGAACAATGCGGTGGATGACGCTTGGTTCGGAAGACCTTTTGTGTTCAATATTCCCCGTGGACAGACTTGGATTCCCACCCGCCGCCGTGTGGTGTTCAATGACGGCAGGACCTGGACCGGTTACGTGGATGAGCGCGTGCTTGAGGTCACGTGCGGGGAAGCCCCCTACCTGACAAGTCGGTATGATGCCGTTACGGGCTCGCTTATCCCGGTCCGGGAACGGATAGGACTGCTCGACCGCAAGCTGCGCGTCGTCGCGGAGAACGCCGCCGATGACGCCGAATGGCTGAAATGGTCATTGCGTGCCTTCGAAAGTTCCTACGGTTATGACTATCAGGGGGACAGCGTGCTGCTGGCCAGAGAGAACCTGCTGGCCACATACTGCGATGCGTTCGCGGAACGGTTCGGACGCCGTCCGACCGCCGCGGAACTGCGCCGAGTGGCCAACGTGATCGCTTGGAACATATGGCAGATGGACGGCTCGGATTCCACGGTACCCTATGCATTCACGGAAGTACCCAAACCGCACTCAGCAATTGGATTGTTTGATGCGCAACTGGATGAACCGGCCACTATGCGTGTGCCCGTGAAGGCGAAGGTCTACGATTGGCGGGCGAGGCGACCTGAGACGTTCGAGTCGACGATGACCGGGAGGAATTGATCCATGGAAGGACGACAGCAGACCAATACCGACGGCGGTTTCGTCTCCACGTCCCGCTATCGGCTGATTTACGTGTTCGCCATCGACGATGACGCACACCAAGGGATGTTGAAGATCGGCGACACCTCGATCGATACCGATAGGACCATCGACCAGCTGCCACCGAACTGTGCGCCGTTGAACGATGCAGCCCATGCACGCATCCGGCAGTACACGAACACGGCCGGCATCTCCTATGAGTTGCTGCATACGGAACTTGCCGTGGCCACGAGACGTCTTCAGGACGGGACCACCGTGCTGAAGGCATTCAGAGACCTTGACGTGCATGCGGTTCTGGAGCACTCCGGACACCATCACAAAGCGGTCAACGGCACCACGGGCAGAGAATGGTACAGCCTTGACCTCGGCTGTGCCAAAGACGCGATCGCCGCGGTCAAGGCAGGCCGCGCCAATCTCGCTGGCACTGCCGCCAAGGCGGAGGACCGTACCCCGATTGTGTTCCGTCAGGAGCAGAAGAACGCAATCAACGAGACCCTGAAGAGGTTCAGAAAAGCCGATCGTTATCTATGGAACGCGAAGATGCGTTTCGGCAAGACGCTGTCCGCTTTGGAGGTGATTCGGCGGGCGGGATTCGCACGCACGATCATCATGACGCATCGTCCGGTGGTGGATAAAGGCTGGTACGAGGATTTCACGAAGATCTTCGGCCCAGATGACGACTACCTGTACGGCTCGCACGCCACCGGCTACGATTTGGGGACACTGCTCGATAGCGGCGAGAAATTCGTGTACTTCGCGTCCATTCAGGATCTGCGCGGCTCCAAACGTGTGGGAGGCAAGTACGACAAGAACGATGACGTGTTCGACACCGTATGGGATCTGGTCATCGTCGACGAGGCGCATGAGGGAACGACGACCGCTCTGGGCGACGATGTCATCTCGCAGGTGTTCAAGGAGCACCTGCACCGCACGAAGTTCCTCGCCCTGTCCGGCACCGCGTTCAACATCATCTCCGAATACGGTGACGAGGACGTGTACACGTGGGACTACGTCATGGAACAGGAGATGAAGTCCGAATGGGACGAACGGCACTTCGGCGACCATAACCCCTATGACGACCTGCCGGAACTGCGTATCTACACCTACGATCTTGCCGATATCCTCCACAACGAACGATACATCGCCATCGACGACAAGGCGTTCAACTTCAGGGAGTTCTTCCGCACGTGGACGGGAGAGGCGGCGCGAGACCACGATCCGATGCCGGTGACCGCGAAGGTGGGCGATTTCGTGCATGAGCAGGACGTCGTGAGCTTCCTGAACCTGATGACGACGCCTTCATCCGACAGCGCGTACCCGTTTTCGACTCCGCAATACCGCGACCTGTTCCACCACACGTTCTGGCTGGTCCCCGGAGTCAAGGAGGCGTTGGCGCTCCAACGGCTTATGGAGCAGCATCCCGTGTTCGGCAACGGCGCGTTCGACATCATCAACGTCGCGGGCGACGGCGATCCGGATGACCCGTCCGGGGAAGCGTTGCAGACGGTACAGGATCGCATCGCGGCCGCGGGAAGCGACGGATACACCATCACCTTGTCCTGCGGCAAGCTCACCACGGGCGTGACCGTGCCGGAATGGACCGGCTGTTTCATGCTCGCCGGCGCGTACAGCACTTCGGCATCCAGTTACCTGCAGACCATCTTCCGTGTCCAATCCCCCTACCGTGACGAGGACGGGAAAGTGAAGGAGACCTGCTACGTGTTCGATTTCGCGCCGGACCGCACGCTGAAAATGGTCACCCGCGCGGTTTCCGTCTCCGCCAAAGCGGGCAGAACCGGGGAAAGCGACAAGACCATTCTCGGCAAATTCCTCAACTACTGCCCCGTCATTGCCGTAAGCGGCTCAAGGATGAAGCAATACAGTACCAGCCGTCTGCTGCAACAGCTCAAACGCGCATATGCGGAGCGCGCCGTCCGCAACGGCTTCGACGACCCATGCCTATACAACAACGAACTGCTGCGTCTGAACGATGTGGACATCAAGGAGTTCAACGAGCTCAAGGCAGTGGTCGGGGAGAACAAGGAACAGAAGCAGATCAACAATATCCAGATCAACGCACAGGGACTGACGGAGGAGGAGTACGAGCAGCAGGAGAAGCTCTCCCGCAAGCCGAAGAGGAATCTCTCCCCGGAGGAGAAGGCCGTGCTCGACAAGCTGAACAAGGCGAAGACGCAGCGCCGCAACGCGATCAAAATCCTCTCGCAGATCTCGGTGCGCATACCGCTGCTCATCTACGGGGCGGACGTCCCCTATGACGACGACATCAGCCTTGACCGGTTCGTGCAGCTCGTGGACAATACGTCGTGGGCGGAGTTCATGCCCAAGGGCGTCACCAAACGCGTGTTCCGCAGATTCGAGAAATACTATGACCAGGAGGTGTTCGTCGCCGCCGGCCGGCATATCCGCAATCAGGCGAAATACGCGGATACCCTGCCGCCGACGGAACGCGTCCAGCGCATCGCGGCCCTGTTCTCCATGTTCAAGAACCCGGACAAGGAGACCGTGCTCACCCCATGGCGCGTCGTCAACATGCACATGTCCGACTGTCTGGGCGGATGGTGCTTCTTCGACGAGGATTTCGCGTATCCTTTGGAGAAGGGGCCACGTTTCGTGGACAGGGGCGAAATCACCCATCGCATCTTCGACACCGTGTCGAGCCGCGTATTGGAGATCAATTCGAAGACCGGCCTGTACCCGTTGTACATGGCGTACAGCCTGTTCCGGCAACGGCTCGACGGCGAGCTCACCGACGTGCCGTTGGACGAGCAGCGCTACACGTGGAACCGTGTGGTGGCGAGCAACGTGTTCGTCATCTGCAAGACGCCGATGGCGGAGGCCATCACCCGCCGCACGCTCCTCGGCTACACCGGGGCCGAAGCCAACATCCGTCACGCCGACCAGCTCGAAGGCGTGCTGGAGACCGAGACCGAACGATTCATCAACCGGATCAGCCGATCCGCCTACTGGAAGAAGACCGGCAAGAACATGAAATGGACGACCTGCGTCGGCAATCCCCCGTATCAGAAGACCGATGGAGGCCACGGCGCCTCCGCGAGCCCCGTCTATCAGGATTTCGTCGAGACGGCGATCGCGTTGAAGCCCGAATACGTGTCGATGATCACGCCGTCCCGATGGTTCTCCGGCGGCAAGGGGCTCGATGGCTACCGCGCCCGCATGCTCCATGACCATCACATGAAGCTGCTCGTCGACTTCCCGAAGCTCTACGAGCCGTTCCCGGCCGTCAAGATCAGGGGCGGCATTTCCTACTTCCTGTGGGATCGCGACCATGACGGTCCATGCGCCGTGCAGACCATGGAGGACGGCAAACCCGTGGGGAAACCGGTCGAACGGTACCTCGACGCGTATGACGTGCTCATCCGACGCAACGAGGCCGTGCCGATCCTCGACAAGGTGATGAGACACAACGAAATCACCCTCGACAAACGTGTCTCCGCTCGTAAGCCCTTCGGTCTTCCGACCAACTTCCATGGTTCCGACACCGACGACGGCATGTTCGAGCCGGTACGGCTCTACGCCTCGCAGAGCGTCGAGTGGGTCACCCGCGCGGAGATCACCACCAACGCGGATTGGATCGACGACTGGAAGGTGCTAGTCACCCGTGTACAAGGTACCAGCGGCAGCGTGGAGACCAAGTTCCTCTCCAACCCCATCGTGGCCGGCCCCGGCAGCGCCTGCACCGAGACCTATCTCGTCGCCGGACGGTTCGACAACGAACGGGAAGCGAACGGGTACGCCTCCTATCTGCGCACCCGGTTCGCACGATTCCTCATCTCCCTGCGCAAAGTCACACAAGATTCATCTCGAAACGTCTATGCCTTCGTGCCCGACCTTGACGACTACGGCCACGAATGGACCGACGCCATGCTCTACGAGCGTTATGAGCTGAACGATCGGGATATCGCCTACATCGAGTCCACCGTCAAACCATTTGAGGATTAATATCAATTAATACGTTCAAAATATGAATAAGAATAACTTACTTAAAGTAAAACAGTTCTTCAAAGACAAAGTAGAAGAGTATTGGAAAATAAGCAAAACCAAGCTGACAAAAATAACAATATTGCTGATAAAGCAATTGATTAAGTTGAAACTGCTAATCACAGGAAGGCTTATCACGCTCCCACTATACACTGGGATGATTGTATGTGTGATAGTATTTTCAATTTGGCCACCTCTTCTATTCTCATTTTCCACTCCCAACGGAACAGGCTCAGCGCTTACGATGAGCCTCGGCTTAATAAGCGTACTATCTTTTGTCATAGGTTTTATGAATCCCGCCATCGACAAGAACGACGACCAGTTCTTAGGCAGCGGAAGGAGAAGGACCCTCGTAGAGAACTCAATGTGGTTTCGAATAATCACATCCCCAAGCTACCGCCTTCTTTTAGTATCCCTGATCCTTGTCCCTATATTAAGTAAAGTATTACTCATACTCAGTATGAACAATAAGTTGAATATACATATTCCACATTTACTGTCAAAAAGTTTCACCTATAATGAAATACTACCAATAGCAGCATTCCATTCTTCAACCAATGAAACAATTAGCATATTCATGCGTTTCTGGATAGCAGATTACACTCTTTGTATTATCGTATTGGTAGCGCTCGTTTGGAAATGCCTACAGATTCTTTCTTTAAAAGCCCTTGGACGAGATCAGGAAAAATCCGAGACAATTATACTTGACAATTATATCTATGAATATCAACGAACATTTATCGACAACATCACTACGGAACGCCGCAATCGCAACCACCCAGAGTTCATCGATCCGTCACCAACCGCAAGACTAATCAATAACGACATTATTGATTGGAAAGAGGATTCGACCATATCATCCGCCGACATATTGCGAATCTTGGACTTGGTTTGGAATGGACGAGATGAATTCGACCGGTACCAACCCAAAAAGAACATCAATGACATCTTCTATTCATTGTTGAATATAAGAAACCCACATCACCACGACGATTCACGTATAGACGACTACAACGATCCACACCACGACGATACTGCAAGCACCCATAAAGAGAAGGCTCAATACCACATAATCATGATGGCAAAAACTGTCAATCACGAAAACGCTTTATATGTGCGAGATTATCTGGCCGAAAAATGGAGCCTTACCGAATTTAGAGACATTAAACAATATGATGGCGACATGGACTCCTCTGCCAATATCAACAATTCCTCTTACCAAGAAGTGTTATACAGGTCACTTGAGTCTGACTTGCTTTTCTTGCAAACACAAATTAAAGCAAAACCAGAATTGAATGATTGTTTTTGCTGGGGTTATAATAATCTAGAGAAGAATTATGAAGGTTGGGTTGGATGCACAATAATCCATGGCTATATCAACGCCATATCCGATAAAGATAAACCCGTAGAGCTTACTAAACTTCATGATAAACTTCTTTATTTTAAAGTGATTTCAGCTGAAGATGGCACTTTAACCAAAGTTATAGACTCATACGACCAAAAGCTCCAAAGACAGATTCAATATCTATCAAGCGATAGAACGAATTAATTTATGATATAGAAGTATCATAGACTATATAATCTTTGGAATTCCACACTAATTTTGATTGTTTAATGTTGCCGCCCTACTCATAAGAACCGATGGGGGCGTCTGGCAAGCCAGACGCCCCCATCGCATCGCTGTCAATCGCAACGGCATATCAACTAGGCCAATTAGCGCCTCACGCCTTCTCGACTTCGGCAGCGAGCTCCTCACCTTCGACCACGTCGAACGTGTCGGCCTTGGTCTCGGCGGCGATCAGGTCGCGGAACCGCTCGACCTTGGCGACGGCGTCGGCCGGCACAACCAGCTTGAGCGCGATGTGGTCGGCCACGTCGAAGCCGGCGGACTTGCGGGCGTCCTGCACGACGCGAATCGCGTCGCGCGCGTAGCCTTCGGCCTCCAGCTCGGGGGTGAGCGCGGTGTCGAGGATCACGAAGCCGCCGGTCGGCAGCGCGGCGGACACGGACACGGCCTCCTCGGCGGCGTCCTTCTCCTCCACGCGGTTGATCAGCTCGTACTCGCCGTCCTGGAGCGCGATCTCGCCGGACGGCGTCTCGACGACCGGAGCGCCGGTCGCCGCGTCCACGTGCCAGGCGCCGGACTTGGACGCCTTGATCGCGAACTGGACGTCCTTGCGCAGGCGCTTGCCGGCGACGCGCGCGTTGACGCGCAGCTCGTGCACGATCTTGAGGCCCTGCGAGGCGGCGTCCTCCAGCGTGCAGAACTCCACGTCCTTCACGTTGAGCTCGGACTTGAGCACCTCGGCGTAGGCGCGCACGGCGTCCACATCCTCGGCGACCACGGTGAGCTTGGAGAGCGGCTGACGCACGCGGATCTTCGCGGCCTTGCGCAGCGACAGGGTGCCGGAGACGACCTCACGCACCTTCTCCATCGCCGCGACCAGAGCAGGATCGTCGACGAGCACGCGGCCCAGCTTGGTGCTCTCGCCGGTCTTCTCGTCCACGACGAACGGCCAGTCGGCCAGGTGCACGGACTCGCCGCCGGTCAGGCCGCGCCACACGGACTCGGCCTCCATCGGGGCGAGCGGTGCAAGCACGCGCATGAACGCCTCGAGCACCGTGTACAGCGTGTTGAACGCGTTCTCGTCCTTGGCGAGGAAGCGGTCGCGGCTGTTGCGGATGTACCAGTTGGTGAGCACGTCGATGAAGTCGGACGCGGCGTCGCACGCGTCGGAGATCGCGAACTCGTTGAGCGACTTCTCGGCGGCGAGCACGAGACGACGCGTGCGGGCCAGCAGGTAGCGGTCCAGCTCGGGCAGGCCCGCGACCTCTTCGGGCTTCAGCTGGCGCGCGTCGTAGCCGGCGGCGTTCGCGTACAGGGTGAAGAAGTAGTAGGAGCTCCACACGGGCAGCATGACCTGGCGGACCGTGTCGCGGATGCCTTCGGCGGTGACGATCAGGTTGCCGCCGCGCAGGATCGGCGACGACATGAGGAACCAGCGCATCGCGTCGGAACCGTACTTGTCGAACACGCCGTTCACGTCCGGGTAGTTGCGCAGGTGCTTCGACATCTTCTGGCCGTCGGAGCCGAGCACGATGCCGTGGCAGATCACGTTCTTGAACGCCGGACGGTCGAACAGGGCGGTCGCCATCACGTGCAGCAGGTAGAACCAGCCGCGCGTCTGGCCGATGTATTCGACGATGTAGTCGGCCGGGAAGTGCTGCTCGAACTTCTCCTTGTTCTCGAACGGGTAGTGGAACTGCGCGAACGACATGGAGCCGGATTCGAACCAGCAGTCGAGCACGTCGGGGATGCGGCGCATCGTGGACTTGCCGGTCGGGTCGTCCGGGTTCGGACGGGTCAGGTTGTCGATCCACGGACGGTGCATGTTGATGTTGCCGTCCTTGTCGCGCGGGTAGTCGCCGAAGTCGGCCTTCAGCTCCTCGAGCGAACCGTACACGTCGACGCGCGGGTGCTTCGGGTCGTCGGACACCCACACCGGGATCGGGGAGCCCCAGAAGCGGTTGCGGGAGATCGACCAGTCGCGCGCGTTGGCGAGCCACTTGCCGAACTGGCCGTCCTTCACGTTGCCGGGGATCCAGTTGATCTGCTGGTTGAGTTCGAGCAGACGCGGCTTGATCTTCGTGACGGACACGAACCAGGAGCTCACCGGCTTGTAGATGAGCGGCGTGGCGCAGCGCCAGCAGTGCGGGTAGGAGTGCACGTAGCTCTTCTCCTGGAAGAGGATGGCGCGGCGCTCCTCGGGGATCTCGGCGAGCGGGCCGGACATGTTGCGCAGGTCGCGCAGGATCGGCTTGTTCGCGTCGAACACGTACATGCCCTCGTAGTCGGGGCACTGCGCGGTGAAGCGGCAGCCTTCGTCGAGCACGTCGGTGCTCTTGACGCCCTTCGCGTTGAGCGTGTTCATATCGTCCTCGCCGTAGGGGGCCTGGTGGACGAGGCCGGTGCCCTCGACGGTGTCGACGTAGTCGGCGGTGAAGATCGTGTAGCCGTTCGGACCGGGCACGTTGCCTTCGGTCTCGGCCTTCTCGCCAGCGAAGTACGGGAAGACCGGCCAGTAGCGGCGGCCCTCCAGCTCGGCGCCCTTGAGCTCGCGCACGATCTCGTAGTTCTCGCCGAGCTCCTTCTCGTAGTGCGGCAGCAGGGCCTTGCCGAAGTAGAACTTCTTGCCCGCGTACTTGCCTTCGGTGGGCTTGACCTCGACGTAGTCGATGTCGGCGCCGACGACGATCGCGAAGTTGGTGGGAACGGTCCACGGGGTGGTGGTCCAGAACACGGCGTACGCGTCCTCGTCGCGCAGCTTCACGGCGACGGAGACGGTGGTGTCCTGACGGTCCTGGTACACGTCGGCGTCCATGCGCAGCTCGTGCGCGGACAGCGGCGTGCGGTCCTTCGGGCAGTACGGCAGCACGCGGTAGCCCTGGTAGGCGAGGCCCTTGTCGTACAGCTGCTTGAACGCCCACATCACCGACTCCATGTACGGGATGTTCAGCGTCTTGTAGCCGTGCTCGAAGTCCACCCAGCGGGCCTGACGGTGCACGTAGTCCTGCCATTCGTGCGTGTACTTGAGCACGGAGGCGCGGCAGGCGTCGTTGAACTTGTCGATGCCCATCTTCTCGATCTGGTCGACCGAGTCGATGCCGAGCTCCTTCTGCGCTTCGAGCTCGGCGGGCAGGCCGTGCGTGTCCCAGCCGAACACGCGGTTGACCTTGCGGCCCTTCATGGTCTGGTAACGCGGGATCACGTCCTTCGCGTAGCCGGTCAGCAGGTGGCCGTAGTGCGGCAGGCCGTTCGCGAACGGCGGGCCGTCGAAGAACACGAACTCGTTCTGGCTGTGGTCGCCGGAGGGGTTGCGTTCCACCGACTTCTGGAAGGTGTCGTCCTTGTCCCAGTAGTCGAGGACGGTCTCCTCCATGTGGGGGAAGCTGGGGTTCGGCGCGACGTGCGCGGTCTCGCCGCCCTCGTTCGCCTTGGGATATACGTTGTCGCTCACCGTGTGGCTCCTCGTGATGCGTCGTTGGTTCCTTCACGAGGACGACTTTGGTTCCGGCGTCTCGCCGGTCCCGCCACCGCGGTACCACCTCGCTTGCCGCGCGCGCCGTCCGCGCCTCCAAGAGACGCCCGTCACGTCGCGACCGCTTGAGTTCGGCTGTGTCGGGCCGATCCCGTCGGTTCTAGTAAGCGCGGATCATGGAATCCGCGCCGTTCTTCCGAAGGCTCCCCGCTGATGACGGATCGACGCCTTGACTTCGGTTGCACATCGTAGCACGCCGCATGCCCGGCGCAAGACGCGTCTCGGATGCCGCGCCCGCGTCCCACGCCGCATGCCGTGCGTCGGCACCGTCGCGCCGGTAGCCGCCTACCGCTCCCCCGCCGCGACGGCGCCGACGCGCGTCGTGAATGCGTCGAGGAAGCGGGCGACGTCCACGCCGACCGCCGCGTCGACGGTCTTCTCGGCCGTGTTGAGCCGGTCGTAGTCGCCGATGGTGCGCCCGCGCGTCGGTCCGTCCAGGTCGACTTTCAGGTTGATGGGCAGTGTGGTGACGAGCGTCGGGGCGAGCGCGACGGCCACGGCGAGCGGGTCGTGCAGCCCGCAGCCGCCCATGCCGGGCGCGCTGACCGCGTACGCGTCGATGTAGTAGTCGGTCATGTCGGCGAGGAACCGGCCCGCCGGCGTGCCGGTCTCACGCCAGACGGCCGTCTCGCGTTTGGTGAGCAGCGTCTGCATGGTCACGTCGAGTCCGATCATGGTCACGTGCGCACCGGAGCGGAAGATGCGGTCGGCGGCCTCCGGGTCCTGCGCGATGTTCGCCTCCGTCCACGCGTTCACGTTGCCGGGGACGGTGAGCGCGCCGCCCATCATCACGATGCCGCCGATCATGCTCCCGACGCGCGGCTCGCGTTCGAGCACGGCGGCGATGGTGGTCATCGCGCCGGTCGGCACGAGCCACAGGTCCTTGCCGTAGGTTTCGGCCGCGTCGATGATGAAGTCGACGGACGGCTCCGTTTCGGCCTCGCGCGTGGGATCGGGGATGTCGACTTCGCCGATGCCGTTGCTCCCGTGGATGAACGCGGAGCCGCGGCTCACGGTGAACGTGCCGTCGCCGCCGTTCGCCTCGTCGGCGGCGATCGGATGGTCGACGCCCCGGTACACGGGGATGTCGGGATGTCCGAACAGCTCGGTGACGGCGAGCGCGTTGCGCACGCCCCGCTCGACGGTCACGTTGCCGTAGGTGCCGGTGATGCCGATGAGTTCGGCGTCGGGGCTGCCGAGCGCGTAGGCGATGGCGAGCGTGTCGTCGATGCCCGTGTCGAGATCCAGTATGAGTTTCTTCCTGTCGGCCATGCTTGTTCCATTCCGTCTTCCGCCGGTTGCCGGCTTCAGGCTATCACCTCCAATCGGCTTTCCCCGTCGGGGGTGACGCGGCTGACGCTGATGCGTTCGGCGATCTGGTCCTTGAGCCAGTCGACGTGGGAGATGATGCCCACGTCGCGGGTGCGGCTGATGCGGCGCAGCATGTCCATCACGTCGGCGAGGTAGTCCTGCGAGAGGGTGCCGAAGCCTTCGTCGACGAACAGCGTGTCCATGCTGATGCCGCCGTTCTCCGCCTGGATGATGTCGGCGAGCGCCAGGGCGAGGGCGAGGGAGACGAAGAACGTCTCGCCGCCGGAGAGGGTGCCGGGGTTGCGTGTCTGTTCGGTGCGCCGGTCGAACACGGTGATGCCGAGTCCGGTCTTCCTGTTGCCGTTGGCGGGCGCTTCAGTCACGAGCCGCAGCTCGTAGACGCCGCCTTGGATGTCGCCCAGGAGTTCGTTGGCGCGGTCGAGCACGTCGCGGAACCGTTCGGTGACGGCGTAGGTGGTGAGCGTGAGCCCGTTGTTGGCGCCCGACGCCTTGTTGTCGCCGGCGGCGAGGGCGGCCATGCGTTCCAGCGGCGCGAACCGTGCGGCCTGTTCCGTCCATGTGCCGGCGGTCCGTTCCATCCGTTTCGCCTGCGTATGCCAATCCTGCGCGAGCGCGGTGAGCGCGCCGATGCGGCGACCGGTTTCGGCGGCGTGCCGTTCGGCTTCCTGCGTGGCGGCGGACAGTGCGCCCGTGTCGATGGCGGCGATCGCCGCGCCCAGCGGGGTCGGTTCGCCGGCGTCTGTGTAGGCGGTGTCGGCGTCGGGGGTGGCGGCGGGCTCGGCGACGCCCAATTCGCTCGCGTCGTCGTCGCCGATGCCTGTGAGTGCTTCCTTCAGCTCGTTGCGTGACCGTGTGAGGTTGGCCGTGGCCGTGTGCAGCGCGTCCTCGTGATGGCGGACGCGTTGTTGGATCGTGGCGCGTTCCCGTTCGTCCAGTCCGGCTGCGGTCGCCTCGCTTATGGTGGCGAAGTGTTCGCTTTCCGTGAGCGCACGGTCGCGTTTCGCTTCGGATTCCGCGGTGCTGCGTGCGGCGGCGTCCGCCTGGGCTTGGGCCTGCGTGTGCCGGCGTTCCAGTTCGGCGCGTTCGTCGATGGCCTGTTTGAGCCGTGCGGCCTCATGCGCCGCCTGTTCGGCCGTGTCCAGCTGCCGTCGGGCGGCCGCGCGTTCCGCCGCCACCGTCGTCTTGGTATGTCCTTCGGCTTGCTTGGTGGCGGCCGTCGCAGCGTTGCCGGTCTCCTCGGCTTTCGCTTCGGCGGCCGCGAGCATGGTGTGCGCCTGCTGCGCTTTCTTCGTGGCCGCGGCGATGCGCTGCTGCGTGTCGCGGAGTTCGTCGCGCTGTTGTCGCGCTTCGTCCAATGCCCGGATGCTGGCGGTGATGACCTTGATCCGGGCGTCGGCCTGTTCGACGCCGGTGCCTTCGCTTTGCTCGCGGTGCGTGTCGATCTGCTGGCGGATGGCCCGCATGTCGGCGCGTGCCTGTTCCGCGGCGTCCCGCAGTTCGGCGACGTGTTGTTTCATGTCGTCGAGTTCCTGGGCGTCGGCCACGCTGTCGGGGGCGACGGCCGGTGACGGATGGTCGAGGCTGCCGCATACGGGGCAGGATTCGCCGTCTTCGAGACCGATGGCGTATTGGGCCGCACCGGAGCGTCTGATGTCGTTCTCGACGCGGGCGAGCGAGCGTTCCGCGCGTTGCTGCGCCGCTTCCGCGTCCTTGCGGCGCTGTTCGAGTCCGGGCAACGTCGCGGCGAGGGTCTCGGCCGCTTCGGCGTGCTTGCGCATGCGCCGCACGTGGTCGAGCTTCTGCGTGAGGCCCTGTTCTCCGCCCAGTCGTTCGGCGATCTCCTGCAGCTGGCGTTCGATGCTCTCCGCGTCCGGCAGGTCGGCCAGCGCATGTCGCACATGCTCCTCCTGTTCGCGCGTCTGCTCGACCGTCAGTAGCGCACGCCCATGCTGTGCTTTCGCCTGTTCGGCGGCGGCGATGAGCCGTTCATGCGCGTCGGCCTGTTCGAGACGGGCGTGCGCGGCTCCGGCCTCCGCCGCCTTCCGCAACGCCTGTTCACGCTGTTGTTCGAGCTCGCCGGCGTCCGGCAGTCGTTCCAGTTGCCCCCGCAGCGTTTCGGCTTGCCGTTCGGCTCCAAGCTGTTCCCCGCGGGCCGTCGTCGCGGCCTTGTCGAGGTCGAGGATCGGCTGCGCTTCGACGGCGAGCGCCAGATCGTGACGGGACCGTTCGACCGCCGGCCCGTCGGCCTGTACGTCGTGCAACGCCCGGATGTCGCGCAGTTCCTTCGTCGCCGCGGCGCGCAATGCTTCGGCGTCCGCCTGCATCGACCGCGCGTGGTCGAGCTCCCGTACCGCACGCTCGTTCTCCGTCTCGCCGGCGCGGAGCAGTTTCCCGCATTCGACGTCGATGCCGGCGACCGTCTCGTGGAGGCTTCGTAGGATCTCGCCCGGTTCGCGCGCGGGGTAGGCGAGCTTGTCGGCATCCTCACGGTCCAATCCCCAGCGTGCGTTGGACAGGATCTCCAAACCGTGTTCAGGCCCGTCGCTCTCTTTCTCGATGAGGCCCTGTTGTTCGAGGATGCGCGTGGCGGTCGTTCTGGCCGTGGCGATGCCACCGGCGAGACGGATCCCCTCCTGGACCATGCCGGTCTTCATGGTTTTGCGGCGTTCGGCGAGTTCGTTCTGGATGGTCTCGTAGATGCTCGCGCCGAACAGGTTCTCGATGAGCTCAGTGCGCTTTTCGGGGGCGAGGGATAGGAACATGGCGAACTGGCCTTGCGCGAGCATGATGGTGCGCGAGAACTGTTCACGGTCCAATCCGATGATCCGCGTGATCTCCGGGCGCACGTCGCTTGCGCGCGAGGTGATCGCCTCGGAGTGCCCAGCCTCTCCCGCATAGGCGAAGTACCGTTCCGGATCGTTGCCGGGGGCTTCGACCAGCGCGGCGATGCCGCGGTCGATCCGCATGAGCTTGCCGGTGGCGTTGTGCGAGGTGAATCCTTCGCCGCGGTCCTTCGGACGCTCGTATTTCGGGGTGCGTCGCACCTCGTAGTAGTCGCCGCCGGATCGGAAGATCAGATCGACGTAGGTTTCGGCGCGTTCGCCCATGAGGAACCGGGAGCGGACGCGCTGGCCGTCGCCGCCGGAATCCAATACGGCCTTCTCGTTGCCGGAGATGTTGCCGTACAGGGCGAACGTGAGGCAGTCGAGGATCGTGGTCTTGCCGGCGCCGGTCTCCCCGTCGATGAGAAACATGCGCGAACGGGTCAATGCGGCGAAGTCGATGGCGTATTCGCCCTTGTAGGGCCCGAATCCGCCGAATTTCATGGCGATGAGCTTCATCTCAATCCTCCTTCCGAGTGCCGCCGTCAGCGGGATCGGCGCTGCCGGCGTCGCCGGACCTGACTTCGCCCGCATGTTCGGCATGCTTCGCGTGCGCGGCCTCCACCGCCGATTCCAGCACCTTCCGCTCCTCCTCGCCGGGGCCGCGGCCGAGCTGGTGACGCACGAACTGGTCGAGCACGTCCATTTCCGAGGTCGCCTTGCGCAGGTCCACGGCGCGTCTTGCGGCCGTGTCGGCCCGTCGTTCGTAGACGATGCTCTTCTCCAGGGCGTGCGCGTACCGGTCGTCGATCTTCTGGTAGAGCCCGTGCGGGAATTCGGCGGCATGCACGGTGACGGACACCCAGTCGTCGCGGTGTTCGCGGGCGAGATCGCCGAGAATCTCGTCCACCGTGCCGTCCAATTGCACGAACGCGGGTTCGCCGGAATCCACGTCCATCGTGCGGATGTTCGTCACGCCGCCGTCGGCGACGTCGAACAGCACCACGCTTTTGCCGTTGCCCTCCACCGGCGGGACGCGGCTTTCGGAGAACGAGTAGGCGAGCAGGGAGCCGCTGTAGCGCGCCTGCGGCGTGCGGTCGAGCTGGAACACGGATTCGTCGACGGGCGAATCGGGCACGTTCACCCGCTGCGGCCGGTGCAGATGCCCGAGCGCCAGATAGTCGAGACCGCTATGGGAGAAGAGACCGGCCGGCACGCTGTCGACGCCGCCCACGGCGATGCCGCGCTCGGAGTCGCTGGGCGCGGCCCCGGAGACGAACGCGTGCGCCATGAGCACGGCGGCCACATGCGGGTCGACGGCGCGCCGAGCGGCGAGATCGCGCGTGACGAGTTCCATCGCCGCGCGCATCACGCCCTCATGCGAACGCGGGATGCGAGTGTCGACGCCCGCCTGATCCAACAGCAGTTGCAGGCCGGAACGCGCCGTGTCCGGATCAAGATACGGCAGCGTGTACACGGCGAGCTCGTCGTCGCCGCGCGTGACCGTCACCGGCTGCGCGATCGCGTCGAGTCCGCAACGCACGTGCACGTTCGGGCGCATCAGACCTGCTCCCGCGCCGAGACGAATCGCGGAATCATGGTTGCCGGGCGTGATGACGACCTCCAGCGGCCGGCCGTCGACCTCAAGACGGCCGAGACGGGCGAACATCTCGTCGAACAGCCGGATCGCCTCGGCGGACGGCACGGACAGGTCGTACACGTCGCCGGACACGCACAGCACGTCCACATGCTCGCGTTCGATCACGTCGATCAGCCATGCCAACGCCCTGCGCTGGTAGTCGAGCAGGTCCACGCCTTTGAACCTGCGCCCGATATGCCAGTCGGAGGTATGCAGCGCCCTCATGCCGGCTCCTTTCGTCCCGCCGGCAGGCCGCCCCGCGACGCAGATGCGCCGCACGACCCGCCGGATCCGTTGCCTTCACCCACCGTAACCGGACAATCAGCAACCGGTAGATATGTACCGGTTTTTCGTGTCATCGCGTCGGCGTCGAAGGACGCCCTGGCGTGTCGCGCTCGTTGTCCGGTTGAGAAGGGTGTTCACCGGAAACGAATACGGCGGACGACGACCCGCATCGCCGACAGCACGTCACGGCGGCGGAGTCCGTCACGACATGCATGACGCACACGACGAGGAAAGGAGACGCCGATGCTGGGAATCCCCACGCCACGGCGATCGTTCCGATCAGGAACGACACGCTTGCGTTCCGACGGCATGCCACGCATCCGGGCGGTAGACTGGGCGACAGCCATACCGATGCAAGGAGGAGGCATGTCCAGGCAGAAGAAGGGTACGGACGACTGGGACAAAACTAAGACCCGATACTATGTCGACGAGTTTTTCAGCGACCGTCAATATGACAGGAACGGGCCGACACCATTCCATAAGAGGAAGCATGAGTTCGGACCTCTGGCACTGTATATGATTGAAGACCAGGTCGGGAAACTGCTCGAACAGTACAGGCCGACGTTGCCCGAGGGTGCGCCGGACACGCCACGTGATTGCGCAAACCAGTTCTACGCGGACTGCCAGAAGAATCTCCTGGAAGCGATGGATAGTCCCGAGACCGAGAATGACGCCAAGTTTGTGAGCTTCATCAAAATCAGCGCGGAAGGCTGGTTCAGGAAAATGTACGCACGCACCGATGAAGGCAAGGCCAAGGAGGCACTGCGCAAACGAATGGGACGGGATTCACGGTTCACCAATGAATTCACCGCCCTCGGAAAAGACGATTCCGCCAAAAACGGCAAGCCCACCGGCAAGGAAAGACTGAAAGGCAAGCGCGGGAACTGGGGATTGTCCTTTGAGTACCTCGACTCGCACGGACTGAATGCGAACGAATACCACGCCCCTTCCACTGTTTCCGAAGCCAAGTTGGAGACGGTGGCTCTTCAGTATCCCGTTTCCATCGACAGGAAGGCGCTGCAGGACGCAGACCGCAAACGCAATCCGAACTACGGCTTGCCTGGACAGATGGAGAACATGTTGGAAGGCGTGTTCAATGAGGCGAAAGGCACGTTGCCGCTCGGCTCAGTGTTCCAAATCGTCCGGTACCGCATGGCCGTACTGGAGCATTTCACGGCGACCCATCCGACGGATGAGGACGGTAACCCGATCGACTTCGCGGTGGACTACACATCCGCCGCGGATGCCGCACTCGAAGCGATCGAGGGCGAAGACGACAAGCAGTGGATGACCGATCTCGCCGAAGCGCTCGAGAATCTCACGCCAAAACGCAAAGCAAAGTACCTTAACAAACATCCGGAGATACTCAACAAGTTGCTCAACAGCAAGAATCCGAATATTCACAGGGCGTTGCTCGCCCTCGAAGGCCAACAACACGAGCAGAAAGCCTGAACATCATGAACAACACACGATCCTTTACCGAGCTGCTCGGCATGTACGATCAGCTGAAAGACATCGAGCCCGAAATCACCATGCCCAGCGGCGACGATCTCGACTCCCCCGAACGCATCGAACGCCAGCTGGCCGAAGGCGTGAAACGCGGCCAGCTGTGGAGTGCATACAGCAACGGTGATTCCCTGTACGTGCTCATCGCGGAAGTGGACGATGACCCGCGTATGGCGACCGTCATCCCCTTGTCGAACGACTTGCGCAGCGAGACAGACGATTCGCTCGTCATCGGCAACACGCCATTGGACATCGAAATGGTCGCCTGGCCCGGCCTGAAGACCCTCATTCCGGTCCGTCTGCTCTATAAGCCGATGAAGGAACTGTCCGAAAGCGCCGTCAAGGCCATCGAGAGCGACAACCTGCGTTTCACCAGGAAAGCCGACGCGATCCGTCGCGGCCACGACAGCGGAGAGTATGATTCCCCGTTCGTCAAGGACCGCGATGACATCACCGTCATCCTGCTCAAATGGCACGCCATGTGCTTCGACCTGCCGAAGCTGCACGAGGAGGAGGAAGCCGAGGCCTCCACGACTCCCGAACGCGGCGAATACGCCAAGGCGCTGATCACCGTGCTCGGCCTGCCGTTCGATCAGGTGGACGACGTGCTGGACGGCGTGGTTCCGTTGACGGATGAGCAGTGCGACAAGCTTGCCGATGCCGGCGTGCAGGTGCCGAATGCGTCGAAGCGCACGTTCCACCTGCCTGCCGATCTTCTGGTCGAAGTGGAACAGCCGGCATGGCGCCGCGATGCCGACGAGTACGCGCAGCGCATGGACGGCGACGCCCGCGTCAATCTGGCGCAGGACGCGTTCATGCTCGCGGCACGCCCGAACGGCTACGGCCGCGAGGCCTGGCGCGGTGCACTACACGACGCGTACCGCAATCGTCTCACCGAAGACGACGATCAGGACTGACCGCAGTCGGAAAGGGGCACGGAAAATCGACATGGCGAAGCCGTCAAGGGAGTGGGTTGTCCGGCAGGCGGACCGGATGCTTGCCATTGCGAATGACAAGCATCCGGACACCTTTGTCGAGGACTGTCTGCATGATCCAATGAAGGATATAGCCCTGCATTGGTGTGATGAGATCGTGTTGAAAATGGTCGAAGCGTCACCCCAGGAACAGAGCAACACCAATGATGAACGTGTCTCAGGGTTTTGTCTGCCACAATACAAAACAGCGGACGGCAGGACCTTCATCGAGGTGCATACCGATTTTTATCGCAGGGACTGCTTCACCGTTCTCCATGAGCTCGGCCACCATCTGCAGAACTCGGATGGTGAGCTCTTCTGCGCCCTACGTGCTTTTGATGATAAGGCAGATCAGAAACGCGCCGAGGAGGCGGCATGCAACATGTTCGCATCCAAAGCACTGATTCCGGATTCGGTGATTCCGGAATTGGAAACTCATCGCTGGAATGCCTCGACGGTGGACGATCTGTACCACCGTGTCCAAGCCTCGCGTCCGGCTACAACAATACGCGTAGCCGGCTTGCTGCCGCCGGGCGCATGGGTCACGTTCATCAACCAATACGGCCGTCCCATGCTGCGCGCGTTCTCGGACGGTCACAAGGAACACGACATCGAGCTCCTGCCAGTGGAACAACTGGTACTGGACACATTCAAAGACATGCGCAGAGAACCTCGACGAGGGCGCTCTGATCGATACCGTAACGAAATGACCTTTTGTATCGCGAACCTCGACAAGCCGCGTATCCCGCGCACACGTCCCAAGCATTACACTCGGATCAGCGTTGCGCTGTCCCCCATGTCGAAATACCCTCCATGCACGTTCATCATGGGCGGCCACTGAGCCCTGTTGAGATGCGACACGACTGTCCCTACTCTGGCTTGTTGTGGGACTAACGGCCGAGCATGTCGATGAAACGGCGAGTCGCACCGGGGGCCAGCCGACCCGCGTCCTCCAGCGCGTTGACGGCAAGATAGGTGTGGTGCCTATCCCCCTCGTACCAGCCTTCCTCCTGATATCCGTCGCCCTTGTGGTAGATGACCGGAGGAACGGCATTGGCGCGCTCACGCGCCTTCTCATCGTCGATGAGTCCCTTGTCCCAATCAAGCGCGATTTGAACCAACGTATCCATAATCTGTTCCTTTTCGGTATCTCATATACCCGGGTTCCGCGTATGCCTTTCCACGGCTCACATCACGTGGACGCCGTCAGGGCCGCGAAGATCAAGCAGATCCGGCATCGACTCTCCGACCTCGCCCACGTGGAACTTCAACGGCTTCACGGAACCGTCGGCGAAGCCGTCATCATCCATCGCAAGACCGAAACATTTCCCCGTCTCCTCGGCCTCGTCATAGCTGTCGAAATACGTGGCGTCCGCCGGGGAATCCACCAGCTGAGGATCACCGGCCCCCGCACAGCTCACATAGAACGCGCCACCGTCGCAATACCCGATGATGCAGAAGTCCCCGAGACACAGCCCCTTGGCGATCTCACGGCTCCTGCTCCTCCGACTGATGCCACGACCGTTCCCGTCACGGGTTCCGAATTTCCTGCCCGACTTGCTGACCATCCTGAGCTCCTTCCCGCCCCTCCGGGGCGAATCCCGCGGCCCGGACCATCCGAACCGCTACGCCATCTCAAACCGGACAACGCCACGGGAATACGCGACACGCCTCGAAAACAGCCGAAAGACACCTGCCCCACTTCTCACCGTGCACTAATTTTTATACATGCAATGTACTATTTTTTGTACATCGCATGTGCAATCATTGCCATATGGCAGCATACATTCCCCGCCCCATAGCCGATGCCATCCTCCATTCGCGCCGCAAGGTGGTGATACTCGAGGGAGCGCGCGCCGTCGGCAAAACGATGACGGCCAAGCACGAGCTGACGGAACATGGGTTCTCCTATGTGACGCTCGCGGACGATTCCACCTACGAACTCGCCCGCACCGACCTGCACGGCTGGCTTGGCCAGTTGACGCTTCCGGTAATCATCGACGAGGCGCAACGCATCAAGGGGCTCCCCTTGGCCGTCAAGGAGATGGCCGACAGCCTGGAAGCCACCGGCATACAATTCCTGCTCACCGGCAGCGCGATCATCAACCGCGGCGGATTGGACGGCCAGGACCCGCTCGCCCGCAGGGCGCAACGCTTCACCATGAACCCGCTGACGGAACGAGAGAAACTAGGCATCGAACGCAGCCTCGTCGACGATCTGTGGGAGTCGGAACCCGATACCGACTATGACGAGGCGATCACGCGCCCCGCGCTCTATGAGCTCATGGCCGCGGGAGGCTTCCCCGAGTATTCGTCGCAATACGCGGAATATGCGGAGTGGGAACGCGAATCCCTCATCGCCGACGACATCGCCACCGTATTGGGAGACACCATTCTTCCCGGCGAGAAGCTGGATGTCGCCATCGCGAAGAACATTCTGGAGAAACTGCTCTGCACTCCCGGCGGGATACTCAATGCGAGCGCGACAGGAGACGCCCTGGCATTGGACCGGCGCACAGTCGAACGCTACATCGGCATCTTCATGCGCAGGTTCCTGATTCGCGCGCTGCCCAATCTGCGCACCGCTCCGAACCGGCAGACCTTCACCCGCGCGAAACTGCATCCTGTGGACACGTCGCTCAGCGTGCAGACGCTGCTCGCCAAAGGAAAAGACCCGACCACCGACCCCGTGGCGTATGGGGAGACTCTCGAATCGTTCGTCGTCAACCAGATCGTTCCCGCAATCCAATGGTCGCAGACCCACCCCGATTGCTTCTACTGGCGGGAACCCGGCTCACACCCGAAAGAAGTCGATCTGGTGCTGGAACGCCGCAACCGCCTCGTCGGCATCGAAGTCAAATCCTCGTCGAAGGTCGACCGCAACGATTTCAAGGGACTGGCGGAGCTGACGAAGGATGCCCGGTTCCACCGCGGGTATCTCGTCTACACCGGCTCAAGGGTCATGCGTTGGCCAGACGACCTGTGGGCCCTGCCCGTCACCGCGCTGTGGCGTGCGGAGGCGTTCAAACCTACCGGAATCAGCGCCGCATAATCCTCAAGCCATCCGCAATCACCCCTTGAGGCGCCTGTCGATCTCGGCGACGAGCAGCGGCGGAAGCATCGCCTCGCCGCCGGGTACACAGGTCGCGTTCACGTGCGCGAGCAGCGATTGCATGTCCATGCAGGTGACACCGCCCGGCCATACTGCGGATCGCAGATCGGGCGCCCCGTTGGGGCCGGGGATGGGACACACCACCCAATAGGATTCCACGTTGAACCGGCGCAACAGACGCGCCCAGTTTCGTTGTTGGACGGCCATGTTGTCGCTCATCCGCATCCACGGCTCACCGTCCGAGCCGATGATGAACGCACGCTGCGAACGGCTGATACGAACCAGATTGCCCGCGTCCACGTTCACGTAACTGGTATCCGAACCTCCCTTGTAACGTTTCGCGTCGACGAACCACGCGACGGGCCGGCCATCGGGCTTCAATCCCATGAGAATGCAGTCGATGTCCTTGTCCGTGGGATCGCCGTACTGGTCCATCCCATAGAGGCTCCACCATGAGAGGACGGGAGGCTGGACGGCGCGAATCGCCCCGGCGAGCATCCGTTCGCCGTATTCTCCCGCACTGACGGCGTTCCGATCAAAACCGGAGCCCTCCAATCCAACGCCCGGAGTACCGCGCATATGCCATCCCGTGTCCACATATGCGGACGCCTTGATGCTGGGCATGATCGGATCAGGCATGCCGCCCATGTCTCGTGTGACGGTGGCCCACCCCATCCACCCCAACGGGTCGGGTTGGATGCCGCATCGCGCGGCCACGTTCGCTACGGCATTCGCCGTCGGTTCGGCAGGCTCCGTCCGCTCCGGCATGTTGCGGAACCGTACGGGCATATGCCGCCGGATGGTGTGGCCGATGCCCAGTCCGAACAGGAAGCAGAGCCCAAGGAAACCGATGGCGAGAATGAGAATCGGGACAATGATGAGTACAAGCGCGCCCACAATGCTCTCAGGGGTCATGAAATGATCGTCCTTTCCGTCCGGCGGCCCTCAGCCGGCTGCATTCCGCTCCAATACAAGTTACGTTCCGATACGACGGCGCTATCCCTCACACCGCACGATGGACATCCGTGATCCGTCCGGTCCGAGACGCACGTCGTTCCCTGAACGAATCACGCTCACGTACAAACGCAGAAACGCCTGCAGCGCTTCGACCCCGCCGCAATCCAACATGTTCGCCGCCGCACGCAGCAAGGAGGCGTACTGCTGGTTGCAGCCCCTTGCTGCCGCCCCTGATGTGCGGCGACACGTAGACCTGCCGTGCGGCCGCGAGCACCTCCCGCCACAGACTCTCGTCGGCGGCGGCGAGCAGCCCCATGCGCTGATTCAACGTCAGGTGCCGCAGGCCGAATCGGGGGCTCAACCCGATCATCCACCCCGGATCCGTGTCATAGTCGTATTCTTCGATGAGGTCATCGCCATGGTCATCATCGGCGGCACCGGCATCCGGTCTGCGAGCCATCGGCCGCATGAACACCGTTCCGGTCTTCTCGAACAACGGATGATCGATCACGCCGCGAGCGGTCTCGGTATCGCACAACCCACATCCCACCATCTGCCGAAGCAGTCCCATGACGGCCTTCCTTCCCGCCCCATCCGGAGCGACCCAGCGGCCCGGACCATCCGAACCGCTACACCAGAGGAAACCGGACTAACGCACATCGATGAGACGATGGCCGGCGAGGCCGACGAGCCAACGCTCGGTCACGCGGTAACCGGGGTACCGCTGTTCGAGCGCACGGGCGTACAGATCCTGCTGCTGGCGATACTCGTCCGCAAGCCGGTTCTTCCATACGCCCACGGATTCGCGGTGCGCCTCGTCGCCCTGCAGCCGGTCGGTCTTGTAGTCGAACAGGATGATCGACTTCGTGGCGTCGTCGACGACGTAACCGTCGATGATGCCGCGCACGACGACCTCCTCGCCGCCAGCCCACGTCGAGGGCGAATCGGCGGTATCGGTCTCGGCCCCGGCGCCCTTACCGCCTTGCGGCCTCTTGAGTTCGTTGGCGCCGATGAGCATCGTGAACGGCTCCTCCCGGTACAACCGGTCCGCATGCCGGCGGATGGTCGCAGCCAGCTCGCATGGCTCCTTCACTCCCGCCTTGCCGCCGCTGACGAACCAGAGCAGGCTCCTCATCATCTCGTCGCCGCGCAGCACGTCCGCCACGGCGGCGGAGACGAGCCCGCGCGATTCGAGCCGGTCGATCGCCTCGCCGAGCCGCTTGCGGCATGCGGCGGCCGTGGCCGGACCGGTCCAGTCGAACAGTTCGAGCACGTTGTGCGCGCCGGTGCCGACCTCCGCCGGCGACGGCGCGTATGCCGCGGAGCCTTCCGCCATGAACGACGGCAGGGCGAAATCGTTGCGACGCCACTCGTGCGCGTCCTTGTCGTCCACGATCACGCCGTCCGCTGCGGCATCTGCCGCATCGTCCGTCTCTGCGTCGCCATCGCCGGCCGCCTGCGTGACGTCCGCCAGCCAGTAGCGTGCGCCGGACGCGTTCACTGCGGCCGGCACGCGCGGCAGGTCGTCGCCGTCGAGCATGGGCGGCGCGGCGAGCACGTTCATGCGTTTGAGCGTGGTCGCGTAGCCGGGCGTGTCCGCGGTCATCACCGTGGGCGGTTCCGCCGCCTCGCCGTGGAAGGACACGGTGACGCACAGGCCGGAACGCGAGGTGCGCGGATCGGCATCGGCCGGGTTCTGCGGGATGGGGATGGTGCGGGATCCGTTCACCGGAATCGATTTCCATTCGTCCGGCACGTTCAAGGCGACGAGACCTCCCGCACCGATGTTCTGGTTCCAGGCGATAAGGCCACGCATGATCCAAGACAGGTATTCCGGCGTGGCGACCATCGACTTCGGTGCGAGCACCATGCGTTCGCCGTCCGGATCGCCGTCGCCGACGACCAGCATGCCGGAAACGAGTTCCGCGAGGCTGAGCGTATCCGGCGAATCGTCTCCTTCCTTCTTCTTGACCGGGTCGACGGTCGCGGCGATGATGAGCTTCTCCTTGGGGCGCGTCAACGCCACGTAGAGCAGTCGCAGCTCATCCTCGACGCTTCTGATTTTGAGCCTGTCAAGCGCATCCTCCCGTTGGGGTGTTTTCAACCGCAGTTCCCGCTTTGTGGACCGGAAATCCATACCGGCGATGCCGTGGTCGGCACCCACCTCCGGAACTACGGGGATGCTCTCCTTCGTGACGTTGCTCAGCAGATCCGCCGCGGCGTTCATCAGAATCACGGCCCTCCACTGCAGGCCTTTGGCCTTGTGGATGGTCATGATATGCACGGCGTCCTTGGTGGGCACGGTGGAGGCCTCCTCCCCCGCCTTCTTGTCTTGGGACCAGGCTTCTACGGCATCAAGGAACGGCCTCAGCCCCTGCGCCTGCGTGGATTCGTAGGTCCGCGCCTTCGCCGCCAGGGATTCGAGGTTCGCCTTGCGCTGTTTGCCGTCCGGAAGACGGCCGGCGTAGTCGAACAGTCCGACGGCAGTGTAGAGATGCCAGAGGAGTTCGTCGACCGGATGCGCCTTCGCGAACGCACGCAGATCGTCCAACAGGTTCAGGAACGCGCGGCACTTGCATCGCAGTTCGTCGGTCAGCCATTCCGGCGCCGACGCCCGCAGACCATCGCCGTCGGAAGCGCCGGCGGTATCGTCGGTATCCTTCGCCGTGACGTAAATCTGCCCGTACAGGCCCCCGCGGTTCTGCTGCCGCAACCGCGCCAGATCGTCGTCGGTGAATCCGAGCGTGCGCAGCACGGCGACCATGGGGACGCCGCGATGCGCGTTGTCGATGACACGCAGCCAGTTCAAGGCGACCACGATCTCCGGCTTCTTGTAGAAGTCGCCGACGCCCTTCACCTCGACGGGGATGCCGGAAGCCAGCAGGCGTTCGGCGAGATCGCCGAAGTAGGTGGCGCCTCGCGCCAGCACGGCGATGTCGCCATACGCATATCCCTCGTCGTCATGCAGCTGCCTGATGCGGCGCACGATCATGTCGACCTGCAGCTCGATGGCGGTGTCGCGTTTCTTCTCGGAACCATCATCGGATTCGTCTTCTTCCGGGAGCGTACTGTCGCGCAGCAGCAGTTCGACGGCGCACGGATCGAAGGTGGGAGTCTCGACCCCCGTCCCGGGCCGCGCATCCTCCCTCATGCACAATCGTTCCGCACGGTAGTCGGCCTTGCCCATCGCATTGGTCATCAACCCGTCGAACACGGCGTTGACGAAGGTGATGATCTCCGGGGTGGAACGGTAGTTGGTCCACAGCTGGCTGACGTGGGTCTCGGACACGTTCCGGCAGATCTCCAGGAACGCTTCGGGTGATGCGTCGCGGAACCCGTAGATGCTCTGCTTGATGTCACCCACCATGGTGAGCTTGTCCGCCTTGGCGCTGATGAGCCGGATGAACGCGTTCTGGAGGGCGTTGTCGTCCTGGCTTTCGTCCACGTAGATGTACCGCCACTGGCTGCGGATACGCTCCACGGCCTCGGGGTGCTTGCCGTCCTCGTCTTCCAGCACCTGCACCGCCCATTCGGCGATGTCGCTGAAATCCGCGAGATGAAGGAGCTTCTTCTCATCCTTGTATGCCGTGTCCAGTTCTCCGATGAGAGCGACAAGCGTGTCGATGCGATGCTTGAGCATCGCGTTCAGCTTGTTCGTGTCATCCGCGTCAAGAGCGAAGATGGACAACAACCTCTGCAACGGCTTCCGGATGGCGCTGATGGCACTGGTGACACGCGTGTTGCGGTCATCGTTTCCCTTGATGAGATTCTTGCCGTATGACGCTTCGAAGACGTTCCTGTTCCAGTTCACATCGCTCACGCATGCACGATACAAGTCACCTTCCTCATCGCGGAACAAGTCGAACAGGAAGTTCCAGGTTTCCGACCGCATGCGTTCCGGAAGTCCTTCCAGATGGGCGAAGAGACGCAGCTGTTCGCTGTCCCGCCACGGGTCGGCATCCGGGTATTGCGCCTCGCAGTCGGCGATCACCGCGGCGACCGCCTCATGCAGCTCATCGTAGGCCGTGGTGAATTCCTCGATGGCTTCATCGATGTACCGCTTGGGGACGATGTCCGAACCGTATACCGGCTCATCCGAGCGGATCTCGATGTCGAAGCGATTCGAAAGCCCCTTGAGCCAATCCAGCCGGTTCGGCTTGGTGAGCGCCGTGTCGTACAGCCGGAACATCATGTCACGCAGACCGGCATCGCCATAGGGGCCGCCGAACTGTTCCAGCAGGGCGAGGAAATCGTCATGATACGGGTTGCCCTCGCTCTTCTCGCCATACCACCGCTCGAACAGCGTATCCATCACCTGGCGCTGCAAATCGTGGCGCATGGCTTCGTCGGAGAGGATCTGCTGCCCGGGCTCCACATCGGGCAGCAGTTCGGCGTTACGGTCGACGATGCGCTTCGACAGCGCGTCGATGGTGCTGATCTGTGCGGCCGGCAGGTCGTCCAACGCCTGCGTGAACACGTTTTGCGCCTTGTCGCAGTCGGCGAGAATCAGTTTCGCGAGCCTGCCGTCGTCACCGCCGATCACATAGCCGTCGTCGGTTTTGGCGAGCGATCCGCCGACGCGATGCGCGTTCTCCCGCGCATAGTCGATGGTGAATCTGAGGTTCGTCTCCAACCGTCTGCGCATCTCCGCCGCCGCGGCCTCGGTGAACGTGATGACGAGCGACGAGCGGATGGACCGTTCGAAGGCGCTGCGCCCGGAGTCCATGTTGCGTTCCAGCAGGTCGGCCAGCACGTCCTGCAGCAGGCGCGTGGTCTTGCCGGTGCCGGCGGACGCGTTGATCACATACGTGTTGGGGCTCATGTCGTTCAGCTCCTTCATGCCTTCGCCACCTTGTCTTCCGAAGCGTCTGCGACTCCAGCGAGCAATGCCTTGCCCGCATTGATGAGTTCCGTCCTGCTGACCTGGCGTTCCTTGTGGAACGCCTCGCCGTTGATGAGGTCCAGGGCGAACACGTCGGCATAGTCGCTGAACGTCGTGCCGTCCCTGTCATCGTCGTCCGTCTTCCGATAGGGGGCGACCTTCACGTCCCCGGCCATGACGGCATCGCATGCCTCGTGAATCCGATGCTGCACGAATGCGCTGATGGCGTCGAAGTCGTTCTGCGAGTCCAACGGCCATCCGCTCGATACCTTCCAAGGGACGATGCTGGTGCCACCGGCGGTGAGATTCATGCCCCATGCGGTGGCCTGTCCGCCATCGTCAAGCGAGGCGAGACCGTACTGCAATCTGCCGTGAACCTGCTTCCAACGTTTATCGACCTCGATCTCGTCCATGTCGTTGTTCTTCAGCTTGATGGGCAGAAAGTACAGTCCGGCGACCGGCAATCCTGTCTGTTGCAGCGCCACACGCGCGTAGGTGAAGAGCTGGAGCTCTCGTCCGGCATATACGGTCGAACCGCGATTGGCATCCGGCTTAGCCTTCGTGGGCGTTCCTCCGAACAAAGGCTTGACCGAGGACTTGTAGTCCAGGATCAACAGACTCTCCGGCACCTTCTCCGCATCATCCGGGGCTACGATCCGGTCGATGCGGTCGATCTTGCCATTGACGTGCAACGGCAGCAGGATCTCCCGCCCGTCCACAAGGCCGTGAAGCGTATGCTCGGACAGCGCCGCCCAATGGCCGGGCTTGCCGTGGATGTCGCCGAACTGTCGTTCGGCGTGCATCGGGATGAACCGTTTCGAAATATACGGGGCCTTCTTGGACCCCGACTCCGTACCGTATTTCAACCCATGTTTCTCACCCCACGCCCTACGCCGTATGTCCATGTGCACGGCCATGTTGAGCAGCCGGTCTTCGAGCTGTCGGCGTACGGCGCGCATGCGGTTGCTGGAGTCGAGCACGCTCATGCGCGCGTCGTCGTCGAGCACGGTCCAGTCGTCGTCCGGTTCGCCACTCGTGGCATCGGACCTGTCGAGTCGCGCGTAGTCGCGGATGTACTCCTGCATCTCCTCCAGTTCGGGCTGTTCGCCGGGGTGGCGGCGCATCCATCGGTCAAGCGCGTGTTCGAGCACCGCATGGTAGTAGCTGCCTTCCAGCATGGAGTCGAGCTCGTAGGGGCGGATCGGCTTGATTCTCAGTCCGCGCTGGAGGAAGTAGTCGTACGGGTTCGCATAGTACTGTTCGATGGCGGAGACGGACGCATCGAATACGAGCGGCGACGTCGGGTCGTCGGGCCGCTCATGGTTCGTGAACAGCAGCGTGGCGAGTTCGCGGTCCAACGGCGGCTGCCCGTCGGCCGAGGGCACGTCGATGAGTGCGTCGTCGATGTCGTGCGCCCAGTCGTCCGCGTCCGCGGCGGTTCCGGCCTTGCCGTCCGCCAGTTCTTCGACGGATGTGCCGAGGATCGCCGCCGCGTAGGCGCTCGGCTGTTGCGCCGCGCCGTCCATCGTCCGCGGCCAGGTGACGGTCACCTGTTCCGTGGCGTTTCCGGTGACGAGGTTGAACGACGTCGGTTCGCGGCGTGCTTTGGCGTCCACGGTGGCGGCGCGCAGCGACCACGCCTCCACGTGCCTGCCGTGGGATTCCAGATCGTCGGCGAGCGTCTCGCGTTCGCTGTCGTCCAACAGTCCGGTCTCATGCGGCACGGCGGGCAGTTGCGTCTCGCTCGCGCCCAGCACGTAGACGAGCCGGTAGGGGCGCATCGGCGTGGGGTAGGTGGCCACGTCCACCGCGTTCAACGCCTTCGGCCGTGCGCCGGAAGGCTCCATGGCCAGCAGCGAGGCGAGATTCTCACGGAACGTGGAAGCGAATCCGTCGAATGGTTCGTCGCCGAACTGTCCGACCAGTTCGTCGAATGCGGCCATGATCGTGTCCCATGTGCGACGCGAGCGGAGCAGCGCACGCCCGTCACGATCGGCATGGTCCGCGTTGAGGTCGCGCAGGCCCTTGTTGACCTGGTAGTCCGCGAGCAGCGAGACCAGTCCGGTCAGGTATGCGCGCACGGTCGCGCCGGACTTCGGTTCAACCACGCCCTTCGCCGCGTCGATGAACCCGTCGATGGCGATCAAAGCGTTCCATACATCGGCGTCATACCCGGCTTTCTTCGCCTTCGCGACGTTCGCCTTGGCACGATTCCTATCCCAGATGCGTTTCGGATCGGATTCGGCGAGCATGTTCTCCACACGATCCAGCACGGAGGGGCCCAATGCCTTGGTCTTCGCGGAACCCTCAGCCGCGTTCGAGTCCGGGATGCGCAGGCCGCGCAGCAGTCCGGTACGCAGCACGCGCATCACCGCGGTCGGATCGCGATGATCGCGGTCCGTGAACGCGGGATCCAGCAGGCCGAGCACGACGTCGGCGACCGGATCGTCGACCATCATCGCGGCGGGCGTCGCGTTCACCGGCACGCCGCGATACGTGAATTCCGTGTCCAGCAACGCACGATAAGGGTCGAGGTCTCGCGCGGTGACGAGTATGTCGCCGTATGAGAGCGATCCCGCCGATTCCCGTACATGTCGGGCGATGTCGTCGGCGGCGAAACGCACCTCCTCCGCCGGATCGTCGACGGCGAGCACATGCGGGGGAACGGTCGGCGGCATCACCGGTTCCAACGGACCGTACCCGTCGGAATCCTTGCCGCCGATGGCTTCGGACAGTCCATGCCATGCTGCGCCGGATGCGGTGACGTCATCGACGTCCACCTGCGAATACCGGAGCATCGCCTGCAGCGCCAACGCCTCGGACGGGGCGAACCATTCGAACCCGATCAGCAGGAACCGGCTGTCCACGCCGTGCAGGCGCAGCCACGGCTCCACCACCGGCGCTATCTCGCCGGGCAATGCGTACCGCTCGCCGAACCGTTGCTCGACGAGCGACAGCAGCGTGCGCAACGCGTTGAAACGACCGGATTCCGCCATATCCTGCGATGCCGTCGCGACCGTCGTCGCGCGCGCGGCCCGGTCACGTTCCTCGGCGGCGAGCCGTTCGAGATCCGCTGACGTGACGCCCGCCTTGCGCAGCTCCTCGATCTGGGAGGCGAACTGGTTCACCGAGCCGAACGTCCTGCCCGCCTTGCGGAACACCGACTGATCGCGGGACATCTCGCGGGCGAGGAACGCGCGCAGCACGAACGGCGACAATGTGGGGCGCATAGACGCCGCCTCATCGCGGTTGCCGATCACGGAACGCACGAAACTGGTGAACGAATGCACGTCCACGACCGCGCCCGCATGTTGCACGGCTGCGGCGTGGTCGCGCAGATAGCGCAGCGTCTCGCGTTCCATGTGGGAGCGCAGACGCGCCGGCGTGATCACGTACACGTGTTCCACGCCCGTCGCTTCCGTCTTCGGCCGCGCAAACACGCGGTCCAACATCCCGCCCAATCGTGGATTCCCCATCGGATTCCCCTTCTCCTCGAATCTGTCGGACATCACTCGCTGTCCCGTTTCCGAACGACGTTGTTGCGTCTTACGATACTCCAGGATGCCGCCGCATCCGCGGTACAACATGGCGGATGCGGCGGCGGGACAGGTCACTCGCCGAGCGAGGACTTGCCGCGGGAGGCGCGCGTCTTGACGAACACGCAGCCGGCGCCGGCGATGGCGGCGATCGCCATCACGGTGACGGGCAGCATGGCGTCCGAACCGGTGGAGGCGAGCCCGTTGTCCGAAGCCGCGGCCGGCTTGGCGTCGGAGGCGGACTTCTTCGAGTCCTTCTTCAGCGCCGCGTCCGCCGCATCCTTGGCGGCCTTCTTGGCGGCCTCCTCCTTGGCCGCGGCGTCCTTGGCGGCCTGTTCCTTGTCCTTCTGGGCCTGCTCCAGCTTCGCGGCCACGTCCTTCGCGTCGGAGAGCGCCTTGTCGGCGTCCTTCTTGTCGGCCTTGGCCTGATCGACCTTGCCCTGAGCATCGGCGACGGCCTGCTTGGCCGCGTCATCGGCCTGCTTGGCGATGGCGAGCTTGGCGGCAGCATCGTCGGCGTTCTGCTGGGCGGCGGCGAGCGCGGCGTTCGCCTCATCGAGCTTCTGCTGGGCGACGGCCGGATCGAGCGCATTCTGCGCTTCGGTCGCGTCGGCGAGCTTGCCGTTGGCGGCATCGAGGTCCTTCTGCGCCTCCTCGGCCTTCGCCTTGGCGGCGTCCAGCGCCTTGTTCGCCTTGTCGGCGGCGGCGGTCGCGTCGGAGGTGGCCTGCTTGGCGTCCTTGAGCGCGGTCTCCTTCTGGGCGAGCGTCTCCTTCGCCTTGTTCAGCGCCTCGACCTTGTCGGCCTGGGAGCCGCTGGCCTCGTCGTATGCCTTCTGGGCGGCGGCGAGCTTGTCATTCGCCTCCCGGAGGGCCTTGTCGGCGGCTTCGCGGGCGGAGGTCGCGGCGGCGGCCTTCTCGTTCGCCTTGGCGAGCGCGTCGGACGCGGCCTTCGCGGTTTCGGCGGCCTTGTTGGCCTTGTCGAGCGCGGTCTGGTAGATGCCCTTCGCGTTCTTGAGGCCATCGATGTAGGAGGTGAGCTTCGTCTCGTATTCGGCGAGGGTCATGTCGCCCTTGGCGAAGATGTAGTTCTGTCCGTCCGTCTGCCAGTTGCCATCGCCCACGGTCGCACCTCCGAACGCCTTGGCCAAAGGATCGATGATGTTCTGATAGTGGCCGGTCAGATCCGGGTCATGGTTGCCGGAATCCCAGATCTGCTTCTCGTAGTAGTACCAGCCGTCCACCGGGTCTTGCAGGCCGAATGCGAGGTTCTGGGATCCGTTCATCAGCGGCATGTAGATGTGCGTCGGTTCTTTGGCGACGCTGTAGTTGTAGTCGACCGCCCCCTGCACCAGCGCCAAGTTGAACGAGTCCACGTCGAGCTCATTGAGTCCGAGGCTCTTGCGGATCTCGTTGACCTCCTTCATCGCCGCCACGGCACGGGCCATGTTGTCCAGGGATGTGGACGATTCCTCATCACCGAGCTTGAACCAGCTTTTCGCAGCGAAGTCCTTCATCGTCTCGGCCGCATCGTTGAGGTTGTTCGCCTCGTAGAAGCCGAGTGCGCCCTTCTTCCACTGGGAGTCCGCGTTGTCGGCGGCGGTCTTCTTCGCGTCGGCGTCGGCCTTCGCGTCGGAAGCGGACTTCGATGCCTGGTCGGAGGCACTCTTCTTGTCTGAGGCATCCTGCTTCGCCTGCGTCTCATCCTTCGCGGCGGCCTGCTGCTTGGCCTCGGCCTCGGCCTGAGCCTTCTTCGCGGCCTCCAGCGCCTGCTTGACGGATTCGGGCATGTCGATGGCCTGTTGCTTGGCGTCCACGTCCTTCTGGGCGTCGTCGCGTTCCTTCTGCGCCTGATCCTGCTTCGTCTGCGCGTCGGCCTGCGCCTTGGTGGCCGCGTCCGCGTCCTTCTGCGCGTCCTTGACCGCGTTGTTCGCCTCGTCGAGCTTGCCGGCCGCGTCGGTCACTGCCTGCTGCGCCTGATTGACGGCCTGCTGCGCCTGCTGCTGGGCGGCTTGGTCGGACGACTTGTCGTAGTTGGACTGGGCCTGCTGCTGGGCGGTGTTCGCGTCCGCGAGCTGCTGCTGCGCGGCGTCGTTGTTCTGCTGCGCCTGCTGCAGCTGCTGCGAGGTGCCCTGCTGGGCGGTCTGCGCGTTGTTCAACGCGGTCTGCGCCTGATCGAGCGCGGCGGCGGCCTGATCGGCCTTCTGCTGCGCCTCCGGCACGCCGGCGATCTGCTGCGCGTCGGACACCGCCTGCTGCGCTTCGCTCACGGCCTGAGTGGCGGAGGCCAGCTGGTCGTCGGTGGTGAAGGTCGTCTCGTCAGCCATCGCGGCCTGCGGCGCGACAATCGTTCCTGCGGTGATGATGGTCGCCAGCGCGGCCTTGCTCATGGCGTTCATGAGTCCTCTCCTTACCCTCGGGGTTGTTCTCCTTCGACCCGTTTCCGTCAACCCCATGGGCGGAAACGGGCCGGTCGGCGTTCTGCGATTCCGTCCGGAGGCGGAACCTCGTGGATCGGTTCTCTCGAACCCGACAACAACCTCAACCGGACAAGCGCCCGGAATCCACGAAAATATTTCAATACACGGCGTGTTGCGCACTATCGGGCATCGTCACGCCGCGTGGCCGTTCATGCCGCGGACAATGCGGCGCGCACGTTCGGCATGAGCTGTGGGATCGACGACGCTGTCAGGTGCGACACGTGCTGAGGCAGCGGCGGCAGCCTGTACGCCTGCGGCAGCGTGAAGGGCGCCTCGTTCATCATGTTCAGGATCGTCCCGTACAGGTCCACCGCGTCGGCACCTCCCCACGCCATGAGCGGCGACGGTGCCGAACGGCGCACGATGGCGTCGTATTCGGCTCGAATCTGGCCGAGATACGCGTCCAACCGCGTCGGATCGATATGCGTCTTCCGCCAATTCTCGATCTTGAGGTTGAGCACGAACGCCCACGTTCCCAGCCCCGCGCACAACAGCAATCCCAATGCGGAGAAGAACAGTTCACCCCCGACGGTGAACACGAACGTCGGCAGTCCCACCACGATGAGCGCGATGATCGCACCCCAATACATGATCTCCATCCTCTTCGGCAACGCCTTTGCAACGCCCGGGCTCACGGCCCACTTCCACCGGGGATCCGTCTGCGCCTTGGCATAGGCGATGTTGTTCAGATCCGTCTCCAACGCCGCGGTGACATTCCACGCGCCCTGATCCATCTCGCGCATGAGCCACGTGGCCTGATTCTCCCACGCGTTGTACGCCCGGCCGGAAGGGGTCTGTTCACGCCACATGCTGAACCGCCACCAGCGCTGGTCGTTCTGGTCCTGGGTCATGGCGGCCCTCATGCGGGCGTTCGCCTCCTGCTCCATGGCGAGGCGCTGGTTCGCTTCCTCCATCAGGCTCGCCTGCTGGTTCATCGTGCCGACCATCGCGATGTCCGCGAACAGGCTCTCCCATTTCATGAACTTGACGTCCTGGCTCATGGTCCACGCCATGATTCACGCTCCTTTCTTCTCCGAGCGCGTCGGCGCTCTCCTCTCCGCTTTCGCCTCTTTCAACCGGACAAGTCCGTCGATTCCCCGAAATCGCTGCGATTTGAGGCGTGTCGCAACCTTGTGGGAATCATCGGCAGTGACGCGTCCCGTTGGACTCCCCGCCTGCCCCCCGACCGAAAACAGCCACCAGACAGGACGAATCTCACGCAACGAAATGTTCCACGCCGCGGTCCTCCAGCAGACGGTGGATGTGGGCCTGCGAGAGCCTCGGATCGTCGAGGCTGCGGACATGCTCCCTGGTCCACGCCGTCACATCGTCCGCGACCGGCGTCATCGCATCCCATTCGCGCTCCGGGTCGGGGTGATGCCGCCCCACGGCGTCGAACAGCGCGCACCGACGGCAAATCGGCCGAATCCAGCCTCGGGTCAGGCGCACGTCATGCCATGACCCGCAATCGATGCACGTGACCAGCGACAGGTTCTCGTAGGCGTCCAGCAGCGCCGTCATCAGCCCGGCGAGCCCGGTCCGACGCACATCGAATCCGTCGTCGCTACCGCGCCCGCCGTCATCGCCCCCGCCGGCATCGAAGTAGATGCGCAGACCGCCGAGCCTCTCCTCGACCTGTTCGATCGCGAATCCGTCCAATCCAAGGTCGACGACCCGCTGCATGTCCCCGAGGAGCTCCGCGCCGAAACGCGTCGCCCAGCCGACCGGCAATCCCATCAGCGGATCGGCCCACGGCCATCCGTGGTGGAGCGCACGCATCAGCTTCACATGCGAACGCCATTGCATCGCGAACAGGTCGCGCATGATCGACATGGACGCCTTCCCCGTGATGATGCGCCATCGTTCCTCACCGCTCAGACCGGGCCGGACATACGGCTCGTCCTCGTACAGGATGCGCGAATAGGCGACGTAGCGGTGCAGATGGTCGATCGTCGCGTCGGCCATCGCACGCTCATCGGCCATGTCGATGCCCAGGAACTCGTCATCCACGGCGAACCGTACACGATCCGTGTCCGCCGCGGACCCGCAGTCGCCGAGATCGCGCTGCTTCGCCGCGACGTCGATGAGCACGGCGACCAGCGCCTGGTAGCTGG
Organism: Bifidobacterium parmae; assembly: GCF_002860365.1. Classification (GTDB taxonomy): domain Bacteria; phylum Actinomycetota; class Actinomycetes; order Actinomycetales; family Bifidobacteriaceae; genus Bifidobacterium; species Bifidobacterium parmae. The sequence continues at coordinate 98,177 of NZ_NMWT01000008.1, forward strand.
AGTATACGAGCCGGCGCGGTTCACGCCGACCCGCCCTGCCGTCGGACGCGATCCCGCCGAACCCGCGCACGTTTCCGTCGTCTGACATGTCGAACATGCCGGCATCGTCCCATCGCAGTCGCGTTTCCAGGATCCGGCGCTCGTCGTCCGTGAACGGCGAACGCACGCTCCGTTCGAACGGGATGCCGTCCAACGACCGTTCCAGCGCCGCACGCAGCGAACGTTCCGTCAGTTCGCGTCCTTTCCCGGGGTGCAGCGGCTTGGGCGGTTCCATCCCGCGTGCGACGCGATCGTCGACGACGCGGGCGACGGCCCGCCGCGTCGCCTCCAGCAGGTCCTCCACGTTCGAGATGCATGGCTTGTTCCATGTGCCGACCTCGTCGCACGTGACCGTGTACCCCAGTCGTCGCTCGTCCCATCGGACCGCATACGTGTATTCGCCCGCGATGCGCATCGCCTCGGGCGAAGGATTCTGCTGCTCCGTCATGGCGGCGGGCCTCCTTCCCATCATTCGCGGCGCTCCCTGCGAACGCCTTCGCTGGTCAGAACCGGACAGAAGGCACCACCACCGCATCGCTTCGCCCACAGCGAACAAGGTGCCCGTGTCCGGTTGGTCGTTGCGGAACGACGCGGAAGACCGTGGGAACCGACCACGGAATGAGGGAACGGACGCGCGAGGCATCGCGCGGGAAAGGAGCATCATGGACCATACGGATACGGACGGCGGCACCATCCGCCTCACGTTCAACGGCGACTCCGTGATCGCGGACATCGACGAACGGCTGGAATCAGTGAACCGCCGTCACGGCACCGGTTTCGCGCTCATGCGGTTCCGCCGCCCCGCGCGAGACTCCTCAGGACGCTGGAACTGCCGGTTCCAGCTGCCGACGCTCGTCACCCGCTACGGCGAGGTGGAACGCGACCATGGACTGCCGACGCGGCGCATGTTCGACGTGCGCTACATCCGCGCGCAGGTGGCGCACAACCGTGTGCGCCATAGCGCGCGACTGAGACTGGAACGTCACGGCGACGACGCGCCGCGCCTCGTCGCCGCGGACATGCTCGCAGCCGCGGAAGGCGTTCTCGATCTGGGCGACGCGGCTGACGCGCGACTGCTCGTCGAAGAGGGAGGAGACCGCGCCATGCCCCATCTGCATGCGCTCGTGGAGGAGCACTCGGGCATCGTGTTCCCCGTGGCGACGGACTGCACGGTGGAAATCACGGTGAGCGGCGCCGGAGAGGGGAACGCCGGAAACGATGGCGAAGACGCCGCCGGGCCGACGATGGATATCCTCGTCTGCCCGCCGAGGGCGCCCCACGCGCACAGGAGCACCGTGTACGACCGCTATTTCGACGTGCCGTCCACCATCGGCGACGACGAGGTGCTCGCGCGGCTGTCCGACGATTCGGCGCTGCTGCGGCGCGAGGTGCTGGAACGCGACGGCGAACGCTACCGGATCGTGCGCGACGCGGTGGACGCGCTGCGCGCCGACAATCCGCCGGACGCGCGGGACGGCCGCGAATGGACGCCGGACATGGATGACTGACACGAAGCGCCGGAGAAGAACGACACGAAAGGAGAGAACCGATGACGACGACGGACATGCCGACGTTGCCGCGGATGCGCGACGACTTCGATTTCCCGCTCGACCCGGACGCTTGGGGACGGGGGAAGAAGGTCTGCCAGTATTTCGACAGCGACGACGAGACGAAGGTCTGCACCGCGGAGCCGGAGTATTTCATCCGCGGCTACTGCTGGGACCCCGGATGCCTTCACGTGCACGACTGGTATTACTGCCTGCGCCATTTCGGCACGAACATCGGCGCACTCGCCCACGACCTGTGCGCACAGGAGCCCGGCGACGAGATCGTCTGGTATCTGCGTGAAGGCGACGTGCCCGCACGCTACCAGCTCATCGAATGGGGGCGTATCGGCGAGGAGGGCGCGCACCCCCTGCCCGATCCGCTGCGACACGCCTGAGATTCCAACGAAACAAAAAACCGAGCCAACTGTCCGGTATAGCGGAGTGTCACCCGGAAGAACGGATGACGAAGCAAGGAACCTTCGGGGAGATGCCCCGGAGGATAGGAGAAAGGAAACCATCATGGCCAAGAAGACCAAGAAGACCATCATGCCGGAGGGCGTCATCCTGACCGCGCCGAACACCCAGTGCCTGAGGGAGGGCGCCTCCGCCGTCGGATTCGAGTACGCGGTCCGCCGCGATAAGGACAAGCGTTACCTGTCCGAACCGGATGAATACGGCGAAGGCGTGTGGGAGACCGATTCGGAGAGCGGCACTTGGCGTGGGAGCGCCGAAGACGCATATAATCTGGCCAACCGATACGACTTGCTCAATCCGGACTGCGAAGAGGATACGTTGATCGACGGCTACCATGTCGTCGCCCGCCCGTGGTTCCACGATGAGGATCTGATCGACAGCGAAGAGGACATGCCGTTCGACAAGCTTGATTTCAGCGGACTCGGCATCACCCCGGATGATTTCGAGGAGTAGACTCGGACGGCACGAGACGATTCATCGACGAATGGAATCCGACCCGAAGGAGGTGTGCGTTTGATTCCCGAACAGTATCGCAACCAGCGGGTCGGCGTGAATGGCTACCGCGTGCTGAACCTCGATCTTGATGGCGTGTGCGCCGATTATTCAGGCGCGTTGCGCGCGTATCTGATACGGCACGGGTTGATGGATGAAAACGTCCACCCCTCGGAAGACAGGTACGAGCTGTATCAGGCCTCCGGCTGGCCGTTCCGATCCTACGAGGGGTACCTCGCCACGCATAAGGCCGCCGAATCGGAGCATCTCTATGCCACGATGAAACCGATCGACGGCGCCCCGGAGGCGCTGCGCACGCTGGCCTCGAACCACGTGTACATCCGCATCGTCACGCATCGCCTGTTCGTATCCGGCCAGCACCGCATGGTGGTGGCCGACACCGCGCAATGGCTGGACGAGTGGAACATCCCCTACATGTCGTTGTGCTTCACCGGGTTGAAGGACAGCATGCAGGCCACGGTGCATATCGACGACTCCCCTTCGAACATCGCCGCGCTGCGCGAAATGAACCAGCATGTGGTGGTGTTCGACCAACCCTACAACCGCGATATCACCGGCCCGAGGCTCCACGATTGGAGTCCCTCCTCGGTCGACCGGCTGCTCGACTGGTTCGAGCACTGGCCCACTGAGGGCGGACCCGAGGGCATCGACGGCCCATCCCGCCGGACATGATGACACCGAACAGCAATTATCCAATGGCCATGTGAACGAATGATTCGACTTTGGAAGGAACAGACGCATGAACAATAAACGACCGCATTACGACAAGCCATGGTTGAGCATCGACGAACAAATCGCGAAAGTGGAATCACGCGGTATGACCGATGCACATGAGTACGCGATGGAATTCGCACGCATCGGCTACTACCGTCTGAGCGGCTACTGGTATCCGTTCCGCAAGGTGAATCCCACGACCGGCAAACGCTCCGACGAATTCATTACGGGCGCCCGTTTCGAATATGTCATGCGTCTCTACCGCTATGACGAGCAGCTGCGTACCGCATTGTATTCGGCGCTCAGCAAGATCGAAGTAGCGTTGCGCGTCAAGCTCGGCTATGTGCTCGGCCATCGTGACGCATTCGCCTATCTGAAACCTGCGATGCTCAAAGACGATCTCGACGTGGTCGCCTACGCGAACTTCATCAGTTCGTTCATGCGCGAGATCGGCCGCAACGAAGAGGATTACGCCGAACATTTCAAGAACGATTACGATGGCGAGATGCCCATCTGGGTGGCCACCGAAGCCATGACGCTCGGGAATCTCATCAATCTGATGCGTTGCACCAAGCCTGAAGACCGCGATGTGATTGCCAACGATTTCGGTGTGACCCGCGGAGCGTTGCGTTCGTGGTTCGGCGTACTCACCGACATGCGCAACTGCGTCGCGCATCAGGATCGGCTTTTCGACCGCGAATTCGACACCATCCCGAATTGGGAACAACGACCTGAGCTGATACACGCGAAGAAGGCCAACGAGCAATACAACCGTCGCCGCGAGCAGCTGGCACGCATCAGCTACGACGCGTATCGCGAGTTCCAGAAGAGCCTGCAAGAGAACAAGCGACAAACCAAGATCTACGGACAGATCGTCATCATCGCCTATATGCTGCGCAATCTCGGAGACATCGAGGAAGCCAAAGCACTTAAGAAGTGCCTTGCGGCGTTCCCCACCGACATTCCCGGCATGAGCCCGAACAAGACGATGGGAATTCCTGACCATTGGAAGGAGCAGATTCTTTGGAATTTCAATCTGCCGATCGTACCGGAGACCGAAGATGAGAATGCGCATGGAGAAGAGAAAGCACAGTGATCGGGTATTTCACGCCGCACGTGATGGGTGATTTCATGCGATTGACGGAAGATATGCCGCCAGAAGAAGTGGAACGTCTGCTGGACGAGTCGCCGCATTGGAACCCGGATGACGCGTTCTTCATGCGATACGAGCCCGAATGGGAGATGAACGAGCCGCGCAAGGATGGCCGTTGGCCCGGCATGCATCAGGTCGACCCCGACGACATCGGCATGCTCGTCAGCCTCCCAATGGACGACAAAGAGATTTGGAACCGCTGTCTCGCCTGGAGCGACGACCACGCCTACGACCTGCGGAATAAGGCCCGTCAGCAATGGCTGGCCTCCGGCAAACCACGACCGTAATACCATCCAATTATCAATAATTCGAGAGGATGAATACAATGGATACAGCTTATAATCTTGAAAAACAGTTTTCCAAGTGGCGCCATGAGAAAGCATCAGGGAAAACCGTAGGCAGACAAGCAGACTATCGAGACATTAATACAATAGGCAATTTCTCAATTCAAGAAGGTCGACTGCTATGCAAAACAAAGGAAGCAGTTTACGACTATGGAATTGTTCACTTAAAAGATTGCCCTACTCTATACAACAACCATAATATTGACGATATTTCTGCAATTATCTCGATTGTAAAAAACAATATGCCGAATAATATATCAATAGACACATGGAGGACACATCGCTCAGCACTAAAAAACTATAGAGATTTCCTATCCTCCTCTGATTCATCAGACAAAGCCAAACCGTCGTCCCATTCCAATAAGAGGCAAAGCGTCTCCACCATTAATCCTAAATGCGCGTTGAATACGATTTGGTACGGGGCGCCGGGGACTGGCAAGAGCTACAAGCTGAATGAGCTGTTGAGGAATTCGTTTGCGGGCAGGTATGAGCGTGTGACGTTTTATGCGGATTACCTACATTCGCAGTTTGTGGGATCGTATAAACCCATCACCGTCGCCAATACGGATACCGTCAAGCAGGAAACGGGCGCAGCGACCCATATCGAATACCGATTCCGTCCCGGCCCGTTTACCCGTGTGCTCATCCAAGCGCTCAACGACCCCAATAACGTCTACGCGCTGGTCATCGAAGAACTGAACCGCGCCGAAGCGGCCTCCGTATTTGGCGACGTGTTCCAGCTGCTGGACCGCAATAAAGATGGTCGAAGCGAGTATGCCATCAGCGTGAGCGAGGATATGCGCGAATACCTCGAGACCGACGGCGAAGGACCGAACTATCTGACAGAGAGCGGACGTACCACACTCGGCAAATTGACCGAAACCGATGACTGTTCTCAAATCGTCATTCCGAACAACATGTATATTCTCGCGACGATGAATTCGGCCGATCAGGGCGTGTTCCCGTTGGACACCGCGTTCAAACGCCGCTGGGATTTCGAATACGTGGACATCGATGCCGGCGAGAACGCAACAGACAAGAATGGGGAGCGAGTCGTCAAAGACAAGAAATGGGTGACCGATTATCGCCACGAGATCAATGAACATCTGCTCAACGCCGGCGTCCCGGAAGACAAGCAGATGGGCCCCTTCTTCCTCGGCAACGCGAACGGCAGTGTCTTCGGCGATGCCGATTTCGACAAGGCGATGAAGAACAAGGTCATCATGTATCTGTTCGAAGACGCTGCGAAGTATCAGCCTGACATCGTTTTCGACTTGGACAAAATCGGCACCACCAAGGAAAGCCTGTCGCTCAGCAAGCTCTTCAAAGCATGGGATGACAAGAACTACGGCATCTTTAAAGGACTTGACACACAACCTAGGCCGACAGACGACACCTCCGATAATGATGAAGACGACCACGATAACGGGCAAGAAACCGGAGATTCGTCCGAGGACGCCAAGTCTGCTGATTCAATGGATCCGCAAACGGAGAACGACCCGCAATGATCAAACGCTTCTTCATCGAGGGAGTCCACTACTCCCCCGAGCAGATCCGTGACGCGTGGGTGGTGGGTGATTCCCATACGACGGAATCATCCACCACTTCGACCGATGCCAATGCGAAGACGGCACACTCCGATGATGTCGTCGCGCTTCTCACGTCGATGAACATCGGCGAGAAGCCACTACTCGAATCAAAGAAGAACGGATACCGGTTCAATTACGTGGGCGTCATAGCAGCCGGCGGCTACATCTTCCCGATTCTGCCGAAGTACTACACCTATGCGCCCACGGAGCCGATTCCAGCCGATATTGCTTCACGGATGCTGGTCGAAGCCCTCGCCGCCATCCGCCAGTATCTGAGGAAGAAGCCGAAAGACCGGGACGAGCTGAGCTTCAATCCTGTGAAGTCGAGCACTCCGATCGTGCAGAACCGACTGGGACTGTACCGGTTCCTGTTGGAGGATTTCGCGCAGCATGGCCCGTACACCAGCACACGCCGTATTCGTGAATTCAACGGCGAGGGTGATATCGACTGGCCGCGCACCATCAACCAGATCATGCCGGTGCTGAGCCGTGACGACCCCGCCTACATGGAACTGGTCACGTCACGCCGCACACGGGAATCCTCGAATTTCATCGCACGCATCCAATTGGCGATGCTCACCGAAATCAGCGTCTTCATCGAAGGCACCGGACTGAACGACATTCTGCGCATGCCGTTGTTCAACCAGTCCCGTGAATCCTTGGATGATCTGGGCGAGACGGAGATGCTCGTACGCAAACTCCGGCAGGAGCTCAACACGCAGTTCGAAACCCGCAAGAAACTGCTGCTGCGCAACATGATCAACTATTTCGACGACCGCAGCCCCGCGGACAAAAGCACCGTCACGGCCGAAGGCACCGGTTCGTTCAACCTCGTTTGGGAGGACACCTGCAAGACGATCTTCCACAACGCCGACCTGAAACTGCCCAAACCGCAATGGGAGTTCCTCCCCGAATTGGAATGGATGATCAATGACCATCCGGGGGACGACGATACGGACAACACCACGGTAAAGGACAATGAGACCCAAGAAAAGCAGGCCGACGAGGAGACCAACACCACGGCGACGAACACGCTCATCCCGGATGTGGTGAATCAGGACGAGAAGGAGGACAAGTCCGTTCTCTACATTCTGGACGCGAAATACTACATGCCGACCTACGAACGCAAGTCCCCATCCAAGTCAGACAGCCAAGATCCCGACAACGACTCCAAGGGTTCCGACAAGAGCACGGGCCGCATCGCCCACCAGCCCGGCATCGGCGATATCATCAAGCAGTATTTCTACATGCTGGCGCTGCAACGCGGGCTGAAGCTCGAAGACAAGCCCGGAGACGGTGCCGACGATGATGACAAGGCCAAATCCAAGAAGACCATCACCATCGCCGGCAACGCGTTCATCCTGCCATCGCAGCGCAAACTGTCCGACGACGACAGCCCTCGGCATCTGCTCGTTCAACGAGGCCGCGTCTCACTCGCTTTCATGGATTCGTTCGAGGACGGACGTTCGCCGTACATGCCCGATTCCATCCTCCTGTACGAGATGGATGCCGAACAGGCGCTGCGCCTCTACCTCGACGGAACAACCAGCACGCAGACCGCACTGGACTACCTGCACCACATGTTCCCCAAGCCCGGCACCGACACCATGACCACCCGGAAGCCCCAAGCCGTGAAGGCTTGGACTTCAGAGCCCGCAGACCATAAGCAAAGGAGTGGCCATCATGCGTAGCGTCACCATCATCATCCACCATGAGGACGATACGTGGTGGGCGGAATCCCCGGACATGCCCCACTACTACATCATCGCCGACACACGCCAAACATCATCGACAACCTGCAAGACGACATCGCCTTCTATTGCGACGAGTCCGGCGATGACCTGCCAACGAATATCGCCGTGCATGATGAAGACATCGACTAGGACGGGCTCAACGTGAGAACCACCTTCAGTCTCGCTTCGCGAGCCAGCTCCCGCCAGCGGGAGCGTATTGACGCCCCGACTATCATCATTCATCCGGTAATGGCCAGGGGCCTGCTGTGAGCAGATGGGCGAGCAACGGTTCGGAGGTGGCGCAATCACCGGATTCAGGCATCATGCCGACATCCCCGCAATCAGCATGGGCTTGCACGATGTCACGCATCGGCACCGCTTCCTCCTGCCTCGCGCGATCGAACCATCTTCCGCCGTTACGGCAGATCACGCATCGCGGCAACTCATCATCCGCCGTGGAGGATACGGCGATTCCACACGAGGCGCATACATAGCGCGACAATGCGCCGTATCCTCGCAGCAGCCGGTTCATGGCCTCGCATCCGTTCCAACGGATTCCGGCCTGCGCATCATCATGCGCGGAAGCGGCCGGCTCCGACGAGGAAACCGAATAGGAGACGCCCAGCCTGACGCCACGATCGCTTACCGTTTCAAGCCGGAATCCATCCATATCGCCATGGTCCAGGATCGACTGCATGTCCTCAATGAGTTCGGCCCCGAAACGGAGTCTCCAGCCGATCGGCAAAGCCAGCAGGGGACGCGCCCAACCATAATGGTTCTCGAACATCCGGTACAGCATCGGGCGCGTATTGTACGCGCACAGCAGGTGACGCAGCAACGCGCGATCCGGTTTCCTATCGAGAATGCGAAGACGATCGACGGCGGTGAAATCATACCTGTGATCCCACGTATGCATACTGTCACAGGACGGATCCACGACGTGCAATATCATGTCGTACACACGATTCGGGACCGCCATCCAATGCATGGAATCGATCATCTCCTCACGGTCCTCGATATCGACGGCATCGCATCGGTCCTCGAACCGTTTCCGCAAACAGCAGTAGTAGGACTCCAGCGACGGATTGTCTTCGGGAATCCACCCATAGCCATCAAACCTCGGCTTGAAACGGTAACTCAACGCGATGAACTTGGCACCCGTATCGATCGCACGGTCATGGTGAAGATCCGCCAACAGACAATCGTCCACATTCTCGTAATCCATATCCCCGTTCACGTCTTCCCTCCCCAGAACGTCTACTGTCGACCACACCACGGCAATATCGCGCGGCTATCGGCCGTCATGCCGTCATTCGCGGCAACGGCCCCAACCATTGAAGCCGGACAGTCCGCGGAAAAACGACCCACGACACGCCGAATGGCATCGCGGAGTCGTCAGAATCCCCAATGCTCCTCGTGATCGTTCACGCAGACGTCGAACCGCAGATCCGGCTCTTCGGGAGGCGCGGCGACGAACCGTTCGATCCGTTCCATCTGCGCGCGGTTGATGCCGATATGGGATTCCGGTCCCACCGCGAGCACGGGCGCCTGCGGATCATTGCCGGCGATGGCGAGTCCCGCATCATACGTGGTCTCCTCGTCGTCGATCCATACGATCGGCCTGGCATACGGCAGATGGTTCAGCACCGAACGCCGTTTGCCCGTATACCGCCCCTCGCGGGTGACCGGATCATACCAGCGGATCGTCTCCCATGCGACGCCGAGATGCCGGTTCAGCATGTCCGTATACGGCTGCCACGTGCTCAGCCACAGGATGTCGGCATCCAACGCCTTGAGCCGATCCACCAGTTCGCTCGACCAGAGGATGCGCAGACGCCCGTGATACATCGTGGCCACGGTCTCCTTACGGTCCGGCGTGAACCAGTTCTCCGGCGAGTACAGGGCGATGCGCGGATCGCCCGGCTGCATCCAGTCCGTCGAATTCTGACGACGACGCACCTTCTCGTCCGGGAACTGGTTGATCACCCCGTCGAAGTCGATGAGCACCAAAGCACGTTCCATACCCCCACCGTACATTCAGATACGTCCCCATCCGCGGATCGCGTAACGGTCGGGCAGCTCGCCATGCTCCACGAAACGGCGCTGCTCCATCTCCGGCGTGCGACGGGCCATGCGGTCGCACAGGTAGCCGAGGTTCAACGCGAAATGACGCGGGCAGTAGTATTTCACCTCCGGCTTGTCGTCCAACGGGTCGCCGGTCGTGAGCTCCAAGTAGAACTCCGGCTTCTCCTGACATACCGGTTCGCCACCATTGCCCTCTTCCTCGTTGTCCGCGCCGATGTCCATATAGAGGCAATGCGGCTCGTGCCCGCGATCGTCGTCATCGTCGCCGGGACGCGGCCAGAAGCCGTCGTCGAAATCATCGTCGATGACGTCGTCGTAGTAGAGGACGCTCTTGGACGTGAAGAGCGAAAGCTCCTCCTCGATGGTCTTCGATCCTGTAGCCACCTTGTGGCTGAATTCATGGATGGTGCTGGTGCTGATTTCCTTCATAATGGTCTCCTTTGCTTGTCGTCGTCGTTGTCGCATCGTCACGGGCGTGGAGCCGTGACGCAGCCCGGTTCAGGCGTTCACACGATCGTATTCGTGCATCTTCCGCCGCATCTGGTCGACGGATCGACGCAACCCGTCGAAACGCGGGCTTTCGCCGTCGTCGATGTGACGGCCGAGCTCGTCCATCCACCGGTCGATGTCCCGGTATGTCTCCTCGGCGCTTACGGCGGGCTTGCCGTACTCGTACTTCTCGAATCCATTGAAGCTGCCGACGGAGGCGTATCGCAAATCGCCCTCTTCCACGTAGCCGATGTCGAGGGTCACCTCGCCCGGCTTGCTACGGTCCACGGTCAGCGTCAGCCCTTCGGCCACGGGGAGGATGACTCCGGTCATCCGTTCGATGACGGCGAACACGCCCGGTTCTCCCTCGGAGCGTCTGTGGGTGAGCATCCGATCGTCGACCGCCGTCTGGAGATTCAGCATGTCATGCAGGAAATCCACGTGCGTGAGCATGGGGGCATCCGGGTCGTCGGAGATCGGCTTGCAGCTGAGCGTCATCTTCGGATTGAGACGGAAATGCTGCAGACGCCACAGCAGGTACTCCGTGTTGAACTGGACGCGCTTCGGCAGTCGCTTGTACGGCGCACGCTCGCCGAAGTAGTTCGTCCACTCGCAGTGCTCCATCCACTTGCAGTTCCACTCGCCATCGATCTTGCGCGGTTTGCGGAAGTACATGGTGGAGAAGTCGAACGGCAGATCGGAGGTCATATCCGAGACGAACTGGCCCACCTCGCGACGCTTCGTCCATGACATGATCGTCAAGCGATGCACGTTCTCCTGCCCGCTGTTTCCACGGCCCTTGCCGTCTGCGGTCCCGTCTCCCATCGCGGTCATGCTCCACTCTCCTTCCCGGTGGCTCCTGCACCGGTCTCCGGGCTCCGGCCCCTTGCCGAAGCATCTGCTCCCTACAACCGGATTAGCCACATAAATGGCTATTTTCGAGGCGTGTCGCCGCCTCCTATGTGGAATCAACCACACACCATTTCATCGTCACACAACTATCACAAAAACGGCACGATGACGCACCTCAATCCGGAGTATTGTCCGGTTCCATCATGTAGACGAACCAACACAAGCCGATAAGGAGGAACGATGACCGTATACGACCCGTCATGGCTGGAGGCCGCCAAACGGGACATCGCCCAATGGGCCGAAGCGATGCCTCATGATGCGCAGGGGCGCGTCATCGACTGGAACTGGGTGGCCAAGCTCAATCTGGCAGGCGGTATCGGATACGCCCGGGAAGAGGACTTCCGCCCCGGAGCCGGGTCCGACCTGCATCATCTGCTCCGATGGGATTACGCGACGCGTAACTGCGTGGAATCGATCATCGCGCAATGCTCCACCACGTACATGATGGACTTCGACCGTCGACTCTCGTCGTATCGTCTCCCACGCGCACTGGCACACGCGAACCGTCGTCTCAACGACGAAATCACCCTGCTCATCGACCGCGGAGTCAAGGAAGGGCGTTGGACCGTCACCAGCGAGAAGCCGGGACGCTCCCCCGTCACCGTATTGCATCCCACGCCCGGATACCCGTATCCAGTGAACGACATTCAGGACGATACGGCCGTCGCCGAAGAAGCGCGCAAAACCTACCGTGCGCAGAAGAACAGCTCACGAGGCGGCTCCGGGTATTCCCGCGGCTATTCCCGCAATACCTTCGGCGGCGATTCGGCGGGATATCCGTCGAAGCGAGGATCCGGTACTTCCGATGACAAGCCCGAGAAAACGTATCCTCAGCCGGATTGGCGCAACGCATACCTGCCCGGCCGTGACGTCGACACCGTGATGGGCATCGACATCGAAACCACCGGCATCGATCCGGCTCGCGTGTACATCATCGACATCGGCTTCGAGTTCATGAACATGGTCTCTTCCAAGCCCGATGGCGCACAATCCGCTGGGTCGTACAGCTACGAGCAGGACTATTACGATGCGGGAGACGCCTACGGTCAGGCGCGTCTGTCTCTGGGCGTTCCGCGGCATAACGCGGCGCACGGTAACGAACTGATTAAGAATCTGACCGGCATCGACGTGCGCACGCGCGGACCCGAATCCGGTCTGACCCCGTTCGACGAATACCCGGACGCGCAGAGCTCGCTGCTGCGACGTCTCATTCAACAGCCGTATGTCGCACACAACGCGACGTTCGAGCACAGCTATTTCATGCTCAACGTGGAAGGATACGCGGAAAGCTACCGCAACGGCGACATCACCATCATCGATACGATGCCGATGAGCAAGCAGTGGGATCCGGGCTCGGCGCCCGATGAGGATCACCCCTACGGCAACAACACGCTTGACGGATACGCGAAACGGCATGGCGCACTGCCTCTCGATCGCAACGAACGACATCTTGGTCTTGAGGACACCCACATCATGCTGGTGGCCATGAAGAACCATCTTCATGAACTTCGTGCCGAACAAGCCGGACCATGGGGTCCTGACGGCAAGAACGGCGTAGGCGGCAAGCATTGCAAGAAGCGCCGTTACTGATTAAACAAAGAACGCGTTTGAGGCCACCACCCCCACCCGGCTGTGCCGGGAGCCCCCGCCGGCGGGGGCGGGAGTCCCGCGCCCCGGTGGGCGTGGCGGTGTTCCTTCCGCTGGCGGGAGGTGGCGCGCGGCACGCGCGTCGGAGGGTGGTCCGGGTCGCGGGGTCCGGGCGGCCACCCCCACCCGCTTCGCGGGAGCCCCCGCCGGCGGGGGCGGGATCCGCGGTCGCGCGCGCCGTTCCCCTGCTCCCCCTGAGGGGGGCGTGTGTGTGCGGGTATGCGTGGACCCCCGGGAGCCGTGGTGGCTCGACCGGGGGTCCGTTTCACGTGTGGTGCGGCGGCGTGCTACTCTCCCACATCCTCTCGGGTGCAGTACCATCGCCGTGCCAGGTCTTAGCTTCCGGGTTCGGAATGGGACCGGGCGTCTCTCCTGGGCTATGACCGCCGCAAATCTTCTGTTATCGGGGTTGTCCCCGCTTGCTGGTGGTTTGGGGACCGGATGGTGGACGCCTGCTGATTCGTTGTGTCGTGTCGTCACGGTTGCTCCGTGTCGTTCATGATTCGCAGAAAAGTGGTTGATGCCGTCCCAACCAGGGGTTGGGATGTGTGTGTCGCGCTTCCCCGTTAGTACCGGTCGGCTCCACCCCTTGCGGGGCTTCCACGTCCGGCCTATCGACCACGTGTTCTTCATGGGGGGTCTCGGACCCGAGGGTCCGGGGAATACTTATCTTGGAGCGGGCTTCCCGCTTAGATGCTTTCAGCGGTTATCCCTTCCGAACGCAGCCAACCGGCGGTGCCACTGGCGTGACAACCGGCGTACCGGAGGTTCGTCCACCCAGGTCCTCTCGTACTATGGGCAGGTCTCCTCAGTATTCCGACGAGCGCAGAGGATAGAGACCAAACTGTCTCACGACGTTCTGAACCCAGCTCGCGTGCCGCTTTGATCGGCGAACAGCCGAACCCTTGGGACCTGCTCCAGCCCCAGGATGCGACGAGCCGACATCGAGGTGCCAAACCATCCCGTCGATATGGACTCTTGGGAATGATCAGCCTGTTATCCCCGGGGTACCTTTT
>NZ_NMWT01000009.1 GCF_002860365.1 Bifidobacterium parmae
GGGGTTTTCCATATTTGGTCGTCACCGCCATAACAGTGGCATGGAGTGCGTGGGTGCATAGGACGCCAGCGCAATGATTCCCGGGAATATGTGGCTTTTTCCGGGATTCATTGCGCTGACTGTTTGCCAGTGCAACAATTCCCGGATGAAGCGGATGATTTCCGGGAATCATTGCGCTGAGACATAGTCAGTGCAATAAATCCCGGAAGATTGGGTTTTCTTCCGGGAATTCTTGTGCCGAGCGCGGCGGAAAGCCGCGGACGAGATTCGTTCGGTTCAGAAGTTGCCGCCGTTCCAGCCCCAGTCGGAGGTGGCGGTGTAGCGGATGTACGTGCGGTCCTCGGGGATGCCGAGCTCGCTGTTGAGCGCGGCCATGATCTGCTGGGTGAGCTTCTCCCAGGCGGAGCCGGGGATGGCGCCGCGGCCGAACACGTTGACCTCCACGTAGGCGGCCGGCTGGTCGTCGGAGCCGCCGAAGTAGATCGGCATGTCGTCCTCGAACGGGCACATGAGCCAGCCTTCGGACTTGCCGGGCACAGCGGTGATCGCCTTGCCGTACGCGGCCTTCAGCGCCTCGCGCTGCTCCTTCGTGGTCTTCACGGACACATGGGTATGGATGACGGGCATGATTCCTCCTTGATGGTGGATGCTTCCGCTCCAGTCTATCGCCGCGCGGTTGTGGACCGGTACCCGCCGGCCGGCTCGACGAATGGGGAGATTGTTGGCTGACCGGCGGGGGAGCGGCCTGCCGGTCAGATGGATGGTGTTGAATGGCCCTTTGTGAGAAAACTGATCGCACAGCTTATGAAATTCGGCATCGTCGGCGTGATCGCCTTCATCATCGACTGGGGCATCCTCAACATCCTGGTCGGCGTGTTCCACATGCACAACGTGATCGCCGCCACCATCTCGTTCATCATCTCGCTGATCTTCAACTATCTGGCGAGCATGAAGTTCGTGTTCAAGCATCGTGACGACATGGCCCGCTGGATGGAGATCGTCATCTTCGTCGTGGGCGCGGTGATCGGCCTGTTCATGAACGACGCGATCATCTGGATCTCCACCTACGGCATGAACCACGACGCCTACGTCACGCAGCACGCGGAGTACCTGCTGCGCACGAACGTCGGCAAGCTGATCGCCACCGCCGTGGTGATGGTGTGGAACTTCCTCATCCGCAAGTGGCTGCTCGACGACACCCACACGAACGCGATGAACCGTCTCAAGTCCGCCGAGAACCGCTTGACCGCCGAACAGCTCGAGGAGAAGTGGCAGAACAGCTTCTCCCACAAGCTCGGCGTCTGGTCTTTGGAGCACACCCCGAAGGGCTGGCCGAAGTAAAGGGCTGGTGCCAAGAGGGGGGTGGCCCGTGAAACGCAGAGACCCGTGTGGATGGACATCCATCACACGGGTCTCTGCATTTCACGGGGTATCTGAGGGGTGTAGGCCAGAATGTGTGTCTGGTGGTAGTCGTTTGAGCTGCCTGTTGGGGCGTCCGCCGGGTGCGCAGTCGCCGACCACCCCCAGTCGGCTTCGCCGACAGCCCCCGCCAGCGGGGGCGAATGACGGTGAGGTCCAAGGCTGTGCGATGCCGTCGTCGAGATGGTCCCGCCAGCGGGGGCGGATGATACTGTCCCGTCTTTGGCGGGTCCGTGTCTTCCTCCCGCTGGCGGGAGGTCTATTACCAATATCGAAAGTGGCAAACGGCGAGGCGGGTCCGTGTCTTCCTCCCGCTGGCGGGAGGTGGCGCGTAGCGCCGGAGGGTGGTTGCCGGACGCGAGCGTCTTGCCTCACGCCGGCACTTGGCTCACGCCGGCACTTGCCTCACGCCGGCACTTGCCTCACGCTGGCACTTGCCTCACGCTGGCACTTGCCTCACGCTGGCACTTGCCTCACGCTGGCACTTGCCTCACGCCGATGCCACCTCACACGCTCACTTCGGTGAGGGTGGGCTGCTCGGTGGAGGTCTTGATCTGTTTGAGGCCTACGAGGGCGATCGCGAGCGAGCCGATCGCCAGGACGGTGACGACCATGAAGCCGCCGTGCGAGCCCATGCGGTCGATGAACTGGCCGGCGATCGCCGATCCGGCGGAGGAGCCGATCGAGTTCATCGCGCCCATCCACGCCATGCCCTCGGTGAGCCGCGACGGCGGCACGAGGTGCAGCATCAGCTGGTTGCCGTTGATCCACGTGGGCGCCTGGCATACGCCGATCAGCAGGTAGATGATCATGATGACCCACAGGTGCTTCGCGAACATGAACGACCCGATGCCGAGGTTCACCACCGCGAGGCAGAAGTAGAACCGTTTCCACAGCGGGATCGTCCAGTTCTTCGCGCCGTACACGAGCGCGCCGCACAGCGAGCTGATCGAGAAGCACGCGAACACGAATCCCGTGTACTGCTTCATGTCCGACTCGGTCGCGAACGCGATGATCGAGATGCCGGCGGCCGACTGGAACGCGCCCAGACCGAACCACGTCACGCACACGGCGATGAGTCCCGGCCCCCAGATCGACGCCTTCCGCCCCTGCTTCGCCTCTTCGATCGCGCGCAGCGTTTCACGTGAAACAACCGCCTCGTCGGTCACGCCCTCGCGGCGCAGACGACGGCGCGTCTCCTCGGCGGCGGTCTCGGCGCGCAGCGCCTCCGCCTTCGCCGCCTCGCGCGCGCGGTACTCCTTGCGCGAGATACCTTCCGCCCGCGCGAGGTCCGACTGCGACGGCGGTTCGGTCGAAAGTTCCGTGAGGAACATCAACGCGCCGACGATTACGCACACGCCGGTGAACGAGAACGCGAGCAGACCGGAGATCACGGCCAAAGTCGAGGCGAGCGGATTGCCGACCACCCACATGCATTCGTCGAGCACGCCGCACAGCGACAGCGCGCGGTCGGTGCGTTCGCGGTCGCCCTTGAGCAGGCGCGTCCAGCGCGCGCGGCTCATCGCGCCCCACGGCGGGATCGCGGCGAGGAACGGCGTCAGACAGTACAGCACCCATTCCGGCGCGCGGTTCGTGATTGACGTGGTCAGTGCGATCGCCGCGACGATCCACACGATGATCGTCGGAATCGACACCTGACGCTGGCCGAATTTGTCGGTGAGCTTGCCGAGCAGCGGCGTCGCGACGGCCAGCGCGATCGCCTGGATCGCGGTCAGCATGCCGGCGAGCGAATAGTTGCCGTAATAATGCTGCACGGAGATCGTGATCGTCATGCCGATCATCGGGAACGGCATGCACGCGACGACGCCGCCGATCGAATACCGTGCCGTGTGCGGGATGCGCAGCAGCTCCGCATACCCGCCGAACACCTTGCCGGCGACATCCTTGATTCCTGTGATGACGTTGCTGGACATACTGCACCTTCTCCTTTCCGCTCCCGATTGGATGTCCCCCGACGGCCGTGGCGTTGGCCGGCGAAGCCCTCATCGAATGATGTGTGCTTGTCCTGTTGGTCGCGCAAAGGAGTGCGTCCGCGGGCTCCCGCGCATGCACGCACGTTTGCGTCGCGGCCACTCTACGCGCGCGTGCGCCGCGACACGCGGCCGCACCGCGGTAGATTGGAATGCATATCCGGAATGCATACCGCGAACCGTCCACCGATTTCCGAAGGAGGCCGGCGATGACCGCCACCACCATCCATTTCGTCCGCCACGGCAAGGTGTACAACCCCGATCACCTGCTCTATGAGCGTCTGCCCGACTTCCACCTGTCCGACGTGGGCCGCCGCATGGCCGAGGCGACCGGCGCGTACATCGCCGCCAGCCCGCAGATGAACACCGTGTCCGCCGTCTATTCGTCGCCGCTCGACCGCACGCGCGAGACCGCCGGCGCGATCCTCGCCGCGCTGAACCCGGTGCGCGAGGCGCGCGGGCAGGAGCCGCTCACGCTCACGACCGACGAACGCGTCATCGAGGCCGGCAACGAGTTCCGAGGCAAGCGCATCGGCCACGGCGAAGGCGCCCTGTGGAGGAACGGCAACTGGAAGCTCGTCGCGAACCTGTGGAAGCCCAGCTGGGGCGAGTCGTACGCGCACATCGCCGCGCGCGTCGGCGACTTCGCGCGCGAGAAGGTCCGCCAGCATCCCGGCGAGCAGATCATCGTCGTCAGCCACGAATCGCCGATCTGGTCGTTCCGCCACCTGCTCGAAACCGGTCACGCCGAACACTGGATGTTCCTGCGCCACACCGCGCTCGCCTCGATCACCTCCATCACGTTCGACTGCGAGACCGGCCGTGTGATGTCCATCACGTATGTCGACCCCGCCGCCGGAATCCAATAGACGCACACTAGAATCGACACGTGGATGGGGGACCTGCTCCCGCCGGCGGGAGCTGTCGAGCGCCAGCGAGACTGAGGGTGGTCGCCCGCGGGTCTCCCGCACAGGACGCAAAGGAGCAACATGACCGAACTGAACACCGCAAGCATCGCGCGCGTGGCCGCCGCGCCCGCCGTGCGCGAGGCGGCGCGCGAGGCGGCGCGCCTCATCGCGCTGTGGCCGCTCACCGACGCGATGCGCATGGACAACGACGCGAAATACGGCGAGAACCTGCAGGTGCGCGTGACGCGCGCCTTCGCCCGCATCCTCACCGGCGAGGACGTGACCGTGCCCGACGCCGAATACGTGTACGAGGGCGCGGACGCGATTCCCGGACGCCCGCAGACGATCGTCGACGCGCTGCTCGCCGCCAACGACGCCTACGACGCGATCGCCGACTTCTCCGACACCGGCGACGCGACGCTCGTCGACGACGTCGCCGCCGACCTCGGCGTCACGTGGGACGACGCCGCGTCCGTGCGCGTGCACGGGACGTTGGACGCCGTCGAAGCCGCCGTGAACGACGGCACGTTCGACGCGGGGGAGTACGCGGTCGCCGACGGCGGTTCCGACGGTACCGGCGATGGCGGCGCGTCCGGCGGCGCGGCCGGTGCCGCGGACGCCGCCGGTGCCGCCGCCATGCCGGTCGACGACGACGCGTTCGAGCCGTCGCCCGCGCTCGTCGACGCGATGGCGCACCGGTTCGCGGCCGCGCTCACCGTGTGCGACGCGCTGCTCGCCGCCGTCGAGGACTCCGGTGCCGGCGACGCGGCCTCCGCTCCGGTCGCCGCCGACACGCCCGTCGACGCCGCAGCCGTGCGTGCCGTGCTGCCGCTGCTGCTCGTCGTCAACGAGCTGCGCGAACAGATCTCCGTGCCGCGCATCTGCCTGACCGACGTGCAGGTCCGCGACCTGCTCGCCGCCCGCGCCGCCGCGCTCGCCGACGCCGCGACGGAAGCGGCGGAAGGCGCGACAGCAGGCGTGGGGGACGCCGCCACGCTCGACGCGACCGCCGCGTTCGTCGCGCCGCTCGCCGCCGCCGAATGGGCGAAGCATCGCGAGGACGTGCTGTGGGACCCCGCCGCCGCCAAGAAGAAGGCGAAGGAGGAGGACGAGAAACGCAACAAGGCCGCGCTCGCCGCCAAATTCGCGCACGTCAAGAACGACAACACGGAGACCGTCGAGCTGTAGACCCGGCATGCCGGGAACGGAACCGGCCGCCACGGCGTCCTCCGTCGCGGGCGCAACGACCCGCACCGTTAATGTAAAGAAGGTTTGCATTAATGGTGCGGGTCGATTACGATGAAGGAAGCATGGCGGATGCCACGACCGGCGACGGAGCCGGTCCGCCGCGTGACATGCGGAAAGGAAGCAAGGAAGCACCATGGCGGAAATCATCATCGTCAAGACCGAAGCGGAGGCCGGCGCGATCTACGGCCGCTGCGTCGCCGACCTCATCAAGTCCAAGCCCGACGCGGTCCTCGGCCTCGCCACCGGATCGAGCCCGCTCGCCGCCTACCAGGCGCTCGCCGGCATCGTGAAGGAGGAGCACATCGACGTCTCCCAGGTGCGCGGCTTCGCGCTCGACGAGTATCTGGGCCTGCCGCTCGACCACCCGGAGTCCTACCATTCGACCATCCACCGCACCGTCGTGGAGCCCTTGGGCCTCGACCCGGCCAAGGTCCACGTGCCCGGCGACGTGCTGAACGGCGCGCCGTTGGAGGACGGCGACAAGATCGCCGCCGCCGGCCCCGCCTATGACGCGGCGATCGAGGCCGCGGGCGGCATCGACGTGCAGATCCTCGGCATCGGCACCGACGGCCACGTCGGCTTCAACGAGCCCGGCTCGTCGCTCGCCTCCGGCACGCGCGTCAAGACCCTCGCCGAGCAGACCCGCATCGACAACGCGCGCTTCTTCGACGACGACATCAACCAGGTGCCGACCCACTGCATCACGCAGGGCATCGGCACGATCCTCAAGGCGAGGCATCTCGTGCTGCTCGCGTTCGGCGCCGGCAAGGCCGAGGCCATCGAGGAGACCGTCGAAGGCGGCGTCTCCGCGTTCTGCCCGGCGAGTGCCCTCCAGCTGCACCCGCACGCCACGATCATCATCGACGAGGAGGCCGCCAGCCGCCTGCGCCACAAGGACTACTACCGCTACGCCTACGCCCACAAGCCCGCCTGGCAGGGCATCTGACGCATTCCCTTGCTCCCGCCGGCGGGAGCTGGCTCGCGTAGCGAGACTGAGGGTGGTCGGAAGAGCCGTGATACGACATCACGATGGAAGGAACGAATATGACTGACAGAAGCGAGACGGTCGCGCGGGTGACGGCGGCGCTGCACGGCGCGCCGCACCCGGTCGCGATCCGCGGCGCGCGCAAGGTGGACGCCGCGGGCGTGCGCGACGGTTGGTGGACGGTATCGGACGCTCGCGGCGTGATCGTCGCGTCCGGCGTCGCGCGCGGCGGCGACGGCGAGGAGGCGTTCGAGCACGCGTGCCGCACGGTCGGTCTCGATCCGGCGTCGCGCGAGACGGTGATCGACGCGGACGGGATGATCCTCACGCCCGGATACGTCGACATCCACGCGCATGGCGCGTGGGAGCGTTCGTTCGACGACGGCGCGGACGGCATCGACGTGGCGCGCGCCGGGCACGCCATGCACGGCACGACGCGGCAGGTGCTGTCGCTGATCACGAATCCGGTGGACGTGATGTGCCGCAACATCCGCACGGTGCGCGACGTGATGGCGTCGGGGCGGCCGGACGTGCTCGGATGCCATCTGGAGGGTCCGTTCCTCGCGTTGAAGCGCAAGGGCGCGCATGATCCGAACTGCCTGAAGGATCCGGTCGACGAGATCGTCGACGAGATGCTGGAGGCGTCCGGGTATGTGGCCGGGGCGCGCGGCGCCGGTGCCGGTGGTGTCGGTGGTGGTGCCGGCGCGTCGGCGCGGCCGGTCGGCCGGCATACGGCGGCGGGCGTCGGCGGCGCGGGACGGCTCGGCTGCATCCGTCAGGTCACGATCGCGCCGGAGCTGGAACACGGCATTTCGGCGATCCGACGGTTCGCGGCGGCGGGCGTCGTGCCCGCGGTCGGGCATTGCGACGCCGATTACGCGACCGCGAAAGCCGGGTTCGACGCGGGCGCGGGCATCATGACGCACATGTTCAACGCGATGAACGGCCTGCGTCACCGCGAGCCGGGACCGATTCCGGCGGCCGTGGAGGATCCGCGCGTCACGATCGAACTCATCAACGACGGGTTCCACGTGGACGATCCGATGGTGCGGTTGGGATTCGGGTTCGCGCCGCACCGGATCGCGTTCGTGACCGACGCGATGGCCGCCACCGGATGCCCGGACGGCGCGTACAAGCTCGGCGAACTCGACGTGAACGTGGTCGACGGGCACGCGCGGCTCGTCTCCAACGGCGCGATCGCCGGGTCGACGCTCGTATTGGAGGTGGCGGTGCAGCGCGCCGTGCTCGCCTTGGGATTCGAGCCGACCGCGGCCGTGGAGGCGGCGACGCTCACCCCGGCGCGCGCGTTCGGATTCGACCGGCCGAACCCGGTGACCGGTGCGCCGATCGGTCTGGTCGCTCCCGGGTACGCCGCCGACCTCAACCTGCTCGACCCGGCCACGTGGGCCGTGCGGCACGTGTGGTGCGCCGGCCGCGCCCTGCGCTGACCGGCGGGGCCGGTCCGGGGCCGGCGGTCAGGGGCTGATACGGTTCCGCTCCTATAAGTAACGGTTCGCTCCCTGGTCTGCCACGTGTTTCCGTGGCAGACCAGGGAGCGAACCGTTATCGTGCGGGAGTGAGCCGTGACCGGCCCGGAGTCATCGGGCGGTCACTGTCCCTGCCAGGGCTTCTGTCCTTGGCCATATGGATCGGACGGCTGGACGTTCGGCTGGACTTGGCCGCCGGTGTGCGGGAGATTGCCCAGCACGGTCGCGTCCATGTCGACATTGTCGTCGTTGTCGCCGTTGTCGGTCTGGGTGGTCGTGGCCGGTTCGGTCGTGGCCGGAACCGCGAACGGGTCGGCGGGCGCGGGCACGGCGAACGGATCGTCCTGCGCGGCCGGAGCGGCCGGAACGTCGCCGGGAACCGGCACGTCGGGCGCGGCCGGCGCCGTGCCGTCGGCGGCCGGCGCGGGCGGGACCGGCGCGTCGCCCGCCGCGTAGCCGGGCGTCGACGTGCTGTACACCGGAACGGCGTTCGGGTCGGGCGTGTAGGGATTGCCCGGAGCGGCGCCGTACGGGGCGCCCGGAGCCGGAACGCCGTACGGCGTCGCAGGCGCCGCGGCGACGGGAGCCTTGTCGAAACGGGCGCCTTCCGGCTTGCTCGACTGGGCCATGAACACGATGTAGACGATGCTCGCGGCGATCTCCAGCACGATGCCGAGGATGAACATGACGCCGCCGCCGGCCGCTGCCGCACCGTAGCCGCGGTCGCCGCCGAACAGGCTGCCGATGCCGCCGACGATGAACGACGCGCCGCCCACGGCCTGGAGGATGCCGGCCACGAACATCACGCCGTAGATGATCGCGATCCACCAGCCGGGCTTGTTCGTGTCATGCAGACGACGGACCGACAGCGACAGCGTCGGGATGATGACGGCGAGCTCGTACAGGGTGATGAGGAATCCGAGATTCACGCCGGTCGCGCGGTAGACGATCGCGGTGAACAGTCCGAGGACGAATCCGACGAGCACGTTGCACAGGATCACCCACCAGAACTCGCTGCGCGAGGCGCGGCCGGAGAACACGACGTACTTCTTCCAGAAACGGAGGAACGCCGTGCCGATCGAGCAGCCGTAGTACGGCTCGTCGATCGACGGTTCGCCGGCTGCGTACGCGTACGGGTTGGGTGCCGGCGCGGCTGGTGCGGGTGCTGCTGGCGCGGCTGGCGCGGGCACGGGCGCAGAAGCGCCGTAGGGGGTGCCCGGCGCGGGGGATGCGGGGGAGCCGGGGAACGGCACGCCCTGGGCGTCGGACGCGGGGGAGCCGAACGGCGTCGATCCCGGCGTCGGCTCCGGCTCGGCCGGCGTCGTTGCAGGCGGCAGCGGAGCCGCGTCGGCGTGCGATGCGTCGGCGTGCGATGCGTCGGCATCGACATTCACGTTTGCGGCCGGCGGTACCGGGTGGGCGCTGCCCAGCACGGTCGCGTCGGCATCGTAGTCGTCGTCGGTCGTCGGCTGGGCGGCCGCGGGCGTAGCCGTCGAGGTGACGGGTGCCTCAGGAGCGGCCGGGGCGGCGGGCGTGACGGGCGTCTCGGGAGTGACCGGTGCGGCGGGAACGTCCGGCGTCGCGGTCGTCGCGGACTGCGGCGACTGAGGATAGGTGGGGAAGGCGGGCTGACCGTACTGCGGCGGCATCGGCTGGGCCGGCTGGCCGTACTGCGCGTAGCCGGATCCCGGCTGCGCGGGTTGGCCGTACTGCGCGTATCCGGGCTGTGCGTAGCCCGGCTGCGCGGGTTGGCCGTAAGCGGGCTGTGCGGGCTGGACCGGCTGCGCGGGGGCGCCGTACGCAGGCTGGCCGTACGCGGGCTGCGCATACCCGTAGGCGGGCTGCTGCGTGGGCTGCTGCGCGGGCTGCCCGTAGGCCGGCTGCTGCCCGTACTGCGGCGGCATCGGCTGGACGTAGGCGTTGGGATTATTCGGATTGGCGTTGGTCTGGGCGCCGGAATCCCCCGGAGTCCCTTCCCCGCCGGGTTGCTGCGGCTGCGCCGGATTCGGCGGCAGCGGCGTGTGGTTCGGATCGCTCATGCTTCCCCTTTCGAATCATGATCGCCATGATCTCCCGATATGGTTCCGCTCCCATTGTACGGAGCCCGTCACGGTTCCCGCCGATTCCGCCCGGCGGCGCTTCCCCGCCGCCCGCACGCGTCCGGTGGTCTCGCGCTTCCGGCCTGTGTCCCGATCAGGCCAAGGCCTTGTCGAGCAGTTCGTTGATGGCCGCCTCGCGGGTGAGGCTATGTGTCCGGGCGTAGACGAGGATTTTCTCCTCGCGGGTGAGTCCGGACTGTGCGAGACTTTCGCTGAGCGCCTGTCTGGTGTACTCGCTCGGCGTCATCCGTTTGGTTCGGGCGGCGGTCTCCACCAGCTCCCACAGCTCGTCCGGAACGCGTATGGTATGCGCCCTCATATCGGATTTGCCGGCCGGGAACGGATCCGGTTCGCGGGTAATCGTGGCGCCGGGGAATCCGTCTTCGGCTTCCCGTGCCCAGCGTTCGATCATGTCGTCGGTGATGGGAGTGCCGTCTTCGGCGATGTACTGTGTCATGCCTTGCTCCATTCCTTGAAGAACCCCTTGGTGAGATAGTTCGCGTGGATGACCAGCGGCTCCGGGTCGGCCGTTTTCACGTACACCAGTTCGATGAGGCGCTGCTGCTGATCGAAGCCGATGGTCGCCCAACGGGGTGGTTCGGCGTTCCGGTCGCGGCTGCGGATGCGTGCCGGTCCGATTCGCGTGGCGAAGGCTGATTCGATCTGGCTGCGCTCGATGTGGTGCGTGTGCAGTGCGTGCGGATGAATCTCGATTCTCGGGGGTTGTCGCTCATTGTAGTCGGTTGTATGACGATTGTCATACAACCGATGGGTGTCGTCGTGGTCGTCGTGCGTCATCGTCATCGGCTCCTATGTCGGGTGTCCCGCATCTGCCGGGACAGGTCTCGCGGATATCCGTCGATGATAGGGCCGCCGGGGCAGGAGGTCCACGATGACGAGTGGGCGGTGGGCGGTTGTGGACAACCCGGTTGACAAGCGTGAAACGCGGGCGGACGCGGCGGACGTCGGCCGGAGGGCGACGCATCCCGCGCGTCCGGCACGCGCGGCACAATAGGGGACTATGACTGAAGCCGAACACGCGAACGAATCCGCGAAAAACCACAAGCCCGAACTGCCGAAGGACGTGCGCGTCCGATTCTGCCCGTCCCCGACCGGCACCCCGCACGTCGGCATGATCCGCACCGCCCTGTTCAACTGGGCCGAGGCGCGCGCCACCGGCGGCAAGCTCGTCTTCCGCATCGAAGACACCGACGCCCAGCGCGACAGCGAGGAAAGCTACAACCAGATCCTCGAATCCCTGCGCTGGCTGGGCATCGACTGGGACGAGGGCATCGACGTGGGCGGTCCCCACGGCCCGTACCGCCAGTCCGAGCGCACCGCCATCTACAAGGACGTCGCCGCCAAGCTGCTCGAAGCCGGCTACGCCTACGAATCCTTCTCCACGCCCGAGGAGATCGAGGCCCGCAACGTGGCCGCCGGCCGTCCGAAGGCCTTCGGCTACGACGGCTACGACCGCAACCTGACCGAGGAACAGAAGGCCGCCTTCCGCGCCGAAGGCCGCAAGCCGGCGCTGCGCATCCGCATGCCCGACGAGGACATCGCCTTCGACGACCTCATCCGCGGCACCATTGAGTTCAAGGCCGGCTCCGTGCCGGACTACGTGATCGTCCGCCCGAACGGCGACCCGCTGTACACGCTCACCAACCCGGTCGACGACGCGATGATGGACATCAACGTCGTGCTGCGCGGCGAGGACCTGCTGAGCTCCACCCCGCGCCAGATCGTGCTCTACCGCTACCTGATCGAGCTGGGCATCGCCAAGCAGACCCCGCTGTTCGGCCACATGCCGTACGTGATGGGCCAGGGCAACAAGAAGCTCTCCAAGCGCGATCCGGAATCCAACCTGTTCAACCACCGCGACGCCGGCTTCATCCGCGAGGGCCTGCTCAACTACCTCGCGCTGCTCGGCTGGTCCATCGCGCCCGACCGCGACGTGTTCTCGATGGACGAGATGATCGCCAAGTTCGACGTGCGCGACGTCAAGGCCAACCCGGCCCGCTTCGACCTCGACAAGGCCATCTCCATCAACGCCGAGCATGTGCGTATGCTCGAGCCCGAGGACTTCCTGCGTCGCTCCGTGCCGTACCTCAAGCGCGACGGCGTGGTCTCCGCGGATTCGTGGGACGCGCTGACCTCCCGCGAGCAGGAGATCCTGACCGCCGCCGCGCCGCTCGTCCAGACGCGCGTGCGCCTGCTCGGCGAGGTCGCCGGCATGGTTGGCTCCCTGCTGTCGACCGACGAGTACATCGAGCCGGACGATGGCGCCAAGAAGCAGCTCAAGGACTCCGCGCCGGCCGTGCTCGACCTGGCGATCGCCGCGTTGGAAGCCGTCTCTGAGGATGATTGGAAGACCGACACCCTGCACGAGACGCTGAACAAGGCGCTCGTGGAGGATGGCGGCTACAAGCCGCGCCTCGCCTTCGGCCCGGTGCGCGTCGCCATGTCCGGCCGCCGCGTCTCCCCGCCGCTGTTCGAGTCCATGGAGATCGTCGGCCG
This sequence comes from Bifidobacterium parmae, assembly GCF_002860365.1. GTDB lineage: Bacteria > Actinomycetota > Actinomycetes > Actinomycetales > Bifidobacteriaceae > Bifidobacterium > Bifidobacterium parmae. Next base: position 12,655 of record NZ_NMWT01000009.1, read on the forward strand.
CGACCTGACCCTCGCGCGCCTCAAGGGCCTGCGCGCTCACCTGTGACGTGCCTGATGCGCCGGTGGTGCGGTCTATGCGGGCCTCGTAGGTGGCCCGTAGGTTCGGTGCCGGTATAAGGCCGTGAGCCACGGCTCGTGAGAATCGGAATCGCCCCGCTCTTTGTCGGAGAGCGGGGCGATTCGTCGGTCACTGGGAAAGTGGCCGGAAGTCGCCGGGCTGGATGGCGGAAAGCGGTTACAGCAGAGTTGTCAACCAAGGAATCACAATGTGACACGCCGATGTTGACGAAGTCGTGCGGCTCCCGTATATTAATCACTCGTTGTGGTTCGCCGCGGCGGGTGGAAACACCGACAAATGAATACGCCCCCATCGTCTAGCGGTCTAGGACTACGCCCTCTCACGGCGCCAACACCGGTTCAAATCCGGTTGGGGGTACGAACAGGAAGGACCCCGGCTCATCGAGTCGGGGTCCTTCGCGTATCCGCCCATTCCTGTCGGCGCTCCCGTCGGCGTCGGCCGTTGCCGGCACGTCCGTTTCGGCCGCCGCCGTTTGCCTGCCGCTCATATCGCCCGCTCCTCGCCGTACATCCACTTCGTCGCGTGTTTCTCCTCGCCGTAGGTCTCCGTCGCCGTACTGTCTCCGTCGCCGTACGTTTGCGAGGGGATTAACCATTCTTTCCGTGGCAAACGTACGCTGACGATTCCTCGCCGTACGTTTGCGAGGGGATTATCCATTCTTTCCGTGGCAAACGTACACTGACGATTCCTCACCGTACGTTTGCCACGGTGGACGTCGATAATCCCGTCGTGAACGTACGCCGGTATGCCGGTACGACGGGCAGGGTTCGTCGGCGTGGTCGAACGTCGCGTTGCGTACGTACGCGCGGGCATGTATGCGCGGGCGTGTGCGGTGGCTGTGTGACGGTATGCGCGGCGGAGCGGTGCGGAGCGATTTCGTGCGCGATATGCCGCGAATATGGGGATGCGGACGTGTGCCGGACGCCGTCTGGTGATGCTCAAAACCGTTGGAAACACTGGCGACACGCCGTAAGTTGCGCACGTACCCGCATGCGCGTATATTAATCACTCGTTGCGCGGTTCACCAAGAACCAAACAACACGGCGGAAACGTCGAAAACAGAATAAGCCCCCATCGTCTAGCGGTCTAGGACTACGCCCTCTCACGGCGCCAACACCGGTTCAAATCCGGTTGGGGGTACGACGCGGAACTCTTCGGAGTTACACGCCAGCCAAATTGGGGTGTGGTGTAATTGGCAACACAGCTGATTCTGGTTCAGCCATTCTTGGTTCGAGTCCAGGCACCCCAGCCAATGAAAACCCTCGCGCAAGCGGGGGTTTTCTTGTTTCAGCGTCCTTTACGGGCTATAGGAACCAAACGTGGTGCTTTAGACCGGTCAGAATGGTCGGGTCTTCGCGTGACGGGGGCGTTGTTCGTCGATTTTATGGGTCTTGCTGACGTCGATGATTGCATCGCATAGGGCGCGGGCGGCCTTGACCGAGTCATCGACTGCGTCGGGGATTAATGACAGGTCGCCATGTTGGGGCTATAGGAACCAGACGTGGTGTTTATGGCCGGGTCTAGGGGGTTAAGGGGCTCTTCGCATTTTGGCGTGTAGGGGTTGGGGTTAGAGGTGGGATTGGATGGCTTGTCTGAATCCACCGGTGTGGAGCCGGCTTCTGGTGATGCAGTTGTCGGGGTTGCGGAAGACGAGGGTTAAGGGTTGGAGGTCGGTTCCTATAGCCCGGGTCGAGGGCTCAGTAACAACGGATTGTTCCTCAGCGCAAACAATCCCGGCGATTATCCCTGTTGCCCGGGAATCATTGTGTTGAGGCATGGTCAGTGCGAAGAATCCCGGGGGAAGCGGCTGTTGTCCGGGAATCATTGCGTTGATGCCATCTCAGTGCGAAGAATCCCGGGGGAAGCGGCTGTTGTCCGGGAATCATTGCGTTGATGCCATCTCAGTGCGAAGAATCCCGGGGGAAGCGGCTGTTGTCCGGGAATCATTGCGTTGACGTCATCTCAGTGCAAAGAATCCCGGGCGATAAGGCGGATTCCCGGGATTTCTTGCGCCGGTCGTCCGTGATGTTCGCCCCGGCTGTCCGTGATGTTCGTGTCGGCCGTCCTCGACATCCGCACCGCGCGAACCGCGCCGCAACACATTGCGGTAGGCGCATTGCGGCCGGGCGCATTACAGTAGGAGCCATGACGGAAAACACGCGCGCGCCCGAGGGGCTGTCTTCAAGGCCGAGGATCCGACCGGCGGAGACGGGGGACACCCGTCCGCTGTCCGTGTCGGCCCGTCTGGGGCGTCTTCAGTTCCACCATTCCGGCAAGTTCCGTGTGCTGCAGGTCGCCGACATTCAGGACGGTCCGAAGGTCGCGAAGGACACGATTCGGCTCATCGAGGCGAGTCTCGACGCGGTCCGCCCCGATCTGGTCGTCTTCACCGGCAACCAGATCGCCGGTTATGATCCCGCGTTCGCCGAGACGTTCCGCAAACGCCGCTGGAGCGCCCCCGCCGACGCCGCCGCATCCGCATCCGCCGCATCCGGCACCGCAACCGCCGCGACCGACCCGGCCGACGCCGCAACCGCCGCCGCGGCGCACGAGCGCACGCGCGAGTCGGTGCGCGGCGCGATCGCCCAGTTCCTCGCGCCGCTGATCGCGCGCAGGGTGCCGTTCGCCGTCACGTACGGCAATCATGATTTCCAGTGCGGTTTGTCGAACGACGAGCTTGACGCGATCTACCGCGAGTTCCCCGGTTGCGTGAATCCGACGCCGGGCGTGGAGGCGGATGTGCTGTCGGCGCATTCGCTGCTGCCCGATCAGGTCGTCTACCCGCATGCGGCGGGCACGTTCGCGCTGCCCGTCGCCGACGAGGCGCACAAGCGCACGGTGCTCGGCATCGTCGTCCTCGATTCCGGCGATTACGCGCACGGTGGCGGGTTCGCCGCGCCGGCGGACGACGCGCTCGCGTTCCTCGCGCGCGTGCCGGCGATGATCGGCGCGCGGTCCGCCCTGTTCCAGCACATGCCGCTGCCGGAGTATTACGATCTGCTCACGCCCGTCACCGCGACCACGCCGTACGCGATGCAGGGGTATCGCGACCACGCCGCGCGGTATTACGTGCTGGATGAGGCGAAGGTGCGTCCCGGCGGATATCTGGGTGAGGGCATCAGCTGCCCGGATGCGTCGCGTGAGTTCGCGGTGTTGCGCGGCGACGATGCGGCGATTCGCGCGGTGACGGATGATGCGGATGACGCCCGCGTGATCGGTGATGCCGATGCGGATGATGCCCGCGCCGGTGTGTTCCCTTATATAGGTGTGGCGACTGGCCATGACCATCGCAACTGGTTCGTCGGTGAACTGGACGGGGTGTTGTTGGCGGCGACGCCGACCTGCGGATTCGGCTCGTATGGGCCCGCGCCGGCGAAGCGTGCGACGAGGCTCATCGAATTCGACATCCGTCATCCGCATGAGCCGCGCACGCAGTTGCTGGAGTTCGGCGAACTGGTCGGCAAGCCCAGTTCGAAGAAGGCGTACACGTACGCGTTGAACGCGAAGCCCCCGCAGGACGGCGAAGGCGACGACCTGTTGCGCAGGCCCACTCTCTGGGGTCAGATCAAGGGCCTCTTCGCGTGATTGGTGGATGTGATGACCACCCCCACCCGGCTTCGCCGGGAGCCCCCGCCAGCGGGGGCGAGGTGCGGCAGCGGCCGGAGGCCGCGGGAAACGGAATCGGTCTCCGACCGCTGCGACATTCCTGTGGCCTGCGGCCGCCGACCACCCTCAGTCGGCCTGCGGCCGACAGCCCCCGCCGGCGGGGCTGTGTAACAGTGCGTTTGCGGGGTATAGGGAGCCCCGCTGGCGGGGGCGAGGTGGCGCGTTTCCGCCGGGGATGTAGGTGAGACGGCGACAGCTCCGCCGGCGGGGGCTGTGTAATGGTGCGTTTGCGGTGTATAGGGAGCCCCGCCGGCGGGGGCGAGGTGCGGGCACATGGCGGGGCGAGATGGTATGGGTGGGGCGATATGAAGAAGCCCCCGCTGGCGGGGGCTGGCACGCGAAGCGTGACTGGGGGTGGTCCGTCGGACCGGGAATATCGGCTTAGCGGCCGGAGGAGGCCTTGATGAGGGCTTCGGTCAGGTACTTGCCGGCGGCCATGACGAGCGGCGCGTAGCGACGGCCGGGGGCGTTGCCCATACGTCCGGACGGGCCGGAGATGGAGATCGCGGCGATCACCTGGCCGGACGCGTTGCGGATCGGCGCGGAGATCGAGCACACGCCCTCCTCGCGCTCGTTGACCGACTCGGACCAGCCGCGCTTGCGGACGGCGGCCAGCTTGGTCGCGTTGAACTTCGCGTGGCGCAGGCCCTGGTGCATGCGCTCGGAGTCCTCCCAGGCGAGCAGGATCTGCGCGGCGGAGCCGGCCTCCATCGACAGCATCGCGCCGACGGGGATCGAATCGCGCAGGCCGGAGGCGCGCTCCACGGCGGCGATGCACACGCGCTGGTCGCCCTGACGGCGGTAGATCTGCGCGGATTCGCCGGTGCGGTCGAGCAGCGTCTGGAGAATCGGGCCGGCGGCGGTGAGGAGTCGGTCCTCGCCGGCGGCGGCGGCGAGCTCGGCGAAACGGGAGCCGAGCACGAAGCGGCCGTGCTGGTCACGCAGCACGAAGCGGTGGCGTTCGAGCGCGATCGCGAGTCGGTGGGCGGTCGGTCGGGCCAGACCGGTGGCGGCCACGAGCTGGCCGAGCGTGGAGGGGCCGGTTTCGAGGGCGTCGAGAATCTTCACGGTCTTGTCGAGCACGCCGACGCCGGAATGCACCTCGCCGTCGTTCTTCTCGGCGGTCTGCGCGGTGGCGGCGGTATTGGGGGCCTTGTCGTCGGTGGTGTCCTGCTCGGCGACCGGCTCTTCGGCCACAGCGGTATCTGAGTGCATGGAAGTCATGGTTTCCGTTTATACCATCTCACATAGTGAAATGCCAAATCGGGGCAGTGTACCACGTGACGAACTCCGCATGTCGGCGGATGACCGAGTAATGGAATCTGTGTGCGCTCACATTGTCCACGGGCGGTGAAACGCGCATGACAACGGCGTTGCATGACGTTCGCGCCACCGGGGGAGAGACGGCGATTTCGGCGGAATTCCGGCCGAAATCCAAGGGGAATCCACACTCCCGACGGCACATCTCATAATCCGGCCGGGATATGGTCGCCCCCATGTTGACCGCATACTCTATTACCACGAACACGGCGCAAACACAAGACCTAGCGCCGAGAAATTTAGGAGGAATCCCCATGGGAACGACACTGGCCGAGAAGGTCTGGGCCGATCATCTGGTACGGAAGGGCAGCGACGGAGCGCCCGACCTGCTGTACATCGACCTGATGCTCATGCATGAAGTCACGAGCCCCCAGGCGTTCGAGGGTCTGCGACTGGCAGGCCGCAAGCCCCGCCACGTCGATCAGCTCATCGCCACCGAGGACCACAACACGCCCACGGTGGACATCGACCGTCCGAACCCGGACAAGACGAGCGCCCTCCAGCTGAGCACGTTGGAGAAGAACTGCAAGGAGTTCGGCGTACGTCTGCACGCGCTCGGCGACGCCGACCAGGGCATCGTGCACGCGTTCGCCCCGATCCTCGGCCTCACCCAGCCGGGCATGACCATCGTGTGCGGCGACTCGCACACCTCCACGCACGGCGCGTTCGGCGCGCTCGCGTTCGGCATCGGCACCTCCGAGGTCGAACACGTGATGGCCACGCAGACCCTGTCCCTGAAGCCGTTCAAGACGATGGCGATCAACGTGAACGGCAAGCTGCCGGCGGACGCCACCGCGAAGGACATCATCCTCGCGATCATCGCGAAGATCGGCACCGGCGGCGGCCAGGGCCACGTCATCGAATACCGCGGCGAGGCGATCCGCAACCTCACGATGGACGAGCGCATGACCGTGTGCAACATGTCCATCGAGGCGGGCGCGCGCGCCGGCATGATCGCGCCGGACGAGACCACGTTCGAATACCTGAAGGGCCGTCCGCACGCGCCGGAAGGCGAGATGTGGGACAAGGCCGTCGCGTACTGGAAGACGCTGAAGACCGATGACGACGCCGTCTTCGACAAGGAGGTGGACATCGACGCGTCCCAGCTCGGACCCTACGTGACGTGGGGCACCAACCCGGGCCAGGGCCTGCCGATCACCGCGAACGTGCCGGTCCCGGCGGACATTGCCGACGCGACCAAGCGTTCCGCCGCCGAGCGCGCCATCGCGTACATGGGCCTGAAGCCGGGCATGCCGATCAAGGACATCGCCGTCGACACCGTGTTCATCGGCTCCTGCACGAACGGCCGCATCGACGACCTGCGTCAGGCCGCCGCGATCATGAAGGGCCACCACAAGGCGAAGAACATCCACCGCGTGCTCGTCGTGCCCGCCTCCTCGCGCGTGCGCCTGCAGGCGGAGAAGGAAGGACTCGACAAGGTGTTCGAGGACTTCGGCGCGGAATGGCGCAACGCCGGCTGCTCGATGTGCCTCGGCATGAACCCGGACAAGATGGTGCCGGGCGAGCGCTCGATCTCCACGTCGAACCGCAATTTCGAAGGCCGTCAGGGCAAGGGCTCGCGCACGCACCTCGCGTCGCCCGCCGTCGCCGCCGCCACCGCGATCCGCGGCACGATCTCCAGCCCCGCCGATCTGTAAACGGACCGCGCGCCGCGGACGCGCGGACGATTCCCGTGCCCGATCGTACGGACGCCCCCATTCCGCTCCCGCTGGCGGGAGCTGTCGGCCGCAAGGCCGACTGAGGGTGGTCCGTGCGGTCACGACGCCAACCACCCCCAGTCGGCTCCGCCGACAGCCCCCCCTCACAAGCGGGGCGACATCACAAAGGACTTTCATCATGGAAAAACTCACCACGTTGACCGGCGTGGGCGTGCCGCTGCGCCGCTCCAACGTCGACACCGACCAGATCATCCCCGCCGTGTTCCTGAAGCGCGTCACCAAGACCGGCTTCGACGACGCGCTCTTCTACGCGTGGCGCCGTGATCCCGAGTTCGTGCTCAACAAGCCCGAATACGCGAAGGGCCAGATCCTCGTCGCAGGCCCCGAATTCGGCATCGGCTCCTCCCGCGAGCATGCGGTGTGGGCGTTGCATGATTATGGGTTCCGCGTCGTCATCGCGCCGAGCTTCGCCGACATCTTCTACGGCAACACGGCGAAGAACGGCGTGCTCGCGGCGATCATGCCGCAGGAGAGCGTCGAACTGCTGTGGAAGCTCCTCGAAGAGGAGCCGGGCCGCCCGATGACCGTCTCGCTCGAGGACCGCACCGTGACCTGCGGCGACGTGACCCTCCCGTTCGAGGTGAACGACTACACGCGCTGGCGTCTGATGAACGGCTACGACGACATCGACCTGACGCTCCAGCATGAGGACGACATCGCCGCCTACGAGAAGATGCGCGCCGAGAAGTTCCCGTTCAAGCCGAAGACCATCCCCGCCAAGCACCTCCCCGAAGAGCCCGTAGCCTCCGCCCGCGAGCCCGAATACGATTGGGCGGGCCCGTTGGCCGATCGCGGCATCATCTGATTGACCTTGTCGCTCCCGCTGGCGGGAGCTGTCAGCCGCAGGCTGACTGAGGGTGGCCCCGCCGACGGGAGGCGTCGGCTGTGACCGGCCGAGTGCTCCCCGCCGGTGGGGATTGACGCCTGCAGGCCGGCTGAGTGCTCTCGCTCCCGCTGGCGGGAGCTGTCGAACGCAGTGAGACTGAGGGTGGTCTTTGAGGGTGGTCTTCCGGCCGGCCCCGATATCGCGCCACTAACCACCCCCAGTCGGCTTCGCCGACAGCCCCCGCCAGCGGGGGCGAGCTCTGACCCGTAGGGCGCCCGACAGCCGGGATGCGCAATCGCCCTCCGCCGGTGGGGCGGGCTTGGGGCGACTTCTTCCTTATCGTCGCGCGGGCGACCGCCCTCCGCCGGTGGGGGCGCCTTTTGCTTTCCTCCTGTGGGCCATTCGTTCCGTCTATCAAGACATCGCTCTATACTTGACCGCGTATGCAAGGATGCCCTCGCCGTCGCTTGTCGGCTTCGCCGCCGCGGGCGCTCCGGGGCGTTCACGATCGTGAAGTATGGAGAAGGAAGATGTCGAAGAACATCATGACGCGAGTGGGGATGGGGGTCGTCGGCGCGCTCGCCAGCGCGGCGATGCTCTTCTGTGCCCTGCCCGCTCAGGCGGCCACCGGTTGGAGTGCGCTGTCCACTACGGAAAAGAAGTCGTCCTACGGCTACTTCGTCTGGAAGTCCGAGAACGCGTCGGATGCCTCCGAGAAGGCCACCGCTGCGGATGCGGCCGATTTGTTGAAGACCGCCCATTTTAAGGATTTGACCAATATCGGAGCCGCGGATGATGCAACGTCCTTGGCTAACATGGAAGTTTCCATCGAACAGATTATTTCCATCAATGCTTTCCGCTCTTCATTGACGAATGAGCCGTGCCGCACTGATTTGCCGAAGGGAAACCCGGCTCGTGCATGTGATGATAATGGTAGCGGGCTGACTCCTCTGAAGGTCACCGATAAGATGATGGCCGCGTCGCAGTCCAATGTCAATTATTCATCGCATCATTGGGGGCATGCGGCCAATAACGGTCAGAATTGGGATTTCGCTCTCGAAAATCTCTATACCAGTAGTGCCTACAATCCGTGGACCTCGGATAATCAGTCTGCGGCGGTAAAAAGCTGGTATTCGGAAATCAGTAATTACGATGACCATCCGTTGGATTGTGGCTCTTCTGCCCAAATCGGCCATTACCGTGCTTTGACCAATAAGATTTGTGTCACGAATGAGACCAAGGTTGAGGTTCTTCCGTTCTCCACGACTGGTTTGGCCATTGCTCGGCACGCGAATTTCAATGGAAACGATTATGCGAATGGCATGACTCAATCTCAGGTGTATGGAGGCATGCAGTGGATGGGTTCATCCGGGTATGAATACGATGCTTCCAACTATCTCAGCGATTTCAAGGCCTACGTCGCCAAGGTGAATGAGCTGGGCAAGAAGTACACCGTCACGTTCGACTCGAACGGCGGTTCCGCCGTGGCCACGCAGACCGTGGATTCCGGTAGCGTCGCGACCTCGCCGACCGCGCCGACCAGGTCCGGCTACACGTTCGGCGGCTGGTACTCCGACGCGAAGCTCACCACCAAGTACGACTTCAACTCCGGCGTCACCGGCAACATCACCCTGTACGCGAAGTGGGATCCGATCACCATCACCTCGCTCGATGACGCCACCGCCGTCTCCACGCCCGCCGGCGTGGCCCCGACCCTGCCCGCACAGGTGACCGCCCACTATAGCGACGGCTCCGAGCAGCCGGTCGATGTCACGTGGGATTCCATCGCCCCGAACAAGTACGCCACGGCGGGTAAGCGCTTCACCGTGAACGGCACCGTCAGCGGCACCGCCATCAAGGCCAAGGTCACGGTGAACGTGACCGACGCCGTGCCGACCGGTGCCGTCGCCGCGCAGTCCTCCGTCTCCACGATCGCCACGCACGCGCCCGATCTGAGCCAGGTCAAGGCGACCGTTACCTACTCCGACGGCGCCACGCAGCAGGCCGACGTCACGTGGGATGCCGTCACCCCGGACCAGTACGCCTCTGAGAACGCCAACGGCTTCGACGTGAACGGCACGGTCGCCGTGGGCGACAAGTCCTTCACCGTCACCGTGAAGGTGATCGTCACCGCGCGCACCATCGCGTCCGTCACCGCGCCGGCCGACCAGACCGTCGACTCCGGCAACGAACCCACGTACCCGGACACCGTCGACGTCACGTACAACGACGGCGAAACCGGCACCGCGAACGTCACGTGGACGAAGCTCACCAAGGCCGAGTACGGCAAGCGCGCCGGCGGCGAGTTCACCGTCAACGGCACCGTCGACGGATACGCGAAGGGCGTCTCCTTCAAGGTGACCGTCAAGCCCGCCACCGTCCAGTCCGTCGAGCCGTCCGCCACCACCGCGCAGACCGTCGTCGACCAGACGCCGGACCTGAGCAGCATCACGGCGACCGTCACCTACTCCAATGGCGACACCGAGACTGCGGGCATCGACTGGCCGCAGCTCACCAAGGACCAGTTCAAGACCGTAGGCGACCGCGTGCAGGTCACCGGTTCTGTGACCGTCGACGACACGAAGCATGACGTCACCGTCACCGTGACCGTGGTCAACGCCACCGTCACGAAGGTCGAATCCCCGCAGCTCGCCGCGGGCGCCGACGCCAACGTGACCGTCGACTCCGGCACGTCGCCCGAAACCGCGCTCAACGCGCTGAAGGCGACCGTCACGTGGTCGAACAGCACCACGACGCAGGAATCCGTGACATGGGACGAGCCGAACAAGGCCGACTACACCAACCGTAAGGGCGGAACGTTCCCCGTCAACGGCACCGTCACCATCGCCGGTACGGACTACCCGGTGAAGGCCACCTACAAGGTCAATCCGGCCACCGCGCAGAAGGCCGAGCTGGCCGACGGCACCACCACGGTCACCGTCGACTCCGGCACCGATCCGACCGGCGAGCTGCCGAAGACCGCGACCGTCACCTGGTCCAACGGCGACACGACCACGAGCCCGATCACGTGGGTCACCACGTCCTACACGAAGGACGACTACGCGAAGCGCGAGGGCGGTTCCTTCACCGTCAAGGGCAAGGCCACCGGACTCGACGTGACCGTCACCGTCAAGGTCAACCCGGCCACCGTGACCGTCCACACCGAGCCCGTGACCATCGGCACCACGGTCGGCGTGCAGCCGAACCTGCCGGATCACACCACCGCCGAGTGGTCCAACGGCGAGACCGACACCATCGCCGTCACGTGGCCGGCCATCGCCGCAGACAAGCTCGACACGACCGGTTCGTTCGAGCTTGAAAGCAACCCGTTCACCGTGGACGGCAAGGACTACACGATCAAGGCGACCGTCACCGTGACGGCGGCCACCGTGCAGTCCGTCGACCGCGACGTGAAGGTCACGACCACCGCCGGCAAGGCGCCCGTCCTGCCGAAGACCGTCAAGGCCCACTGGTCCGACGGCTCCACGACCGACGCGGCCGTGACGTGGAACGACGTGCCCGCCGCCAAGTACGCGAAGGCCGGCACCTTCTCCGTGAAGGGCGTCGCCACCGTGAACGGCACCGACTACGAGGTGACCGCCACCGTGACCGTCACCTCCGGCGACAAGCTGGTGCAGACCCCGAGCAACAACACGAACGCGAACAACACGCTGACGACCACCGGCTCCAGCGTCGCGATCATCGCGGTCATCGTCGTGCTGCTGGTCATCGCCGCCGTCGCGCTCTTCGTTCTCACCAAGCGCAAGAAGCAGTGACGCGCCCCGGTCCGCAGGGCTGAACCGAACGCGTGAAACCGGTCAGCGGTAGTTGCCGCCGACGAATCAGCCCCCTGAAGTGGCCTCCTTCCCCATCCGGGAAGGAGGCCACTTCGCGTATTCGCCCCACATCACGGGCCGTCACCGCCCGGTGAACCACGCTTCGAGCGCGTCCGCGTCGGCACGTTGCAGAAACCGGAACCGGATCCGGGCCATGCCGTTCATCACGAACAGGCGCATGCGCAGACCCTCCACGCCACGCGCGTCGCGCCACGGCGTGGTCATGCGCGTCACCGACTGCACGCGCGCCCGCCGCGTCACCATCGCGAACAACCCCCACCGCGTCGCCCCCGTCACCAGAATCCGGTGCGGAAGAGCATCGCCATCCGGCAGAATCACGTACCCCTCGGTTCGCGATTGCAGCCACCGGCAGACCGTCCACCACGATCCCGCCGCAAGCGGCACGATCATCACCCACCACGGCCACGAGCCGGTCGCCGGGCCGCCCACGCCCACAAGCAGTGTGGCGACGGCCGTCGCGGCGAGCGGCATCGTCACGTAGTACCGTGCGAGGCCGAGACCCGTGCGACGGGTCGGTGCCGTCGCGGCGAACATGTCCGGGACATCCCATTCGGGCAGCATCACGCGCAACGTCACAGCCACGCGGCGTGCGCCGATGACCGGCAACACGACCGCGGCGGACGCGACATCGTCATCCTTCGTCGCGGCTGACAATCCGAGCCGCACCGAACACAATCCGAACGCGCGGCGCGGCAACGACTGCGACACGACGATCGTCTGCACGCGGGCCGTCGGAATCGTTGTCGCGCGACGCGTGAACAGGCCGCGTTCGACGATCAGGTCGTCGCCGCGCCGCCGCACCTCGAACCCGTGGAAATGCAGCAGGGAGATCACGACGCTGACGAGCATCAGCAGGACGACGCATGCCAGGACGAGCAGCGCGATCGCAACGGCGCCCTGCGAGGCGTAGTCGCCGATCGACCGTTCCGCGGTGCGCGTGAGCGCGTGGGGCAGCATGTCCTGCGCATTCTGGACGAACCCGAACACGACGATCGCGGCCGCGACGATACGCGGATCAGTGACGGCGAACAGAAGGATGTCGCGCGTCGATGCACGGAACACGGGTGCGCGGGTGGGGCAGGAGGTGACGATGCCGGCGCGCGGAGTGGTGGGGACGGTCGCGGTGCTGGTTACCGTGTCGGTGGCTGCCGTGGCGACCCCATCCGTGGCGGTCCCGGTCGTGGAGGCTCCGGTCGGGGAATCGGCGTCGGTCCGCGGTGTCGAGGTGCCGAATCGTGCCGCGCCGGACGCGTCGGCACGTCGGCGTTCCAACTCATCCTGCAATGCGGCCGGAACCGCGCTCAGATCGATGTCGGCGTCGTCGCCGACCGGAGAGACCGTCAGGCGGATCACGCCGAACGGGCGCAGACACCACGGGCTCGCGCTGTTCACCGCATGGATCGAACCATAGGCGATGGCGCGACGCCTGTGGAACAGCACGCCGGAACGGTATTCGAGCATCGTGGCGGACAGTCGGTATCGGGTCGACAGCCACGCGCAGAGCGGCGCGACCGCCACGTAGGCGACGATCGCCGCGGCCGCCAGCCACAGCCACCATTCATGCCGCATCAGCGAAACGCGGACGATCACGATGAACGAGAGCAGCAGCGAGACCGTGCCCTTCGCGTTCGACGCCACACGCACGATCAGCGCCGCCGGGTGGAGCCGACGCCAGCGGAGTGCGGCTGTGGCGGGAGCGGGTGCTGCGGGAGTTGGGGCTGAGGGGGCTGAGGCTGTGGCGGGAGAGGGCATCACAGGTCCTCCCTGGCGTCGGCCACGCGGTCCGCGATCGTCGCGACCATGCGTTCGGCCTCCGCGGTGTCCAACGCGGCGATCTCGGTCGTGTCGGCCGCTGTATGCACGACCACCGTGGTCAATCCGAACCGGCGCTGCACCGGATTCTGCCGCGTGTCCACATGTTGCACGCGGTTGTACGGAGTGGTCGTGGATCTGCGCCACAACCAGCCGGTGCGTGTGGCGAGGTCGCGCTCGCCGATGCGGAAACGCGTGAACGCGTACCGGTATTTCGTCTGCAACGGCTGGGTCGCGAGGTCGCCGACCGCGTAGGCCGCGGCGAGCGCGGCGACCAGCTGCGTCCAGAACCCCCACCAATCGTGGGATATGCAGATCGCCATGAACACGCCGCACGCCGCCAGCCAGACCGCGCACTGGATCGCCTCGTTGATGAGCCACACCGTCCGCACCCGCTCCGGCAGCGCACGCCACACGGTTTCGGCCATGTCGCCGCTCCCCGTGTGGTCGTTGCGCGTCATGTCTGCCGCCTCCCGGGTTCCTCGTTCCACTCCCGCTGTCCGGGTTTCTCGTTCTGCTCCCGCTGTCCGGGTTCCCTGTTCCGCTCCGTCGTCTGGGTTCCCTGTTTCGTCAGCGTAGTCCGGGTTTCTCGTTCCGCCCGTGCCGTCTGGGTTCCCTGTTTCGCCAGCGTCGTCCGGGTTCCCCGTTCCGCCCGCGTAGTCCGGGTTTCTCGTTCCGTCCGTGCCGTCCGGGTTCCCCGTTCTGCCCCCGCTGGCGGGGGCTGTCGGCGCAGCCGACTGGGGGTGGTCGTGCTCCCACCCTCTGATGTTGTTGATGCCCTCCTTGAGTCCGTTCATACGCTTCACTGTATCGAATATATCGAATCGAGGTGTATCGAGCGAGGCGTGGCGCTGCCGTCCATACGTATGCTTGCGGGCTTTGCGATTCGCCATGGTGGTCGGCTCACGATGCTTGGCCATGATGTTCAATGAACGGTCATGTTACGTTCAGGAACGGGGAATAGGTTGGCACCATGAATACGAATGAAGGGCGTCCGCAGGGGGATGCGAATCCACAGGCGCAACAATCCGAGCAGGAACAACGGGAACAATGGGATGCGACACAGCGGTCGCGGTACGGGAGCCCTGCGCAGGCAGGCGAGCCGGTGAGGCCGGGGGAGCCGGTATTGCCAGCGGAATCGGTACGGCCTCCGGAATCCGCAGGAAACGAGGAGGGGACCGTGGGGGTTCCGGGTGAACCTGCATGGTCGGGGCGCGAACCTGCGTGGTCTGGAGATGGACCTGTAGGGTTTTCGGACGGACGTGTAGGGTCCGAGGGGCGACCTGTAGGTTTTGGGGACGAACGTGTAGATGCCGCGGGCCAACCTGTACGGGGTGGTCGAGTAGAAGCTCCTGCCGGACCGTTTGCCGGTTCGGGAAATCCGCGGAATACCGCGGTTTCCGAAAACCCGGTGACAGTGCCGGGCGCCGGTCTTCAGCAGGGGACTGCGCAGGTTGCGACTGAAAACCTACACGTTGCCGGCGAAACTCCGCACGTTGCACCGGAAACCATGCAGGTAGGTGCCGAAACCATGCAGGTTGGCCTTGGAGCACCGCAGGTCGGTCGTGTTCCGCAAGGTCGTGTTCCGCAAGGCGGTGTTCCACAAGGCGGTGTTCCGCAAGGCGGTGTCTCCCAAGGTGGCGTGCCGCAGTCCGGCGACGTGAATCCGCAGGCTTCTCCCGTGGATTTCTCGTCGTCATGGTCCGGTTCCCCATATCAACAGCCGATGCAGCCGAATCCGGGGGAGTGGGCGGTAGATATGGGGCCGCAACCCACGCCGTATTCCCGGCAGGCGGCGCCCTTCGCCCAGTACCCGGCGCAGCCTGCCCAGTATCCGCAGCAATCCGTTCAGTACGAGCCGCAACCCTCCCAGTACCAGCTCAGGCCCGCCCAATACGCGCCGCAATCCGTGCAGTACCCGCGGTATGCTGCGGGCGCCCCTGCTGCTTCGCCGGCTTCCCCGGTTCCCGCGGCCGCCGGCATGCCGACGATTCCGATGGGCGCGCCGACGGGGACCGCCGGAGCCCCGGGTGCCGTCGCTACGCCGGGGGCCGCTGCCATCGCTACGCCGGGGGCCGCTCCCATCTACCCGCCGCAGCCTCAATCCCAATCCCAACCTCAGCCCCAGCTTCAGTACCAATCCCAACCTCAACCTCAACCCCAGTCCCAGTACCAGCCCCAGTACCAACCCCAGCCGATGTGGCCCACCTACTACGCACAGCCGATGCCCATGCCGATGGCGGTGCCGACGTTCGCGGCCATCGACCCGCGCGCATGGTGGCGCACATGGCGGCGCAAGGTCGTCAACCGCGCGATGGGTCTGACGCTCGCCTATGACGCCGTGATGGTGGGCATGAGCATCGTCGTCGGCATCGTCTTCGGCGTGATCTACGCCGCGATGAATCCGGGCGGCGGCTCGTCGTCCTATGACAGCGCGTTCAACCGGTGGACCGGCGTGATGAGTCTCATCGCCGTGTTCTCCGCGGTCGGATTCCTCATCCTCATGCGCCACCGCGACATCTTCACCCGCGAATACTGGTTGGGCGGCCCGCATCGGGAGACCTACGGCGAGATGAACCAGGTGGGTACGGTCAGCCAGTATGGCGGCCGGCGCATGACGCCGCTCGCCTGCCTCGCGATCATCGTGGTCGCGTTGGGCGTGCAGGGCGTGATCGTCCTCATCCAGCTCGCGTTCTCGATGCTCGGCACTGATTTGGCATCGCCCACGTCGGACAGCATCAACGAATCCGCCGTCACCGTGAGCATGTGGCTGTACATCGGTCTGGTCGGGCCGATCTGCGAGGAGATGATGTTCCGCGGCGTGCTGATGAAGGAATTGAAGCCGCTCGGCAAGAACTTCGCGATCTTCACGTCGGCGCTCGCGTTCGGTCTGTTCCATGACGACGTGGTGCAGGGATTCTTCGCGTTCCTGTTCGGTCTGGTGCTCGGCTATGTCGCGATGGAGTATTCGCTGGTCTGGTCGATCGCGTTGCACATCTTCAACAACGCGATTCTGTCCGGCGTGGTCGACGGTCTCGCCAGCCATTTCCTCAGCAACATGGGGTATGGCATCTTCTCGCTCGCATTGGCGTTGGTCGGCGTGGTCGGCGCGATCATCGTGCTGATCGTCGGGCGGAAACAGATCGGCGGGTTCCTGCGCGTCAACCGCAGCGGTCAGGACACGTATTTCGGTTGGACGTCGTGGGCGTTCATCGTGTTCGTCGTGCTCAACGCGTTGTATGCGATCATCTCGTTCGTCTCCGCGATGCTCGGCTGAACGGAGCGATGCCGTGCTCGCATGCGGCCTCCATCCTGTCTTATTTCGTGCGGTTCGTTCCGCGGGCGGCCCGGTTCGCTCCCGGGTATGCATGGATTCGCTCCGTGATTTCCATCGGTTTTCCGTGGCGAATCGGGGAACGAACCATGATCAGCGGGAACGCACCATGACTGATGGGGGATTGCGCGGCGAGCGATGTACCTCTGAAGGCGCGTCGTTTGTGTATGACGGTGCTTATGCTGGAGAATGGACAGATAGGCGAGCGTATCCGCCGATTGCGGCGATTTCCGCTCGACGTCGCGCAGGGACGCACCGTCATCGCGCAGTCGTTCTCTGCGCACGGACACGCGCACAGCCACACGCACAGAGCCGAGGAGAATCGAGAACACCATGAGTCAGGACATCCAGCAGTCCGAACCGTTCTACGACGTGAACCGCACCTATGAGGACAACTACGAGCAGGGCCCGTTCGGCGCGTTCGCCGAAGCGCTGCAGCGGGATGAGGAGGCTGTCTCCGCCGAGACTCCCGCCGACTCGTTCCTCGGGGTGCCGGTGAACCTCGCGTTCGGCATCCCGGCCGGGCCGCTGCTCAACAGCCGTTTCACGACGGCCGCGTTCCGCATGGGCTTCGACCTGGCCACCTACAAGACGGTGCGCTCGCGCGCGTGGGGCTGCAACCCGTTCCCGAACGTGCTCGCCGTGCACCCGCGCTCCGCGGACGGCTCACTCACCCCCGGCAGTCCCGAACTCGACGAGGGCGTGCTCGCCGACACGAACTACGAGCGTCCGATCTCCATCTCCAACAGCTTCGGCGTGCCCTCGCAGGACCCGGACCTGTGGCAGCCGGACATGTTCCGCGCGATCGCGGCGGCCGGCCCCGGCCAGCTGCTCGTCCCCGGCTTCCAGGGCTCCCGCGTGGAGGGCATGACCGAGGAGGAGTACATCGCCGACCATGCGACCACCGCGCGCCTCGTCAAGGAGACCGGCGCGAAGGTCATGGTGATGAACACGAGCTGCCCGAACGAGGGCCACAACGTGCTGCTGTGCCATAACCCGCTGCTCGTCGGCCGTATTGCCGAGGCGGTGAAGAACGAGATCGGCGACACGCCGCTTATGGTGAAGCTCGCCTACATCCCCGACGATGCGGCGCTCGAGCTCATGGTGCGGTCGACCGTGGGCCGCGGCACCGTGCAGGGCTTCAGCACGATCAACACGATCTCCGCGCGTCTCGTCGACGCGGAGGGCCGCCAGGCCCTGCCGGGCAAGGGCCGCGACCGTTCCGGCGTGTGCGGGCACGCGATCCGCGGCGCGGGTCTCGACATGGTCTCGCGCCTCGCCGCGATCCGCGAGAAGAGCGGACTCGATTTCGCGATCAACGGCGTCGGCGGCGTCGTGACGCCGGATGATTTTGCCGCGTACAAGCGCGCCGGCGCGGACAGCGTGATGTCCGCCACCGGCGCGATGTGGGACGCCGACCTCGCCCGCAAGATCAAGGCGAGTCTGTAGCGGTCTTGAGAAGATCGGCCCCGTAGACGAGGGGTACCGTTCCGTCATGCCCCCGCTGGCGGGGGCTGTCGGCGTCAGCCGACTGGGGGTGGTTGCGCGTGGGGACGCGTCGAGCCACCCCCACCCGCTTCGCGGGAGCCCCCGCCAGCGGGGGCGGCATGTGTCAGGCTTCGGGGGCGGCATTGTCAGGCTTCGGCGGCGGCCTTCATGGCGACGGCGCCGACGTAGTAGACGGGCTTGTCGAAGTTCGGCTGGAACAGGAAGTCCACGTTCGCGAGCTGGTCGATGGTGAACCTCGCCTGGATCGCCATCGAGATCACGTTCGCGGCGCCGGAGATGTCCGCCTTCGAGCAGAACTGGCCGCCCTTGACCTCGCGCGTCTCCGGATCCCACGTGAGGATCGACGTGACGGGCGTGGTGGTGAGCATGAAGTCGGGGCGGTAGTCCTCGGTCAGTTCGGTCTCGCGCACCGTCAGGCCGCGGCGTTCCGCGCCGGCCGCGGTCAGGCCGGACGCGGCGAGCGACAGGTCGTACAGCTGCACGGCGCTCGTCGCCTGCGTGCCGAGGTACTTGACGGTCGGCTCCGCGATGTTGCGGCCGACGAGCAGGCCCTGGCGCACCGCGTTCGTGGCGAGCGGGATGTAGTCGTGCTTGCCGGTCGGGTTGTAGAAGACGGTCGCCGAGTCGCCGCACGCGTACACGTCCGGCACGGAGGCGCGCATGTAGTCGTCGACGACGATTGCGCCGTTCGGCAGCATGTCGACCTGTCCCTTGAGCAGGTCCGTGTTCGGCAGGAAGCCGACCGCGAGGATCGCCATCTCGGCCGTGTATTCGCCCTTCTCGGTGACGACGGTGACGGTGTCGTCGTCGTTGTCGCGGAAGGCGGTTACCTTCTGGCCGAGCGCGAGCGTGACGCCGTGCTCCTCGAACGCGGCGGCTACCTGGTCGGTGATCTGCTTGTCGAAGTTGTTGGCGAGCGGACGGTCGAGGCCGTCGACGAGCGTGGTCTTGACGCCGGTGAGCGAGAACTGTTCGGCGATCTCCGCGCCGATGTAGCCGGAGCCGATCACGACCGCGGACTTCGCCTCCTTCGCCTTCTCCTTGATGGCGATGGCGTGGTCCCAGTTCTTGCACAGCAGCACGTGCGGGCTGTCGATGCCGGGGATCGGCGGCACGACCGGGCGCGAGCCGGTGGTGACGACGAGCTTGTCGAAGTGCAGCGTCCGCTCCTCTCCGGCCGAGTCTCCCACGCCCACGCCGATCGCGTCGACCGGACGGTAGGTGAGCGTCTTGGCGGCGACGTCGATGGACGTCACGTCGGTGCGCATGTGCATGGTCGCGCCCGCCTCGGCCAGCGCCTCGGGCGACGAGTAGAACATCTTCTTCGGGTCGGACACGTGGTCGCCGACCCACAGCGCGATGCCGCACGAGAGGAACGACAGCGTGCCGTTGCGCTCGAACACGTGGACGGTCCAGTCGGGATGCTCGGCGAGGATCGACGTGGCGGCGAAGGTGCCGGCGTGCGTGCATCCGACGATGGCGACGGTGGTCATGGATTATGCTCCTTTGCGTAGTGGTGCGGGTGGCGCGTTCCGGCAGTCTCCGATCGCCTGCCTTCCGTGAACGTTCACCTCTGCTGCCCACCATAGCAAAACGGCGACGACGGGTCCGCCGGGCACGCGGCGATCGCCGGCGATTGTGACGCGCGTCACAATCGCGGCGGTGGTCGCGGCGATGGCGGCGGCGATTACGCCGCCAGCCGCATCGCCACGTGCTTCACGGTGTTCGCACATGCCTTATGGCACACTGTTTGATAGTGTTTCGCGGTCCTGTTGAATCGAAAGAGGTAATCGTGGGCGAAAACGAGAACGACGTGCTGCACGTCGAAGGCGGCAAGCCGCTGAACGGCACGATCAAGGTGCGTGGCGCGAAGAACTTCGTCAGCAAGGCGATGGTCGCCGCGCTGCTCGCGCCGGGCAAGTCGGTGCTGAAGAACGTTCCGGAGATCCGCGACGTGCATGTCGTGTCGGACCTGCTGCGCCTGCACGGCGTGGACGTCGATGTGGACGGCGATCATGGCGTCGTCACGATTGATGCGACGCACGTCCAGCTCGCCGACGTGGCGGACGTGGACACGCTGTCCGGTTCGTCGCGCATCCCGATCCTGTTCTCCGGCCCGCTGGTGCATCGTCTGGGCGAGGCGTTCATCCCTGCGCTGGGCGGCTGCAACATCGGCGGCCGTCCGATCGACTTCCATCTGGAGACGCTCAGGAAGCTGGGCGCGAACGTCGACAAGGAGCACAAGGACGGCATCCACATCACCGCGCCGAACGGGTTGAAGGGCGCGAAGATCCACCTGCCGTACCCGTCGGTGGGCGCGACCGAGCAGACGCTGCTCGCGGCCGTGCTCGCGGAGGGCAAGACCGAATTGTCGGGCGCGGCGATCGAGCCGGAGATCATGGATTTGGTGGCCGTGCTGCAGAAGATGGGTGCGATCATCAGCGTGGACGTGGACCGCACGTTCCGCATCGAGGGCGTCAAGGAGCTCAAGGGCTACACGCACACGTCGCTCACCGACCGCATCGAGGCGGCCTCGTGGGCGTCGGCGGCGCTGGCCACGCGCGGCGACATCTTCGTCAAGGGCGCGACCCAGCCGGAGATGATGACGTTCCTCAACGTGTTCCGCAAGGTCGGCGGCGAGTTCGACGTGACCGACAAGGGCATCCGCTTCTGGCATCCGGGCGGCGACTTGAAGCCGGTCGCGATCGAGACGGACGTGCACCCCGGCTTCATGACCGACTGGCAGCAGCCGCTGGTCGTGGCTTTGACGCAGGCGAACGGCCTGTCGATCGTGCACGAGACCGTGTACGAGAACCGGTTCGGGTTCACCAAGCCCCTGGTGCAGATGGGCGCGACGATCCAGCTGTACCGCGAGTGCCTGGGCTCCCTGCCGTGCCGCTTCCAGCAGCGCAACTACAAGCATTCCGCGGTGATCTTCGGACCGACCCCGCTCACCGGCCGCGACATCGACGTGCCGGATTTGCGCGGCGGCTTCAGCCACCTGATCGCGGCGCTCGCCGCGAAGGGCCCGTCCAACGTGCAGGGCATCAGCCTCATCGACCGCGGCTACGCCGACTTCCGCGGTAAACTCCACCAGCTCGGCGCCGACATCGACTGACGTCGCCGTCATGCTCGCCCCCGCTGGCGGACTGTTTGCCCCCGCTGGCGGGGGCTGTCAGCCGTAGGCTGACTGGGGGTGGTTTCGCGGGTGCGATTGAGACCACCCCCACCCGCTTCGCGGGAGCCCCCGCCAGCGGGGGCGGGGAAAAAGGCCGGGTCCGCTTTGCCGGCGGGGCGGGGGAAAAGGCCGGGCCGGGTCCGCTTTGCCAGCGGGGCGAGGGAAAAGGTCGGGCCGGGTCCGCTTTGCCGGCGGGGGCGGGGAAGGCTCGGCGCACGGGCCGCGGTAGGGGGCGAACGTAGAATAAGGCGCATGGCATCCAAAGGAAAACCGTCGCCGCGCTCCGCGGTCACACCGCTCTCCGACGCGCAGGTGGCGAACCTCGCGAAGAAGCATCATCTCGTCGACCCGATGCGCGACCTGCCCACCGGCCCCGACCGCCGCATCAACCAGCGCGAGATCGACGCGCAGAACCCGAACGGCACGCGCCGCCTGCTCAAAGGCGTCGACGTCGTCTTCAACGCGAGCTGCAAGACTCGCGCGTGGGGACTCGACAACATCCCCGAGGACGGCCCGTTCATCACCGCCGCCTCGCACGTGACCATGTTCGACGTGTTCGTGCCGATGGCCAGCATGTTCCACATGGGCCGCCGCCCCCGCTACATGGCCAAGGCCGAGATGGCCAAATGGCCGCTCATCGGCAAATGGTTCCAGATCGTCGGCATGCAGCCCGTCCAACGCCACTCCGGCAAGGCCAAACAGATCGAGGAGACCTCGATCGACATCCTCGTCTCCGGCCGTCCGCTCACCGTCTGGCCCGAAGGCACCGTCACCCGCGACCCGCAGAAATGGGTGATGAGCATCAAGGAGGGCGCCGCCTACATCGCGCTCGAAGCGTCCCGCCGGCTCGGCAGGCAGGTGCCGCTGTTCTGCGCCGCCACGTGGGGCGCCGCCTCCATCAACCACTGGTGGCCGTGGCCGCGCAAGAACGTCGTCATGTGCTACGACCACCAGCTCGACTACGCGGACCTTCTCGAAGGCATGGAGCACTGGGGCGACGAGCCGCCGGCCGAAGCCGTCGAAACGCTCAAATGGCGCATGTTCATCCGCCTCAACGAACTGCTTGAGGAGATCCGCGGCGAGAAGTTCCCGGCGGAAGGCTACTGGGACTACCGCACGATGAGCCGCAAGCCGATCGCTTCGGCGTGAGCGGCGAGTAGCATGGCACGAAGGTCACGAAACAGTCACGAATCGAAAGTAAGGAATCACACAGCATGAAGATCACTGTTCTCGGCGCCGGCGCATGGGGCACCGCATTCGGCCAGGTGCTGGCCGACGCGGGCAATGACGTGACGATGTGGGCGATGGAGCCCGAAATCGTCGCAGGCATCCGCGACAACCACCGCAACCACGTGAGGCTCCCGTTCATCGAGCATCTGCCGGACAATATGACCGCCACCGGCGACCGCGCCGAATCGGTCAAGGACGCCGAGATCGTCGTCGTCGCGATCGCCGCGCAGTTCGCGCGCGTCGCGCTCGCCGAATTCAAGGGCCTCATCCCCGACGACGCGATCGTCGTGAGCCTCATGAAGGGCATCGAACGCAACACGAACAAGCGCATGGACGAGGTCGTGCGCGAATCCCTCGACCTGCCGGCCGAGCGTTTCGCCGCCGTCTCCGGCCCGAACCTGAGCAAGGAGATCGCGCTGCGCCAGCCCGCCGCGACCGTCGTCGGCTGCGAGAACCTCGACAACGCGACCAAGGTCGCCAAGGCGTGCACCACCGACTACTTCAAGGCGTTCGTCACCACCGACGTCATCGGACTGGAGATGTGCGGCTCGCTGAAGAACGTCGTCGCGCTCGCCGTCGGCATGGCGCGCGGCGCCGGCTACGGCGAGAACACGGCCGCGATGATCGAGACGCGCGGTCTCGCCGAACTCACCGCGCTCGGCAAGGCCGCCGGCGCCGATCCGAAGACCTTCGCCGGTCTCGCCGGCGTGGGCGACCTGATCGCCACGTGCGGCTCCCCGCTGAGCCGCAACTACACGTTCGGCGCGAACCTCGGCAAGGGCCTGAGCAAGGAGGAGGCGACGAAGGTGAGCAACGGCGTCGCCGAAGGCGTGCCCACCACCGACGCGGTCGTCGCGCTCGGCGACGAGCTCGGCGTGCCAACGCCGCTCGCCTACGCGATGAGCCGCGTGCTCGACGAGGGCATCTCCTGCGCCGAGATGCTGTCCCAGCTGTTCGGCCGCGAAATCACCGCGGAGTAGGATACGGTATCCGGAACGATTCGGTAATTCGGCAAAGAGCACTAGAGAAACGGACGAGAAAACGACTATGACCAAGAAGCGCATCGTGGTGTTGTACGGCGGCAGGGCCGACGAGCATTCGATCTCCTGCATTTCGACCGCCGGCGTGCTGAACGCGCTCGACGCCGACCGTTTCGAGGCGGTGCCGGTCGGCATCACCAAGGACGGCAAGTGGATCGTCGACGGCGAGGACCCGCGCGGCTGGAACCTCGACGGCGGCGCGCTGCCGACCGTCGAGAGGACCGCCGGCGCGCGCGACGTCGTGCTCGACGTGGCGCGCGGCCAGGATGGCTTCTTCGCGCGCAATGCGGACGGCACGCTCGAGCCGTTCGGCCACGTCGACGCCGTGTTCCCCGTGCTGCACGGCCCGTACGGCGAGGACGGCACCGTGCAGGGCCTGCTTGAGATGATGGACGTGCCGTACGTCGGATGCGGCGTGTTCGCGTCCGCCGCGTGCATGGACAAGCATTACACGAAGGTCGTGCTCAACGCGGCCGGCATCTCCACCGCGCCCGGCGTGATGGTCGACGCCCGTTCCGTCCGCCCCGAGGAGGCGCTGGAGCGCGTCGCCGAGGCTGGTCTCGCGTACCCGCTGTTCGTCAAGCCGTCGCGCGCCGGCTCCAGCTTTGGCGTGACGAAGGTCGAGGAGGCCGATTCGCCGGAGGCGCAGGCCTCCCAGCTCGGCGCCGCCATCGCCGAAGCCGGCAGGCATGATTGGAAGGTGCTCATCGAGCAGGGCATCGACGGCCGTGAGATCGAGTGCGCGGTGCTCGCCGCCGCCCCCGGCGACGAGCCGGAGGCCAGCTGGCCGGGCGAGATCGTGCTCGACCATCAGGACGACGACCAGTTCTACGATTTCGACTCCAAGTACATGGACGCGTCCGCCAGCCATGTCGAAGTGCCCGCCGACCTGCCGGTCAGCGTGCTCGAGGACGTGCGTGACGTCGCCCGACGCGCGTTCGTCGCGGTCGACGGCGCCGGCCTGAGCCGCGTGGACACGTTCGTCACCGCGGACGGCACCGTGATGGTCAACGAGATCAACACGATGCCCGGCTTCACGCCGATCTCCATGTATCCGAAGGCGTGGGACGCGACCGGCGTGAGCTACACCGCGCTCATCACCCGCCTCATCGAAGGCGTGCTGCGCTAGACGCCTGGATGTCGGGCCGGTGATGCACGCCGGTCGATCGTCGGGGAGGGTCCCGCCGTCGCGGCGGGACCCTCCCCGCGTTTTTCCCCCTCGCCCCGATGTTGACGCAAACAACGTAAGCGTCACAATTCATCTGCGGATTCCGAGTGTTCATCGATTCGTCGCGCAAGGTCGCACGGCGTTCACCGGGGCGTCGGTGTCGGGACGGATAACGGACGTACCTTTCTCAATTGGATTACGGGTCGCGCGCCCACGGCGCGGACGAAGACCCCGATTCCCTAGAGGCAACTCCCTAGAGGCAAGTTGAGTAAAGGAACACCCATGAAGAACCTGCGTAAGATCGCGGCTGGCGCCATCGCCACCGTGCTCGCGTTCTCGATGGCCGCCTGCGGTTCGTCGAACGCCTCCTCCAGCAACGGCTCCGGCTCCACCGGCAAGTCCGTCACCGTCGACCAGAAGTCCGCCAAGGCCACCTCCCTCGCCGACTTCGGCACCATGGACGACCTCGTCAAGGCCGCCGAGAAGGAAGGCGCGCTGAACGTCATCGCCCTGCCGCACGACTGGTCCAACTACGGCGAGGTCATCTCCACCTTCAAGAAGAAGTACCCGAAGATCAAGATCACCGAACTCAACCCGAACGCCTCCTCCAAGGAGGAGCTCGACGCCGCCAAGACCAACAAGGGCACCGACGCCGCCCCGGACGTCTTCGACCTCGGCCAGCAGATCGCCGCCACCTCCACCGACTCCTTCGCCCCGTACAAGGTGCAGGCGTGGGACAAGATCCCGGATGAGGACAAGGACGCGAACGGCGCCTACTACGCCGACTACACCGGCATCATGTCGATCGGCTGGAACAAGGACAAGTACGGCGAAATCAAGTCCTTCAACGACCTGCTCGACCCGAAGTTCGCCGGCACCGTCGCCCTCAACGGCAAGCCCGCCGAGGCCGGCGCCGCCTTCAACGGCTACCTGATGGTCAACCAGCTGGCCGGCGGCGACATCAAGAACGTCCAGCCCGGCCTCGACTTCTTCAAGAAGCTCAAGGACGCCGGCAACCTCACCACCGTCGACGTGACCAACGGCACCATCGACTCCGGCCAGACCGGCGTCGTCATGGACTGGACCTACAACCAGGCCTCCTACAAGAAGGAGCTGAAGAGCAAGGGCGTCAACTGGGAGTACAAGACCTTCCCGAAGGCACAGGTCGTCAGCTACTACAACCAGGCCATCAACAAGGACGCGCCGCACCCGGCAGCCGCCCGCCTGTGGGAGGAGTACCTGTACACCGCCGAAGCCCAGAACCTGTGGTTCAAGGGCGGCGCCAACCCGGTGCTGCTCGACTCGATGAAGCAGGACGGCACCGTCGACCAGGCCACCCTCAAGGACGCCGTCACCATCGAAGGCAAGCCGGTCAGCTACACCAACGACGACGCCACCCGCATCACCGACTGGCTGCAGAACAACTGGGACAAGACGATCGGCAACTGAGCCGGTCGGACATCCGCAGCGTCCAAGGGAACATACCCCATGACCGCAGCAATCGCACAGCACGGACCCGTCGCCGGCAAGGCCGCGGGTCCGTCCGCTACCTCCTCCGCCATCGCGCGGCATCGCAAGGAGCTCGGCACCTTCGCGGTGACGATCCCGTTCTTCGCGTACACCGCGTGCTTCCTGCTCGCCCCGACCGTCATCGTGGTCGTCGGCGCGTTCCAGACCCGTGACGGCGGCTTCACGCTCGACAACTTCGGCAAACTGTTCGAGCCGAACACCGTCTCCGCGTTCGTCACCTCCATCCTCGTGTCCGTTGCGTCCTCCGTGATCGGCGCGGTGGTCGGCGGCCTCGCCTCCTACGCGCTCGTCATCGGCTCGAAGCCGAACGGCCTGCTGCGCCGCATGGTCTCCGCGATCTCCTCCGTGCTCGCCCAGTTCGGCGGCGTGATGCTCGCGTTCGCGTTCATCGCGACGATCGGCATCAACGGCATCGGCACGATGCTCATCAAACAGGTGACCGGACTGACCGTCAACCCGAACTGGCTGAGCTCACTGCCGGGCCTCGTGACCGTGTACTGCTACTTCCAGATCCCGCTGATGATCATCATCTTCCTGCCCGCCGTCGATTCGATCCGACCGCAGTGGCGCGAGGCATGCGAATCGCTCGGCGGCAACACGTTCCAGTACTGGACGCGCATCGCCCTGCCGATCCTCACCCCCCGTTTCATCTCCGCGTTCCTGCTGCTGTTCGCCTCCGCGTTCTCCGCGTACGCGACCGCAGCGGCCCTGTTCTCGCAGCGTTCGATCCTCGTGCCGCTGATGATCCAGGGCGCGATGCGCAACGAGATGGATCCCAACCAGCAGGGATTCGCCCAGGTGCTGGCATTCGCGATGATCATCGTCGTGGCCATCGTCATGCTGCTGAGCCACGCCGTGGAAAAGAGGGCCGGACGTTGGCAGTGAACACCACCATCGAAACCACCGGCGCCGCCGCGACCGGCGCCGCCGCCAAGGGCGCGATGCCGCCGCAGCTGCGCGCCGCCCGCGTGCGCAAGCAGAGCGTCATCAAGTTCGTCATCCTGTTCGTCACGCTCGCGTTCCTGTTCGTGCCGCTCATCTCCATGCTCGTCTTCACGCTGCGCCACCCGCTGTCCGGACGCTGGTCCGCGGCCCCGTGGATCGCGATCTTCACCGGCAACGGCGAATCGCTCGGCGCCGACCTGACCGTCCTGTGGCAGGGACTCGGCGCCTCGCTCGCCCTGTGCGCCGTGACCGTCGTGCTCATGCTGCTGCTCATGGTCCCCACCATGGTGATCGTGCACATCCGCTCCAAGGCGCTCGAACGCGCCATCGAATGGGTCGCCACGCTGCCGCTGACCATCCCCGCCATCGTGCTCGTCGTCGGCCTCGGCCCCATCTACCGCTGGCTGAGCTCCGCCGTGCTCGACACCAACCCGATCTGGCTGTGCTTCGCCTACGTCGTGCTCGTCATGCCGTTCGCCTTCCGCGCCATCGCCGTCGGACTCAACTCCATCGACGTGAAGACCCTCGTCGAGGCGTCCCGCTCGCTCGGCGCCTCCTGGCCGAAGGTGTTCTTCCGCGTCATCATCCCGAACCTGTGGCAGTCGATTCTGTCCGCCAGCTTCATCTCCATCGCCGTGGTGCTGGGCGAATACACCGTCGCCTCGCTGCTCGGCCGCATGAACCTGCAGGTCGCGCTCTACCAGCTCGGCCAATCCAACTCCCAGATCTCCACCGCCATGTCGCTGCTCGCGCTGCTGTTCGGCGTGGTGCTGCTCGTCGCGCTCGACCTCATCTCCGAACACATCGGCAGGACGCGCGCGGGCGAAACCAAGGAAGGCAAGTAACCGATATGTCCCTCGTACAACAGAACGACGTCACGGCCGGCGGCGCCAAGCAGACCGAACACGAGTTCAAGAACGATCCGACCGCCACGCTCGAAGGCGTGCGCGGCAAGGACGTGACCAAGGCCGCCAAGGCCCTGCTCAAGGATTCCGCCACCCGCGGCGGCGGCATCCAGATGCAGGACGTCGTCAAGATCTACCCCGGTTCCACCGTGCATGCGCTCGACGACTTCAACCTCGACATCAAGCCCGGCGAGATGGTCGTGCTGCTCGGCGGCTCCGGCTGCGGCAAATCCACCGCGCTGCGCTCCCTCGCCGGCCTTGAGGACATCCAGGGCGGCCGCATCCTCGTCGGCGGACAGGACGTCACCGGCGTGCCCGTCAACAAGCGCGGCATGTCGATGGTGTTCCAGGCGTACTCGCTGTTCCCGCACATGACCGCCGTCGAAAACGTCGAATTCGGTCTCGAAGTGCGCGGCGTCGGCCGCGCCGAACGCCGACGCACCGCCATGGAGCATCTCGAACTCGTCGGCCTCGCCGACCAGGCGAACAAGTTCACCCAGCAGATGTCCGGCGGCCAGCAGCAGCGCGTGGCGCTCGCCCGCGCGCTCGCCATCAAGCCGCGCGTGCTCCTCCTCGACGAGCCGCTCTCCGCGCTGGACGCGAAGGTGCGCGTCCAGCTGCGCGACGAGATCCGCCGCATCCAGCTCGACACCGGCACCACCACCGTGTTCGTCACGCACGATCAGGAGGAGGCGCTCGCCGTCGCCGACCGCATCGGCGTGATGAACCACGGCCGCATCGAGCAGATCGCCGCCCCGCAGGACCTCTACCAGCGTCCCGCCACCGAATACGTGGCCACGTTCATCGGCCTGACGAACCGTCTGCCCGGCGCCTCCGACGGCGAGGAGGCGGTCGTGTTCGGCCAGCGCGTGCCGCTGCTGCCCGGCTCCAGGAAGGGCGATCCGGTGGCCGTGCTCGTGCGCCCGGAGAACATCGCGCTCGTGCGCGCCGACGCGGCCACGTCCGCGGCCGGCGAGCGCGCCCGCGTCGAGGTGATCCACTTCCTCGGCGCCGTGGCCCGCGTCGACTGCGAGATCTCCAGCGGCGAATACCAGCATTGGAACAAGGGCGAGCAGCTCAAGGTCACCGTGCAGCTGCCTGCGAACGAGCTGCCCGCCGGTCTCGCCGTCGGCGACGAGGTGGTCGTCACGCCGCGTCCCGTCGCCGCGCTCGCCTGCTGAGCGCCTGCGCGGCGTGCGTCGGCGGCGTGCTGGTGGCATGCGCCGTTCCGCGTCGCTTTGCATCGTCTTGCACGGCCTCCCACGGCGGTTGTTGTCAAAAGTGTGCAATCAACACACTTTTAACATGTTAAAAGTGTCGGAACAACACACTTTTGACAACAACGTACGGGGAAAGTTGTGATGGAGCCCGGCGGAATCTGTTGCTCCGGTCGTGTTCTGATTCGATGCGGCCTTTACTATGGGCGTGACTATTATAGTCGTAACTATAATAGTCACGCCCATAGTTTATGGTGGGCGGCATGGTGTTCATCGGACGCGACGACGATCTGGCGTTTCTCCAGGACTGCTATGACGATGCGAAGGCGCAGCTGGTCATCCTGTATGGCCGTCGGCGCATCGGCAAAACCGAGACGCTCGTGCATTTCTCCCAAGACAAGCCCACACTGTTCTTCGTCGCACAGACCGGCACCAAGGAGGAGCAGCTCGCCGAATTCACGCAACGCATGGCCGTACAGGGCGCGCCGGCCGGGAAATACCTCAGCCGATACGCGAACTGGAGCGACGCCCTCGGCGATCTGACCGAACTGCCGGAGCCCGCCGACGGGAGACGACGGCTCGTCATCATCGACGAATTCCCGTATCTGGTGAAATCCGATCCGACGCTGCCGTCCGTCCTGCAGAACCTGTGGGACCATCGGCTCCGCCACGAGAACCTGATGATCGTGCTGTGCGGCAGCGCCATGAGCTTCATCGAAAAGGAGATCCTGTCCGAAAAGGCCCCCCTGTACGGCCGCGCCACCGGCGTGCTGAAGATGCTGCCCATGCCGTACTGGGACGCAGTGCGGTTCTTCCCCGACTACTCCGCGGAAGACAAGGCGCTGGCCTATGCGATTCTCGGCGGCGTGCCGCAATACCTCGCCACCTTCGACCCGGAACGGCCGCTCGCATGGAACCTGAAACGGTACGTGCTCCGCCGTGGCGCCGCCCTGTACGCCGAACCCGATGTGCTGATGCGCGAGGAGTTCCGCGAGACCGCGAAATACAACACGATCATCCGCGCGATAGCGTTGGGCGACACCAAGCTCAATGACATCGCCACGCATACGCTGATTCCGATCGGCACCCTGGGGTTCTACCTGTCGTCCCTGATGGAGGTCGGCATCGTGGAACGCGAGTTCCCCGTCACGGCGAAACTCGCCGAACAGGCCAAGGGCACGCGGGGACTCTACCGGCTGGCGGACGATTTCTTCCGATTCTGGTATTCGTTCGTATACCCGAACCGTTCCGAACTGGAAAGCGGCGACATGGACGGCGTGTATGAGGAGGTCGTCGCCCCCGCGCTCCACGATTTCGCGGCGAGCGCCTTCGAGCGGATGTGCCGCGAATGGCTGCGTCGGCAAAGCCTGCGCGGCAAACTGCCGTACCGGGTCAACCGCGTCGGCCGATGGTGGGACAAAACCGACGAGATCGACGTGGTCGCCCTCGATCGCACCGGGCGGAAGGCCATCGCCGGCGAATGTAAGTTCCGGAACAATCCGATGGACCCCGCCATGCTCGACGTGCTGCGCGCCCGCGCGGCGAAGCTCAAGGTCGACGAGCGCTTGCTCATGATGTTCTCGTTGCATGGGTTCACGCCACAGTTGGATGCCATCGCCGCGGCGGACGATGCGGTGCGGCTGGTGGGCATGAGTGACCTGTTCGACTGACGGTCATGGTTTTGCGCCGGAACCGAGTGCCGTAAGCTGGGTGTATGAGTGATGAGCAGCCGCAGATGACACCGTCGCAGATGACACCGTCCCAGCAGTCCCAGCAGTCCCAGCCGGGGGACCCGTATCGGCCGTTCTTTCTGGAGGCGCACCGGCGGTTCACGCTGATCGGCGTCGGCCTGTGCGTGACGATCGCGTTCTGGGTGGGATTGAACATCGTCCTGTCCGGACTGCTGCGGCCGCTGTTCCCCGGCCCGGGCGGCGCGCCCATGTGGCTTTCGATGCTCATCTCGTCCGGTCCGCTGTACGCGGTCGCGATGCCGTTGGGATTGACCGTGCTCTCCCGCGTGCCCGCGTTGAAGGCCCGCGAGTTCCCGCTCGGCGGCAAACGGTTCTGGATGCTGATGGTCGCATGTTTCCCGATCATGACCGTCGGCGGTCTCATCGGGAACTGGCTGTCCCAAGCCGTCTCCGGCGGCGCGACCACGAACCGCGTCTCCGACATGGTGATGCAGTCGGACCCGTGGGTGAACGCGCTGTTCGTCGTGCTGCTCGCCCCCATCTTCGAGGAATGGCTGTTCCGCAGGCAGATCATCGACCGCACGCGCCGCTACGGCGAACGCACCGCCATCGTGCTGTCCGCGTTCACGTTCGCGCTGTTCCACATGAACCTGTACCAGTTCTTCTACGCGTTCGGCATCGGCCTCGTGCTCGGCTACGCGTACATGCGCACCGGCCGTCTGCGCTACTGCATCATCATGCACATGGTGATCAACACGTCAGGCTCGCTCGTGGGACCGGCCATCCTGAAACTCGTCGGCTCGGGCGGCGGCGACGTCGCGAAGCTGACCGACGGTTCGATGAGCGAAGCGGAGATGATGCGTCTCGCCGAGACGAATCCGACCGCCATGGCGGGCGTCATGCTGCTCGGCCTGTACGGGGTGCTGCTGGTCGCGCTCACCATCGCCGGCGCGGTGATCATCGCGTTGCACGCGAGGCGGCTCGAATTCTACGATCCGCCCGAACAGCTGCCGAAATGGTACGGCGCGCGCCTCGCGTTCCTCAACCCCGGCATGGCAGTCTACGTCGTGCTCACCATCGTGCTCGGACTGTGGCAGATGAGGCTGATCACGCTCCTCTGACCGCGATGCCCGTTGCGTTCATTCGGAGGCGCCGCCGTCCTTGACGAGATAGTCGGCGGTGGCGATGGCGCGCGCCGCGCGGTCCCTCGCGGTGGACAGCAGCACGCCCTCGCGCACGAACAGCAGGATCTCGCCCTCCGCGCCGTACGGGGAGAACCCGGTGAACTTCACCAGCGGCGGATTCTCCGGGCGCAGCACCGCGCTCGCACCCGCCTCCACGCGGCGCAGCATGTCGCGGCTCACCTCGTCCGGGTCGGCGCTGCCCTTCACCGTGAACGGCACCGTGGCCATGCCCTCGGTGACCGTCGTGAGCTTCGTCAGCGACGCGGTGTTGAGGATCGAATTCGGGATGACCATCCGGTCGCCCGCACGCGTCTCGATCATCGAATGGCGCCACGTGATGTCCACCACCGTGCCCGTCACGCCCTGGATCGACACCAGATCGCCCGGCTGGATCACGCGGCCGAGCATCAGCCCGAACCCGCCGATCACATTCGCGATCGTATCCTTCAGACCAAGGGACAGCGCGACGCCGCCGACGCCGAGGGCGGTGACCAGCGTCGTCGGATTGATGCCGAACACCGGTTGCAGCACCATCGTGGCGGCCGCGCACCAGACCACCACGCGCATCAGGTTGATGAAGATGGAGGCGCTGGGAATCTGCGAATTATCCAGCACCTTGCGCAGAAGTCGGCGCAGCGCGCGGTCCGCCACCCACGCGGCGACGACCACCATGCACAGCCACAGCAGTTTGCCTGCGTTCGCATGGAACCAGGCCGCAATCATGTCATCGAAGTTTTCCATGCGCACCACGATAAACACGGCCGCTGGAAGCCGGTACATATCTACCGGAAAATATCCGCAAAACCGCGTGCCGGCGTGTCGCGTGCGGCGGACACCCCCTCAGTCGCGTTCCGCGCCAGCTCCCCCTCAAGGGGGAGCAAGACAAAGAATCGCACCCTCCTGAGGGGGGAGCAAAGAACAACGCGCTCCCTACTCCTGGTGTTCGCGGCAGGTCTGGCCCAATCCCCGTGCCAGACGGATCGGGTCGAGGATCTCGTCGAGCTTCTCCGCCGGCAGGTCGGTCATCTCGCCGGCCACCTCGCGCACCGTGCGGCCCGAACGCACCGCTTCGGCGGCGATCGCGGAGCCCTTCTCGTAGCCGATGTAATGGTTCAGCGCGGCCGCGATCGACGGCGTCGACTCGGCGTGCGCGCGCCCGATCTCCGTGTGCACGACGATGCCCTCGATGCAGTTGGCGCGGAACACGTCCATCGCGTTCGTGAGCAGCGACATGCCGGTGAGCAGCTCGTGCACCATCACCGGGTCGAACGCGTTGAGTTGCAACTGGCCCTCGGCCACCGCCCAGTTCACCGTCACGTCCATGCCGAACACCATGAAGCAGCACTGGTTCACACATTCCGGGATCACCGGGTTCACCTTCGCCGGCATGATGCTCGAACCCGCCTGCCTCGCCGGCACGTCCAGATCGTTGAATCCGGCGCGCGGGCCGGAGTTGAGCAGACGCAGGTCGTCGGCCGCCTTCTTGAGGTGCACGGCGAGGTTCTTCAACGCGGCGGAGGTCGACACGTACGCGCCCATGTCGGTCATCGCCGCCACCGGATCCGGCGCCGCCGTGATCGGCAGGCCGGTGATGCGCGCCAGATGCTCGGTCGCCGCGCGCCGGAACCGCAGATCCGCGCAGATGCCGGTGCCGATGGCCGTCGCGCCGAGGTTGAGCTGCGCAAGCTGCGGCACAAGCCGTTCGAAGCCCGCCAGATCGGATTTGAGCAGCGTCGCGAACGCGTGGAACTCCTGACCGTAGGTCATCGGCACGGCGTCCTGCAGCTGCGTGCGGCCGAGCGTCACGTCGTTGATGTGCTTGTCCGCCAGATCGTGGAACGCCTTCGCGAGACGCTTCGTCGCCTCGGCGAGCGGATGGATCGCGTCGATGAGCGCCAGTTTGCACGCCGCCGGGTACGTGTCGTTCGTGGACTGCGATTCGTTCACGTCGTCGTTCGGGTGGATGTACACGTAGTCGCCGCGCCTGCGCCCGGCGAGCTCCAGCGCGCGGTTGGCGATCACCTCGTTCATGTTCATGTTCGACGAGGTGCCGGCGCCGCCCTGCATCACGTCCACCGGGAACTGGTCGGCGAGCTTGCCGCCCTCGATCTCGACGCACGCCTCGCGGATGAACCGCGCCTTGTCCGGGTCGATGAGCCCCAGCTCCTCGTTCGCGCTCGCGCACGCCCGCTTGACCGTCGCGTAGGCGCGGACGAGTTTGGGATGCTGCGAGTCGGTGATGCCGGAGACCGGGAAGTTGCCGATCGCGCGTTGCGTGTGAATGCCCCAATACACGTTCGCCGGCACCGCCAGCTCGCCGATGCAGTCGTGTTCGATGCGGACCGGCGCCGCAGCGCCGCCCGTCCGCATCGTGCCGTCGTCCGCCGCGTTCATTGCGTTCGTCTCGTTCGTCATGTCTCCATGATGTCGCCTCGACGCGGAAAACGCCATGCCGGAGCGATGATTCCCCTCTGTGAGAAACCGCACACCCTACTTGTTGAAGATGCGGTTCCAGTAGGCGAGCATGTTCTCCTTGGACATGGACATGTAGATGCCCATCGCGAGCACGGCCACGTCCTCGTTGAGCAGGTCGTCCATCGAGACGTTCTGGCGCAGTTCGGGCCAGCGTTTGAGGATCGTGAGCAGTCCGCCCGCCGTGAAGTCGAGCAGCAGGTCGGTTTTGAGGTCCAGATGGTCCGCGTCGAGGTCGAGCGTCTGGAGCAGCGACAGCCGTGCGAAATCATGCAGCGATTCGACGAGTTCGGGGGAGCTGTGCGGTCCGGCGAGCAGGGCGAGACGGTCGAGACGCTGCTGTTCGCGCGGCGTGTTCATGAAGTGCGTGACGTGTTTGCGCCACTGCTCCTGCGGGTCGGCGTCCGGCTTCGGTGCCTCCTGGATGAGCGGCGAGGTCTGCACTTCGGCGAGGATCGCCGCGTCGGCGAGTTCCGACAATCCGGAGAAATGGTAGTAGAACGAGTTGCGGTTCACCTGCGCCAGATGCACGATGTCGGTGACGGTGATGCGCCGGTATTCACGGTCGGCGAGCAGCTTCCAGAACGCGTTCTCCATGCGCTCCCTGGCCGGTGGGATGTTCGAGTCGCTGCGTGGGCGTGGCATGGTCCCTCCTTGTGGGCGTATCGATGATGGCTGTACCAGCACTATGTCTAGACAACTTGTCTAGACAGTATAACCAATAACGCGACATGAGAAGAGAGCGCCGCCGGCCTTCCCGGAAGCCGCGGCGCGGTTCACGCCGCGGAGACGTCCGAATCGTCGGCGGCATCTGCCTTGGCTGCGGCGCCGGTCTTGGCGGCGGCATCGGCCGTATCGGTCCTGTCGACGGTCCCGCCGGACGCGCCGACGCTCCCGCCGCGGCGCCTGCTGCGCGCCATCGTCGCGCGCACCAGAATCGCCACCGCCTCCAGCAGATGACGCCGATCCTGCGCCGGCAATCCCAGCATCGACGCGATCATCGCCGGAATCGACGCCGGGAACCCGGCCATCACCTCGGAGAACGTCGTCGCGCCGTTCGCATGCAGCACCGCGAACAACGCGTCCACCGCACGTTCGCGCTGCTCGATCGTCAACCCCGCCATCCACGCGTTCAACGACTGGTTGAACAGCTGCGAACTCGACGCGAGATCCGGCTCCGTCACGAACCGATCGCCCTCCACCTGCCAGGAGAACGAGAAATGCTGCATGATCCCGTCCGAATCCGACGTGACCACGCGGCACGGCTCCGGCGTCTCGAAGATCTGCCCCACGATCGACGAGCTCGGCACGATCTTCGTCACCTGCGGCTGGATGTCCAGATACTGCCGCGACGTGACCACGTTCGGCGGGAATCCCGGACCATCCAGCGAATACACGTGACGGATGCGCCGGCGCACCTCGTCGTCCGCGTTCATCGCTGCGTACACCGCCAGATTGCCGCCCTTCGAATGCCCGGTGAGCACGATGTCCCCGCGCCACAGCCTCGCCACCATGTCGAGGTACGCGCTCGCCGCCCGCTGTGCCGGCACCGGGTACTGGAAGGCCATGTTGAAGTCCTCCTTCCAGCCGATGAGCGAATCGTCGGTGCCGCGGAACGCGATGACCAGCGTGCCGCGGCGCGTCGGATCCTTGACGCGCGGGCGGCCTCGCCAATCCCGGCCGTCCGGCAGTCGGAACGTCATCGCCGCGAACTGCGTCTGCTCGCCCGGATTCACGTGTTCGACCACCGCGCCGAGCCGCGTCGCCGCGAACCGCGGCGAGGCGGCCACGGCGGCGAAGAAGTCGTGCGTCTCGTTCGGATCGGTCAGACCGACCATCTGCACATCCGGCTTGCCCGTGTCGGCCGGGGCGGGTGTGTCGGGCGTGTGTTCGCCGTTGCCGTTGCTGTTGCTGTTGCCGTCGCCGTCGCCGGTCACGTCGTCGCGGACACGGCCGGCGGCGCCGTCGGCGTCTCCGCCTGTGCCGGTATCGCCGTCGCCGCTCCCGCCGTCGAGCTCGCGGCGCAGCGCCTGTTCCGCCTCGGCGAGCGTGACCGACTCGAACGGCTCGCGCACCAGCCCCTTGATCCACAGCCACGGGTGGCGCGGCTCGAACGCGCGCAGCCGGGCCGCGAACGAGCCGCCCAGTCCGCCGCGTTTGCCGCTGCCCGCGCCTTTCGTCTCGTCGAGCGCGAGCGTGGGGGAGAGGCGTGCCACATCCTCGTAGGAGAGCGAGGCGAACACGAGCGCGTCCACCTCGTTGAACGGCGCGTCCGGATCGGTGAGCGGGCGTCGTTCAACGGCCACATAGTCGAACACGTTGCCCATGGGCGTCTCCTTCCGTGCGTTTGCCGTGCGATGCCGCGATGCCGGCGTTCGGTCGTCCAGTCGTCCATCCGTCCGGTCGTCCATCCGTCCGGCCGTCCGGTGGCCTCCTCGCGCTTGATTGCGGTCCGTCGCGTTCAACCACTCAGTCTAGTCGTGCTTAAGGCGGCTTCCATGCGTCATTATCGGCGATTTCGTGCGGTTTTCGCGATGATGGAGGCACGTCGCGAAGCTCTTGGAATCGTGCGCGACACGCCGATGGACCGTCTCGATTTGCGTAACGGCGCAAACCCGCGTATGTTATTCACTCGTTGCTTCACGGAGCAGCAAACAACTGCGGACATAGCTTAGTTGGTAAAGCGCAACCTTGCCAAGGTTGAGACCGCGGGTTCGAGTCCCGTTGTCCGCTCTCGGAAGGCCGAAGCGATTCGGCTGGAAGTCAACCGGGCGGTTGGC
Source organism: Bifidobacterium parmae (assembly GCF_002860365.1). Classification (GTDB taxonomy): domain Bacteria; phylum Actinomycetota; class Actinomycetes; order Actinomycetales; family Bifidobacteriaceae; genus Bifidobacterium; species Bifidobacterium parmae. The sequence continues at coordinate 50,137 of NZ_NMWT01000009.1, forward strand.
GCAGAGGTAGCGCACTTCCCTGACACGGAAGGGGTCACAAGTTCGAATCTTGTATCGCCCACGATCGTGACTGCTTCGGCAGGCGCGTGATAACAGAATCTGGGGCTATGGCGCAGCTGGTAGCGCATCTCCATGGCATGGAGAGGGTCAGGGGTTCGAATCCCCTTAGCTCCACTCGAAGAAGGAACCGGCGTCCGCCGGTTTTTTCGTCGAAACGCCGGTTTTGCTCGGATGAGCGGAATCGACGCGCGATATGGGCGATTGGCGCAGCGGCTAGCGCACTTCGTTCACACCGAAGGGGTCGTAGGTTCGATTCCTACATCGCCCACCACCAAGGCCACCGCCACAAGCGGTGGCCTTTCGCATATCCGAAGGCCATGGGTCCATGACCCCGGAGACGTGGCTCACAGACCGCGGCGTTTCAGGTCCGCGACCAGACCGACGTAGAACTCGCGCACGTCGAAGCCGGGGATGTTCTCGCGGTTCAGGTCGATCATGTCCGCATGGGAGATGCCGCGCACGCCGTTCGGCTCCAGCCAGGTGAAGCTCTCGCCCCACGGGAACGACGGCCGCGCGACCAGTCCGTCGTTCGGCCCGTCGAACCATTTCACCAGCGGGTACGTGAAGTTCAACGGGAACTTGCCGGTCGTTGCATGTGCCAGCTTCGAACCGACGCTGCGGCACAGGATGCCCGCGAACGGCCCGAGACCGGGCCCGGCCGCCGTGCGTCCTGCAGCGCCGACCGGCCCCGTCGCCCCCGGCGCCGTGCGACCAGCCGCACTGCCCGGCACCGACATCGTCACCGTGCCCGCCGCACCGCCCGACATCGCCGCCGCACGTGCTCCCTCCTCCAGCAATGCCGCATCCCCGATCTCCGCGTTGAGCCGCGCGCATCCCGCCTGCGTGAGGTCGTGCACCGCGGCCATGAAGTCGGGCCGTGTGTCGCCCAGATGCGAGGCGGCCATGTTGTACGCCGCCTCGACGCGCCGCTGCGCCGCCATCGGGATGTTCGTCAGCAGGTAGTCCGCGAACCCGCAGCCGCGGTGCGGCGTGTTGATCGTCGTCAGCGACGCCACCCACCGCCCGGCGCCGCATCGCGCGATCGCGTAGCGCATGTCCAATCCGCCCTTCGAATGGGCGATCACGTTCACCTTCCCGCATCCGGTCGTCTCGACGATCCGCCGGATGCGTGCGGTCAGTTCGCGCGCGCTGTCCGCCACGGACGCCGCCGACTGATGTTCGCCGTAGTAGACGACCGCGCCGTTGCGCTCCAGCTCCGCCGGCACGCGCCCCCAATAGTTGAGCGCCTTCGTGTCGCGGAAGAAGACGCCGTGCACGAACAGGACCGGGTAGCGCGTCGCGCACACGCGTGCGGCGGCGCGCGACCGGTCCAGCGTCTCCTTCGCCGATTCGAAGCGCACCTCTTCGGCCACGGTGCGGATGATGCGGTGCAACGCGATGAGATTCGCGATCGGGATCCACCCGCACAGGACGCCGATCACGCGGATCTTCAGTCCCAGCTGCACCGACGTGAGATACACGGTGATGATGCCGATCCAGAAGACCACCGATTCGACCACCACGACGACGCCCAGCGCGATGAGCCACGGCACCCAGCCTCCGGAACCCCAGGAGACCGGCCATGAGACCGCCAGCATCGTCGCGAGCGTCACCGCCAACGCGACGCTCGCGACCAGCGTCGTCCACCAGAAGATGCGCAGCATGGTCACGCCGAAGCGGCATGCCCTGATCCGACCGGTCATATCGGCCTCCTAGCCTCGCGGAACACGTTCATCCGTCCTGCGCCATGCGCAGTTCCATGGCGAGACGATAGTAGTCGATGAGCCGGTCGACCATCGCCGGCCACGTGCGCTCCCGGACCGCCTCCAATCCGGCGGCACCCATGCTTCGCCGCAGCGGGCCGTCGCCGATGAGCCTGTCCACGCGGTCGCGCAGGTCGGCATCGTCCTCGTCGCGCGGGTCGAACAGCAGTCCGGTCGCGCCCTCGTCGACCAGATCGAGCGGGCCTCCGCTCGCCGGGGCGACCACGGGCAGGCCGCTCGCCATCGCCTCCTGGATGGTCTGTCCGAACGTCTCCTCCGCGCCCGTATGCACGAACACGTCCAACGCCGCGTAGGCGTCGGCCAGATCGCGCCCGTGCAGCATTCCGGTGAACACCGCGTGCGGCAGGCGCTCGCGCAGCTCCGGCTCGCTCACGCCGCCGCCCACGACGACCAGCCGCATGGGGAGCCCCGCGAGCGCGGCGAGACGCTCCACCTGCTTCTCCGGGGCGAGCCTGCCCACGTAGCCGACGACCGGCAGCCGCCCGTCGTCGCTCCATTCCCGATGCCATGCGCGGGCCTGCGGGTCGTCGGCGCGTGCGGGCGAGAACAGTGCGGTGTCGACGCCGCGGCCCCACAGTCGGATGAGTTCGGGCTCCACGCCGAATGTTTCGAGCCGGCCTCGTGCGTCCTCGGTGGGGGCGAGCGTCATGGTGGCGAGGTTGTGCATGCGCGCGATGCGGTCGGCCACGATGCGTTCCGCCTGTTCGCCGGCCGCCTTGCCGATGCGCCGGAGCCATTTCGTGTGCTTCGGCCACGCTCCGTCCCGTTTCGGGGCGGCATCGCCCGTGCCGCCCGCCGCCGGTGCCGTGCCGTCCACGCCTTTCTCGCCGGTTACCGCCTCGCGTGCGAACCGGCGGGCGTATTGCGCCACGTCGGTCTGGTAGATGGCGACGGTCGGCACGTGCAGTTCGTCGCCGGCGATGAGCGCCGCATGGCCGAGTTTCGAGATCGGTGCGGCCACGTGGATGACGTCCGGTCTCGGACCGTCGAGGATGTCGCGGATGACCGAGGATTTCGTCGTGACCGCCACGTTGAACCGTTGGATCGGGAACGACGGCACCTCCTCGACGGGGTATCCCGCGTAGGCGCCGCCCTCCGGCGCCGGTCCGGGCGCGATGACGCGCGCGTCGAACCCGCGTTCGGCGAACCGGTCGAGGATGTGCCGGATGCTGCCGGACACGCCGTTCGTCTGTTCCAGCGACGATTCGCTGACGACGAGTACGCGCAGGGGGCGCGACGCGATGATGTTCACGATTCCCAGTGTAGGGAGCGCACGCGGGTCCGTATCTACGTAGGTGACGGATTTCATCGCGGCGTAGCGGGCTGTTCACCCGACGCGCTACGGCAGCTGTACCTCGGCCGCCGGATGCTTGTCGCGCCACCACTTCTGCACGAAGTACGCGGCGTAGCACACGACGATGAACAGCAGCTCGGCGACGAGCGCGAACCGCTGCTCCTTGTCGAAGAACACGAGCAGGAACGAGGCGGTGCACAGGATGAACGCGCCCCACGAGGTCCACGGGTAACCGGGCGTCGCGTACTTGAGCTCGGCGGCCGTATGCCCGGAGGCGATCCAGCGGCGGCGGAACACGATCTGGCAGTACGCGATCGCGATCCATACCACCACGGCCGACAGGCCGGAGAGGGCCACGAGCACGAGATACACGGTGGAGGCCGCGACCACGGAGGAGAGCAGCGCGAGCAGGCCGCCGGCCATCGCCGCGCACAGGGCCAGCATCGGCACGCCGCGGCGGTTCGTCTTCGCGAACCAGCGCGGGATCATGCCCTCGTGGCCCATCGACCACACCATGCGCGTCGAGGCGTACAGGCCGGAGTTCGAGGCGGAGAGCACGGCCGTGAGCACGACGAAGTTCATGATGTCCGCCGCGTACGGGATGCCCACCGAGTTGAGCACGAGCACGAACGGGCTTTCGCCCACGCCCGCCTGACGCCACGGGATCAGCGCACTCATCACGACGATCGAGCCGATGAAGAACAGGACGAGACGCCACAGCGTCGTGTGGATCGCCTTCGGCACCGCCTTCTCCGGGTCGCGCGTCTCGCCGGCGGTCACGCCGATCAGCTCGGTGCCGGAGAACGCGAAGTTCACGGTGAGGATCGTCGCGAACACGGGCATGAAGCCGTTCGGGAAGACGCCGTCCTTGAACAGGTTGTCGAACATCGGCGCGTGCGTGTACCCCTTCATCGGGATGATGCCGAAGATCGTGAGCGTGCCGATCAGGATGAACGCGCAGATCGCGAACACCTTGATCGAGGCGAACCAGAACTCCGCCTCGGCGAAGAACCGCACGGAGAGCGCGTTCAGCGTGAAGATCAGCGCGATGCACGCCGCCGACCACACCCATGTGGGCGTGTGCGGGAACCATCGCTGCATGAGCAGGCCGGCCGCCGTGAATTCGGAGCCGAGCGCCACCGTCCATGTGAGCCAATACTGGATGGCGATCACGAAGCCGGTGCCCGGTCCGATGAACTTCTCCGCGTACACGTGGAACGAGCCGGTCACCGGCATCGCCACGGACAGTTCGCCGAGCGTGAGCATCACCAGGTATACGATGACCGCGCCGATCGCGTAGGCGAGGATCGTGCCGATCGGGCCCGCCTGCTGGATCGTGTAGCCGGAGCTCAGGAACAGGCCCGTGCCGATCACGCCGCCCAGCGAGATCATCTGCAGGTGCCGCGCCTCCATGCCGCGCTTGAGGTTCGTGTGCAGCGCGTGCTTCGTGTGTTTCTCGGTGCCGGTGGTCGGGTCGGCGGTCGCGCCGGTGCGCGTCTCCGCCGTCGCCGTCATGGCGTCGGCGCGCGCCTCCGCCGTCGCCGTCATGGCGTCGGCGCGCGCCTCCGCCGTCGTGCCGGCTTCGCTGTCGCTCATCTCTCTGGTCCTCTGTCTCGCGGTTGCGGTCGAATCGCAGACAGTATACGCCAGCCCGCGCACGAGCGGCGCGACGGTTCCGGCGCGACGTCGGGCCGGTTCAGTCCGTCTTCACGTCGCCTTCCGCGTTAGTGATCGCCTCGGCGATGTTGTCGCGGGTGAAGTCGTGATTGCGGTAGTCGGGATTGTCGACCGGCAGATGCGTGACCATCGTGTCGAACACTTGGCTGAGGATCTCGCCGCGTTCGAGCACCGCGTCGAGCACGTGGCCGCCGATCGAATGGTCGTCGGCGAGGAAATGCTCGTGGAATCCGGCGACGGCCGCGCCGTGGAACATGACGGGGGAGAAGTAGCCGAGCATCGTGCCTTTGACGTCGTGGGCGAGGAAGATCGCCTGCCGGTCCGCGACCTCCTCGAGCGTCGGGTACGGCGCCTGCTGTTTGATGACGGCGCGCGTCTTGATGAAGCTGAACGTGCCGCGCACGATGACGGAGAAGAACGTGTTCGCGCGCCCGTTCGCCTCGACGATGCGCCGGTTGAGCTCCTCCAGGCCGATGTCGCTGCGTTCGCACTGGTATTGGAACGCCGCCCGGTGCATGTTCGCGAACGGCAGCGTGAGGTCGTCCGGCACGGCCTCCACCTCGCCGGTGCGTCCCACCTTCCACGCGTGCCCGTCGAGCACGATGATCTCGCCGTCGAGCCCTTCGCCGGTGCCGATGCCCGTGTCGCCGTGGGTGAGCAGCTCGCCCATCGTCGTGGTGCCTTCCAGCAGGCCCGGCACGAGCAATGCGAGCGTGCCGTGCTGGTAGAGCACGTTCGCGCGGTGATCGTGGATCGGTTCGATCGATTTGCCCTTCAGTTCGCTCACGATTCCGTAATATAAATGACCGCTCCCGGCGAGGCAAGGAAGATGTCGCGGATTCCCCGCGATATCGCCGTGACCTCGCTCACAGCGAGATTGGGCGCGGATTGGGCACGGCTGGGTATAGCGTATTCGCGTGCTTTCGGGGAGCCGCATCGTGGTCGACGGCGGCCGCCCCTTCGGGAATCGCACGGGAAGAAGTATGCGGCATATGGTGACGAAGCTGGGATCGAAGCGCACGCTCACGCGTGAGGAGTCATACGTCGACGGGCATCTGACGCACACGGCGTTCGTCTCGCTCGCCATCCTCACGTTCATCACGTTCGTCGGCAACTTCACGCAGCTGCAGCTGTCCGCCGCGCTGCCGTCGATCGTCGACGAATTCCGCATCAACGTGACCACCGGACAGTGGCTCACGTCCGTGTTCCAGCTCGTGATGGGCGTGATGGTGCCGCTCACCGCGTTCCTCACGCGCCGCTTCTCCACGCGTCAGATCGTCATCACGTCGATGATCGTCTTCACGCTCGGTTCCGTGTGCGCGTGGCTCGCGCCCACGTTCCTCGTCCTGCTCGCCGGCCGCGTGCTGCAGGCCGTTGGCACCGGCGTGATGTGGCCGGTCCTGCAGATCACCGTGTTCTCGATATTCCCGCTGTCGCGCCGCGGCGGCGCGATGGGCATGGTGGGCATCGCGATGAGCGTCGCCCCCGCCATCGGACCGACGCTCGGCGGCCTCCAGACCGACGCGAACGGATGGCGTTCCATCTTCCTCACGCTCACGGTGATCGGCGCGCTCTCGCTCGCCGCCGCCGTGCTGTGGCTGCATGATTTCGGCGAGAACGACGCGGCCGCGCGCGCCGACTTCTTCTCCGTCGCGTTGTCCGTGTTCGGATTCGGCGGATTGATGTTCGGATTCACGAACATCGAGAACTATCCGTTCACACATCCGATGGTGTGGGCGTCGATGCTCGTCGGCGTGGTCGGCATCATCTGGTTCGTCGCGCGGCAGGTGCGGCACGCGCGGCGCTACCGTGAGGGCGTCGCGCGCGGGGAGCGGCCGGAACCGGCGCTGCTCGACCTGGGCGTGCTGCGGAACCGTTCGTTCACCGTCGGCACGGTCACCGCGTCGCTCGCGTTCTTCGCGTTCAGTTCGATCCTCGTGATCATGCCGCTCTACATCCAGAACGACCGCGGCTACTCCGCGACGATGAGCGGCCTCATCATGCTGCCCGGCGCGATCGGCCAGTGCATCTCACAGCTGTTCGGTGGCAAGGCGCTCGACCGGTTCGGCGCACGGCCCGTCGCCCTGTTCGGCGCGGTCACGCTCACCGTCGGCACGATCGGCATGAGCCTGATCGCCGCCGACACATGGATCTGGTGGGTGTCGATCTGCCAGTTCGTGCGCCAGATCGGCATGGGATCGCTGCTGATGCCGATCACCACGTGGTCGCTCAACTGCCTGGAGCCGTCGGAGATCTCCGCCGGGTCGGCCGTGACGAACACGGCCCGTCAGGTGGCGGGCGCGATGGGCGCGCCGATCCTCGTGATCCTGATGGAGACGTTCACCGCCATGTACCATGCGGGCGGCATGTCCGCCACGCTCGCGAACATCGCCGGCATCCAGTGGGCGCTGCGCATCTCCGCGTTCCTGTGCTTCATCATGGTGCTGCTCGTCGCCTTCGGCGTGCGCGGCAACGGCGCGGGCTCCTCGCACGACGTGGCCCGTCGCGCCCTGAACCGACTGCGTCATTGAGAGCCGGTGGAATCGTCGCGCCGGATAACCTGCGAACAGGGGAAAACGAGGTTGCGCGGCTGGAAATCGTGCCGGACAACCCGCGATACGGCTTTACGCAGCTTATACGGCAGGGGATTATGCCGGACAACCTTGTAGATAGGCTGGATGAGGTTGCGCGGCTGAGCGCTGTGCCGGACAATCCCGGAAGCGGTGTTTCGCAGGTTGTGCGGCTGTATCGGGGCCGATGGATGGGTGCGACCTGTCCTCCGGAGGGATGATTGTCCTTTACTCTACATATATGAGTGATGTGCGCAGCCCCATGAGTCCCGGTCCTGTGAATCCCCCTGCCCCGAAGCCCCGCCCCACGCGGGCGCGGGATTGGATTCCCGACCAGCCTGGGGCGTGGGTGATGGCGCTCGCGCCCGCGGTGGCCGGGTTCGTCGCGGGAGGGCCGACGCGTGACTCCGTGTGGCTGGTGGCGCTATGGGCGCTGTGCTACTGCGTGCAGTTCGCCGCGGCCCGGTGGCTCAAATCCCGGTTCGCGCGGCGGTATCTGATGCCGGTGGCGGCCTACGGCGTCGCGCTGGTCGTGCTCGGCGTCCCGTTCGTCGTCATCGATTCGGGCATACTGCGCTGGGCTCCCATATATATGGTGCTGGCCGCGCTCTCGTTCCTCGCCGCGTGGCTCAGACGCGAACGCAGCCTGTGGGGCAATGCGGTGGCCGTGCTCGCCTCGTCGCTGATGGCCACGGTCGTCGCCTCGTATGGTTCGCGCAACATGTCGGACGCGTCGTGCGTGCTGGAAGTCGCCCGATATGATGCACAGGGCAATCCGATGCCGGTGCCGTGCGGCACGCAACAGATGTTGGCCATCATGCATGAGCCGCCCACGTGGGATACGTGGTGGTCGCCATACGCGTTCCCGGCAGGTGGCCTGATGATGTCGGCCGTGTTCGCGGCGACGCAGTTCGGCTCGGTGCTGTTCGTCAAGACGATGATCCGCGAGCGGGGGAGCCGTGCGTATCTCGTCGCGTCGGTCGCGTGGCATGCGGTGCTGTTCGCGGGCGTGACCTGGTGGATCGGCTCGTTCGTGCCGGCGGGCGGCGTCGAGGATGGATGGATTCCGATGCCGCTCATGTGGACGGAGCTCGCCGCGATCTGGCTGCTGGCGCGCTCGGTGGCCCTGCCGTGGATCGGCTCGCGCCGACGCGTCAAGCCGGTCGTCACCGGCATGGTCGAGATGGTGTCCACCTTGCTCGTCTTCGTCGCGGTGCTGACGGCGCTGGCGGCGGCATGAACCGCATGCGCCGACGGCGTGTCGCGGGGGCGCGCTCGTCCAAGGCCGGTGATTAGATACTCAAGTTGCCTGATTTGGGCTCGCACATTGGAAATAACAAAGCGAGCACGGGCCGGCGGATTGCCAGCGCGATTCGTGGTGCCGTGCACTGATGTCGGATGACCGCCAGAGGACGTATGTCCAAGGGAGGCCATGCGCGCCGGTGCCCTCAAGAAGCAGGCTGGAAACCAGTACACGAATCGCTAGAAAGGGCGGACGGCAATGGCGGGACAGAAAATCCGCATCAGGCTTAAGTCCTATGACCACGAGGTCATCGACCAATCGGCGAAGAAGATCGTCGAAACGGTGACGAACGCGGGCGCAACTGTTGTTGGCCCCGTTCCGCTGCCGACCGAGAAGAACGTTTTTGTTGTTATCCGTTCTCCTCATAAGTACAAGGATTCTCGCGAGCACTTCGAGATGCGCACCCACAAGCGCCTCATCGACATCGTGGACCCGACCCCGAAGGCCGTGGATTCCCTGATGCACATCGATCTGCCCGCGGACGTCAACATCGAGATCAAGCTGTAAGGGAGGAGGGAACCGCTATGTCGCAACATAAGGATCGCAAGGCGCTGCTGGGCAAGAAGCTCGGCATGTCGCAGGTGTGGGACGAGAACGGCTTCTTCGTGCCCGTCACGCTGGTGGACGTCTCCACCAACGTCGTCACCGCCATCAAGACCCCGGAGACCGACGGCTACACCGCCGTCCAGCTCGGCTACGGCCAGATCGACCCGACGAAGGTCACCAAGCCGCTCGCCGGCCACTTCGCCAAGGCCGGTGTGACCCCGCGCCGTCACCTCGTCGAGGTGCGCGAGGACAACGCCACCGAGTACGAGGTGGGCCAGGAGCTCAACGCCGACGTCTTCGCCGAGGGCGCCGAGGTCGACGTGACCGGCACCACCAAGGGCAAGGGCTTCGCCGGCACCATCAAGCGTTGGGGCTTCAAGTCCTACCGCCGTACCCACGGCTCCCACAAGAACGAGCGTCGCCCCGGTTCCGTCGGCGCGTGCGCTACTCCGAGCCGCATCCTCAAGGGCAAGCGCATGGCTGGCCGCATGGGTCATGTGACCTCCACCGTGCAGAACCTGACCGTCGTCTCCGCGGATGTCGAGAACGGCATCCTCGCCATCAAGGGCGCCATCCCGGGCCCGAAGGGCGGCATCGTTCTCGTTCGCTCCGCCGTGAAGGGAGCCTGATAAGCCATGGCTAACGTTACTCTGAACGTCACCGACCCGCAGGGCCAGGCCGCCGGCACCGTCGAGGCCCCGGCCGAGCTCTTCGGCTTCTCCGCCGAAGAGGTCCAGTCCCGCATCCCGCTGATCCACCAGGTCGTCATCGCGCAGCTCGCCGCCCGTCGTGCCGGCACCCACGCGACCAAGACCCGCGCCAACGTCTCCGGCGGCGGCAAGAAGCCGTGGAAGCAGAAGGGCACCGGTCGTGCCCGCCAGGGCTCCATCCGCGCCCCGCAGTGGTACCACGGCGGCGTCGTGTTCGGCCCGCAGCCGCGTGACTACTCCCAGCGCACCCCCAAGAAGATGAAGGCCGCCGCCCTCAAGTACGTGCTGTCCGACCGCGCCAACGCCGGTCGCGTCGCCGTCGTCGACTTCGGCGTCTCCGAGAAGCCGTCCACCAAGGCCGCCATCGCCGCCCTGAACCCGGTCATCGGTGAGAAGTTCGCCACCATCGCGCTGACCCGTGACCAGGTCAACGAGTGGCTCTCCGTGCGCAACCTTCCGTATGTCCACCCGATCTTCGTCGATCAGCTCAACACGTACGACGTGGTGACCGCGCAGTACGTCGTCTTCACCAAGGAGGCCCTTGAGGCCTTCGTGGCGGCGAAGACCAAGAAGGAGGCCTGATTTCCATGGTCGCTATTCACAAGCCGGCTCACGACATCATCATCAAGCCCGTCGTGTCCGAGAAGAGCTACGCCGCCTCCGATCGTGGCCAGTACACCTTCGTGGTGGCCCCGAACGCGAACAAGGTGCAGATCAAGCAGGCTATCGAGCAGATCTTCAACGTCAAGGTGACGAAGGTCAACACCCTCAACCGCGAGGGCAAGCGCACTCGCACCCGCACCGGCTACGGTCGTCGCGTCGCTCAGAAGCGTGCGATCGTGTCCGTCGCCGAGGGCCAGACCATCGACATCTTCGGTAACTGAAGGTTAGCCGAGAAAAGTTAAAGGAAGAACTACATTATGGCTATCCGCGTTTACAAGCCGACGAGCGCCGGCCGCCGCAACGCCTCCGTCTCGGACTTCTCCGAGATCACGCGTTCCACGCCTGAGAAGTCGCTCGTTCGTCCGCTCTCCAAGACCGGCGGTCGTAACTCCTACGGCCGTATCACGTCCCGCCACCGCGGCGGCGGCCACAAGCGCCAGTACCGTCTCATCGACTTCCGTCGCTGGGACAAGGACGGCGTGCCGGCCAAGGTCGCTCACATCGAGTACGACCCGAACCGCTCCGCCCGCATCGCCCTCCTGCACTACGCCGACGGCGAGAAGCGCTACATCATCGCGCCGAAGGGCATCAAGCAGGGCGATGTCATCGAGACCGGCGCCCAGGCCGACATCAAGCCGGGCAACAACCTGCCGCTGAAGAACATCCCGACCGGTACGGTCATCCACGCCATCGAGCTCAAGCCGCTCGGCGGCGCCAAGATCGCCCGTTCCGCCGGCACCTCGGTCCAGCTCGTCGCGAAGGACGGCGCCTACGCCCAGCTGCGTATGCCGTCCGGCGAGATCCGCAACGTCGACGCGCGCTGCCGCGCGACCGTCGGCGAGGTCGGCAACGAGGACCACGCCAACGTGCAGCTCGGCAAGGCCGGCCGCGCCCGTTGGATGGGCAAGCGCCCGATCACCCGTGGTGAGTCCATGAACCCGGTCGACCACCCGCACGGCGGTCGTACCCGCGGCGGCAAGCCGCCGGTCTCCCCGTGGGGCAAGGGCGAGGTTCGTACTCGTCGTCCGAAGAAGGCTTCGAACAAGATGATTGTCCGTCGCCGTCCGTCCGGCAAGAACCGCAAGTAAGGAAGATTCGAAGCGATGACTCGTAGCATCAAGAAGGGCCCCTTCGTCGACGCCCACTTGCAGAAGAAGGTCGACGAGCAGAACGAGAAGGGCACCAAGAACGTCATCAAGACGTGGTCCCGCCGTTCGATGATCACCCCTGATTTCATCGGACACACGTTCGCTGTCCACGATGGCCGCAAGCACGTCCCGGTGTTCGTCACCGAGGCCATGGTCGGCCACAAGCTGGGTGAGTTCGCCCCCACGAAGACCTTCAAGGGTCACGTGAAGGACGACAAGAAGGCCCGCCGCTAAAGGAGAGAATGACTTATGGAAGCTAAAGCAATCGCCCGTCACGTCCGCGTGACGCCGCGCAAGGCTCGCCGCATGGTCGACCTCATCCGAGGCAAGCAGGCGACCGAAGCCCTCACCATCCTCAAGTTCGCTCCGCAGGACGCGTCCATCCCGGTTCGCAAGGTCCTCGAGAGCGCCATCGCCAACGCGCGCGTCAAGGCCGACAAGGCCGGCGAGCCGTTCCGTGAGAACGACCTGGTCGTCAAGGCGACCTACGTGGACGAGGGCGTGACGCTCAAGCGTTTCCGCGCTCGTGCCCAGGGCCGTGCCGCTCGTATCAACAAGCGCACCTCCCACATCACGGTCGTCGTCGCCAACAAGGAAGGAAACCGCTAAAGATGGGTCAGAAGATCAATCCCTTTGGCTACCGCCTGGGCGTCACTGAAAACCACCGCTCCAAGTGGTTCTCCGATTCCAACAAGGCCGGCGAGCGCTACAGCGACTTCGTCCTTGAGGATGACAAGATCCGCAAGGAGATGAACAAGGACCTCGAGCGCGCCGGCGTGAGCAAGATCGTCATCGAGCGCACCCGCGACCGCGTCCGCGTCGACATCCACACCGCCCGTCCGGGCATCGTGATCGGCCGTCGCGGCGCCGAGGCCGAGAAGGTCCGCGCCAAGCTCGAGAAGCTGACCGGCAAGCAGGTCCAGCTCAACATCTTCGAGGTCAAGAACGCCGCGCTGGACGCCCAGCTCGTCGCTCAGGGCATCGCGGAGCAGCTGACCAACCGCGTCACCTTCCGCCGCGCGATGCGCAAGGCCCAGCAGGACGCCATGCGCGCCGGTGCCAAGGGTATCCGCATCAAGCTCTCCGGCCGTCTCGGCGGTGCCGAAATGAGCCGTTCCGAGTTCTACCGCGAGGGTCGCGTCCCGCTGCAGACCCTCCGCGCCCTGATCGACTACGGCTTCTTCGAGGCCAAGACGACCTACGGCCGCATCGGCGTCAAGGTCTGGATCTACAAGGGCGACATGACCGAACGTGAGTTCGAAGAGCAGCAGGCCCAGCAGAACAACCGTCCCGGCCGTCGCGGCGATCGCCGTCCGCGCCGTGGCAACCGCAACGCCGGTGCCGCCCGCAACGCCGAGGCCCCCAAGGCCGAGGCCGCCGCGGCCCCCGCTGCCACGGAAACGAAGGAGTGAGCAAGAATGCTTATCCCAAAGAGGACCAAGTACCGCAAGCAGCACCGTCCCGTCCGCTCCGGCATGTCCAAGGGCGGCAACGAGATCAACTTCGGTGACTACGGCATCCAGGCGCTGGCCCCGGCCTACGTGACCAACCGCCAGATCGAGGCCGCGCGTATCGCCATGACCCGCTACATCAAGCGTGGTGGCCGCGTGTGGATCACGATCTTCCCGGATCGTCCGCTGACCAAGCACGCCCTCGGCGCCCGAATGGGTTCCGGTAAGGGTACGCCGGAGTTCTGGATCGCCAACATCCACCCCGGTCGCGTGATGTTCGAGATCGGTGGTGTCTCCGAGGACGTCGCCAAGGAAGCCCTGCGTCGTGCCATCGACAAGCTCCCCATGAAGTGCCGTGTGATTGCTCGTGAAGGCGGTGACATCTGATATGGCAGTCGGAACCGAAGAATACTCCATCAAGAATCTCAACGAGAAGACCAACGCGGAGATCGAGGGCTTCCTGAAGAAGTCCAAGGAAGAGCTGTTCAACCTGCGCTTCCAGTCCGCCACCGGTCAGCTCGAGAACACGGCCCGTCTCAAGGCCGTCAAGCACGACATCGCCCGCATGTACACCGTGCTGCGCGAGCGCGAGCTTGGCATCACCTCCGAGCCGGCCGACGAAGCTAAGGAGCAGTGATCATGGCTGAAGAGCAGCAGGAGCGCAACTTCCGCAAGGTTCGCCGCGGTTACGTCGTGTCCGATAAGATGGACAAGACGATCACCGTGGAGCTCGAGAACCGCAAGACCCACCCGCTGTACGGCAAGGTCGTCCGCACCACCAAGAAGGTCAAGGCCCATGACGAACACAACGAGGCGCACATTGGCGACCTCGTGAGTATCATGGAGACTCGTCCTCTGAGCAAGACCAAGCGTTGGCGTCTCGAGTCGATTATCGAGCGCGCCAAGTAAAAAAATAAGTTCGGCAAGGCTCGCCGTCCACCGGGCGCGGTTAGATAGATGTTCTGTGCGTCTATCCACCGCGCCCGGTGTGCGGGGAGAACCAGCTCGGCTAAGGAGAATCAATGATTCAGCAGGAAACGCGGCTTCATGTCGCCGACAACACGGGTGCCAAGGAGATCCTTGCCATCCGCGTGCTCGGTGGCTCGAAGCGACGCTATGCCGGCCTGGGCGACGTCATCGTCGCCTCGGTCAAGGACGCGATCCCTGGCGGATCGGTCAAGAAGGGTGACGTGGTCAAGGCCGTCGTCGTCCGTACCGTCAAGGAGCACCGTCGTGTCGACGGCTCCTACATCAAGTTCGACGAGAACGCCGCGGTGATTCTCGGCTCCGGCCGTGAACCGAAGGGCACTCGTATCTTCGGACCGATCGCCCGTGAGCTTCGCGACAAGAAGTTCATGCGCATCGTGTCCCTCGCCCCGGAGGTGATCTGACATGGTAGCCAAGATCAAGAGCGGCGACCAGGTGAAGGTCATCCGCGGCAAGGATCGCGGCAAGGAGGGCAAGGTCCTTCGCGTGCTGCCGAACGACCGTCTGATCGTCGAGGGCGTTCAGATCGTCAAGAAGCACGTCCGCGCCACCCAGCAGGGCCAGCAGGCCGGCATCGTCTCCGTCGAGGCGCCGATCCATCGCTCCAACGTGATGGTCATCGACCCGGAGACCGGCAAGCCGACCCGCGTGGGCGTCATCGTGAAGGAAGAGGCGCGTGACGGCAAGGTGAAGACCGTGCGCGTGCGCGTCGCCAAGAAGTCCGGAAAGGAGCTGGCATGACCGACACCACTACCGTCGAAGCGCCGGCCACCCCGCGCTTGAAGGTGCAGTACAACGAGCAGATCGTCCCGGAGCTCGAGAAGGAGTTCAAGTACTCCAACCCGATGCAGGTCGCTCACGTCGAGAAGGTCGTCGTCTCCATGGGTGTCGGCGCCGCCGCTCGCGACTCCAAGCTCATCGAGGGCGCCGTCAAGGACCTCACCCTGATCACCGGCCAGAAGCCGAAGATCACCAAGGCCAAGAAGTCCGTCGCGCAGTTCCACCTGCGTGAGGGTCAGGCCATCGGCGCGTACGTCACCCTGCGTGGCGACCGCATGTGGGAGTTCCTCGATCGTCTGCTGACGCTGGCTCTGCCCCGTATCCGCGACTTCCGCGGCATCAACGGCCACCAGTTCGACGGCCAGGGCAACTACAACTTCGGTCTCACCGAGCAGTCCATGTTCCACGAGATCGATCCGGATTCCATCGACCACCAGCGTGGTATGGACATCACCGTGGTGACCAGCACCAAGGACGACAAGGAAGCCTACGCGCTGCTCAAGCACCTCGGCTTCCCCTTCAAGGAGAACTGATATGGCAAAAACCGCTCTTAAGAACAAGGCGGCCGGCAAGCCGAAGTTCAAGGTGCGCGCCTACACGCGTTGCCAGGTCTGCGGTCGTCCCCATTCCGTGTACCGCAAGTTCGGCCTGTGCCGCATCTGCCTTCGCGAGAAGGCCCACCGCGGCGAGCTGCCCGGCGTTACGAAGTCCAGTTGGTAAACATCGACGCTGAAGGTCCGCGGCCGTAGCTCTCCTGGAGCCCCAGGGGAGCCGGCGGCGGAAACCACGGCGAGAAAGGGCATAAGCCCACATGACAATGACAGATCCGATCGCAGACATGCTCACGCGTCTGCGTAACGCGAGCGCGGCGAAGCACGAGACCGTGGATATGCCGTACTCCAAGTTCAAGAAGAACATCGCGGAGATCCTGAAGCGCGAAGGCTTCATCAAGGACTACACCGCCAAGGAAGCCAAGGTCGGTCAGACCCTTGAGGTCACCCTCAAGTACGGTCCGAACGGCGAGCGTTCCATCCAGGGCATCAAGCGCATCTCCAAGCCGGGCCTGCGTCGCTACGCGAAGTCCGACTCCCTGCCGATGCCGCTCGGTGGCCTCGGCATCGCGATCATCTCGACTTCGTCGGGACTGCTGACCCAGAAGGAATGCCTCGATCGAGGCATCGGTGGCGAGATCGTCGCCTACGTGTGGTGAGAAAGGAGAGCTGACACATGGCATCGCATATTGGTAAGCTCCCCATCGCCATCCCCGCTGGCGTTGAGGTCAAGATCGACGGTCAGAACTTCGAAGCCAAGGGCGCGAAGGGCACCGACTCCTACGTCCTGCCGGAAGGCATCACCGCGGCCGTCGAGGGCAACGAGATCATCGTCACCCCGGCCGACGACCTGCGTCCGACCCGTGCCAAGCACGGTCTGGCCCGCTCCATCATGGCCGGCATGGTCAAGGGCGTGCACGACGGCTACTCCAAGACCCTGGAGATCGTCGGCACCGGTTACCGCGCCGTCGCCAAGGGCAAGGGCATCGAGTTCTTCCTCGGCTACTCCCACACGATCACCGTCAACCCGCCGGAAGGCATCACGCTCAAGGTGACCGACGCGACGCACGTCGTCGTCGAGGGCACCGACAAGCAGATGGTCGGTCAGGTGGCCGCCAACATCCGCAAGCTGCGCGCTCCGGAACCCTACAAGGGCAAGGGCATCAAGTATGCCGGCGAGCATATTCTGCGCAAGGCTGGAAAGGCTGGTAAGTGATATGAGCGTCACTATTTTCGGCAAGGGCAAGAAGGCCGCTCTCAAGCGTCGTCACGCCCGCATCCGCAAGCGTATCTCCGGCACCGCCGAGCGTCCGCGCCTGGTGGTCACCCGTTCCAACCGCCACATGGTCGCTCAGGTCGTGGACGACACCAAGGGCATCACCCTGGTCTCCGCCTCCACCCTGACCGCTGACTTCGCCGGCTTCGAAGGCACCAAGGTCGAGGCCGCCAAGAAGGTCGGCGAGCTCATCGCCGAGAAGGCCAAGGCCGCCGGCATCGAGTCCGTCGTCTTCGACCGTGGTGGTCACAAGTACACCGGCCGTGTCGCCGCCGTCGCCGATGGCGCCCGTGAGGGAGGTCTGGCACTGTGAGCGAAGAAATGAAGGAAACCCAAGTGGCTGAAGAAACTCAGAACACTCAGGCTGCCCCGGCTGACGAGAACAACGCCAACGCCAACGACGAGCGTCGTGGCGGCCGCCGTGGCGGTCGTCGCGGCGAGGGCCGCCGCGGTGAGCGTCGCAACCGTCGCGAAGAGAACAAGGGCGATGAGCTCCTCGATCGCGTCGTGACCATCAACCGCGTGTCCAAGACCCACAAGGGTGGTCGTACGTTCAGCTTCGCCGCCCTCGTGGTGGTCGGCGACGGCAACGGCACCGTGGGCGTCGGCTACGGCAAGTCCCGTGAGGTCCCGGCGGCCATCGCCAAGGGCCAGCTGGACGCCAAGAAGCACATGTTCACCGTGCCGCGCGTCCGCGGCACCGTCACCCACCCGGTGATCGGTCACGACGCCGCGGGCACCGTCCTGCTGCGTCCGGCCGCCCCCGGTACCGGCGTTATCGCCGGTGGCCCGGTGCGCGCCGTCATGGAGTGCGCCGGCATCACCGACGTGCTGACCAAGTCCATGGGCTCCCCGACCGCGATCAACATGGTCCGCGCGACCGTCGCCGCCCTCAAGCAGCTTGAGGAGCCGGAGGAGATCGCCGCCCGTCGTGGTCTCGCCCTGAACGAGGTCGCCCCCGATGCCCTGCTGCGCGCCCGCGCCGCCGGCATCGCCGAGGCCCGCAAGGCCCGTGAAGAGGCTCAGGCCGCCAAGGCCGCCGAAGCGAAGGATGGTGAGTGATAGATGGCTAACCTGAAGATCACGCTCCACCACGGTCTCGTGAACCGCACGCCCAAGCAGCGCGCCGCCGCGAAGACCCTGGGTCTGAACAAGATCGGCAAGACCGTTGTCCGTCCGGACATCCCGGCCAACCGCGGTCTGGTGAACGTCGTTCGCCACCTGGTCACCGTCGAGGAGGTCGACTGATTATGGCAGACAACGAAATCCTGCAGATGCATGACCTGAAGCCGGCTCCGGGCGCCAACAAGGCGAAGACCCGCGTCGGCCGCGGTGAGGGCTCCAAGGGCAAGACCGCGGGCCGTGGCGCCAAGGGCCAGACCAAGCGCACCAACGTGCGTCCTGGCTTCGAAGGCGGCCAGCTCCCGCTGTACATGCGCCTGCCGAAGCTCCGTGGCTTCAAGAACCCGTTCAAGGTCGAGTACCAGGTCGTCAACATCGCGCGTCTCGTCGAGCTCTTCCCGGAGGGCGGCGAGGTGTCCGCCGAGAACCTGGTCGCCAAGGGCGCCGTTCGCGGCAACGCTCCGGTGAAGGTCCTGGGCGACGGTGACGTCACCGTCGCGTTCACGCTCAAGGGCGTGAAGGCCTCCGCCTCCGCCAAGGCCAAGATCGAGGCCGCCGGCGGCAGCGTCGAAGCCTGATTCGCCTCAGGGCGCATCACCGCTTCGGTGAGATAATTTCACGATCATGACCCCCTCGCCCCCTAGTGAGCGAGGGGGTCATGTCGTATGACCACGAATTTTCGACGTTCTGTTAGCGCTAAGTAGGCACGATACGATATGCTCGTGCGTTAGCGTTCAAATTACGAACACATGAGCATCGCTGTAGCGCCTTGGGGCGCATGGGAGGATTCCAGGTGAGGACGTTAATCCAGGCCCTGAAGACGAAGGAACTGAGGAAGAAGATTCTCTTCGTCCTCTTCATCATCATCATCTATCGCATCGGCTCGTTCATCCCGACCCCGGGCGTGGACTACACCGTCGTGCAGAAGTGCGTGGCGACCCCGCAGGGCAGCCAGGAGAACTTCATCGGACTCGTGAACCTGTTCTCCGGCGGTGCCATGCTGCAGCTGTCGATCTTCGCGCTCGGCGTCATGCCGTACATCACCGCGTCCATCGTCGTGCAGCTGCTGCGCGTCGTCATCCCGCGCTTCGAGGCCCTGCACAAGGAGGGCCAGTCCGGCGAGGCGAAGCTGACGCAGTACACCCGATACCTCACCATCGGTCTTGCCGTGCTGCAGTCCACCACGATCCTCGTCACCGCCCGCTCCGGCGCGCTGTTCAACTACGCCTGCTCCCAGGTCATCCCGGACGGCTCCGTGTGGAACCTCATCGTCATGGTCCTCATCATGACCGGCGGCACCGGCCTCATCATGTGGATGGCCGAGCTCATCACCGACAAGGGCATCGGCCAGGGCATGTCCGTGCTCATCTTCATGTCCATCTGCTCCGGCTTCCTGCCGCAGCTATGGGAGATCGGCTGGGGCACCAACGGCACCAACGGCGACTGGACCAAGTTCGCCATCGTCGTGAGCGTCCTCGTCGTCATCCTCATCTTCGTCGACTTCGTCGAACTGTGCCAGCGCCGCATCCCGGTGCAGTACACGCGCCGCATGATCGGCCGCAAGATGTACGGCGGCTCCTCCACCTACCTGCCGCTCAAGATCAACATGTCCGGCGTCATCCCGCCGATCTTCGCCTCCTCGATCCTCGCCATCCCGACGCTCATCGCGCAGTTCGGCAAGACCGACCAGAGCTGGGTCAAGTGGATCAACGCCAACCTGGCGAACACCACCAGCGTGTGGTACATCGCGCTGTACGCGCTGATGATCGTGTTCTTCTGCTTCTTCTACACCGAGATCACGTTCAACCCGGACGAGACCGCCGACAACATGAAGCAGTACGGCGGCTTCATCCCCGGCATCCGCGCCGGCAACGCGACCAGCCGCTACCTGAGCTACGTGATGAACCGACTCAACACGGTGGGCGCCGTCTACCTGCTGTTCGTCGCGCTCATCCCGACCGTCCTCATCATGGCCCTCGGCCTCAACACGCAGCTGCCGTTCGGCGGCACGACGATCCTGATCATCGCGGGCGTCGGCCTCGACACCCTGCGTCAGGCCAAGGCCCAGACCGAGCAGTTCCAGTACGCCGGATTCCTGCTCGAAGACATCGACCACAAGGAAAACTGAGCCAACAAGACAAGGAGCAACGACAATGCGTCTTCTCATCATGGGCCCGCAGGGCGTCGGCAAGGGCACCCAGGCCGCGCTGCTCGCCGAGCACTACGGCATCCCCGCCATCTCCACCGGCGACATCTTCCGCGCCAACATCAAGGGCAGGACCGAGCTGGGCCTCAAGGTCATCGAGTACACCGACAAGGGCGAACTCGTGCCGGACGAGCTGACCAACTCCATCGTCAAGGACCGTCTCGCCCAGGACGACGCCAAGAACGGCTGGATCCTCGACGGCTACCCGCGCAACGCCTCCCAGGTCGAGGCGCTCGACGCCATCCTCGCCGAGCTCGGCACCCCGCTCGACGCGGTCGTCGCGCTCGACGCCGACCACGACGTGCTGATGCAGCGCATCGCCAAGCGCGCCGAGGAGCAGGGCCGCACCGACGACAACCCGGAGGCCATCGCCAAGCGTCTCGCCACCTACGCGAAGGAGACCGCGCCGCTGCTGGACACCTACAAGTCCCGTGGCCAGCTGGTCGCCATCGACGGCGTCGGCGAGATTGACGAGATTCAGAAGAACATCGTCGCCGCCCTCGACGCCCGCTGAGCGTAGCGGCATACGCGCGGCGGCGGCACGCGGATGCGGCGCCGTTCGCGCGCATATACCACACGACCGAAGAGCCGGACGAAATGACACGCCGAGTGTCGATTTCGTCCGGCTCTTCGCTATCCTAGTAGATTGGTGTGTCTTCGGATACGTCAATGTAATGCAACCAACGAAACGGAAGCCGGGAGCTCATGGCAAAAGACGGTGTGATTGAAGTCGAAGGTCGGGTGGTCGAAGCGCTGCCCAACGCGATGTTCCGCGTTGAACTTGAGAACAAGCACATCGTGCTGGCCACCATTTCCGGCAAGATGCGGAAGAACTACATCCGCATCCTCCCGCAGGACCGCGTCGTGCTCGAGATGAGCCCGTACGATCTCAACCGCGGTCGCATTACGTACCGTTACAAGTAAGGTACAAGCAAAGGATAACCATGAAGGTCAGCCCTAGTGTGAAGAGGATCTGCGAGAACTGCCGCGTGATCCGTCGTCACGGCCGCGTCATGGTGATCTGCACCAACCCGCGCCACAAGCAGCGTCAGGGCTGAGAGCAGATTCTCCAGCGGCACAATTGAAAATCAGGCGCTCACTCACAGTGCTTCCCGCAAGGGAACGACACTGAACCACGGGTACGTAGGCCCGTGCCGGACAGCCGGACGAGTGGGTGCAAGACCTACGTCAACCAGAAGGAATCGCAATGGCACGTCTTGCCGGAGTCGACATCCCCAATGAGAAGCGCATCGAGATCGCCCTCACCTACATCTTCGGTGTGGGCCGCACTCGTGCGAAGGAAACGCTTGCCGCGACCGGTATCAACCCGGACATCCGCGTCAAGGATCTGACCGACGAGCAGCTGATCACGCTGCGTGACTACCTCGAGGCCAACTACAAGATCGAGGGCGATCTGCGTCGTGAGATCGACGCGGACATCCGTCGCAAGATTCAGATCAACTGCTACCAGGGCCAGCGTCACCGCAGGGGACTTCCTGTGCGCGGCCAGCGCACCAAGACCAACGCCCGCACCCGCAAGGGCCCGAAGCGCACGGTCGCCGGAAAGAAGAAGGCCACCAAGTAGTAGGTGGCATTGGCACGGGCCACGGGGTAACATCCATCGCCCGCGCCGCAACCCCAAGCAAACAAGTTCGTTACTAGGAAACGAGGGTCAATGGCAGCGCCTAAGCAAGCCGCTCGTAAGCCCGCTCGTCGCCGCGATCGCAAGTCGATCCCGGTGGGCCAGGCTCACATCAAGTCCACTTTCAACAACACGATTATCTCGATCACCGATCCGTCCGGCGCGGTTGTGTCCTGGGCGTCCGGTGGCGACGTCGGCTTCAAGGGCTCCCGCAAGTCCACGCCGTACGCTGCCGGCATGGCCGCCGAGTCCGCCGCCCGCAAGGCGATGGAACACGGCGTCAAGAAGGTCGATGTGTTCGTGAAGGGCCCGGGTTCCGGTCGTGAGACCGCCATCCGTTCCCTGCAGTCCGCTGGTCTCGAGGTCGGTTCCATCACCGACGTCACCCCGCAAGCGCACAACGGCGTTCGTCCTCCGAAGCGTCGTCGCGTCTGAGCACTACTAGACAATATTCATCCAACCCGCTGTTGGCCCGGTGAGTGCACCACCGGCCAAAAGCTGAAAGGATACCACAGTGCTTATTGCACAGCGTCCGACTCTTACCGAGGAATCGCTGAACCCCCAGCGCTCCCGCTTCACCATCGAGCCGCTCGAACCGGGCTTCGGCTACACGCTTGGCAACTCGCTGCGCCGCACCCTGCTGAGCTCGATTCCGGGAGCCGCTGTGACTTCGGTGCGTATCTCCGGTGCCCTGCACGAGTTCACCACGCTGCCGGGCGTCCAGGAGGACGTGACTGAGATCCTGCTCAACATCAAGGGCATCGTGCTCACCAGCGAGTACGACGAGCCCGTCGTGATGTACCTGCGCAAGAGCGGCAAGGGCGAGGTCACCGCCGGTGACATCACCCCGCCGGCGGGCGTGACCATCGCGAACCCGGACATGCACATCGCCACCCTCGCCGAGGACGGCGAACTCGAGATCGAGTTCACCGTCGAGCGTGGTCGTGGCTACGTCCCGGCCGCGATGAACAAGCAGGACAATGACGAAATCGGTCGTATCCCGGTCGATTCCATCTACTCCCCGGTGCTCAAGGTGAGCTACAAGGTCGAGGCGACCCGTGTGGAACAGCGCACGGACTTCGATAAGCTCATCCTGGACGTGGAGACCAAGCCGGCCATCTCTCCGCGCGACGCGGTGGCTTCCGCCGGTTCCACCCTGGTGGAGCTGTTCGGCCTGTGCCGTGAGCTCAACACCCAGGCCGAAGGCGTCGAGGTCGGCCCCGCCCCGGTGGCGGAGGAGTCCAACCCCGAACTCGCCGTGCCGATCGAGGATCTCAACCTCACCCAGCGCAGCTACAACTGCCTGAAGCGCGAGGGCATCCACACCATCGGCGAGCTGGTCTCCCACACTGAGCAGGATCTGCTCGATATCCGCAATTTCGGCATGAAGTCCATCGACGAGGTCAAGGAGAAGCTCCAGTCTCTGGGCATGTCCCTGAAGGCCTCCCCGCTGGGTGGCTTCGATGCCAACAATCTCGAAGGCGGCACCTTCTTCTCGCCTGAAGACGAGTGAGAACCCGTTAGCCGCATTCGACCAACCGTCCGACCGGTTCGGATGTTCGGGCCACTGCCCACCTGAACCGGCCTGACATAAGGAGTTACTATGCCCACACCCAAGAAGGGCCCGCGTCTGGCCTCCAGCCCGGCGCACGAGCGCCTGATGCTCGCGAACATGGCCACCAGCCTGTTCCAGAACGGCCGCATCGTTACCACGCTGCCGAAGGCCAAGCGCCTTCGTCCGCTGGCCGAGCGCCTGATCACCTTCGCCAAGCGCGGTGATCTGCACTCCCGCCGTCGCGTGATGCGCGTCATCCGCAACAAGTCCGTCGTGCACGTGCTGTTCACCCAGATCGCCGAGCAGATGGAGCAGCGTGAGGGTGGCTACACCCGCATCGTGAAGATCGCCCCGCGCAAGGGCGACAACGCGCCCGCCGCCATCATCGAGCTCGTCACCGAGCCGGTGAGCAAGAAGCAGGCCGTCGTGAAGGAAGCCGAAGCCGCCGCCAAGTCCGCCGAGACCGAGGCGCCGGCCGCCGAGGCTCCGGTTGAGGCTCCGGCCGAGACCGCCGCCGAGGCCACCGAGGCTCCGGCCGAGCAGGCCGAGTGAGCCGTTAGCGTCAGCTGACTCGCAGCAAGGGGGTCGGGAATCCACGAGGATTCCCGACCCCCTTTCGCATACCCGCATACCCGCCAATCCCTCCTCAATTCCACCCACCCCACTCATCACCCACCCCACTCATCCCATGGTGCGGTAAAACTCCCATGGTGCGGTAGACGAAAACGGCGGAATTCCAACGTTATGGAGAAAGTGTGTTGCCGCACCATGGGGGAAGTGGGCGCTATGGGGAGGGGATATGAGAGGTGGGATATGGGAAGTGGGAGGTATGGATATGGGAAGTGGGAGGCGGGGCGGGAGTGTGCTGCGGGGCTACGGCAACGTGCGGACGGCGCGGATCGCTTCGGCGCGGGAGGCGAGCTCATCGTCCGGCGGGTAGGCGACGTGCTCCAACGTGAGGCCCTGCGGCGCGATCGGACCGGTGGAACCCTCGCGCTTCGGCACGGCCATCTTGCCGGCGAACCAGTCCAGATCGCGCTTGCCGATGCCCACCGCGACGCACGCGTTGACGAGCGAACGCACCATGTTGCGCGCGAACGCGTCCGCGACGATCGTGAAGCACACCAATCCCGACTCCAGCGTCGGCGTCACGTACCCGCCCGTCGCGTCGCCGCAAACCCGAGCCGCGTCGCGCGCGTCGCCGGTACCGTGCGTCGCGACGTCGTCGCGCGCCGGTACCAGCGGGCGCGACGGGACGCGCGTCCACGCGGCGCGTTTCACCTCGCGGATCGTCGTGCCGCCCGGATTCGGCGTCGCGAACGAACCGAAATCATGCAGTCCCAGCGTCATCGCCGCCGCCCGGTTCATCGCGTCGAGGTCGAGCGTGTCGTCGATGTGCAGCACGCAGCCGCGCAATCGCGGGTCGACTTCGCTCGCGCGGTCGGCGATCCGGTACACGTACGTGCGTTCCAGCGCCGAGAACCGCGCGTCGAAGCCGTCCGGCGCGACGGACACGCGATGGATCGCGATGTCCGTCGGCAGGAGACGCTGCAGACGATGCTCCAGCGCGGTGACCGCCGGCACCTTCATGTGCCCGACGGCGCGTGCGAGCGTCGATTCGTCGATGTCGAGATGACAGACCTGATGGCTCGCGTGGACGCCCGTGTCGGTGCGTCCGGCGACGACGAGACGCAGCGGCTCGTCCGGGTCGTGGTCGGGCACGCGCAGCAGCTTGTGCAGCGCCGCCTCGATGGTGCCCTGCACGGTGCGGATGTGGGGTTGCGTGGCCCATCCGTAGAAGCCGCCGCCGTCGTATGCCAGGTCGATGCGCAGTCGTGTCATAGCCAACGAGTATACGGTCCAGCGCCGATGCGGCGGAATGATGCGGTGCGATGATGTGATGCGATGACGCGACGCGATGACGCCGCGGTGACGTGTTCGTAACATTGGCGCGCGTTTGCCGAAACCGTGGTTCCCTACGGTGAATCGGGTACGAAAAACAAGAACCTTCACAAGGAAAGTGGCACGATGATTGAATCGGCGGCGAGCAGGCTTGCGGCGGAACTGGTGGCGCGACGTGAGGAGATCAACCGCGAACTGAGCCGCAACGGCGTGCGGTTCGGCGTGTACAAGGACGGCGTGTACAAGGACCGTCTCTTCCCCTACGATCCGATCCCGCGCGTCATCGAATCCGACGAGTTCGACGAGCTGGAGGCGGGCCTGAAGCAGCGCGTCAACGCGTTGAACGCCTACCTCAAGGACATCTATTCGGAGAAGCGAATCATCCACGACGGCGTCGTCCCCGAGGAGTTCGTGTACACGTCCGCCGGCTACTACCCGCAGGTGAACGGCGTGACGCCTCCCGGCGGCGTGTTCGCGCACATCGCCGGCGAGGATCTCGTGCAGGGCGAGGACGGCCGCTGGTGGGTGCTCGAGGACAATCTGCGCATCCCGTCCGGCGCCAGCTACCCGCTGTTCGCCCGCGACATCGAACGCCGCACGAATCCGC
The DNA here is from genome assembly GCF_002860365.1 of Bifidobacterium parmae. GTDB lineage: Bacteria > Actinomycetota > Actinomycetes > Actinomycetales > Bifidobacteriaceae > Bifidobacterium > Bifidobacterium parmae. Next base: position 75,971 of record NZ_NMWT01000009.1, read on the forward strand.
GCCTGTTCCGCGAGGTGCACGTGCGCGACAACCGCGACTACCCGCGTCTGCTGCGCAAGTCGATGGACTTCGTCTCCACCGAGGGCATCGCCGTGGTGCTTACGCCGGGACGCTACAACTCCGCGTTCTTCGAGCACGCGTATCTGGCGGAGAAGACCGGCGCGACGCTCGCCTTCCCCGAGGACCTCGAAGTCGTCGAGAACAAGCTGTTCTTCCTCGACTACGCGGGCAACCGGCACCGCGTCGGCGTCGTCTACCGTCGACTCGCCGACGACTTCCTCGACCCGTTCGCGTTCAACCCGGATTCGGTGATCGGCGTGCCGGGGCTGCTCTCCGCCTACCGCGCCGGCAACGTGGCGATCGTCAACGCGCCCGGCAACGGCGCCGCCGACGACAAGGCCATCTACTACTTCGTACCGCGCATGATCAAGTACTACCTCAACGAGGAGCCGATCCTGCACAACGCGCCCACCTACATGCCGATGTTCGAGAAGGACCGCAAGGAGGTCCTCGACCGCATGGGCGAGCTCGTCATCAAGGACGTGGCCGAGGCGGGCGGCTACGGCGTGGTCTTCGGCCGCGACCTCGACAAGGCGAAGCGTGAGGAGCTGGCCGAGAAGATCAAGACCGACCCGCGCCGGTTCATCGCGCAGGAGATCATCCAGTTCCGCGACATCGACGTGGTCGACCCGTCGACGGGGGAGCGGAGCCCGCGCAAGTGCGACCTGCGCGCGTTCGTCGTGACCGGCCAGAACACGCACGTGTGGTATTCCGGCCTGACCCGCTACTCGTCCGTGCCCGGCCAGATGATCGTCAACTCCTCGCAGGGCGGCGGCTTCAAGGACACGTGGGTGCTCGCCCCGAAGGACGGCAGCAAGGACTTCGCACGCGGCGCCGAGATCGAATCGGTGAGCCTCATGCCGCACGCGCGCAAGCACGCGCTCCAGCTCGTCACCGCGTCCAAGGCGGACAACCTGTACTGGCTGGGCCGCTACACCGAACGCGCGTTCACCACGCTCGTCCAGTTCTTCCCGTTCTACGACCGCGTGATGGACGAGAACCCGGACGCGTTCCGTCCGTTCGCCCGCGCGCTCGACCTGCCGGAGGACTTCGAGGACTTCGACACGTTCATCCACTCGTTCCTCTACGACGGCACGAACCCGGATTCGGTGCGCTCCGCGATCGTCGCCGCGTTCAACAACGCGGTCATCCTGCGCCCGGAACTCAGCTCGCGTCTGCTGCAGTACGTGGAGCTGGCCGTCACGAACATCACCGACGCGGCCGAACGCTCCGCCAGCGCGGAGGACATCTACACGCAGCGCGACATCGCCGACGACATGCTCGCCTTCTGGGGCGGCATCGAGAACTCGGCGGCCGACATGACGCTCAAGGCGTTCATCTTCATCGGCAAGTACATCGAACGCATCGACCTGTACACGCGCTTCGGCATGCCGATGGCGGAGATGGAGGCGCCGCTGCGCAAGCTGGAGACCTACGCGCATGCGCTCGACGGCATGCCGCTGCCGCAGTGCTTCGCCGATGGCGTGAGCTGGCTGCTCGGCCAGCTGCCGCAGCGCGGCTATCCGGAGCTCAACGGCCGTCTGCAGGAGTTCCTCAGCGACTTCGGCCGGCGTTCCATCCACGGCGACATCAAGGACGGCAGCTCGCTGAACTCGATGAACATGGACGCGCGCAGGCCGTGACGTGGGTCACACTGGTAAAGTTGGAAGACAGTATGTCTGTCGTTTGTCGTTGCCGTCCACTTTCCCGGAGCCTGAAGCATGAAGAAACTGGTGTTTGATTATGAGATGAAGCTCAGCTTCAGCTCGCCCGTCACCGACCACCGGTTCCAGTTGCGATGCATCCCCGCCACCGGCCCGCGCCAGCAGGTCGTGGACGTGGAGATCGACATCGAACCGGACGTGGAGTTGGAGACCACCATCGACTCGTTCGATTCGGTCGTGAAGACCGGGTACATCCCCGAGCCGCATGACGTGTTCAACTACAAGGTGACCGGCATCGCGTTCGTCGACAACGAGCACATCAAGCCGGAGATCTACAAGCCGCTCTACCGGTTCGACTCCGCGCTGACGATCCCCGGCCCCGCGGTCGAGGCGCTGACGGCGGTCTGCCGCGGCCGCCTCGCCGCCCTGCCGGACAGCGCCTCGCCGATCGACAAGGCGCGCGAGATCATGGACGAGGTGTTCCGCGCGTTCGTCTACACGCCCGGCTCCACGACGATCCGCACGACCGCCGAGCAGGCGTTGGAACAGCGCAAGGGCGTGTGCCAGGACTATGCTCACGTGATGCTGTCCGTGGCACGCCACTGCGGTCTGATCGCCCGCTACATCGCGGGCCTGCTGGGCGGGGAGGGCGCGACGCACGCGTGGGTGGAGATCTACCACAACGGCCGGTGGATCGGCCTCGACCCGACCCACAACCGCATGGTCGACGACAACTACATCACAATCGCCCACGGACGCGACTACCGCGACTGCATGCTCGACATCGGCATCTTCTCCGGGTACAACGTCCAGCAGAGCCAGTGGGTCAACGCCTCCGTCCACGAGCAGGAGCTGTAGCGGCGGGGCGGGTGTGTGCGGGGCGTGACGATTACGCGCACGCGACGCGCGGTGATTTGCGTATCGGACGAACAGGCTTATAATGAACAGGTTGCGTTTTACGTGACGATTGGATAAGTGTCCGAGCGGTCTAAGGAGCACGCCTCGAAAGCGTGTGAGGGCGAACCCCTCCGCGAGTTCGAATCTCGCCTTATCCGCGATATCAAGGGCTTCGGGATTCCCGAAGCCCTTTTTCGTATGGTCGGGTGTCCCCGCCCCTCATCCCGCGGGTTAAGTAAAGCAACGTGGGTCTTCCCGCCGGCAGGAGCGAGAAGTCTTTCTCTCCTAACAGGGGTACATCCGAGCCCTTCCGGACATCCATCTGCGTTACAAGGGGTACCCAATCAAGGCATATCCGGGGCACAGGCGCCGCAATGACCGCAATATTCCTTGATGAGATGTCGGCAGGTACCCCTCATAAGCCAATTGTCTTCGAACGACAATGGGGAAGTACCCCTCTCAGCCCGGAAACAGCGAATCCCCTGTTGGGTGGTGCAGACTTCGGCTTCTAGCCGGTTTGGGCTTGGGTCCTGTTGGGTCCTGTTGGAGCTGTTGGTGTGCTTGAGCCTTATCGGAATGGCCGCTATACCGCATGGCGCGGTTGCTTCGATGGCGTTGTCGATGGCTTGGTCTTCCACTCAACCCGTATCGCCCTAGTTTTCACGTTGAGTGCGAGAATCAGACTTCCCCTCAACTGGAGTTCGCCCGCTTTTCAGGTTGAGTGCGAGGTCGATTCGCCACTCAACTCCGTAGGAGGCCGGATTGCGGTTGAGTGGCGAAACCTCCCAAACCCACAATCCTTGGAAAATAGCGGTTTTGCGCGAACGCGGCCCACACGGGCCATGCCCCGGCCCGGAACCAAGCTCTCCCTCAACCCGCAAACCCGCCTCCACAAGGTTGAGGGAGAGCCGGATTCTCGCACTCAACCGGAACGCAGGCCTCTACCGGGTTATGTGGCGAATCCGGACGAGACCATGACGGATTGATGACACGAACCGAGTGCGGGGGGGGGCGCAGGCGGACGAATCAGCGGAAGAGGACGGAGTCGGCGGAGGGGTAGCCGAGTTCCATCGCGCGCCAGGCGCGGGCGGCGGCCATGCGGGCCAGCCAGTCGAGCGTCTTGCGCGACGGGGACGCAGTCGTACCGGATGCGCCGGAATCCGATGCGCCCGCATCGGAAGCCTCGGACGAGCTGCCGGATGCCCCCGAGGAACCGGATGTCCCCGAGGAACCGGCAGCCTCCGAGGAACCGGCTGCCCCCGAGCCGGCCGCGGAATCCCCCGTGGCGCCATCATCGGCGCCGCCCATCGCGTCGAGGTAGGCGCGGGCGCAGTCCATCTCGATGACGGCCACCGTCGGCGCGGTCACGCCGGGCGCCGCTGCATCCTCGATCGTGTCGGGATGCGCGATGAGCTGATCGACGGCGTACACCTTCCGTCGCGGGTCCTTGCTCGCGCCGGACAGCGAGAACAGGCGCTGCGCGGCGGTCTTGTGGTTGTCGGAGGCGGCGAGCGTGGCGTTGTCGACGCCGCGCGCCGCCAGCACTTCGAGCGCGAATCCGGCGCGGTCCTCCGCCAGCGACATCGCCGACAGCGCGTCGGCGCCCGCGTCGAGCCGCACGACCTCGCCGTAGTCGACGGTCGGCGGCGTGGGCGAGGCGACGCCGAGCGCCGCGCCGAGCGTCTCGGCGGCGTACGAGACCTGCGCCGAGCGCATCGCGCCTTCGGCGAAGCGCGACGTGCAGGCGGAGGCGACGGTGATCCACGCCTCGCCCGCGGCGCGCGTGACGAGATAGCGCATCATCGCCGGCATCGCCGCGTAGCCGTCGGACAGGGCGGGCGTGCCGGTCTGCGCGGCGAGATACGCGCTTTCGCAGGTGCCGAGCTTCGACGCGTCGGCGTTGCGCGATTCGAGATGCGGCGCCGCGCATCCCGCCAGCGGCGCGACGAGCGCGCACGCGGTGGCGATCGCGGCGAGACGCGACATGCGGCGTGTGCGACGTGATGTGCGACGTGACTCGTGATGCGGCAGGAGGCGGGCGACGGCGGCGGCGAGGTCACCGGCCCGCACGCCCACGGCTGAATCACGAAGTGTCTGCATAAAACAGTAGAGTAAACATCGACTATGACCAAATGGGCCAAGAGCCGATATAACTGAACTCAAGGGAGGTCTTGCGAGATGGAACTGGACCTGCAAGGCATGCACAAGCTCGCATTGGAGCAAGGAATCGACCCGGAGGCGCTTGATGCGGCCCTCGCCGAGGCGCTGCGCCTCGCGTACATGAAGACCTCGCACCCGGCCAAGCACGCGCGCGTCGAACTTGACGAGCGTGCCGGCACGTTCACCGTGTGGGCCGCCGACGAGATTCCGGGCACCCCCACCGAGGAGGACCCGCATCCGGCGCCGACGCTCGGCGAGGAGTACGACGACACCCCGCGCGACTTCGGCCGTCTCGCTGCCGCCACCGCGCGCCAGGTTATCACCCAGCTGTTCCGCCGTGCCGAGGACGAGCGCGTGTTCGGCGCGTTCTCCGGTCAGAAGGGCAAGCTCATCACCGGCATCGTCCAGCAGGACGTGAAGGACCCGTCCAACGTGCACATCGCCGTCGGCGACGTCGAGGCGATCCTGCCCCGCCGCGAGCAGGTGCCGGGCGAGCGCTACCGTCACGGCCAGCGTCTGCGCGTGTACGTGGTGAACGTGGGCCGCGGCGTGAAGGGCCCGGAGATCATCGTCTCCCGCTCGCACCCTGAGCTCGTGCGCAAGCTGTTTGAGCGCGAGGTCCCGGAGCTCGTCTCCGGCGCCGTGTCGATCATGGCGATCGCGCGCGAGGCGGGCGCCCGCACGAAGATCGCCGTCAAGGCGAACACGGACGGCGTGAACCCGAAGGGCGCGCTGATCGGCCCCGGCGGCGCCCGCGTGCGCGCCGTCATGGAGAACCTCGGACCGGAGAAGATCGACATCGTCGACTACTCCGACGATCCGGCGAAGTTCGTGGCCTCCGCGCTGAGCCCGGCCGTCGCGACCGGCGTGCAGGTGATCAGCGAGAAGAACAAGACCGCAATCGCGTTCATCCACGACGACCAGCTGTCGCTCGCCATCGGCAAGGAGGGTCAGAACGCGCGTCTGGCCGCCAAGCTCACCGGTTGGAAGATCGGCATCGAGTCGGCCGAGGCCCACGCGAAGAAGGTCGCCGCCGAGAAGGCCGCCGAAGCCGCCGAGGCCGATGGTGCCGCGTCCGGCGACGCCGCCTCCGCCCCGGAGCCGACCCCGGAAGCGAAGTAGCCGGAAGGCTTGCGCCCGGCGTGCCCACATCCAGCGTGTTGAGTATGCTTGATGCGGTATGCCGGGCGTAAGCATGCCCGGCCAAAGAACGAGGATTACACGATCATGGTCGCACGATGAACAGGCTCGTCGTCTTCAAGTTTTGACCGCGCAGGCGCGTGGTCACGGATAGGAGAACAAGTAGTGGCGAAACCACGCGTTTATGAAATTGCCAAGGAACTCGGCATCGACAGCAAGACCGCGCTGGAGAAGCTGAAGGATATGGGGGAGTTCGTCAAGTCCGCCTCCTCCACGGTCGAGCCCCCGGTGGCTCGCAAGCTCAGGTCCGCCTTCGCGAAGCAGGGCGGCAACGGTGGCCAGGGCGGCAACCGTCAGAATGGCGCCGGCTCGCACGGCGCGCCCAAGGGTGCGCGTCCCGGCCAGCACCATCCGTCTCCGGCCCCGACTCCGGGCCCGGCGGCGTCCCACACCTCCCGCACTTCCTCCGCCGCGCCGACCCCGGGTCCGCGTCCGGCGGCTCCGGCCGCGGGCGCGTCCGCTTCGGCCGCCGGCGAGCACGAGCAGCATCCGGTTCCGGGCGCCCGTCCCGCCGCGCCGCGTCCCGGCCAGCATCGTCCGGGCCAGTCCGG